>CAVURO010000008.1:0-324241 GCA_963743945.1 uncultured Actinomycetes bacterium
GCTTGTCCTTCTCCGGTTCAGGCCTTGATCGCCCGGTCCGGCACACGGCGCACGATGGCAGCGGCCATCTTGTAGGCCACCTCGGCAGGACCCAACTCATCGGGACGCAACAGGTTGGCCATGATCCGCAACAGCCACTCCATGAGCGGCGTCGAGTGCATGCCCACGCGGGTCATCTCCCGCATGAGCGCAGGGTGACCGATGAGCTTCACGAAAAGTCGTGCCACCTTGAAGTAGAGGCCGTACTCCTCCTCGAGCGCACGGGGGTAGCGCTGCAGGGCGAGCGGGTTGTGGGTCCGAATGGCCTCGTCGAGGATGTCGGCGGCCAGACGCCCGGTTTCGTAGGCATAGTCGATCCCCTCGCCGTTGAAGGGGTTGACCGACCCGGCCGCATCGCCGACCACCAGGTGGCGAGGCCCCGCCTTGGGCCCCACCGAGCCTCCCATGGGAAGGCGGCCCCCGGTCGGTTCCGACACCTTGGTCTCCGGCGAGATGCCCCAGTAGGCAGGAGCGGTGGCGGCGAACTCCTCCATGAGGTGCGAGGTGTTGACCGACTTCCAGTCCCGAAAGGTCGAGAGCAGACCGATGCCGACGTTGATCGTGCCGTCACCCAACGGGAAGATCCAGCCGTAACCGGGGAGCGCGTTGCCGTTTCGGTCCCGCACATCCAGTGCCGACTCGATCCAGGGGTCGTCGTGCAGAGGGCTCTCGTAGTAGCCGCGGATGGCCATGCCCTGCGGATAGGTCTTGTTGCGCGATGTGCCGATCGCTCGACCGAACCTCGAGTTCGATCCGTCCGCGACCACGACGTAGTCGGCGTGAACCTCCTCGGTGACGCCGAGATCCTTGCGACTGACCGTGGCGCCCACGACCTTGCCCTGCTCGATGATGGGCGCAACCGCCTCGCTCGCCTGCCACAACGTGGCCCCGGCCTTCACGGCGTGCTCCGCGACGAACTGATCGAGATCCCGACGGCGGACGACGTAACCGTGCGAGGGATAGATGGGATGGTCGGGCCAGCGCATCTCGATCGTTCGGCCGTGCGCAACCGTGCGCAGGCCATCGAACCGGTGGTAGGGCGCGAGCTCGTGCTCGAGGCCCATGTCGACGAGCTGCTTGACCGCTCGTGGGGTCAGGCCGTCACCGCAGGTCTTCTCCCGCGGGAAGCTCTTCTTCTCGACCATCAGGACGTTGTGACCGGCCTTGGCCAACCAATAAGCGGTCGTCGCGCCTGCGGGGCCGCCGCCGACGACCAGCACGTCGTGGTTCCCGCCGGTCACCGGTGTGTGCCTCGACGCATCATCCCTCAACGCTACCGGGCAAGGCGGCGCCCGCCGTGGTCGGGCGCCGGAGTGACCGGCCTACCGGTCAGTGACCGCCACTCGCCGGCGCGCCGGCGGTTGCCCCCGTGCCCGCTTCGCCGCTGAGGATCTCCCGCTCGTAGCGGACGACGGCGTTGATCTCCTCGGCCGACAGCGACGAACCGAAGGCCGGCATGACACCGAAGCTTTGCGACAGCCGCTGTCCACCGGGCCTGTTCGGGTCGCCGTAGGGCGAGCCCTTCGGCGTCGAGCCGCCGACGACCCAATCGATGTGCTGTTGGGCGTCCGGAAAGGTGAGCAGCACCTCGCCACCCTCCAGCGGTCGTCCGACTCCACCCTGGCCGGTGGCGCCGTGACAGCTCGCGCACTTGGTGCCGTAGATCTGTTGGCCCAGTGCGAGCTCGGGCTCGAGCGCCACGGCGTTGTCCGCCGGCTTCAGCGCGCCGATGTAGACGTAGCCCCACACCGGCAGCATCACGAGCACCGGCAGGGCCCAGCGCGGGATGCGTGGCCGGCGCAGCGAAGCCTCGACCCAGGGGGGACGGGGAGCGGCCTGGGCAACCTCGGCGGGGCCGGATGGCGCGGTGGCGGGCGCCGAGGAGGCTGCCGCAACGGGCGCCGCTGCGCCCGCGGGCGTGTCCCCACCTTCGGACGGCGAGCCGGTCGGGGCGTCGCCGCCCTCGCCACCTTGACCGAGGGCGGCCCGCCGTTCCTTCGAACGGCGAAGGAGGTGCTCCGGAATCTCGCTCATAACTGGCCTCCCGACCTGGTCCCTGCTCGCGTCTTTTGCCCGCTTACCTTAGGTTCCGAAACCACCGAGGGGCCAAGTCGACCCTGACGGATACCTTGCCGGCTCCGATGTGTCGGCCGGCGGAGCCTCGTGATAGACCTAGATCCGTAGGGAGCCGAGCTGCCCACCTACAATGTGAGAAGTTTCACGAGCGTCATCCAGGAGGAGGATTCACAGCATGGTTGCATTCCTGGCGTCTCTGGCCGTGACCTTCGTCTGTGCCGCTGTCATCGTCGCCGTGGGCGTCAAGCGCAAGCCGGGTACGCCACTCACCTGGGGCGAGGCCATGGTTGCCGCCATGTTCACCTTCTTCGTGATCTTCTGGGTCTACGGCGTCGTTCCCCACCAATTCCTCACCTGGGCCGACAGCGAGCTGGGTTGGCGGCCCGACAAGATCCTGCTCGGCCCGGGCGAGATCTTCGACAAGCTCCCGTTCACGCTCACCTGGCGCGTCGTCCGGGACGTGGCCGTGTCCGGCCTGTACGGCATCTTTCTCGGCGCTCACGGCACGGCATGGGTGCTGTGGCAGAAGCGTGGTCAGTCCAAGCCCAAGGAAGCATTGTCCGCCTACGGCCGTCCGCTGCTGAAGAAGGCCTGATTCGCATGGCAAAGACGGATGCAAATCCACCGATGCCATCGTTTCCCGGAGAGTATGTGCTCCAGGAGATCGATACGGCCGCGCTTGCCGGTTCGGTCAAGCCCAAGCAGTTCCTCCACATCGACCAGGCCGAGTGCATCATGTGCGAGGGCTGCGTCGACATCTGTCCGTGGAAGTGCATCCACATGCTCTCCACCGATGCCATCAGCGAAGCGACCAACACGAGCGAACCTGGCCTGGATCCGGACGACCATGTCATCTTCGTGGTTGACGAAGATGTCTGCACCCGCTGCAGCCTCTGCGTCGATCGATGCCCGACCGGGGTCATCATCATGGGCAAGGCCGGTGTGTCTGCCCGCGACGGCGACCAGCACCAACGCGACAGCAGCCACGGTTACGCCTACGGCATGCGGTTCTAGTAGACCGATAGCCGCGTAACAGAGAATCTGGAAGGACCCATGGCGAAGACTCTTGAGAACAAACCCGGCATGGCCGGAGCGATGGCCAAGCTGGTTGAGACCGTTCAGGGCTCCCAGGCATGGAGCTCGATCTTCCGACCCGGCTCGATCTTCCGCAAGGGCTACACCGACAGCCCCAGGAACCGTTCGTACGTGATCATGAACTCGGTGCTCTACCACCTGCACCCGGTCAAGGTGAAGCGTCACGCCGTCAAGGTCAGCTACACGCTCTGCCTGGGGGGACTCAGCTTCTTCCTGTTCATCCTGTTGACGGTCACGGGCATCTTCCTGATGTTCTTCTATCGACCCACCGCTGCTGCAGCGTGGAACGACATCTACACCCTGCAGACAGCAGTGGCCTTCGGCCTACTGGTGCGCAACATGCACCGGTGGGCAGCGCATCTCATGGTCATCGCCGTGTTCCTGCACATGGCACGCGTGTTCTACCACGGCGCCTACAAGCCACCCCGCGAGTTCAACTGGGTCATCGGCATCATCTTGTTGAACCTCACCCTTCTCCTGTCCTTCACCGGCTATCTGTTGCCGTGGGACCAGCTCGCCCTGTGGGCCGTGACCGTTGGTACCAACATGATGGGCTACACGCCGGTCTTCGGCGACCAGGTGCGCTACGTGCTCCTCGGTGGCAAGGAGATCGGTTCCGACACCTTGTTGCGGTGGTACGTGCTGCACGTCCTGATGTTCCCGTTCGTCATCGTGATCTTCATGGCCATCCACTTCTGGCGTGTCCGCAAGGACGGCGGCATCTCCGGGCCCCTCTAGGCCCTTGCCGTCCAGCGAGTAGAAACGAGACCTTATGGCTGAGCTTCCCGAACACCTCCGATTGCGAGCAGAAGCGGCGCGGGCCAAGGCCGCCGCCAAGGCCTCCGGCGACGACGAGGCAGGGTCATCAGGCGAGCAGTCCGCACCGGCCGGTTCGGTCGCGACCCAGGAGCGTCCGACTGCCGGCGCGGTGGCCGCCCCGGTCCTGCCCCCTCCTCTTCCCGCCGGCCCCGAGGGTCACACGCAGCGATTGCTGACGGTGGTCAAGGCCGGCTCCATCCAGGATGTCAAGGCCACCCCCACCGACAAGGTGCACACCTGGCCCCATCTGCTCATCGCCGAGTTCGTCGCCGCCCTGGCGGTCACCGCGTTCCTGTTGATCTTCTCGGCATTCGTCAATGCCCCACTCCTGATCCTGGCCAACTACAACCTGACCCCGAACCCCTCGAAGGCCCCCTGGTACTTCCTCGGCCTTCAGGAGCTCCTCACGATGTTCCACCCCATGGTCGCCGGGGTGACGATTCCCGGCATGGGCCTGTTCGCCCTGATCCTCGCGCCGTACACCGATCGCAACCCGAGCAACAAGCCGGAGGATCGGAAGTTCTCCATCGCGCTGTTCACGATCTTCCTCATGTTCTGGGGGACCCTGGTCATCATCGGCTCGTTCTTTCGTGGACCGGGCTTCAACTTCGTCTTTCCCTGGAACGACGGCATCTTCTTCGAGCTGTAGGAGCGACAGATGGAGGCATCGAGCGTTCTGGTCCTTTCGATCTCGGCACTGGTCGCCCTGGCGGCACTGGTCCTGTTCACGACGACCAGGCGAGCCGACACCCGCAGTGCACTGAGCCGTGAGACGGTCAAGCGCGACCGCGGTTCGAGCGCCTTTCTCGGGCGGCGAGCCCTTGAAGGGTGCTCAATTCGAGCGCCTTGCCGGCCACGGCGGGCCCAGCTTCGAGCTGGCGAAGCCCGAGCCGGCTCCTGTCGCCGTGTTCGTGCCGCCCGATGCCGAGAGCTTCGGCGTCACCCGTCGGCACTTCCTCAACGTCTCCATGATCCTCACGATGGGCCTCGGCCTGTCGGGCTTCGGCGCCTCGGTGCTCGCCTTCCTCTGGCCGGCGGCGGGGAAGGGCTTCGGTGGCAAGATCCGTGTCGGCAAGCTCGAGGACATCCTCGGCGCCATCCGTGACACGCGAAAGCCGTTCTACGTGCCCGAGGGTCGGTTCTACCTGAACCCGTATCCCACCGCCTCCATCAAGAAGGCCGAGAGCGTCTACTCGTCCGCCGTTCTTCCGGGTATGAGCAACGGCGTCATCGCCCTGTACCAGAAGTGCGTGCACCTGGGTTGCCGCGTGCCGTGGTGTGACACCTCGCAGTGGTTCGAGTGCCCATGCCACGGGTCGCAGTACAACCGGGTGGGCGAGAAGAAGGGTGGCCCTGCGCCACGTGGGCTCGACACGTTCGCGGTCACCGTCGAGAACGGTCTGGTCACCGTCGACACCGGCTTGGTCGTCGGCGGGGTGCCGATCGGCACCAACACGACCGGCCAAGAGGCAGAGGGTCCTCACTGCGCAGAAGGTGGCCACTGATGTTCATCGCAACGACCACGCAGCAAACCGTTGCCATGGTCCTGGTCGTCCTGATGACCGCTGCCTGGTTGACCTATGCGCTCGTCAACGGTCGTCGAGGCCGGCCCGAGATCGGCGCCGAGATCGAGCTCGCCCCCAATCGCAAGCCCTATTTCGACGACGACAGCCTCGAGACGTCGCGCCTCGAGCGCTTCCAGCTCACCGGGCTTGCCGCGCTGCTCATCATCGGTGTCGGGCTACCCCTCTACTGGCTTGCCGAGCCCGGTCGCCAGGAGGGAGCGATCGTCAACTTCGACGAGACCTTTGCCCATCGAGGCGAGCAGCTCTTCGATCTCACGGCAAATGGTGGCTTCAACTGCGCCGGGTGCCATGGCGGCCTCGAAGGCCTCGGGGGCGAGGTTCCCTTCACGTTCACCGACCCGGAGACCGGCAAGCTTCGCCAGGTGCAATGGAAGGCCCCCTCGCTCAACGACGTGACCCTGCGCATGACCGATGAGCAGATTCTCTACGTGTTGACCTATGGGCGACCGTTCTCGCCCATGCCGGCATGGGGCACGGCCGGCGGCGGTCCGATGACCGATCAGCAGTTGGACAATCTCGTTTCTTATCTCCACAAGATCGCGTTGACTCCCGAGGAGGCGCGGACCCAGTCCAAGGAGCGTGCCGACCTGGAGATGGCAACGCTGCAGGCTGCGGGTGAGGCGAACCCCTCGATGGGGTCGGTGCTGTTCAACTCGAACTGCGCGCGGTGCCATACCGCCGGTTTCTCCTACGGCGAGGCCAAGGCACCGGGGAGCGGATTCTTCGGGCCCGCCCTGGGCAATGTGCTCACGCAGTTCCCCGAACGTGACGAGCACGTCGCGTTTGTGGCCGGTGACCCGGCGACCGGGGGCATCAAGGCGGGCGCCCGTTATGGCTTCGGTGGTCAGAGCACCGGCAAGATGCCGTACTTCACGAACATCTTGACCAGTGAGCAGATCGAGGCGATCGTCGATTACGAGCGTGATCTTGCGGCTGCCAAGACCGCCGGGAAGGACCAGTGATGCTCTCCACCGTTCTCGCGCTCACGGTCACGTGGGATTTCACGATTCGCGGAATCCTCGTCGTGGTGGTGGGTGCCGGCGTGCTCTACGGTTCCACGTATCTGTTGGTTGCCACCAATACCGGCTCGCGCGTGGGGTTCCTCATCGCCGCTGCAGCGCTCTCGGGCTGGATGATGATCATGGGCATGATCTGGATGATCTACGGCATCGGCATGAAGGGCACGGCATCGCACTGGGAGGTTCACGAGGTGGTCGAGGGCAGGTCGCTGAGCGATCTGTCGGCCGCAGCTCTCGACGCGGCACATGACCTCACGAAGTGGACGGCATTGCCACCCGGCAACACGAAGCGTGGCGAGGCGGAAACGACCGCGATCGAGGCCTTGATCGAGGCGGACGGCCCGCTGAAGCGTTTCGAGAGGGCAACCGACCTGTTGGTGCTCAGTGCCTACGACAAGGGCGGCAAGGATCCGGACAGCTTCATCAACCGCATCGATATGGTGCCACTACCCCATCCCCCGCACTACGCCATCGTCCAGGTGCGAAAGGTGATCCCCGTCGTGACGCTCAAGGCGGGCGAGGTGTGCGAAGCGGGCACCAAGTGCATCACCTTCGGCGAGGTTCCCCCCAAGCCCGAGCCCGATCCATCTGCCCCCATCCTTTCGGTGGTCATGGAGCGTGACCTTGGGTCGTTGCGCCTTCCTCCGGCAGTGATCGCCCTGACCTCGGGCGTGATCTTCGCGGTGGCCTGCAACGCGTTGCATCGTCGCGACAAGGCACTCGCCGAGGCTCGTGGATAGCTACCTGCCACTCGTCGTCATGCTGGTGCTGGCGGTGGTCTTCGTGCTCGGCAGCCTCGTCACGACCAAGTTCGTCGCGCCGAGCCGGCCCACCGTTGCCAAGCAGGATCCCTACGAGTGCGGCATCGTTCCCGGTCGCGAGGCCCCGCAGCGCTTTCCCGTCCGGTTCTTCCTGGTCGCGATGATCTTCATCATCTTCGACATCGAGATCATCTTCCTCTACCCATGGGCGGTGCACCACCGTGAGTTGGGCGCCTACGGCCTGATCGAGATGCTGATGTTCTCGGTCGCGGTGCTGGTGTCCTTCCTGTACCTTCTCAGCAAGGGCGCTCTCGATTGGGGCACGGTCAAGAAGGTTGCCCGAATCCCGGCGCTTCGCACCAGCGAGAGCTCGATCCGTCGAGTCGGCCTCGAAGGTCGTCCGAGCGTGCCCTCGGAGGTCGGCGCTCCATGACCACCGCGAGCCAGGGCCTGGGCGGCTTTCAGGACAACTTCCTCACCGCAAGGCTGGATGAGGTCGTGAGTTGGGCACGGCGCAACAGCGTGTGGCCGGCAACCTTCGGCCTTGCGTGTTGTGCCATCGAGATGATGGCCTCGGGAGCCGCTCACAACGACCTGGCGCGCTTCGGCATGGAGGTCTTCCGGGCATCGCCACGCCAGGCTGACCTCATGATCGTCGCGGGCCGGGTGAGCCAGAAGATGGCGCCGGTGCTTCGGCAGATCTACGACCAGATGATGGAACCCAAGTGGGTCATCTCCATGGGCGTCTGTGCGTCGAGTGGTGGCATGTTCAACAACTACGCCATCGTGCAGGGCGTTGACCAGATCGTTCCCGTCGACGTGTATGCGCCGGGCTGCCCTCCGGGACCCCAGACGCTGATGCACTCCATCGTCACCTTGCACGGCCTGATCGGCGAAGGCGAGATCGGCCGACGCAGGGCTGCGTCGGGGGCAGGCGCCGGGGTCCGGTTGGAGACCTCCGCATCATGAGCGATCTCCCGGAGACCCGTCACGGGGTGCCCGTCACGTCCTCGAACGGCCAAGTCGTCCTCCATGTGCCGCTCGAGCGCTATCAAGAGGTTGTTCAGGCTCTTTTCGACGAGGGTTTCACGATGTGCGTGGACCTCACGGCCGTGGACTTTCTCACCCACCGGCAACGTTCGATTGCCGGTGACGTCGTGCCTGCACGGTTCGAGATCGTGGTGAACCTCCTGTCGATCGCCGCCAGGCAGCGCGTTCGTCTGCGCGTCCAGGTGTCCGGCGACGATTCGGCGGTTCCCTCCCTGTTCGATCTCCATCCCGGCACCGAGGCCATGGAGCGCGAGGTGTTCGACATGTTCGGCATCGCCTTCGAGGGTCACCCGGACCTCACCCGCATCCTGATGCCGGAGGACTGGGAAGGCCATCCCTTGCGCAAGGACTACGACATGGGTCGCATTCCCGTGCAGTTCAAGGCTGCCCCGGGCCCTCGATGAGACGGACCGGTCGATGACGACGGTATCCCAGGATCATGGGGGCGCTGCCGACACCTCCGAGGGCACCCAGGAGCTCGGCCCGCGTGAGGCGGTTGCCGCGGCCGAGTTGTTGCGTGAGTCAGGCGCGGTTCTCCGCATGTCCGAGGCGTCGGTGAGCGAGTTGGCCGGTCAGGTGTCCGAGGACGAGACCATGATCATCAACATGGGTCCCCAGCACCCCAGCACCCATGGGGTGCTTCGCCTCATGCTGGAGCTGGAGGGCGAGACCGTCCTTCGGAGCAAGCCGGTGATCGGCTACCTGCACACCGGCATGGAGAAGACAGGCGAGCAGCTCACCTACCTGCAGGGGGGCACCAACGTCACCCGCATGGACTACGCGAGCCCCTTCTTCAACGAGCTCGTGTTCTCGATGGCAACCGAGGCGCTCCTGGATGTGGAGGTGCCGCCAAGGGCCACGTGGATCCGCATGCTCATGTGCGAGCTCAATCGCATCTCCTCGCACTGCCTGTTCATGGCCACCAACGGCATGGATCTCGGCGCGGTGTCCATGATGATCTACGGCTGGCGCGAGCGCGAGTCGCTGCTCGCCTTCTTCGAGAAGGTCACCGGCCTGCGGATGAACAACAACTACATCCGTCCCGGCGGCGTGGCTGCCGATCTGCCCGACGGGTGGCGCGAGGACGTCCTCACGATCCTCGATGATCTTCCCCCGCGTCTGGCCGAGTACGACGTCCTGATGACCGGTCAGCCGATCTGGCGCGATCGGACGCAGGGACTGGGCGTCATGACGCCGGCCGAGGCCATTGCGCTCGGAGCGACCGGTCCCATCCTGCGTTCGACGGGTCTCGCCTGGGATCTTCGCCGCACCATGCCCTACCTCGCCTACGACCAGGTGGAGTTCGACATCGTGGTGGGCACCACCGGTGACGTCTTCGATCGCTATGCCATACGCCTCAACGAGATCCGTGAGTCGATACGAATCATCCATCAGGTGCTCGACATGATGCCGAAGGGCGACTACCGGGTGCAGGACCCGAAGGTCACCCCCCCGCCCCGAGCCCGCATCGACGAGTCGATGGAGGCGTTGATCCATCACTTCAAGCTCTTCACCGAGGGGTTCAAGGTGCCCGAGGGAGAGGTGTACGTTGCGGTCGAGTCTCCCCGTGGCGAGCTGGGCTGTTACCTGGTGGCCGACGGGAGCGCCCGTCCGTACCGCATGCACATCCGAGGTCCGTCGTTCGTGAACCTGCAAACGTTGCCGCACATGTTGCAGGGGGGCATGGTCGCCGACGCCGTCGCGATCATCTCGTCGGTCGACCCGATCATGGGCGAGGTTGATCGCTGATGGGCCGTTTGAACGCGGGCAACGTGACCCTGGCACACGAGATCATCGGTCGGTACCCACGGACGAAGTCCGCGCTCATACCGCTGCTGCACCTTGCGCAGGAGCAGGACGGTTGGGTCAGCGACGAGGCGATGGTGCACATCGCCGAGCTGCTCGATCTCACCCCTTCCGAGGTGTTGGGCACGTGCAGCTTCTACGAGATGTTCAAGCGTGAGCCCGTCGGACGGTACCTGGTCAACGTGTGCACGAGCATCGCATGCATGCTGGTCGGCGGTGATGAGTTGTTGGAGCACTGCGAGAAGTCACTCGGTCTCACGCCGGGGGCCACAACCGCCGACGGGCTCTTCACGCTCAACGAGGTCGAGTGCATCGCGGCCTGCACCGAGGCCCCTTGCCTGCAGGTGAACTACCGGTACTTCCATCGGATCACCAACGAAGAGGCCGATGCACTGTTCGCCGACCTCCGGGCCGGTGGGCGCAGCGACGAGGTCCCTCCACACGGCACGCTCACCCGTGTCCGTCAGCAGATCGATCCGCAACGCTGGGATGGACGAGGCGGCGAAGGCCTTCCCGAGGAGCGCAGCTGATGGCGGTCACCGATGCACCCAGGCTCATCACCGCTCGCTTTGATCAGGAAGACGCCCACACCTTGGCCGGCTACCAGTCGTCCGGTGGCTACACCGCCCTGCGCAAGGCGCTCGGTTCGGCGCCCGAGGCCGTTCTCGCCGAGGTCAAGGCGGCGAACATCCAGGGTCGCGGGGGGGCCGGCTTTCCGGCGGGGACCAAGTGGGGCTTCCTGCCCGCGGATGTGTCGCCTCGCTACCTGGTGGTCAACGGCGACGAGAGCGAGCCGGGCACCTACAAGGATCGTCTCCTGCTCGAGCGTGACCCCCATCAGCTCATCGAGGGCGTGCTCATCGCCTCCTATGCGATCGCGGCGAACCAGGCCTTCATCTACATACGCGGCGAGATGCCCTTCGCCCACGAGCGTGTTGCTGCAGCGCTGAACGAGGCTTATGCGGCCGGGTACATCGGGCGCGACATCATGGGTTCGGGATGGTCGCTCGACGTGGTGCTGCACTGGGGTGCGGGCGCCTACATCGTGGGCGAGGAGACAGCGCTGATCGAGAGCCTCGAGGGCAACCGCGGCATGCCACGGCTCAAGCCTCCGTTCTTCCCTGCGGTGAAGGGTCTCTACATGCAGCCCACCATCGTCAACAACGTCGAGACCCTCTCGAACGTGCCCTGGATCGTCAACAACGGCGGCGCCGCGTTTGCGGCGTTGGGCACCGAGGAGTCGGCGGGCACGCGCATCTTCGCCCTGTCGGGTCATGTGCGCCGCCCGGGCGTGTACGAGGTCGAGATGGGAAAGACCACCTTCCGCGACCTGATCGAGGCGCCGGTCTACGGCGGCGGCATCCGCAACGGCCGAGGCTTGAAGGCGTTCATCCCCGGTGGTGCGTCGGCCCCCTGGTTCTACGAGGAGCACCTCGACCTTCCGCTGAGCAAGGCCACCGTCGACAAGGCCGGTTCGATGCTCGGCTCGGGGGCGGTGGTCGTGATGGACGAGACCACCTGCCCCGTGCGAGCGGCGCTGCGGGTGGTCCGTTTCTTCGCGCATGAATCGTGCGGCAAGTGCACGCCGTGTCGAGAAGGCACGAATTGGCTGGAGAAGATCATGCACCGCATCGAGGAGGGGACCGGTCGTGGCGACGATCTCGATCTCCTGCTCGATGTGAGCGACAACCTGAGCCCGGGCATCGCCTGGCCACCGAAGCAGACCACGATCTGTCCGCTCGGGCCCTCGGCCGTCTCTCCTGTAGCTTCGTCGATCAGGCGATTTCGTGACGACTACGTCGCCCACATCGACCAGGGCAGGTGCACCCATGACTGACATCGCCGAGAACGGGGCCGAGGCCGTGACCGGTGTTGCGGTCACGTTGAACGGCCGGGTGATCGATGCGCAGCCCGGCGAGCTGGTCATCAACGCCGCCGAGCGGGCCGGGGTCTACATCCCACGCTTCTGTCACCATCCCCGCATGCAGCCGGTGGGCATGTGTCGGATGTGCATCGTCGAGATCGACACCGGTCGGGGTCCTGCGCTGCTGCCCTCGTGCATGATCCCCGTCTCCGAGGGCATGGTCGTCGAGACCGAGTCACCGGTGACCAGGAAGGCCCAGGACGGCGTCCTCGAGTTCCTGTTGGTGAACCATCCCCTTGACTGCCCGGTGTGCGACAAGGGTGGCGAGTGCCCACTGCAGGACCAGACCGTCGCCTTCGGTCCGGGAGAGAGCCGTTTCGTCGAGGAGAAGCGTCACCACGAGAAGCCCATCGCCATCAGCGATGTGGTGCAGCTCGATCGGGAACGCTGCATCCTCTGCGATCGTTGCACCCGCTTTGCCAAGACCGTCGCCGGCGACCCGCTGATCTCCTTCGTGAACCGAGGGAACGAAACAGAGGTCAACACCTTCCCCGACCATCCTTTCGCCTCGTACTTCAGCGGGAACACGGTTCAGATCTGTCCCGTCGGGGCGTTGACCGCGACCCCCTATCGCTTCAAGGCCCGACCCTGGGATCTCGACCAGGTCGAGTCCACCTGCACCTCGTGCTCGGTCGGTTGTCGCGTCGCGGTCGAATCGTCGTCGAACGAGCTGGTTCGCTATCTGGGTGTGGACGTCGACGCCGTCAACTGGGGCTGGTTGTGCGACAAGGGTCGGTTCGACTTCGAGGCGGTCAACAGCGACAACCGCTTGGCTCGTCCGCTGGTGCGAGAGGGCGACGACCTCGTCGAGGTGTCCTGGTCCGATGCCCTCACGAAGGCGGCGAACGCCCTTGCGGGAGCGAAGGAACGCCACGGCTCGTCCTCGATCGCGGTGGTGGGCGGCGCCCGTCTCACCAACGAGGAGGCCTACGCCTGGTCGAAACTCGCCCGCAGCGTGCTCGGCACGGACTCGGTGGACGCGCAGATGGGTGACGGTCTGCCGAGCGACCTCGTCCTCGGCCTCCCGCGGGCGACGATCGACGAGACCTGCGAGGCCGGGACGGTGGTCCTGCTCGGCCCCGACCTGAAGGAAGAGCTCCCGGTCCTCTACCTGCGCCTGCGCGATGCGGTGGTCAACCACGGGCTGAAGGTGATCGAGATCAGCGCCTCGCAGACGAGCATGACGCGCTACGCAGCCGTGTCGTTGCGCTATCGCCCGGGTGAGGCTGCGGTGCTGGTCCAGGAGTTGTTCGAACACGCCGGAGACGTCGATGTCCAGGCAGATCTCGGTCGTGCCCGCGCCCTGCTCGAGGTCGGCAACGTCGTGTGCGTGCTGGGTCGTCCGTCGGTCGCCGAGCGCGCCGATTCCGTCGTGCAGGCAGCACTTCGCCTTCGCAGCCAGGTGCCCGGGATGCGAGTCCTCTCCGCCCTCCGCCGCGCCAACATCCACGGAGCGCTCGACATGGGCCTCACCCCCGGCATGCTGCCGGGGCGCGTCTCGCTCGAGGAGGGACGCGAGGCCTTCACCGAGGCATGGGGAGAGCTGCCCGGCTCGGTCGGCCTCGACACCGCCGGCGTGTTGGCAGCGGCCGCTGAGGGACGCATTCAGGCACTGATCCTCGTGGGAGCGGACCCCCTGGCCGACTTTCCGGATCGCGACCTTGCCCGCAGAGGGGTGGCGGGCGCGGGTTTCGTCATTGCGGTCGACTGCTTTGCGACGGATTCGGTGCGCCAGGCCGACGTCGTCCTGCCCGCCGCCTCTTACGCGGAGAAGGCCGGCACGACCACCAACATCGAAGGGCGCGTCAGCCGTCTCCACCAGAAGGTCACCCCGCCCGGCACATCTCGGCCCGATTGGATGATTGCCGCCGATCTTGCCGAGCGACTGGGTGGCGATCTCGGCTTTGAGACCGTGGAGGCGATCTGGGACGAGATCGAGCGCCTGGCTCCTGCTCACTCGGGCCTGACGGCGCAACGGCTCGCGTCCTCGGAAGGCCTCGAGGGCATCGTCGTCGCGGGACGTTCCTCCACCGTGGAGACCACGATGGACGTCACGGCGACGGCGACGCTTCCGGTGGATGGCTACTCGCTTCGCCTGGTGTCGACACGCAAGCTCTACGACAACGGGACCCTTGTGCAGCAGTCGCCCTCCCTGGCCTCTCTTGCCCCCGGCGGGGTTGTCAGGGCAAACCCCGCCGATCTCGACCGTCTCGGGGTCGCATCCAACGATCAGGTACGCGTGGCATCGAGCAGGGGAGCTGTCGTTGCCCCGGTGGAAGCTGATACGGCTGTGGCTCGGGGGACGGTCCTGCTGGCGTTCAATCAATCCGGTAGCGGAGCCGCCGACTTGATCGATTCGTCACTGCCCGTGACGGAGGTCCGGGTCGAGACGGTCGCCGGTGGTGATCGGGAGGTGTCGGGCTGATGGGTGACCCGCTCCAGGGTGGTGACCCGATATTCATCGGTGGCGTCGACTTCGACGTCGTCGTGTTGGTGGTCCTGAAGGTCCTGGTCGGTTTCACCTTCGTCATGGTCGGCGTGATCTTCATGATCTGGTTCGAGCGCAAGCTCATCGCGGACATGCAGAACCGGATCGGTCCGAACCGTGCAGGGAAGTGGGGCCTGCTCCAGACCCTCGCCGACGGCATCAAGTTGATCTTCAAGGAAGACCTGATGCCCAACAAGGCCGATCGGCTGGTCTTCCGCCTTGCCCCCTACCTCACGGTTGCTCCGGCCTTTCTCACCTTCACCATCGTTCCCATCGGAGGTCTCTTCGGTGCAGGCGAGAACGGCACGATCGAGGTGTCGGGTCACCGAACGTTCCTTCAGGTGGCCGATCCCCCCATCGGCGTGCTGTTCCTTCTCGCCATGTCGTCGGTTGCGGTCTACGGGGTCATGTTGGCCGGTTGGTCGTCGGGTTCGAAGTATCCGCTCCTCGGTTCGGTGCGGGCATCGGCACAGATGGTGAGCTACGAGGCCGCACTTGGCCTCTCGGTGGTCGCGGTGGTCCTGTTGACGGGTTCGCTGTCCACCCACGACATCGTGAGCTCCCAGTCGGGCGGATTCGCCGACTGGAACATCTGGCGCACCGGTGTCGTGCCGTTCCTGGTGTTCTGCATCGCCGCGACCGCCGAGCTGAATCGCCCACCGTTCGATCTCGTCGAGGCCGAACAGGAGTTGGTGGGTGGCTTTCACACCGAGTACTCCTCCATGCGATTCGGCATGTTCTACCTGGCCGAGTTCATGAACACGATCACCATGTCGGCGATCATCGTCACCTTGTTCCTCGGCGGGCCGAACGGCCCGACCCTGTTCGGCCCCGAGATCATCTGGCCGACGATCTGGTTCATGGGGAAGCTGTTCATCTTCCTGTTCACCTTCGTCTGGCTCCGCGCGACGTTGCCCCGATTCCGCTACGACCAGTTGATGGATCTCGGATGGAAGCGTCTCATTCCGCTGTCGTTGGCCTGGCTGCTGGTCATCGGAGCGATCCGCATCGCAGACGACGAGGGCTGGAACATGGCGTTGGTCATCGGCATCTCCCTGACCTCGTGCGTGGTGGGGGCTCTCGCCCTGGTGGGTGCAACCCGCGCCGGGCGGACACGCCGGCGTGCAGAGGAGGTGCTGCGCTGATGGGTTACTTCGAGGGCTTCCGTATCACCTTCAAGGAGATGTTCAAGCCAAGGGTCACCACGTCCTACCCCGAGGAACTGCGTCCGAAGCCGGAGCGCGCGCACGGCCGACACGTGCTGAATCGTCACGAGGACGGCATGGAGAAGTGCATCGGCTGCGAGCTGTGTGCCGGGGTGTGCCCCGCAAGGTGCATCTACGTGCGCGGAGCGGACAACCCGACCGACGCGCCCATCTCGCCGGGGGAGCGTTACGGCTTCGTGTACGAGATCAACTACCTCCGCTGCATCCATTGTGATCTGTGCGTCGAGGCGTGCCCCACCGAGGCGATCACCGAGTCGAAGCTGTTCGAGTTCTCGTTCACCAACCGTGCCGACGCGATCTACACCAAGCGAGAGTTGCTCGTGGGCGATGACGGACGCCCCCAGCGTTTGCCGTGGGAGCTGTGGAGCGACGACGATGAGGCCAACACCTCGGCTTGGGTTCGGGCGACGGCTTCGAGCGGTCGCGCCGACTACGAGGGACGCGTCGGTTGGTCGGCGGAGCTCGGCTATGGCATTCGGGCGCCCGAGGTCGGTCAGGCGGGCGAGGAAGCCGTCGCGGCCGTCGACGAAGGACATGGTCACGATGCCGGACATGGTCACGATGCCGGACATGGTCACGATGCCGGACATGGTCACGATGCCGGACCTGTTGACGATGCGGGACACGGTCACGGGAGCGGGCACTGATGGACAACTTCGTCTTCGCGGTGGCCGCTGTCGTCATCCTGATCGGGGCGATGGGGGTTGTCTTCTCGCGCAATCCCGTGCACGCCGCACTCATGTTGGTGATGACCCTTTTCGGGATCGCGGTGCTCTTCGTGCAGCAGGAGGCCCACTTCCTCGCAGCGGTGCAGGTCGTGGTGTACGCCGGCGCGATCGTGGTGCTGTTCCTCTTCGTGATCATGTTGCTCGGGGTCGACGTGGCCGAGAATGTGAGGGTCGAGCCGCTGGTCGGCCAACGGACCGCGGCCTGGGCGATCACGGCGGGATCGGTCGGTCTGCTGACAGCGCTCGCCATTCGCGCGGCGCAGGTGAGCCTGGGAATGCCCTCGGGAACGCGTCCACTCGACGGAGAGGGCGGGAACCTGGTGCAACTCGCCCGTGTGTTGTTCTCCGACTACCTCTTTGCGTTCGAGGCCACGTCGGTGCTGCTGGTCATTGCCGTGGTGGGCGCCGTGGTGCTCGCCAATCGGTCCCAGGGGTCTGCAAGGGACGCAGGCGAGCAGGAAAACTCCCCGGCAGGCACAGGCCGATGAGCGTCGACTACTCCTGGTACCTCTTCCTGGGCGCAGCGCTGTTCGCCATCGGCGCCTACGGCCTGTTGATACGGCGCAACCCACTGGTGATGTTCATGTGCATCGAGCTCATGTTGAACGCGGTCAACCTGACCTTCGTCACCTTCTCCAGGATGCTCGATGACATCGGGGGCCAGGTGGTGGTGTTCTTCGTACTCGTGGTTGCCGCCGCGGAGGTCGTGGTGGGCCTGGGCATCCTGGTGTCCATCCTGCGCCGGCGTCCGAGCGCCAATGTCGACGACATCTCGGCCTTGAAGGGTTAGGGGCGGTCATGCTCAGTGCTGTGTGGTTGGTCCCTGCCCTGCCACTGCTCGGATTCCTCACGCTTGCACTGGTCGGTCGGCGCCTGGCCGACCCGATGGCCGGGTGGCTCGCAACCTCGGTGATGGCGGGCTCGTTCGCTGCGGCCGTCACGACCTTCGTCGGCTTGATCGGGCGGAGCGAGCACGAACGACAGTTCGTCTTCCATCTCTTCACGTGGATTCCCTCGGGTGACCTCACCGTTGACGCAGGCTTTCTCGTCGACCCCCTGTCGGTCACCATGGCGTTGTTCGTCACCGGCGTCGGCACGCTCATCCACCTCTACTCGATCGGCTACATGCACGGGGACAGTCGCTTTCCCCGCTTCTTCGTCTACCTCAATCTCTTCGCGTTCTCGATGCTCATGCTGGTGCTGGGCGACAATCTGATTCTGACCTTCCTGGGCTGGGAAGGCGTCGGCGCATGTTCCTATCTCCTGATCTCGTTCTGGTTCGAGCGCGAATCGGCGGCGGTGGCGGGAAAGAAGGCCTTCATCACCAATCGTGTCGGCGACTGGGGCTTCATGGTCGCGATCTTCCTCACCTTCGCGACGCTCGGCTCGGTTGCCTATGTCGGCGATGCGGGCATTCTCGAGGGTGCCTCCGGACTGTCTCGGACGACGGCAGTGGCGATCTCATTGCTGCTGTTCGTCGGCGCTGCGGGCAAGTCGGCGCAGCTTCCGCTCTACGTCTGGCTGCCTGATGCCATGGAGGGCCCGACGCCTGTCTCAGCGCTCATCCATGCAGCGACCATGGTGACCTCGGGCGTCTATCTCATGGTCCGTGTCAACCCCATCCTGGCGATGGCGGAAGATGCAACCTGGGTGATCGCCATCGTGGGCGCGGCCACGGCCTTGTTCGCGGCCACCTGCGCGGTTTCCCAGCGGGACATCAAGAAGGTCCTTGCCTACTCCACGGTCTCGCAACTGGGGTTCATGTTCCTCGCCGTCGGCTCGGGCGCCTATGTGGCCGCCATCTTCCATATGGTGACCCACGCGTTCTTCAAGGCATTGCTGTTCCTGGGTGCGGGCTCGGTGATCCACGGCATGGATCACGAGCAGGACATGCGCTTCATGGGCGGGCTGCGCAAGCTGATGCCGATCACCGGAGCCACCTTCATCATCGGTTGGCTGGCGATCGCAGGCGTCCCGCCCTTTGCCGGGTTCTGGTCGAAGGACGAGATTCTCGTCGCGGCGTTCGACAAGAGTCCTGCGCTCTGGGCCATCGGCCTGGTGACGGCCGTTCTGACCGCCTACTACATGAGTCGCATGGTCTTCATGGTGTTCTACGGTGACCTCGGTGCTCGGGCGCCCGAGGTGCACGAAGGCACCGGGGACACGCACACCGCTCACGACGGGCATGCGTCGGCGCCGCACGAGTCCCCGTGGTTGATGTGGGTGCCGTTGGTCATCCTCGCCATGGCCGCCGCTCTGGCAGGGGGCTTGAATCTGCCGGAGGTCCTCACCCTCGAGCACTTTCTCGAACCCATCTTCCTCGGACATGTTCACGAGGCGGCCGTCAGCGGCGCGGGGAAGGTGGTTCTGGGTGCCCTTGCGGTGATCGGAGCAGCGCTGGGCATCCTCGCCGCCCGTGCGTTCTACCTGCGTGGGGCCAAACCTGTCGAGCGCATCGAGCCGGCCGTGTTGCGCCGGGCCTGGTTCGTCGACGAGGGCATGGCGGCGTTCTTCGGCGGCCCGGGCCGTGCCATTGCGCAGGGTGCGGCAGACCTGGACCGCGAGATCGTCGACGGGGCGGTCAACGGTGTGGCTGTGGCCGTACGTGAGGCAGGGACCCAACTGCGACAGGTTCAGACCGGGAACGTGCGTCAGTATGCGCTCGGCATGGCAGGTGGCGCTGCGCTCCTGCTCGGATTCTTCTTTCTGAGGATGGGCTTGTGAACGTGCTTCCGGTGCTGTCCACCCTTTCCACGGGCGATGCGGCCGGCGGGGCCGGCTTCCCACTGCTCACCGCCCTTGTGGTGCTCCCGGTGATCGGCGCGCTTCTCGTCGCGATTGCACCGCGTGGGTACGGCGAGTTCGCCCGCCTGATCGGGCTGCTGACGTCGGTTTCGGTCGGAGCGATCACCATCTACCTGTTGACGCAGTTCGACGCGGCCGATGCCGGGTTCCAGTTCACCACGCAACACATCTGGATCGAGCAACTCGGGATCTCGTGGCATCTCGGCGTGGACGGCATCTCGTTGTTCCTGGTGATCCTGACCGGACTGCTGTTTCCGTTGGTGATGGTCGGTGTGACCCCGCACCACGATCCGAAGCCCTACACGGCGTGGTTGCTTCTGCTCGAAGCCGGCTGCATGGGCGTCTTCCTGTCGCTCGACCTCTTCCTCTTCTTCGTGGCCTTCGAGATCGTGCTTGTGCCGATGTACTTCCTGATCGGCGGCTGGGGCTACGGCGAGCGTGTCTACGCGGCGCTCAAGTTCTTTCTCTTCACCATGGCCGGGTCCGCACTGATGCTGGTCGGCATCCTGACCCTGGTCTTCCTTCACCAGAAGGCAACCGGTGTTCTCACCTTCGATCTCGTCACCCTCGCCGATTCCCAGTCGGTGGCCGAGGGAACGGCGCGGTGGCTCTTCCTGGCATTCGCCCTGGCATTTGCCGTCAAGGTGCCGATCTTCCCGTTGCACACGTGGCTGCCCGATGCGCACACCCAGGCGCCGACGGGAGCGTCGGTCATCCTCGCGGGCGTCATGCTCAAGCTCGGCACCTACGGACTGCTGCGTTTCGGCCTGTATCTCTTCCCCGAGGCGGCATCGCACTTCGCGCCTCTGCTCGTCACCCTTGGTGTCATCGGCATCATCTACGGGGCAGTGGTCGCAGCGATGCAACGCGACCTGAAACGGCTCGTGGCCTACTCATCGGTTGCCCACCTGGGTTTCATCGTCCTCGGATCCTTCGCCTTCACCACGCAGGGACTCGAGGGCGGCATCCTGCAGATGGTCAACCACGGCGTTTCGACGGGTGCGCTCTTCCTGCTGGTCGGCATGATCTATGAGCGGCGACATACTCGAGAGATCTCCGAGTTGCACGGCCTGCAGAAGGCCGCGCCGGTCCTTGCCGTCGTCTTCACGGTGGTGATGTTCAGCTCCATAGGTCTGCCCGGCCTGAACGGCTTCGTCGGCGAGTTCCTGATCCTGATGGGCAGTTTCCTGACCCGCCGTTGGTGGTCCATCGCTGCCGCCGCCGGGGTCATCCTTGCGGCCCTGTATCTGCTGTGGGCCTATCAGCGGGTGTTCCACGGCGAGCCGGAGGGGGAGAATGCAACGATGCCCGACCTCACCTGGCGGGAGGGTTTCGTGCTGGCGCCACTTCTGGTGGCGATCGTGGGCCTGGGGGTGTATCCCAAGCCGATGCTCGAGCGGATTGAGCCGGCCGTGGACCGATTGATCAGCCACGTCGAGGACAACAGTGATTTCGAACGCCCGGCGGCGCGGTCGACAACGCCGGCATCGGCCTCGGAGTCCGAGGGCGCCCAGCATGAACGCACGGGAGGAAGCGGCCGATGATCGCCGGCATGTTCGCCCAACTCGGCGTCCCGACCGAGGCCCCTTTCGCTGCGCCCGAGGTGGCCTGGTCGGCGCTCACCCCGCTTCTCATTCTCATCGTCGGAGCACTGGCCCTGCTGGTGGTCACCGCTCTGGTGCCGCGGACGCTGCCCGTCGGGTTCTTCACGGTCACCACGGTGGCCGTTGCCGCCGCCGCGGCGGTCGCGTCGTTGGGTTCGTGGGATCGTGTGACCGACCCCGATCGGGGCCCTTACCTGGCGATTGCCGGAGCGATCACCATTGATGGGTTCTCCGTGTTGGCGACGGCGCTCCTGGCCATCACCGTGGTCCTTGTCGCCCTCCTCGCCGACGGCTATCTGCGTCGAGAAGGCCTGGGCGCGGCCGAGTTCTCGGTGTTGGTGCTGCTCTCGGCGTCGGGTGGGGTGATGATGGCGCTGGCCAACGACCTCATCGTCATGTTCCTCGGCCTGGAGGTGCTTTCGATCGCGCTGTACGTGCTTGCAGGCTTCCAGGGCGACCGTCGCGAGTCGCAGGAGTCGGCGATGAAGTACTTCCTGCTCGGCGCCTTTGCCTCGGCTTTCCTGTTGTACGGCATCGCGTTGGTCTACGGCGCGACCGGTTCGACGAATCTCGGCGAGATCGCCGGTTTCCTGGCTCGTAACGTACCGAGTGAACGGGGTCTGCTGCTCGGCGGCATGGCCATGTTGATCGTCGGCTTCGGCTTCAAGATCGGGGTGGTGCCCTTCCAGAGCTGGGTTCCCGACGTCTACCAGGGCGCGCCGACTCCGGTGACGGCCTTCATGGCCTCCGGGGTCAAGGTTGCCGGATTTGCTGCGCTCCTGCGGGTGATCGTCTCGGCGCTGTCGGTTCAGGCACAGGATTGGCGGCCGGTCATGTGGCTCCTGGCGATGCTCACCCTGGTGGTCGGACCCGCGATGGCCATCGTTCAGACCGATGTGAAGCGGATGCTCGCGTACAGCTCGATCAGCCACGCGGGGTTCATCCTGATCGGCGTGCAGGCTGCATCCGACCGGGGAACCGCCGGCGCCATGTTCTATCTCTTCGCCTATTCCTTCATGGCCCTGGGCGCCTTTGGCGTGGTCAGCCTCGTCGCACGACAGGGCGACGAGAGCGCGGACCTCGACCGGTTTCGGGGACTCTCGAAACGTCGACCCGGCCTCGCGCTCGTGTTCACCGTCTTTCTTCTGGGCCAGACCGGGGTGCCCCTGACGTCGGGATTCATGGCCAAGTTCTCGGTCATCGGTGCAGCGGTCGCCTCCGAGAGCTATGCCCTTGCGATGGCTGCGATGCTCACCTCGGTGGTCGGGGCGTTCGCCTACCTGCGGGTGATCGTCGCGATGTACCTCGGCGACGACGAGGAGATGGCGGAAGAGGGCAACAGGCGCGTTCAGATCCCTGCAGCAGCCGGACTGGCGTTGGGGCTCGCCCTGGCCGTCACCGTCACCGTCGGTGTGTTGCCTTCCACCGTCCTCGATGCGGCCCGTGACGCGGTGCCCGCTCGTCTCACTCCCAGCCGTTAGGACCTCGTCCACCCCCAGCCGTTGGGCGCGGCGGCCCTGCGGGACGGATCTCCGAGGGCCTCGTCTCGGTCAACGGTTCGATGGGCTCAGTTCTGGTTGTCCAAGCGGATGGTTCCCACGTCTCGAAGGTAGGGGGAGGGCGTCCTGCCGGTCATGGTCAGGTCCAACAGGTTGACCGGCATGGGTCGGGCAAAGAGGTAGCCCTGACCGAGGACACAGCCGAGTCCCTGGAGGATTTCGAGCTGCTGGGCCGTCTCGATGCCCTCTGCCAGGGGATGGGCGCGCATCTGGTGGGCAAGCTCGATGATCGAGGTGATCAATCGCAGGTCGGGGTCCGGCCCTCGTAAGGCCTGGACGAAGCTCTTGTCGATCTTGATGACGTCGAAGGGAAATTGCTGCAGGTAGCCGAGAGAGGAGTACCCGGTTCCGAAGTCGTCGACACCCACCATGACGCCTGTCGCCCGCAGATCCCTGAGGGTCTTTTCGTTGTTCGTCCCGTCGATCATGGTTCGTTCGGTGATCTCCAGGTGCAGACAGGTCGGTTCGAGCCCGAATCGATCGAGGGCATCCAGGACCTCGGCCGCAAACGTCTCGTCCAACTGTCCCGCTGCCACATTGACTGCCAGTGACGAGGGAGCGGCATCGCCGAACCTCAGCTGCCACGAACGCAGCTGTTGGCATGCTTCCTCCAACACCCAGCGCCCGAGCGGCACCACGAGCCCCGACTCCTCGGCGAGTGCGATGAAGTCATCGGGCATCAGCAGTCCACGTTCGGGATGTTGCCAGCGGACGAGTGCCTCGACCCCCAGGATCTCGAGGGTCGTGAGCGACACGATCGGTTGGTAGTGGAGCACGAGTTGGTCGTTGCTGATGGCACCCTCGAGTGCACTGCGAAGGGACAGGTGTTCGAAGACCTGGGCACGCAGATCCTCCTCGAAGATCTGGCTCTGCGCAGTGCCCTTCTCCTTGGCCAGATAGAGCGCCATATCCGCGTTGCGCATGAGTTTCTCGGGCAGGATCTCCTCGTGGTGTCGGGCGATCGCCACGCCGATGCTTGCGGTCACGACGATGTGGTGGCCGTTGATCGTGATCGGTTCGGCGGTGACGGCGTGAATGCGATCCGTGACCGACATGACCTCCTGTTCGGTGGCGGACTGGTGCAGCAGAACCGCAAACTCATCGCTACCGAGGCGAACGGCGACGTCGTGGGTCCGAAGACATGAACGAAGACGATCAGCAGTGATCCTGAGCAGCTGGTCGCCGACGCTGTGTCCGAGCTGTTCGTTGATCGCCTTGAAGTCGTCGAGGTCCATCACCAACACGACCAGGGCGCCCTGGTCGTGTTGGTCGTCATCGGTACCGGCAAGCGCCTCACTCAGTTGCTCGACGAACATGGTTCGGTTTCCGAGGCCGGTCAGGATGTCATGTCGGGACTGGTAGGCAAGGTCGTCCTCGAGCACCCGGTTCACCGTCACGTCGCGCGCGTTGACGACGAGTCCGTTGACCGCCGGCTCGCCACGCAGGTCGGTGACCAGCAGGTCGATGGCCCTCGTTCGGTTCCGCTGATCGACGAAGCGCACCTCTTTCGAGAAGCTCTCGGTTTCCCCGGAGAGGAGGGCGGCCCAGTCACCTTCGAGCCTCTTGCCCTCGTCGACCGGGATCATGGTGAAAAGGTCGCCGCCCAGGAGCTCCTCGGGCTGGTAGTGGAGCACTTTGGTCACCGACGGGCTGACGTAGGTGATGATGCCCGCCGGGTTGACGATGGCCACGACATCACTGGAGTTCTGCACCAGGGCGCGGAAGCGTGCTTCGCTGCGGGCGAGCTTCTCCTCGGCGTGCTTGCGTTCGGTGACGTTGCGGGCATTGATGAGGATGCCGTTGATCTCGGGCTGATCGGCCATGTTCGAGGCGACGAGTTCGAAGGGCAGGTACGACCCGTCTGCCAGACCGATCCGTGCCTCGACGGACGCGGTTGTTCCGACCGACGCTCTGACTCGCACCATCATCTCTCGGACCCGCTCGGCGTCGTCGGGGTGAAGGAGCTCGGCGATGGTCATTGCCGTCAGCGCTGTCTCGCTGAAGCCGAGCAGGTGCTGAGCGGCGGGGCTCATGAAGGAGAACCCGCCGGTCCGGTCGGCAACGCAGACGATGTCCGAGCTGTGCTCGATCATGGCGCGGAACCGTCGCTCATCCTCTTGCCGGTGCAGATCGCGGGCCAGCAGGGCGCTCTCCATGGCAAGTGACACCTCCGACGACAGCGCTTCGAGGCTCAGCAACACCGGGGTTGGTATGTCGACGGGGCTGGAGACGATGAGGAGCCCTCGCAGATCGCCATGGGTGCCCAACGGAATCACCGCGGTGCTGATGGTTCCACTCTGCAGGCCGATGATGGTCCGACGCGGCAGGTCCACGGGTGGCGATGCCGGGACGTACACGAGTTGTCGTTGGCGAATGCCGTCCAGAAACGGTGGGGCGAGATCACCGGTCCGAATCGTGGCCCCGGTGGCGTCCAGAGCCTGACTACCGGTTGCCGCAACGACGGTCATGGCCTCCTCGGGGCCGATGGCAAGGCTGACCCGAATGGCGCTCTCGTTCCCCATCAGGGCAGTGGCGGCGGTGATGGCGCCGACGTGGATCTCCTCATCGGTTGTGGCGGCCACCAGGGTCAGGCCGGCCTCACGCAGCGCCCGCTCCCGCATGGCGATCTCCTCGCTGGCTCTGACGAGCTCGACGAGGCGAGCCACGACGAGGACGGACAGGACGACCGAGGCGGTGACCACGACAGGCAGGTCGACGGCGAGGTCGCGGGTGATCTCGAAGGCGAGGATGGCCGGGGTGACGAGCAGGGGCGCTGCCAACGTCGCCACCCGACGGAATCGCAGCGTTTGCGTTTGTCGGGGGGGCGAGTCGGTGAGCACCTTCGCCGAGGGGTGCAGGATGCCGACCGTCCCCAGCACAAAGGAGAGCGCCGAGAGGGGAGGGATGAACCCGCCTTCGTAGAGACCGGCAGTCGACATGGTGAGCAGGAGATCCGAGATGAAGATCATCGCAAACGATCCGACCAGAAAATAGAAGCTGGGATTGCGCCAACCGGGACCGACGATGAGGAACACGATGGCGGTCAGCAGCGCCAGGGTGAGGCCCGAATAACCCGTGTTGACCAGGCGATCGGCAAGCGGGATGGTCGCATCGCGCACGTAGGGCGAAAGCAGGGTCGCCCATGCGACAACGCCGACCGTGGAACTGATCAGGAGCGAATCAAGCAGGTGCGCACGGTCGAGTCTCCCTGTCCGCATCTGCACGAGGCGGATCGTGCCGATGAGGAGGCACAGGTAGCCGACAACGAAGAGGACGTCTGCCGGCGATGGAAATGGGTAGTCAACCGTCGGGCTGAGGATGCCCAGCAGGATGTTTCCCGTGATGATCGATGCCCCGCCGGACCCAAACCATGTCCACGCCTCACGGCCGGGTCTGTCCAACCTGGCGGCGATCCGAAACATGGTTGCGACGGAGGCCGAGCCGATGGCCAGTGTGAGGATCTCGGCTGAGTCCTCCGTCATGAACAGGGTGAGACCGACAAAGGCGAGACCCAGCGTCAAGAACTGTTTCCAGGTCGGTTCGATCGCCATGGGTCGCCCTCGTCCAGATGTCCTGTGGAAGTGCAGATTCTCGGCCCGCGGAGGACTGCGACGGCGATTCCCGAACACAACGGCAACCCGATGCTAACGGATTGAGCGTGGAAACGGCACGATTGTGCTCAATTCGTGGCCATCTTCCTACGCTGGGTCTCCAGAACCCCAGTCGATCGCGGTATTGCCGACACACCGGGTGCTCGGCTACCAGGGGGCCGTGTCGTAGACCGCTGCCACCAGCGCACACACGGGCTGGTCCCGACACGCAACCCCCTTGACGCGGCGTTGCACAGGGCCGAAGTTCGATGTCGGGCGTCCGGCACACATCGCGGCAAGGCTGGCCTGGATGTCGCTCTCCACCTGCTCACGACTGGTCCCGATGTGCTCGACGAACAGGCCCTTGCCTGAATCGGGTTCCTGTACCCAGCCGATGCCCGCAAAGCCATGCTGATCCGGAATGGTGACGCGCCTCTCGGCGATCACCAGGTACAGGCGGTCACCCCAGGTGCCGGCGAGTGCAGGGGGATCGTCACTCGAGATGATCTCGGAGTAGGCAGGGATGACGGAGCTGAGTGGCAGCAGGTTGTAGTTGGCGATCGACGCGTCACGAAGCGCAGCGTCGAACGCAGCGACGGCCGTGGGTCCGGTGCCGACACCGGAGACAATCGTGATGGACAAGCGCTTGCAATGCAATGGCGTGGTGCCTACGAGTCTGCGGTTCGGTGCGCGAGCTCGGGCTCATCATGCAGCGCCGCCGGCTGGTCACGGAGATCGATGATGTCCTCCGCCATCTCGCTCAACTCGACGGCGTAATAGCGTTGGCAGTCAATTTCATCGATCTGTACATGAGCGACCTCTCGGGCGATCGCCGTGACGAGATCGGGCAGGCCAACCTCGTTCACGTTGTAGTCGCAGCAGTCGAAAGCGGTCATGCCCCGGTTGTTCAGGATGAAGCCGGCGATCTTGTGGAGCATGGCTCGAACCCAGGGCCCGCCCTGGAGGTCGGGTCGCACGAGCAGCGCACTGATGTAGTAGATGGCACCTCGCTCGTAGTGGTCGGGGAAGTGATGTCGGTAATAGGTGGGGTTGAGCCAGGGAAGGGTCGCGAGCTCGGTGGCCAACGTGGCGAGGGCACAGGGTCGCCCGTGCTCATCCCTCCCGATGAACTTGACGACAGCGTCGGATGCCATCTCGTGTCGGAACTCATCGTCGGTGAACCACTGGCGAATCGCACTGCGAGTGGCGAGCGGGGCAAAGGACCGGCGGTAGAGATCAAGGAATGGCTCGACGTCGTCACGGTCGACCTGGCGATCGATCGTGATCGACAGCGCGTGGTCTCATGATCGTCCGACGAGCGACAGCGGTGGGTGCATCTTGACCGTCCAGGGAGCGACGACTGGGTGGGGTGTGGGTGTGACCGTTTCGGTTGCGGGACACCGGTGTCTCCGGCGCCGGCGTGTGACAGCGGACCCAACGTAGCTCACCAAGGTTCGGGGGAGCACAATGCCTGGGTTCCCGTGCGCGAGCGCTTCGCCGGCTCGCATCGCTCCTCGCTCGAAAGGGCCATGCATCGGACCCTCGACGCTTCGATCTGACAGGTCGGTCGATGCGCTTTAGGCTCCCTCGACGTGTCGGAGCTGCTGCGCGCTTATCTCACCGTGGTCGTGTTCCTTGCTGCCGCGGGGCTGCTGGTCGGAGTGTCATTGGGCATGGGCAGGTTGCTGCGACCGAAACGCCCTTCTGCCCAGAAGGGGATGACCTATGAGAGCGGGGTGGACCCGGTCGGTTCCATCTTTGGTCAGAGTCAGGTCAGGTATTACATTTTTGCTCTGCTCTTCGTGATGTTCGACGTGGAGGCCGTGTTCATCTTTCCCTGGGCCATGGGCCTGGAGGTCTACGGCGTGTTCGGTTTGGTCGAGATGGCGATCTTCATCGTCATCCTTGCTCTTGGCCTGCTCTACGCATGGCGCAAAGGGGTTCTTCGGTGGGTCTAGTCGAGAAGGGTCTGATTCCCAAGCCCCTCACACATCTGCTCAACCTCAGTCGCAAGTACTCGCTGTGGGTCTACCAATGGGGATTGGCCTGTTGCGCGATCGAGATGGGTGCGGCGTTCGGCTCGCCGCGTTACGACGTCATGCGCCTCGGTGTGATCCCATTTCCCGCCGGCCCTCGCCAGGCCGACCTCGTCGTCATCTCCGGCACGGTCACCGACAAGATGGCGCCGGCCATCCGCCGCCTCTACGAGCAGATGCCCGACCCCAAGTACGTGATCTCCATGGGCAGCTGCGCCAACTGCGGGGGCCCGTACTGGGACTCCTACTCGGTGACGAAGGGCGTCGACCAGATCATTCCCGTCGACGTCTATGTTCCCGGCTGTCCCCCCCGACCCGAGGCGCTCCTCGAGGGCATCGTCCTGCTCCAACAACTGATCGGCAACGAGGACATGGCCGAACGCTGGCGAGGTGATCCCATTGTCGTCTCCTGAGGCTCCCGAGGTGATCGCCACGCCCGAGGTCGATCACGCTCGTCAACACCTGATCGACGTGCTGCGCGCCGAGTTGGGCACAGGGCTCATCGACACCTACATCAAGCCCGGCCTCGACGTGTGGGCACGGGTGAGCGCCGATGCCTGGTGCCGAGCAGCGGAGGTTTGTCGGGACAAGCTGCACATGCGCTATTTCTGTTTCCTCTCCGCGGTCGACTGGCTTCCCTCCCCATTCGGCAAGAGCGAGGATGGAGCGTCACGCACCGGCGACGAAGTGCGTGCGCTCACCGCGGCGAACCTGGCCGAGGGTCTTGCGCACGGCTACTGCGGTGGGGACACGCGCTTCCAGCTCATCGCACGCCTTCACTCGGTGACGACCCATCTCGGCATCCATCTCAAGGTGGACGTCTCCGACTCGGACCTCACCGCAGCGTCGTGGGTCCGCATCTTCGCCGGAGCGAACTGGCATGAGCGCGAGGTGCACGAGATGTTCGGCATCGTGTTCACCGGCCATCCCAACATGGCCAAGCTCTACCTGCCGGGTGATTTCGTCGGCCATCCCCTGCGCAAGGACTTCCCGCTGCTGGCTCGTGAGGTGAAGCCCTGGCCGGGTCTGGTCGACGTCGAGCCGATGCCCGGCGAGCCCGCCGACGAGGAAGATGGTGAAGCGTCGGGAGAAGAGGCATGAACACGCTGACCGAGCGCCAGAAGCTTGCCTACATCGCCGGACAGGCCGCCGAGGCTCGTATCAACGTGGAGCTCGAGACCGAGGGCATGACGCTCAACATCGGACCGCAACACCCCGCAACCCACGGCACCTTGCGGGTGGTCGCAAAGCTCGACGGCGAGCAGGTCGTGTCGGCCTATCCGGTGATGGGCTACATGCACCGGGGATACGAGAAGCTCACCGAGGTGCGTACCTATCCCCAGGTCACCACCTTGGTGAACCGCATCGACTGGCTGGGCAGCTTCGCCAACGAGGTGCCCTTCATCCTCGCGGCCGAACAGCTCATGGAGGTCGAGGCGCCGCCTCGTGCCCAGTGGATCCGCACCATCCTCTTCGAGCTGTCCCGAATCGCGAACGTCGCGCTGTTCCTCGGCGACATGGGAGTCCAACTCGGCGCCATCACGCCCGTCTTCTACGCGTTCCGAGACCGCGAGTACGTGCTCAACCTGATCGAGTCGGCAACCGGCGGGCGTTTCCACCCCAACTTCGACCGAATCGGTGGCATCAAGGACGATCTCCCCAAGGGCTGGATCGAGGAGACCCGTGGGGTGATGGTCAAGGTGCGGCGGTTCTGCGATGAGCTCGAGGAGTTGATCCTGGGCAATCCGATCTTCACCGCGCGCACTCGTGGTGTGGGCGTGATCCCCGGAGAGACGGCATTGCACTACGGCCTCTCGGGCGCGAACCTCCGTGCGAGCGGGGTCGACTGGGACCTCCGTCGGGACGGCGCCTCGCCCCTCGCGTGGAACCAGATCGACTGGAAGGTCTGGACCCATCCCGACGGCGATTCCTTCGCTCGCTACTGGGTGCGCCTGCAGGAGACGCGTGAAGCGTCGTCCATCGTCGAGAAGCTGCTGGACGGCCTTCCCTCCGGCCCGATCATGGCGAAGGTGCCGCGCATCATCAAAGTTCCCCAGGGCGAAGCCTGGGTCTCGACGGAAAACCCCCTGGGCGAGATGGGCTACTACGTTGTGAGCAAGGGCGACCTCGGTCCCTTCCGGGTCAAGATTCGCTCGGCTTCGTTCAACAACATCTCGATCGTGCCCTGGGTGCTCAAGGGCGTCTACGTCCCTGACATCATCACCATTCTGGCCAGCCTGTATTTCATCCTTGGAGACATCGACCGGTGATGATTGCTGTTGCATTGTCCGATTACTGGGTCCAGACCGCCATCAAGACCGGTGTGGTGCTGGCGGTCATTCCGACGGCAGCGCTCATCCTGGGCTACGTCTTCCTGTTGAAGATGATGAGCCACATGCAGAGCAGGCTGGGTCCCATGGAGGCCGGGCCCCACGGCTTGCTCCAACTCGTGGCCGACGGCCTGAAGTTCATCCAGAAGGAGGACCTGTTCCCCGATCGCGCCGATCGATTCGTGTTTGCGGCCGCTCCCCTGGTGGTCCTGTGCTCGACCTTCATGCTCTACGTCGTGGTTCCCGCGGGCCCGACGCTCATCGTCGAGGACCTCAGCACGGGCGTCTTCTACGCCCTGGCAGTCTCCTCGATCTCGGTTCTGGGTGTGTTGATGGCGGGGTGGGCATCAGCGAACAAGTACTCGCTGATGGGTGGTTTGCGTGCAGCCGGCCAGCTCATCGCCTACGAGCTTCCGATGGTCCTCGCCGTGGTTGGTGTGGTCATCCAGGCGGGCACGCTGAGCCTGCAGGGAATCGTGTCGTCCCAGGCCGACGGCGAGATCTTCGGAATCGGGTTGATCGGCAATCCGTTCATCCTCACCCAGTTCGTCGGGTTCGCGATCTTCCTCATGGCAACGCAGGCCGAGCTGACCCAGCCCCCTTTCGACATGCCGGTGGCGGAGAGCGAGATCGTCGGCGGCTATCAGGTCGAGTACACCGGGTTCCGCTTCCTGATCTTCTTCATCGGCGAGTTCGGCACAGCCTTCGTGTTCGCCGGCATCGCCGCCACCCTCTTTCTGGGTGGCTGGTACGTGCCCGGGCTGGATCTCGACGGCGGCTTCCTCTCGAACCTGATCGGCCCCGGCGTGTTGTTCGCCAAGATCATGTTGGTCTCGTTCCTGATCTTCTGGGTCCGCTTCACCTATCCCCGACTCCGAGAAGACCAGCTGCAGACCTTTGCATGGAAGTATCTGATCCCGATCTCCCTGCTGAACATCCTGGCGACCGCTGTCCTGAAGGTGGTGCTCTGACATGCCCCAGATCCCCGGCCTGTTGAAGGGCCTCGGTGTCACGTTCAAGACCATGCTGCAGCCGACCGTGACGGTGCAGTATCCGCACGAGAAGGAAGACGTCGCCCCACGCGCCAGGGGTGTCATCGCGCTCAAGGAGGACAACTGCACGGTGTGCATGTTGTGCGCCCGAAGCTGTCCCGATTGGTGCATCTACATCGAAGGTCACAAGACCAAGGCCCCGCCCCGTCGTGAGGGGGGCAAGCCACGTACCGTGCAGCTGCTCGATCGTTTCGACATCGACTACAGCCTTTGCATGTACTGCGGCATCTGCGTCGAGGTCTGTCCGTTCGACGCGCTGTTCTGGAGTCCCGAGTACGAGTACTCCGAGGTTCGTATTGCCGACCTGCTCCATGACAAGGACAAGCTCGGGGAGTGGATGGAAGGTGTTCCCGACTTCGAGTCGTACGAAGCCGGTTCGGAGCAAAAGGTCAAGAAGGTGCCGCGCTAGTGGTTGCACAGAACATCGCCTTCGGCGTCCTTGCCGCTGCAACCTCGCTTGCCGCGATTCGTGTGGTCACCACGCGCAACGTCGTGCACGCCGCCCTCTATCTGGTCGTCGTGCTGGCAAGCGTCGGTGCGCTCTACATCCTGTTGACCGCCGAGTTCGTCGCGGCGGTGCAGATCCTGGTCTACGTCGGCGCCATCGTGGTGCTGCTCCTGTTCGGCGTCATGCTCACCAAGGCAACCCTGGGTGAGGACGACCAACTCGACAACGACCAACGTTGGCTTGGAGCGGTCACCGCCCTGTTCCTTCTCGGCACGCTGAGCTTTGTTCTCGTCGACGCCTTCGGCGACGACAAGCTTCCGTCGCTGGAAGGTGTCAGTCGGGCCACACTCGAAGCGGAGCGTGGCAGCGGCGCAGTCGGCGATGCGATCTTCTCGACGTTCCTGGTGCCGTTCGAGGTGGTGTCGGTGCTCCTGCTGGCAGCGTTGGTCGGCGCCATCGTTCTGGCCCGTCGGGACTGAGGGAAGGTCACGATCATGTTGCTCAACCAGTTCCTCCTGCTCGGCGCTGTGCTCTTCTGCACCGGCGTCTACGGCGTTCTCGCCCGGCGAAACGCCGTGTTGGTGCTGATGTCGATCGAGCTGATCCTCAATGCCGTCAACATCAATCTGCTTGCCTTCGGCGCCATGCACGGCGAAGCGGCAGCGGTGGCGAGTCAGGTGTTCGCCCTTTTCGTCATCACCGTGGCAGCAGCAGAGGTCGGCGTGGGGCTTGCCATCGTGCTGCTCATCTATCGCAACCGAACAAGCGTCGACCTCGACCGTGTCGATCTGATGAGGGGCTGACCGATGCTGGAAAACGCGTGGATCATCCCGGCGATCACGTTCGTGTCGTTTTGGATCATCCTCTTCTTCGGCAAGCGTCTGCCCAGGGGCGGCTCCGAGATCGGGGTTGGCGCGCTGGCGCTGACCTTCGTGCTCTCGTGTGTCGCGGTCTTCCAATGGGTTGACCGGCCTGCCGACACGCTCATCCAACCCGCCGGCGCAACCCATGCATCCGCCGACGAGGGAGAATCCCCCACCGGGGGCCACGAGCCCCCGACATCGGGGGTGGATGAGATGGAGGAGGGTCATTCGCTGGGGTTGCGGGTGGTGCCTGCGGGTGCCGAAGGCGGGACCGAAGTCGAGGGTGAGGCGGAGGGCCACGAGGTGGAGCCGATCAGGGCCGCGGTCGACAAGTCGACGACGTGGTTCAAGCTCGGCTCGATCGAGGTCAAGGCCGGCATCCACATCGACGGCCTCGCGGTGACCATGCTTTTCGTCGTCACGCTCATCTCGCTCCTCGTGCATGTCTTCGCCACCAACTACATGCAAGGTGACGTGCGCTTCACCCATTTCTTCGCTGCGCTGTCGCTCTTCACGACAGGCATGTTGGTTCTGGTGGTGTCGAGCACCACGCTGCAGATGCTCTTCGGCTGGGAGCTGATGGGTCTCTGCAGCTTCATGCTCATCGGTCACTGGTGGGAGAAGAAGGAGAACTCCAACGCGGCGATGAAGGCGTTCCTCACCACCCGCACGGGCGACATCGGTCTCCTGGTGGGTATCAGCACCTTGTTCTTTGCAGCCGGACGCACCTTTGACATCGCGGCCATCAATGCCGCTGCACTGGGTGGCGGCATGAGCGAAACCGCGTTGAAGGTCGGAGCCGCCGCCCTGCTCGTGGCGGTGATCGGCAAGTCCGCGCAGTTCCCGCTGCACACCTGGTTGCCCGACGCGATGGCCGGCCCGACGCCGGTGTCGGCCCTCATCCATGCCGCCACCATGGTGGTTGCCGGTGTGTACCTGGTCGCCCGGCTGTACGGGGTCTTCTGGGAGGGCTTCGACATCTCGGCCGGCGGCGCCAATCCGATCGCCATCGTCGGCGGGGTCACCGTCGTCATCGCGGCATTGCTCGCCTTCGTGCAGAACGACATCAAGAAGGTGCTCGCCTACTCAACGGTGAGCCAGCTCGGCTACATGGTCATGGCGCTCGGCGTCGGCGCATGGACGGCGGCGATCTTCCACCTCTTCACGCACGCCTTCTTCAAGGCGCTGCTGTTCCTGGGTTCGGGGTCGGTGAGCCACGCGGTGCACAGCTTCGACATGCGCAAGGAGATGGGCGGGCTGCGCAGGTACATGCCCACGACCTTCGCCACCTTCATGATCGGTTCCGTGGCTCTCGCGGGGGTCTTCCCGTTTGCCGGCTTCTGGTCCAAGGACGAGATCCTGCTGGGTGCCGGCGAGAACGGCTACGAGTTCTTCATGTACGTGGGTCTCGTCGGGGCCTTCATGACGGCGGCCTACATGACCCGCTGTGTGTACCTCACGTTCTTCGGCGAGTACCGAGGGCACGGTCATCCGCATGAATCGCCCAAGGCCATCACCGTGCCACTGATCGTCCTCGCGGTGTTCTCCATCGCCGCCGGGTGGCTCAACGCTCCTTTCCTCGACTACTGGTTCGGGGAGGTGACGCAGAACGAGACGGGTGTGATGGCCGGTCTTGCCCATCACCCGTTCGAGGTCGGCGCGGCCCTCGTCTCGACGGTCGTCGTGTTGGTTGCCCTGGGTCTGGGCTTTGTCCTCTTCTTTCTCGACAAGTTGCCAACCGGTGTCACGCAGCGCCACGTGTTGGCCCGAGTGGGATATCGCATCCTGGACAACAAGTACTACCTCGATCGTCTGTACACCGACTGGATCGTTGGTTCCATCAAGGGAGCCATTGCCAAGGCGGCGTACTGGACCAACCAACGGGTTCTCGACGGCGTGGTGAATGCCGTAGGCGTGGGCGCCAAGCGCCTTGGCCGTTGGGTCTATGGCACCATCGACCAGGGCCTGATCGATGGTGCCGTCAATGGGGCGGGAGCAGGCGCAGAGGGTGCAGGCGGCGCGCTTCGCACCCTCCAGTCCGGCCGTGTCCAGCAGTACGGAGCGCTGCTCTTCGGAGCGGCAACCGTGTTTGCCTTTGTCCTCGCGATCCTGGCCGTCTAGAGAGCTGAGCAGGGAATCATGGAGAATTTCGAAGATATTGCACTTTCAACGGCAGTGTTTCTGCCTCTGGTGGGCGCGTTGCTGCTCATGGTGGTTCCTCGCGAGAACGAGGGAGCCCAAAAGCTGATTGCACTGTTGACGACACTCGCGACGATGGGAGTGGGTGTCTATCTGCTCGCGGAGTTCGACTACGCGGCGAGTGGGGACACCATGCAGTTCGTCGTCAACCGGCCGTGGATCGACGTCATCTCCAGCCGCTACATCGTGGGCATCGACGGCATCTCGCTTCCCCTGCTCGTGCTCTCGATGTTCATCTGTGTTCTGGTGGTCCTCTACTCGTGGAACCATTTCCCGTCGCCCCACAACCCCAAGGCGTTCCTGGGGCTCATTCTGTTGCTCGAGACCGGCATGAACGGCACGTTCGTGGCACAGGACCTCATCCTCTTCTTCGTCTTCTTCGAGGTGGTGCTCCTGCCGATGTACTTCATGATCGGGGTCTGGGGCGGGGAGAATCGTCAGTACGCCTCGATCAAGTTCTTCCTCTACACCCTGTTCGGCTCCGCACTGATGATCCTCAGCTTCCTCGCCCTGTTCTTCAAGGGGGGAGCCGAAAGCTTTGCCATCGTCGATCTCGCCCAGTCCTCGAGTGCCATCGCCCACGGCACCCAGCTGTTGATCTTCGGCGGACTGTTCATGGGCTTCGCCATCAAGGTGCCGATGTTCCCGTTCCACACCTGGCTTCCCGACGCCCACACGCAGGCGCCGACCCAGGGTTCGGTCATCCTTGCCGCCATCCTCCTGAAGCTCGGCACCTACGGCTTCATTCGTATCGCGATCCCGATCCTTCCCGAAGCGGCGGTGTCATGGGCTCCCTGGATCGGTGGCCTGGCCGTGGTGGGCATCATCTACGGCGCGTTGGGCTGCCTTGCCCAGACCGATCTGAAGCGACTGATCGCGTTCTCGTCGGTCGCTCACATGGGCTATGTCATGTTGGGTATCGCAACGCTCACCGATTTCGGGGTCAATGCGGCCGTGTTCGGCATGGTTGCTCACGGGTTCATCACCGGCATGCTCTTCTTCGTTGCGGGCTCGATCAAGGATCGTTTCCACACGCTCGAGTTGGCCCGACTCGGTGGCCTGCTGATCAAGGCTCCCAAGATGGGTTGGATCCTCGGCTTCTGCGTCATGGCCTCGCTGGGCCTGCCGGGCCTTGCCGGTTTCTGGGGTGAGTTCCCGGCGATACTCTCCGCCTACAACCCGGCTGCCGGTCTCTCCGAGGAGCTCTTCCGTTTCTACATGGTTGTCGCCGCCGTCGGCACCGTTCTGGCGGCGGGCTACCTGCTCTGGATGTTCCAGCGGACAGCTTTCGGTGAGCCAACCGAGGAGTTCTCCGACGAGCCGATTCCGGACATGCAGTGGCCCGAGTATGCAGCGTGGGTCCCATTGCTCATCCTCATCCTCGTGCTGGGGGTCTACCCCAACCTGCTCTTCGGCATCACCCAGGAGGCAGTCCAACACGTTGTTTCCGCAGTGGGACGCTGATCCGTGGACGTGATGAGCGGACCGGTGGCAGGGGTGTTCCAAGCCCCCGACGTCGACTATCACGCCTTTGCCCCGGAGTTCGTGCTCGTGGGGGTGTTGGTGGCCGTCCTCGTGGTCGATCTCATCCTCGAGGGGCGAGGGCGACGTATCGTCGGAGGTCTGGCAGGTATCGGCCTTCTTGCGGCGATGGTGCCCGTGTTGACCCTGGCGGTCGATGGCGCCAGTCGCTCGATGGTCGGCGGCGCCTACGTCGTCGATGATTTCGCCCTCGTCTTCAAGGGGCTGTTCCTCATCGCCGGTTACGTCACCATGTTGCTCAGCAGCGACTATCTCGCCGATGACGACTACTACGAGGGCGAGTACCACTTCCTCCTGTTGTCCTCGGTGCTGGGCATGATGGTCATGGCGTCCTCCCGTGACCTCATCAGCATCTTCGTGGCCCTCGAACTGCTCTCCATTCCGGCCTACATGCTGGCCGGATGGCGAAAGCGTGACCTGAAGGGCAACGAGGCCACGCTCAAGTACTACCTGCTCGGCGTGTTCGCCACCGGCGTCATGCTCTACGGCATGTCGCTGATCTTCGGCATCACCGGCGAGACGGTGCTCACCGAGATCGGCTCGAAGCTCCAGGGACGCGGGTGCAAGCCTGCCGCTGGTGAGTCTCGGCATCGTCTTCGTGATCGTCGGCTTCGCCTTCAAGATCTCGGCTGTTCCCTTCCACAGTTGGGCGCCCGACACCTATGAAGGTGCCCCGACACCGATCACGGCCTTTCTCTCGGTGGCCTCGAAGGCCGGCGGGTTTGTCGCACTCATGCAGCTCGTCTTCATCGGGTTCCTCGGCCGCGACGATGTGTGGCAGCCCATGTTCTGGGTGCTGGCCGCGCTCACGATGACCGTTGGCAACCTCGTCGCCCTGCGCCAGACCAACATCGTGCGCATGCTGGCGTACTCGTCGGTGGCGCAGGCCGGCTACATGCTGTTGCCCTTCGCGGTCGCCGGTGACCTGGCGGACGGTCCGGGCGCAGCGATCGGCCCCATGACCACCTACCTGCTGATCTATGCCGCGATGAACCTCGGAGCCTTCGCGCTGGTGCTGGCGGTGGCCCGCAAGACGCGGTCGGGCGAGATCTCCTCGTACGGAGGACTCTTCGAGTACGCGCCCGGCTTGACCGTTCTCATGAGCATCTTCGTGTTTGCACTCGCCGGCATCCCGCCGCTCGGAGGTTGGTACGGCAAGTTGGTGGTGTTCAAGACCCTGCTCGATGCGAACACGGCCTGGGCCATCGTGCTCGGTGTCATCGCCGCGGTGAACTCCGTGATCGCGCTGTACTACTACGCGTCGATTGCACGCGAGATGTGGATGCGGCCTGTGCCCGATGGTGACACCACCCCGGTTCGGGTTCCCGCCGGCTTGGCTGCGGCACTCACGCTGTGCGCGGTCGCCACGGTGGTGATCGGCGTCTATCCCCAAGTCGTCGCCCGATTCGGCGATCTCGCCGTCTTCAGCCTGCTTCCCTGAGGTTCGAGAGCTCGGCCATGAGTTCGGGGGCCATGGCGGCGGTGCGCGAACGTGTCCGTCGTCTCGGGCCGCTTCCCTATGACGACCTCGTGGACGCGGCGCTCTACGGTCCGGGTGGCTTCTTCGCCGAGGGTGGGGGAGCGGGGCGTCGAGCGGATTTCCTCACCAGCCCTGAGGTGGGGCCGTTGTTCGGAGCAGTGATCGGCCGCTTCCTGGACGAGGAATGGGATCGTCTGGGCCAACCGAACTTCTTCCTCGTGGTCGAGGCCGGAGCGGGAAGGGGGGCGCTGGCGCAAGCCGTTCTCGCCGGCGAGCCGCGTTGCCTGCAGGCCTTGCGCTATGTCTGTGTCGAACGGTCCCAGGTGCTGCGGGCGCGGATCGAGTCTTCTCTGGCCGTTGAGCCGGCGATCAACATCTTCGGCACGCTCGACCATGACGACGATGACTTCACGGCTCCCTCGGTGGCGGCGAGCGTTGCAGGTTCCCCGGGGCCGATCGTCACCGTCCTCGATGATCTGCCCGCCCTCTCGTTCTCCGGGGTCCTGTTCGCGAACGAGCTCTTGGACAACCTCTCGTTTCGGCTGATCGAGCGCGTCGGCCCTCGTCATGAGGGGTCGGATCGGCGTCCGTACTGGGCGGAGGTGCGCGTCGGACTGTCCGATGACGACCGGACGCTGGTGGAGGTGCTGGTGGAGGCATCGGGAGACCTCGAGGCAGAGGCCGAACGGCTTGCTCCCGATGCACCGGTCGGCGCACGTCTGCCCCTGCAGGGCGGAGCTCAGTCCTGGCTGCATCATGCACTGAGCATTCTCGACCGAGGTCGCCTGGTGGTCATCGACTACGCCGACCACTCGTCGTCGCTGGTGACCCGACCATGGCGGGACTGGGTCCGAACGTACTGCGCGCACGATCGCGGCGGCCATCCCCTCGATGATCTCGGCGACCAGGACATCACCTGTGAGGTTGCCCTCGATCAACTCGCCCGGGTTCGTGCGCCCGACCTGGACACCAGCCAATCCGAGTGGCTCAAACGCCATGGCGTCGACGTGCTGGTCGACGAAGCCAGGGAGACCTGGCGTGAACGAGCCGCCATCGGTGATCTCCGGGCAATGGTTGCCCGGAGTCGCATCGGCGAGGCGGACGCCCTCACCGACCCCAAGGGCCTCGGCGCCTTCCGCGTGCTCGAATGGGTCAACGACGGATGACTGGGGCGGGATTCGATGTCCTCGGCGGTGCGGATGAAGTGGCGGACGGGCTCGCCTAGGCTCAGGCTGCTCTTATCTCACCGTCATCTGCCAGGGGGAAGACGTCATGGCCAACTCGCCGATCGATCCGGTTTCATCCGACTCGGCCACCATCGAGGCCCTGCTGTTCGAGGACCGCAGGTTTCCGCCGCCGCCGGCGTTCCAGGCGGCATCACTCGTTTCCGGCAACGAGCTCCATGAAGCGGCCGACAAGGACCTCGAGTCGTTCTGGGCCGACCAGGCAGCCGAGTTGCTCACCTGGAGCAGGGACTGGGACACGGTCCTCGAATGGGATCTCCCCTTTGCGAAGTGGTTCGTCGGTGGCCAACTCAACGTGAGCGAGAACTGTCTCGACCGACACGTGGGAGCAGGCAAGGGCGACAAGGTTGCCTTCCACTGGGAGGGAGAGCCCGGGGACACCCGAACCATCACCTATGCGGAGTTGCTCGACGAGGTCTGTCGCTTCGCCAACGTCCTGAAGGACCTCGGCGTGCGCAAGGGCGACCGGGTCAACATCTACATGCCCATGATCCCCGAGCTCGCCGTTGCCATGTTGGCGTGCACCCGCATCGGCGCTCCCCACTCGGTGGTCTTCGGCGGCTTCTCCGCCGATGCGCTCGCCGATCGCATCAACGACGCGCAGGCCAAGGTGCTCATCACCGCCGACGGAGGTTGGCGCCGAGGCGCGGCGGTGCCCCTGAAGATCAATGCGGATGTGGCCCTCGTCGACACCCCCAGCATCGAGCACGTGGTGGTGGTGCGCCGCACGGGCACCGACGTGCACATGGAGATCGGTCGGGATCAGTGGTACCACGACCTCATGTCCATGGTCGGCGCCGAGTGCCCGCCCGAGCCCATGGACAGCGAGGACCTGCTCTACCTGCTCTACACCAGTGGCACCACGGCCAAGCCCAAGGGCATCATGCACACCACCGGGGGCTATCTGACCCAGGTCGCCTTCACCCACAAGTACGTCTTCGATCTCAAGCCCGAAACCGACATCTACTGGTGCGCAGCAGACATCGGGTGGGTCACCGGCCACAGCTACATCGTCTACGGCCCGCTGGCGAACGGCGCCACCTCGGTCATGTACGAGGGCACGCCCGACCACCCCGGCAAGGATCGCTTCTGGGACATCATCGAGCGCTACAAGGTCACCATCCTCTACACCGCCCCGACCGCCATTCGCACGTTCATGAAATGGGGCATCCAGGAGCCCGCGCGTCACGATCTCTCGTCGCTGCGCCTGCTCGGCTCGGTCGGTGAGCCCATCAACCCCGAGGCGTGGATGTGGTATCACGAGCACATCGGCGGGAGTCGTTGTCCGATCGTCGACACCTGGTGGCAGACCGAGACGGGCGCCATGATGATCGCCCCACTGCCCGGGTCGACCACGCTCAAGCCCGGTTCGGCGACCTTCGCGCTTCCCGGCATCGGTGCCGAGCTCGTGGACGACCAGGGAGCGCGAGTCGACAACGGCGGTGGCTACCTGACGCTGACCCAACCCTGGCCGTCCATGCTGCGCGGCATCTACGGCGACCCGGAGCGCTACCGTGAGACCTACTGGAGCCGCTTTCCCGGCCGCTACTTCGCAGGCGACGGAGCCAAGATCGACGATGACGGCTACCTGTGGCTCCTGGGCCGTGTCGATGACGTGATGAACGTCTCGGGTCATCGGGTCTCGACCACCGAGGTCGAGTCGGCGTTGGTCGATCACCAAAAGGTTGCCGAGGCGGCGGTGGTGGGGGCCAAGGACGAGACCACCGGCCAGGCCATCGTGGCCTTCGTCACCTTGAAGGGGGATCAGACGGCGAGCGACGAGCTCGGCCACGAGCTGCGGGGTCACGTGGCCAAGAAGATCGGGGCCATCTCGCGACCCCGAACCATCATCTTCACCGAGGACCTGCCCAAGACGCGCAGTGGCAAGATCATGCGCCGCCTGCTGCGCGACGTCGCCGAGGGCCGTGACCTGGGTGACACGACGACGCTCGCCGATGCCTCGGTGGTGGAGGAGATCCGCCGGCGAGCCGATGCCGCCCCTCAGGAGGATTGAGCTGTTCCCCGCGCACTGGAGGCAGCGTCCCGGTGGTTGTCCGGCGGGTCCGACGGTGGTCTTCGACCTGGACGGCGTCCTGTCGGACGCGGCCACCCGTCAGCACTATCTGACCAGCCCTCGGCCCGACTGGAAGGGGTTCTTTGCCGCGTGCGGTGACGACCCACTTGTGGACGAGGTGGCGCGGCTCACCGAGCTGCTCGACCCCGATCTGCGCCTGGTGCTCCTGACCGCTCGTCCCATGTCGGTGCAGCCACAGACCCTGGCATGGCTCGAGCGTTACGAGCTGCGTTGGGACATGCTCATCATGCGCCAGACGAGCTCGTACGTCCCGTCATCCACCTTCAAACGTGAGACGGTGCACGAGTTGCGGGCTGCCGGCTATGACCTGCAGTTGGCTTTCGAGGATGACCGCCGCAACGTCGATATGTTCCACAGTGAGGGCGTGCCCTGCATCTACATTCACAGCGGTTACTACGACTGAGCCCAGGCATGTCGGCCGGGAACGTTTGGGACCGCCCGGACGTTGAGTGTGACAAGGAGTGATCCCGCTTCGAGGCGAGAAAGGTTGCGGCTGATGCTCAACAAGAACAATCTCAAGACCGTGGTCATGCTGGCCGGTCTTGCCGGTTTGTTGATCCTGATCGGCGGTCAGTTCGGCGGCCGGTCCGGTGCAACGGTCATGTTCATGATCAGCATGGTCATGGTCGGCAGCTCCTACTGGTTCTCCGACAAACTGGCCATCAAGGCGGCGAGGGCGGTTCCTGTCACCGAGGCGGAGATGCCCGAGTACCACGCGATCGTGCAGGAGCTCTCCCGGGCAGCAGGTCTGCCGATGCCCAGGCTCTACGTCACCCCCGATGCCCAGCCCAATGCATTTGCCACGGGACGCAATCCTGAGCACGCCGCGGTGGCCGTGACCCAAGGACTGGTGGACCTGTGCGATCGGGATGAGCTGCGTGGCGTGCTGGCCCACGAGCTCAGCCATGTTGCGCATCGCGACATCCTGATCGGCTCGGTGGCAGCAGCGGTGGCCACGGCGATCATGTATCTGGCAACCATGGCCCAGTGGGCGGCGATCTTCGGAGGACGCCGAGATGAGGACAACAACCCTTTGGCGCTTCTCGCCATGGCCATGCTGGCCCCCACGGCAGCAGGTCTCCTGCAGATGGCGCTGAGCCGCAGCCGCGAGTTCGAGGCGGACCGCTCGGCGGCGCGCCTCATCGGCACGGGTGAGCCACTGGCCCGAGCGCTCCTCAAGCTCGAGAACCACGCGAAGGCGATTCCCATGAACATCGACCCTGCTCATGCCTCCGCCTTCATCATCAACCCGTTGACCGGGCGCAAGGCGAACTTCGCCAACCTCTTTCGTACTCACCCGTCGACGGAGGAACGGATCGCCCGCCTGCGTGCCTTCTGATGGAACGTCGCTCTGATGGAACGTCGCTCTGATGGAACATCGCTCTGATGGAACATCGCTCTGATGGAACATCGCTCTGACCCGATGAGTACCCGGACCGTGCAGCCCGGGCGACTGCCGGCCTGAATCTCCTCGCATTGGACCCTTTCGTGGGCCTTCCCCTATCCTGTGACGATGGTCACCACGCTGGGGAAACGATGCATCGCGGGACTCGCCGCCGTGGTCGTAGCCGCCGTCGTGGTTGCTCCGTGGGCCGTCAGTGGCGCCCGGGCTGTGACGGTGACGGAGTTCTTCGGGGGCACGACCACCACGACCGTCAGCTCCGTGCCCGACCCGGCCGGCACCGCCGGCACGGAGGAAGCACCGGCGTCCACGGTTCCAGGTCCCGATGTGACGACGCCGCCCTCCTCGGTGCCCTCTGTGGCCGGCGATGCTCCTGCGCCCGGCGATGTCCCTTCTCCCGCCGAGCCTCCGGCCGTCGCGACCCCGGACCTGGCCCCACTTGTGGATCCCCCGCCTCCGACGGAGGGCAGCGGTGACGGCGCCGAGCTTCCCGGGGTGGGCTCGAACGGATTCCCCGCCGATCTCCAGGCCCTGACCGACTCGGTGGAGCGCACGCCGTCGAGAAGCAGTCGCCCGCTCCTCGACGCACTGGCTCCCCTGGCCCAGTACGGGATCTCCCCCGAACAGGCTGTGTTTGGAGGATTCGGCCGATTTCCGGTCGCCGGCCTGGCCTCGTACTCCCACGACTGGTGGTTCCCGCGGTTCGGTCCCGGGTGGCGGTTGCATCAGGGCACCGACATCTTCGCCGCGTTCAACACACCCATCCGCGCCCCGGCGGCAGGACGGGTTCACATCACCACGGGTGGACTTGGTGGCCTGGCCGTCTATGTGATCGAGCCCAATCGCACCTACTGGTATCTCGCCCATCTTGGCGGTCTTGTGCCCGGGTTGGTCGAGGGGTCGGAGGTCACGATCGGCCAGGTGGTCGGGTTCGTCGGTGACTCGGGCAACGCTCGGGGAGGTGCGCCGCACGTGCACCTCGAGTTTCACCCCGGCGGCGGTCCAGCCGTCGACCCCAAGTTTGTGCTCGATCAGTTCCTGGACGAGGCAATGGCGGGGGTGCCACAGCTCATCGCAACCGCGGCCCAACAGGCAGCGGCAGCGGCCGCCGCACAGGCTCAGGCACAGGCCGATCTGGCCGCACGTTCGGTGCCTGATCCGTTGACGCTCGACGGACCCGGCCGTTCGGCGCTGCTCTGGGCGTCCTCGATGAACCCCGCCAGTGGCGCCATCGAGGTCGCGCAGGCAGAGGCGTTCCGCGCCGTCACGCACATCGATTGGCAGCGCCTCCAGCGAGAGGAGCAGGAAGCGGAATGGGACAGGATGTTGGCCAAGGGCATGGTTCAGGCCTGGCTCAACCGGCTTACGCCGCCTGCGCTCACCTCGTTGCTCGGTTCTCACTGAACGAGCCTCCGGTCAACCCCCACCTGCCGACGGTCTCTTGCGGCATCCGTCCCGGTCGCTGAAGGAGTTGGCGCGATTCCTCGGGTTGTCGTGCGTTCCCTCAGGGGGTTGGCTCGCCGACGAGCTCACCGAAGTTGAGTCGGGCCCGGTCCGCAGCAGATCGGCCTTCTGCCCAACCGGCCGGGTCGTAGCCGCCCCGAACTCGGGAGTTCGTCAATTCGCCGAATCGCTCAGCCACCACGTCGTCGACCTCCGCCGACCTCGAGTGAAGGACGGGGAGAAACGCCGAGCCGTGCTCGGCCTCGACCTCGGCGAACACCGCCTCGTTGATCTCGCTCAGGCGATCACCGATTCGGCCGGCGTAGGCGACGAGGAACGCGGAGCGGTACTGCCGGCTGCGCGTTCGAGTGCCGGCGGGCGCTCGTTTCGCGGCATCGGTCAAAGCGGTTTGAGCCTGGAGAAGGAGTGAGGTGAACAGCAGTTCGACGCCGGCGAGATCACCGGCAAAGCCGACAACGCTCGACCAGGACAGGTCCGGATCAAAAACGGAACGACACCGACCTGCCCGAGCGACGGTCTGCAACAGAAACGACTTGGCGTCGGCGTAGGGGGCATCGATCGGGACGCGGATGGTGACCGGATGCTCGTTGTTCTGTCCGGTTCGGCCCTGGAGCAGTGCGGCATCGATGGCGTGGCGGGTCATCAAGGCCTGAGCCTTGGCGGTGAACGCGGTGGCCTCGGCCTCGAAGGTGGTGGACTCGGCCATGGCCAGGAGAGCCCGGATGCGATCGAGGATCGGGTTGGTCTCGGCGCCGGCGTCGCCAACAGGTCGAGATGACGGCGCTGCGCGAGGTCTGGACCCGGCCGAACCGGGCAGGGGGAGCAGCGGATCAAGGGTTGGGAGCTGCATGAGGCCGGCGAGCGCATCCACCATGCCCGCAACCGCGGTGGTTCGGTCAAGGCCCTCCAGGTGCAACCAGCGACCGACCCAGCCCTCCCGGCCGTTCACCGCCGGGAGGTCAAGACCTTCGATCTGGGAGATCCAGCGTTGGTCAAGGGTGACCGACCGACGACCGACATGGTCAGTGGCCATGGCCAGGTGCACGAGCCGGGCGACGGCAGCCGTGGGAGAGCCCAAACGTGCCCGGCGGTGGAGCTCACTGGGTTGCCAGCCCCGAATCCACACGGAGCTCACCTCGTCGAGCAGTACCGCCTCGGCCGCACGATCGACAACGTCGGGGGCCATCCGTGCCAGTCTGGACAGCCCATTGGGGGCAAACCCGTCACGCCGATGCCGGGCCTGAGCGGTGAGCCACAACAGTCCTCGTGCATCCTCGGTCTCGGTGAATCGGGATCCGTCGTCGTCGCCGGTCCAAGGTGGGCGCCGTGACCCCGGGTTCTCGTTCGTCCCCCACGAGGAAGGCCCGTTCCCTCGTTGAGCACGACTCTTGGCCCTGGCGGCACGACGGGCCTTGCTGTTCTTTCCCATGACCGGACACTATCGGTCACGAGTGACAGCCAAGTTGCCCGGGCCACGACCCTGGTGTCTTGAACAGCCGTCGCTCACGGCGATCATGCGAGATCCGCTTTTGTGGCTCGCCTCGTTGCAACGGGCAGTCACAGGCCGAAGAAGTCGGCGATCGTCTCGCCGGCATCGATCGATGTCGTCGGTGTCCTGCGCTCGAGCGGATTGTCGATCGAAGAGCCACCCGGCCACTCGTGGACACCACCGTTGAGGCGGTACAGCACGGTTGCCGCCTCACACGCGGCGAACGTCAAGCGATCGACGGTGATGCCGTCGTCGTGGCCGGCGTAATCGGTCTCGGTGATCGCCGGACCCTCGCAGCCGTTGCGCCCTGCCCAGACGGCGATGGCCTGCTCGACGGGCACGAAGTCGGCCTGGTTGAGCGCCACCGTTCCGACCCCACCGTCATAGGGCACGTTGTCGTCGGCGGTTCCATGCATCATCAGCACCGGCACCGGACGGGTTGGGTCACAGCTCGGGTCCTGAACGGTTCCCGAGACCGCGGCCACCCCGGCCACCAGGTCGGCGGCGTCGCAGGCCACCCGGTTGGCCATCATCGCCCCGTTCGACATCCCGGCGACGTAGACCCGAGCGGAATCGATCCGGTAGGCAGCGGTGAGGTGGGCGATCACCTCACGGATATAGCCGACGTCGTCGACGTCGCGGACGGCGTCGACCGCCTGGCCACAGCAGCCGCCCGCGTTCCATACCGGCGCAGCGAGCCGTCCCCAGGCGGTGCCCTGGCCGTAGGCCACGATGAACCCGCGGGCATCGGCGATGTCGCTGAACCCGCTGGACCGCTCGAACTGGGCGGGGCTGCCGAACCCACCGTGCAGCGCGATGACCACCGGGAAGCGAGCCCCGCCGTCGTACCGCGTGGGCAGGTGGACGACGACGCTACGGTCGAGCCCGCCATGTTCGAACCGGATCTCGTGATTGACGGGCCGGACTGCCCCGGACCCGGTTGACGTGGGCGCACCCGCAGCCGAGGTGGGAAGGGGCGCGCTGGTGACCGAGGCACGCGGAGCGGGTTCCGAAGCCGGCGTGTCGTCACGCTTCGAGCCACCCGCCCCGCATCCACCGGCCAGTGCCACCACGGCGATGCACGCCGCTGCAGCGGGACCGACGGACTGCACCGGTGCCCAGCCGCGCTCGGTCGCGGGCTTCCTCATCCAGCGCGGGCCACGCCTCAAAAGACACCGATTTCTTCCAACAGGGTGTTGAAGAAGCGTTTCATGGGGCGGGCTGGGTCAATGGAGACGAGGGACACGACGTTGGTCATCGCTGTACTCTCGCTGTTGTGAAAGGTGGGCAGCACACGCCTTTCCCACCTCAATCTCACGGTCAGTCGCGGAAGTTGTTGAACTGCAGCGGGAGCTCGATATCCGCGTCCTTCAGGGCAGCGATGACCTCCTGCAGGTCGTCACGCTTCTTGCCCGTGACACGAATCGACTCACCCTGGGTCGACGACTGAATCCCCTTGAGGCCCATGGCCTTGATCCGCTTGTTCAGGTCTCGCGCGGCATCACTCGATATCCCCGCCTTCAGGGTGACCACCTGGCGGACCGCCTGGCCACTCGCCTCCTCGATCTTTCCCCAGTCCAGCACCTTGAGCGACAGCTTGCGCTTGACGAACTTCTCCTCGATGACCTGATGCAGCGCTCGCAGGCGGTCCTCGCTGCCCGACCGCAAGGTCAGCTCACCCTTGCCGAGCTCAATGCTGGAATTGGTGTCCTTGAAGTCGAATCGGGTCGTGATCTCGCGCTGGGCCTGATCCACGGCATTGCGGACTTCCTGGTCATCGATCTCGGAGACAATGTCAAAACTGGGCACAGGGGAACATTACCGGTCGCGGCTCGGGCCGCGCCGCACGCTATCGTTGCCGGGCCAGGGGTCGGTGCCCGAGCGGCCAAAGGGAGCAGACTGTAAATCTGCCGGGAGACCTTCGGAGGTTCGAATCCTCCCCGGCCCACACGGTGACGTCGTGAGATGTCGGCAGGACCCGAACCCCGTTTGGGGGTTCGGGTCCTGCTTCTTTTGGAGCGCGATGTCGGCATCTTGCCGGTGGCAGCAGAGGTTTGCCGGTGGGACAACGCGTGGTGTGGGCAGGCGACCGATTACGTCGCTCTACAGGAGACGTTGCATCACCACGACGTCGAGCCAGTGGTTGAACTTGCGGCCGACCTCCCGCTCGGTGCCCACGATCGCAAAGCCCTGGCCTCGGTGCAGGGCGATCGAGGCGGCGTGGTCCCCGACGATGCGGGCCATCATGGCGTGAAACCCGCTCACTGCCGCTGCTTCCACCAACTCGCTCAGCAGCAATCGCCCGACCCCCTGGCCCTGGTGATCACGACTGACATAGACCGAGTCCTCGACGGTCGTTCGGTAGGCGGGACGGTCTCGATACGGGGAGAGGGCGGCGAAGCCGGCGATCGAACCGGACCCCTCGACGGCCACGAGTGTGGTGTGGGCCCCCGAACGCGCTGCGAGCCAGGCCTGTTGGTCCTCCAAGGTGCGTTCCACCAGATCAAAGGTCACCGTCGAGGTGGCGACCTCCAGGTTGTAGATGGATCGGATGGCCTCGGCATCGTCCATCTCGGCGAGGCGAACCTTCATGGGCACCAAACCTACCCGGCGGCCCTCCTGCTCAACGGGCATCGCCAGGGTTCGCGGGGAGGGCCTCGGGCGACAATTCGGATCCGTCCGGGACAGCCGCTAGCATCGACGGGTCGTGGAGGGTGCTCCAGGAGGGGCTACCTTTGACGCCAGGCCCCCTTAGCTCAGTCGGTAGAGCATTTCCATGGTAAGGAAAAGGTCGTCAGTTCGATTCTGACAGGGGGCTCTCCACCGCAATCACGTATCCACATGGCGGCGTAGCTCAGTTGGTAAGAGCACTCGGCTCATAATCGAGGGGTCGCCGGTTCGAGTCCGGCCGCCGCTACCAGAATTCCCACTCAAGCAAAGAGAGAGCGCACATGGCCGGTGAAAAAAGGGTGAATGTGATCTTGGCCTGCGAGGTTTGCAAGCGCCGGAACTACATCACCACCAAGAACAAGCAGAACGACCGCGAACGTATCGAGATGAAGAAGTACTGCCGTTGGGATCGGGTTCACACCGTTCACAAAGAGACCCGATAAGCGAGAACGCCTCAGGTAACCATCGTGGTTTCTCCAGGGTCCAACCCCGTGATGCCTGAGGCAATGGCAGATCTGGTCGCCGCCGCTCGTGGCGGTGACAAGGCTGCCTTCGACGAGTTGGTTCGGGTGACGTTCCCGGACACCTACACACTCGCGTATCGCCTCGTCGGGCACGAGGAGGACGCACGCGACGTGGTACAGGAAGCATATCTGCGGGCTTATCGAGGCTTGGGGAACTTTCGCGGCGACGCGCAGTTCACGACGTGGCTCTACCGCATCACGGCCAATTGTGCTTCCACCCATCTCGGAAAGCGTCGTCGTCACCGCCATGAGGAGATGCCTGACGACGATCTCGTGCCGGACACCCACTTCGTCGGCGATCCGGCTGCCCAGTCCGATGCGACAGCCCTTCGTGCCGAGTTGAACACGGCCCTCCAGGCGCTCCCCCCCAAGTTGCGGGCGGTCGTGGTGCTGCGCGATGTCTACGACCTGCCTCACGAGGCCATCGCCGCAGAGCTCGGCATCTCGGAATCTGCAGCAAAGGTGCGCCTGCATCGAGCGCGTCGTCAGTTGCGAGAGCGACTGTTTCCATTGCCCGGTGAAGAGGGGGCGTCCCGTGCGGTGTGAGGATCTGACCGGGTTGGCTTCCGCTTTGGCCGATGATGAGACCGAGTTGCTCACCCTTCAGGCACAGGAGCATCTCGAGACGTGTCTGCGGTGTCAGGCCGAGATCGCACAGTACCGAAAGCTCATCAAGGCATTGCGGGTCCTGCGCACCGAGGTGTTCGTGCCGGCGCCCGGCTTCTTGAACGATGTCCTCACCTCACTCGAGGAAGCCGGTGAACGTGGTGGACTTCGCCTGTTGCTGGGCGGTCGCAAGGCCGCTTACGCCGGGGGACTTGCCATGGCCACCGCTGCGGGAACTGCCGGTGTGATCGTGTTGGTCAGCCGATCGCGGCAGCGTCGCATGGGCCTCGCCGGCTGACGACAGCTCACAAGGCTCTGCCCTCGGTACCCGGCAATGTCACGCCTGCATCAGGTATTTGCCGATTCGACTGCTATTCTCGCCCGCGGGCCCTTTCGGAGTTTCGAGGGCCCGGGAGCGCGGCCGGCAGGCAGCGATCCCTCAAAGTCGGTGCGGTTCTGACCAGGCAAAGCTGGTGAGATGAGTCTTCGGTGCAGCGGTTGATCGGCGCAACATTGATCAAGGTATCGGTACACCCCTTAGGGCAGTAGCTCAATTGGTAGAGCTCCGGTCTCCAAAACCGGCGGTTGGGGGTTCGAGTCCCTCCTGCCCTGCTCCTTGACGGTGCGCCGGTGAGGCACCGTCCCGGCAGGAACATGAACTGGTGGTTTCCATGGCAATGAACCGACAAACGAAACGCCTACTGCAGAAGCAGGGCCAGCTTGGTGCAGACGGTGAGTCGCCGGCGCCTCGGCGCGAGGCGCGGCCGACGCCGAAACCTCGTACCGAGCGCACGAGCTTGCTCCAGTATGTGCGAGAGGCGCGAGGTGAGCTGCGCAAGGTGGCCTGGCCCAACCGCCCGGAGATCGTGCGCTACTCGATTATCGTTCTGGCCACCATGGTCGTTCTGACCTCCTTCATCTTTGGCCTCGACTACGTCGTGGCCAAGGGCATCTTCTTCCTCTTCGATTCGTGAGCGTGATGGAACCCAACGACAAGCCCAACCCTGAAGCCGGCGACGACGAGGACCCGACGGTCATCGACGATGATCGACAGGTCCTCGAGTTTCTCCGTGGGGCCGAGCAGCCCGAGCCCGAGGCGATCCCTGCCGACGACATCGTCGCCGAGACCGTCGCCGATGTCGAAGCTCCGGCGTTCATCGACGTCGACGATCTGTTGGCGGAGGAGGCCACCCCCGTTGTGCGGGCTTCCAGTCCCTACGACCGTCCAGGTGACTGGTTCGTCCTGCACACCCAGTCGGGGTACGAGAAGAAGGTCAAGTCCAATCTGGAGAGTCGCATCTCGTCCATGACCATGGAGGACTCGATCTTCGAGGTCGTCGTTCCCATGGAGGAGGTGATCGAGTTCAAGGGCGGCAAGAAGGTCGTGGCCCAGAAGAAGGTGTTCCCGGGCTACCTCTACGTTCGCTGCTTCCTCGACGATCGCTCGTGGGATGTCATTCGCAACACCCCGGGCGTGACGGGTTTCGTCGGTTCCGGCGGCAAGCCCATCCCGCTGTCGCGCCATGACGTCGAGACGGCGCTCGCCGTGCCCGAAGAGGTCGACTACGAGGCCGGCAACGCCCCGAAGCGCCAACGTCCGAAGCTCGAGTACGAGATCGGCGATACGGTGCGGGTCAAGGAAGGCCCCTTTGCCGACTTCTCGGGTCAGATCGCCGAGATCAACGAGGACCAGCTCAAGGTGAAGGTTCTGGTCAACATCTTCGGACGCGAGACACCGGTCGAGCTCGAGTTCAGCCAGGTCGCCAAGCTGTAGGGAATTGGTCGCGCTCCCGCGGGAGTTGCCGTTCGACCATCGGCCAGCCAGACTGGACCGCTGTCGTTTTCATCCATCCGCCCCCGTTTCAGGAAGTAGGAAGTGCCTCATGGCCAAGAAAAAGGTTCTGGCCGTCGTCAAGATCCAGATTCCCGCAGGCCAGGCGACGCCTGCGCCCCCCGTCGGTACCGCTCTCGGACCGCACGGCGTTGCCATCATGGACTTCTGCAAGGCCTACAACGCGGCGACCGAGTCTCAGCGCGGCACGATCATCCCGGTCGAGATCTCGATCTTCGAGGACCGTTCGTTCTCGTTTGTCACCAAGACGCCCCCCACGCCTGTGCTGATCCGCCAGGCGATCGGCATCGAGAAGGGCTCGGCCGCTCCGGGCAAGGAACAGGCAGGGACCATCAGCTCGAAGCAGATCGAGGAGATCGCCACGATCAAGATGCCCGACCTCAATGCCAACGACATGGAGGCGGCCATGTTGCAGGTTGCCGGCACCGCTCGTTCAATGGGTGTCAAAGTCGTCGACTGAGTCATCGGCGTTCGCATCGTTGCCTGCACCGAGCAGGCGCTGCATCGGGACGACCTCGCCCGAGCAGTTGTATCCGGGCACTTCCAACGGAGTGCCCCTGACCCGAGGGAGCCGTCATGGCGCAAGGCAAGAAGTACAAGGACGCGATCCGTCGCTACGATCGTGAGCAGCTGCACTCCCTCGACGAGGCGGTGGAGTTGGTCAAGAACCTGGCCGTCGCCAAGTTCGACGAGACCGTGGAGATAGCGGTTCAACTTGGTGTCGACCCCCGCAAGCCCGATCAGCAGGTCCGTGGAACGGTTGCTCTTCCGTCCGGAACCGGCACCAACGTGCGTGTCGCGGTGTTCGCTGCCGGCGAGGCGGCGAGCGAGGCGCGAGCGGCGGGTGCCGATCATGTGGGTTCCGACGACCTCATCGCAGAGGTCGAAGGTGGCATGCTCGATTTCGACGTCGCCATTGCGACGCCGGATCTGATGGCCCAGGTGGCCAAGTTGGGTCGTGCTCTGGGACCCCGGGGCCTCATGCCGAACCCCAAGACCGGCACGGTCACCATGGATGTCGGCAAGGCCGTCACCGAGTTCAAGGGTGGTCGCGTCGAGTACCGGACCGAGCGACAGGGCGCCAACGTCCACGTCCCGATCGGAAAGGTGAGCTTCGAGATTTCGGCGCTCCAGGCGAACGCCCACGCCGTGATGGATGAGCTGGTTCGAGCGAAGCCATCCGGCGCCAAGGGTCGCTATGTCAAGCGCATCGCCCTGTCGTCCACCATGGGACCGGGCGTTCGGGTCGATCCGGCTCGGGTCAAGGTCGTCGCGCCTTCCTGACCTGCATGTGGCAGTTCGGCCATCGAGGCGCTAGCCTTCCTGCACAACCAATAGTTCATTCACCGCAGACATCATGGTGCGACGCCGGTCATCGGTATCGCTGAAAGGGCTTCGGCCCGCCTGACGAGGTGAACTCCGAGCAAGACCAGGGGTTCACGTTTGCGTGAGCCCCTTTTCATGTTCCTGCCCGTTGAGACGACGGGCCTCTCGACTCTGAGGTTTGTATGGAGACCACAACGATCGACCGCCCCGAGGCGAGAGAGCCGAAGCCTGAGAAGGTGGCGGTCGTGCAGGAGGTACGAGAGCGCTTCTCGTCTGCCGGCGCGGTCATGCTCACCGAGTACCGCGGTCTCAAGGTCGGCGAGCTTGCCGATCTGCGTCGTTCGCTGCAACAGGCCGGCGGCGACTACAAGGTCTACAAGAACACGCTGGTTCGCCGAGCGGTGAGTGACCTTGGCGTCGAAGGCGTCGAAGAGCTTCTCGTCGGACCCACCGCCCTGGCCTTCGTCGAAGGCGACGCCGTTGGCGTTGCGCGGGCGCTCCGTGACTTCGCGAAGGGCAATCCTGCGCTCGTGCTCAAGGGCGGCATCCTTGGCGACAAGCTCCTGTCGGCCGACGATGTCCGCACCCTGGCCGACATTCCCCCTCGCGAGGTGCTCCTGGCCCGCCTTGCCGGTGGTATCGCTGCTCCGATGCAACAGTTCGCCGGGCTGCTCCAGGCGCTGCCGCGCAACCTTGCCTACGGCCTGAAGGCGCTGATCGACCAGGGCGGCGCCTTGGGCGCCCCCGTTGCCGAGCAGGCGATCGAGCCCGAAGTGGCTGCCGACGAGATCGAGGCAACCCCTGTTCCCGAAGCTGCCGATGCAGCCGAGGTGCCCAACCCCGAAGCTGCCGATGCAGCCGAGGTGCCCACCCCCGAAGCTGCCGATGCAGCCGAGGTGCCCAACCCCGAAGCTGCAGACGCAGCCGAGGTTGTTTCCGACGAGTCGCCCGAGGAGGCGTAGTTACCATGTCAACCAAGGAAGAGATCCTCGACGCGATCTCCAACATGACCGTGCTCGAGCTTTCCGAGCTTCTGAAGGACTTCGAGGAGAAGTTCGGCGTCACGGCTGCGGCGCCGGTCGCCGTTGCCGGAGCAGCTCCCGCCGCCGGCGGCGGAGGTGAGGCTGCGGCCGAGGAGCAGAGCGAGTTCGACGTGATCCTCACCGCTGCCGGTGACAAGAAGATTCAGGTCATCAAGGAAGTGCGGACGCTGACGAACCTTGGTCTCAAGGAGGCCAAGGATCTGGTTGACGGTGCGCCCAAGCCCGTCCTCGAGAAGGTTTCGAAGGAAGACGCCGAGAAGGCCAAGGCTGCGCTTGAAGCCGCCGGTGGTTCTGTCGAGGTCAAGTAGTTTCTGTCTTGATCGAATCGTGATGAAGGCGGGTCTCGCTCGCCTTCATCACGATTCATGACATTCGAGTCCTTTCAGTTGCATACCGCCATCCTGCTTGATAGGATCATTCGTTGCCGTGCTCGCGCCTTGCTCGTTTTCGACCGTGACAACCGCTCGTGCGCGCGCGCATTCGTGCCCTGCCCGCCCTCTCTTGAGGAGCCGCTTTGCTTGCTCGCCCTGCCGATCGGGATCGTTATTCTTTTGCCAATCTTGAAGAGGTTCTGTCTCTCCCCGATCTGATAGCCATCCAACGGGAATCATTCGAATGGTTTCTTCAGCATGGATTGGCGGAAACCTTCTCCGACATCAGCCCCATTGAGGACTTCAGCGGGGCGCTTCGCCTCGAGTTGGAGTTCGACCCCAACGATGAGGATCTGCGGCCGCCGCCGAAGTTCACCGTTGAGGAGTGCAAAGAGAAGGACATGACCTATTCCGCACCGGTGTTCGTGCGCGCGCGCTTCATGAACGCCACGACCGGTGAGATCAAGGAACAGACGGTGTTCATGGGCGACTTCCCCATGATGACGCCCAAGGGAACATTCATCATCAACGGCACGGAGCGCGTGGTCGTCTCGCAACTCGTGCGCAGCCCCGGCGTGATCTTCCAACCGGGTGAGAGGTTCCGCCTTCGCAACCTTGCGAAGCATCAGCTCGTCACGGGCACCATCCATCCCTACCGCGGTGAGTGGATAGAGTTCGACGTCGAGCAGAAGCCCGGCAAGGACGTCACCGCCGGTACCCGTGTTGCCCGGAAGCGTCGGATCAGCCTGTTCGTTCTGCTACGGGCACTCGGCTACGACGAGGAGCAGGCCCCCGGATTCCTCGATCAGCTGGTACGTCATTTCGATTTCCTCGAGGGCCAGTGGGAAAAGGATCGCCTTCTGGCGCCCACGCAGGACGAAGCGCTGGTCGAGATCTACAAGCGGGCGCGTCCAGGTGAGCCACCGGCTGTTGAGGCCGCCCGGAACTACTTCGAGAACGCCTTCTTCAACGCGAAGCGCTACGACCTGAGCAGGGTCGGTCGTTACAAGCTCAATCGCAAGCTGGGCCCCGAGATCGAACGCATCAGCACGCTCTTCAATCTTCCCGACCTCGACCGTCCGGAGATCGAACAGGCGACGTTGGCCCGTTCGGAGATCCTCGCGGCCTGCACCTACCTTCTGCACCTCACGGCGGCCGAACCGGGCTACCGGCTCGACGATCAGGACCACTTCGCCAATCGCCGAATCCGTTCGGTCGGTGAGTTGATCCAGAACCAGGTTCGCATCGGTCTCTCCCGGATGGAGCGGGTGGTGCGAGAGCGGATGACGACCCAGGACGTCGAGGCGATCACGCCTCAGACCCTGATCAACATCCGTCCCGTGGTCGCGGCGATCAAGGAGTTCTTCGGGACCAGCCAACTCTCCCAGTTCATGGACCAGGTGAACCCGCTCTCGGGCCTGACCCATCGTCGTCGCCTCTCGGCGCTCGGCCCGGGCGGTTTGTCACGCGAGCGCGCCGGCTTCGAGGTGCGAGACGTCCACTTCTCGCACTACGGACGCATGTGTCCGATCGAGACGCCGGAAGGTCCCAACATCGGTCTGATCGGTGCGCTTTCCACCTTTGCCCGGGTGAACGAGTTCGGCTTCATCGAGTCGCCCTACCGCAAGGTCGTCGAGGGCAGGGTGACCAGCGAGATCGTGTATCTCGCCGCCGATGAGGAAGAGGAGTACGTCGTCGCTCAGGCCAACGTCCCGCTCGACGCGGATGGCCGCTTCCTCGACTCGAAGGTCCTGGTACGTCGCAGTCCACAGGCTGCGTCGCTCTCGGAGTTGAAGCTCCAGCTCGAGCGCGACGTCTTCTTCGGCGCGACCACCGAGATCAGCTCCGTGCCTCCCGAGGAGGTGCAGCTCATGGACGTCTCGCCCAAGCAGATCGTCTCGGTTGCCACGGCGCTCATTCCATTCCTCGAGCATGACGATGCAAACCGTGCCCTGATGGGCGCCAACATGCAACGCCAGGCGGTGCCGCTGCTCAAGGCCGAGGCCCCCTATGTGGGCACCGGCGTCGAGGCACGCGCGGCACGCGACGGTGGTGAGATCATCCTTGCCGACGGTGACGGCGTGGTCACCGAGGTGTCGGGCGACTCGATCGTGATCGAATACGACGGCAAGGTCGGCCTCAAGGGGCGCAAGGTCTATCGCCTGTCGAAGTTCCGTCGTTCCAACCAGGACACCTGCATCAACCAGCGCCCGAGGGTGATCACAGGCCAACGGGTGTCGTTGGGCGATCTCGTCGCCGACGGCCCCTCGACGGACCATGGCGAACTGGCGCTCGGCAAGAACCTCCTGGTGGCCTACCTTCCCTGGGAGGGCTACAACTTCGAGGACGCGATCATCCTGTCGGAGCGCCTCGTGAGCGACGACGTCCTGACGTCCATCCACATCAAGAGCCACGAGGTCGACGCACGCGACACCAAGCTCGGCCCTGAGGAGATCACCCGGGACATTCCCAATCTCTCCGAGGAGATCCTCAAGGATCTCGACGAGCGCGGCATCATCCGCGTGGGTGCCGAGGTCGGACCCGGTGACGTGCTCGTGGGAAAGGTCACGCCGAAGGGCGAGACCGAGCTCACCCCTGAGGAGCGCCTGCTTCGTGCCATCTTCGGCGAGAAGGCACGCGAGGTGCGTGACACGAGCCTCAAGGTGCCACACGGTGAGTCGGGCAAGGTCATCGACGTCAAGGTGTTCAGCCGAGATGAGAGCCACGAGCTCCCCCCCGGCGTGAACCAGCTCGTTCGTGTCTATGTCGGTCAGAAGCGCAAGATCTCCGTCGGCGACAAGCTGGCCGGCCGTCACGGCAACAAGGGTGTCATCTCCAAGATCCTTCCCGTCGAGGACATGCCCTTCATGGAGGACGGGACCCCCGTCGACATCATCCTCAACCCACTCGGCGTGCCGAGCCGCATGAACGTCGGTCAGGTTCTGGAGGCCCATCTGGGATATGCCGCCCGATGGGGCTGGGATCACAACGGATCGACGGTGGGTACACCGCCGATCTCGGGAACCGAGACGAAAACCCGACCGAACACCGATCCTGCGGTCTTCGTCTCGACGCCGGTGTTCGACGGCGCCCACTGGGACGAGGCGGAGGACGCCGGGGCACATCCGACGATCCGCAACATCTTCGAGAACCTGCATCCGGATGCCGCAGAAGCCGAATACGGCGTCGGCGGCCGCCTGATCGGCGCCGACGGCAAGGCCACCCTCTACAACGGGCGAACCGGTGAGGTGTATGACAATCCCGTCACGGTCGGCTACGTGTACATCCTGAAGCTCGCTCACCTCGTGGACGACAAGATTCACGCTCGCTCGACCGGTCCGTACTCGATGATCACCCAACAGCCCTTGGGCGGCAAGGCGCAGTTCGGTGGTCAGCGCTTCGGGGAGATGGAGGTTTGGGCACTGGAGGCCTACGGCGCCGCCTATTGCCTCCAGGAGTTGCTCACCATCAAGTCCGACGATGTGCTCGGCCGGGTGAAGGTCTACGAGTCCATCGTCAAGGGCGAGAACATCTCGGAGCCCGGTATTCCCGAGAGCTTCAAGGTGCTGATCAAGGAGATGCAGGCCCTCTGCCTCAACGTCGAGGTGCTCGCCACCTCAGGTGAGGAGATCGAGATGAGAGAGCTTGACGAGGATGTGTTCCGAGCAGCTGAGGAGTTGGGTATCGACCTGAGCCGTCCTGAGCGTGGCAGTGATGAAGAAGACGAGCGACGGAGGGAGAGGGTCTGATGCTCGACGTCAACGATTTCGATCAACTGCGCATCGGTCTGGCGACAGCCGATTCCATTCGAACATGGTCCAACGGTGAGGTGAAGAAGCCGGAGACCATCAACTACCGCACGCTGAAGCCCGAGAAGGACGGCCTCTTCTGCGAGAAGATCTTCGGTCCCACCAAGGACTGGGAGTGCTATTGCGGCAAGTACAAGCGGGTTCGCTTCAAGGGCATCATCTGTGAACGTTGTGGCGTCGAGGTGACTCGCTCCAAGGTCCGCCGTGACCGCATGGGCCACATCGAGCTGGCCGCCCCGGTGGTCCACATCTGGTACCTCCGTGGCACGCGTTCCTGGTTGGCCTACCTGCTCGCGGGCATCACGCCTCGTGAGGAGCTGAAGGCCAAGCAGCTCGAGAAGGTGATCTACTTCGCGGCGAATCTCGTCACGTGGGTTGATGAGGAGCGCCGTCACGAGGAGCTTCCAAACCTCGAAGCCGAGTTGGGCGAGGAGTTGGACGAGATCGCCAAGCGGCGTGATCTCGACATCGACCGCAAGTACAAGCAGCTCGAGGAAGAGCTCTCGGCCCTCGAGGCCGATGGCGCCCGCGAGGCGGATGTGAAGGCTCGCCAGAAGCTCGCCGAACGCGACATCGCCAACGTGCGGGAGCGAGCGGACGGTGAGATCGAGCTGGTTCGTCGTGCATTCGACGAGTTCCGTGATCTGCATGCCCGCAAGATCATCGAAGACGAGATGTTGTGGCGTGAGCTGGTTGACCGCTACGGCGAGTATTTCGAGGGCGGCATGGGCGCAGAGGTTCTCGCCCGCCTCATCGAGCGCATCGACTTCGACGAGGAGGAGGTCAAGCTCCGTGAGGCGATCGAGCCCAAGGACGGCCAGAAGCCCCTGTCGGCACAGCGTCGTCAGAAGGCGATCAAGCGGCTGAAGATCGTGTCGGCCTTCAACCGCCGTGACGAGCACGGCCGTCGGGTGAACAATCCCCGGGCGATGATCCTCGACGTGGTGCCGGTGATCCCCCCGGATCTGCGACCAATGGTGCAACTCGACGGCGGGCGGTTCGCGACATCGGACCTCAACGATCTCTATCGCAGGGTCATCAACCGCAACAGTCGCCTGAAGCGGCTGCTCGATCTCGGCGCCCCGGGCATCATCGTCAACAACGAGAAGCGCATGCTCCAGGAAGCAGTCGACGCGCTGTTCGACAACGGGCGACGCGGACGACCGGTGACGGGTCCGGGCAACCGGCCGTTGAAGTCGCTCTCGGACATGCTCAAGGGCAAGCAGGGACGATTCCGCCAGAACCTCCTGGGCAAGCGCGTCGACTACTCGGGTCGATCGGTCATCGTGGTCGGTCCCACCCTCAAGTTGCACCAGTGCGGGCTTCCCAAGCTGATGGCGCTCGAGTTGTTCAAGCCCTTCGTGATGAAGCGCCTTGTCGACGCCGAGCTGGCGCAGAACATCAAGTCGGCCAAGCGGATGGTCGAGCGTCGTCGTCCCCAGGTCTGGGACGTCCTCGAAGACGTCATCCGCGAGCATCCGGTTCTCCTGAACCGTGCGCCGACGTTGCACCGTCTTGGTATCCAGGCGTTCGAGCCCGTCCTGGTCGAGGGCAAGGCAATCCAGATCCACCCGTTGGTCTGCACCGCCTTCAACGCCGACTTCGACGGGGACCAGATGGCCGTGCACCTGCCCTTGTCGGCAGAGGCTCAGGCCGAGTCGCGGGTGCTGATGCTCTCGTCGAACAACATCCTGTCGCCGTCGAACGGTCGACCGATCATCACCCCGACCAAGGACATGGTTCTCGGTTGCTACTACCTCACCCTCATGAACGAGGAGGGCAAGGGCGCCGGACTCGTGTTCCGTCATCTCCATGAGGTGGAACGCGCCTACGACGAGGGCGTCATCGCATTGCACGCGCCGATCGAGGTGCGTCATCCCGAATTGCGTGACGAGGCCGCGAGCAATGGGCATGCGGTGTACTCGAAGACCACCGCCGGTCGCCTTTTCTTCAACCGGGCGCTGCCGGAGGGCTTCGGCTTCGTCAATGATGTGATCGGCAAGAAGACCACGAACGTCGGAACCATCGTCGAGCTGCTCTCGGACAACTACCCCAAGGGTGTGGTGGCCGACAGTGTCGACGCGATCAAGAACGTGGCGTTCCGCTACGCGACGCAGTCAGGCCTGACCTTCTCCATCGACGACGTGCGAACGCCGGCCGAGAAGCGCTCCATCCTCGACCGTTACGAGAAGGAAGCCGACAAGGTCGAGGGCCAGTTCAAGCGGGGCATCATCACCGATGGCGAGCGGCGTCAGAAGGAAGTCGAGATCTGGACCAGCGCGACGAGCGAGGTCGAAGCGGCCATGCGCGTCACGATGGACTCGGACACCTTCAATCCGATCGAGATGATGGTGAGTTCCGGCGCCCGAGGCAACATCCTCCAGATCCGCCAGATCGCCGGCATGCGAGGGTTGGTGACCAACCCTCGAGGCGACTTCATTCCTCGACCCATCAAGTCGAACTTCCGTGAAGGCCTGTCGATGCTGGAGTACTTCATCGCCACGCCCGGCGCCCGCAAGGGTCTTGTCGACACGGCACTGCGAACGGCGGACTCCGGTTACCTCACCCGTCGACTGGTCGATGTCGCCCAGGAGCTGATCATTCGCGAGGAGGACTGCGGGGCAACCCGTGGCATCTGGATCGAGAACGTCGAACCCGACACCGCTGCTCGTCGCACCTATTTGGAGGCCCGTCTGGACGGACGGGTGCTGACCGAGGCCGTGACGCTTCAGGACGGCACGACGCTTGGCTCCGGACACATGCTCACTCCCGAAGATCTCGTCGCCTTGCGTGACGACACCACCATCTCTCGTGTTCGGGTGCGGTCGGTGCTCACGTGTGATGCCGAGCAGGGCATCTGCGCGGCATGCTACGGCCGCTCGCTTGCGACCGGCCGTCACATCGAGCTGGGTGAGGCGGTAGGCGTCATTGCCGCCCAGTCCATCGGCGAGCCCGGCACTCAGCTCACCATGCGTACGTTCCACACCGGTGGTGTCGCCGGAGCCTCGGGTGACATCGCGGGCGGCCTTCCTCGTGTGGTCGAGCTGTTCGAGGCCCGCAGCCCCCGGGGAAAGGCGACCCTCGCCCGCAGTTCGGGTGTTGTCAGGGTCTCCGACGACGAGGGCCGCGGTCGCACGATCACCATTGCGGGCGACGACGGTGAGGAAGATGCCTACACCGTGGCAAGTCCGAGCCGCCTCGAGGTCAGCGACGGTCAAGAGGTGCAAGCCGGTGACGCGCTGGTCGAGGGTCCCCGTGATCCCAAGGAGCTGCTCGAGATCAAGGGTGTTCGCGAGACTCAGAACTACCTGGTGAACCAGGTGCAACGGGTCTATCGCGACCAGGGCGTCTCGATCCACGACAAGCACATCGAGCTCATCGTTCGTCAGATGACCCGACGGGTCGCGGTGCAGGAGCCCGGTTCGTCGACCTTCCTTCCCGGCGAGCGCGTCGATTCACGTGCCTATGCCGAGGTCAATCGGAAGCTCGTGCAGGAGGGCAGCACCCCGGCCGAGGGTCGTCCCGAGCTGATGGGCATCACCAAGGCTTCGCTGGCAACCGAGTCGTGGCTCTCCGCAGCGTCGTTCCAGGAGACCACGCGAGTTCTTACGGAAGCCGCCATCGAATCGCGTTCCGATTCGCTGCTCGGCCTGAAGGAGAACATCATCATCGGCAAGCTCATCCCTGCCGGTACCGGCATGGAGCGCTATCGCCAGTTCAAGACGCTCGCTCCCGACTACGAGCCTCTCCAGTTCTGGACCTCCGAGGAGGAGGGCGGGCACGACCTTGCATCCTGGCTGGCGATGCAGGGTGGCGAGGAAGCCGACATCCCGGTTCCATCCGAAGACCTGGCATGACCTCGTCGACGGCTGTTTGCCGTTTCATCTCCCGGACCCTAGAATTGCCAGCCGCATCTCGCGCGCCGGCTGTTCCGGGTGCGGAGCGTTTCCGTTCGCAACACCCGAAGTAAGGACACCCGTGCCCACTATCCAGCAGCTCGTCCGAAAAGGCCGGCAGACAAAACCGGCCAAGGGCAAGACCGCCGCCCTCAAGGGCGCTCCCCAGCGCCGTGGTGTGTGCACCCGCGTGTACACGAACACGCCCAAGAAGCCGAACTCCGCATTGCGCAAGGTCGCCCGTGTGCGGCTTTCCAGCGGTGTCGAGATCACCGCGTACATTCCGGGGGAGGGCCACAACCTTCAGGAGCACTCCATCGTCCTGGTGCGTGGTGGTCGCGTGAAGGATCTTCCCGGCGTTCGGTACAAGGTCATCCGCGGGACGCTCGACTCCGCCGGTGTTCGCGATCGTAAACAGGCCCGAAGCCGTTACGGCTCGAAGAAGGAAAGCTGATATGCCTCGCAAGGGCCCTGCTCCCCGCCGAGATCTCATGCCCGATCCCATCTATCGGTCGGTTCTCGTCACCCAGATCGTCAACAAGGTGCTCCAGCGCGGAAAGCGAACGTTGGCCGAGAGCATCGTCTACGACGCCATGGACATCCTGAAGGAGAAGACCGACGGCGAGGCTCTCGCGACCCTCAAGAGGGCGATCGAGAATCTGAAGCCGGCTCTCGAGGTTCGGAGCCGCCGCGTGGGTGGTACCACGTATCAGGTTCCCGTCGAGGTTCGTCCCCGCCGTGCCAACACGTTGGCGATTCGCTGGGTTGTCGGCTATTCCCGCCAGCGTCGGGAGAAGACCATGGCCGAGCGCCTCGCCAATGAGTTGCTCGATGCCGCAAACGGCATCGGCACGAGCATGAAGCGCCGTGAAGACCTGCAGAAGATGGCTGAATCCAACAAGGCTTTCGCCCACTACCGCTGGTAGTTCGCAACCGACAGGCGCTCCCGCTCCTCGCGCCATCATTGGGAAATTGTTCGATAGACAGGAATCTGTGCATTCGTGTACAAGGATCTTGCCCGGCTCGGTTCGAAGTGCTGATGTTCGTTCCGAAGGAGAATCATGGCTGACGGCCCCACCATCCGAGAGTTTCCACTCGCCCGCACCCGGAACATCGGGATCATGGCTCACATCGACGCGGGGAAGACCACGACGACCGAGCGGATCCTCTACTACACCGGGCGCAGCTACAAGATCGGCGAGGTTCACGAGGGCGCAGCGGTCATGGACTGGATGGTCCAGGAACAAGAGCGCGGCATCACCATCACCTCGGCTGCCACGACCTGTCAGTGGAACGACCACTGGATCAACATCATCGACACCCCCGGCCACGTCGACTTCACCGTTGAGGTCGAACGAAGCCTCCGAGTGCTCGACGGAGCGGTGGCGGTCTTCGACGCGGTTTCGGGCGTCGAGCCTCAGTCCGAGACGGTCTGGCGTCAGGCCAACAAGTACAACGTCCCTCGCATCTGTTTCATCAACAAGATGGACCGCATCGGCGCGGATTTCTATGCAGCCGTCGCTTCCATCGAGGATCGCCTCCAGGCACCGGTCGCGGTCATCCAGATTCCCATCGGGGCCGAGGGGCATTTCACCGGTGTCGTCGACCTGTTGAACATGAAGGCCCTGATCTGGCCCGACCTGGAGGGCAAGAAGGGCGAGGAATGGGAAGTCGGCGACATCCCCGCCGATCTCGTTGACGATGCGGAGACGTGGCGTCATCAGCTCATCGATCGCGTCTCGAGTTTCGACGACGGAATCCTCGAGAAGTATGCGGGCGATGAGGAGATCACCGCTGCCGATCTGCGACGCGCCCTGCGCACGGGCACGATCGCGAATCACTGCGTACCGGTGCTGTGCGGATCGGCCTTCAAGAACAAGGGTGTGCAGCCCATGCTCGATGCCGTTGTCGACTACCTGCCCAGCCCTCTCGACCTGCCTCCCGTCAAGGGGATGGATCCCAAGGGCTTGGAGGAGCTCGAGCGACCAGCCGACGACAGTGCCCCGTTCGCGGCGCTGGCATTCAAGATCATGAGCGATCCCCATGTCGGCAAGCTCACCTACTTCCGTGTGTATTCGGGCAAGCTCGCTTCGGGTTCGTACGTCTACAACTCGACGAAGGACAAGAAGGAGCGCATCGGTCGCCTCCTGCAAATGCACGCGAACCATCGCGAGGACAAGGATTCCGTGTTTGCCGGCGACATCGTTGCCGCCATCGGTCTGAAGAACACGACCACCGGCGACACGCTCTGTGATCCGGAGAAGCCCGTCGTTCTGGAGTCGATCGAGTTTCCCGCTCCGGTCATCCACGTGGCCGTCGAGCCCAAGACGAAGTCCGATCAGGACAAGCTCTCCAAGGCGCTGCAGGCTCTGTCCGAGGAGGACCCCACGTTCCAGGTGCGCACCGATGAGGAGACCGGCCAGACGGTCATCTCCGGTCAGGGTGAATTGCACCTGGAGGTCATCGTCGACCGCATGCTTCGTGAGTTCAATGTCGACGCCACCGTGGGCAAGCCCCAGGTGGCCTACCGTGAGACCATCACCTCGAAGGTCGAGAACGTCGTCTACCGCCACGTCAAGCAGACGGGTGGTTCGGGTCAGTTTGCTCACGTGGTCATCACCTTGGAGCCGACGGGCCCCGGCGGCGGCTACGAGTTCGTCGACAAGATCACCGGTGGTCGCATTCCGCGGGAGTTCATCCCGGCCGTGGATCAGGGCATCCAGCAGACCCTGGACTCCGGTGTGCTCGCCGGCTATCCGGTCGTCGATGTCCGGGCAATTCTCGTCGACGGGTCGAGCCACGACGTCGACTCCTCCGAGATGGCCTTCAAGATCGCCGGTTCCATGGCCTTCAAGGAAGCGGCGCGCAAGGCTTCCCCCGCCCTCCTCGAGCCCATCATGGCTGTCGAGGTCGCGACGCCCGAGGACTACATGGGAGACGTGTTCGGTGACCTCAACGCACGTCGCGGGAAGGTCGAGAACAGCGAGCAGCGCGGCAACAGCATGGTGATCCGCGCGCAGGTTCCCCTGTCGGACATGTTCGGATACGCTACTGACCTGCGATCACGCACCCAGGGTCGAGCGACCTACAGCATGCAGTTCCATTCGTACCAGCAAGTGCCGAAGGCGATCGCGGATGAGATCGTTGCGAGGGTGCGGGGCGAGTAGTGCCCTAGTCTGGCGTTGTTGAAGTCCCTGTCGGAGAAATAAGGACCTAAGGAAAGATCATGGCCAAGGAGAAGTTCGAGCGGAACAAGCCACACCTCAACGTGGGCACCATGGGGCACATCGACCATGGAAAGACCACGCTGACCGCAGCGATTACCAAGGTTCTTGCCGACCAGAACCCAAACGTGAAGGCAATGGCGTTCGATCAGATCGACAAGGCACCCGAGGAAAAGGCCCGTGGCATCACCATCTCCATCTCGCACGTCGAGTACGAGACGGCGAACCGCCACTATGCCCACGTCGACATGCCCGGTCACGCCGACTACATCAAGAACATGATCACCGGCGCCGCCCAGGTCGATGGCGCGATCCTGGTCGTCTCCGCAGCAGACGGCCCAATGCCCCAGACCCGTGAGCACGTGCTTCTTGCTCGCCAGGTGGGCGTTCCCTACATTGTCGTCGCCCTCAACAAGGCAGACACGGTCGATGACGAGGAGTTGCTCGACCTCGTCGAGCTCGAGGTTCGTGAACTGCTCAACGAGTACGAGTTCCCCGGCGACGACACCCCGATCGTACGCGTCTCCGCTCTCAAGGCGCTCGAGGGAGATGCCGATTGGGCCGCCAAGATCGTCGAGCTGATGGATGCGGTCGATTCCTACATCCCCGAGCCCGAGCGCGATCTCGACAAGCCTTTCCTCATGCCGATCGAGGATGTGTTCACCATCACCGGTCGTGGCACCGTGGTGACCGGCAAGGTCGAGCAGGGCATCGTGCACACGGGTGACGAGATCGAGATCGTCGGCATCCGTGCGACGCAGAAGACGACCTGCACGGGTGTCGAGATGTTTCGCAAGCTCCTCGACGAGGGTCGAGCCGGCGACAACATCGGCGCCCTGCTCCGCGGCACCAAGAAGGAGGAGGTCGAGCGTGGTCAGGTGCTGTGCAAGCCGGGCTCCATCACTCCTCACACGCAGTTCGAGGGTCAGGTCTACATCCTGACGCAGGCTGAAGGTGGGCGGCACAAGCCTTTCTTCAACAACTACCGGCCCCAGTTCTACTTCCGCACCACGGACATCACCGGACACATCGAGTTGCCCGAGGGTACCGAGATGGTGATGCCCGGTGACAACATGACCATGACCGTCGAGTTGATCAACCCCATAGCGATGGACGAAGGCCTTCGTTTCGCCATCCGTGAGGGTGGTCGAACCGTCGGTGCCGGTCGCGTCACCAAGATCATCAAGTAGACCGGGACCGAGGAACAAATGGCACAGAAGATTCGCATCAGGCTCAAGGCCTACGACCACGAGATCATCGATCAGTCGACCAAGAAGATCGTCGAGACCGTGGTGCGGACTCAGGCGACGGTGCGAGGCCCTGTGCCTCTTCCGACCGAGAAGCATCGATACACCGTGATTCGTGGTCCCCACAAGGACAAGGACTCACGGGAGCATTTCGAGATGCGCATCCACAAGCGGCTTCTCGACATCCTCGAACCATCGGCGAAGACCGTCGACTCCCTTCAACGACTTGACCTTCCGGCGGGCGTGGATATCGAGATCAAGATCCAGCAGGTCTGACCGTTCCCCGACTGCGGTTGCCAGTTGGAGAACGCGAGGCTAGGATGCATTGCCCTCTTGAGTGCCTACAAGGTTGACCTTGTTCTGCTCGAGAGACTGAATCGTTGTCAGTAGTGAAGAACCGATGTCCGTGTCGGTCCCGGTTGGCTCCAATGCCTTGGGATACCACACGGCACAACCGAACTGGCGCTCCGCCGGGGGAAACCCCGTGCGGAGCGCTCGCGTGAGCGGCCTCCGCGGGAGGTCACACAGAGGGAATGAGCCTCCATGGCGAAGAAAGCGATCGTGGGTGAGAAGGTGGGCATGACCCAGGTCTGGGATGACCAGGACCGTGTCGTGCCCGTGACCGTCCTACGGGTCCAACCCTGCCGGGTGGTCCAGGTCAAGAATGTCGAGCGCGATGGGTACGCTGCCCTGCAGGTCACCTATGGCATGAAGAAGGAAAAGGCACTCGTCAAGCCCGAGCTCGGGCACTTCGCCAAGGCGTCGGTTGATCCGGGAGTCCGCCTGGTCGAGCTGCGCATCGAAGACGTGAGCGCTTTCGAGGTCGGCCAGGTTCTCGACGCCGGCCTGCTGGTGGCGGGTGAGAGGATCGACGTCACCGCCATCAGCAAGGGCAAGGGATTCGCCGGCGGCATGAAGCGTCACAACTTCAAGGGCCTGCCGGCATCCCATGGTGCGCACCGCGTGCACCGCGCTCCTGGCTCGATCGGGGCCTGCGCCACGCCGGCCCGGGTGTTCAAGGGGACTCGCATGGCGGGTCGCATGGGTGCGGAGAAGGTGACCACCTTGAACCTCGAGGTGGTTACCGCCGATGCGGATCGGGAGATCATCCTCGTTCGGGGGTCTGTCCCGGGCCCTCGTGGGGGCATGGTGCTGCTTCGCGATGCCGTGAAGGGTGGCAAGTGATGGCGTTGACCCTGCACATGAAGGATCGATCGGGTGCCGAGGCGGGCGCGGTTGATCTCGACCCCGCCGTCTTCGGCGTCCAGCCCAATGTTCCGGTGATGCACCAGGTGGTGACGGCGCAACTTGCGGCTGCCCGATCGGGAACGCAGTCGACCAAGACCCGCTCGGAGGTCGCGGGCGGCGGTGCGAAGCCGTGGCGCCAGAAGGGGACCGGTCGTGCGCGACAGGGTTCCATTCGCTCTCCGCAGTGGGTGGGCGGCGGCGTTGCCCTGGGCCCCAAGCCGCGTTCGTACGCGCAGCGCACTCCCAAGAAGATGGTCAGGTTGGCGCTTTGGTCGGCACTCTCCGATCGGGCCGCCTCCGGGCGGATCGTGGTTGTTCCTGCCTGGGGGTTCGACGCACCCAAGACCAAGGACGCCAAGTCGTTCCTCGATGCGATCGGCGTGAGCGGCAGGATCCTCGTGGTTCTTTCCCGAGGCGATGAAGCTGCATGGAAGAGCTTCCGCAATCTGCCGAACGTGCATGTCATCGCGAACGGTCAGCTCAACGCCTACGACGTGCTGGTGAGCGACTGGGTGGTATTCACACCCGAGACGCTGCCAACGGCTCCAGGTGGGACCAAGGAGGTACCATCCCCGGCTGCAGCCGAGCAGACGGTGACCGAAGTCCCCGAAACCGGCGATGGAGAGGCCTGATGCGCCCCCAAGATGTGATTCTGGCACCAGTGGTGAGCGAGAAGTCCTACGGGCTTGCCGAATCGGGCGCCTACACGTTCAAGGTTCACCCCGACGCCAACAAGATCGAGATTCGTCAGGCCATCGAGGCGCTGTTCGAGGTCAAGGTTCTCAAGGTGAACACGCTGAACCGCCAGGGAAAGCGTCGCCGCAATCGCCGAAGCCCGACACTTGGGCAACGTCCGTCCACGAAGCGTGCCGTCGTCACCCTCGTTGCGGGCGACCAGATCGATCTGTTCCAGAGCTGAGTCGGAGTCACGATGCCTCTTCGTAAACGAAACCCAACCAGCCCCGGCCGTCGGTTCCAGACCTCCTCGGATTTCTCGGAGATCACCAAGGACCGGCCGGAGAAGACCCTGCTGGAGCCCAAGCCCCGTACCGGTGGCCGCAACAGCTACGGTCGCAAGACCGCGCGACATCGTGGCGGCGGCCACAAGCAGCAGTACCGACTCATCGATTTCAGGCGCAACAAGGACGGCGTGCCCGCGAAGGTGGCGGCAATAGAGTACGACCCCAACCGCAACTGCCGTATCCTGCTCCTCCACTTCTACGACGGCGAGAAGCGCTACATCCTGGCGCCTGCGAAGGTCAAGGTGGGTGACGTCCTGCAGAACGGCCAGGGAGCCGACATCCGCCCCGGCAACGCGCTTCCCATGCGCTACATCCCGGTGGGCACCACGGTGCACAACGTCGAGCTCAAGCCTGGTGCAGGCGGCAAGATGGCTCGTAGCGCGGGCACCAGCGTGCAACTGGTTGCGAAAGAGGGCGACTTTGCCACGTTGCGTCTGCCGAGCACCGAGATGCGCAGGGTTCCCATCGATTGCCGGGCAACCGTGGGCGAGGTCGGCAACGCCGAGGCCGAGCTGATCTCGATCGGCAAGGCCGGTCGAAATCGATGGAAGGGCGTTCGTCCTCAGACTCGTGGCGTTGCCATGAACCCGGTCGATCACCCACTTGGTGGTGGCGAAGGCAAGACGTCCGGTGGCCGGCACCCCGTTTCCCCGTGGGGCAAGCCCGAGGGCCGCACTCGGCCGAAGCGTAAAGAATCCGACAAGCTCATCGTGCGCCGCCGCCGTACCCGCGGCGCCCGGCGTTAAGGGAAGGGAAGGCCAATGCCTCGCAGCCTCAAAAAAGGCCCCTTCGTTGACGACCATCTCCTGAAGAAGGTCGACGCGTTGAACACCTCCAATGAGAAGCGTGTCATCAAGACATGGTCACGTCGATCGACGATCATCCCCGAGATGGTCGGCCACACGATCGCGGTGCACGATGGTCGCAAGCACGTCCCCGTCTATGTGACGGAGTCGATGGTTGGACACAAGCTCGGCGAGTTCGCTCCGACGCGGACATTCCGGTTCCATGCGGGCCAGGAGCGGGGAGGACGACGTTGACCGGGCCCAAGACAAACGAACGTCCGGGCACCCGTGCGGTCGTCCGTTACGTTCCCATCTCCGCCTTCAAGGCCCGCGCCGTGCTGGACCTGATCCGAGGCAAGGATGTCCGCGCGGCCGAGGAGATCCTTCGCTTCTGTGAGCGCGACGCAGCGATCGTGATCGGCAAGGCCTTGCATGCCGCGATGGCGAATGCCGAGCACAACGACAGCCAGGACCCCGAGGAACTGTTCGTGTCGGCATGTTTCGCCGACGAGGGCAAGACGGCTCGGCGGTTTCGCCCTCGTGCCCGTGGTCGTGCATCGAGGATTCGCAAGAGGAGCTGTCACATCACGGTTGTGGTGAGTCGCATGTCCGAGAAGGATCTCGAGATGCGTCGCATCAAGGATGCGGCTCGACCCGGAAGTCGCGCTGCTCGGCGAGCCGGCCAAGAGGCAGCGGAGGCCCGGAAGCGCCGTACACGCGCAAGCCGGGAGGCTCAAAAGGACGCGACGGGTCACGAGGGCCATGACCACGAGGGTCATGACCACGAGGGCCATGAAGGCAGCGATGATGCCGTGGTGGTCGATGATGCCGTGGTGGTCGACGAAGCCGTGGTGGCCGATGAAGCCGTGGTGGCGGAGCCGGCGGCAGACGAGGCGGTTGCACAGGACAGTGCGGCGAACACTCCCGGCGACAGCCAAGACGAGGAGAACTGATGGGCCAGAAGGTCAACCCCTACGGTTTCCGACTTGGAGTCACCACCGACTGGAAGTCCCGTTGGTTCAGTGATCGCGACTACACCCAGTACCTCATCGAGGATTGGAAGATTCGCGACGACCTCATGACGCAGCTTCCGCATGCGGCCATCAGCCGGATCGAGGTCGAGCGCACCCGTGATCGTCTGCGCATCGATGTTCACACTGCTCGTCCGGGCATCGTGATCGGCCGTCGGGGCAGCGAGGCGGATCGGATTCGTGCTCGTCTCACGAAGATCACGGGCAATGCCAAGGTTCAGCTCAACATCCAGGAGATCAAGCAGCCTGAACTCGACGCGGTGTTGATCGCGCAGGGTGTGGCCGATCAACTTGTCGGCCGGGTGAACTTCCGCCGGGCGATGAAGCGTGCGGTGCAGAACGCACAGAAGGCCGGAGTGCTCGGTGTTCGTGTGCAGTGCTCCGGTCGCCTGAATGGGGCCGAGATGAGCCGTACCGAGTGGTACCGCGAAGGTCGAGTGCCGTTGCACACGCTACGAGCCGACATCGACTACGGCTTTCGTGAGGCCCGCACCACCTATGGTCGCATCGGCGTGAAGGTGTGGCTGTACAAGGGCGACATCCTTCCCTACCGGACGTCAACCGACGACAAGGCGCTGCGCGAGGCAGCGATGGCCGTTGGTGAGCCCTCGGGCGCACCTCGTCCACGAAAGGTCGTTTCCGCCGGTGGCGTGAAGCGCCTGGCTGATGAGGTCGAACCCATCGACGCCACCTTGTTGGCAGGTGAGGGAACAGACGTCGCCGAGGCTGAGCCGATCCTCAAGGAAGCCGATCCCGAGTTGGAGCGCTTGTTGGCGGAGGAAGAGGAGATCGAGCGTCTGACGCGCGAGCACCACGAGACCCCGCACTTCCGTCCGGGGGAGGACTGACCCATGTTGATGCCCCGTAAGGTGAAACACCGCAAGCAGCATCGTGGTCGCATGACCGGTGATGCCAAGGGTGCGACCGCCATTGCCTTTGGCGAGTTCGCAATTCAGGCCATGGAGCCGGGTTGGATCACGGCGCGTCAGATCGAGGCGGCTCGTATCGCCATGACCCGTCACGTGAAGCGTGGCGGCAAGGTCTGGATCAACATCTTTCCCGACAAGCCCGTCACGAAGAAGCCCGCGGAAACCCGGATGGGTTCCGGGAAGGGAAACCCCGAACACTGGGTTGCGGTGGTGAAGCCCGGCCGCATTCTGTTCGAGCTCTCCGGCGTACCCGAGGATCTTGCTCGTGCAGCCATGGAGCGTGCGATCCAGAAGCTTCCCATCAAGGCCCGTTTCATCACCCGTGCCGCGAGTGGGGAGATTTGATGATGTCCAGGACGAGTGACCTCCGCAGTCTGTCCGATCAGGAATTGCTCTCACGGCTCGAGGAGAACCGTCATGAGCTGTTCACCCTGAGGTTTCGCCATGCGACCGGCCAGCTCGAGAACACGTCTCGACTCGGTTCGTTGCGCCGAGAGATTGCCCGTATGACCACGTTGATGCGCGAGCGCGAAATTGCCGCCGCCGAGGCCCTGGAGGCCCATGCCAATGGCTGAGACCGAAACCACCCCCAACGGGTCGAGCCGTCCCACCCGCAAGGTTCGAGAGGGCTTGGTCGATTCCACATCGATGAACAAGACCGTTGTCGTGCGGGTCGTCGACCGTGTTCGCCACGCTCGTTACGGCAAGACGGTCCAGCGAACGAAACGCCTCTACGTCCACGACGAGGAGAACACCGCTCGAGTCGGGGACCGCGTCCGCGTCCAGGAGACTCGTCCTCTCTCGAAGCTCAAGCGCTGGCGACTCGTCGAGATCGTGGAGCGTGCTCGATGATCCAACAAGAGTCTCGTCTGCGCGTCGCCGACAACTCCGGCGCCAAGGAAGTCCTCTGCATCAAGGTGCTGGGGGGAACCCGACGTCGGTACGCATCGATTGGCGACATCTTCGTCGCCACCGTGAAGGACGCCATTCCCGGTGCCGCGGTCAAGAAGGGCGACGTGGTCAAGTGCGTGGTTGTTCGGGTCAAGAAGGAAAAACGACGTCCGGACGGGTCGTACATCCGATTCGACGAGAACGCCGCCGTGTTGATCAACGACCAGATGCAGCCTCGTGGAACTCGCATCTTCGGCCCCGTGGGTCGTGAGTTGCGTGACAAGAAGTTCATGCGCATCGTCTCTCTTGCACCGGAGGTGCTCTGACCATGGCAGGCATGAAGATCAGGAAGGGCGACAAGGTCGTCGTGCTCACAGGTAAGGACCGTGGGAAGGAAGGCCTCGTGATGCGGGCATTGCCCGATGCGGGAAAGGTCGTCGTCGAAGGGGTGAATGTTGCCAAGCGGCACCAGCGACCGACGAGCGCGACCCAACAAGGTGGCATCATCGACAAGCTGATGCCCCTTGACGTCTCCAACGTGGCCGTCATCAGTCCCGCCGACGGCAAGGCGACCCGGGTGGGTTTCCGATTCGATGACAAGGGCAACAAGATCCGCATCTGCAAGCGCACCGGAGCTGATCTCTGATGGCCGCTGACACGTCGGTACGTCCCCGGCTGCGGCGTCGCTATGACGACGAGATTCGAGCCGCACTGCTCGGAGAGCTCGGTCTGGGCAACATCATGCAGGTGCCTCGCTTCGAGAAGGTCGTCGTCAACATGGGTGTGGGGGCCGCCGTCGGCCAGGCTTCACTGCTCGACGGTGCGCTGCGTGACCTGGAGCAGATCACGGGCCAGAAGCCATTGACGACACGGGCCAAGAAGTCCATCGCAGGCTTCAAGCTTCGCGAGGGACAGGCGATCGGTGCCAAGGTCACCCTTCGGGGCGATCGCATGTGGGAGTTTCTCGATCGCCTGATCTCCTTGGCCATCCCACGCATCCGAGATTTCCGAGGTCTTCCTGCCGACAGCTTCGACGGTCGGGGGAACTACACGTTCGGTGTGAACGAACAGCTGATCTTTCCCGAGATCGACTACGACAAGGTCGACATCGCTCGGGGCATGGACATCACGATCGTTACCACCGCAGGCACTGATGACGAGGGCAGGGCATTGCTTCGTGCCTTCGGCTTCCCGTTCAAGCGTGAAGGGCAACAGTAGGCATGGCGAAGAAAGCACTCGTTCAAAAACAGCAGAAGAAGCCGAAGTTCAAGGTTCGGGGTTATACCCGCTGCCAACGCTGCGGGCGACCGCGTGCGGTCTTTCGCAAGTTCGGTCTCTGTCGAATCTGCCTGCGCCAGATGGTGCATGCAGGTGAGGTGCCCGGCGTGACGAAGGCCAGCTGGTGAGCGCGGGCGAAGGGGAGGTGTGCTCATGACGATGACCGATCCCATTGCGGACATGTTGACCCGGATTCGCAACGGCAACACCGCCTACCACGATGAAGTCCGCATGCCTTCGTCCAAGTCGAAAGAGGCCTTGGCCCGGATTCTCGAGCGTGAGGGCTACATCGGGGGTTGGAGCGTCGCTGATTCGACCACCGGCCCGGGGAGGGTGCTGACGGTTCAGATGAAGTACTCGCCTGAGCGGGTACGGACGATCTCGGGCATCAAGCGGGTGTCAAGGCCCGGCCTCAGGGTGTACCGAAAGGCGGACGGCCTGCCGCGCGTCCTGGGTGGACTCGGGGTCGCCGTACTGTCCACGAGCCAGGGGATGATGACCGACCAGGAGGCGCGCAAGCGACGAATGGGTGGCGAGGTTCTGTTCTATGTCTGGTGACCACATGATGTTGTCGAGGATGAGGAGGGTTGCCAGGTGAGTCGTATCGGCCGTTCACCCATCACGGTTCCCTCGGGTGTTGACGTGACCATCTCGGGATCACACATCGTGGTCAAGGGCCCGAAGGGCACGCTTGAGCGCGAGCTTCCCGAACCCATCACGGTTCGTCAGGAGGAGGCGACGCTGTTGGTCGAGCGCCCCAACGACGAACGTCGTAGCCGGGCGCTTCATGGGCTGAGTCGCTCATTGATCAACAACATGGTTGTGGGGGTCAGCGCGGGTTTCACCAAGGAGCTCGACATCGTCGGTGTCGGCTACCGCGCAACATCTGCAGGCCCCGCGAAGCTTGATCTCGCGCTCGGCTTCAGCCATCCGGTTTCCGTGGAGGCACCGGAGGGCATCACGTTTGTCGTGCCGTCCCCGACGAAGATCGTGGTGGAGGGAATCGACAAGGAGGTCGTCGGCCAGGTGGCCGCGGACATCCGCAAAATCCGCAAGCCCGAGCCCTACAAGGGCAAGGGCGTCCGCTATGCCGGCGAGCGCGTTCTGCGCAAGGCCGGGAAGGCAGCGAAGAAATGACCTACTCCGTCAAGCAGAAGCACGCGGCTCGACTGCGTCGCCACTATCGCCTTCGCAAGAAGGTTCGCGGCACGGCGGAGCGTCCCCGTTTGGCCGTGTTCCGTTCGAATCGCCACCTGGTCGCACAGGTCATCGACGATCGCATCGGCTCGACACTGGTGGCTGCCTCCACGCTCGACCCTGTCATTCGTTCGAGTGGGAACAAGACAGGCAATGTCGCGGCGGCCAAAGCCGTTGGCGCCCTTCTCGCCGAGCGGGCCAAGGCGGCGGGCATATCCCAGGTTGTATTCGACCGTGGCGGCTACATCTATCACGGTCGAATCGCCGCTGTTGCCGATGCGGCTCGCCAGGCTGGACTGGAGTTCTGATGACAACGAACAATGATGCACAACTTCATGACGGACGGCTGATCACTCGGCCCCGACGAGTGGCGAAGGTGGTCAAGGGTGGTCGCCGCTTCCAGTTTGCCGCCTTGGTGGTGATGGGTGACGGTGCCGGTCGTGTCGGCCTCGGATACGGGAAGGCACGTGAGGTTCCGTTGGCCATTCAAAAGGCGTCGGAAGATGCGAAGAAGAATCTCTTCGAGGTTCCGTTGGCCGGCTCGACCATCATCCATCCCGTTCTGGGCGAGTTCGGTGCGGCACGAGTGCTGCTCAAGCCTGCAGCACCGGGAACAGGCGTCATCGCCGGCGGCGCCGCCCGCGTGATCCTCGAGGAGGCAGGCGTGCACGATGTGTTGTGCAAGTCGCTTGGTTCGTCAAATCACATCAACGTGGCGCGTGCGACCATCGAGGCCCTGGCGTCGCTCAAGCGTCCGGATGTGGTCGCGAAGCTGCGGGGCAAGAGTCCTGAAGAGGTGACGCCGGCCGGTCTGCTGCGCGCCTACCGAGGCGAGTCGGGTCGGAACGTGCCCGCTCCCGTCGAGGTGAAGTAATGGCCGCTGCCCTGAAGGTCACACAGGTGCGCTCGGCCATCGGCACCAAGCCCAAGCACCGCGGCACCCTGCGTGCGCTTGGGCTCGGGCGCATCGGAAAGTCAAACGTGCTGCCCGACCGGGCAGAGATCAGGGGCATGATCGCTCGCGTCCCCCATCTGGTCAACGTCGAGGAAACTGAGGTGACATCGTGAAGATTCACGATCTCCATCCCGCTCCGGGTTCGAACACACGCAAGAGGCGAGTGGGCCGCGGCATCGGCGGCAAGGGCGGCAAGACCGCAGGACGCGGCACCAAGGGTCAAGGCGCCCGAGATACGGTCCCAATGGGCTTCGAGGGCGGGCAGATGCCCCTTCAGCGGCGCATACCCAAGTTGAAGGGCTTCAAGAACCCGTTTCGTGTCGCCTATGTCGGCATCAACCTCGACACGATCCAGGAGATGGACGCCACGGAGATCTCCCCGGAGTCGTTGCGCCGGGACGGCCTTGTGCACAAGAGCGAGTTGGTCAAGGTCCTGGGTCGAGGCACACTGAGCCGTCCCGTTGCCGTGAAGGCGCATGCCTGTTCCACCTCGGCCGAACAGGCCATCATCGCCGCGGGCGGTAGTGTGGAGATCGTGCCACCGCCATTCGGCAATGGTCGTCCGCCGGCCAAGGGCAATGCGCTGACCAACAGGTAGCGACGCTTGTCGTCACCGGATCACGTCGTCCGAGATCATCCGAGGAGTTGACCGTTGCTCTCCACCGTCAGGAACATGTTCAAGGTCCCCGACCTGCGGAACAAGATCCTCTTCACCCTCTTGATGATGGCGCTCTATCGTTTCGGTTCCCATGTCCCCACCCCCGGCATCGACTTCAAGGCCGTGCAGGATCTGGAGGAACAGGCCAAGGCCGGTGGGGTACTCGGTTTCCTGAGTCTGTTCTCGGGTGGAGGACTGACCCGCATGGCGATCTTCGGGCTCGGGATCATGCCCTACATCACGTCCTCCATCATCATGCAGGTGATGGGCGTGGTGATCCCCAAGCTCGAGGAATGGCAGGAACAGGGAGCGGTCGGACAAAAGAAGATCACGCAGTGGACCCGTTACCTCACCGTGATCCTCGCCCTCCTGCAGGCAACCGGCCTGACCTTTCTCTTCCACAACGGTGGCGGCGGCCTCTTCGGCAGCCAGAACATCGATCTCATCCCCGACTTCTCGATTCCGCGGGTCATGCTGATCGTGCTCAGCCTCACCGCAGGTGTGGCGCTCTTGATGTGGATGGGTGAATTGATCACGCAGCGGGGCATCGGCAACGGCATGTCCCTGCTGATCTTTGCCTCGGTGGTCAGCAGCATTCCCTATGAGGGGTCGGCCCTGCGAGCGGAGGAAGGCAACCTGATCTTCGCGGTCCTCATCGCGCTTGCCATCGGCGTGATGGTGGCGGTGATCGTTGTCGAGCAGGGTCAGCGACGGATTCCGGTCCAGTTCGCGAAACGGGTGGTGGGGCGCCGGATGACGAGCGGGCAAAGCAGCTACATCCCACTCAAGGTGAATCAGTCCGGTGTCGTGCCGATCATCTTTGCGAGCTCGGTGCTCTACCTGCCGGTTCTGCTGTCCAACATTCTCCCCACCGGGGGATTCTGGGATTCCATCCGCACATTCATCAACGACAACCTGTTGGCGCCGGACAACTTCATCTACATCGCCATCTATGGCGTCATGATCGTCTTCTTTGCCTACTTCTATTCGGCGATCACCTTTGATCCCGTCAAACAGGCGGACACCTTGCGCAAACAGGGGGGCTTCATTCCCGGCATCCGTCCCGGGCCCCAGACCGAGCAGCATCTGCAGAAGATCGTTTCCCGCATCAACCTCCCCGGGGCCCTGTTCATCGCGTCGGTTGCACTGTTGCCGGCGTTCATGCTGGCGCTCTGGCAGATCAACCGCTTCGGTGGGTTCGGGGGCATCTCCCTGTTGATTGCCGTGGGTGTGGCCCTGGAGACCATGAAGCAGATCGACAGCCAACTCATGATGCGCAACTACGAGAGCTTCCTGAAGTAACCGTGGCTCCGGTGGTCGGACGCGTCGTGACGCGCGGGAGCTTGGCAAGGGCTGTCAACAGGGTGAACCGATGATTCCGGGGGCCCGCCTCGTCATGCTCGGTCGCCAGGGGGCCGGCAAGGGTACGCAATGCATCCGTCTGTCGCATCACTACGTGGTGCCCCACATCTCGACGGGGGACATCCTGCGGGCAGCGGTGCGTGAACAGACCGAGTTCGGCCTCAAGGCCAAGGCATTCATGCAGGAGGGCAATCTGTTGCCCGACGACGTGATCCTGGGAATCATCAACGAGCGTCTGGAACGCGACGACACCCGCACCAGAGGCTTCATTCTCGATGGGTTCCCGCGCACGGTGGGTCAGGCCACCACCTTGATGGAGATCACCGCTCCTCGGTGCATCGACCTGGTCGTTGATCTTGTCGTCCCGACGGAGGTCGTTCTTGCTCGTCTGGCCGGTCGCCGGGTGTGCACCGATTGTGGCGCCAACTACTCCGTGGAACGGCCGCCGAAGTTCGGTTGGGTCTGTGACAGCTGTCGCGGTGACGTGGTGCAACGGGCCGATGACACCACCGAGGCGATCGAACGTCGGCTGGCCATCTACGAGCGCGAGACGGCGCCGTTGACCGCATGGTTCACGGAGCGCGACCTGCTTGCGACCGTCGACGGGTTGGGCGATCCCGACGAGGTCAGCGCCCGCCTCTTCGCGATGATCGACCAGCGTCGGGAGCAGCGCCGATGATGTTGCCGGGCGGGGGTTTCCGTGCGTCGTTCCGCTGACGAGATCGCGAAGATGCGCAAGGCGGGCAAGGTCGTCGCCGAGATGCACGAGTGCATCCGGGTGGCGATCCGTCCGGGTGTCACGACGCTCGACCTGGACCGCATCGGTCGCGAGGTTCTCGAACGGCGCGGGGCGCGTTCAAACTTCCTGGGTTACCACGGTTTCCCGGCCGTCATCTGCGCATCTCCCAATGACATGATCGTGCACGGCATTCCGAACGACAACGTCCTGGTCGAGGGTGACATCATCTCGATCGACTGCGGCGCCATCATCCAGGGCTACCACGGTGACGCAGCCTTCACGACCGGCGTGGGTTCCATCGCCGCGGAGGCGCAGCGCCTGATCGACGTCACCGAGGCGAGTCTCACCGCCGGTATCGCACAGATGTACGAGGGCAACCGGATCTCCGACATCGGACAGGCGGTGCAGGACATCGCCGAAGCCGCCGGATTCTCCGTCGTGCGTGAGTATGTCGGTCATGCCATCGGCACCGAGATGCACGAGAAACCCGAGGTCCCCAACTACGGGCCGGGAGGGCGAGGTCCGAAGCTTCGACCGGGCAATGTCTTTGCGGTCGAACCCATGGTCAATGCGGGCGATTGCGGCACCCGACTCCTCGACGACGGCTGGGGCGTCGTGACCGCCGACGGTGCGCTCTCGGCTCATTTCGAGCACACGATCGCCATCCTCGATCATGGCCCGGAAGTGCTGACCCTTCCATGACGCCGATTCTTTTGGAACCCATCTCCAGGGCGGCTATGCTCTCTCCTTGCCCTGAAGGGGCTTTACCGCGCGCGGTGAGCCTCTCCCATCAGCTCGATTCCTCGAGGAGGTCTCACACTGCCGAAGCCCAAAGAAGATGCGATCGTCCTGGAAGGAAAGGTCACCGAATCCCTTCCAAATGCGATGTTCAGGGTCGAGCTGGACAATGGTCATGAGGTGCTCGCCCACATCTCGGGAAAGATGCGGATGCACTACATTCGCATCCTGCCCGGCGATCGTGTCCAAGTGGAGCTGACGCCGTATGACCTCACTCGAGGCCGTATCACCTATCGATACAAGTAGGTATCCATCCAAGCAGGTGCATCCATCCCAGTAGGTGCATCCGTCGATACAAGTAAGTGCATCCGGCCGATGCTTCGGCCGCAGTCCGGTTTCCTAGTACCGAGGACCAAGCAATGAAAGTCCGTCCCAGCGTCAAGAAGATTTGCGAGAAGTGCAAGGTGATTCGACGCCATGGTCGCGTCCAGGTCATCTGCACCAATCCGCGTCACAAGCAGCGGCAGGGGTAACGCACATGGCCCGAATTTCCGGAGTCGACATTCCCCGCGAGAAGCGGTTGGAGATCTCCCTCACCTACATCTTCGGCATCGGACCGACTCGCGCAGCGAACATCTGCACAGCGGTCGACGTCGACAGGAACACCCGCGTGCGTGACCTCACCGATGACGAGGTCAACAAGATCCGCGCCTATGTGGACGAGCATTATCAGGTCGAGGGCGATCTTCGGCGTGAGGTCTCTCAGGACATCAAGCGCAAGATGGAAATCGGTTGCTATCAGGGGTTGCGCCACCGCAAGGGCTTGCCCGTGCACGGACAGCGCACCCATACGAACGCCCGCACTCGCAAGGGCCCCAAGAAGACCGTCGCCGGCAAGAAGAAGGTACGCAAGTAATGGCCAAGCCAAAGCCCGGCGGGCGTCGACCTCGCCGCAAGGAACGGAAGAACGTCACCTACGGGGTGGCTCACATCAAGAGTTCGTTCAACAACACCATCATCAGCATCACGGACCAGGACGGCAACGTCCTGGCGTGGTCCTCGGCGGGAAACGTGGGATTCAAGGGGTCGCGCAAGTCGACGCCGTTTGCCGCTCAGATGGCCGCCGATCAGTGCGCTCGCCAGGCCATGGAGCACGGCGTTCGCAAGGTCGATGTGGTGGTGAAGGGCCCGGGTTCCGGGCGTGAGACCGCCATCCGATCGATCATGAGCGCCGGCATCGAGGTTTCCGGCATCAAGGATGTCACTCCCGTGCCTCACAATGGCTGTCGTCCACCGAAGCGCCGGAGGGTCTGAGTCATGGCTCGTTACACCGGCCCCGTCTGTCGTCTGTGCCGTCGGGAGAAGATGAAGCTCTTCCTGAAGGGCTCGAAGTGCGACACCATGAAGTGCCCCATCGAGCGTCGCCCCTATCCTCCGGGTGACCACGGACGCACCCAACTCCGTCGCAAGGACTCCGAGTACCTGGTCCAGCTTCGCGAGAAGCAGAAGGCGCGACGAATCTACGGGCTGATGGAAAAGCAGTTCCGCAACCTCTACCGCGAGGCAAACCGCCAGAAGGGCGTGACGGGCGAGAACCTGTTGCGCATGCTCGAGCTTCGGCTGGACAACGTCGCTTTTCGTGCCGGGTGGGGAGCCAGTCGGGCACAGGCTCGCCAGCTTGTCCGCCATGGCCACATCAAGGTGAACGGGCGGCGGGTCACCATCCCGTCGTACACCGTGCGCAAGGGCGATGTCGTGGAGCTCGGCGAGAAGGCCAAGGCCATGATCGTCGTTCGTCACAACATCGAGACCATTGATCGCCAGGTACCGGGCTGGCTCGAGCGTGTCGGTGAAGGGGCGTCGGTGAACGTTCGCGATCTTCCTCTGCGTGAACAGATCGACATTCCGGTACGTGAGCAGCTGATCGTCGAGCTCTACAGCAAGTAGCAATGCCCTGGGCGCTGCCCGGGTCCGTACTCTGATCACCTCTCGAAGTTGAAGGGGACCTTGTTTATGCTGGTCATCCAACGTCCAACCATTGAGCCTTTGGGCGAGCCCGTCGCAGGTCGTCAGCGGTTTGCAATCGGTCCGCTCGAGCCTGGCTTTGGGCACACCATCGGCAACTCGCTGAGGCGAACGCTGCTTTCCTCGATTCCCGGAGCAGCCGTGACGCAGGTGCGCTTCGACGATGCTCTTCACGAGTTCTCGACGATCACCGGCGTCGTCGAGGACGTGACCGACATCATCCTCAACCTGAAGGACCTGGTGATCGTCTCCACAAGTGAGGAGCCGGTCACCTGTCGCCTCGACGTCCGCGGACCGGGTCAGGTCACCGCGGCCGCCATCGCGTTGACCTCCGACATCGAGGTGCTGAACCCCGATCTCGTGCTGGCGACGCTGAACGACAAGGGCCATCTGGCTGTCGACCTCACCATCGAGCTGGGCCGTGGCTACGTTTCGGCAGACCGGACCAATCGCCCCTCCACGATTGGGGTGATCCCGATCGATTCCATCTTCTCGCCCGTTCGGCGGGTGACCTTCACCGTCGAGCCGACGCGAGTCGAGCAGTCGACAAACTTCGACCGCCTTGTGCTCGACATCGAGACCGATGGCTCGATCACACCAAAGGAAGCTCTCGCGTCGGCCGGCGACACCCTGCGCTCGCTCGTTGCGCTTGTCGCCGACATGAGCGATGCCCCCATCGGTCTGGAGCTCGGTGAGGTCGCCGGGGCAAGCACCGGTTCTCCTGACATCGATCTTCCCATCGAAGACCTGGATCTTTCGGAGCGTCCCCGGAACTGCCTCAAGCGTGGGCAGATCAACACCATCGGTGAGTTGCTGCGCAAGTCGGAGGACGATTTGTTGGCGATCACCAACTTCGGACAGAAGTCGCTTGACGAGATCATGGAAAAGCTCGACGAGCGCGGCCTTTCGCTGCGAAGCAAGGAGTAGAGGATGTCCCTGAAGCCCGGCACCCCGACCAAGGGCAAGAGGTTCGGAGGGTCAGCCTCACATGAGCGCCTGATGTTCGCGAACCTCGTCGCATCCCTGATCGCCGCGGAAGGCATCGTCACGACCGAGGCCAAGGCCAAGGCGATTCGCCCCGTGGCCGAGAAGATCATCACCAAGGCCAAGAAGGGTGGATTGCACCAGCATCGTCAGGTGATGGCCTTTCTCGGTGACAAGGACATGGCCCACAAGCTCTTCGAGGAGATCGGGCCACGGTATGCACAGCGCAACGGCGGATACACCAGAATCCTCAAGCTCGGGCCACGTCACGGTGACAATGCGCCAATGGCTCGCATCGAATTGGTCTGAAAGCCGGCGGTGACCCGAGTCAGACCCCGTGCCGGCCATGTCGAGTCGCCAACGCTGTTCGACGAGGCCGTAGGAAGCGTGAGCCGGGAAATTCCTTCGACGGGCCCTCGTGGCCCGTCGGTTCGCGTTCGGATGACGGTTGCCTACCACGGGGCCGGGTTTGCCGGCTTTGCGGTGAATCCCGGCCTCAGGACCGTTGGCGGTGTGTTGACCGAGGCCCTCGAACGAGTTCTCGGCCGACCGATCACCCTTGCGTGTGCGGGGCGCACCGACGCCGGTGTGCACGCCTGGGGCCAGGTCGTCAGCTTCGATACCGATCACCCCACCCTCGACCTGGTCCACTTGAGCCGATCGATCAACAAGCTGTGCGCTCCCGCCGTGGCGGTACGGGACGCGGCAATCGTCGCGAAGGATTTCGATGCCCGGCACAGCGCCGTTGCGCGGAGCTATCGGTACACGATCATGAACCGACCTGAGCCGAACCCATTTTCGACCGACACCGCATGGCACGTGCCGATGCCGTTGGACCTGTCGGCCTTGCGACTCGGCTGCGATCCCTTGATCGGCTCCCATGATTTCTCCGCGTTCTGTCGACGACCCAAGGTCCCTGAGGGGAGCATCGACAAGCCGCTCGTGCGTCGTGTTCAGCATGCTCGTTGGCATGACCTCGGCGACGGGTGGTTGCGATTCGACATCGAGGCCGGTGCATTTTGTCACCAGATGGTGCGCAGCATCGTGGGCACGCTGGTGGAAATGGGCTCGGGAAAGAAGCGTCCAGGTGACATGTCCGGGATCCTGCGCAGTCGCGATCGGTCGAGGGCCGGTCAGGTGGCACCGCCGCACGGGTTGATGCTGTGGCAGGTTCGATACGGCGACCCTCGGGACGCCGCTGACGACACGAGCGGAAAAAGAGCCATGCCGGCAGGACCCGCCTGAACGGGTCCTGCCGGCATGAGGCGGGAGAGCCCGAGCATCCGGGCAATGACCTGATGTACTCGAGCCGGTGTGCTCGAGCCGGAAATACTCGGGATCTAGACCCGCTCGATGATCGTGGCCATGGCCATGCCGCCGGCGGCACACATGGTCTCCATGCCGAAGGTCTTGTCGAGGGTCTCCAGGTCGTTGATGAGCGTGGTCATGATGCGGGCGCCCGTCGAGCCGAACGGGTGGCCGAGTGCGATGGCGCCACCGTGTGGGTTGAGCTGGGTCTCGATGTCGATCCCGGTGACCTCGCACACGGGCAGCACCTGGGCGGCGAAGGCCTCGTTCAGCTCGACCACGTCGATGTCGGCGATGGTAAGTCCGGCGAGCTTGAGGGCCCTCGGAATGGCATCGATGGGGGCGACGCCCATCAGCTCGGGCTCGTTGCCGCTCTGCGCGGTGGTGACGATGCGCGCCAACGGCTTGAGGCCGAGCTGCTTGGCCTTGGTGAGGCTCATGATCATGACGGCGGCGGCCCCGTCGTTGAGTGGGCAGGAGTTGCCGGCGGTGACGCTTCCGTCGGGGCGGAAGGAAGGCTTGAGCTGTGCAAGCTTCTCCACCTCGGTACCTGCCCGGGGGCAGTCATCGGTGGTCACCACGGTGCCGTCGGCCTTGGTGATCGGGGTGATCTCCCGCTCGAAGAAGCCGCTCGCCTGGGCGGCGACGGCGCGGTCCTGGCTGAGCTTGGCGAAGGCATCCATGTCCTCGCGCTTGACACCGTACTTGTCGACCACGTTCTCGGCGGTCATGCCCATGGGGATGTAGATGTTGGGCATGCCCTCGGTGCTCCCGAACAGCTTGGGGTTCACTCCGGCGATCATGGCCGCCATGTTGTTCGGGGCGTCGGGCGGGACCGATGCCTTCTCGACGCCGGCGGCGATGTAGACGTGACCCTGGCCGACCTTGATCGAGTTCGCTGCGGAGTTGATGGCCTGAAGGCTCGACGCGCAGAAGCGCTGCACGGTGTGGCCGGGCACGCTCAAGGGAAGGCCGGCAAGGATGCCAGCGACGCGGGCGATGTTGAAGCCGGTCTCACCGGCCTGGGCGACGTTGCCGCAGATCAGGTCGTCGATCTCCGTAGGATCGAGCTGGGGGACCTTGGCGACCAGGGCTCGGACGATGTCGGCGACGAGCTCGTCGGCTCGGACATCGATGAGTGAACCTTTGTTGGCCCGTCCGATCGGGCTGCGCGCGGTGGCGACGATGACTGCTTCTTCCACGGTGATCTCTCCTGGTTCGGTGGTTGACCTCGGAAGCCTAAGGCAGAGACCGCCGGCCTGCCAGAGCGCTGCGCACGAGCACAGGTTGTGAGATGGGGTCGGGCCGTCGTATGCTTGGCAGCCGTCCCGATTGCGGGTGCGTGCCGAGGCAACTCGTCATGGAGCCTTGCTCGGTCAAAGAGCCCTGCTCGTCAAACAAGTCTTGAAGAAGGTCCTGTGCCCACGTTCTCTCCAACCAGTAACGATATCCAGCGCGCCTGGCACGTGGTCGACGCCGAAGGGCTCGTCCTCGGCCGTTTGGCGACCGAGGTTGCAAGGGTGCTGCGCGGCAAGCACAAGCCCATCTATGCGCCGCACATGGACACGGGCGATCACGTTGTGGTCATCAACGCCGACAAGGTTGTCCTCACCGCCGACAAGGCTTCGAAGAAACTCGCGTATCGTCACTCGGGCTATCCGGGCGGCCTACGCAGCACGGTGTACACCGACCTCATGGCCAACAAGCCCGAGGAAGTCGTTCGCCGTGCGGTGCGGGGCATGCTCCCAAAGAATCGCCTGGGTCGATCGATGTTCCACAAGCTCAAGGTGTACGCCGGTCCCACCCATCCTCATGCCGCCCAAGGGCCCGTGCCGCTCGACCTGCCGTCGGCTCGCCGGGCAGAGGGTTAAGGAGAACGCAATCATGGCCACCAAGCCCCTCGTTCAGTCCACCGGTCGACGCAAGGCCGCCGTGGCCCGGGTCCGTTTTCGTCCCGGCACCGGTGTCATCACCATCAACAAGCGCCCGATCGAGAACTACTTCCCGTCCGAGACTCATCGCATGATCGTGGTCGAGCCGCTGCGCCTCACCGAGACCACCGAGACCTACGACATCGATGCGACCCTCGACGGCGGCGGCACCTCGGGTCAAGCAGGTGCACTGCGACTCGGCATCGCCCGTGCCCTGCTCGAGCTTGACGGCGAGCAGCGCATTCCCTTGAAGCGCGCCGGTCTGTTGACCCGCGATGCCCGCGAGAAGGAAAGCAAGAAGTACGGCCTCAAGAAGGCCCGCAAGGCACCTCAGTACTCGAAGCGGTAGCGGTCGCCTGTGTCCCTGTCGTTCGGGACCGACGGTGTTCGCGGCGAGGCCAACACCGAGTTGACGCCCGAGCTGGCGCTCGCCTTGGGACGAGCCGCAGCGAGGGTGTTCGCCGGCGGACCTTTCGTGATCGGTCGCGACACGCGCCGATCCGGCCGACTCATCGAGTCGGCACTTGCGGCGGGCCTTGCAAGTGAGGGTTGTCGCGTGGAGCTCGCGGGGGTCGTCCCGACGCCGGCGGTGGCCTGGGCATCGGCCGGTGAGGGTGTCGCCGGGGCCGTGATCTCGGCATCGCACAATCCGTTCGGTGACAACGGCGTCAAGTTCTTTGCTCCCGGCGGGCGGAAGTTGTCCGATGCCCTTGAGGCGCAGTTCGAGCGGGAGTTGGCCTTGATCCGGGGGGCCGGAGCCGATGTGGTTTCGAACGTGCCGACGGGAGCAGAGGTTGGCGTGATCGTGGAGCGCACCGACCTCGCGGCGCGGTACGGCGAAGCGGTGGCGGCCGGCATCGGAGGTCGCCGGCTGGATGACCTCTTCGTCGTGCTCGACTGCGCCAACGGTGCGGCAAGCCACGTTGCACCTGCGATCCTTCGGGGCCTCGGGGCGACGGTGGAGGTGTTGGCATCCGATCCCGACGGATGCAACATCAATGACGGGTGTGGCTCGACCCATCCGGCGAACCTGCAGCGGGCGGTCCTGTCGCTGCACGCCGATCTCGGACTCGCACTGGACGGCGATGCCGATCGGGTGGTTGCGGTCGACCATCGTGGCAATCTCGTCGACGGAGATCAGCTCATCGCCATCTGCGCTCTTGACATGGCCGGCCGCGGGTTGTTGAGGCACAACACCGTGGTGGTCACGGTCATGACGAACCTGGGGTTTCACCTCGCCATGGCCGAGCGGGGAGTGACGGTGTTGGAGACCGGCGTGGGGGATCGACACGTGCTCGAGGCGCTCGAAGCGGGCGGGTACTCGCTCGGTGGCGAGCAGTCCGGCCACGTGATCTTCGCCGACCTTGCCACCACCGGGGACGGAACCCTCAGCGGGATTCAGGTGCTCGACGTGGTCTGTCGTAGCGGTCGACCGCTGGCCGAGTTGGCAGACGAGGCCATGGCCCGTCTGCCGCAGGTGCTACGCAACGTGGCGGTGTCCAACCGGCGAGCTGATGTCGCCGAGGAGCTTGCCGAGGAGATCGCGGCGATCGAGTCCGACCTCAACGAGAACGGTGAGCGCGGCCGGGTGCTGGTTCGCGTGAGTGGCACCGAGCCCGTGGTCCGCGTCATGGCAGAGGCTTCGACGACCGCCCGAGCCGAGGCCGCGGTCGATCGCCTCGTCCGGGCCGTGCAACGAGTCTGCGGCTGAGGAGCCCCGTAGACTGATCGGAGCCCGTGGCAGCAGCGCCTGCCCCTTTCGGAGAGTCCTGACCATGTGTGGAATCATCGCTGTCATCGGGCGCAGGCCTGATCGAACGCCCCTCGAGCCGGCAGTTCTTCGTGCCGAGCTGGCCGAGGCGGCGGACCGTCTGGCGGTCATGCCGACCGACGTGGAGGCTGCCCGGGGCGCGATCGATGCTGCCGTGTGCCGTCTGGACGTTGTGGACCGGGCGCTTCGCGGCCCGATCGGGGTCTCCACGTTGTTGTTCGCTCCCGGTCTGATTGCCGCGATCGAGGTCGCTGTCGGCGATCTGGGCCGACGCATCGAAGCGATCGAGGCGGCACTGGATGCGGGCGAGCTCACAGGGGTGGGCCGCCCCCTGGAACAGCTCAACGCGTCGCTGGTCGCGCTCAAGGACATCGTGTGGGCCATCGGCCGCGACCGCCTTCCGACGGCGCTGGCCGTCAGGGACCTCGCCCGCATCGACGGCACCCGGGAGGTTGGCGTCGCCGGGATTGCGGCTTTCACGACGGTGCAGGTGGCTCTGTCGTCGTTGGATCGACTGGAGGTCCGCGGGCGTGACTCCGCCGGTCTGCACCTTCTCGTCGACGGCCACGGGCTCGATCTGGAATCGGACGAGATCAGGCAGGTGCTGGCTGATCGGGCGGACCCGTTGTTCACCTCGGGAGCGGTGCGGGTTTCGGGGTCGCGTTTGGGATTCGTGTACAAGGCGGCGGCGGAGATCGGCGAGCTCGGTGACAACACCGCAGCGCTGCGCGCCGCGATCTGTTCCGATGACCTCCTGCACCGGGCGTTGAGGGCGCCATCGGCCCAGATCTCGGTGCTCGGTCACACGAGGTGGGCAAGTGTTGGCGTCATCTCCCAACCGAACGCCCACCCGCTGGACAACACCGAGACGGCGCCGGCACAACCCGACGGGCAACACCTGGTTGCCGTCCTGAACGGTGACGTCGACAACCACGCCTACCTGGCGGAGACGGCGGGCCTGCACATTTCGGGGTTGATCACGACCGATGCCAAGGTCATCCCTGCCCTCGTTGCCCGCCGACGGGCGCAGGGCATGGAGCTCGGTGAGGCATTCACCGCCACGGTCGAGACCTTCGAGGGGTCGGTCGCCATCGGGGTGTGCTCGGCCGAGGCGCCCGACGAGCTGCTGCTTGCCCTTCGGGGGAGCGGACAGGCGCTCTACATCGGCTTGGCCGAGGACGCATTCGTGGTGGCCAGCGAGCCCTACGGAGTCGTGGAGGAAACGGCCCGATACGTGCGGATGGACGGCGAGACGGCGCGAGGAGCTGACGGCACGCCCGGCGAGGTCGTGGTGCTTTCCCGGGCGGGGGCGGGCGCCCTCTCGGGCATCGTCCGTACGGCCTACGACGGAACGCTGTTGCCGATCCGGGACGATGAGGTGCACATCGCCGAGATCACGACGAGGGACATCGATCGGGGCAAGGCGCCCCATTTCCTGTTGAAGGAGATCTCCGAGGCTCCTCAGTCGATCGTGAAGACCCTCCGCGGCAGGATTGGCGAACGCGACGGGCACCTCGTCCCGACGTTGTCGGACGAGGTGCTTCCCGCAGAGGTGGCCGATCGGTTGGCCCGAGGCGAGATTCGCCGCGTTCTCGTCATCGGACAGGGAACTGCGGCCGTTGCGGGACAGAGCATGGCGGCGACGTTGGCGGAGTTGGTGGGCGACTCGCTGGTGGTGGGCGCCCTGCCGGCGACCGAGCTGTCGGGGTTCGGGCTGGCCGACGACATGTCCAACACCCTGGTCGTGGCGATCAGCCAGTCAGGGACAACCACCGACACCAACCGCACCGTCGATCTGGTTCGGGGTCGGGGCGCTGCCGTCATCGCCATCGTCAACCGTCGGAACAGCGACCTGTGCGAGAAGGCCGACGGGGTCCTGTACACCTCGGACGGGCGCGACGTGGAGATGAGCGTCGCCTCGACCAAGGCCTTCTATGCCCAGGTCGCAGCGGGCGTCCTGCTCGCCGCGGGCATCGCCGTCGTGGTGGCCGGGGCGCCGGGCGTGCGTGGCGGGGGTGGGTCGGTCCACAACCTGTTGATGGGGCTGCGCCGCCTTCCCGAAGCGCTGCAGACGGTCCTGAGATTGCGTCCGGAGATCGCTCGAGCCGCCGGGGAGCACGCCCCGTCTCGCCGCTACTGGGCGGTTGTGGGAAACGGGCGCAACCGCATTGCCGCCGAGGAGTTGCGGATCAAGCTCAGCGAGCTCTGCTACAAGGCGATTGCCTGTGACGCCACCGAGGACAAGAAGCACATCGATCTCTCGAGCGAGCCCATGATCCTGGTGTGCGCCGCCGGCCTGGGCGACGGGACGGCAGATGATGTGGCAAAGGAGGTCGCCATCTATCGCGCGCACAAGGCGGCGCCGATCGTGATCACGACGGGACCGGCGGAACGCTATTCGGCGGCCCTTCAGGTGATCACCACTCCCTCGGTCCACCCGGCGCTCGACTTTCTTCCCGCCGCCATGGTCGGACATCTCTTCGGCTACGAGGCGGCTCTTGCCATCGATGCCCTGGCCCTCCCGCTGCGCGCAGCCCGCGGAGCTGTCGAGGCTGCGATCCTCGCCGATCTCCGGGGCGACCACCTGCTCGCCGAGTTGGCCGAAGATCTGACGGTGCCTGCAGGGCAGTTCTTCGCAGGTCTGGCGTCCGGGTCCCATGACGGCCAGCTCGAGGCGAGCACGGCGGTGGGTGTCGCCTCGATGTTCCGCTATGCGACGGGCGTTCTGCCACTTGATCTCTATGAGCTCGAACACGGTCGAATCGGGTCGCCGTCGGTCCTCGTGACCGACCTGCTGTCGGCGCTCACCAAGGCCATCGACGAGCTCACACGACCGATCGACGCCATCAAGCACCAGGCCAAGACGGTGACCGTCGGCATCTCCCGCGCCGAGGACAACTTCGTGTCGGCCCGACTCGTGCAGGAGGTCCTGGCGGCCGGCGCGGCACGTGATCGTCTCGGATACCGCGTGCTTCGAACCCTGTCGTCGCTCGATCCGGTGGTGACGGACGTGACCGGGTACACCCGCTATCGGGTGGAGGGAAGTGTGGCGGACGGTTCCGCCACCATTCACGTGCTCGACAAGGGCGGTGTCGCAACCGGGTTGACGTCGCGTTCCGAGTCCGATCCCCGATTGCTCGGAACCAAGCATCGCGCCGCCGTCGAGCGGGAGGTCACCGTCGCCCAGGGTGGCCACGACGGCCGCAGCGTGGTCCTGGTGCCGGAGGTGAAGGGCGCCCAGGTGGTCGCCATCACCTTGTTGCACGTCGAGCTTCGGACCTACCTTTCGCCCGATCTGGCCCGCCAGGTCCTCACCGGCTATCGAGGTCGATACTCGGCGCTGGTCGACGCCGTGACCGAGACGGAGCCGGCCTTCCGGGACGAGTTGCTTGCCGAGGTGCCGATGATCGAGTTGTTGGTGGAACCCGTCCGGGTGCTGGCGGAGCGGTGGCAGAGCCCGTGATCGGCATCGGTGTCGATCTCGTCGAGATCGACCGCTTTCGTGTGGCTCTGGCCCGTACACCGCGACTGGTGGAACGGTTGTTCACCGACGGCGAACGGGCCTACGCCTTGGGGCGACGGGACCCAACCGAGCGATTCGCCGTGCGCTTTGCGGCGAAGGAGGCCGTCATGAAGGCGCTTGGTGTTGGCCTGGGGGCCTTCTCCTTTCGTGACGTCGAGGTTCTCCATACCGCCGGGGGGGCGCCCGATCTGCGCCTGTCGGGCCAGGCGGATCGATTGGCGTCGGACCGGGGCGTCACGCAGTGGCGACTGACCCTGACGCATACGCAACACCTGGCCGAGGCTGTTGCGGTGGCCCTGTAGCCGCGATGCGGACCCCGCGTTCGACACCGTCCGGGCACGGCGTTGAGTGGAACGAGACGTGATCGACCCACCGGGCGGGACGGCCTGCACCGGGGTGGGTCGACCGGTCGACTCCCGTTAGCCTGACCGCCATGATCCCGGTCGTCACCCCTGCCGAGATGCGGGCCATCGATGCGGCGGCTCCCGAGCCGGTTGAGGTGTTGATCGAACGAGCGGGAGCGGCCGTGGCCCGGACGGCGATCGCCATGATGGGTGGAGCGTACGGACGGCGGGCGATCGTGATCGCGGGTCCGGGGAACAACGGAGCCGACGGTCGTGCGGCCGGAGCGAGGCTGGAGCGGCGTGGCGTTCGCGTCCGGATCGTCGGCGCCGACGTCGCGGGCGGCCGTGCTTTGCCGACGTGTGACCTGATCATCGACGCGGCCTACGGCACGGGATTCCGAGACGGGTGGCATCCACCCGACGTCGGCGCCGTCCCGGTGCTGGCCGTGGACATTCCCAGTGGGGTCGACGGGATGACGGGTGAGGCGACCGGGAAGGTGCTCGCCGCCGACCGGACCGTCACCTTCGCAGCGCTGAAGCCGGGTCTGTTGTTCGGTCGAGGTGCGGAGCTCTCGGGGAAGGTCGAGATTGCCGACATCGGTCTCGACGTGTCCGCGGTCGTGACGCAGGTGATGGAGGACTCGGATGTCGCGGCATGGTTGCCCCGGCGGCCGCGTGCCGCACACAAGTGGATGACCGCGGTGTGGGTGGTCGCCGGCAGTCCCGGCATGTCGGGAGCGGCGGCCCTCGCCACCCGGGGGGCTCAGCGAGCAGGGGCGGGATACGTGCGTCAGAGCAGCCCGGGGTTCGAGCCGACGACAACCATCGCCCCGGAGGCCGTCGGGTTTGCACTACCTGGGCTCGGATGGGCCGATGAGGTGATCGCCAACGCCGATCGGTTCTCCTCGGTGGTGGTCGGGCCGGGGATGGGTCGAGAGCCCGCGACCATGCGCGAGATCTGTCGGCTCGTCGCGGGGTGTCCTTTGCCAACGGTGGTCGACGGCGATGGGTTGGTCGCCCTCTGCGGAGAGGAATCGGGTGTGGAGAGCCTTCCCGGACGCGTGCAGCCTGCCACGGTCCTGACGCCCCATGACGGCGAGTTTCTTCGCCTCACCGGTGCGCCGGTCGGGCCCGATCGTCTGGCCGCAGCGCGCAGGACGGCGATCGCCGCCGGCTGCACGGTCGTGCTCAAGGGCCCCACGACGATCGTCACCGACGCCACCGGTGAGGCGCTGTTGGTCACCAGCGGCGACGCCCGTTTGGCCACCGCGGGCTCAGGTGACGTGCTTTCCGGCGTGATTGCCGCATTCCTCGCCCGGGGGATGCGCCCGCTCGAGGCGGCGGCGTCCGCTGCGCACCTGCACGGGCGTGCTGCCTGCCTCGGCATGCCGCAGGGACTCGTGGCGGGTGACGTGGCGGAGTATCTTCCCGCTGCCCTGCATGTCATGCTTGCCAAGCTCAGAGACTAGGAAGGACCCCATGCCCCGTTCCGTGCTTGTTCGTCAGGTCATGATCACCGACGTCGTAACGTTCTCGCCCGAGGAGCCCATCGATGATGCCATGAGGCGCCTCGGCGAGCACGGCGTCGATGGAGGGCCGGTCATCGATGCAGACGGTCATGTGGTCGGAGTGCTCACGACCGACGACCTGTTGGTGCAGGAGACCAAGCTCCACTACCCGACCGTCGTGTCGCTGTTCGGCGCCTACCTCGAACTGCCCTCCTCGCATCGACGCTTCGAGGAGGAGCTTCGACGAGCTGTGGGGGCGACGGTTGGTGAGGTGATGCACGTCAAGGCCGTGACGTGCGCCGAGGACGACACCCTGGAGCGTGCTGCGACGCTGATGCACGAACGGCATGTGAGCCGTCTGCCCGTGACCCGGGAAGGCAGGCTCGTCGGCATCCTCGCCCGCGGGGACATCATCAAGGCCCTGATCGAGGATTCGGGAGGCGCGTGATCACCTCGGCGGTCGCGAGGTTTCGTCCCGCGTGGGTGACGGTCGACCTCGAGGCTGTCCGGTCGAATGTCGCAGAGCTGGTCGAGTTGGTTGATCCGTCGGTCGTCTGCGCGGTCGTCAAGGCGGACGGCTACGGCCACGGATCGGTCGAGGTTGCGAGGGCCGCGCTGTCGGGTGGCGCGGGCTGGTTGGCTGTTGCGGTCGTCGAGGAGGCGGTCGTTCTGCGCCAGGCGGGCATCGATGCGCCGATCCTTCTCCTGGCAGAACCCACAGCCGAAGGAGCGGGTACGGCAGTGGCCTTGGGGCTGGACTGCGCGGTCTACACGGATCGAGGTGTCGAGATCATCGCAGAGGCCGGGAGGCGACACGGCGCCGGCCCGATCTCGGTCCATCTCAAGGTGGACACAGGCATGCATCGGGTGGGGGCTCAGCCGGCCGAGCTGTCGTCCTTGGCCCGCAGCATCGCCGTCGACCCGGACCTCGAGCTGGTCGGGCTCTGGACGCATTGCGCGGTTGCCGACGAGCCGGACCATCCGTTCACGACGACGCAGCGGGATCGGTTCGAGGAGGCTCGCGCAGCGTTGCGCGCCGAGGGCATCGACATCCCCATCTCGCACGCGGCGAATTCGGCTGCGGCGCTCGATCGGCCCGACCTTCGCTACGACATGGTGCGTTGCGGCATCGCCGCCTACGGCCTGGCCCCCGGCCCCGCAATGCAGGCACACCTTCCCTTCCGCCCGGCGATGAGCCTGATCGCCGAAATCTCCCACGTCAAGGTGGTGGCGGCAGGCGAGGCGCTCTCCTACGGTCTCAAGCACCGCTGTGAAAGCGACACGGTGGTCGCCACCGTGCCGATCGGCTACGCAGACGGTGTACCGAGGCGACTCTCGGAGGTGGGGGGTGAGGTGTTGATCGGGGGTCGCCGCCGGCCGATCGTGGGCACCATCACGATGGATCAGATACTCGTCGACTGCGGTCCTCCCGATGAGGCGATGACGACGGTTGGCGACGAAGTCGTGCTGATCGGGGAGCAGGGCGACGAGCGTGTGACGGCAGATGAGTGGGCAGGGAGACTCGGCACCATCTCCTACGAGGTGGTTTGCGGCATCTCGCCCAGGGTGCCGCGTCGCTACAGTCGCGTCGAATCGCCTTGACCACCTAGCATCTGGCTGTGGTCGATCTCCCGTCGCTTGCGCTTGATGCCAGTGGGTGTACCCGCTGCGCGCTGGCCGCCGGTCGGACCCAGGTGGTGTTCGGGATGGGCAACCCTCATGCGGATCTCTGCTTCATCGGCGAAGGGCCGGGAGCGGAGGAAGACCTGCAGGGACTGCCGTTCGTCGGTCGATCGGGAAAGCTTCTCGATCGGCTGATGGGCGAGGAGATGGGTTTGAGCCGCGACGAGTGCTACATCGCCAATGTCGTGAAGTGCCGTCCGCCGGCCAATCGTGATCCCCGTCCCGATGAGATCGAGGCATGTCGCCCGTGGCTCGAGTCGCAGCTGGACCTCATCAGGCCCAAGGTGGTGGTCACGTTGGGAAACTTTGCGTCCAGGCTCCTGCTGGAGACCGGTGAGGGCATCACCCGTCTGCGGGGCCGGACCTACCCGTGGCGAGGCGCCGTGCTCGTCCCCACGTACCACCCGGCGGCGGTTCTGCGAGGTGGAGCCGATGCGATGGCCGGCATGCGAGCCGATCTGGTTCGGGCAAAGTTGGCGATGACGGGGCGGGCACAGGAGGTCGCTCCGTGATCGTCGCCGTCACGAAGGACGCGTCGGACACCCAGCGCCTTGCCGAGGTGCTCGCCGGCCTTGTCGGTCCGGGGGATGTGCTCGTGCTCGCCGGTGATCTGGGGGCAGGGAAGACGGCGTTGACCCAGGGCCTGGCGCGTGGACTCGGGGTCGCCGAGCAGGTCACGAGCCCCACCTTCACCCTTGCCCGCACGTACGTCTGTCACCAAAGGGATGGCCTGCGCCTTCACCATCTGGACATGTACCGAATCGACCATCTCCAGGAGGCGCTCGACATGGGCTTGGCCGACGAGTTCGTCGATGACGATGCCGTCACGGTCATCGAATGGGGAGATGTCGTCACCCCGGCAATTCCCGCCTCCTTCCTCGAGATCCGGCTGACCTACGGGGCGGACGACGACGAGCGCCGACTGGCCATGCACCTGGTGGGCCCTGCATGGGTGCAACGTGCCGTCGCGATCCAGCAGGTGCTGGGGCCCTGGCTGGTGGCGGACTGATGCTGATTCTGGGTATCGACACCGCAACCCCCCAGGTGGGGTGCGCAATCGGCGGGCACGAGGGGGTGTTGGCCTCGTTCCACTCGGCCAAGGGGCGACGGCACGCCGAGACCCTTGTGCCCGCCATCGACTTCATCCGCCGCCAGGCGCGCATCGAGCTGAGTGAGATCAGTGCGATTGCCGTGGACGTCGGGCCAGGCCTGTTCACCGGACTGCGAGTCGGCATCGCGACCGCAAAGGCGCTGGCCATGGCGCTCCGGGTTCCGATGGTCGGCGTCTCGAGCCTGGACCTGGTCGCCTTCCCCGTCCGTTGGACCAATCGCCTGATCGTCTCGGTGATCGATGCCCGCCGTGGCGAGGTGTTCTACGGGTTCTACCGCCAGGTCCCCGGTGGCATCCAGCGTCTCTCGGACCAGTGCCTCGGAACCCCCGAGGAGCTGTGCTCGGAGATCATCGCCCGCGGCGAGGAGGTTCTTGCGGTGGGCGATGGGGCCCTTCGCTACGGCGAGCAGCTCTCCGACCTCATTCGGGTGGAGATCGGTGAGACGGGCCTGGCCTACCCCTCGCCCGGCTCGCTGGTGCAGCTGGCTCACGCCCAGGCGGTGCGCGAGCAGTTCGTCAACTCCTGGGAGCTCGAACCGCTCTATCTGCGCAAGGCGGATGTGGAGATCAACTGGGAGACCCGAGAGCGGACGTGACGGTGGCCACCGATTTCTCGTCGCACCATTCGGAGACCCCCGAGCTCGAGGTGTTCATCACCGCGATGCGTCGACGGCACCTCCGATCCGTGCTGCGCATCGAAGCCCAGGTCTATCCCCGTCCCTGGACGCTCGGCCTGTTCCTGTCCGAGTTGGCCATCCGTCAATCAAGGGTCTACCTCGTCGCGCGGATCGGCGGCGCCGTGGTGGGCTATGGGGGCTTGATGGTCCTTGCCGACGACGGCCACGTCTCCACCCTGGCGGTGGACCCCCGGTGGCAGGGACACCGAGTTGCCACGCGGTTGCTGCTCACGCTGGCCCGGACCTCCATCGCCAGGGGCTGTCATGCTCTCACCCTCGAGGTACGAGTCGGCAACACCGCGGCCCAGGCTCTGTATCGCCGGTTCGGTTTCGTCCCCGCCGGCGTTCGCAAGGGCTACTACGCCGAGACCAACGAGGATGCGTTGGTCATGTGGGCACATGACATCGATCTCGAGGAGTACGGCCGACGACTGGATGCGATCGAGGCCGCCATTCCGGGCGTCACCATCGTGGAGGGCATTGCGTGAAGGACATGGTCGAAACGACGGGGATGCCGGTGCACGAGCGCACCACCATCCTGGGTGTCGAGACGAGTTGCGACGAGACCGCAGCGGCAGTGGTGAGGGGGGGCAGGGACATCCTCTCGTCGGTCGTGTCGAGCCAGGTCGATCTCCATGCGCGTTTCGGGGGGGTCGTGCCCGAGGTGGCGAGCCGAGCGCACGTGGCGCTGATCACTCCTGTCGTCGCGCAGGCCATGGTCGAATCGGGTGTGACCGATGGGGAAATCGATGCCGTGGCGGTGACCGCCGGCCCCGGCCTTGTGGGCTCGCTGCTCGTGGGCATGAGCGCGGCGAAGGCCTTGGCGCTCGCGTGGGATGTTCCTCTTGTGGGTGTGAACCATCTGGAGGCGCACCTCTATGCGTCCCTGCTCGAGGAGCCTGCCCTGGAGTTCCCCCTTCTCGTGCTGATCGCATCCGGGGGACACACCCTGTTGGTGGGCTTCCACGGCCATGGGCAGTATCGGATCATGGGTTCAACCCTCGACGATGCCGCGGGTGAGGCATTCGACAAGGTTGCCCGTTACCTCGGACTCGGTTACCCGGGCGGCCCCGCCATCGACCGGGAGGCCATGGCCGGCGACCCCGAGGCCATCGCCTTCCCCCGGGCCATGCTGGACAACGGCTTCGACTTCAGCTTCTCGGGTCTCAAGACGGCAGTCATCAACCACGTGCGCAGGCATCCCGAGGTCAGCACGGTGGATGTGGCGGCCGCATTTCAGCAGGCGGTGGTCGATGTCCTCGTGCACAAGGCCCGTGGAGCAGCTCGGGCGATGGGAGCCAAGGGCATCTGCATGAGCGGAGGCGTTGCGGCCAATTCCCAACTGCGTGAGGCGATTCTCGACGTCTGCGTGGCCGATGACCTGCACGCCTATCTGCCCAGCAGGATCATGTGCACCGACAACGCCGCCATGGTCGCCGCTGCGGGGTGGTGGCGCCTGATGGCAGATGGGCCTTCCCCGCTCGACATCGGGGTGGCCCCGGGGCTCGGGTTTCCGGGGACGATCGAGTAGAAGTCCCGCTCGCGGACTGTTTTCCCGGTGAGGTTGTGCCTTGCCATTCGTCGGTCTATCGTTGGCACTCGACCCATGAGAGTGCTAACGATCGCCAAATGGAGGCGCATATGAAGCTTCAGCCGCTTGAGGACCGCATTGTTGTGCGAGCCAACGAAGCCGAGGAAAAGACCGCTTCAGGTCTCGTCATTCCCGACACCGCCAAGGAGAAGCCCCAGCAGGGCACGGTCCTGGCTGTCGGCCCGGGTCGTCGCTCCGAGCAGACCGGCGAGGTCATCGCCCTCGGCATCAGCGTCAACGACACCGTGGTGTACTCCAAGTACGGAGGCACCGAGATCACCGTTGACGGTGAGGACCTCCTGATTCTCTCCAGCCGCGACGTGCTCGCCCTGGTTCAGAAGTAGAGGAGAGGAACAACATGTCCAAGATCATTCTGTTCGACGAGCAGGCACGACGCAGCCTCGAGGCCGGCGTCGACAAGCTTGCCAACGCCGTCAAGGTCACGCTCGGCCCCCGTGGTCGCAACGTGGTCCTCGACAAGAAGTTCGGTGCTCCGACCATCACCAACGATGGTGTCTCCATCGCCCGTGAGGTCGAGCTCGAGGATCCCTTCGAGAACATGGGCGCCCAGCTCGTCAAGGAAGTCGCCACCAAGACCAACGACGTTGCCGGTGACGGCACGACCACGGCGACCGTCCTGGCCCAGGCGCTCATCAAGGAGGGTCTGCGCAACGTTGCCGCGGGAGCGAACCCCATGGGGTTGCGCAAGGGCATCGAGAAGGCTGTTGCGGCTGCCGTCGAGGCCATCGGCAAGATGTCCAAGGAAGTGGACGACAAGTCCGAGATCGCCCAGGTCGCCTCGATCTCGGCTGCCGACCCCGCCATCGGCGAGGTCATCGCCGAGGCCATCGACAAGGTCGGCAAGGACGGCGTCGTGACGGTCGAGGAGTCGAACACCTTCGGCATGGAGCTCGACTTCACCGAGGGCATGCAGTTCGACAAGGGTTATCTCTCGCCCTACTTCGTGACCGATCCCGAGCGCCAGGAGGCGATTCTCGAGGATCCGTTCCTGCTGTTCGTCAACGGCAAGATCAGTGCCGTTCACGATCTGGTGCCCGTGCTCGAGAAGGTGATGCAGACCGGAAAGCCGCTCGTCATCATCGCCGAGGACGTCGAGGGTGAGGCCTTGGCGACGCTCGTCGTGAACAAGATTCGCGGCACGTTCAACTCGGTTGCGATCAAGGCCCCAGGTTTCGGTGAGCGCCGTAAGGCGATGCTCCAGGACATGACCGTCCTCACCGGTGGACAGGTCATCGCCGAGGAGGTCGGCCTCAAGGTCGAGAACGCCACCCTTGATCTGCTCGGCAGGGCTCGCAAGGTGATCATCACCAAGGACACGACCACCATCGTGGAAGGCGCCGGCACCGAGGATGATGTCAAGGGTCGGATTGCCCAGATCCGCCGTGAGATCGACGACACCGATTCCGATTGGGACCGCGAGAAGCTCCAGGAGCGTCTCGCCAAGCTTTCCGGCGGTGTCGCCGTGGTCAAGGTCGGCGCAGCCACCGAGGTGGAGCTGAAGGAGAAGAAGCACCGCATCGAGGACGCGCTTTCGGCGACCCGTGCTGCCATCGAAGAGGGCGTCGTGCCCGGCGGTGGTACCGCCCTCGTTCGCTCCCGCAGCGCCATCAGCGCGCTGGAGCTCCAGGGCGACGAGGCCACCGGTGCGGACATCGTCTTCAAGGCGCTGACGGCGCCGGCTCGCTGGATCGCCATGAACGCCGGCCTCGAGGGGTCGGTTGCGGTGCAGCAGATCGAGCGTGAGACCGGCAATGTCGGGCTCAACGCCGCGACGGGCGAGTTCGAGGACCTGGTCAAGGCCGGCGTCATCGATCCCGCCAAGGTGACTCGTGCGGCCTTGCAGAATGCCGCTTCGATCGCCGCACTGATCCTTACCACCGAGGCCCTGGTGGCCGACCAGCCCGAGCCGGAGGCCCCGATGGGCGGCGGCGGGGGGGGCGGCATGCCTCCCGGCATGGGTGGCATGGGCTTCTAGCCCGGCCAGGACGAGGAGAGCGAAAGGGCCGGCCCTGCGGGGCCGGCCCTTCGTCGTTGGGCAGCACACGGGGTGTCTCATGGCTGGGGCGGTAGGCTCGACACCATGGATCGTCCGCCCCCTGACCCAACCAAGCTGCTCGCCTACTGGATGGAGTGGGAAAAAGGCGACACGCCGCCGGGTCGGGTGATGGCGAATCTCAAGACGGGTGGGTTGCGCGACCTGTTGGAAGATCTGACCGAACGACTCAGTCGACAGGGCTCTGACCAGGCGTGACGATGCCATGGGCGTGACCGAGGAGGCCGCGGCGATCGTGCGAGGCGGTCCCCAGCTGATTCCCCGGCCCGAGGGGGCGCAGCCCGGCGAACCGGCCCCCTGGTCGGGGATCCATCCCGACGAACGTCGATTCGACCTCGAGCGGGTGTTGGCGAACCTTCGCGCTGTCGGTGAGCGCGAGCCGCTGGTGCTCACCGAAGGCGTGCGCGGGGCGGCCGTGCTCGTGGGTCTGTTCGAGGAGGATGGCGAGACCCACGTCGTGCTCACACGCCGGGCGATGCACCTGCGGGCCCATCGGGGCGAGGTCTGCTTTCCGGGCGGCCGACGTGACGGTGACGAGGCGTTGGTCGACACCGCGTTACGCGAGGCGCACGAGGAGATCGGCCTCGACCCTGCCTCGGTCGAGATCGTCCGAGAGTGGCACCATCACGCCACGATCACCTCACAAAGCTTCATCGCTCCGTTTGTCGGCGTGTTGGCGGGCCGTCCCGTCGGCCTCGTTGCCAACCCACACGAGGTCGAGCACATCCTGTATGTCCCGCTTCGGGAGCTGGCACTCGAAGAGGTGTATCGCGAGGAGCGGTGGACGTTCGGCGGCACGACGCGACCGCTGTGGTTCTTCGACCTCGTCGGCGACACGGTCTGGGGGGCAACGGGCGCTTTGTTGCGCCAGTTCGTGATGGTCGCACTCGGGGTGCCGCTCGATTGAACCGCCACGCCGTGGGTTTGCCCGGACTCTCTCGATCCGAAGCCTGCCGGCTAGACTGAGGTTTCGGGAGCACGTGAAACAGCGAGGTGGACGAGGGTGGCCGAGGTCGAGATCGGTATCGGAAAGTCAGGGCGTCGGGCGTACGGCTTCGACGACATCGCCATCGTTCCCTCCCGGCGGACGAGGGACCCCGAGGATGTCGACATCTCGTGGGAGATCGACGCATTTCGATTTGATCTCCCACTGATGGGCTCGGCGATGGACGGGGTCATCAGTCCGGCGACCGCGATCGAGATCGGTCGTCTCGGCGGTGTCGGCGTGCTCAACCTCGAAGGTCTGTGGACCCGCTACGAGGACCCCGAGCCGCTGTTCGAGGAGATCGCCGAGCTTCCCACCGAGAAGGCGACGCTGCGCATGCAGGAGATCTATGCCGAGCCGGTCAAGCTCGAGCTGATCGCTCCCCGCATCCGCCAGATCAAGGAAGCGGGAATCGTGTCCTGCGCCTCGGTCACGCCACAGCGAACCGAGTCATTTCTGCCGTCCATCCTGGAGGCCGAGCTCGACCTGTTGGTGATCCAGGGCACGGTGGTCTCGGCTGAGCATGTCTCCAAGACCGGGGAGCCTCTCAACCTGAAGCGCTTCGTGCGCGAGTTGTCGATGCCGGTGATCGTCGGGGGCTGCGCTTCCTACCAGGCCGCCCTGCACCTCATGCGAACCGGTGCCGCAGGCGTTCTCGTCGGTGTCGGGCCGGGCAATGCCTGCACCAGTCGTGGCGTTCTGGGTATCGGCGTTCCCCAGGCGACGGCGATCGCCGATGCGCAGGGCGCCCGGATGCGACATCTCGACGAGACCGGCGTGTACTGCCAGGTCATTGCCGACGGTGGCATGAGCACCGGGGGCGATATCGCCAAGGCCATTGCCTGCGGCGCCGACGCCGTGATGATCGGCTCGCCGCTGGCCGCTGCCACCGAGGCCCCGGGGAGGGGATACCACTGGGGCATGGCCACGTTCCACCCCACCTTGCCGCGTGGCGCTCGGGTCAAGACCAGCACCCGGGGGACACTCGAGGAAGTGCTCGTCGGACCTGCCCGTGAGAACGATGGCCGCCTGAACCTCTTCGGAGCACTGCGCACGTCGATGGCGACGTGCGGCTATCAGACCGTCAAGGAGTTCCAGAAGGCCGAGGTCATGGTCGCTCCTGCGTTGTTGACCGAGGGCAAGCAACTGCAGCGTTCGCAGGGCGTCGGGATGGGTCGGTAACGACGGTGATGCCGGTGTCCGCCGGCGAGTTCGACACCGTCCTCGTCGTCGATTTCGGAGCCCAGTACGCCCAGCTCATCGCTCGTCGGGTCCGCGAGGCCCGCGTGTACTCCAAGATCGTGCCGCACAAGGTGACCGTCGCGGACATCGTCGCCGAGCAGCCGTCCGGCATCATCCTCAGCGGCGGACCCAAATCGGTCCACGTCGAGGGTTCCCCGAGGCTCGACCCGGCCATCTTCGATCTGGGCATCCCCATCCTCGGCATCTGTTACGGCGCGCAGCTCATCGCTCATCAACTGGGCGGCGAGGTCGCCAGGACGGGCAAGGGTGAATACGGTCGCACGACGCTCGATATGTCGGGCCCGTCGAGCCTCCTCGGGCCGGTCGTCCCCTTCGAGCAGGAAGTCTGGATGAGTCACTTCGACTCCATCGCCACGCTTCCCGAGGGCTTCACGTCGCCGGCGAGCACCGCCGAGGCGCCGGTCGCGATTCTGGAGTCACCCGCTCGCAGGATCTACGGCGTCCAGTATCACCCGGAGGTGGCGCACACCCCTCGGGGGCAGGCGCTCATCGAGCACTTCCTCCACACCCTGTGCGACGCCCGACCGAACTGGACGATGACCTCGATCATCGAAACCCAGATCGAGGCCGTGAGGGCACAGGTCGGCGGCGAGCGGGTGATCTGTGGGCTCTCCGGTGGGGTTGATTCAGCGGTCGCCGCCGCGTTGGTGCATCACGCGGTGGGCGCTCAGCTCACCTGCGTGTATGTCGACACCGGGCTGATGCGTGAGGGCGAGAGCGACCAGGTGGTCGATACCTTCCAGCGTCATCAGGGCATCGATCTGGTGCACGTCGATGCTGCCGATCGATTCTTCCATCGTCTGGCAGGCATCATCGATCCCGAGGAGAAGCGCAAGGCGATCGGCGAGCAGTTCATCCGTGAGTTCGAGAACGCGGCCACCGGGCTGCAGGATGCAGGGTTCCTGGTGCAGGGAACGCTGTATCCGGACGTCATCGAGTCGGGCACCTCCGAGGCGGCCAGGATCAAGTCGCATCACAACGTCGGTGGGCTTCCCGACGACATGGACTTCGAGCTGATCGAGCCGTTGCGCCTGCTGTTCAAGGATGAGGTGCGCAAGGTCGGCGAGGAGCTGGGCCTGCCCGATGAGATCGTGTGGCGCCAGCCGTTCCCCGGGCCGGGACTCGGCGTTCGGATCATCGGCGAGGTCACCCCGGAGCGGGTGGCGATCCTGCGCCATGCTGATGCCATCGTGCGGGAGGAGGTGGAACGTGCCGGCCTGGAGCGCGAGATCTGGCAGGCCTTTGCCGTGCTTCCCGACATTCGTTCGGTCGGCGTCATGGGCGACGAGCGCACCTATGCGTATCCGATCATCGTGAGGGCGGTCACCAGCGACGACGCGATGACCGCGGATTGGGCGCGGCTGCCCTACGACCTGCTGGAGCGATTCTCCAGCCGGATCATCAATGAGGTCGCAGGCGTCAATCGGGTGGTCTACGACATCACCTCGAAGCCTCCGGGCACCATCGAGTGGGAGTGATCGGTCGTCGGTGACGGACACCCAGCGACTGGTTGACCGGTTCCCGTCCCTGGGTCCCGAGGCGCTCGTGGCGCGTTATCGACCGCCGCGGCGCTTCGCCGGCGTTCGCTTCGCCGGCTATGTTCCCAACGAGCACCATCCTTCCCAGGCCGAGGCGCTTGCCGCCATGGAGGCCTTCGCCGAGGCGATCGCGGTCGACGATCGGCGGGGCCCGCCGCGCCGGTGGTTTCGCCGGCGGCCGCTCGCGCTCAGGGAAGGGGCTTACGGGGAGGCGGCCGGCGACGGTGGCCGTCCTGCCCGGTATCTCGACGGCGGGTACGGCGTGGGAAAGACCCACCTGCTGGCATCGTTGTGGCACGAGGTCGACAGCAGGGGGCACCCGGCTGTCTATTTGAGCTTTGGGGAGTTGACGGCGGTAGTCGGCTTCCTCGGGATGGAGGAGGCGATTCGGTCGTTCTCGTCGTTTCGGCTGATCTGCGTGGACGAGTTCGAGCTCGACGATGTGGCCAACACCTTGATGGCCGTCTCGTTTCTTCGGGGGGTTGTCGCCCGGGGAGCCCGGGTGGCCACGACGTCGAACTCCCTGCCGGAGCGCCTGGGGGAGGGCCGCTTCACGGCGGAGGACTTCACGCGTGAGATCGCCGCCATCGCCTCGCATTTCGAGACCATACGGGTGGACGGGCCCGATTACCGACGTGGTCAGGCTTCACCGGGCGACCTTTTCGACGAGGACAGGCTCGACGCCGTGATCGCCGGGTCGAGGACGATCCGTGTCGGGACCACCTCCCGGAAGGCGAACGGAACACTCAGTCTGGACAACTTCGACGACTTGTTGGATCACCTTCGGCGCGTCCACCCGGTGCAGTTCGCGCCCATGCTCGACGGCCTTGATGTCGTGGCGGTCAAGGGGCTCCACCCGATCGTGAATCAGGGCGACGCTCTCCTGTTCGTACAGCTGATCGATGAGCTGTACGAGGCCGAGGTCACGTTCCTGGCATCGGGTTGTCCCATCGACGAGCTGTTCCCGGCGTCCTACCGTCACGGGGGTTACCGGAAGAAATACGGACGCTGCGAGTCGCGCCTGGCGGCACTCCTGGCGGAAGCCGCTGCCGCCTGAGGGGCCTCGTGTGACTCAGGTCCTGGGAGACTCAGGCCTTGGGTTTGATGATCGAGACGGTCCCCTGAGCGGCGCAGACCAACTTGTCGTTGTTGGAGATGCGGATCGATGCCACGCCGGTTCGTCCGCCGAGCGCAATGATGTCGGTGACCGCGGTGACCTTGCCGTCGCTGACCGGACGGGTCAGGTTGAGCTTGAACTCCGTCGTTGCCACCCAGGCGCCGCGCGCGATGACCGGGTAGAACACCGTACCGAGGCAATGGTCCACAAAGGCCGACAGGCAGCCGCCATGCAGGTTGCCGAAGGGTGTCTTCAACTCGTCCCGCGCGTCGAACTCGGCCACCAGGCGCCCGGCGGTGAGCTCCAGATGACGGAACTGCAGATACGACGTCAGGCCCCCCGCTGCCTGCGCCGAGTTGAGCATCCCTGCGGCGATCTCTGCATCGAACGTGTCGAACGTGATGTTGCTCATTGCCGATGTTCCCCCTCCTGTGAATCGAAGCCCCGACCTTAGTTCCCGCTGGAGGCCATGAGCACGGCCTCGAGATAGCTCCGGAGAGGCTCGGGGGCTTCGTGCGAGCTCGACGGCGCGCAATGAGCTCTGGCCTTGAGGAGCGGAAAGGTCTCGGCGACGCTGCCGACCTCCACAAGGGTGCCCTCGGCGACCCAGGCGCCACCGACGTTGCGGCGGATCACCTCACCGAGGTAGCAGCCGAGACCGAGGACATACCCATCACCGGACATGGCGCCCGGCCCGGCCATGAAGGTGTCGAGCCGAGCCACGCTCTCGGGCGTGAAGTCGAGGTGCAAGCCAGGTGATCTCCCGGACACGGCTGTCGCAAATCGCTCGGCCTCCGCGGTGTATCCCGCAGGGTCGACATCGGGAGCCGGGGTTGGCTGAGCCGAGGCAAGGGCATCGGGCGCCGATGCCGAGGGGACCTGAGCGGAACCCCTGTGGCGCGTGTCGGAGACCTCGGGCGTGTTCGGCCGGCGTCTGCGAAACATCAGCGGAGCGTCAGGTCGCGCCGCTCACGGCGCAGCACGCGCAACGACCCGGTGGCCGACACATCCTCGAAGCCCCCCCGACGTGCCCGCAGATAGATCTCGTATGGTGGGCGCCCGCCATCTTCCGGGTCGGGGAAGACGTCGTGGATGGCGAGCAGTCCGCCCACCGCAACGTGTGGCGCCCACATCTCGAGATCTCGATGAGCCGGCACGCTGCCATGGCCTCCGTCGATGAAGACGAGCGCACACAGCGTCGACCAGTGTGAAGCGACGACGGGTGAGTCGCCGACCACCGCGATCACGTGTTGCTCGAGACCGGCGTCCGCAATGGTTCGTCGAAAGATGGGCAGCGTGTCGATCAAACCGACGTCGTCGTCGACGAGCGTCGGGTCGTGCCACTCCCATCCCGGTTGGTTCTCCTCCGATCCGCGGTGGTGATCGACGGCATACAGCGCGGTGGCATGGTCACGTGCAGCGCCACCGAGATAGAGCGAGGACTTGCCGCAGTAACTGCCGATCTCGACCAGGGGAGCTCCTGGCACGGCCGTGCACGCGGCGATGGCGGCTTGGTGAAGGGCAAGCCCTTCCCCCGGAGGCATGAAGCCGATGGCGGACTCGGCCTTGGCCCGGAGCGCTGCGTCCACGCTCAGCCGCCCGGACGGGGGGTGACGTTGATGTTGGTCCCGCCCGGGTTGACGACCAGGGTGCAGTTCGAGTTCGAGGCGCACTCCTGGACGGCCAAGGCGTTGAGGTAGGCGATGTAGTTGGGGTCCTGGTAGAGGTTGTTCAGCGCCTCCTGGGATTGTCGTCGCCCCTCCGCCTTGGCAACCTCGGCCTGGGCATTGTTCTGAGCGGTGAGGATCGCCTGACGGCTGGCGGCATTCTGGGCAAAGGCGTTGCGCACCGCCTCGTTTGTGGGCGTGGCCGAGTTGATCTTGAACACGAAGTCCGGACAGACTTCGGGGTTGTTGCGATCGAAGGTCGGTCCGCAGAAGTAGTTCCCACCCAGGATGTTGTTGACGTTTGCCTTGAGGTCCCTGGCGATCTCGTTCTGGATGGTCACGAGGAGCGATTCGGCTTCATCGGCCGTTGTGCCGGTCTCGGCGGAGGCCTCGCCTGCGAACAGCTCGTTGACCGTGTGCTCCCGGACGCGCTGTTGGATCGCCTGTTCGATCGGCTTGCGGAAGTTGTTGTTCAACATGGCATCCCAACCGGTTTCGGTGTCGCAGGCGAACTTGACGCAGACCCGTTCGTAGAACCGGCGCACGACCTGGGGGTTCGTGTTGAGCGTGAAGTAGGCGGCGATCTCGAACTGCATGTCCACGCCGCCGCGGGCAGGGGCCAGGATCGAGTCGGCAGCCTGTCGGTCGCCCTCGCCGGCGTTGAGGCTCACGATGTAGTCGCGTTGGGTCACCGGCAAGAGGACCAGCTTGTCCTGCAACCCGAGAAAGCGCGTTCCCGACCCCGGCTCCACGATCTTTTGGAACTTGATCCCCTCGATGGGTCCACCCGAATAGTGCAGGCCGATCTTGTCGACCGGTGTCGCGCCGAACGCTCCGAGGATCAACACCAGGATGATGAATCCGACGACCAGGCTGACGCCGGCAGCGATGAAGGTGCCGACCTTGAGGTTTGGCATGGACGCGCGAGTTCGCATGTCCGCACGCTAATCGGAACATCGGGCGACGGGCGCTCCGCCAACGGTGCGACAGCTACAGGTGCGACTGCTACAGGCGCGACAACCAGCGTCCGGCATGACGCAGGCGGGTTTCGAGTTGGCCCACGGTCGCCTCCGTTACCTTCTGGAGCCCCGTGAGGCGATTCAGCTCGCCGTTGACCTGCGCATGGGACCAGCCGGTGATCCTGGCGATGGCCCTCACCCGGTCGTTGTTGGCGCTGCGCAGTTGCTGCTTGTGCTCTCGTCTGGTGGCGGTCAGTGTTGCGCCGGATTCGGCACCGGGGACCGAACGGTCGCCGCCCGGCGGGGGAAGCGGCGCAAGGGTGATGGTCAGCGCCTCGTCGTGGTCGTGGGCTTCGCCGTCACCCGTGAATCCGAGCGTGGGTTGCCCGACCCGTGGCGCGCCTACGGCGACCGCCGAGATCACGCTGAAAAGTGAGAGCTGCGGGTCGTCGTCCTGGGCGGCCGATGCGTCGCGGTCGTCGAGGAGGTCCAGGGCATCGACAAATCCATCGCCATCGCCATCGGACTTCGCGATCTTGGCAAGACTGTGATTGCGTTCGACGGCGATCTCGTTTGCCTTGCGCTCGAGGCGGCTGTCATCGGGGATGTAGAGATAGGCGGCCTGACGCCGCAGACCCTTGGTCCAGCGGACCAGACGACCGACCGCCTGACGAAAGAACAGCTCGGTGGTCGTGTTGGTGGCGAAGACCCCCACTCGCAGGCGGGGAATGTCGACACCCTCGGAGATCATGCGTACGGCCACGATCCAGGGATCGGTGCCTGCGGCGAAACGGGCGATATGGCTCGAGGCAGCCGGGTCGTCGGAGGTCGCGACGGTCACCGGGAACGCCATGACGTCGTTCGAGCAGCGCGGCGATGCCACGCGCATGCGCCTGGTCCATGGCGATGACGAGCCCTCCGGCATCGGGATGCTCGGCCCGAACGTCTCCGAGGCGTTGATGTGCCTGGGCAAGGACTGCAGGCAGCCATTCGCCCTCCAGCGAGAGCGCCGCGCGCAGGCGTTGGCTCGCATGGGTCGCATCGAGCGCGTCCTCGAAGCTGTGGGAGTGGAGCGATCCGTCCGGGCCCATCCACTCCATGTGGCCATTGATCCGTGGGAAGTAGACCGGCCGTACGACCCCGCCATCGGCCAACGCCTCCCGATACCCGTACGAGTAGTCGGGGCGGGCCTCGTCGAGGTGGTACTCGATGAAGGGAATGGCCTGTGTGTCCGATCGAAACGGTGTGCCCGACAGCGAGAGACGCTGCGCCGCCGGCTCGAAGGCATGGCGAACGCTGTCACCCCATGCCCGGTCGTCTGCTGCGTGGTGGATCTCGTCGAAGATCACGAAGGCGTCGCTCGCGAGACCTCGAAGCACCGGAGCGGAGGTGGCCACCTGCTGGTAGGTGGTGATGACGCCGTGCATGTCGCTCGGCAGCCTTCCGTCCGCTGCGGTCCATGCCGGGTCGAGGTGCAGACCGAAGTTTGCGGCAGCGGTCGCCCACTGGACCTTGAGGTGCTGCGTGGGCACCACGACCACGAGGCGTCTCCGGGGATTCGCCGCGAGGTTCTGACAGGCGGCCGTGAGCGCGAAGGTGGTCTTGCCGGCGCCGGGGGTCGCCACCGCCAGGAAGTTGGGTCCGGTGGTCGCGCCGAGACGATCGAGCGCGTCTTTTTGCCATGGCCGTAGCGTGATCGATCGCGTCATGGCCGGCGAGAATGGTTCCGTGGGGGGTTCGGAAGGTTCAAGGGCTCACCGTGCAGCGGCGTCGACCTCTTTGACGACGAGGGAGACCTCTTCCCAGTCGATGTTGCGGAAGTTGTGCATCGGACACCACTTGGGCCCGCACATCGTGCAGAACTCGGCCGACTTGTAGTAGTCGTGGTCGAGAGTCTCGTCGTGATAGGAGCGGGCCGTTTCGGGGTCGAGGGACAGCTCGAACTGCCGGTTCCAGTCGAAGTCGAAGCGAGCCTTGCTCAACGCATCGTCACGGTCACGTGCACCGGGTCGTTCGCGGGCGACGTCGGCGGCGTGGGCTGCGATCCGGTAGGCCATGAGGCCCTGCTTCACGTCCTCGGCAGTCGGCAGACCGAGATGCTCCTTGGGTGTCACGTAGCAGAGCATCGAAGCGCCGTGCCATCCGATCATGGCCGCACCGATTGCCGAGGAGATGTGGTCGTAGCCGGGTGAGATGTCGATGACGAGTGGGCCCAACGTGTAGAAGGGCGCCTCGTGACACCACTCCTGTTGCTTGCGGACGTTGTCCTCGATCTGGTTCATCGGCACATGCCCGGGCCCCTCGACCATGACCTGCACGCCGTGCTCCCACGCTCGTAGGGTCAGCTCGCCCAGGGTGCGCAGCTCGGCGAACTGCGCCTCGTCGGAGGCGTCGGCGAGGCAGCCCGGCCGCAACGAGTCACCGAGCGAGATGGTCACGTCGTAGCGGGCGAGGATCTCGCAGACCTCGTCGAAGTGGGTGTAGAGGGGGTTCTCCGCACGGTTCGCCACCATCCAGCGAGCGAGGATGCCCCCGCCGCGACTGACGATGCCGGTGATGCGGTGTTGGCACAGGGGGAGGTGCTCCAGGCGGATGCCGGCGTGAATGGTCATGTAGTCGACGCCTTGTCGGGCCTGGTGCTCGATCTCGGTCAACAGGTGCTCGATGGTCAACTCGTCGATGGAAGGCGCCCGGTTGATCGCCTGATAGATCGGGACGGTCCCGATGGGGACGGTTGCGGCGTTGATGATGGCCACTCGTGTCTCGTCGATGTCGCGACCCGTGGACAGATCCATGACCGTGTCGGCCCCGTATTGTTCCGAGGTCCTGAGCTTGTGGACCTCGCCGGGCACATCGGAGACCCCGGGTGAGGAGCCGATGTTGGCGTTGACCTTGACCGTCGCCACGGTGCCGATGCCCATGGGATCGAGGGTTTGACCGAGGTGCACGACGTTCGCGGGAATGACGAGGCGCCCTCGGCCCACCTCCTCCCTGACGAGCTCGGGAGTCAGGCCTTCGCGCTCGGCAACCCGCATCATCTCGGGGGTGATCGTCCCGGCGATCGCCTCCGTGCGCTGTGTGCGGATGGCCTTGTCGACCTGGTTTGTGGGCGTGTCCATCAGATGCTCCCTTCGCCGGTATGACCCGGAGCAGGTTCAAGCGGTCGGCGACATGGTCACCCTCTCAGCCCGGTTGGGCTCCCGCGTTCCGTCAGGCCCGACTCTAGTGTGCAACGGCGGCGTTGATCGCCGAGATCCTCAGGACACGCCGACGCGGCGCTTGATCTCCTTGAGCAGGGCGGGCCGTGACTTGTTGAGCTCCTTGGTCAAGATGCCCTCCGCCATGTCGCCGAGCGCATCACCGCCGTAGAAGACGTGGACGTGCAGCGAGCTGCCGGTGTCGGTGGGCGAGACCGTCATGGTCAGGCGCCACATGGCGATCTGGGCCACATCCCTGCCTTCGACCGGCACCTCGTGGCGTTCGTAGACCACGTCGGCTTGAGGCGAATGGACGACGCGCACGAGGCGGACGTCCTTGGTCTTGGTGAGCGGGCCCAGCTTGATGGCGAAGGTGGCGTCCCATGCCGGCCCCGTGTCGGCGGGGTCCGCCGGACTGGGCTCGGCCCCACCGAGGAGATCAAGCCACGGTGTGATGTTGCCCAGATCCTCCACGATCGAGAAGAGCAGCTCCGGCGTGCACGGAGCTTCGAAACTTGCCTCGACGTTCATCATGCGAACAGTCTTACCGTGAAACGTGATACTTGTCACGCGTCGGGCCGGCCACGGATCCTCAACGGTTCGTCGGCGCCCGCACAGCCTGGTGCATCAGGCCAAAGCGACGGTCGTATCCTCATCGGTCGAGAGGTCCCCGCGAGGGTGTGGCAGCTCCACCCACGCGTCGAGGCCGCCCTCGGGCACCGAGGTCAGTCCGGCCACACCGTTCGACGCCGATGCCAGTTGGGCGACGAGTGTCAACCCGAGCCCCGACGTGCCCCGTCCCTCCGCCTCGGGTCCCTGCCAGAAACGGTCGAACGCGTGTCGACGTTCCTCGTCGGTCATGCCGGGTCCCTGGTCGATGACGTGGATGCCGACGAAGTCGGCACGGGCCTCGGTGCGTATCGTGACGGCCGTTCCCGTCGGCGCCGCGTCGATGGCATTCCTCAGGAGGCTGTCGAGGATCCGGTCCAGTGCCGAGGGCGCCACTCGGGCGAAACACCGCTCGTTGCTCTCGATGCGGAGCTGTATCCCCCGATCGGCTGCCTGCGACTTCCAGGCCTCACATCGTGCCCTGATGGCTGGGACGAGCTCGACGTTCTCCTCTCTGCCCGCTCCGGTCGCCTCGACCTCGGCCAGGTCGAGGAGTTGGTCGACAAGGGTGGTGAGCTTGGCGGTCTGCGCGATCGCCGCCTCGAGCTCTTCACGGGCGTCGGGGATGACGGTGACCTCGAGGTTGGCGAGGTGGCGACGCAACGTTGCCAGAGGCGTTCGCAACGGGGCGGAGGCGCTGTCGACGAAGGACCGCTCGATGGCGAGCATCGCCTCGAACTGGGCGCCTTCCAGCGATTCGATGTGGTCGGCCATCTGATTGAACGTGGTGACGAGCTCGTTGAGCCCGGGCGAATCGTCCGAGGGCACTCGGATGTCCCGTTCGCCGACCAGAAACGCCGTCCCTGCCGCCCGCAGCATCTCGATGGGACGGGTTATCAGGCGCGTGAGGAGGAAGCCGACGCCGGCGACCGCTCCCAAGGTGACGACGGCCAGGATGGCGAGCGTGAGCCAGAGCCTCCGTACACGGTTGTCGACGTCCGCGGTCGGGAGGGTGACACGCACGGCGCCGACGACGTCGTCGCCGGAACGGATCGGGACCGCAAAGTAGGTCACGTGGCCGTTCGCCGGCGACTCACTGGTGCCGGTGCTCGAGGTGCCTCGAAGGGCCTGGGCGATCTCGTCCTGCGGTGCGTAGTTGCGCCCGATCGGGTCGTCGGAATCGGCGACGCTGACCCCCGTGCCGTCAACGACGAGCACCCGGGCTCCGCCTGCCACCTCGTAGTTCTCGATGATCACCGTGTCGAGGGGCTTTCCGGGCGCGAGGGATCCGCCGACGAGCGCAGCCAGGACCTTGGCGTCACGGGAGAGACGCTCGTTGATCTGGTCACGCTCGCGATCGGCGAACGAGAGGCCGAGCGGAATCTCCACGACCAGCAGGAAGAACGCGGTGATGGCCAGGTAGCTGAGCATCATGCGACGATTCATGCGCACCATCCTCGCGTGGTTGGGCGGCCTCGGGGAAACCACCGATCTTCCGGTAGTGTGTGGTTCGGTTCCGGAACATCACCGGGGCGTGTGGAATCCCAACTCTCGAACGAGATGGAGCGCTGCGTTGCGATTGGGAAATGAGCAGCTGCGAAGCCCTGGCAGAACCGGGTTGATCGCGATGATGGTCCTCGTGGCCGCCGGTGTGATGGTCGTCAACCTCAGCCTGCTCTCTGCGAATGAGGACGACCCGGTCACGCTGAAGGCCATGGTCGAGGGCGGCCCGGCACCCTCCTCGACCACCTCCACCTCACCGGTCGCCACAGCAGTTGTGGAGACCACCATGTCGGTACCGCCGTCCGACACGACGCCGACGACCGTTGCGGGAACCGTCAAGAAGAAGACCTCGAAGCAGAAGGGCGACACCAAGGTCGGCGGCATCAGCACCTCGTCGGACGGGTCCGATGCCCCCTCCACCACCGCCGAGACGGGTCGCACCTCGAACACCACGACCCCGCCAGGCTCGACCCCCGGCACGCAGCCGAAGACCACGACGACGACCGCCAAGCCGACGACCACAACCACGACCGTCAGGCCGACGACCACGACCACGACCACGACCGAGCCTCCCCCGACCACGACCACGACCGAGCCTGAGCCTCCCCCGACCACGACCACGACCACGACCGAGCCTCCGCCGCCCACGACCGAGCCTCCGCCGACCACCGAGCCTCCGACCACCGAGCCTCCGTTCCCACCGATCTTCCCGTAGGTTGCATCCCCGCCCACGGGGGGTCCGGCGTGACATGGCGGTCATCCAGGCGCATCGCCACACGGTTGCTCAACTTCACACTGGATCCGGTCGTCGGGATGACGATGCGGCACGAGGCCGCTTCATGTCCGTCACGGGGAGCTTTCATGAGCAGGAGCCTTACCCTTCAGAAGCGCATACTCGGCGGTCTTGTGACTGCATGTCGACGTGGACCCCATCGCCGAGTCCTGGACCAAGGCGAGGAGCTACTTCCAGGAGGGGAGGATTCCCGAGGGCCTCGCCGTTGCCCTGCCGATGGCCCAGCCCCATATTGACCCGGCACTCGAGACGTTGAGGAAGTTGAACGTCCTGACCTCGAAGATCTCGGAGGGTAGCCGGGACCTCATGGCAGCGAGCGCCGATACCTGGTAATCGCTCGTCGGGCAGCGGGGGTCAGCGCTCGAAGAGGCGCCCAAAGGCGCCGAGTGTCAGCGCGATGATCCCGGTGACGATTCCGGCGGTGATCAGCGGGACACGGCCGTTGTCACCCCAGGCCAGACCGGCCCACACGCCGGCGACGAGCGCGCCACCACCAACGACGCCGTGGTAGAGGCCGATACCCGTTCCACGGCGATCGGTGGGGAGGAGATCGGCCACCCAGGCTCGGGCGACGCCGTCGGTGAGCGCCGTGTAGCCGCCGTAGAGCGGCAACAGTACCCAGACCCAGCCCGACGTGTGGACGATGCCGAGGCCGGTGTAGGCGATGGCGAAGACGGCGAGGCCACTTGCAACGACGAGTCGCCGGGGGAGCCGGTCGGAGACAACGCCGGCGGGATAGGCGAGCACCGCGTAGACCGCGTTGTAGAGGCAGTAGGCGGCCACCACACCGGTGACGCCGAGCCCGAGCTCCTTGGCCCGCAACAGGACGAGCGCGTCCGAGAAGTTGACGAGGCTGAACAGACCGAGCACCGTGACCACTCGCCAATACCGGCGGGGGAGCGGGTCAGCCGGGCTGGTCCTGGTCGTCGCGTTCCCCGGAGGACTCGCCGGGGCGAGCGGGGACGCCGTGGCGAGCGGGGACGCCGGAGACTCATGTACCAGCCTGATGAGGGCCACGCTGACTATTGCCGGAACGAAGGCGACCCAGAACAGCGGCCGAAGCCGATGGTCGAACAACTCGTAGAACAGGAGGCCCAGGAGAGGTCCGATGACGGCGCCGGCGGTGTCCATGGAGCGATGGAATCCGAAGGCCCTCCCTCGATTCGACGCGGTGGTTGCGTCGGCGATCACGGCGTCGCGTGGGGAGGTGCGCAGGCCCTTGCCAACCCGGTCGCCGAATCGCAGGGCGAGCACCATCGGCCATGTGCTCGCGAGCCCGGTGATCAGCTTTGCCACCGACGAGATCGCATAGCCGAGGGCGATCATAGGTTTGCGCCGCCGTGTGTCGGACAGGCGCCCCGAGGCGATCTTCGCCAGCGAGGCGGTACCCTCGGCGATGCCCTCGATGAGCCCCACGGCGGCGACGGGCGCGCCCAGAACCGTGGTCAGGAACAGAGGCATGATCGGGTAGAGCATCTCGGATGCGGCATCCTGGAACAGCGACACCCACGACAGGGCGACCACATTGCGCGGAAGTGATCGCTTCATGTTCCCAGCCTCGCAGGTGGAGCCCGACCTCGACGTGCCGGCTGCCTTGACGTGTCGGCTGCCTTGACGTGTCCGTTGCCTCGACGTGCAGGTGATCCTCGACAACGCTCCGCTCCCCGAAGGTGCAGAAGTGGCAGCTGCCGCACCGACAACCCGGCGCAAGGCGCTCGCTCTATGCTGATTCCATGGCGCTATTTTCCCATGGAGCGAAGACCACGATGCCCTCGGCCGACGACGCCCTCCCAGGGCGGGAGCAGTCGCTGTTCGTCCCCGAGGCCCATTTCGTCAATGGCCATCGTCTCGTTCCCCCGTTCCCCGACGGCATGGAGCGGGCCATCTTCGGTATGGGCTGCTTTTGGGGCGCGGAGCGGGTTTTCTGGCAGGCCGACGGGGTCTACACCACGGCCGTGGGCTACAGCGGCGGCTTCACCCCCAACCCGCTGTACGAGGAGGTGTGCAGCGGGAGGACCGGGCATACGGAGGTCGTGCTGGTGGTCTTCGACCCGGCCGTGTCGACCTATGCCACCATGCTGCGCCTGTTCTGGGAGCACCATGATCCGACGCAGGGCATGCGCCAGGGCGGCGACATCGGCACGCAGTATCGGTCCGCCCTCTACTGGTTCGGCGATGAGCAACGCATGATGGCCGAGCGGTCCCTTGCCGACTACGCAGGGGCCCTGTCGGAGAAGGGCTACCCGACCATCAGCACGGAGGTGCGAGAGGCCCCGACGTTCTACTATGCCGAGGAATACCATCAGCAGTACCTGGCCAAGAACCCCGGGGGCTATTGCGGACTCGGTGGCACCGGCGTCACCTGCCCACTTCCGCAGTGACGCGGTGACGATTCTGACAGGATGGATCCATGAGCGACATCCTGAGCACCGCCGACGATGGCCGCGTGCGGACGATCACCCTGCAGCGTCCCGAGACGAAGAACGCCCTGACGGCCGAGCTCGCGTGGGGCCTGATCGCGGAGGTCGAGCGGGCCGCCCACGACGATGACATCTGGGTCATCGCCATCACCGGTAGCGGCGATGCGTTCTGCTCCGGGCTCGACCTGACGGGCGCGGGCATGGCGGGCTCACCGCTCACACCACAGGAGGAGTTTCTCGACGACCTGTCCTGGGTGAGCCGCATTCCCCTGCTGTTCCGAGGGCTGTGTGACAAGCCGGTGGTGGGCGGCATCAACGGCGTTGCAGCGGGGGCCGGCATGGCGTTGGCGATGGCAACCGACATCCGTCTCGGGGCTGCCGGGCTGCGCTTCATCGCAGGCTACCCACGCGTCGGTGCGTCGCCCGACGGGGGGTTGACCTGGACGCTTCCCCAGGCGATCGGCTACGAGCAGGCAATGCGATTCCTGTTGGAGAACCGCACGGTCGATGCGACCGAGGCGCTCCGACTCGGCCTGGTCGGTGAGATTGTGGACGATGCCCGCTTCCACGAGCGCCTTGCCGAGTACTGCGCCATGCTGGCCGATCGTTCGCCGCTGGCAAGTCGACTGACGAAACGAGGGGTGACCCGCGCGGTCGCCATCGACCTCGAGTCGCAGGTGCGCTACGAGTTGGCCAACATCCTGCGGGCCTTTCGCTCGGGTGACTCGCAGGAGGCACGGGCCGCCTTCTTCGAGAAGCGCAAGCCCGTGTTCAGGGGCGTGTAGCACGCAAGGCCGGCGGCATCACGCCGGACCGCCTCGACCGGCCGGGTGTCGTCAGCCGGCGAAGAATCGTGCAGGAGCCCGTGCGGCCCCGACGTCGTTGCGGACCATGCCGACGACCGGCGAGCACCGTTCGGGTAGCTCGTCCGGTGCAAACCAGTCGATGGCGGCGACCTCCGTGTCGAAGTCCCGGCGGGGCTCCCCACCCACGACCGAGCACGCGAAGTAGACACCGATGTGTTGGCGCCGTCCGTACATGGCCACGAGGCCGTCGACCCGCACGTCGTAGCCGGTCTCCTCACGGACCTCGCGGGTGACGGCGTCGACCGGGGTCTCACCCACCTCGAGCTCCCCGCCGGGCAGTCCCCATGCCTTGAAGCCGTAGGCCTGATGCACCAGAAGTACTCGACCGGCGTCGTCGGTGACCCATGCGAAGGTGCCGACGTCGGCATTCAGCTTCAGTGGGTCGAGTCCGGGGACGGCGGCGATCGCCTGGTGCGCCGCACCGGCATCGGCATCGAGATCGATCTCGATGATCTCGCACGCCAGCTCACCCGGATGCACGATCGACACGCAGGAGAACCCCTGTCCGATCAGCACCTCGACATGGTTTGGGTGATCGAGGACGGGATAGCGGAAGTCGCGGCCGAGGCGATGTGCCAGGTCGGTGTTGGGGACGACGAGCAACAAGGGACGATCCATGGCCCATTGTCTAGTCCGCACGGCGACGGTCACGCCGGCATGACGGGCCAAGGTCGCCAAGGTTCGCGACGTCCCTGGTTGGGCCGATTCCGACCGCACGTCCGACCTCACGGTGTCGGCCATCGCGAATGTCGGGGACACCGTCGAGGACGTGCAGCGCCTCGTCCGTGGAAAGTGCAGGCCGGCTCCCGTAGCCTGGGTGCATGGCAACCAGCGACGCTCCCATCGTCATCGTGTCGGAAAAGGCGCGGGCCGAGATCCTCGCCATGCGTGCAGCGGAGCCCGACGGTGATTCCCTTGCCCTGTCGGTGGCCGTCACAGGCAGTTCGGGCAACGAGTTCACCTACGAGCTGACCTTTGAGCCCCTGGCGGAGTTGCCGGTCGGTGTCCTGGTGGGCCGAAGCGGCGACCTGCCGGTTGTCGTCGATGCCGACGACGAGGAGAAGTTGCGTGGCGCGGTACTTGATCTCGTCGAGCCCACAGGGTTGGTGTTGCGCAACCCCAACCGGCCTCCTCCGCCGATCGTGCCGGGTTCCCTCGAGCTGACGGGAACCGTGGAGGAGCGACTGGCCCAACTCCTCGAGGGCGAGATCAATCCGATGCTCGCCGCCCACGGTGGGTTTGCGGCGATGGATCGAGTCGAGGGTGAGGTTGCCTATCTGTCGATGGGTGGCGGTTGCCAGGGGTGCGGCCTGGCGCAGATGACCCTGACACAGGGCATCAAGACGAGCATTCTCGACCAGATTCCCGAGATCACCGCCGTGGTGGACCTCACCGACCATGAGGCCGGCGCCAACCCGTTCTACGACCCGGTCTGAGTCCGACCCGGTCTGAGTCCGACCCGGTCTGAGTCCGACCCGGTCTGAGTCCGACCCGGTCTGAGTCCGACCCGGTCTGATCAGGCCCGGGAGACGGGCGAGCCTGCGAGGGCCTTGGTGGTGGCTGCTGCGATGCCTGCCGCGTCGAGGCCGAGGGAGGCCAGAATCTGATCGGGCTTCCCCTGGGGGATGTACTCGTCGGGGATGCCCATCACCAGCACCGGAGGGGCTGTCCTCTGCTGGTTCAGGCCGCCGATCTTGTCCGCGATACGGCTACCCACGCCACCGATGCGAATGCCGTCCTCCACGGTGACGACCAAGGCGTGCTCGGCGGCATCCTGCAGCATCACCACATCGAGGGGCTTGACGACGCGCACGTCCCAGACGGTGGCCGAGATGCCGGACTCGGCGAGGATCGCAGCGGCCTGCTCAGCCGTCTCGACCATCTTGCCGACTGCCAGGATGGCGACCTCGCCGTCGCCTGCCATGATCCTGCGGGCATGCAGGCCCGTCCCGACCTGGTCGAAGGGAACCTGGCGAGCGGGGGTCTTGGCCCAGCGGAGGACGGAGGGCCCGGTGGTGATGGAGAGGGCGGTCTCGAACATCACCTGGACCTCTTGGTAGGAAGAGGGAGCGAACATGGTCATGCCGGGAACCTTGGCGAGCAGCGCCATGTCGAGCACCCCATGGTGTGACGGGCCGTCATCGCCGGTGATGCCCGCCCGGTCGAGGCAGAAGATCACCGGTTGGCGGTGCAGGCCGACGTCAAGGTTGACCTGGTCGAACGCACGGGTGAGAAAAGTCGAGTAGACCGCCACAACGGGGCGAAGCCCGCCCATCGCCATGCCGGCGGCAGCGGTGACGGCATGCTGCTCGGCGATGCCGACATCGAGCATGCGATCGCCGAAGCGCTCGGCGTAGGGAAGCAGACCCGTGGAGTCGGGCATGGCGGCCGTGATGGCCACGATGGAGCCATCGCGCTCGGCGGCGGCTGTGAGCGCCTCGGTGAACGCCGCCGTGTACGAGCCCGGCTTGAGCTCCGACGTGTCGTGCAGGCACTTGATGGGATCGTCCTCGGCAGGCGGGTACCCGCGGCCCTTCTGGGTGATCATGTGCAGGACGATCGGGCCGTCGTGCTCCGCGGCCTGGCGCAGGGCCAATTCCATCTCCGCGATGTTGTGCCCGTCGAAGGGTCCCACGTAACGAACGCCCAGCATCTCGAAGAAGGCCGGTGGTTCGAAGATCTCCCGCAGCGCCGCCTTCGCTCCCTCCAGACCCTTTTCGAGTCGATCCCCGACGACGGGCAGGTCGTGCAACGCCTGTTCGAGCTTGCGCTGACGGCGCATGTAGGTGGGGTTCAGCCGGATCTTGCTCAGCTCATGGGAGAGATTCGAGACCGTCGGGGCATAGGAGCGCCCGTTGTCGTTCAGGATGATGATGACCTGGCTGTTGGCGTGGCCGAGGTTGTTCAGACCTTCGTAGGCCATTCCCCCCGTCATCGAGCCGTCGCCGATGACGGCGACGATCTTGCGGTTCCGGCCGATCAGGCGGTCGGCCACGGAAAGCCCATGGGCATAGCTCAGGATGGTCGACGCATGGCTGTTCTCCACCCAGTCGTGCTCGGACTCCGAACGATTGGGGTAACCCGAGAGCCCACCTTGGCGGCGGAGGTTGGCGAACGCTCCGGCGCGTCCCGTCACGATCTTGTGGACGTATGCCTGATGGCCGGTGTCCCAGAGGATGAGGTCACGCGGGGAGTCGAAGACCCGATGAACGGCGAGCGTCAGCTCCACAGCCCCGAGGTTCGAACCGAGGTGGCCACCGGTGGCGGAGACCGCGTCGACGATGAACGTGCGGATCTCGGCGGCGAGCAAGGCGAGGTCGGCAGATGAGAGGCCACGGAGATCGCTCGGGTCTGTGATTTTCTCGAGAAACATGCCGAGGGTCCCTTCCCGGAGCTTCTGATGTCCAGAGCCGCCACGGGCGTAGCCGGTTGTCCATCGACGGTACCCGTCCATCCTATGTTTCGACGACTTTCAGGCGGTTCCTCTGCCGAATGCGCCACGAGTGGATCGGCTCATTTTTGGGATTGACCCCATGCATCGGGACTACGGTGAGGCCCATGAGCAATCCATTTGATCTGAGTGGCAAGGTGGCACTGGTGACCGGCGGAAACAGCGGCATCGGGCTCGGCATGGCCAAGGCCCTCGCCTCGGCGGGCGCTGACGTCGCCATTTGGGGGACCAACCAGGAAAAGAACGCCAAGGCCGAGGCTGAACTCGCTGCGCTCGGCGGCAAGGTCGTGGCCCTTCGCTGCGATGTCGGCGACGAGGACATGGTTGCCGCCGCCTTTGCCGACACGCTGGCGGCTCTGGGCAAGGTGGACGCCTGCTTTGCGAACGCCGGCACTGCAGGCTTCGCCCCATCGTTCATGGACATGTCGCTTCAGGAGTGGCGACGTGTCACGCGCATCAATCTGGACGGCGCGTTCATGACCCTTCGCGAGGCGGCTCGCCACATGGTGGCCCGCGGCGAGGGAGGGAGTCTCGTCGGGACCTCCTCGCTGGCGGCTGTCGAAGGTCAGGCCAAGGGACAGCACTACGCGGCGACCAAGGGTGGGATCATCTCGATGATGAAGGCGATTGCAGTCGAGCTCGCCCGTCACGACATTCGAGCCAACACCATTCTGCCCGGCTGGATCGAGACGCCCATGGCTTCGCCCGCACTGCACTGGGACAAGTTTCGCGACAAGGTGCTTCCGCGGGTGCCGGCCCGCCGTTGGGGAGTCCCCGAAGACTTCGGTGGCATAGCCGTGTACCTGGCAAGTTCAGCGTCGGCCTATCACACGGGTGACACCTTCATGATCGACGGTGGCTACTCGATCTTCTAGGTTCCCGGCTGGACCTTCCAGGCTCCCGCCGCCACCGTCCCGTCCGGCTCAGGCAGCCAGATGGATCGCCTGTCGGCGGAGGTCCCACCAACGGCCGATCAGATAGCCGATCCCGAGGATCAGCGCGCCACCCGCAGCGTCCAGCCAGAAGTGGTTGGCGGTCACCACGATGGCGAACAGGGTTGCCACGGGATAGGCGATGACCAGGGCGCGAGACCAGTTGTTGCGCATCGATGGCCACAACACCAGTGCGGACCATGTCGACCAGCCGAAATGCAGGCTTGGCATGGCGGCGTACTGGTTCGACACGGCCTTCATCGATTCGGAGTCGAAGGACCACAACCCCCCGAACCTGGCGAGGGTGTCGACGAAGCCGTAGGTTTCGGGCAACAGTCTCGGCGGCAGGAGCGGGAAGAAGGCGAACCCGATGAGGGCGAGGCCTGTTGTTGCGGCAAGTGTCGTGCGCCAGCGCACATAGCGGTCGGTGCCGCGCCGAAAGAGGAGGATCAGGGCGACGGCGGTCACGACGAAGTGAAACGAGCCGTAATAGATGTTCCATGCCCGGACAAACCAACGGGTGCCGAGAAACCAGTCTTGAATGGCTTCCTCGTGGAACAGGCCCAGCGCTCTTTCGATGGAGATGACGTCCCTCGCGTTGGCGTACGCATGTGCCTCGCTGACGGCTGCTGAGCCGAATTGGTTGCGAATGAAGGAGTAGATGACATAGAAGGCCAGTGCGTACAGGACCTCTTTCCACCAGCGGAGATGGCGGAGGTGCGAAGGCCTCTCCTCGGCAATCGCGAGCGGGCTGCGGCTCTCGACGGGATCACCTTCGCCGAGGCCGGGATCGGCGAGGGGGAATGGCGAGGAGGTCATGCCGGCAAGCGTTGTGGCCTGGACCCGATGGCAAAGGCGGGGGCTCCGAGGAGGCTCACGACCAGGTTCACGGCGTAGATCAGAATTCCGAGTGCAATGGCCTCTTCGGTCGCCACGCCCAAGGGATGGAGGAAGAGCACAAAGGCACCTTCACGTACTCCGAGCCCACCGAGTGAGATCGGAAGGACCTGGGCGATGGCCACGGCCGGCATGAAGGCGAGGATGGCCGTGGGGCCGACGGGCAGCCCCAGCACGCGGGCGGCGGCGAAGGCACCGAGCATCACCACCAGCTGATAGGCGAACCCGACCCCCAGCACAGCAGCGGCAGCGGCCGGGTTGTGGCGAAAGCGATCAACGCCCAGATGAACGGCACTGGCGAACCGGGCCCAGCCGTCCGATCCGGCGAAACGGTTGCCGACCCGGGGGCTCGCGACCGCGACCAGGATCAGGGAGAGAACGACCAGCGTGCCGATGGCGATGGTCAGGGCGAGACGACTTGGCGTCCCGAACGAACGCAGCTCGGGGTTGACGACAAGTCCCACCAGGGTGATGACCGGCAGGACCAGCCAGCCGGTGAGGCGTTCGAGCACGACCGATGCGAACGTGTCGGGACGCTCCCCGTTGGCAGCAGCGAGGCGGGTCACACGCAGAACGTCGCCGCCGACCGTCGACGGCAGGAAGTTGCCGACGAACAGCCCCGCCAGATAGTGGCCGAACAAGGTGCGAGTTTTCGTCCGCAGTCCGAGTGCCACGAGCACCTGGCGCCATCGCAGCGTGGACAGGACGATGCCGAACAAGGTGACCACCAGGGTGACCGCAAGCCAGAGCCCGGTCCGGGTGTCCCAACGAGGCACGATCGTGGAGAGCTCCACCCGGGGGATGAGCAGGCCGAGCATGACGCAACTGGCCAGTGCCCGGGCGGGAAACACCCAAGGCCTGCGCCTGTCCGGATCGCCCTCATCGTTCATATGCTCACCCCCATCCCGTCACCGAACGTTCACTGTCTGCTTCCCCAAGACTACGTCTTCACCGGATCTTTCCGCCATAGGTGGATCATCGCCCGCGATGCGACAGACTCAGGTCATGACGGTGTCGGGACGACAGGTGCAGCTCCCATCGGTGGAGGTCGCGATCATCGAGGCCGGAGGTGGTGGCAGGCCGATGATGTGGCTCCACGGCTTTGCCGGGGGCAAGGAGGACTACGCGGGTCACTTTGCGGGCTTCGCCGCCGCCGAGATGCACGTTGTCGCCCCCGATCTGCGGGGTCATGGTGCGAGCGAAGCCCCTGCCGACGAGGCCCGTTACGACTTTGCGACCCTTGCGTCGGATGTGCTCGAGCTCGCCGATGCGTTGGGATGGGAGACCTTCGTCCTGGTGGGTCATTCCATGGGCGGGATGGTGGCCCAGGAGGTCGCCTTGGTTGCAGGAGAGCGGGTGGTCGCCCTGGTCCTGGTTGACACCGGAGCGGGAGCGATCGCGGTTGACCGGGCGCCGGCGATGGCTGCGGTGGAGGTCGTGCGCGCCGCGGGCACCGAGAGGTTGGCGACCCTCATGGCTGCCGCCGGTGCCGGCCCCTTGGACAGCGAAGCCTCGCGTCGCCTGAGCGAGAGCGAGCCCGGTTGGGTGGAGCGGGGGGACGCCAACCTGCGAAATGCCGGGGACGCCATGTACGCAGCGATGTTGACCGCGATGCTCGACCGACCCGATCGGCGCTCGGACCTGGCTGGGTTGGCAATGCCGACGCTGGTGATGGTCGGTGATCAGGACGAGCCGTTTCGCCGCCCAAGCGAGGAGTTGGTCTCGGCGATACCCGACGCTCGCCTTGTGGTCGTCCCCGAGAGTGGCCATACCCCGATGCAGGAAGCCCCCGACGCATGGGCCGATGCCCTCGCGGCGTTCCTCGCCGAGCTCGGTTGACCGGCCTCTGCGTGCTTGTCCGAGCCGAGGCTCCGGGTGGTCCGCGTTTGACCGAACTTGCCGGACCGAACTTGCCGGACCGAACTTGCCGGACCGAACTTGCCGTGACTCCTACTGGAGGCGTTCGAGGAATCGGTTGGTGGTGACGATCACACGGGTCAGCTTGCCCACCGCGATGAGTCCCTGGTCATCGGTGACCGATACCGTGAAGGTGAGTCGGCGGCCCTCGACCTTTGCCAACGTGGCCTCGGCGCGCACCCGGTTGCCGATCTTGACCGGGGCAAGGTGATCGAGCTGCACCGAGTGTCCGACGCTGGTCTGGTCCTCGGGAAGTTGATCCTCGAGCGCGGCCACGCTGGCTTCCTCACAGAGCGCGATGATGCGAGCGGTTGCAAGGACCGGAACGTTGCCGCAACGTTGAGCCTCGGCGGTGTCGGGCGACTGTACGACGAGTTCGAGTTCGGCGGACAACCCACAATCCAGCTGCATGAGGTGAGGATACGATCCTTCCGCGGTCAGGGCCAATGCAGAGCGTGTTCGATCACTACCATACGTCCATGAACGCGCATCAACGACACCCTCATCTTGGCGATGAGTTGCCGTCAGGCTGGGTCCGCGTCGACTGCCACAGCCACACGATGTGGTCGGGGGATGCCACCACAACGCCTGACGAGGTGGAGGAGGCGGTGGAGTCGTGCGGCATCGAGGTGCTGTGCATCACCGACCATGGAACAATCGACGGGGCGATGGCGTTGCGTGACCGCCTGGCGTGCCGAGTCGTCGTCGGTCAGGAGACACGTACCTCTGCGGGCGAGGTGATCGGCCTCTTCCTGACCGAGCGCATTCCCCCGGGCCTGCGCCCGGTGGAAGTTGCGGAGCGCATTCGCGAGCAGGGAGGCCTCGTCTACATCCCCCACCCCTTTGATCCCATGCGCCAGTGCCTGCGCCGCGAGGATCTGCTCGGGCTTGTTGCGGCCGGGTTGGTCGATGCCATCGAGGTGTTCAACGCCAAGACCTCACTGGCCCACCTCAACGAGGAGGCAGCGTCGTTGGCTCGACGGGAGGGGCTGCCCGGCGGAGCCGGCAGCGATGCGCACATCGCCGAGGCCCTTGGTTCGGCCTACGTGGTCATGCCGGACTTCGATGGGCCCGCCTCGTTTCTCCAGGCGTTGTCGCTGGGGCGGGTCGTGGGGCATCACTACGACGCAGCGCGACCCTGGCGGGCGCGCGTCGTACCGTCGGTGACCGGGTCCAACTCCTACCCCCGCCCCGGTCCCGACGCGACCTGAGCCTACATACGGTGCTCGATCGAGCGTGTCCCGATGTCGGCAGACCGGATCCCCGACCTGCCGGCGTCGGTCATGGCCCGTTCAGGACGAGCGTCACCACGCCGGCGATGAGGGCGTAGGCGACGCGTTCGGCCTCGTCCCTGTTCAGCGCGATGGTGACGCCGTCCTCCCCGATGGCGATCACGACGGCGTCTGCGGCTATGCGGAAGGTGGGCGCCGATGCGTCGACGCCGGCGGCCGCCACGGTGGGGTCCGGCGCGCCCGGCGTTGCCAGCACGTCAACCCGATCCCCCTGCGTCAAGGGGAGCGTGCCCACCCCGCTGGGAACGGCGATCGCTCGTCCCCCCGGCGGGATCAGCGAGGCGATCGGTGAAAGTCCGCTGGGGGCGAGTCGAGCCCTCAGGATGGGCTCGCCCTTTTCGAGATCGGCGGCGACGACCGAGCCTTCGATCTTCGAGCTCAACGCCCCGCCCGGGACGAACGCTGCCGGGTACGAACGCACCTCGGTGTTCTCGGGCCCCAGAACGCTTCCCGCCCGAACCTTGTCGGTGGTCACCAGAACGGGACGCATGGCGCCGAAGCGCGCGATCTGCTCCTCGGCGCGGCCGACCGTCCGGGCGACGATGACGCCGGTGAGAAGACTCAGGGTGGCGGCGGAGACCCAGAACAAGAGCGGGTGACGTCGTAGGCGCCACCAGGGCATGAGATCGCGCAGAAAGGAGGGGAAGCGGCGGAAAGTCATGAGCATCCTTGTGATCCGGGTGTCGCGCAAGGGGAATTGGATCAACAAAATAGCATGAAAGACCTGAACAACTCAAAGGGGCATGACGGGGCCACGGTGACGATCATGGGTGGCCCAGCGCGCCACCGGGTCGAGGGGCCAGGTCGAGGGGCCAGGTCGAGGGGCCCAGTCCGGGCGGGGCCGGCCGGTCAGCTGGTCGAGGCGGGAGCCGGGGTGCCCTTTGCCGATGATCCGGAGCCGGAGGACGATCCGGTGTCGCCTGTCGATGTCGTGGAACCCGACGTGTCGCTCGAGCCGGAGTTCGATGATCCGGAATCCGATGAGCCGGAATCCGATGACACCGATGAGGAATCACTCGACGGGGAGGAGGACGACGTGGTCGAGGCGGCGGAGGTCTTGCCGCGACTGTCGGTCTTGTAGAACCCACTTCCCTTGAAGGAGATGCCCACCGCCCCGAAGATCTTCCGCAACGAGCCTTTGCAGGTGGGGCAGGTGGTCAGAGCCTCATCGGTGAAGCTCTGCGAAATCTCGAACTGTTGTCCGCAGTCCTTGCAGGCGTATTCGTAGATGGGCATGAATCCTCCGGGAGGGGCAGCCGGCACTCGGCAAAGGAAAGTGCCAGTGTACAGTCCTGCTCCCCCCGCACCATTGGGCCGAGGTCGTCGACCGCCCTCCTGCCCTTCTCCGCCCAGCTCCTCGGTAGGTTGCCCACCGCGCCCTTGGTTGCCGGCCGTTCTCGGGACGGCGTCGTTCGCATGCGGCGAGGTGACGAGCCTGCGTTTGCCGTCGGTCCTCGCCGGGTCGACCCGCTTGTAGAGTCCTGAACGTCCACGAGGGCAAGAACGACCATGAGCGAAAGTGATCGTCGATGCATCAGCCTGTCCGCAAAGCCGTGATTCCCGCCGCCGGACTCGGGACCCGCTTCCTGCCGGTGACCAAGGCGATACCCAAGGAGATGCTTCCTCTGGTCGACAAGCCCGCCATCGAGTACGTCGTCGAGGAAGCCGTGGGAGCGGGCCTTCGCGACATCCTGGTCGTGAGCGGACGCTCCAAGCGCGCCATCGAGGACCATTTCGATCGGGCTCCCGAGTTGGAGGCCGAGTTGGCTGCGAAGGGTCGGGACGATCTCGTTCGACAGGTGAGGGCAACGGCCGAGTTGGCGCGGGTGCACTTCGTGCGTCAGGGTCAGGCATTGGGCCTCGGCCACGCCGTGAACATGGCCGCCGACCATGTGGGCAACGAGCCCTTCCTCGTCATGTTGGGCGACGACATCATGGTCGACGACTCCCGACTTCTGCGCGGCATGTTGGCTGCGCATCAGGCCCTCGGCTGTTCGGTCATCGCGCTCAAGGCATTTCCACCTTCGGAGATCTCGTCCTATGGCTGTGTTGCCCACGAGCCGATCGAGGTTCCGGCGGGCCTCACGATGGGTGCAGGCGAGCGGTTGGTGCGTCTGACCGGGGTGGTCGAGAAGCCGTCGGCAGATCAGGCGCCGTCGGATCTCGCGATCATGGGTCGTTACATCCTGACCCCGGAGATCTTCGGCGCCCTCGATCGCGTCCCGCCCGGAAGCGGTGGCGAGATCCAGCTCACGGATGCGATCGCCCTGCTGCTGAAGACCCAGCCCGTGTACGGCTGGGTCTTCTCGGAGGGCCGTTACGACGTCGGCAAGAAGATCGATTACCTACGGGCCACGGTGGAGATCGCTGCGAGCCGCGAAGATCTCGGCCCCGAGTTCCGGGCCTACCTTGCCGATTGGGTACGCAGGCAGGGCCTTGCATGACCGGCCTTCGCATGACCGGCCTTCGCATGACCGGCCTTCGCATGACAGGGGCCGATCGTGGCACTCACGCCTCTTGATCGTGCGCAGCAGCTCGTGCTGGACGCATGCGCACCCTTTCATCCCACGGCCATCCCGCCGGCCGAGGCACTCGGCTGCGTCACCTCCATAGCGATCGAGGCCGAGGAGTCGGTGCCCGGTTTCGACAACTCGGCGATGGACGGTTACGCCGTCCATGCCATCGACACCCACGGAGCGAGTGAGGCCGAACCGGTGCGCCTGCGGGCGCTCGGCACTCTGGCTGCCGGCGCGTCGGCCGATCGGATGACGGTCGGGCGGGGCGAGGCGCTGCGCATCATGACCGGAGCGCCGATGCCCCATGGAGCGGACGCCGTGGTCATGGTGGAGCGTTCGTTTGCCGTGGACGAGGCGACCGTCGCGCTCACGACCGAGGTCGGGCCGGGCGCGTCCGTGCGCCGCGCCGGCGACGACCTTCGTGCAGGGGACGTCGCGATCGAGGCGGGGACCGCGCTCGGCGCAGGCCATCTCGGTGTCCTGGCCTCGCTCGGAGTGCGGCGCGTCCCGGTGTACCGAAGGGCGCGGGTTGGTGTGCTGTCGACGGGTGACGAGCTCTTCGACGGTCCGGGGCCGTTGCAGGCGGGTCGGATCAGGGACAGCAATCGTCCGACCCTGATGGCATTGGTCTCCCAGGCCGGTTGTGAGGGCGTCGACCTCGGCTGCATCGCGGATGACGAGGACCTGCTCAGCGAGGCGATCACCCGGGCAGCCGGGACCTGTGATGCGTTGCTCACCAGTGGCGGGGTGAGCATGGGTGACTTCGACCTCGTCAAGGTGGTGCTCGATCGCCTTGGCACGATGTCGTGGATGCAGGTTGCCATCAAGCCTGCCAAACCCTTTGCCTTCGGCGTCATCGAGGTGCCCGGCTCGTCCCGTGCGATGCCGGTCTTCGGCCTGCCGGGCAATCCGGTCTCGTCGATGGTGAGTTTCGAGCTCTTCGCCCGCCCTGCGCTGCGGAAGATGATGGGACACCGTCGGCTTCACCGGCCCCTTGTCCGTGCTCTGGCGACCCACGACCTCGAGCGTCGAGCCGACGGCAAGACCCACTTCGTGCGGGTTGTTCTCAGTCACGATGGCGACGGCTTCGCCGTTGCTGCGGCCGGGGGGCAGGGTTCCCATCAGTTGTCCTCGATGGCGGCTTCCAACGGACTGGTCGTCCTCCCGGACGGTACGGGTGCGCGACGGGGTGACCTCGTGGACACCATGCTGCTCACCTCCGACGGCTGGCCGGACCCACCGATGCACACACCCGTGGTGCTCAGGAGGACTCCCTGAACGGTGTCGGAGGCGGACGGGCCGATCGAGGGACGAGAGCACCGGCCCCCACGACCGGGGTCTGCAGGATCGCCGGATCGAGCGCCGTCCCTCGGGCGTAGGATGGCGAGGTGACACCTGCAGCTCTTGTCGACAGTCACGGGCGGCGGCATCGTGACCTGCGGATCTCGATCACCGACCGGTGCAACTTCCGCTGCACGTACTGCATGCCCGAAGAGGGCATGCGGTGGGTGGCGCGAGACGAGATCCTTCGTTTCGAGGAGATCGAGCGGATCGCCCGGCTCTGTGTGGAGCGTTACGAATTCGAGAGCATTCGCCTCACCGGTGGTGAGCCCACGATGAGGGCGCATCTACCGGTTCTCGTCGAGCGCCTTTCCCGTCTGGGTGTGGATCTGGCGATGACCACCAACGGCGCGACCCTTGCGGGGATGGCGGGCGACCTGCGTCGAGCCGGGCTCCGTCGCATCAACATCTCGTGCGACTCACTGCGACCCGACCGGTTCGAGGCTTTGACCCGTCGCGACGCGTTGGCTGCGGTGTTGGCGGGCATCGATGCCGCTCTGGACGCGGGCTTCGATCCGGTCAAGCTCAACGTGGTGGCGCTGCAGGGGGTCAACGACGACGAGGTGGTGGACTTCGCGACCTTCGGGCGCGAGCGCGGCGTCGAGGTTCGCTTCATCGAGTACATGCCTCTCGACGCCGACCATGGTTGGTCGCGGGCAGCGGTGGTGCCTGGTGAAGAAATCATCGCCCGCATCGGCGAGGTCCATCCGCTGCGGGCGCTCGGCGAGGGCAGCGACCCTGCCTCCCTGTACGAGTACGTCGACGGACGTGGGCGCGTCGGGGTCATCCCAAGTGTCACGGAGCCCTTCTGCGCCCGCTGTGACCGAGTCCGACTCACCGCCGAGGGATCGATGCGCAACTGCCTTTTCGCTCTCGGGGAGACCGACCTTCGGGCCATCATGCGCACCGGCGGCAGTGATGACGACCTTGCGGCGAGCATCGAGCGCTGCGTCGGCGACAAATGGGCGGGACACCAGGTCGGTTCGCTCACCTTCGTGCAGCCGCCGCGCTCGATGTCGCAGATCGGCGGTTGACCTGTCGTCTCGGCAAGGCGTCGCCTGAGCGGACGCCCTAGACTTCGGCCATGTCCGAACGTGGTTTCACTCACCTCGACCCATTGGGTCGGGCCCGCATGGTCGATGTCACCCCCAAGGAGGCGTCACATCGCCGAGCGGTGGCTCGATGCAAGGTGTTCATGCAGTCGGAGACCGCCGGCATGGTTGCCCGCGGCGGCGTCCACAAGGGCGACGTGCTCGCCGTGGCTCGGGTGGCGGGCATCCAGGCGGCAAAGCGGACGCCTGATCTCATTCCCCTGTGTCACCCGCTGCTCGTCGGGTCGGTGTTCATCAACTTCACCATCGAGGATCTCTTCGTCGAGGTCGAGGCGCAGGTCGACACGGTTGACCGCACGGGCGTGGAGATGGAGGCGCTGACGGCCTGTTCGGTGGCCGCACTGACCATCTACGACATGTGCAAGTCCGCCGATCGCTCGATGGTCATCGGGGATCTGACGCTGTGGGAGAAGACCGGCGGGCGCTCGGGCAGCTACCGCCGCCAGGTCGACACCGACGACCTCGTCTGAGGCGTTTTCGCTTCGCTCGGATCACGGGCGCTGCTTATCGGCAGGTTTTCCCTCCTCTTGTGCTTTCGGCGCAAGTCGTAGTAGAACTGTCATGTCCGTCGTGCAAACGTCACAATTGACGGTCCGTTCGAAACCACCGTGACCATCCACCTGCACCCCATTCCGGTCAGGTACGGTCCTGAGTACGGAAGCTGAGGGTGGAGCGTGTCAATCGTGGGATTGATAATTCTGGCCATCATTTGGGCGGTCTATCTGGGCTGGTATGCAACCCAGTCCAAGTCGAATCGTCGGTCGGGCGACTCGATCGCCTCCTTCCGCAACCAGTTGGCGATCCTCGAGCGTCGAGCTCCCGGAAGCGGTTCCCGCGACTTTCTCGGAACAGCGGCAGGAAATCTTCCCCTCTCGTTCGCCAGTCCCGGTGCCCGTGGCCGGAAAGGCACCGCCGGCCGATCCCTGGGTCGTTCTCCAGGCCTCAGCCCCGTACCCGGAACCCGCATGGGAAGCGTCCCGACGCCCCGTACCGCTTCCGCGCCCAACTTGTCCGGTGTCCGCAAAAGGCGTCGTGACGTGCTCGTGGGCCTGCTCGGCGCAGCGGCAGCGACCCTGGTGTTGGGCATCTTTCCCCCGCTTCGCATGCTGTTGGTCGCGCATCTTCTGGTGGACGGGATCCTGGTTGCCTATGTCGTGATGCTGATCCAGATCCGCAACCAGGCTGCCGAGCGAGAGCTCAAGGTGCGATTCCTGCCCACCGCTGCACCGCTGCCGTCGATGATGCGCCGCGAGATCGCGCCGACACTTCGGCACACGGCTGTCAACTGACTCATCGGAGTCCTCTAGACTGTCCTCTCCCCTCGGGGGTGTAGCTCAGTTGGCAGAGCGCTACGTTCGCAACGTAGAAGTCGGCGGTTCGATTCCGCTCACCTCCACTTCATGACCGGAGCGTCGGCGCTGGTCATCGTTGGCTTCAGGCCTCGCGGGATTTGTCGGAGTCGACCGGCGGCACCGGCGAAGGCCTGCCCTCCGCCGGTCACGGCGAGGAACTGGGCGCCCAGACAACACGCCGAGCAGCACTGCATCGACGTGCCGACCCAGGTCTCCGCTGTCACCTTGGCCCAGCGGGCGGTGGCCCCTCGAGCTGCTCGACGACCATTCCCGGCGACGCGAGGTCGTGACGCGCTTGCCGGGCGGTCCGCAGCCTGCCACCATCAGCTCAATGAATGAGAAGCATATCTCATATGCTGAGACCCCAATCTGGGATCCCGAGCTCTACGACGCGCCCCGCCGGCGGCTGGTGCCCGACTTCGACCGCTTCTACGGGACGGCCGCAGACCTCGTCGCCGAGCTCGGCATCGACGAGCCCGAGGTGCTCGATCTCGGCGCCGGCACCGGCCTGCTTTCCGCAGCGGTCCGCGCCGCCGTGCCCGGCTCCCGGCTGACGCTGCTCGACGGCGCCGCGCCGATGCTCGCCGCCGCCCGACAGCGGCTCGGCGATGTACGCACGATCATCGCCGACCTCACCGACCCGCTGCCGGCGGGCCCGTTCGACGCCGCGGTGAGCGCCCTCGCCGTCCATCACCTCGACGACGCCGGCAAGCGCGACCTGTTCGGCCGCATCCGCGCCGTGCTGCGCCCCGGCGGCGTGTTCGTGAACGCGGAGCAGGTGTGCGGGCCGACGCCGGCCGACCAGGCTCGCTACGAGGCGGTCCACGAGCGCGATGCCCGGGCACTCGGCTCCGACGATGCCGAGTGGGACGCCGCCGTGGTGCGGATGTCGCACGACCGCTGCGCCACGGTCGAGGACCAGGTCGCCTGGCTGGCCGCCGCCGGGTTCGACGCGGTCGACGTCGACTTCAAGCGGTTCCGCTTCGCGGTCTACCACGGGGTCGCCTGATGGACACCGGGGCGTTCGCCCGCAGCGGGGAGTGGCGCGGACCCACTCGGTCACGGCGAGCCACGCCGGCCGAGTGGGCACGAGGTCGGCCACGGCGCCCAGCATCGAGCGCCATCATCGGGGGGTGATCGTCCTCCTCCCGCCCTCCGAGGGCAAGGCCGTTGGCGGGCGCGGCTCGTGGACCTATGGCGCCGGCGCGTTCGGCGAGCTCGCCGGTCGCCGCTTGGAGGTGGCCGAGGCCGTCGTCGCCCACCTCGCCGACCGCACGCGGCTCTTCGGCACCGACGGCGTGCTCGCCGACCGGGCCGTTGAAGCGGCCCGGTCGCTCGCCGCCGGCACGGCGCCCGGGCTGCCGGCCTGGCGCCGCTTCACCGGCGTGGTGTGGGAGCACCTCGACCCGGCCACGCTGCCACCGGCGGCGCGACGGCGGATCGTCGTACCCTCGGCCCAGCTCGGCCTGGTCCGGGGCGACGACCAGGTGCCCGACTTCCGACTCAAGTTCTCGGTGTCGGTCGGCGACCTCGGGCGGCTCGACCGCTGGTGGCGCGACGCCCTCACTGACGTTCTGTCCCGCACCCGCGGTCCGATCGTCGACCTGCTCCCCAACGAGCACGCCGCCGCCCTCGACCTCACCCGGCTCGGTCGCCGGCGCGTGGTGCGGGTGGCCTTCGTCGCCGCCGACGGGGCCGGTGCCGCCGGCCACGCGGCGAAGGCGGTGAAGGGCGTGCTGGCCCGGGCCGTCCTGCTCGGCGGGCTCGACGCCGCCGACGGCTTCGCTTGGCGGGGCTGGACCTCGTCCGTTGCCTGCGACGAGATCGTCATCCACGCGCCCTGACCTTCGAGGATTGCGTGCCAGGGAGCACCTCGATCCCGACCGTTGATCTCGTCGGCCCCCGGGGCGCACGTCTGCGCCCTTAAACACACTAATGATGGTTCATCTTGATAGGTTTGTGTCGTTCTATGAGGAGCTTCCAGCGGGCCGAGACGCTCGATCCGGTGCCAGGCGATGTCGTGCAGATCCTCCGCCGGATCGACCAGGCAGCCGGGGCCGAGGCGCGCCACACCGACCAACTGCCCCAGCTCCTGGAGGCGTTGCGGGAGCAGGCCCGCGTGGAGTCGATCACCGCATCGAGCGCCATCGAAGGCGTGGTCGTCGAGGACGCCCGCGTCCCAAGACTCGTTTCCGGGACACCGGAGAGGCTCCGCAACCGGAGCGAAGCCGAGTTTGCCGGTTACCGGGCCGCGCTCGACTACCTGAACCAGGAGGACCCGGGGGATTTGACCGTCGGACTCATCCTGCACCTGCACCGGCTGCTGTTCTCGTTCACCGAAGGCCGCGGGGGCTACCTCAAGACCGACGACAACCTGGTGGTCGGGCGCACGGAGGACGGCATGAGGACCGTGCGGTTCGAGCCCGTCAGCGCTCGAGAGACCCCGCACTACATGGAGGAGCTCGTCGCCCGCGTCACCTCCGAGCCCGCCAAGGGGGCGCATCACCCGCTCATCCTCACCGCAGGGTTCGTGCTCGACTTCCTCTGCATCCACCCATTCGCCGACGGCAACGGGCGAGTCGCGCGACTCGTCACCGCCTACCTGCTCCAGCACACCGGCTACGGGGTCGGTCGCTACGTGAGCGTCGAGCAGTTGATCTTCGAGGAGAAGGACGGGTACTACGACGCGCTGGCGGCCTCCACGACGGGATGGTTCGACGACGGCCGGCACGACATCTGGCCGTGGGCCCGTTATCTCCTCGGTCGACTGAACGAGGCGTACGACCGCCTCGAAGCTCGCATCGCGGCAGGCACCTCAGGAGGCACGAAGCAGGACCGCGTGCGGGACTTCGTCCTTCTCCATGCCCCCGACACCTTCACCATCGCCGACATCCGCAAGGCGCTGCCCGGAGTGAGTGACAACACCATCCGTCTGGTCCTCGTCGACCTGAAGAGCGCGGGACGCATCACCAACGACGGAACGGGCCGGAGCGCGAGGTGGCGGCGGACGGAGACGGACGCCGCTCGATGAGCCCCCCGGGGCCGACGTGCTCAGTTCGTGACGGGCGCTGACACTCGGGAGAAACCGCGAAGACCCAGGTTCAGCCCGCGGCGAGGTGCCCCGGCTCCAGGTCGACCGGTGCACCGTCTCGGTAGGACACGGTGTTGGTGCGCAGTGCCGGTACCCGCGGGCCTGGCGTGATGATGCCAACCAGATTGAGCGGGTCCGCACCCGACAACGTGACGGTCTCGCCGTCAGGTTCGCGGCGTCGGGTCCGGCGCAGGGCGTCGATCGCCTCCGGCAACGCGTACTGCTCGCCGACGAAACCGGTGACGAAGCGTCCGCCTCGGATGACCCCCCTGGCCTCGAGGCGACGCAGCGCCCACAACAGGTCCCGCCAGGGCACCGTCGCCGGCTCGCGCACGAGCAGGTCGCGAAACACCACACCCCACCGGGCCAGGAGCTGTTCGGCGACGGCCTCGGCAACCTCGTCGGCGGCGTGGCCGTCCTCGGCCTCGTGGACCAGCGACCAGCGACCGACGCGGGCGGGGGTCTGGCTCATGCCACGTCGCAAACCGTGCCTGGCGCCACGCCGCAGTGCCTGAGGGCGGGTGTTGTGACGCAGACGACTGTCGAGCAGGGAGCGAACCGCCGAGAAACCGTCAGCGGTCACGAGGCCCCGGGTGACGAGGTCCCAGAGGGCCTCCTCGACCTCGATGCTTTGTCGGCCGACCAGGTCGACGATCTCGGCGTGGAACAGGGCTCCCCGGTCGCGCAGACAGGCGAGGACGTCATCGGCCGGGCCGGGGCCGGGGAGGCGTGGGGCGGCCCCGCTGCGTTGGGCCGAGAGGATCCAGGGGAGGTCGTTGCGCAGCTGAAAGCTCACCGGCGTCGCGCGCGAGGGCACCGATCGCCCCCGCTCTCCCGATGGGGCAATGGTCGGCTCGCTCTCGCCTGTGGGCGATGGCGGGCGAAGAGCGAGGCGTCCCCAGGTGACCTCGCCCGCAAGGCACAACTCGTCGAGCCACTCGCGTCGATAGCCACTCACCCGGGCGGCCAGCACGGCCTCCTCCCAGGCTCCCGCTGCCAGCTCGAAGCCCTGCAGCTGTTCGATGGCGGCAAGGACTCCTCGTCGTCCGACCAGCTGTGTCCCGGGCGCGACGTGTTGCCACCGCAGGAGGAATCGGAGGAAGTCCTGTGCGCTGACCGGCTCGATCTCGCGACGAAGTCGATCTCGGGTGCCGTGATGGATGCGGGTGAGCAAGCGCCGCGAGCAGTACTGCTCGGCGACGTCGCCGTTGCCGTCGAGAAGGCTCGTGTCGAAGTGGCCCGAGAGCGCGAAGCCCTCCACCTCGAGCGCGGCGAGCGCAGCGCGGACGCGAGCGGGCGGAAGGGTGCACCGGAGGGCGAGATCGGCGGGTGTGGTCGGCCCGGCAAGGTCGAGGTGCCCTCGAACCACGGTGGTCCCGGCAACTTCGAGGGTGGGCGGCTCGTCGCCGAGGCATGCCGGTGGGACGGGGTGATCGGGGCGGAAGCGCACCTGGTCGATCAGCACCTCGACCATGGGGCGGCGCTCGACGGCACACCAGCTCTCGTCCCGATCGGGGCGCCCGGACACGACCATCGCCCGTCGATCCTCGATCAGGCGATCGAACCACGGCTGCCACCGGGGCTGCGGGCGGATGAGCACGAGTGCCATCAACAGGTCGTGAAGCTCGTCGGGATCTCGGGGGTCGGGCGCCGCTTCGGCGCGGACCTCGGCGATGACGGACGGGTCGAGTCGTCCGAGCGCCCGCGCCTCGACGGGCAGGCCGCGGGGAAGTGCCAGCGCCCGTGTTCGTCGTTCCTCGAGAGGGGCGTCGTCCAGGAAGGTGTAGGGCCGTCCGCTGAGGATCTCGTGGCTCAACACCGACGGTTCGGTGGTCTCCACGAATCGGACCTTCACCGCCCCGGTTTCCATGTCACGCACCAGGGTCTCGAGACCGTCGACATCCATCGCCTCGTGCAGACAGTCGTACATCGTCTGGTTCACCAACGGATGGTCGGGGATCTCGATGGGCCCTGCCACGTTCTCCTGACAGGCAGCAAGCGTCGGAAAGACCGCGGCCATGAGGTCGTCGGATTCCATGCGTTGAATCGGCGGTGGGTTCCGGCGTCCGCCTCGTTGGCGCAGGACGATGAGCGATCGGTTCAGGTTCCAACGCCATCGGGCCGTGAACATCGGCGAGTAGAGCACGGCGTGGGCGAGTGTGTCGGCCACCGTGGCCGCCGACAGGTAGCGGGCGACCTCGGCGAGCGGAAAGCTGTGCTGGGGCCCGAGCGACAGGACCACGGCGTCGTCGTTCGCCGCCGCCTGCAGCTCGAAGTCGAACGTGCGGCAGAACTTCTTGCGAAGGGCAAGACCGAGACCTCGGTTGATACGTCCGCCGAGGGGGGCATGCACGACCAGTTGCATGCCACCCGACTCGTCGAAGAAGCGCTCCATGACCAACTCGGTCGCGGTCGGCAGACCCTCCAAGCCGGCGTGGGCGGCTGCCAGGTAGGAGGCGAGCTGGTCGGCGGTCCGTTCGTCGAGCAGACACTCGGCGCCGAGCCAGGCCCGCAGTGCGTCGAGACGGCCGCCGGCCACCAGGTCGTTTGCGGCTGTCCGCAGCGCGGAGACCTCCGCCGAGAGCTCAGCGGTGCGGGCGGGCGCCTCGCCGAGCCAGAAGGGGACCGAGGGAGGCGCACCGTGGGCGTCGACCACTCGCACGACCCCCGGCTCGACCCGTCGGATGCGCCAGGAGGAGCTGCCGAGCAGGAAGACGTCGCCGACCATGCTCTCGATCGCCCAGTCCTCGTTGACGGTCCCGATGAAGGTGTCGCCCGGGTCGAGGAGCACGCGGTAGTCGGCCACCTCCGGAATGGCCCCCCCGGAGGTGAGCGCTGCCAATCGAGCCCCCCGCCGGGCACGAACCACACCGTTGACCCGATCCCGATGCAGGTAGGCGCCTCGCGGGCCTCGGCCGGTGATGATGCCGGCGGCCAGCAGATCGATGACCTCGTCGAAGTGCCTCCGCGGCAGCTCGGCGAAGGGCGAGGCGTGTCGAACGAGGTCGTAGAGGTCATCCTCGCGCCACTCGTCGCCGGCGCAGGAGGCGACGATCTGCTGGGCGAGGATGTCCAGCGGGGCCACCGGCGGGTGCAGTGCGTCGAGGCGACCTCCCCGGATGCCGCGCAGCAGCGCCGCGCATTCCACCAACTCGTCGCGGGTCATCGGATACAGACGACCCTTGGGGATGCCCACGCGCGAGTGGCCCGAGCGACCGACGCGCTGGAGGAACGTGGCCAGGCTGCGAGGTGAGCCGATCTGGCACACCAGCTCGACGGGGCCCACGTCGATGCCGAGCTCGAGTGACGCCGTTGCGACGAGCGCCGAGAGATCGCCGGCCCGCAGGCGGTTCTCGACCTCGAGCCTGCGTTCCTTCGCAAGGCTGCCGTGGTGCGCGGCAACTCGCTCGGGACCGAGACGCTCGGCGAGCAGATGCGCGACGCGTTCGGCCATGCGACGGGTGTTGACGAAGATCAGGGTGGTGCGATGTCGCCGAACGTGATCGGCGATGCGGTCGAGCACCTCTGCGGTCTGCTCCGTCGAGGCGATGGCCTCGAGCTCACCCTCGGGAAGCTCGATCGCAAGGTCCAGGGTCCGACGGTGGCCCTCGTCCACGATCACGCACCTCGGTGACCCGTCCGGGCACGACCGGTCCGTTCCGGAACCGACGAGCAGGCGTGCCACGGTCTCGATCGGTCGCTGGGTCGCGGAGAGGCCGATGCGAACGGGTGGCTCGGCACACAGCCAGGCCAGTCGCTCGAGGCTCAGCGCGAGATGCGAGCCCCGCTTGTCACGAGCGACGGCGTGGATCTCGTCGATGATCACGGTTCGGACGCCGCGCAAGGTCTCCCGGCTCCGATCAGCGGTGAGCATCAGGTAGAGCGACTCGGGGGTTGTCACGAGGATGTGGGGAGGCCGTCGTGTCATCGAGGATCGCGTGGAGCTCGGCGTGTCGCCGGTGCGGACGCCGACCCGTAGCTCGGGAACGGCGATGCCCATCTCCCCGGCGATCCGCGCCATCTCGGTGAGCGGCACCTCGAGGTTCTGATGGATGTCCACGGCCAGCGCCTTGAGGGGCGAGACATAGACCACCTGGGTCATCGCCTGCGTGGGGTTCGGATCGGCGCTCAGGCTTCGAAAGAGCTGATCGATGCAGACGAGGAACCCGGCCAACGTCTTGCCCGAGCCCGTCGGGGCAGCGATGAGGGTGTCGCGCCGGGCACCGATGGACGGCCAGCCGTGGGCCTGCGCAGCGGTGGGTCCTTCCGGGAACCGTCCCTCGAACCAGGCGCGAACGACCGGGTGAAAGGGGGTGAGGACATCGGATGCCACGTCGTGCCCTTCGCCCAATCGGGGCTCCTCATCGGTCGGAGATCAAACGAACGAACGTTCGCCAGAGTACTCCGTCCCGGGAGGCTTGTGCTCTCGGGAGCGGGCGACGAACGAGCCTTGGGTGATCGTCCGCCCGATTGTGCAGTGCAGGCTCGACTTGTTCAGTGCAGGCTCGACGGAGGTGTCGGGTGCGCAGGGAAGTGCTCGATCATGACATCCGAGCCGGGAAAGAGGAGACCCTCATGGCCGTCGTCGGACCAACGGACCAGATACGGGGGCTGACCGTCGTCCCCGTGCACCTCCAGGATCTCCGCATCTCGATCGGGTTCTCCCACCACATGACCCTTCACAACGAGTCGGTCTCCGACACTTGCATACATGTTCAACGTCCTTTCGCCGACGTGCATTTCGAACGGTCGTCCGTAAACCTCTCGAATGGCGCATCGTGCCGCCAGAGCCATTGGTCCCCATTGTCCGAAAAGCGCCAGGGAATCTGACCATTTCGGTGTGGGAAACAAGGAGGGCATTCTCCATGTGGAGAACTGTGACCTAGGACACTAGCCTCGCACTGATTCTCTTCGTGACACGAGAGACCCAACACTCAGTGGCGAGTCTCCATCGTCAGGACGTCAGGGGCACTGGATGAACGCAAGGGGAAACATGGCAAACCCCTCGACGATCATCGACCTGCCCTCGCTCGAGGGCGCTCCGCCCCCCATCTTCGAGCTGTCCCACATCTGGAAGATCCACGAGATCGGCGACACCACGGTCGAGGCCGCCAAGGATGTTTCGCTGGTGGTTCGTCAGGGGGAGTTCGTCGGCATCACCGGGCCGTCGGGGTCGGGCAAGTCAACCCTCCTGCAGGTCATGGGCCTCCTCGAGCAGCCGACGTTCGGAACGGTCTCGTTCCGAGGTGAGGCGGTCGAGGCACTGACCGATGCGGAGATCTCGATGGTGCGCAACCGCGAGGTGGGCTTCGTCTTCCAGTCCTTCCATCTGCTGCCTCGCGCAACCGCGATCGCGAACGTGGAGTTGCCGTTGCTCTATCGCGGCATCGAGGCCGACGAGCGCCGCGAGCGCGCCTACCAGGCACTGTGCCTGGTCGGGTTGGAGGATCGTATGGACCACCACCCGGCCCAGCTCTCCGGTGGTCAACGGCAGCGTGTCGCGGTGGCCAGGGCGATTGCCGGAAGTCCTGCCATCGTTCTTGCGGACGAGCCCACCGGCAACCTCGATTCCCGGACGGGTGCCGAGGTCATGGGTTTGCTCACCCAGCTCAACCGTGAGGTCGGGGTTGCGATTGTGCTCATCACCCATGATCCCGAGGTGGCCCGCTACGCCGACAGCGAGTACCACATGCGTGACGGCGTGTTGCGGACGCGTCGCAACAGTCGTGTCGACCTGGCCGGGGGTAGGTTGGGCGGCCCATTGCCTCGTCGCCCTCGTCGCGAGCCTCTGGTTGCCGCCCCGTTCGGCGCTCCGGTTGGCGCCCCGGTCGCCACATCCACGCTGGTGCTCGAACGGCCATCGGCCCTCATGCTGCTGTCGCCCACGGCTGTCCATGACCGGCGCCCTCGGGACACCAGGTCCGAGCCCGTTCTCGGCCCGGTGCACGAGGTCGCCGACCGTGCGTTGGCCGTGGTGACCTCCGCGGGTCGGCTTGCGACATGGACCCTGCCGCCTGTCGCTCGGGGAACTCGTATCGCCGATGTGGTGCGGATGTCGTTCACCAGTCTGGTGAGCAACGGGCTTCGCTCGATTCTGACCAGCCTGGGAGTGATCATCGGCGTGATGGCCATGGTGCTGCTCGTCGCGCTGGGAACCGGGGTCCGCAACGCCGTCTCCTCCGAGATCGAGGGGTTGGGATCGAACGTCCTGTTGGTCATGCCCGGGTCAGGCGATCTGCAACTGGGCTTCCTCCAGGCATCGCCGCTGACGACTGCCGATCTCGACGAGATAGCGGCCAAGCTCGGCCCTGAGAGCATCGTCGGCGGAGCGCAGCTTGCGAGCATGCAAGCGGTGACGTCCCAGACTCAGTCCTTTCTCAACGTCACCGGCTCGACGACCAATGCGCCTGAACTCATGGGCCTCGCCATCAGCGACGGTCGATTCTTCAGTCCCGAGGAGGCTCGGGCGGGCGACCAGGTCATCGTCCTGAGCGAATCGATGGCGAAGAAGCTCTTCCCCAATTCGAGTGCCCTCGGCAACCAGGTCCAGCTGAAGGGCACCTCGTTCACCGTCATCGGGCTGACCATAGGTCAGGGAGGAACCGTGGGCGGTTTCGGAAAGTCCGATCTGGCCTACATCCCAACCCAGACCATGGGGGCGCTGCTGAATCGCCCCACGTTGGACCTTGCGTACGTGCGGGCCACCTCGTCGAAGGAGCTCAAGGCCTACCGCACCATCATCAAGGCGCATCTGAGTGAGAAGTATCCCCAGGACCAGTTCACGGTCGCCGGTCAGGAGGATCTGTTGGGCATCGCCTCGAAGTTCTTCTCGATCTTCACCTTCGGCCTTGCCGGCATCGCCGGTGTCTCGTTGATCGTCGGCGGTGTCGGCATCATGAACGTCACGTTGGTCTCGGTGACCGAGCGGACCCGTGAGATCGGCATTCGACGGGCGATCGGGGCCCGCGCCGATCAGGTGCTGTTCCAGTTCATCCTGGAGGCAACGGTCACGGCTGCCCTCGGCGGGGTGATCGGCCTGGGCTTGGCGATGGCCCTGGCATGGGTGGCAGGAGCGCTCACCCCGGTGCCGGCGCAGGTGACGCCGTGGGTCATCGTGCTGGCGCTGTTGGTATCGACGGCGACCGGCCTGTTGTCGGGCGTTTGGCCCGCCCGTCGTGCGGCAGCGCTCGATCCCGTCCAGGCGTTGCGCCATGAGTAACCCGTTCATCATCCACTGGACCGTCAGCCACGGGACCGTCATTCACCGATTCGTCATTCACCGATCCGCCATCCACGTATCCGTCATCGATCCTCGTCCAACTCAGGAGTTGTCATGTCGACCAGGTATCTGAAGGCTCTCCGCCTGTCCGTCTCAATGTTGCTGGTGGGTGGATTGGTCGCATCGGTCTCCCAGGGTGGAGGCGCGGCTCGGGCCGAGGTCACCTTGGTGAAGGTGGAGCAGGGCACGGTGACCGAATCGGTCAAGGCAAGCGGGCTGTTGGGCGCACGTCGTTCCTGGCCGGTTGTCGGAGCCGCCGCCGGCACGATTCAGGAGATCCTGGTCACAAACGGACAGCAGGTCCAGAAGGGCGATGTGATCGTCCGGCTTGCATCGGAGGCGACGAACAAGGCCGCTGAACAGGCGGCTGCTCTCCACAAGAGCGCCGTGGCCCAGAAGCAGCTGTTCGATGCATCGATGAGTGTCGGCGCACCTGCTCCGACCTCGGCGGGCACCCCTCTGGCGGCGATGGCTGCCTCGCTGGTCGACAGCGTCGGCGGGCTCGATCGGGCGACGGCGCTGATCATGGCGCAGGCCCAACAGCCCGCGATGCCGATTGCCGTGGAGTCACAGCTGGCGGGTCTCGGCACCCAGAACGTTCTGGGATTCATGCAGATGCTGCAGGAGCGGCGGGGCGACATTCAGGGTCTCGCGGGAGATCTGTCGAAGAGCGCCGGCGGCGTGCAGCAACTGGTGAGGTCCCTCGTGGCAACCCTCGATGCTCTGGAAACCGGTGATGCCCAGGCGATCATCCCCTCGGTCATGAACCTGGCGACCGAGGCCGGCAACGGGCTCACCGACATCGTCACGCTCGCGACGACGCTGCAGGCCATGATGGACCTCCTGGCCCTGCCGTCCGCTGCCGCCGGCGAGATGCCCGCCGACCTGGTCAGCTCCGTGCTCGACCTGCTGGGGGGTCAGCGTGGAGGCATGGTCGCTCCACTCGCCGACCTGGGCGCAAGTCTCGACAAGGCCCAGAAGTCGTTGGTCCAGATCCTCGGCATGACCGTGGCAGGTTTCCAGTCCTCGCTGGCGTCGGTGGGCAACGCAAGCACGAGTGGGATGAGCACGGCGTTGGGGGCTTACGTCGAAGCCACGGCATCGATGATGCGAAGCGCTGCCGAGAAGCAGGCGGCGCTCGAGCTGCGTGCCCCCGAAGCGGGCTTGGTCGCACTGGGTACGGTGTCGTCCGCCGGTGCCTCCGTTGCCCCGGACGCGAGCAGCCTGTTGGGCAGTGCGCTCGGTGGTGGGGGCGACAACGTCAGCGGCGTGATCAGCAGCGCCCTGGGAGGGCTCGCGGGCGATGGCGGCGGGGCGGCCCCTCAACCACTCATCTCGGTCGGTTCGGAAATCGGTTGGGGCCAGAAGCTCTTCACGGTCTACGACACCGGCGGCTGGAGCGCCCGGGTGACGGTCGACGAGGCAAAGATCTCGAGGCTCACGCCGGGCATGCCCGCGGTCGTGGCCGTGACCTCGTTGGGCAGGACCTTCCCCGCGACCGTGAGCTGGATCTCGCCGGTGGGCAACAGCTCAGGGGGGTCGGTCACCTTCGCCCTGGAGGCGGCATTCACCGTGACGCCCGAGGAAGCCGCCAACCTGCGCATCGGGACGAAGGCCGAGGTCGCGATCACCCTCGCCCAGGTTGGTCCGGCGCCCGTCATCAAGATGGGGGCTCTCGCTCGGGACGGCAACTCGGTCAGGGCGTTTGTTGTCGATGATGGCAGGACCATCGCCCGCGAGGTGACGGTGCTGGCATCCGACGGGGTGAACGCTGCGGTTGACGGTCTCGAAGCAGGCGACCAGGTCATCCTGGCGCCGATCGACATCAAGGACGGCCAAGCCGTGAAGGCGGCCGACTGACGACGACCACCGTGCGGTCCCAGGACCACGAAGCGAGGTTGGCGAATCACTGAACAAGGTGGTCGGACAAAGGGTGCGACCTATGTCACACGTTGAGTGTGTCACACTGAAAGAGCAACTCGACCGAGAGCGGTAGTCCACTCTCAAAGGGGGAAAGATGCGTACACGTTTCGGCGTGATCCTGTTGGCAACGTTGGGGCTTGTTGCGAGCGCCTGCGGAACCCGTGTCACGGACACGGCGGCGCTCTCGAGCACGGGATCGTCCGACGCCGCGGTCGAATACACCGAGACCCCGAGCGGACCGAGCGCCACCGACACTCCTGCGGCATCCTCGGGAGCCGATGGGACGCCCGCTGCGCCGAGTGTTCAGGCCAAGCCGGGGACGACTGCGGCAAAGCCTGTCGCTCCCGGGAAGTCGTCTGCGTCATCTCCCCAGGCTCCCGCCAATGCCGCCCCAGGGCCGGCAGCCGCCCCCGGTCAGGCGAAGCCTGCCGGCAACGACGGCCCTTCCGATGAAGGCGTGACCGACACCGAGATTCGAGTGGGTGCGTCGGGCCCGCTGTCGGGTATCACGGGGTTCGTCGGTGATGAGGCTTTCGGGGCGATCGACTCCTATTTCCAATCGGTCAACGCCAAGGGTGGCTTGAACGGCCGGAAGTTGCGTCTGATCACCTACGACGACCGCATGGATACGGGCCAGATGCTGGCCAACGTGCGAAAGCTGTACGAGCAGGACAAGGTCGTCGCGCTCTTTCTGGCCTTCGGGGATCCGGTCGCTGACTACGTGACTCGCAACAACATCCCCACGTTGGTCTTCGGCGTCACGCCCCAGTCGTTCTCGCCGAAGTTCCCGACGGTCTTCCCCTTGGTCGGAAACGCCCTGTTGTGGACGCAGGAGGTCATCGCCGGCATCAAGTCCCAGGGCCTGTTCAAGCAGGGGATGAAGGTTGGCATCCTCTACGACACCCAGATCCTCGACGTCGGGCAGTACGTTCCGTTCATCAAGGAGGCATGGGAGAACGAAGGCGCTCAGGTCGTCGCGGCCGAGCCGTTCAACATCACCGACGCGGACTGCACGAGCCTGGTTCTCAAGATGAAGCAGCTCGACATCGACTGGTGGGACTTCGAGGGCCTCGGTTGGGTGTTGTGTGCCTCGGCGGCACAGCGCCAGCAGTATCGACCGAACATCGGCTGGGGCAGTTGGGCCACCAGCATCGGTGGACTTGCGTCGCAGATCGGTCCCTGGGTCGACGGCATCTGGGGTGGCGCTCAGGGCGATCAACCCACGGGCGCACCCCGCCAGAAGACCGCTGCGCATGACGAGTACATCAACAGCATCACCCGCTATCACCCCAAGATCGCGACGTTCAACCACTTCGAGTCGCCGGTGACCATCGGTTACTGGGTCGGTGCGAAGCTTCTGGTGGCAGCGCTCGCCGCTCAGGGCAAGGGAGTCACCAAGGCCGGTGTGAACGACTGGATAGGAAAGGTCGAGAACTTCGACGTCGGCATCAGCCCGCCGATCATCTCGATGGCGCCGAACTGCAAGACGGGCTCGGAGGTCGTGTGGATCGGCCGCTGGAAGTGGGACGGAGCGAAGAAGGAGGCGACCCGGGTTCCCGAGACCGGCTACTTCAGCAGCCCGCAGAAGGACAGGTACGGCGGCAAGTGCTTCCTGTCGAAGATCAGCGAATCCTTCGGGTAGTCCGAGCGAGTCCCTCCCGGCATGGCGTGTTCGTGCCCGCCATGCCGGGACGCCCCATTGCTCGTCGCAACCGATCGCCGAGGTCGGGCTCAGCTCAGCACGGAGGAAAGACGACGGCCCTCCCTCATGCGGAAGGCCACGTTGACACGCAGTCGCTCGAGGTGTTGCTCGATGGTCTTGGTTGCCTGAGGCACGGGGTGGGCGTCGAGGAACGCGGCGACGTCGGCTGCGAGGTCCTCGGTCGACAGGGCCACGACGCCGCCGAGCATCCGGGGAATGGCATTGTCGGGGTAGCGCTCGCCCATCGCATTCCAGTGCTCCTTCACGAATGACCATGCGGTGGGACCGACCTCGCGGTTGGCCAGCAGGGCCATCACCAGGAAGGGAGCATTTTGCGAACGCACGTCCGAGGTGAGGCACATGGCGAGTGTGCGCTCTCCCAGGTCGATCTGAGGAAAGCCGCCGAGCGCGTGGAGGTAGCGCAACGACTCCTGGGGTGACGCGGAGGTGCGGTAGCGATCGAGGAAGACCTCGTAGTCGGCCTCCGTGCCCACGGAGGCAACGACACCGAGGGCCGCTGCGGCAACGTTGGGATCGACCCCGGCGGGGTCGGCAAGGTAGGCGTCGTGGACCACCCGCGCATGACGTTGGACTCCCGCATCGTCGCCGGTGATGCCGAGCGTGGCGATCAGCGTGCCACGAAGCTGGCGGGTGAGCTCGTCCTCATCGGCGGCGGGCGCCCAGCTCAACCGTTCCAGGGAAGGCCCGACGAGCTCGCGCACGAATGCGTGGAAGCGGTTGCGGGTGCCGGTTTCGACGATCCGCTCGATTGCACCGAGCGGGCTTGCCAGCGTGGCCCACACGGTGCGGTCCGTCTCGTCGGCGAACCCCCGGACCAGCTCCAGGAAATCGGCGGCGGGGGCATCGTCCGCCAGGACTGCCGACCAGGTGTCGTCGAGGAGAATCGCACGTTCGACAGGGGTCAGGACGCGCTGGGCGCTGCTCGCCAGCGACGCAAGCATTGTCGGTGCATAGCGGGTCCGATAGAACCCGTGGCCTCCGGCGTTGACGACAACCACCTCGGCATCACCGACATCGACCGTCGTCTCCCGGCCGGTGAGGAGCACCCGTGAGGCGACGCCATCGGCCTCGATCATGACGGGTATGCGCCATTCGGCCCGATCGGCCCCGTCGGCCCCGTCGGTGGGATCCGGGAGGAATCGAAATCGCTGTTGGGTGAGGGTGAGGTGCGGTCCGTCCCGTTCAACGCCGACGAGCGGATAGCCCCCCTGGAAGATCCATGAATCCATGATCGCCCGCACCGGCTCGGCGGTTGCCTCCTCGATGGCATCCCAAAGGTCGGTGGTCTCGGCGTTGCCGTGGGCATGTTTGGTCAGATAGAGGCGAATGCCCGAACGGAAGCGCTCCGTGCCCAGGTACTGCTCGAGCATGCGAAGCACCGACCCGCCCTTTTGATAGGTCAGCACGTCGAACATTCCCTCCGCGTCCTCCGGCGACGCCACGGGGAACTCGATGGGCCTGGTGCCGGCGAGGGAGTCGACGGCGAAGGCAGCCGCTCGTTCGTTCGTGAACGAGACCCATCGTTGCCATGTGGGACGGAAGGCATCGACCGCGGCAAGCTCCATGAAGGTGGCGAACGCCTCGTTGAGCCAGAGGCCGTTCCACCACTTCATGGTGACCAGATCACCGAACCACATGTGGGCCAGCTCGTGGGCCACGACGTCGGCAACGCGCTCGAGCTCGAGGCGCGTGACCGCGTCGGGGTCGACAAGGAGGGCCGTTTCGCGAAACGTGATGGCGCCCAGGTTCTCCATGGCACCCGCGGCGAAGTCGGGGATGGCGATGAGATCGCACTTCGTCTCCGGATAGGCGATGCCGTAGTACTCGGTGAACCATCGCAGACAAAAGGCGCCCACCTCGAGGGCGTAGGACGTCAGATGGCTCTTGCCGGGCACGTGGATCACGCGCAGCGCGACGCCGTCGACGTCGACGGGTTCCGTGGCCTCCAGCGGTCCCACCACGAACGCGACGAGATAGGTGCTCATCGGGATCGTCTCGGCGAACTCGACCGTCTTGCGGCCATCCCCAAGGGGTTTCGATGCGATCTCGGGGCCGTTCGAATACGCAGGCATGTCCTCGGGGACGACCAGGGTGATGGCGAAAGTCGCCTTCATGTCCGGCTCATCCCAGCAGGGGAACGCGCGACGAGCGTCGGCGGGCTCCATCTGTGTCGTGGCGATGACGTGCTCAACGCCGTGCTGATCGGTGAAAACGCTGCGGTAGAACCCCTTCAGCTTGTCGTTGAGCTCGCCCCGAAACTCCACGTGCAGCGTCCAGTGCCCCGGATCGAGGGTCGTCGGCGTGGTCAGCACGAGACGTTCGCGGGCTTCGTCGAGCGCATGGGCGACCTCCAACCGCCCGCCATCGGGGGCAACGAGATGAACCTCCTCGATCACCAGCTCCGCGGCGTTGAGGACCACCTCGTGGGTGGGTCGAGTCACCTCGACGCTCACCGCTGCGTGCCCCCGAAAGGTCGATGCGCCCAGGTCGGGTTCGAGGTGGAGTTGGTAGCGGTGCGGCAGGACGGTCCGGGGAAGGCGACTGTCGGAGTGGAGGGCGGCCATGCCGGTCTCGTTCATGGGTACTCACACTAGAGCGGGCGACCGATACGCTCCCCCCATCATGGCGGATCGAATCGTTCACACTGATGGAGCCTGTCTCGGCAACCCTGGACCGGGAGGGTGGGCCTGGGCCATGGGCGAGGAGCGCTGGGCAAGCGGCGCGGGCGGCCACACGACCAATCAGCGGATGGAGCTCGCCGCGGTGCTCGAGGCTCTGCGTTCGATCGAGGGTCGCGTCGAGATCGTCAGCGACTCGACCTACGTGGTGAACTGCTTCCGCGACCGCTGGTGGGAAGGGTGGCTGCGTCGGGGGTGGACCAACTCGAAGAAGGAGCCGGTCGCCAACAGGGACCTCTGGGAGCCGCTCATCGACCTGGTCCGCACGCGCGCTGATGTCACCTTCACCTGGGTGAAGGGTCACTCGGGCGACCCCATGAACGAGCGAGTCGACCGCCTCGCCCTGGAGGCGGCGCGCACTCAACAAGGCGCCGGTTCCGGCTTGTAGTCCACTTCTCGGTGAGGGCTATGGTTCGTTCATGGACATCAACGGAGCAGGAGCAATCATCTCGGGTGGGGCCTCGGGGCTGGGCGAGGCGACGTCGCGGACGCTGGCCGCGGCGGGAGCGACGGTCACGATCGCCGACCTGAATGCGGACAAGGGCAAGGCGCTCGCCGATGAGATCGGGGGGCAGTTCGTCCAGACCGACGTCTCCGATGAGGCCTCGGTCGCTGCGGCGGTCGATGCCGCCGCGGCGACAGGCGTCCCGTTGCGCATCGCGGTGAGTTGCGCCGGTATCGGTTGGGCCTCGCGGGTGATCGGTCGCGACGGTTCGCCACATGCACTCGGGCCGTTCCAGAAGGTTCTGGAGGTCAATCTGATCGGCACCTTCAACATGATGCGATTCGCCGCCTCGGCGATCTCGGCGGGCGAACCCATGGAGGACGGTGAGCGGGGTGTCATCGTCAACACGGCCTCGGTCGCCGCCTTCGACGGCCAGATCGGCCAGTTGGCCTACTCCGCCTCGAAGGGCGGTGTTGTCGGGATGACCCTTCCGGCAGCCCGTGACCTGGCGCCGGTCGGCATTCGTGTGTGCACCATTGCGCCTGGCCTTTTCGACACGCCGCTCCTGGGTCTGTTGCCTCCCGATCAGCGAGGCGCTCTGGCAAAGGACGTGGTGTTTCCCAAGCGTCTGGGCAACGCGGTCGAGTATGGGCACCTGGTGAGGACCATCGTGGAGAACGGCTACTTCAATGCCGAGGTGTTCCGTCTCGACGGTGGACTGAGGATGCCCCCGAAATAGGGATCGCCGTCACCGTTCGGCCCTGGAGCGGATCGGCGCGAAACCTCGACTTGGCACCCCCCTCCCTGTCATGCTGTTTCGGGGTTCGCACGCCACGTGGCGGTCGTGGCCCGGAGGGGGAGAGGCTCGATGGGTCGAGGATGGTCAGAGCTAGGCCTCACAGGTGTCGGCGACCGGCATGGGGATTCGGTTGACGGCTCAGCTTTCTGGAGCCAGGTCCTGGAGGGGGAGGACGCCGACCTCGTCGATTCCCTGATCACCGTGTCGCTCTCCACGCACGTGGTGGTGCTCGCCGTCGTCGGTGAAGCCGTGGAGATCGTCAGGACCTACGGTGCTCCCGTCGCCTGGGGAAGAGATCTGCAACGCGTGTCGGATGCCGTTCTCCAGGCAGGCGAGGTCGTCCTCGTCGCTGACGTCGGGGTTGGCGCCCCGATCATGGTCGAAGGCTCGATCGTCGGCCTCGTCGTGCTCAGGGGACCGGTGTTCGGCGACGAGGTCCGCGAGCCACGTGGCGATGCCCGCATGTTGGCCGGCCTGATCGCGTCGCTCGTCGAACGCAGGACGCTGCGGGTCGAACGTGACATGGTGGCACGGCAGCGTGACGACATCGGAGAGCGGCTTCGGGCCTTGATCGAGACCGACCTCGAAGGCGTCGCATTCCTCGATGCCGAGGGCATCGTTCGGTATGCCAACGATCGCTTCGTCGATACGCTGGGTTGGAGTCGGAACGAGATCACGAACGGGCCGGTGCTCGATCACCTGCTTCCGGTTCACCGGGATGCCGTCCTGGCCATGCTCGACCTCAGCAGACGAGGGGTCGCGGAGCGCTACTACGGTGACTTCCATCGTCACGACGGCGAGATTCGTTGGCTCGAGATCGAGGTCAGCCCGATCCATGACGCTGACCGGGGACCCGTCGGGTCGTGGGCCGTGGTCACCGATCGCACAGACGAGAAGCGCAGCGCCGAGGCCTTGCTCGCGTCGGAACGGTGGTTTCGTGCGCTGGTCGATCAGTCCGACGACTACATCATCGTGCTCGAGCGCGATGGAACGGTTCGGTACATGTCGCCGTCGGCGGAACGTCTCCTCGGGCCGGTCATGGCGAACGTCCCCGGGCACAACGCGTTCTCCTTCATCCATCCCGAGGACGTCGAGCGGGTGATGGCCGCGTTCTTCGATCTGATCCAGGAGCCCGGAGGCCAACGCCGGTTGTCGTATCGCAGCATCGCTCCCGACGGGGTATGGCGCCACAGCGAGATCGTGGCGACGAACCTCTTCGATGACCCCGATGTCGAAGGGGTGGTCGTCAACTCCCGAGATGTGACGGCAGGTCGCCGATTCGAGCGGCTCGTGGTCGGCCAGGCCGAGGTGCTCGAGATGGTGGTCGGCGGGGCGCCGCTGTCCGAGTCCCTGGCGGCGATCGCGGGGATGGTGGAGGAAGCGCTGGAAGGGTCCACCTGCCAGATCTGTCTGGTGTCGGCGGAAACGGGCAAGCTCTCCACGCTTGCCGCTCCCAGTCTGTCGCCTTCCTTCTGCGAGGCGGTCGAGTCGCTGCTCGACCAGTCCTGTGCCGAGCAGTTTGCCGAGCTGCCCCCCATCCTGATGGCCGACCACGAGCAGTGGTCACAGGTCCGGGGGATTCCCGGGGGTGAGAGCTTCACCCGGTGCAACGTCGTGGCTTTCGGGGGCATCGGTTCCGGCGAGGTTCGCGGATTGATGTTCGTCTACCGAGGTGAGCCCTTCCTGGGCCTGACCGAGGAGGACCCCCATACGCTTGACCGTGTTCGTTCGTTGTCCCAGGTCGTGATGCAGCGAACCCTGGCCGAGGAGGCGTTGGCCCACCAGTCGACACATGATCCGCTGACGGGTCTGGCCAATCGCCTCCTGCTGTTCGAGGGCCTCGAGCATGCACTCGCGCGTGCCCGCCGGAGGTTCTCGATGCTGGGCGTGCTGTTTCTCGACGTCGACCGGTTCAAGCTGGTGAACGACAGCCTGGGCCATGCCGCAGGAGACCTTGTGCTGAGCGAGTTGGCGCAGCGTCTGACGAAGGCCGTGCGACCCTTTGACGTCATGGCCCGATTCGGAGGCGACGAGTTCGTGGTCATCTGCGAGGAGATCGGCCACCCCGCCGAGGCGACCGTCATCGCCGAGCGCATCGCCGAGGTCCTGCGGACGCCCATGGAGCTGGCCGGACGTGAGTACTTTCTGAGCGTGAGCATCGGCATCGCGCTCGATATCGGGGGCGTCAGCGGTCCCGAAGCGTTGTTGCGTGATGCGGACACCGCGATGTACCGGGCGAAGGATCGTGGCGGCAACTGCTACGAGGTCTTCGATCGCACCCTGCGCCGTCAGGCACGTGAGCGTCTGGAGGTCGAGGGTGGATTGCGCCGTTCCCTCGATCGTGAGGAGCTGTTCGTCGTCTATCAGCCCGTCGTGCGCCTTCCCTCTGCCGAAGTGGTGGGTTTTGAGGCCCTGGTGCGTTGGGCCCACCCGGATCGGGGCCTCCAATTGCCCGACCGCTTCATTCCTCTCGCAGAGGAGACGGGCCTCATCGGGCCGATCGGCGCGCACGTCCTCGAGGTTGCGTGCACGCAGGCCGCGTCCTGGGAACGGATGTGTGGCGACTCACCCGCGCCCTGGGTGTCGGTGAACCTGTCCCCGCGCCAGCTCTCGGACAGCACGATCGTCCAGACGGTTGCACGGACCCTGGAGAGGACCGGCCTCGACCCGTCGCTGCTCTGTCTGGAGATCACCGAGAGCGCGGCCATGGACGAATCGCCGGCCACGGTTCGGGCTCTGCAGTCGCTGCACCGCCTCGGGGTGCGTCTGGCGATCGACGATTTCGGAAGTGGCTACTCCTCGCTGGCCTATCTGAAGCAGATGCCGGTCGACACCATCAAGATCGACCGATCGCTGGCCGCAGGTCTGGGCAGCGATCCCGGTGACTCGGCGATCGTGGGAGCAGTCGTGGCCATGGCGGCGACCCTGGGCATCGACGTGGTGGTCGAGGGGGTGGAGAGCCCGGAGCAGGTGGCCGCGCTGGTGGAGCTCCGCTGCCCGCATGCACAGGGCTTCTATTACGGCGTTCCGACGTTGGCCGAGACGCTGGTTGGTGTGCCGACATCCTCAGGAGGTCCGCCGGACGACTGAGGCCGGCCTCGATCGGGCCCGGATCGGCCTGGGTGAAGCCGATCGGTGGTGGCGGTTCAGGCAAGCAGATCGGCAAATGCCTCGTCGAGCGTGGGATGCCGAAAGGTGTAACCGACATTCGAGAGTCGCCGGGGAAGGACCTTTGCGCTCGACAGGAGCAGGGATTCGACGAGTTCACTGCCGAGGACGAGCTTCGGGGCAAACGAGGGGATCGGCAGGATCGCAGGTCGGTGGAGCGCTCGGCCCAGGGCGTGGGCGAACGCGGCGTTGGTCACGGGCTCGGGTGCGGTGAGGTTGACGGGCCCCGAGATGTCGGCGTCGAGAAGATGCAGGATCGCCCCGACCTCATCGGCGAGGGAGATCCACGAGAGCCATTGGCGCCCACTGCCGACCCGTCCACCGAGGCCGAGGCGAAAGAGCGGCAGCTGTTTGGCGAGCGCTCCGCCGTCGCGCGTGAGCACGACGCCGGTGCGAAGGTTGACAACCCGGATCCCTGCATCGATGGCCGGCCGGCAGGCGGCCTCCCAGTCTTCGGAGACCTCGGCGAGAAATCCCCGGCCGACCGTCATGGTCTCGTCCAGCTCCTCGTCGCCCCGGTCGCCGTAGAAGCCGATCGCCGAGCCACTCAGGAGAACCTTCGGGCGAGGGTCCAGCGATGCGAGAGCGCTCGCCAGGCGGGCCGTCGCATCGACTCGACTCTCGCGGATGCGGCGCTTCTGTTCCGGGGACCAACGGTGATTCTGGATGCCTTCGCCTGCCAAATGGACCACGGCCTCGACCCCCCGGAGGCCGTCCAGGTCGATCGGGCCCGAGGTGGGGTTCCAGAGCACCTGGTCGGGGGCGCTCGGAGGGACCCGCACAAGGCGACGAACCTGATGACCCGCACGGCCGAGGGCGTCCACCAGGGCGCTTCCGATCAATCCGGTTGAACCGCTGACTGCGACGTCCATGGGTTGTCCTTTCCTGGTGGTGCAGCGAGAGGGACACGGGACCTTCTCGATGCACGGGGCGTTCCCTCGTTGACGGGCGTTCCTCAGCCTGCCGGCTCTCGTCGGCGATTACCCCCGTCTTCGCCGGGTTGAGGGGTTCATCGTAGGGTGGGGAGCACATGGCTGAACCAGTGCTCTCGATTCTCGACTCCCGCCTCGCCGCTGCCCTGGTAACGGCGTTCGGACCTGATGTGGTCGTTGCGGGCCCTCTCGTGCTCCCCGCAAGGGACGCGCGGCACGGTGATTACACCTGCTCGGCTCCGATGGCGCTGGCCCGAACCCTGGGTGAGGCGCCCTTGGCGCTTGCCGAGCGATTGGGCCGGGCGCTCGAGGTCGGCGACCTTTGCGAGGCGCCCGAAATCGTCAAGCCGGGTTTCGTGAACCTGCGCATGCGACGGGAATGGATGGCGTCACGGGTTGCGGCCATGGTCGGCGACCCGAGGGTGGGCGTCGATGCCGTCGCGGTCCCCCAAACGGTGGTGCTCGACTATTCGAGCCCCAATGTCGCAAAGGAGATGCACGTCGGCCATCTCCGCTCGACGATCATCGGCGATTGCCTGGCCAATGTCGCCGAGCTGGTGGGGCACCGAGTCGAGCGACTGAACCACCTCGGTGACTGGGGAACGCAGTTCGGCATGCTCATCACCCATCTCGCGGATGTGCATCCCGAGGCGATCGAGGCCGGGGGATCGGGTGATCTCGGTGACCTCGTCACCTTTTACCGGAGCGCAAAGGTCCGCTTCGACCAGGACGAGGATTTCGCCGATCGGGCTCGGCGTCGTGTCGTCGATCTCCAGGCCGGGGAGCCGACCGCTCGACGTGCCTGGAGGGTCCTCGTGGAGCTCTCCAGGGTGGAGAACCAGGAGATCTACGACCTCCTGGGCGTGCATGAGCTGACCGATCGCGGCGAATCCTTCTACGAACCGATGCTGGGCGACGTCGTTGCCGATCTGGAGGCGAAGGGGCTGGTCTCGGTCGACGCCGGAGCGAAGTGCGTCTTTGCCGAGGGCTTCACCAACAAGGACGGCGACCCGCTTCCCCTGATCGTGCAGAAGGCCGATGGCGGTTACAACTACGCCACAACCGATCTTGCCGCAATCCGTCACCGTGTGTCCGGCGGGGCCGATCGCCTCGTCTATGTCGTCGACGCCGGACAATCGCTTCATCTTCAGATGGTGTTTGCCGTCGCCCGCCTTGCCGGTTGGTTGCCCGAGGGGGTGGAGGCCACACACGTGGCGTTCGGCCTGGTCCTCGGGGAGGACGGGAAGCGTCTGCGCACCCGTTCGGGCGAGACGGTTCGCCTCCGGGCGCTCCTTGATGAGGCGGTGGATCGTTCACGCGCCTTCGTCACCGAGCGAGCGGGCGAGCGAGGCGAGGAGCTCCCGGACGATCTTGATCGAGTCGCAAGGGTCATCGGCATCGGCGCGGTGAAGTATGCCGACCTCAGCCAGAATCGTCAGAGCAACTACGTCTTCTCCTTCGACAAGATGCTCAGCCTGAAGGGCAACACCGCGCCGTATCTGCAGTACGCGTACGCTCGGATGCGCTCGATCCTGCGTGAGGCGCGTCCCACGGAGAGCTCCGCACCCGGAGAGGTCAGCGTCGTGCTGGGTGAACCCCAGGAGCGCGACCTGGCAAGGCACCTCATCGAGTTCGCCGACGTCGCAGCACGCACGGCAGACGACCTTGCCCCGAACCATCTGTGCGCCTACCTCTACGAGCTTTCCCAGACCTACAACCAGTTCTACGAGCATTGTCCCGTGCTCCGCTCCGATGAGCCGGTGCGGGCCTCTCGTCTCGCCCTGTGCGAGGTGACCGCGGCGACTCTGCGGCTCGGACTCGGCTTGCTGGGCATCGAGGTGCTCGAGCGTCTGTAGAAGGCTCGGCCCGCAGGCGGGCAGGTGTGTCCCCGGACGTGCCGGTGCCTAGGCGTGCGGGCGTGCCCGATCCTGGGACGAGTCGGATCCGGCAGCGCCGTCCCCGACCGAGGGGATCAACTCATTGAACCCCGGGGTCTCGACCGAGGTCGGCGTGTCGAGGTGGAAGGGCACCGAGGTGACGACGGTGTTCGTCCGGAAGAGCAGCCGTGTCTTCAGCACCAGTGCGCTCTGGTTGTGCAGGAGCTGCTCCCACCACCGCGTCAGCACGAACTCGGGGAGCACGACGGTGATGATGTCGTTGTCGTACGTGGCGTCGAGGTCGTCGAGGTACTTCAGGATGGGCTGGGTCAGCTCTCGATAGGGTGAGAACACGGTCTGCAGCTCGATGTTGATGTGGAACCGCTCCCACTGCTCGGTGATCTTGTCCACGTCCTCGGTTGTCTGCACCACCGTTACGGCGACCAGACGGTCCGGCGCCAGCGACTTGGCGTAGCTGATCGCAGCGAGCACACCCTGGTGGATGCCGCCGACAAGGACCACCACGGTGTGGGTGTGTCGACGGGGTCGATAGCCCTCGGGCACGCGCAGCACGGAGGCCACCCGCTGGTAGTGACGATGGATGGCCCGCAGCAGGAGGACGATGAGGGGAATCAGGATGGCCGGGATGTAGGCGCCATGGGTGAACTTCGAGGTCACCACGACGATCAGGACGATGCCCGTGGCGATGGAACCCACCATGTTGAGCGTTGCATGCAGTTTCCAGCGAGGTTCGCGCAGCTTCCGGTGATGTTTCACCATGCCGTACTGCGACAGGGTGAAGCCGGTGAACACACCGACGGCGTAGAGCGGGATGAGCTTGGTGGTCACGCCGCCGAAGGCGATGATCAGGAGGGAGGCCACCGCGGCGAGGGCGAGCACGCCGTTGGAGAACACGAGGCGGTCGCCGCGGTTGTGCAGCTGGCGCGGCAGGAATCCGTCCTGGGCGAGGATCGAGGAGATCCGGGGGAAGTCCGCAAATGCCGTGTTGGCGGCGAGCAGGAGGATGGCGGCGGTGGATGCCTGGAGGAGGAAGTAGAAGAACGTGCCGTTCCCGAAGACCGCCGTCGCGAGGATGGACATGAGTGTCTCCTCGTGCGAAACGGTGGGTTGCAGCCGATGCGCCAGAACCGAGATGCCGAAGAAGAACGAGGCCAGGATGGTTCCCATCCACATCAGGGTGATCGAGGCGTTCTTCGACTCGTTTGGACGAAATGCGGGGACGCCGTTGGAGATGGCCTCGATGCCGGTCAAGGCCACCGCGCCGGAGGAGAAGGCCCGCATGACCGCGAAGGCGGTGATGCCGGTCATGAGGGTCCCCTGATGGGTCAGCTCGGAGAGGGCCTCCGGATCGGTGGGAAGAGCATCCAGTCCGCCGAAGAAGGAGCGGTAGAGGCCGTACGCGATGAGGGTGCCCAGGGACAGCACGTACACGTAGGTCGGCACGGCGAAGACCCGGCCCGACTCCTTGAGCCCCCGGAGGTTGGCAAGCGTGAGGACGGCGACAAAGAAAAGGCAGAGCGCCACCTTGTGGTCTCGCAACGGCTCGACGGCCGAGGTGATGGCGGCCACGCCGGCGGAGATCGAGACGGCCACGGTCAGGATGTAGTCCACCAGGAGCGATGCGCCTGCAACGAGCGACGGGGTCTCTCCCAGGTTCTCCCGGGACACCACGTAGGAGCCGCCGCCGTTGGGATAGGCGAAGATGGTCTGGCGGTAGCTCAACACGACCAGCGTCAAGAGTCCCATGACGATCACGGACAGGGGGATGAGGTACTCGATCGAGGCGGCGACGCCCCCGAGGGGGACGAGGACGAGCAGGATCTCCTCGGTGGCATAAGCGGTCGAGGAGATGGCATCGGAGGCGAAGACGGCCAGGGCCACGATCTTGCCGATGCGCTGGTGGCTTTCCTCGCTCGTGGGGATGGGTTGGCCGACGAAGAATCGCTTGAATGTCGACAGCATGTGAGCCCTCAAATCAGAACATCGTCCGAAGCCGGCTACGATAACCCGAACTCGGCAGTCAGAGCGGGTAGGGATCAGGGTGGGTCGACGAGGAGGCCGCTGTCGTGCATGTCGTAGTCGTGGGATGCGGTCGGGTCGGGTCGGCCCTGACGCAGGAGATCTCGGGCCTGGGTCATACGGTCGCCGTCATCGACAAAAGTGAGACGGCCTTTCGTCGGCTGCCCCCGGACTTCGCCGGCAGGAGGATCCACGGTTTCGGCTTCGACCGAGACCGGCTCAGGGAGGCGGGTATCGAGGAGGCCTCCGCGGTGGCGGCGGTGACGAGCGGCGACAACTCGAACATCATGGTCGCTCGCATCGCGCGAGAGACCTTCGGGATCGAGCGCGTCGTTGCGCGGATCTACGACCCCGGCCGAGCGACGATCTACCAGCGCCTGGGCATTCCGACGGTCGCAACCGTGGCCTGGACCACCGATCAGGCCATGCGGCGTCTTTTGCCGTCGGAGACCCGGACGGAATGGGCCGACAGCACGGGGGCGGTCGTCCTGGTGGAAAGGATGCTCCCCGACGTCTGGGTCGGAAAGCCCCTGGCGGATCTCGGCGAAACCGGCAGATGGCGAGTTGCCGCGGTGACGCGGACCGGCGAGGCGATGATCCCCACTCACTCGTTGATCGGCCAGGAGGGTGACATGTTGTTGGTCGTGGCCACAACCGATTCGCTCCCCGGTTTCGAGTTGCGAATGGCCGGCGACGCCAACAGGGGAGGGGGTCACTGATGCGGGTGGTCATCGCAGGCGGCGGCAACGTCGGGCTGCACATCGCAGCGGACCTGAACGCGGCGGGACATGACGTGTTGGTGCTCGAGCAGGTCGAGGCCATCGTCAAGCGAGCCGTCGCCTCGGGCGAGTACGGGGGCGTCGACTTCAAGGTGGTCGATGCGTGTGAGCTTGCGGCGCTGTCGGCGGTGGATCTTTCGACCGCCGATGTGGTTGCCGCGGTCACGGGCGACGACGAGGACAACCTCGTGGTCTCGCTGTTGGCAAAGCAGGAGTTCGGGGTTCCACGGGTCATTGCACGGGTGAACCATCCCAAGAACGAATGGATGTTCAACGAGACCTGGGGAGTCGACGTCGCCGTCTCCACCCCGCATCTCATCACCGCCCTGGTCGAGGAGGCCGTCAGTGTGGGCACCCTGGTCCGGCTGCTCCAGTTCGAGGGCGGAAAGGCGCGTCTCGTCGAGGTGACGCTCGCCGATCGCTCGCCCGCCGCGGGGCTTCGTGTTGCCGACCTGGATCTCCCCCGAGACTCGACGTTGGTCGCGATCATCCGTGACGAGCACGTCGTGGTGCCACGAGGCGACACACCGTTGCAGGCCCAGGACGAGGTCCTGGTGCTCGTCACTCCCGACTCCGAGGAGCAGGTGCGGGCCGCTCTCGTGGGCTGAGTCCGCCCGGCTGAGTCCGCCCGGCTGAGTCCGCCCGGCTGAGTCCGCCCCGAACCTCCCGCTCAGGCCAGGAGGGTGTACGCCGGGTTGAGGAAGATCACGCGACCGTTGCTCTGCCGGGCGACCCCGGAAAGGGCGATCGCCTGTCCGGGGCCGATGCCCTTGATGCGGCGACGACCGTGGAAGACGGCGGTGGCCTCGCCGCTCCCGTCGCTCACCACGATCTCCAACGACGGACATCCCGCCCGTGGAACCACCCGCATGCGGCTCACCTCGCCGATGACCTCGACCCTTTGGCGCAACGGGCATTCCGACAAGGCGGTCCGTCCCTCTCGATGCGGCACGAACCTGCCCTGGACGCGTTGGCGATCAAGCTCGTCCACGGGTGTCTTGAGGCCCTTGACCATCTTGCGAATGCCCATGCATCGATCTTAAGGGACCACCGGGAAGCTGCCTGCACGAAACCGTGAAGAACCCGGAGGTGAAGAGATCCGAACGACGCAACGTGGCGCTCGCCTCGTGAGCGTGTCTCCCAGGGGTCCTCAGCTTCGTTGCCAGTCCTTCCAGACGGGGTCGTACCCGGCGGCACGTAGTGCCACGGCGACCTCGGCCGGGCTGCGGTGATCACTGACCTCGAATTGGGGGTCGCTGCGATCCGGGGTGGTGTAGCCGCCCGGCTCGGTGCTCGACCCGGCGGACAGAGTGGTCACCCCGAGGGGAACCAGCGCGTCGCGCAGCTCGGCCGGCTCACGGGTCGAGAGGGTGATCCCGACATCGGGAAGGGTGAGGCGCAGCGCGCACATCAGCTGGACCAAGTGATCGTCGCGGACGGGATCCGCCGGCTCGAAGCCGCCGGCCGCGGGCCGAAGGCGGGGGAGCGCAACGCTGATCTCCGAGCGCCACCATCGCCTGGTGAGGGCCGCCGCATGGGTGGCGAGGGCGATGGCCTCGGATCGCCAGTCGTCGTGGAGACCGAGCAACGCGCCGATGCCGAGCCGGCGCATACCCGCCTCGCCGCCTCGGTCGGGCGCCGCGATCCGCCAGTCGTAGTTGCGCTTCTTTCCCCTGAGGTGAACGTCGGCATAGGTGGATCGGTCGTAGGTCTCCTGGTAGACCACCAGCCCGTCGCAACCGGCCGCCAGGAGCCTGCGATACATGTCGGTGTCCCAGACCTGGACTTCGACCGAGAGCTCGTCGACGACGGGCGCGATCGCCTCGACACATGCCACGAGGTAATCCCGGTTCACGATGCGGGCATGCTCGCCCGCCACGAGGAGCAGGTGACGAAAGCCCCGACCTGCCAGCTCCTCGGCCTCTGCCCGGGCCTCCTCGGGCTCCAGGGTCCGTCGGGTGATGGGGTTGCCGGCGGAGAAGCCGCAGTAGGTGCATGTCGAGACGCACTCGCTGGACAGGTAGAGCGGGGCGAAGAGGCGAACGGTTCGCCCGAAGCGCTGCAGGGTCAGTCGGTGGGCGGCGGTTGCAAGGTCCTCGAGGCGAGCCGCGGCAGGCACCGAGAGCAGCGCCGAAAAGTCGCGGAGGTCGCGACGCGAGGCCGCGAGAGCACGGTCGACGTCGGTCGGGGTTGCGCGGTCGACGAGCTCCCGCAGCCCTGCAAGGTCGGTGCCGAGCAGATCGGCCGCGGCCGAGTGGGGCGGCACGGTCTGGGGTCGCTGTTCAAGGGTGAGCGGCGTCGGAGCGGCGCCTGCGAGCGATGCTCCCGTTGCGAGCGACGTCACGCCCGGCTCGAGCCGGTCGGGTCGAGGAACCCGGTGAGCGGCGATGAGGGCGACGCCTGGCTCCCGGGAGCGCCGAGCCCGGCGAGGAAGGCCGTTCGCCCGGCGATGACCCCGAGGCGAAAGGCTCGGGCCATCTCCGTGACGTCACCGGCGATGCTGATGGCGGTGTTGACGAGCACGGCGCTCGCCCCCATCTCCATGGCCTCGGCGGCATGGGAAGGCGCGCCGAGGCCTGCGTCGACGACGACCGGCACCAGGGCCTGCTCCACGATGATCTCCAGTGCGTCGCGGGTCCGGATACCTCGGTTCGAGCCGATCCACGAACCAAGCGGCATCACCGTGGCGCATCCGACCTCCTCGAGGTGCTTGCAGAGCACCGGGTCGGCCGAGCAGTAGGGCAGCACCGTGAAGCCCTCACCGACCAGTTGCTCGGCGGCACGAAGGGTCTCCACGGGGTCGGGCAGCAGATGGCGGGGGTCGGGGGTGACCTCCAGCTTGATCCAGTCGGGGTGCCCGGCAGCAGCGGCGAGTCGAGCCAGTCGAACCGCCTCGTCGGCATCGACCGCGCCCGAGGTGTTCGTGAGCAACAACACGTCCCGGGGGAGCGCGTCGAGGATGTTGTCGTCGCCTCGCCCCGAAAGATCGACCCGTCGGAGCGCGACGGTCACCATCTCGGTCCCCGAGGACCTGATGGCATCGCGCAGCGAGGCGATCGAGGGGAACTTTCCCGTCCCGAGGAAGAGGCGAGACCGAAAGGTCCTGCCGGCGATGACCAGCGGGTCGTCCTTCTGCGGGTCGTCGATCTGCGGCTCGTCGATCTGCGGCTCCGTCATGTCGAGGTCGCTCATCGCTCACGCTCCCTGGCCCGCATGACCGGGCCGGTCCTGGGAGGGTCGCGGCCTGCGCGGCCGCCTCTCAGCCCGTCGCAACGGGCTCCCCTGCGTCTTGTTGCCTCAGGCTACCTCTTTCCCGCTCACCGAGCGCTCGTTGTCGGCCCGGAGGGATGCTTTCCATGAGCAGGCTAGGATCTTGGGAGTGAACACTCGTCGGCTGATACTCGCGGCTGTTGCGTGCGGGGTCGTCATCGTTGCGGCATTTGCCGTGCAGTTCATGCAGTTGAGCAGCTGAGCGGTTGAGCAGCTGAGGGACGGGCAAGGGCGTCGGTGGTGCCGGGTGTGCCTGCGGCGGACGAGATCGGGGCATGGGAGAGGAGAAGGGCGACGTGGCTGACCGGTTCGACGTGGTGATCATCGGAGGAGGCCCCGGCGGGTACGCCGCCGCGCTGTACGGGGCGGCGGCAGGTCTCTCGATTGCCCTGGTGGAGCGCGACAAGGTCGGGGGGACGTGCCTGCACCGAGGTTGCATTCCGGCCAAGGAGATCCTCGAGTCGGCGGCGGTGTTCCGCACCGTCAATCACGCCGCGACGTTCGGGGTGCAGGTGGGGCCGGCAACGATGGACTTCCCCGTCACGATGGCTCGCAAGGACCAGGTGGTCGACGGGCTCTGGAAGGGCCTCGCCGGGTTGCTCAAGTCTCGGAAGGTCTCGACCTTCGCCGGCACCGGCGCCTTCGCGGGCAACGGGCGAGTGGTCGTCACCGACGACCAGGGGGCGACCACGGAGCTCGTGGGCGCCAACGTGATCCTGGCGACGGGGTCCGCACCGCGCACGATTCCGGGATTCGAGGTCGATGGTCGGTTCGTTCAGACCTCCGATGAGGTGCTGGCGACCGACACGCTGCCGGCTTCGGTCGCCGTCATCGGCGGCGGAGCCATCGGGTGCGAGTTCGCCTCGATGATGCTCGACCTCGGTGTGAAGGTGACGATGCTGGAAGGGCTCCCCAAGATCCTTCCCGGCTGCGACGCCGATGTCGCCGAGGTCGTGCGGAAGAGCTTCGTGAAGCGGGGCATGGATGTCCGCACCGGCGTCGTGGTGACCGGCCACACGCCGGGGGAAGGCACCACGTTCGTGCAGCTCGAAGATGGGGAGTCGGTGGAGGTGGAGCGCATCATCGTCTCGGTGGGTCGCCGACCGCTGTCCGAGACGCTGGGCCTCGATGGCGCCGGTGTCGAGGTCGACGAACGGGGTTTCGTCAAGATCGACTCGACGTGTCGCACCAATGTCGGCGGCGTCTGGGCCATCGGTGACCTGGTTGCCACACCCCAGCTCGCACACGTCGGCTTTGCCGAGGGCATGGTGGCCATTCGTGACATCCTCGGGGAGCCCCCGGCGCCGATCGCCTACGACCGGATCCCCTGGTGCATCTACAGCCACCCGGAGGTGGCCTTTGCCGGTCATTCCGAGCAATCGGCGCGAGATGCCGGTTACGAGGTGGTGGTTTCCAAGCACCAGTACCGAGGCAACGGCCGGGCCCTGATCCTGGGCGAGCCCGACGGCCTGGTGAAGGTCATAGCGGTCAAGGGCGCCGATGGGCGCGCCGGTCAGATTCTCGGCGTCCACATGGTGGGGCCGTGGGTCACCGAGCAGCTTGGGCAGGGCTATCTCGCGGTCAACTGGGAGGCCACCGTCGACGAGGTGGCGGCCTTCATCCAGCCGCATCCCACGTTGTCCGAATTGTTCGGGGAAACCGTTCTGTCGATGACCGGGAGAGGATTACATGGCTGATATCACGATGCCTCAGCTTGGCGAGACCGTGACCGAGGGCACGATCACCAAGTGGTACAAGCAGGTCGGCGATGGCGTTGCCGAGGACGAGACGCTCTTCGAGGTCTCCACCGACAAGGTCGATTCGGAGGTTCCCTCGCCGGTCAGCGGCTTCGTGACCCAGATCCTGGTGCCCGAGGGGGCAACCGTGGATGTCGGCGTCGTTCTGGCCGTCGTCGAGGACAGCCCCGCCGGCTCGGGCGCAGGCAACGGCTCGACGCCGGCCGAGGCCCCGGTGACCCCCGTTGACCAACCTCCCGTTTCGGACCCGCCCCCTGTTGTCGAACCCGCCCCCGTCGCTGCAGCCGTCCCCCCCGCCGCAGCCGTCCCCGCCGCCGCAGGAACGGTTGCCGAGCCGGTTCCGGCTGCTGCAGGAGCGATGCCCGGTTCCGCGCCGATTCCGACGACCTCAACGGGAAGCAGCCGCCTCCTGTCGCCGGTCGTCAGACGGCTCGTGGCCGAGCACGGGCTTGATCCCGCGACGATTCCGGGAACGGGTGAAGGGGGCCGCATCACCCGAAACGACGTCCTGTCCCTGGTGGAGGATCGGGGGCGTGCCGGGACTGGGGCCGCTCCCATGGCACCCGCTCAGGTGACACCCGCTCCCGTGGCGCCTGCGCCCGCCGTTGGCGCCATGGCGCCACCTGTCGCGCCGACCGGCACAACCCAGCCCTTTCCACCCGCAACGGCGGGTGAGCGTGACGAGGTGATTCCCTTCTCGAACATCCGGCGACGCACCGCCGAGCACATGGTGCGCTCACGGGCGACGTCAGCTCATGCCCTGGTGGTCGTCGAGGTCGACTACGACAGGCTCGAGCGCGTCCGACTCGCGGAGCGTGCGGCATTCAAGACGAGCGAGGGGGTCAGCCTGACCTATCTTTCCTTCATCGCCCGAGCGACGACCGATGCGATTCGGGAGTTCCCCCAGGTCAATGCATCGGTGGGGCCCAACGAGCTGATCGTGCATCACGACATCCATCTGGGTATCGCGGTCGACCTCGATTTCAATGGGCTCATGGTGCCTGTCGTCCATGACGCCGATGGCAAACGACTCCGCTCGTTGGCACGTGAGATCGCCGACCTTGCCGCGCGGGCCCGCACGAAGAAGCTCGGTCCCGACGACATCGCCGGGGGCACGTTCACCATCACCAATCCAGGACCGTTCGGCACATTGATGACCGCCGCGGTCATCAATCAGCCGCAGGTCGCGATCCTCTCGACCGACTCGGTCAAGAAGCGGCCGGTGGTCGTCACGTTGCCCGATGGAAGCGACACGATCGCCATCCACCCGGTCGGCAACCTTGCGCTGTCCTGGGACCATCGGGCATTCGACGGTGCGTATGCCGCCTCGTTCGTCGCCAGGATCAAGGAGATCATCGAGACCCGGGATTGGGCCGCGGAACTGTCATGACGTTCCGGGCCCGTTGGCTGGGTCGGGTGGCGTACTCGGACGCGCAGGCCCTGCAGCAGAGCCTCTTCGAGCGTTCGACGGACAACCACCTGCTCCTGTTGGAGCATCCTCCGATCTACACGCTCGGTGTTCGGGCCAAGCCCGCTCACGTCCTGGTGGATCCTGAGTCGGTCGGGGCGCAGCTCCAGCGCACCAATCGTGGGGGCGACGTCACCTATCACGGGCCGGGTCAGCTGGTCGGCTATCCGATCGTGTCGGTTGCCGGCAAGGGCAGCGGCAACATGGCCGATACCGCCGCGTACGTGACGGCTGTCGAACAGCTCATCATGGACGTGCTCGCGGATGTCGGCCTCACGGACGCACACCGCCTCGACGGTCTGCCGGGCGTGTGGGTCGGCAACGCAAAGATCTGCGCGATCGGGGTACGTCTCAGCCGGGGCCGCACGATGCACGGCTTCGCGCTCAACGTGGACCCTGACCTCACCATGTTCGATCACATCGTGCCCTGTGGCATCCCTGACCGGTCCGTGACCTCGTTGGCCGCTCTCGGCGTGATCGTCACGATGGCCGAGGTGGTGGATGCGGTGGTGTTGCGAGCGAAAGAGCTGTGGGGCTCGGGTGAGGTCGAGCGTCAGGATCTCGCGTGGCGCGTGACGCCCGAGGATCTTTCGGCGTTCAGTCGAGGCGAGGTCCCGGCCGACCTGGCCGGGCAGGCGGGCCGGGCGGGGCGAGTCGACGCGAAGGGCGCCGGCGTCTCCGTTCGGATGACGGGCCGTCTGGCCGAGGCAGGCGTGACCCAGGGTCTGTCCATCGGCGAACGAAAGCCGGCGTGGCTGCGGGCCAAGGCAAGGATCGGCCCGGAGTACCTCGAGCTCAAGCGAACGATGCGCGAGCTGTCCCTGGTCACGGTCTGCGAGGAGGCGGGCTGTCCCAACATCTACGAGTGCTGGGCCGATCGGACCGCGACCTTCATGATCAACGGTGACCGCTGCACGCGTGCATGCGGGTTCTGTCTGGTCGACACTCGACAACCCGAACCCCTCCCGATCGACGAGCCCGAGCGGGTTGCCGAGGCGGTGGCCCGGATGGATCTCGCGCATGCGGTCATCACCACGGTGGCGAGAGACGACCTGGACGACGGGGGTGCCGCTGCGTTCGCCGAGACGATTGGCGCCATCCGTGAGCGGACGCCCTCCTGCGACATCGAGGTCCTGATCTCCGACTGCAAGGGCGATCCTGTATCGCTCGAGCGCATCTTCGATGCCCGTCCCGACGTCGTCAACCACAACATCGAGACGGTCGTGCGTCTGCAGCGGGCCGTGCGGCCGTCAGCCGGCTATGCAAGGTCGCTGGCCGTACTGGCTCGGGCGAAGAGCGCAGGCCTTACGACCAAGTCGGGAATGGTCCTGGGCCTGGGCGAGCGCGACGAGGAGATCGTCGGCGCCATGGCCGATCTGGCGGGAGTCGGCGTCGACATCGTCACGCTCGGCCAGTACCTCAGGCCGACCGAGCACCATCTCCCCGTCGAGCGATGGATCGATCCCGCCGGCTTCGAGATGCTTGCCGCCGCCGGTCGGGACCTGGGCATCGGCCACGTCGAGGCCTCCCCGCTGACCCGATCGAGCTACCACGCGCGTCAGGCCGCCTCCTCGGTCATCCGGGTCTGACGGGCGAGTCCTCGATGCGGCGGGAGTTGGGGAGCCGCCACGTCAGGACGAAGCCGACGATCGCCATGAGGCCCGCCTGGAGGAAGGCTCCCGCCAATCCGGTGCGGGACGTCCACTGGAGTTCGTCGCCCAGGGCGATCAGTGCTCCGCCGCCGCCCGCTCCGAGCGCAACGCCGAGCACATCGGCCAATTGCATGGATGAACTTGCGATTCCCTCGCGGCCGGGTTCGGCCTGTTCGAGGACGAGCAGCGAGATGGGTGCGTAGGCGAGGCCCATGCCCAGGCCGGCGACGCCCCAGCCGACCACCACGAGGCTCAGGGGCATCGATGGGTTGAGCACGTTCGAGACCAGGGCGATGCCGAGGAGGATCAAGGCAAAGCCTGCCCGCACCAGGGTTCGGGGTCCCCACGTCGTCACCTTTCGCTCCTGTATCCATGAGCCGACGGCCCACAACAGGCCCGACGCGGTCAGCGCGAGGCCGCCGGTGGTCGCGCTCGCCCCATGGATCGAGGTCACGCTCAGCGGCACGTAGGCATCGGCGGCGAAGAACGAGTAGGTCAGCACTGCTCGGCTCAGAATGGTTGCCGGAAGCCCGGGTGCAGCGCTCAGCGTGCCTGGCGGCACCAGCGATTGCAGAGGACGAATGCCGACGAGAACCCCGCCGGCGAGGAGGCCCAGCGCGATCAGCGGCGAGGAGCCGGCCGACAGGCCGCTCAGCACCAGACCTGCGCCAAAGGTGACCTGCACGGACGCCCAGATCGCGATGGGCCCGATGTCGTGGGTGCCTGGCCGACCCAGGGATCGGAGCGAGCGCAGTGTCAACAGCCCGGAGAAGGCCACCAGGGGAAGGAGACCGAGGAAGACCCAACGCCAGCTCCAGTGGTCGGCGATCGTGCCGCTCAGGACAGGACCGACGAGGCTGGGCAGCACCCACGCCGACGAGAGGATGGCGAACATGCGGGGTCGCACCGCCTCGGTGTAGCTGCGGCCGATGCTCGCGTAGACCACGGCCGGGATGGCCCCGCTCCCGATGCCCTGCACGACTCGCGCGAGCACGAGCGCGGGCATGGACGGCGCCAGTCCGCCCATCACGAGTCCGATCGAGAACAGCGCCAGGCCCATGGCAAATGGTCGGACGGGACCGAACTTGTCGGTGAATCGGCCGGCGATGACGATACCGGGCAGGCTCCCGAGGAAGTAGGCGCTGAAGACCCATCCGTAGAGGTGGAGGTCCCCGAGCTCGCGCTCGATCGAGGGGAGGATGGTCGCCACCGCCAGTGACTCGAAGCCGACCAGGGTGATCGTGAGCACCAGGCCGACGGTGAGCGCGCGTCGATCGGGGGCCCACACGCCGGCGACGAGGACGCTGTCGGCTGGGACGCTGTCGGCTGGGACGCTGTCGGCTGGGACGCTGTCGGCTGGGACGCCGGCGACGAGGACGGTCGGGTCGTTGACAAGCTCGTCATCACCGGAGCCCGAGGTCACCTCGCTAGTCTGGCTGATCGTGGACTCCAACCGCCTCGTCCGTGCCCGCAACCGCATGTCCGAGCTCGGTGTCGACGTCTGCTTGCTGAGCGTGGGGGCCGACCTGCCCTATCTCATCGGCTACGAGGCGATGCCGCTCGAGCGACTGACGATGCTCGTGCTGCCGCGCGAGGGCGATCCAACCCTGGTCGTCCCTCGCCTCGAGGCATCCCGCGTCGAGCACGATCCCGAACTCTTTCGCCTCGTGGCGTGGGAGGAGACCGAGGACCCCGTCGCGCTGGTGGCCGGGCTCATGGGTTCGCCCGACGTGGTTGCCATCGGCGATCACACCTGGGCCCGGTTCCTCATCGAGCTCCAGGCCCATCTCCCCGGTGTTCGTTGGCAAAAGGCCAGTGGGGTCATCGCTGCGCTTCGGGCGGTCAAGAGCCTGCCCGAGATCAAGGCGCTCGCCCGTGCCTCAGCGGCGGCGGACCGGGTCGCCGGCGCTCTGCAGGCCGGTGAGATCCCCCTCGTCGGTCGCACCGAGGCCGAGGTGTCGGCCGAGATCGGACGGCGCCTCATCGCCGAGGGTCATCGCAAGGTGAACTTCGCGATCGTCGCCGCCGGCGCCAACGCTGCGTCCCCGCACCACGAGGCGGGTGACCGGGTCATCGAGCACGGTCAGGTCGTGCTCTGCGATTTCGGGGGCACGATGCCCGACGGCTACTGCTCGGACATCACGCGTTGCGTCCACGTCGGGGACCCACCGGCCGAATTCGTGGACCTGTACGCCGTGTTGCAGGAGGCTCAGGCCCTCGCGGTGCACGCCGCCACGGCGGGCACGGCCGCGTCCGAGGTCGACGCGGTCGCCCGACGTCTCATCGCCGATGCCGGCTACGGCGAACGGTTCATCCATCGAATCGGCCACGGCATCGGTCTCGACGCGCACGAGGACCCGTACCTGGTGGAGGGCAACGACGAGCCGCTGCTCGCGGGACAGGTATTTTCCATCGAGCCGGGGATCTACCTACCGGGTCGCTTCGGCGCACGGATCGAGGACATCGTGGTCGCCACCCAGGACGGCTCGCGATCGCTGAACGCCGTCAGTCACGATCTCGTGGTGCTGGAGGGGTAGCCACTCCCGAGTGGTCGGTCCTTGACCTATGGGGAACGCCGAGTTAGAACTTCCGTCCAACACCGAGGAACGAGGAGTGTGCATGTCTGTCGAGGAAATCCCTACGAGCCCCACACGTCATGGTCGCGACACCGGGCGCAAATCATGGCTGAAGCTTCTGGCGCTCTTCGTCGTGCCGGTGCTGTTGGCAGCAGGCTGCGGGGACGATGACGACGACAGTTCCGATGCAAAGGCCAAGGTCGAGGAAGCCACCGCGGACAAGGCGATCACGGTCAGGGCGGGGGTCAACGACCCCGAGGACTCGACGGTGGCAGTGCTGGAGTTCCTTCCCGAGAAGATCACCGTGACCAAGGGCGCGACCGTCGAGTGGGACTGGGCGGACACCATCGAGCCCCATTCCGTGACCTTTCAGGCAGGTGCGACGTTGCCCGCTCCCGGTCCACCCGATGATGCACTTTTCGCCCCCTCGCCGCCGACGGGCGACTTCGACGGCACGGTGTTGACCAACAGCGGTCTGCAGCCCGCCGGGCCTGCCCCTGCATCCGACTTCAAGCTGACCTTCTCCAAGCCGGGAACGTATCAGTACTTCTGCGTCATCCATCCCCTGATGACCGGCTCGGTGGACGTGGTCGATGGTGACGAGGGTGTGGACAGCGCTGCGAGCATCACCAAGCGCGGTGACGAGGAGCTCAAACCGTTCCTCGCCGAGGGACGCGCCGCGAAGGAGAAGCTCATGAGCTCGGTGGCGGCCGGCACGCCGGTGGGCAATGCCACGAACTGGACGGTCGAGATGGGGACCACGACCGAGCACACCGACATCCTGGCCTTTGCGCCGGTTCCGCTGGCTGCCAAGGCCGGGGACCAGGTGACGTTCGTCAACAACTCCCTGGCGCCGCACACGGCGACCTTTGGCGAGTACAGCCCTGACCCCAGCGACCCGACGGTGGTCCAGCCTGCACCAGGGCCGTCTCCCCAATCGCTCGGCTCCACGGGCTACTTCAACACGGGCGAGCTCCCGCCGAACTCCCCACCAGGGTCCGGTCCGCCCCTCGGCGCGCGTTCCTTCACCTTCAAGATCCCGGCAGCGGGCAAGTACAGCTACGTCTGCGTGCTGCACGTCCCCAGCGGCATGGCAGGAGCGATCGACGCCACCTGACCCCTCGACGGGGTCCACGACACCGACAGGGCGGGTCCACGATACGGACAAGGGCCGGGCCACACGCCGACAGGGGGCCTCGCGTCAGTTGTCTTGGGGCGCTGAAGTACGCCGAGGCGTGAAGCGATGAGGGCGGGGCGTTTCGTGGCGCGTCCCGCCGGCCCGGTACCGTCGAGCCGTGATTCGTCTCGATGCCGCCACCGTCCTGCTGCAGTGGGCTGTCGGTGGCATGGTGTTTTGTTGGGTCACGACTCGTCGTCGTGAGGTGGGCATCGGTTACGGGTGGCTGTTACGAGCCACCTATCTGGTCGTGGCAGCCGGTGGGATTGCGGCGGGCTCGTTCATCGGACCGGTCCCGGCTCGCGATGTTGCCGCTGCGCTGGTGGTGGTGTCCATCGCCGTCGGGCTGGTCGTCTCGGTCGTGCGGCGACGTGCCGGCGTTGCAGGCGAGCACGCGCGACAGGAGGAGCGTTCGGCACGGGTGACGGCCATGACCGGCATCGATCGTGTGGCGCTCGATCGTGATCTGAAGGTTGCCGAGTTCCCGCCGGTGCTCGATCTGATCCCGGTGCTGTTTGGGGTCCTCGGCCTGATGGCGGCAGGCATCGACGCGGCGGGTGACGGCTCGACCCTGGTGTCGCTGCTGCGGATCCTTGCCGGTGCGGCCTTCCTCGGCGCGGTGACCGACGCCATGTTGTTGGGCCATTGGTATCTGGTTCAGCCCGGACTTCCCCGGGCGCCGTTGCTCGAGCTGGTGCGGTGGCTGGCCATCATCTGGCCCTTCGAGGTCGTGGCGCTGCTCCTGCCCACGGGCATGTTCTCGGTGCTCTCCGGCACGATCGACGACGGCTACAACGGCACCCTCGGCTGGTACTGGGTGGTCTCCGCACTCGGCACGATCGTGCTCTGTGTCGTCACCCGCGCCGCGCTGCGCGAGCGCTACTACTCCGCGGTGATGGCCGCCACCGGCCTGCTCTACCTCGCCATCCTCACCGCGTTCAGCACCGACCTCGTCGCCCGCGCCCTGCTGGCGGGCTGAGAGCGGGCCGTCGCATGGATTGATCCTCGCCTCTCAACTCGCCTGTCAACGGCGCCTCTCACCGGCGAACGTCGAAACCCCGATCACGGGCAACCTCCGCAAGGCGATGGTCGAAGGTGGCAACGGCAGCATGGGCATTCTCTGCCGCCAGGAGCACGCAGCAGTCGGGCAGCTTGAGCGAGGTTCCGGCTCGGAGCAGCGCGAGCTGAACCGGGGCATCCGGCCCGAGGTCAACGCCGGCAACCTCGAGCAAGGCGAGCGCCGTTGTTGCCCGATCAAGTTGGCCGGTACGCGCGGGTCCGATGAGTACCTCGGCGAGGGTAAAGGGCTCGCGGCCAGGGGCGAGTCGGACAAGTCCACCAGCAGAGTCTCGGCCCGGTCGTGGTGGGCGTCGCTCGCGTCGAGGTGGGCGATCAAGATGTTGGCGTCGAGGACGATCATGCAGGCCACTCCTCACGCAGCGTCGCGAGATAGTTGGGCCCGTAGGCCCCGGTCAGGGTCCCACCGGTCCGGGCGATGGCGCTTCGGCGGTTGTTTTGGGCTTCCTGTCGCTGCTCGTCGATTGTTCGGTGCCCTTCCTCGACCAATCTCAACAGGAGCTTGGTGCGGCTGCCTGATTCGTCAGGCCATCGTTTGGCGGCTGCGACCAGAGCTCGACTGACTGCATCAGTTTCGGTGATGAGGTGTCTGGGTCGTTTCGTGGGCATACAGCCCAAGTGTATCACTCTCTACAAGGTGATACACCTAGCCGCACCGGACTCAGCGGGCGAGCGGATTCAGCGGAAGAGCGGACTCAGCGGACGAGCGGACTCAGCGGGCGAGCGGACTCAGCGGACGAGCGGACTCAGCGGGCGAGCGGACTCAGCGGAAGCGAGCGGACTCAGCGGGCGACGAAGTACTTGGCGCGGGGGTGGTGGCAGATGATGGCCGAGGTCGTCTGCTCGGGCTGGAACTGGAAGCCCGTCTCCTCGCCGACCTCGATGCCCAGCCGTTTGCCGTCGAGCAGTTCCCAGACCTTCACGTTGTCCTCCAGGTCGGGACACGCGGGGTAGCCCCACGAGTAGCGCCCGCCTCGATACTGCTGGCGGAACAGGCCGGCGATGCTCGGCCCGTCCTCCTCGGCGAAGCCCCAGTCCTCACGGATGCGGCGATGCCAGTACTCCGCCAGCGCCTCGGCGAACTCGGAGCCCAAACCGTGCAGGTGCAGGTACTCCTGGTACCTGTCGGCGGCGAAGAGCTTCGCGGTCTCCTGGGAGACCCGCTCGCCCATGGTGACGATGTGGAAGGCGGCGTAGTCGAGCTCGTCCGAGTCGACGGAGCGGAAGAAGTCGGCGATGCAGAGGAACGGCGCCTCGCTCTGGCGGGGGAAGTGGAAGCGCGTCAGCTCGCGGGCACGCTCGGGTCCGTCCCAGACCACCAGGTCGTCGCCGTCCGCGTTCGCCGCGAAATAGCCGTAGACCACCTGCGGAACGAGCAAACCGTCGGCGACCGCAGCACCGAGCACCTCGCGGTACACGGGCCTGATCCGATCCTTGAAGGCCTCGTCGTTCTCACCCTTCTCGGGGCGGTACTGCCACTGGTTGCGGAACAGGGCCGTCTCGTTGACGTAGCGGCCGATCTCGTCGATGGCGATCCCCTTGACGACCCTCGTGCCCAGAAACGGGGGAGGGGGGACCGGATTGTCCGTGGCGACCTCCGGGGACCGGGACGGCAGGTCGGCGGCGTCGACGACGGCGCGTGGGGTACGAGCAGGCAGATCACGGCCCCCCGGGTCCCGGCCCCAACCGTCTGCACCGGCGTCGGGGTTGCGCTCGAGCTCGACCAGGCGATCCATGATGTGCAGGCCCTCGAAGGCGTCCTTGCCGTAGAAGACGCGTCCCTCGTAGACCTCGCGCAGGTCGCGCTCGACATAGGTGCGGGTCAGCGCAGCACCGCCCAGCAGCACGGGGATGTTCGAGAGGTTGCGGCTGTTGAGCTCCTCGAGGTTCTCCCGCATGATCAAGGTGCTCTTCACCAGGAGCCCGCTCATGCCGATCGCATGGGCATTGATCTCGACCGCCTTCTCGATCATCTCGGCGACCGAGACCTTGATGCCGAGGTTGCACACCTGATAGCCGTTGTTGGTGAGGATGATGTCGACCAGGTTCTTGCCGATGTCGTGCACGTCGCCCTTGACCGTTGCCAACACGATGCGGCCCTTGTCGCCCTGGTCCGACTTCTCCATGTGGGGCTCCAGGTACGCCACCGAGGTCTTCATGGTCTCGGCCGACTGGAGGACGAACGGCAACTGCATCCGGCCCGACCCGAACAGCTCACCGACCACCTTCATGCCCTCGAGCAGCACGTCGTTGACGATGGCGAGCGCCGGGAGCCCGTTTGCCAGTGCCTCGTCCAGGTCGGCTTCGAGCCCGTCCCGGTCGCCGTCGATGATGCGGGTGCTGAGACGTCGCTCGATCGTCCAGTCGCTGCGGTCCTCCTGCACCACGTCGGTCGCACTGACACCCTCGAAGAGACCGAGCAGCACCTGAAGCGGGTCGTAGTCGGGACGACGACGGTCGTAGATCAGGTCGAGGCAGACCTCACGGGAGCGATCGTCGATCTTGGACAGCGGCATGATCCGCGCCGCGTGCACGATGGCAGCGTCGAGCCCGGCCTGGACGCACTCGTGGAGAAAGACCGAGTTGAGCACGTGTCGAGCAGCCGGGTTCAGCCCGAAGCTGACGTTGGAGAGTCCGACGATGGTCGAGACGCCCGGAAGCGCGGCCTTGATGGCCCGAATGCCCTCGATGGTCTCGATGCCGTCCCGACGGCTCTCCTCCATGCCGGTCGAGAGCGGCAGCACGAGCGGGTCGAACAGGAGGTCGCTCGCCTCGAGGCCGTAGCGATCGACGGCGAGGTCGTGGATGGCCCTTGCCGCACGCAGCTTCCATTCGGCGGTGCGGGCCTGGCCCTCCTCGTCGATGCAGGTGCAGACCACCGCCGCGCCGTACTCCCGGGCAAGCGACAGGAATCGGTCGAGTCGGGTGCCGACGGCGTCGCCGTCCTCGAGGTTGACCGAGTTCAGGATGGCCCGCCCGCCGATCCAACGCAGCCCTGTCTCGATGACCTCGGGCTCGGTCGAATCGAGCATGAGGGGAAGTGACGCCTGGGTCGCGAAGCGACCGGCAGTCTCCTCCATGTCGGAGACGCCGTCCTCGCCGGTGTAGTCGACGCACAGGTCGAGCACATGGGCACCTTCCTTGACCTGGTCCTTGGCCATCGCGACACAGGTGTCCCAATCGTCGGCGAGCATGGCCTCGCGGAACTTCTTCGATCCGTTGGCATTGGTGCGTTCACCGACCACCAGGAAGCTGGTCTCCTGGTGGAAGGGCACCGCGGTGTAGATCGATGAGGCGCCAGGTTCGTGCAGCGGGGTGCGCACGGCAGGGGTGAGATCGGCGCAACGTTCGACGACAGCTCGCAGGTGATCGGGTGTCGTGCCGCAGCAGCCTCCGATGACCGAGACGCCGAGCTCGGTGACGAAGCGCTCCATGTGGTCGGCGAGCTGGACGGGTGTCAGGTCGTAGTGCATCTTTCCGTCGACAACCGAGGGAAGCCCGGCGTTGGGGAGACATGAGATGGGCATGCGGGCATGCGCGCCGAGATGACGAAGGTGCTCGTGCATCTCGGTGGGGCCGGTGGCGCAGTTGATGCCGATGATGTCGGGGCGCATCGCGTCGAGGGCCGTGAGCGCAGCGCCGATTTCGGTGCCGGGCAACATGCGTCCCGTGAGCTCGATCGTCACCTGAACCTGGATGGGGACCTGGCGGCCTGCCGCGGCCATGGCCCGCCGAGCCCCGACCATGGCGGCCTTTGCCTGCAACAGGTCGAAGACCGTCTCGATGATGAACAGGTCGACGCCGCCGCTCAGCAGGCCACGGGCCTGCACCTCGTACGCGTCACGGAGCTCGACGAAGGCGATGTTGCCGAGCGAGGGGAACTTGGTGCCGGGACCGATGGAGCCGGCGATCCAACGGGGACGATCGGGCGTGGCGAAGTCATCGGCCACCGACCGGGCGATGCGAGCTGCCTTCTCGGAGAGCTCCTCGGCCCGATCGGCGATGCCGTACTCACCGAGCGGCACGGAGAACGAGCCGAACGAGTTGGTCTCGACCACGTCGGAGCCCACCTCGAAGAAGGAGGCGTGCAGATCGGCGATCACGTCGGGACGCGTGTCGACCAGGATCTCGTTGCAGCCCTCGAAGGATTCCCCGCCGAAGTCGTCGGCCGTGAGGTTTCGCAGCTGCAGGTTGGTGCCTGTCGCCCCGTCGAAGATGACCACGCGCCGGCGGACGGCATCAAGGAAGCTGCTCATCCGCACAGGCTACCGACCCGTCACCGGGTGGAGGACATAGGGTGCAGATGTGAAGATCTACACGCGAAAGGGCGATGACGGCACCACGGGCCTCTACCACGGAGGTCGTGTGGCGAAGGACGATCCGGCCCCTCGGGCCTACGGGGCGGTCGACGAGGCGCAGGCAGCGCTCGGATTGGCGCGAGCCGAGGCGGGGTCGGGGTCCGAGCTCGATGGCATGTTGAGCCGTCTGGAGCACGACCTGTACGTGCTCATGGCCGAGCTTGCGACCTCGCCCGGGAATCGGGACAAGCTGACCCCCGGGGCACAGCTGGTGACCGCCGAGATGGTCACGGCCATGGAGCCGATGATCGATGACCTCATGACCCGCTTCGAGATGCCCACCGAGTTCGTCGTGCCCGGCGGGTCGAGGGTCTCGGCCATGCTGGACGTGGCCCGAACGGTGATCCGGCGAGCGGAGCGGGAGTCGCTGTCGGTGGTCGTCCCGGGTTCACACGTCGTGGCTTATCTCAACCGCCTCTCCGACCTGGTCTGGGCCATGGCCCGCTGGCAGGAGGACACCCATCTGCTCGCTCGAGACCTGTAGGTCGCACCACATCTGCCGACGGAAAGATCCATGACGATGATGCCGAACTTCTCCCTTGCCGTTTCGACCCGGGACGGCGATGTCGTCGCCGTCCCGGTGGCGAAAGGTCCCCTCGTGCTCGGCGACGGCGACGGTGCCGCAGCCGGCATCGACGCCGCCTTCCTCGAGACATCGGGCTTCGAGGGAAGATCGGGTGAGGTGCTCGTGGTGCCCGGGCCGACCCGGACCCTCGTGATGGTTGGGGTGGGACCGGCCGCCAAGGTCGATGCCCATGTCCTGCGACGAGCTTCGGCAGCGGTGGTTCGGGCCTCGTGGAAGCGGACATCGGTGGCTCTGTGCCTGCTCGATGCGGCGCCCGAGGCGATGGACCGATCCGAGGCCGTGAAGGCGTTGGTGGAGGGAGCCGGCCTGGCTGCCTATCGCTACACGGCGCTCAAGAGCGACCCCAAGCCGTGCAGGGTCGCCGAGGTCGCCTTGATCGCCGGGCCGGACGAGCATCCCCGCCTTCAAGGTGCGATCGACCACGCGGTCGGCGTGGTCGAGGCCGTTTGGCTCGCTCGCGACCTGATCAACGAGCCGCCCGGCTCGATGACGCCCCTCCGACTGTCCGACGTCGCCGTCGAGGTGGGCGAGCGGACCGGTCTCGCCGTCGAGGTCATCGACGAGCAGGCGGCGGTCGATCTCGGCCTGGGCGGCCTGCTCGGTGTGGCACAGGGTTCGGACCATCCTCCCCGCCTGGTCAAGATGATCTGGGACCCACCCACCGCCGCCACGTCAACGGTGGCATTGGTCGGCAAGGGCATCACCTTCGACTCCGGCGGGCTCTCGCTCAAGACCGGCGAGGGCATGATGACCATGAAGAGCGACATGGCCGGAGCGGCGGCGGTGCTGGCGACGATGTCGGTGCTGGCGACGCTGCAGCCCGCCGTGAAGGTTGTGGGGTACCTGGCCATCGCGGAGAACATGCCGAGTGGCAAGGCGACCAGGCCCGGCGATGTCCTGAGGACCAGGGCGGGCAAGACGGTCGAGGTGCTCAACACCGATGCCGAGGGTCGCCTGGTCCTCGCCGACGCCCTTGCGCTCGCCGTCGAGGACGGCGCTGACGCGATCGTCGATCTGGCTACGCTCACCGGGGCCTGCGTGGTCGCGCTGGGATCTCGCATCGCGGGCCTCATGGGCACCAACGACGAGCTTCGTGATCAGCTCGAGGCCGCGGCGGACCACGCGGATGAACGGCTGTGGCCCCTGCCCCTGCCGGCCGAGTACCGCAAGCAGCTCGACTCGGATGTCGCCGATCTGAAGAACATCGGCAACGGCCGGTATGCAGGGGCGCTCACCGCGGGCCTGTTCCTGAAGGAGTTCACGGGCAAGGTCCCCTGGGCTCATCTCGACATCGCCGGGCCGGCCTTTGTCGACGCCGACGACGCCTGGGTGGCCAAGGGCGCAACGGGCTTCGGCGTCCGAACGCTCCTGGCCTTCCTCGACGCCTATGTCCCGGTGAGCGCCGACACCGACACCGACACCGATGCCGCCGGCGATGAGGCCTGACCGCGCGGGCGGACTGGCGGAGAAGCGGACAAGAGTTTGGACGGCGCTACGTCGCCGGCGCCTGTTGGGGCAGCGCTGTCATGGGAACATATTCGAAGCAAGCAAAACATGTTATGACTAATTCGATCAGGTGCTATCCTCAGACCCATGGTCACCACCGCAGATCGTCGTGCCAGAGCAAGCGACGCATTGAAGGCCCTCGAACGCCGGCCGACGCGGGTCACCTCGAACAACGGTGAGCCCGTCGAGCTGCCCGAGGAAGTCGCTGAGGGCCTGGTTGCGCTCCTCGAAGCTGTCGCCGCCGGCGATGAAGCCACCGTTGTGCGTCACGCGAGGGAAATCACCACCCAGGAAGCTGCCGACATGTTGAACGTCTCACGGCCCTATCTGATCAAGCTGCTCGACGCCGGAGAGATTCCTCACCGCAAGGTCGGCACCCATCGCCGCGTCATCCTGCGTGACCTCCTCGCCTACCGAGAGACACGCAACGCGCAACGTCGAGCGATCCTTGATGAGATGACCCGCGAGGCAGAAGAGCTCGGGCTCTCGTCACATCGCCAGAGGTGACGCCTCGCGCACGCGGTGCTGCTCGAAGGCCCACAGCGCTGCGGGGCGGATGAGCACCGGGCTGAACTTCCAGGCGAGGAGCTGACGCTCGATGCCCTCGAGGTCCTCGCCGAGTTGCGCCAACGACACCGCGAGATGACGAACGCGGCGCTGCTCGACGTCGCCCTCGACGGGACGAGCGCCGACCCAGCGATCGTGTTCCTGCTGAGCCTCCGGAGGGAGACGGTGGAGTTGGCGACGATTGAGTGGCGGGAGCCTGCGTCGCACGCTCAGCACGTCGTCGCCGAGTGGTCGGGCCATCTCGAACTGACAACAACGCGCCAGGGCACGCATGAACGGCGAGTTCCGTCCCTCCCCGCCGAGGCCCAGGGCCCGGGCCGTGTCGAGCAGCGGCAGATCGAAGCCCTCGGGTTGATCGTCGAGACCCGAGGCGATGCGGCGCAGGAGCCAGGTGGTCGACGGCCCGAGAGTCGAGAGCCAGAAGCGCTCGACATAGATCGAACGGGGGTCGAAGCCCAGCCGATCGATGATCGGGTCCTCCCAGGGGCGGATGTGGAGCCGGCCGGTGAGACTTGTGGGCAGCGTCAGCATGTTCAACTCCAGGTGAGAAGGTAGGGTTGAATATCAATGAAACATCATGAAAGATCAGGAAACAAATCGAGATGACTTGATCGAAGGCCCGGTGTGCAAATCCCGACCTGGTTGGTAGGCTTTCGGGATGGCAAGCTTTCGTGACCTGTTGAACGAGACCAAGGGCCGCATCCGAGAGGTGGACACCGCGGGAGCCGAGGCGGCGATCGCCGTGCCCGGCACCGTCGTCCTCGATGTGCGTGAGCCCGACGAATACGAGCAGGGCGCACTGCTCGACGTGATCCACATCCCCCGTGGACACCTGGAGAGCCAGATCGAGAATCGGATCACCGATCGCGACACCCCGGTGGTGATCTACTGCGCCGGGGGGACGAGGTCGGCGTTTGCCGCCGACACACTCGGACAACTGGGTTACACGAACGTCGTCTCGGTGGTCGGCGGTTTCAACAAGTGGAAGAACGAGGGCCGCGCCTGGCGGACGCCCAAGGTCCTCAACGCCGACCAGCGCAATCGCTATCACCGCCACCTGCTCCTGCCCGAGGTCGGGGAGATGGGTCAGCAGAGGCTGCTCGAGGCCAAGGTGCTGATGCTCGGGGCAGGGGGGCTCGGTTCGCCGGCAGCGCTGTACCTGGCCGCCGCCGGCGTCGGGACCATCGGGATCATCGACATGGACGTGGTCGACGCGTCCAACCTGCAGCGCCAGATCCTCCACAACCTCGATCGCATCGGTGATCGCAAGGTCGACTCGGCGAAGAAGACCCTGACGGAGCTGAACCCCGACGTGAACGTGGTGACCTATGACATGCGTCTGGGCGCCGAGAACATCCTGGAGGTGATCGACGGCTACGACGTCATCGTGGACGGCACCGACAACTTCCCCACCCGCTACCTCGTCAACGACGCCTCACTGCTCAAGGGCATCCCCGTGGTCCATGGGTCGATCTTCCGTTTCGAGGGCCAGGCGACGGTCTTCCATCCCTACGTGGGCCCCTGCTACCGGTGCATGATCCCCGAGCCTCCTCCCGCCGAGCTGGCTCCGTCGTGCGCGGAAGCGGGCGTGCTCGGTGTTCTGCCGGGCATCATCGGCTCCATCCAGGCCATGGAGGCGATCAAGTTGATCCTCGGCCTGGGCGACTCGCTTGCCGGACGACTGCTCGCGTACGACGCGATGGAGCAATCGTTTCGGACCTTCAAGGTCCTTCGTGACCCGGATTGCCCTGCCTGTGGACCGAGGGCCGGCGAGCTCGTCATCGCCGAGTACGACGAGCTGTGCATGCCGCATCCCCAGCCCGGCGCCTGACCTCGATCCTCAGGGACGAATCGGGAGAGGGACGAATCAGGAGCGGGACGAGTCAGGAGATGAAGGCCTGGACCCGCTCGTCGGGTATGACGAGGTCCTGTACCCGCAGGGGACGTTGTGCCCACTTGCGGGGCAGCGGGGTCAGGGCCTTCTGATCATCGATGATCAGACCATCCTGCACGGTGATGGCCCGTCGGGCGAAGCTGCCGACATCGGGATCGTGGGTCACGAGGATGATGGTGAAGCCCGTGCGGTGCAGCTCGAAGAAGAGGTCCATGATGCGCCGACCGGTCTCGGTGTCGAGGTTGCCCGTCGGCTCGTCGGCGATGAGGAGCCGGGGCTTCATGGTCAGGGCACGTGCGATGGCGACGCGCTGTTGCTGGCCGCCGGAGAGCTCGTTCGGGTAGTGATCGGCGCGTCCGTAGAGTCCGACCTGTTGGAGCATCCGGGTTGCACGCTCCTGGCGCTCCTCGGCCGGTATCCCTTCGAGGACCATCGGCAACTCGACGTTCTGTTGCAGGGTGAGGCGCTTCACCAGACGGAAGTCCTGGAAGATGAAGCCGATTCTCCGACGGATCGCACAGAGGTGGTTGTCGTCGAGCCCGTCCAACTCCTGGCCGTCGAAGAAGTACGAGCCGCTGGTGGGATTGTCGAGGCCCCCGATGATGTGCATCAAGGTGGACTTGCCCGATCCCGATGGCCCGACGACGGCGACGAACTCGCCCTCGTTGATGGAGAAGCTCACATCGAAGAGCGCGGTGGTCTCCCCGGACGTGCCTGGCTGGTAGACCTTGGAGACCCTGTTCAGCTTGACGAGCGACATGGGCGGACCTGCCTTGAGATGGGAGCGGACGACGTCACTTCCGGTCGACGGACTTGTTGATCGCGACGACCGCGTAGACGCCGTCGTCCGGCAGGAAGATCTGCACCTCGTTGTCGGGGATGCCCGCATCGCGAACGATCTGGACGATCTCGGGCACCGAGCGAGGCCAGATGTAGGGCCACTGGATGGCGATGAGGGTGAAGGCCAGTTGGGGATGCGTGCTCAACATGTTGCTGACGACCAGCAGCCCACCGGGCTCGACCAACTCGTAGGCGACCTGGAGGAAGGACTGGGCCCCGGTTCGTTTCCGAACGTCGTTGACGAAGTACTCGAAGATGCCGAGGCCCTCCGCGACGTGGAATCGTTTGGGGTCGAGGGTCTGGTGCAGACGCGACCTGTGCAGGACGTTCTGGCGGTGCAGCACGAGGGCGTGGCGGGGAATCTCATGTCGCTCGGCTTGATGCAGGGCGAGATCCAGCGCCTGTGCATCCTGGTCGATCAGGGTGACCTGAACGTCCCTGCCCTCCGCCTGGAGGTCGCGCACCGTGCGAAACGCCGGAACCGCTGCGCCGCACGCCAGGCTCAACCACTGGATGCGATCTTCCTGGAGGTTCGCGACATGGTTCTCGACCACCCAGGTCATGGCGGCGGCTCGACTTCTGATGCCTCGCGCGTCGGCGGCGAACTGGAAGAGGTCGGCGGCATGATCGTCGATGGGCGTGCCGTCGGGGAGATGTGAACCCACCTCGTAGAGGGGCAGCAGCGCCTCGGCGCCCGGAATGGCACGACGCCACCGTGCCATGGTGCAGTTCGGATTGGTGTAGAGCTGCTCGGTGAAGGGGTTGGGTTGGTGGCGTTGGTAGCCCATCGTGCGAATCTCGTCGATGGCAGCCTCGATCTCCCCGGTGATCATGGCGGCGCGCTCGGGATCCTTTTGGACGTAGGGGTCGACGATTCCCAGGTGTTGGGTGAAGACCCCAGCGGTTTCGGTGATCGCTCCCGGGATGAGCTCGGCTGTCTGCATGCTGCTGCCCTTGCTGTCGGTGACTGGTGTGGCGTGGGGTGTGTTGGGTGCTGTGCCGGAGGGCGCGAGGTCTTGGGCCGGGCTCATCGGTGTGCCGATTCAATTGGGCTGAGTCGGCGGTACTCGGGACTCAGCAGGGCGACGGAGACAACGGACATGAGCACGACCATCGCCGCGGCCCAGAGGAAGTAGCTCAACTCCAGGTCGGCCTTGAAGCCCGCAGTGATCTCGTTCACGATCGCGAGGCCCGGGAACGCCCAGATGAACGAGATGGGCGAGCTGGCGGCCGCCCGGCGAAGCGAGGTCTGCAACTCGATGTTGCGGATCGTGCTCCATCGGGTGCCCATCAATCGCAGCGCCGCATTGTCGTAGTGGTTCAGGGCGAGCTGCGAGCGTTTGCTGGCGAACATGAAGCCGCCCGAGAGCGTCAGGATGACGACCACGAGTGCCGTGGTGATCGGCGAGCCGTTGCGTGCCCAGAACGAGTCGTTGCCCGCCACGAAGGACGAGTTGGTCTTGACCTGGAGACCGGGGGTCTCGGACAGCCAGCGAGGGAGGTCCTCGGGCCTGCCCATGACGGCGATGGCGGTGTACGTGGTGGTCATGGCGAACTCGGTGAGCATGGGCTTCTCGCCGATGAACACGGCGGTCTTGCCGAGCGAGCTCACGCCGCTGGTCATGCCCACGACACGAAAGGGAAGACCCCGCAACACCACCGTGTCGCCGAGTGAGAGCTTCAGCTCACTGTCGATGACCGCCTCACGGTCGCTTTGGACGTGGCGACCCTTGGTCAACTTCGGGGCCACGAGGGACGCCGGCGAGTCGTAGCTCAGCACGAACAGGTCCTGTCCGTTGAACTTGGTGAAGTATCGCTGCGTGGCAGATGCCCGCACCCCGTCCTGACGCAGGCGGTCGTAGACGTCGTGCGGTACGAACGAGGAGTTGATCCAGTCGTCGGCGCCGATCGCGGTGACCCAGGAGTCGGGCCCGATGGCATTGACGAGGCGGGATCCTCCCGTGCGCACCTCGTTCTCGATGGCGATCGAGAGGACGACGGCGGCAGGCAGGAAGCTGGAGACGATCGTCAGGAGGAGGGCGTGTCGCCGCCCCTTGGCCCGATACCACTGGCCTGCCAACTCCATCTCGATGCGGAACTGGCTGAGTCGCCCGGGCCAGACGAGCACGACCGCGGCGACGATCGCCACGATGCTCACGACGGTGAGGAGGGTGTGGAACATGACGCCTCAGCCCCTGTCCAGGACGCGTCGTGAAATAACGCTCACGCTTTGCACAATTCACTGCATCGGCAATTGGCGCTGCCGTCTGAGCAGTTTTCTGGGGAGTTGGGCGAAGAAAGTTCGTGGAACCCCAGGTCCTTTGGTCGCCGTGGTCTCATCCTCGTAGGCTCGGGGGATGGCCGAGAACTCCCGTACGACCGACTCCGGTATCGAGATCAAGCCGCTCTACGGCCCCGAGGACCTCGAAGGGTGGGATGCGGCCGGCCGGCTCGGCGAACCGGGCAAGCCTCCCTACACGCGTGGCGTCTATCCCTCGATGTATCGGGGTCGGCCATGGACGATTCGTCCCTATTCGGGCTTTGGCACCGCCGAGGCGACCAACGAGCGCTTCAAGTTCCTTCTGGCGAACGGTTCCACCGGCTTGTCGTGCGCCTTCGATCTTCCCACCCAGATGGGCTACGACTCCGACCACCCCAGGGCCGAGGGCGAGGTGGGAAAGGTCGGCGTGGCGATCGACTCGATCGACGACATGCGCCAACTGCTCGACGGCATTCCCCTCGACAAGGTCACGACGTCGATGACGATCAACTCCACGGCGCCCATCCTGTTGTTGCTCTACGAGTTGGTGGCCGAGGAGCAAGGGGTTGCCTCGCACGACATCGGCGGTGGGACCGTGCAGAACGATCTGTTGAAGGAGTACATCGCCAGGGGCACCTACATCTACCCGCCGAGGCCCTCGATGCGGGTGATCACCGACTTGTTCGCCTACTGCACCAAGCACATTCCCAGCTGGAACACCATCTCGATCTCGGGCTATCACATCCGTGAGGCGGGCTCGACCGCGGTCCAGGAGCTCGCCTTCACGATGGCGAACGCCATCGCCTACGTGGAGGCGGCGATGGCGGCGGGGCTCGATGTCGACGAGTTCGCGCCCAGGCTCAGCTTCTTCTGGAACGGGCACAACGACTTCTTCGAGGAGGTCGCGAAGTTCCGGGCGAGCAGGCGCATCTGGCATCGTCTGATGACGGAGCGTTTCGGGGCGAAGAGCGAGAAGTCGAAGCTGTTGCGTTTCCACACCCAGACCGGCGGTTCGACCCTGACGGCCCAACAGCCGGAGGTCAACATCGTCCGTGTCGCGGTCCAGGCCATGGCAGCGGTCATGGGCGGTACCCAGAGCCTGCACACCAACGGCTTCGACGAGGCGCTCGGGCTTCCGACCGAGACGGCCGCTCGCATCGCGCTGCGCACCCAGCAGGTCATCGCCCACGAGACCGGGGTGACCGCGACCCCCGACCCACTGGCAGGCTCTTATTTCGTCGAGTCGCTGACCGACGAGGTCGAGGAGCGCGTGTGGGAGTACCTCGAGAAGATCGACGGCCTCGGTGGCGCCGTTGCCGCCATCGAGGCGGGTTACCAGATGGACGAGATCGAGAACGCCGCCTATGCCTACACCAAGGCGATCGACAGCAACGACAAGATCATCGTCGGCGTGAACCGCTACAACGAGGTCGAGGACGCCGAGCCGGAGATCTTCCCCATCGATCCGGCATTTCAGAAGGCCCAGGCCGATCGGGTGCGGGCTCTGCGGGCCTCCCGAGATCAGGACGAGGTCGACCGCCACATCGAGGCCCTCAAGGCCGCTGCTCGCGGCACCGACAACGTGCTGTACCCCATGAAGGATGCCCTGCGAGCCAAGGCAACCCTCGGCGAGGTCAGCGATGCGTTGCGCGAGATCTTCGGGGTGTACCAACCTGCCCGATGATCCGTGGCGACGGGCTGAGTGTCCGGGTCCCGGTGTCCGGGCCCCGGCTCAGCGATCCGGCTCTCGTCCCGGCGCCATGGTGGTCAGGCCAAGATCGTGGGCGGCATCGTGCATGCGCTCGTCGTAGGTCACCACGCCGGCGAGGTCGTCACCAAGGGCCAAGGCGGCGGCGAGATGGATGGCGTCGAGGCTGCGCATGGTGAGGGGGTGGAGTTGGCCGGCGGCGCGCAGGAGGTTGCGATCGATGATCAATTGTTCGAGCGCATCCAGATGATCGAGCGCCACATCAATGTCGCCCTGGACTCGGGCGACGGCCCGGGTCACCTCGATGACAGCCAACTCACAGGTGACAAGGACATCGCCGGGGTTCAAGTCGTTCCGCCACTCGCCAAGGGCCTTGCTCTCGCGCTCGACAACGGCAAACTTCACAATGGCCGAGGAGTCCAGATACCAGAGGCTCAACGTTCGTCGGCGCGCAACTCGGCGAGTGCGGCGGAGGCGGGTCGGCGCGTCCTGACGGGAGCGGGCAGGGGTCCGGTGACCGAGGCAGGCTTGAGCCGTCCGTCCGCACGGAGCCGGGTGAGGACATCGCTGGAGGGTGCCGGCCCGAGAACCGCGACCACCTCGCCCCGTCTGGTGATTTCGATGTGCTCGCCGGCATGAGCACGTCGAACCCACTCACTGGCGTTCTGCCGTAGCTCCCGAATGCCGACATGGTTCATGTGCACCAAATGTAGCACCATATGCCCAGTTGCCTTGACCAGCCTCCTCAGCTGGTCGCCTCGAGGAGAGTCGAGATCTCGATGCCGAACAGCGATCAGTGCAACCATGGTGTGTTGATCCAGGCTCGCCATCGCTCCTTGTCGGTCAAGTCCAAGCGCCTCCAAACGAGGGGATGTATTCCCCTCGATGTCACGTGAGGTTGGAACTCGGGCCCTCGACCGCTGCCCTCAACGGGTGTTCGTAGGAAACGCCGAGATACTCGGGGGGCCCTTCGGTCACGTGGGCCACGACGTGCGCACGCGTGGGCGATTCCGTTGGCCAGGAGTCCACTTTCACCGGGGTCAGCCCCGAGGAGCGGCACCAGTCGACAAGACATCTCGTGGTCGGGGCAAACCAGTTGCTGGCATCGTTGCCGAGCTCGTCGAGTCGGTAGTAGCGGACAAGAGCCCGTGAGGCATCGGCGCCCAACTCGTGGTCGGCCACCGCCGTTTCGATGTTCACCGTGCCTCGACTCAGCGAACGGAGGTTGTCGAGAGCAAGGATGGGGTGCCGCAGGTGGTAGAGCACACCCCAGAACAAGACGATGTCGAACTGCTCCCGAAGGATCTGGGGAAGCTCATAGATGCTCGCCTGGACGAACTCGGCCTTCGAGCCGAACGCTTCCTTCAGCGAGCGAAAGCCGAAGTGATCCTGATCGAGGATGTCGACGGCCACCACACGCTCTGCTCCGCGACGCTCGGCCATGAAAGCCGATGCCCCATTGGTGGTGCCGATGTCGAGAACGGACTTGCCGGTGAGGTCATCGGGGAGGTCGGCGATCTCCCAAAGCGACGGAATCGGGTTGACGCCCGGTGCGTCAACTCCTCCACCCAGATCGAAGCGTTGATGCCAGATGAAATCGTCACGGGCCGCCATGCTTTGGGCTTCAGTTTCCGAAAGATGCATGAGGGAAACGGTAGCATTCCCAAGTCGCCCATTGCCTGCCCCTGGGTACCCGTGGTCTAAACTCCAACAACTGCCGTCGAGCAGTTGGAGCGCACGCTGAGGCGTCCCTTGTGAACGGTCGGTCCGCTACTTTTGCTGGCACAGGAGATGATCATTTGAACGAACTTGCCGACGGCATCACGACCTCTGTCGTGGTGCCGGTTTTCTGTGAAGAGCAGGGCATCCGTGAGTTTCACGAACGTCTGTCAGCGGTTCTCGATGGCAACAGTGGGGTCGGTCGATGGGAAATCGTCTATGTAGACGATGGTTCCACGGACACGACAGCTGAGATTCTGCAGCAATTTGCCGGTGCCGATGACCGGGTCAGGTTCCTACGCTTCTCCAGAAATTTTGGTCACCAGGCCGCAATTACTGCGGGGATGGAGCACGCCCGGGGCAGGTGCATGATTGTAATCGATTCCGATCTTCAGGATCCGCCCGAGGTTATTCCGGCAATGATCAAGAAGTGGAAAGAAGGCTTTGAGGTCGTATACGGACAGCGGGAGTCGCGTGCGGGCGAGACTGTATTCAAGAAGTGGACTGCGGCGTTATTTTACCGACTTATCGACTCCTTATCCGATGTCCACTTGCCACCCGATGTAGGCGATTTCCGCCTCATTGACAGGAAAGTTGCTGATGCCCTCAGGGTGATGCCAGAGCGAAGCCGATACGTACGTGGGATGATTGCGTGGGTCGGGTTTAATCAGTACGCACTTCCGTACGCGCGCGACGAACGATTTGCGGGTGAGACGAAATATCCACTTCGTAAGATGATTCATTTTGCTGTAGATGCAACGACCAGTTTCTCGGATAAACCCTTGAGAGTGGCGACGAGGATTGGGGCATTCCTGATCGCTCTATCGTTACTGTTCACCATATGGTTATTGGTGAACCACTTTATCTTGCCTAATACGTCAACTGTTCCAGGATGGGCATCGCTCATGGCTGGCATCACAGTCTTTGGCGGAGTTCAACTGCTAACAATCGGTGTCCTTGGTGAATATATTGGGCGAATATACAAGGAAGTCCAACAGCGACCGATCTATATCGTTTCAGACGACTCGTCTTGCGACAAATAGGCTAGAAGAGAAATCGGAATTACTGATGAAACTTTCCGTTACTATACCTGTTTATAACGGTATGCCATTCGTGAAGGATGCCGTCAACAGTGTATTGAGTGAGCAGGGCGTTGATCTTGAGCTTGTGATTGTTGATAATTGTTCAACCGATGAAACTTGGCCATATTTATCTCAAATTGATGACCCACGGGTTCGTGTTTTCCGCAACGAAATCAACTTGGGCATGCGCGGCAACTGGAATCGGGTCCTTGAGTTGGTAGAGGGCGATCTTGTGAAGATTCTTTGCGCAGACGACACCGTGATGCCCGGGACACTTGGTGAGCAGGTGTCCCTTTTGTCCAGACCCGGCAACGAGACGGTTTCGTTGGTGGCGGGGAAGCGTGAGGTGGTCGGGCCATCGGGTAAGACCGTTCTCTCGTCTCATGGATTGTCGCGGCTACGGGGCAAGGTTCCAGGTCGAACAGCCTTACGTCACACCATCTTGGCCGGGACAAATATTTTTGGCGAACCTTCTGCAGTTATGTTTCGCCGCGAAGCAGCGAAGGAGGCCGGGGGGTTTCAATCTCCAGACACGTTCTTGCTCGATCTTCATTTCTACAGTGAGCTGCTAGGTCAAGGTGACCTCTACGCCCAACAAACAGTTGTGGCACGATTTCGGGTTTCTGGAAATTCTGAATCAACCTCCTTGGGTCGGACCCAGGCCCGGCAAATGCGGCGATTTATCTCGCTTATGTACAAGCAGCGGCGCATTCCTATTTGGGTAGCATGGGTCGGGAACATACGAGCCGAGGTAAACGCGGTTGCTCGACGGATTCTGTATCGGCGTCTGCTGGAATGATTGCCAGACTACTTATTCCTCGCGGCGAGGTGTTCGACCGTGGCGATGACGTTTCCGGAGGTAGTAACTGTGCGAACCAGTTTGTAGCAATCGAGGTCGAGGCCACAATGCGTGGTGGCAAGCGGATCAGTTGGGGTGATGACCCTCAACTGATCTGGTCCACCAAAATACTGGATGAACGCCCCGTTTTCCCAGAACCAGTTGGAGGCGTTTTCCGTAATCAGCGTTGCCCCCGGCGGCACCTTGTCCAAGGACCCATGCTGGATCAGTTTCGCAAATGTCTCTCGTTCCGTGCGAAGGCCTGAAGAGACTGCGACGGTCCACGCGTTGATGTCGTACATCAAGAGAGGCCCGAAGACGACGACCAAGGTCCCGACGGTTCCAGCAGTGATCTTGCTTGCGAATGCCCATGTCAGGAAGTTGCGACGCTGTGGTCGTTCCACCATCCGGCTGACCAGGACTAGTGCAAGGAGAACCACGCCAAATGAGGAAAGAAACACCGAGACATATGGCGTTCCCCAGGTGATTTCTCCGTTCTGCCAGCGCTGCGTGAGCCCGATGATTGAAGAGGGTACGACGAGGAGGAGGGTGCCGGCGAAGGCGAGGAGCAATGTCAGGGATCGGTTCAAGGGCCGGGGTCGGCAGCTGCGAGCAACCAGTATGAGCAAAGCGACGGATGCGCACATGGCAAGCAAGTCCCAGGAGCCAGAGGGTCCCCAGCCCGAGCCGAGTCGTGGTACTCCCTGCATTGGCGCTGCAAGCGGATACGAAAATGGGAATGCGCCCGTCACTTGGTAGGTGAACGTCGGGATGAATCGCCAAGTTTCAAAGTTGAGCTGGTACGCGGTCGATGGTGCTTCAGCCGTGGATCGGAGGTAGGCGATGAATGCAAGCAACATCAAGGTGGGGAGGACAAACGTGATCGCTGCGAAAATGCGGCGGCGATGTTCGAGTGAAGTCCAGATGACAAGAAGTGGGATGAGAAGCAGTGGGTAGAGCGTTTCGTATGTCAGGCAGCCCAGAATCCAAAGGGTGCCCGCTGGTATGAGATAGGTCAGAAAGCCTCGACGAGAAGTTGTTCGAGTTGCGAGGATCAGGAGTGAAAGCATAAGAAAAAATGCTATTACAACGATGGGCTGTTGCACTGAGAATTGCAGGAGTGGGTCATGAAAATTTCGGAATTGAAACCCACATATTGCTAACAATCCTGCAATGACTGAATAGTGAAGACTTCGAGTAAGGATGCCCACAAACAGGACAAATGCGCCCCAGGCGAGTATCGCCATTGCAAGTTGTAGTATTTTATAGGAAAGCCGTGTATCAAAAAGTTGAAAGATGACTGCTGTCTCCGCTATAGATGCGGGGAAAAATCGTCCCTGTGCGTGCATCCAAAATCGGTTTTCAGACGAGATGAATTGCCAGATATTAATACCGCGAAAGGCCCGCCATGCAGGGCCTTGGCTGTTTGGAACGTCGTCCCCAGAATATGAACTCCAGAGTAGCGGACGAAGAAGATAGCCAAGCAGAAATATCTGCAAAGCGAGTGACATGGCATACATTCGTTTGGTCATTGGTATGGACACTCGGCATGGTCGACGGAACCACCAACGACCCGTTTATCGAATCGGGCTCGCCACTAAGTGGCGGGTGGAAGGGTGATCATACGCTATCGCGTCATCTAGACTCTCAACGTGACCCAACGAATGCTGCGGTTTGCGGCTCGCCTACGGCGTGCGCCCGGGAGGATTGACGATGTTGAGGGCCGGCTTGAACTGTTGAGCAGCCACCTTTCCTCGCTGGAGGCCCGCGTGTTGGCGTTGGCTGAAGACGTCCCCAGCTTGTTCCTGACGCTGGAACAGGCCCTTGACGAAAGACTTAGAGCGTACGCGGACCTGACCGCCGCGAAGGCAATCGACCGGGCCCGCGAGCATGCAGAGGCCGCTACGGCCGCCGGCCAGACAGTGGCCATCGAGGTCGCCCGTACCCATGCGGAGGCTGCCGTGGCGGCTACTCAGGCCGTGGTGCTGGACTCGGCACGACAACATGCGGAAGCTTTGAGTCGCCAACTCGGCGATGAGGTGGAATCGAAAATCGCTGTGCTGCGCAGGGAGTTCGGTGTTGCCCGGCGTATCGAACACTCGACCCCGGTTTCCGGTGAGTCGGCCAAGTTGGAAACAGCCGCCGCTCCACGGGGGGTCGATCCCGCTCTCTACGTTGCACTTGAGGACACGTTCCGGGGGGCTCCTGAGGTAATCGCCGAGCGCCAGAGAGTCTATTTGCCTCTCGTCGATCACTTGGGACGCTCTGGTATTCCGGTCCTCGACCTCGGTTGTGGACGCGGCGAATGGCTGAAGCTTCTCGCTGAGGCCGAGATCACAGCAATCGGGGTTGACTCCAACCCGGCGTTTGTCGCTGAGAATTCCGACGCGGGGATATCGGTGGTCCAAGGCGATTTGGTTGGCTACCTCCGATCAGCCCCCTCAGCCTCTGTGGGTGCTGTCACCATGTTTCAGGTTGTTGAGCACCTCCCATTTCCTGTGTTGGTGGAGGTCATCTCGGAGTGCGCACGAGTCTTGAGCCCCGGAGGGGTCCTCATCGCCGAGACACCAAACGCCCTCAACCTCCAGGTCGCCGCCACCACATTCTGGTTGGACCCGACCCATGAGCGTCCTCTTCATCCGGAGTTGCTCAAATTCGTCGCTAAACAGGTTGGCTTTGCCAAGGTCGACGGCTGGTTTCTGAACGACTTGCAAGCCACAGGCCATCCAGAGAATAGCCCCGTTGTCGATCGGCTTGTCGACCTGGTGGACGGCCCCGGCGATTTTGCCTTGCTTGCTTGGACCTGAGGCTCAGCGTTGCGCAAATCGTCGGATGGCTAGCTCGATAGTTCGCTCAAACCCGTCGATGACCGTCGCCCAGTCGTATCTGCGCTCCACATATTCGCGCCCCCGCCGCCCCATTTGATCCGTGAGGTCCGGGTTGTTCATGAGGAGTTCAACGGCAGCTTCGAACTCGGCAAAGCCCGAGTAGGGGATGCCCCCTCCCGAGCGTCTGACCTGGCCGACCAGCACCTCGCACTCTCCGTGCACCAGGACCGGCCGTCGCTGCACCCATGATTCGCAAACCACGATTGAGAAGCTCTCGAATCGCGAAGGCTGAACGAGGGCAAGAGCGCCGGCCAAGGCGTCGCGCTTCCTTGCCTCGTCGAGAAAACCGGTACAGACAACGTCGCCATGATCGGGAATGTCGGTGATGGTTTCACCCACCAACACGAACTTGAGTGAGCTGGGTGATCGGCGTTTGTACTCCTGGAAGAATTCGTAAAGCTCGCACGACCCCTTGATTGCATCGATGCGACCGAGGTAGAGAAGATAAGGATCATCCCCAAGGCTGAACTGTGTTCGAAAATCGGCGGGTGAGCTGGCTTCGGTCAGCTCGATCCCGATGCCGACCGTTTCGCCGTGGGGATCGATTCGAAATCGACGTTCCACGACGCCCCGTTCCTCCTGCGTGAAGAAGAGGAAGGCATCAGGAAGGCGGAACAACGTGTCGTACAGCCTAACCCGAATTGGTGGTTCGTCGTGCGCTGTCGGCTGGAACACCACGGGAACGCGACCCGCTGCCGTGGGCATCCCTCTTGTGGCGGTCGAGTACATGTACGTCATGAAGACGGCGACATCGAAGCGGTCAATGTTCTCTGCCATCCACGACGGCAACATACCCATGTCGGGACCCATGTGTTTCGCCCATCGCTGCTGTTGGAACAAGGGTTGCGGACGAGGTCCTTGGATCATCCAGCTGTGCAGGGGGCCGAATGTTTCGGGTCGTCGGATGTCATCGACGGGTAACCGATGGACGGTGACGCCGTGCAACTTCTCGGTTCCGGGCTCAAAGACATTCGCCCAATCAACATAACTTGTTGCACAACTTGTCACGACCTCGACACTGTGGCCCCGAACGGTGAGATGCTCGGCGAAGGATCGAGCGGCAGCCTCGGACCCCCCTACGATTGATTCGCCGTAACGCTGAACGGCATAAAGGATGCGCATCTTCTATGCCACCGTGTCGAGTAGATCGATGAATTTCCCGGCTGGGTCCTCCGATTCGATTTCCGACACTCTTGCTTCCCCGCGGGCAATGAGCTCGGACCGCAGGGTGCTGTTGCGATGCACCTCAGCCACCGCCTCGCTCAACAACATGGGTCCGGACCGCTCAGGTAGCACGATACCTGCATTCCCAACGGTGTCCGTGATGGCGCCTGCTGCGCGGGCCACGACTGGAAGTCCAAAGGACATGGCCTCAAGGGGAGGAAGTGCCAAGCCCTCATGGGCACTGGTACTCAGGAAGACGCTCGCCATTCGAAAGAGGGTGGCGAGTTCCGACTCGGACGCTGTTCCCATGAACCAAACCCGTCCAACTTGGAGCATCTTTGCGTGACGTTGGAGAGCAATGAGATACCCGGGCAGGCGTGGCGCTCCGACGACAACGAGGCCGAGATTGAGATCGTGTACCCATTGCAAGAGGTGCATGGTCTCAACCATGGTCTCGAATCGCTTGTGAGTCAGAAGTTGGGAAACGCCGAGGACGAACCCATCAGGAAATCTTTCCGTGACCTCCCGAGCAAGGCGCGCATCGGGCGCGACCCAACGTAAACGAGATGGTTCCAGCCCGGCCGGCACCACGTGTACGTCAGAGAAGCCCTCCTGGATGAGCGCGGCGGCGTTGAATCCGGAATCGGCGATGGACAGGACAACCCTGTCCCGAAGCAAGGACAACTCGTATCGACCCCATTCGAGGCCGACTGCAAACTCTGGCTGATACTCCAGAAAGAAAGAGGTAGGTGTGATGTTGTGGTAGACGATGACGAGTCGCTCGGGGCGGCGAAGCAGAACCTGGGTGACCTGGGGCGCACCGTAGCTGGCGTGGTAGACGAGGATGTCTTTTCGTCTTCCTGGGCCGAGCCGATGGAGTGGCATGACATCGGTGACTGCGTCCGGGGCGACGAAATGAGCGTAGATGCCGCTTTCGCCACGTTCGCGTAGTGCCCCTCTGATTGTGAGAGCCATGGAGGTAATCGCATCACCCTGGGTGGCGCCTACCAGGATTTGGTTCACCCGGCGATGTGTCATGGTGGGTGCCTACTTCATTTCGAGATCGCGGACACGACGCTCCAGCTCAAGCACTGCATCGGCGAGATGATCGACGATGGCGAGGCGGTCAAGCACTGATCCGATCATTTCTGAGAGTTGCCGCTCGTCCGCCTCACGCTGCATGTCCAGGAGGTGGGTAACCTCATGTAGCGCAAGCGTCATGTCGTTCGCCAGCTTGCGTACATGTTCGCCGAGCAGGTTGGTGTGTCGTTCCACAAACCGTCCTGTGGTCGCATGCAGCACGCGACCACCCGGAATACGTGAGCTGTACTTTGGTCGATCGCCGATAGCGGCGGCAGCAGCTTCAACAGTGTGCACCCGATGAATGAGTTCATTGGTGTTGATCTCGCCACGGTGAACTGCGTTCATGATGACCTTGAACTCGGCCTCCAGCTGTTCCTCGAGTCCAGGCGGGTAGTCTCCTGCGGCACGTCGTACGGCCACCCGTTCCTGCAGTTCACCGACTAGTGCGTCGATGTCGATGTCTTCCATCTGCCCTCCGAGCTTCGCCAGATCCTAGCCACCCACCGCGGCATCTCCCAAGGAGCGCCAATTCAGGGCCATCAGGGTCCATCGACGGGTTGGGCTCTGGTCGATACGGATCGGTGTTGCCGGGAACACTAGGGTTCTTCCGTGGTGTCGCCTTCGGAAAGGGTCCAATCTATGCCAGTCATTCTGCTCGCAGGTGGTTTGGGTACCCGCCTGCGTGAAGAGACCGAGTTCCGCCCGAAGCCGATGGTAGAGGTCGGGGGCAAGCCGGTTCTCTGGCATATCATGAAGTTGTTTGCTCATTTCGGACTTACTGAGTTCGTCGTGTGTATTGGCTACCGGGGTGAGGTCATCAAGGACTTCTTCCTGAACTATGAAGCCCACACCAATGACTTCACGGTTCACCTTGGGAGTGAGCATCGAGTCGAGTTCCACGACCGCCATGATGAGTCCGAATGGCGCGTGACGGTTGCCGACACGGGTCCGGAGACCTTGACCGGAGGGAGGGTGAAGCGTGTGCAGCGATTCGTGGAGGGCCAGCGGGTCATCGTTACGTACGGGGACGGTTTGGCCGATGTCGACATTGACGCGCTCCTGCGGTTCCACGAGTCGCATGGCCGTCTAGCGACCGTAACGACGATTCGCCCACTCTCACGTTTTGGGGTCATGGATCTCCAGGCTGATGGCAGCGTCGTGCATTTCAGAGAGAAGCCCGTCAGCGACGACTATGTCAACGCGGGATTTTTCGTCTTTGAACCACAGGTTTTCGAGTATCTCGATGAGGACTGCATCCTGGAACAAGCCCCCCTCGAGGCACTTGCACGAGATGGGCAGCTTGTTGCCTATCGTCACGAGGGGTTCTGGCAGCCCATGGACACGTACCGGGAGTACCTGATGCTGAACGAACTCTGGAGCGGCGGGAACGCTCCGTGGAAAGTGTGGGAGTGATGAGTCTGCCCTCATCGGAATGGTCGACCAGGCGCGTACTGGTAACAGGAGCAACCGGCATGGTCGGGTCGTCCCTGACCAAATGGCTCGTCGACCAAGGCGCTTACACCGTCGCGCTTGTTTCCGATTATGACCCGCAGTCCGAGTTGATTCGGAGCGGCTGCATATCGTCGGTCGCTGTGGTCAATGGTCGTCTCGAAGACTTTGCCGCGATCGATCGGGCAATCAACGGGCATGATATCGACACCGTGTTTCACCTTGGGGCCCAGACGATCGTCGGTACCGCCCATCGCTCGCCCGCGGGCGACCTTTGAGGCAAATATCCAGGGAACCTGGAATGTGCTTGACGCCTGCCGGACGTACCCAGGCCTAGTGCAACGCATTGTCGTCGCTTCCAGCGACAAGGCGTACGGGGAACAGGGTGACCTTCCCTATCGCGAGTCCATGCCGCTGGAAGGTCGTCACCCTTACGAGGTGTCCAAGTCGTGTACCGACATGATCTCAACTTCCTACGCCCGTACCTACGGTCTGCCGGTGCTCATTGCGCGATGTGGCAACATTTATGGGCCGGGTGATCTGAACTGGAGTCGAATCGTGCCGGGCACCTTCCGCTCCTTGTTACGTGGGGAGCAGCCGGTCCTCCGCAGCGATGGCTCATTTTTGCGTGACTATCTCCATGTCGATGACATCGTGCAGTCTTATGTGACCCTTGCAGACCACGCAGGCGATCTCGACCTCATCGGACAGGGTTTCAACTTCTCAGACGAGAAACCACTCTCGGTCATAGATATCTATCAGGCCTGCTGCGATGCCGCTGGTAAACGGGATGTGGAACCGCTTATTCTGGGAACTGCTACTGGCGAAATCAAGGATCAGTATCTCGATGCTACAAAGGCCCGAAATATACTGGGTTGGAAAGCAACTATGGGATTGAGCGAAGGTCTAAGCTGTACTTTCGAGTGGTATAGAGAACTCTTGGCGGATGTATGACAAGTACGAGTGGTGGCGACGCTTTGCGGGCCGAGATACTCGAGTTGGTGGCCAAGTACACTCAGGCTGCTTTTCCGGATCGAGTCTTTGTGCCCGGGATTTCACAGATTCCAGTTTCCGGTAAAGTTTTTGATGAAGCGGAAGTCCGTCTCCTCGTCGATGCTTCACTGGATTTTTGGCTCACAACTGGGCGCTATGCCGAAAGTTTTGAAGCGAACTTCGCAAAGGTAATGGGCGTCCCGCATGCCGTCTTGTGTAACTCAGGTTCTTCGGCAAACTTGCTTGCTGTCACAGCCCTGACTTCACCAAAGTTGGGCAAACGTCAGATACGAGAGGGTGATGAGGTCATCACCGTAGCGGCAGGATTTCCTACGACGGTCAATCCACTCCTCCAGAATCGGTTGGTTCCGGTTTTTGTTGACGCAACAATGGGCACTTATGATGCCAATATGGATCGGGTGGCGGAGGCAATTGGACCGAAGACCAAGGCAATCATCATGGCCCATACCTTGGGTAACCCTTTCGACCTCGGTCGAGTGATGGCGCTTGCTGCAGAGCATGATCTCTGGGTGATTGAAGATACCTGTGACGCGGTCGGGGCTACCTATGAGGGCCGTGAGGTCGGTTCATTTGGAGACCTTGCGACCGCTAGTTTCTACCCTGCACATCATATTACAATGGGTGAGGGCGGCTGTGTTCTTACCAAGAAGAAAAAGCTTCGTACTATCGTCGAATCCTTTCGTGATTGGGGTCGTGACTGTTGGTGTCCACCCGGTCAGGATAATACCTGTGGCCGACGTTTTGACTGGCAGCTTGGGGAGCTTCCCTATGGTTACGATCATAAATACGTCTATTCGCATATTGGCTATAATTTGAAGGCAACTGACATGCAAGCGGCAGTGGGCGTCGCTCAGCTCGGCAAGCTTGGCGGCTTCATTGCTGCCAGGCGCCATAACTGGACGAGACTTCGTCAAGGGATGGCTGATCTCGAACACCTTCTTCTACTTCCGGAGCCCACACCGAGCAGTGATCCAAGCTGGTTCGGCTTTGCGATAACCGTGCGTGCATCCGCGCCGTTCCAGCGATCCGATCTGGTGGCATATTTGGAAGACCACCGCATCGCAACCCGATTGCTTTTTGGAAGTAATCTTGTCCGTCAGCCAGCCTTTAAGGGTCATCCCTACCGAATTGTCGGATCGCTTGCCAATGCGGATCTGATTACGGAGGGGACTTTCTGGATCGGCGTATACCCAGGAATTACGGATGAGATGATCGACTATATGCTTGATGTATTACACGAATTTGCTCAGAGATTTCGGAGATGATCACTCGATACATCGGTGCCTTGAAGTGGCAAGAATGAGGTCATAATTATGGGTAATAGTACGATTGAAGGCGTAATGGTCTCACAGCGTTCGCAGTTTGTCGATGAGCGCGGCAAGATCATGCACATGCTGCGATCTGATGATCCAGAATTCCAGGGATTTGGTGAAGTCTACTTTTCATGGGTTAATCCTGGAATGATTAAGGGTTGGCATCATCATTCCGAAATGACACTTACGTACACCTGCCCCTTTGGTTTGGTGAAGCTCGTGCTTTTTGATGATCGACCTGGGTCTGCTACAGCCGGGAATGTGATGGAGATATTTTTGGGACCGGAATGTTATGAGTTGGTTCAGGTGCCACCGGGTGTCTGGAATGGCTTTCGAGGAGTGAGTACGCAGCCAAGCATGGTGTGCAACTGTGCCTCGATTCCTCACCGACGGGATGAGATTACCCGGCTTGACCCCTTTACCGAGAGCATTCCTTATGACTGGTCGCCCAGGCATGGGTAAAGAAGCCACAACCTTGGTGATTGGTGCCTCCGGTCAGGTTGGTGGTGCATTGCTCGAGGTTCTTGACCAGGAAACCTCCTTGGGGACGTGGCGGCATATTCCTCTCCAAAAGGTGTTCAATTCTCGTTGACGGATGTGATCGATGACCCAGGCGGCACCGCTACCTGGATGGCAGACCTTTCATTGAAGTGGGTAGTCATTGCTGCCGCTATGAGCCAGGTCGATGCCTGCGAGTCCCAGCCTGGTCTTGCTCGGACGATCAATGCGGAATGTCCGGCGTGGTTGGCTTCGACGGCCCATTCCCTCGGTGCGAGAACCCTATTCGTATTCAACAGAGTATGTTTTCGATGGAGTGGCCGGACCGTACGATGAAGAGGATTTGACGAGACCGCTATCCGTTTATGGTATCTCTAAACTTGAGGGTGAACGAGCTGTCCTTGAAGCTGATCCCAACGCTCTGATTGTCAGGACAACCGTTGTCTACGGACCTGAACGACAGGGGAAGAACTTCGCGTTTCAGGTGATCCGTCACCTGGGAGCGGGACGTCGGTTTCGCGTTCCCGATGATCAGGTCTCAACTCCGACCTATAACCGTGATCTTGCCGGCGCGACAGCGGAACTGATGGAAAGAGGTGCCCATGGCATCTGGCATGTGGTCGGTTCCGAGCACATGAGCCGAGCGGAGTTAGCGACGCGAATGGCCCGAGCCCTGGATCTTGATGAATCACTTCTCGATTCAACAGCAACGTCGGATCTTGGCCAAGTGGCGCCAAGGCCTTTGAGGGCGGGACTGATAAATCATAAACTGACCGATTTCCTCACAGACTGGCGAGTTCATTCCGTAGAGGAATCGATGGCCCATTGGATCACCAATCCTGGGGAATCAGTGTCCCCATTTGGGGCTGACAAAGAAATAGGCCTAGTCGACTGACATGTGAACAAATGAGATTCCAATGGAAACGGTGAGGTCCTGATTCGTCTTGTGTTCGTGATGCTGGAGAGACACGGTGCCGGCATGCCTGTTCATCTCGTGAAGGTCTGGAGTTGCACGGGCTGGGGACCTCTCGGCGGAGCAGGCGAGCCCTGGTTCTGGCGCTCTCCCCACTAACCTTGCTCCATGGCCTTGAGGTTTGTGATCGTTGGTGGTGGCCCGGCGGGGCACATGGCGGCCAGTCATGCGGCACGGCTGGGGGCCGAGGTGACGCTGGTGGAGCGTGACATCGTCGGCGGCGCAGCGCATCTGTGGGACTGCATCCCATCCAAGGCCATGATCGCCACCGGAGGTGCGATGGCCCTCACCCGCCGAGCAGCCGGTATGGGTCTCGAGCCCATCGAGGCGTGTCTCGACTTCGAGGCACTGAGGGCACGGAACGCCTCGATCGAGGAGCGGCTGAATCGCTCGGCCATCACCTTGTTGGAGAGCCAAGGCGTCCGCATCCTGCGGGGAACCGGCCGCTTCACGGGCCCACACGAGTTGGTGGCGGAGACCGACGATGGTTCGGTCGAACTCGTCGGTGATGCGGTGTTGCTCTCGACCGGCAGTCGTCCCCGCATTCCCGATTGGGCCGAGATCGACGGCCAACGGGTGCTGACCACTCGTCAGTCCTACCCGCCTGTTCAGCTTCCCGAGCATGTGATTGTGGTGGGCTCAGGTGTGACCGGCGTGGAGTTCGCGCACATGTTCTCGTCGTTCGGTTGCAAGGTGACCTTGATCGTCAGTCGACAGCAGGTCCTGCCGCAGAAGGACCCCGAAGTCGCCGCCGCCCTCGAGGCCGACTTCCTCGGTCGAGGCGTCACCTTGCTGAAGGGGGCCCGAGCGGTTGGCATCGATCGTGATCCCGATCATGTGGTCGTGCGATGTGATGACGGGCGCATGGTGAAGGGCAGCCATGTGATCCTCGCCATCGGTTCGATCCCCAACTCGGAGGGCTTGGCCCTCGAAGCCGCCGGCGTGCAGACCGACAGCGGCGGTTACGTCTCGATCAATCAGCACTGTGTCTCGAACGTGGCGCACATCTATGCGGCCGGCGACCTGTCGGGCAAGCTTCCGCTGTCGTCGGTCGCCTCCATGCAGGGTCGCAAGGTGGCCGAGCACGTGATGGGGCTCCACACCCGCGAGCATCGCCATCTCGACTACGACAAGGCGGCATCGGCCATCTTCACCGAGCCGGAGATTGCCGATGTCGGGCTCGCCGAGGCCGACGCGTTCTCGTCCGGGCGAAAGATCAGAGTGACGAAGGTGCCGTTCTCGGCGTCGGCCAAGGCGCTGATCGAGGGCGACGCCCGCGGGTTTGTGAAGATCATCTCCGACCCGGCCACCGGCGTGGTGCTGGGTGGTTCGATCGTGGGCCGCAACGCGGCCGAGCTCATCTCGGTCATCGCCCTGGCGGTGACCGCAGGCCTCAAGGTCAACGACATCGTGGAGAGCCTGCTCGTGCACCCGGCACTGGCCGAGGCGCTTTCCGAGGCAGCGGAATAGCCCGGCATGGAGATCCACGCCTGTACGATCATCGCCCGCAACTACCTGGCGCACGCTCGGGTCCTGGCGTCGTCCTTTCGTGCACAGCACCCCGAAGCTCGGTTCACCGTGCTGGTGACCGACGACCGCTTCGGTGAGGTGACCGGAGACGGCGAACCGTTCGAGGTGCTGCAAATGGGCGCGCTCGACATCGAACAGGCGACGCTGCACCAGATGATCATGGGCTACGGCGTCATGGAGCTTGCAACCGCGGTGAAGCCCTGGTTGTTGCGAACGCTGCTCGCTCGCGGCAGCGGCGTCGTGGCCTACTTCGACCCCGACATCTTTGTCTACCAACCGGTCGACGATTTGTTCGAGACCGCGTCGTCACACGGCATCGCGTTGACCCCCCACCTGTTGGCGCCGATGCCCCGTGATGGCAAACGGCCGACCGAGGCCGAGATTCTCGGTGCAGGAACATTCAATCTCGGTTTCATCGCGGTGAGCGACGCGGCAAAGGACTTCCTCGACTGGTGGTCGGAACGCCTTCGACGTGATTGTCGGGATGACCCGGCGAACATGGTCTTCACCGATCAACGTTGGATCGACTTCGTTCCCAGCCTCTTTCCTCACGCGGTGGTGGGGGACCAGGGCTGCAATGTCGCCTATTGGAACGTCGATCAGCGGATGGTGCGCCGCGTCGAGGGCCAATGGCGGGCCGGGGATGCGACACTGCGCTTCTTCCACTTCAGCGGCTACAGCCCCCACGCCCCCTGTCGCCTGAGCCGGCATCAGGGGACGCGACCTCGGGTGCTGTTGAGCGAGGAGCCCGATCTGGCCTCCCTGTGCGATGCATACGGCGAGGCGTTGTCGGCTGCCGGGTACGACGCGGTGACGCCCATCGCCTACGGGTGGGGACGCCTGCCCAACGGCATCCCGGTGGATGCGGGGATGCGCCGCCTCTACCGCCAGGCGCTGGACGACATGGAGTCCATCGGCTGGCCTGCTCCACCCGACCCGTGGGCACCGGGGGAGCTTCCCGCCTTTCTTGCCTGGTTGAACGAGCCCAATCCGCATCGCCCGTCGCTTTCCCGTTATGCCGGGGCGGTCTACGAGGATCGTCCCGACGTGCACACGGTCTATCCCGATCTCGACGGCTCGGACCGAGAGGGCTTTCTCGGTTGGCTGCATGAGCACGGGGCACGCGAGATGGGCTTGTCGCCCCGCCTGCTGCCCGAGAATCCCGTGCAAACCGCGTTCTTGTCCCGGATGGCTCCTCAACCACCCGCCCCACGTGAAGGCGTGAACGTCGCGGGCTATCTCCGCGCCGAGCTCGGTGTGGGCGAGGCGGCGCGCCTGGCCATTGCGGCGATCGAGGCGGTGGGCATGCCCCACACCGCCCTTGCCTACGCTCGAACATCGAGTCGCCAGGGCCATGACTTCCTACAAGAGCAGGAGACTGCGGCGCCCTACGACATCAATCTCGTGTGTGTGAACGCGGACCAGGTCAGCTTCTTCCGCCACGAGGCCGGCGTCTCGTTCAATCGCGGGGGCTACACGATCGGGCTGTGGTTCTGGGAGGTGGAAGGTTTTCCGGCGTCGCTCCATGGCGCCTTCGACCAGGTCGATGAGGTCTGGGTGGCCACCGAGCACGTTCGTGCAGCCATTGCGCCACATACCAACAAGCCTGTGCTGACCATGCCGCTCCCTCTGGTCGCTCCGCGTGTGGATCCCCTGATCACCCGGGCCGATCTGGGTCTGCCACCGGATCGCTTCGTGTTCCTCTTCGTCTTCGACTACCTGAGTGTTCTCCAGCGGAAGAATCCCCTTGCTGTGATCGAGGCGTTCGAGATGGCATTCCGGCCCGACGAGGGCCCACTGCTGATCATCAAGTCCATCAACGGCGACCAGTGCCCCGTGGAGCGCGAACAGCTTCGCCATGCCGCCCGCAGCCGACCGGATGTCGTGCTTCGTGAGGAGTACCTTCGCCCGGACGAGAAGACCGCGCTCATGGCGAGCATCGACTGCTACGTCTCCCTGCACCGCGCGGAGGGGTTGGGCCTGACGATGGCCGAAGCCATGACGCTGGGCAAGCCGGTCATTGCCTCGCGCTATTCGGGCAACCTTGATTTCATGAACGAGGAGAACAGCTTCCTGGTGCCCACGACCCCGGTGGCGATCCCCGCAGGCACTCCCATCTACCCCGACTCGACCCGGTGGGCTGAGCCCGACGTGGCTGTCGCGGCCCAACTGCTCCGCCGAGTGGTGGACGATCCTGAAGCGGCAGCCGAACGGGCCGAGCGAGGTCGTCGGGACCTGGAGCGCCTCCACACACCCGAGATCTGTGGGCGACGGATGAAGGAGCGGCTCGAGGAGATTCGAGGCTCGTCCGGAAGAACACCTGGGCAGGAGTGGTCCGCCCGAGAGAGAAGGGGCGTGATCAACGTGGTTGAGGGAACAGCCGACGGCTTCGGTACGGGAGCCGCAAAGCGCTTGGCACGAGGCGGTTCGAGCGTGGCAGGAAGGCTGGCGTCCTCCATGTCGGCCAGGCGGGAGCTTCAGGCGATCACCGATCAGCTGTCCGAGCGAGTCGATGCGGAGATCATGGCGCTCGCCAACCGGATCGACGGGCTTGCCCTGGATCAGCATCGGTTTGTCGACGCCATGACCGAACAGGTGCAGGCACTGACCGAGGCGGTGAATCGCCTTCAGCTTCGCATGGAGGATCCGGACCGCATGGAGGGTGATTCGAGCTCTTGAAGCTCGAGCGGCGGGCCGCTGAAGCGTTGTGTCCGTGGCGACATCGGGACATTCAAGAACGCGCGGTCATCGACCGAGAAGCGCGATGCGAGCTCGTTTGGCGCGAGCTGACAGCCAACGAGCCAGCCTGGCGGAGAAATCTTTCGGGTTTGCACGAAGTGTGCGCGTATGGGTTCGCAACCGTACGGGCAGGCCGAGTGGAGCCCGTACGGGGACGAGCGCCAGCTCAATCTGGACTTTGCGGATTGGTTCGCATTCGGGTGGCGTTCGTGTCGTTTGGTCCTGTTCCACTGCCTGGGCCAGAAGCCAGAGCTCCGAATCGCTCCCGGCGGCGTAACGATGGGTTACAACCTCAAATCCTGCCTTCCTGAGCAGGTTCCCCAGAGAGATGTGCGTGAACATGTAGGTGTGCGGAGCGGTGAAGCATGCCCATGCCAAGGTACGTGCCTGGCGAAAGGTGGGCACCACGATAAAGAGCAAGCCACTCGTGGCTCGGAGCAACTGGTGTGCAAGTTGGGAGGTCTCGAGAGGATCTGCGAGGTGTTCCCAGACGTGACAACTGAAGGCAAGATCAAATTCTTCGTCAGGCAATGCCTCGGCGTCGAGAAAGCCGACCCGGAGGTCAAGATTGAAGCGCTCCTGGCCCAGTGCGACGAGGTCAGCATCGGGCTCGATGCCTACGACGTCCCAACCACGTTCGCGAAGGCCAACGAGGGCTCCGCCGATGCCTGATCCGATATCCAGCGCTCGCCCAACCCTGTCCCGCATCACGTCCTGTTCGAATGCCCAATCGAGGGCTGCACGGGAACGTCGGAGACTGTAGGCCACGTAGTGCTCCGGTTGTCCGCCCCGTTGCTGGTGATACGTGCCACCCGCATACAATCTCGTGACCGCTTCGGGTCCGGGACGAGGTGATTGGTAGACCAAGCCACATCGCTCACAAACCACCCACCTGCTGCGTCCACCTGGAAGGAGCAGATCCTGGGCATGATCGTCACGGGGCGGGCGAATCCAGGCTGTACGGGCGTCGGGGGATCCACAGGCGACGCAAGCCACCGTCTCGAACTGGTCAACGACGGCCATTTCAACCACCGACAAGGTGGTCGATGACCACGGACTGAGCTCCCGGGGTTTCAAGGAAGTGAAATCCATAGAGGCGAGCCTCCGTATCCCGGACGCGCACCACGCCGAATTCGGCATCACCGCACAGGGAAGTGGCGGCTGGGAACAACGTGGTGATGTCCGTGAGAAGACAGCCGTGGGGAGGCAACTTCACGGTGACCGTTTCCTGACCCTTGCCGTCCGGGGAAAGAAGGGTGAGCGTCGGCCGGGCGACGATGTCATGGCTCGGGGAGGCGACGGGATGGGCCAGGAAGAGCATCGAGCGGCTCGCGTGACCGGTTCGGACACGACAGAAGATTCTTGTTCGTCGGATGTCAGGCCAGGACGCGCCGGAGGGGATTGGCGCATTGAAGAAATCAGAGCCAACCTGCACTTCGCCTACGAGTTCCCCTCGATCCCGGAGAGCGACCAGGAGGTCGAATTGCGCCGGGACCTCGTCGATCGGGCGAGTGGGGCGCAGGGCAATTTCGGCATGACAATAAGGCGGCGGGGTCTGACCGGAACGAGAGAGCATCTCCTTCGTGGACACTTCGGCAAAGGAGTTTTGCCGGATTTCCAGTTCATAGGTGGCCAGGGGTGACCCGTTCGGGGCGAAAAGGTGGATGACGGCGATGTAATCGTCGGCGATAGGACCCCAGACATTGGGCAGTGCCAGAATCGTGTCGCGATCGTTCCCACATACAACAAGGCAACTTGCCAGCGGCGTTGCCCCGACAGCGCCGCTGGGGATGCCGCCTCCTTGGTCAAATACTCGGTCGATCGTACCGTGGTTCACCATGCGCCGGCCTGTGGGCGTGTGCTCGACAAAAGTGGCCACGCGAGAACTCGGACAGGGCATCTTGAGCTTCAAGTGCCCGGGCTGTTTGTTCAGAAATTGTTGCAGCTGGGGAAAAAGATCATCGAGGTAGACAATTGCGGTTGCACGGGGATGGAGATCAGGTAGTCGTGCTTGGATGGATCTGCCATCGCCGGAGATGGCCGTGACATCAGCCCGCAAAGGCCCCTTCCCTCCCGGACCTACATAAGGGTTGGTCACCACAATCGCCGTCCGCCGATCCTCGTCACAGACAAGGCGCATGGCGCTGAGGACTTGTCCTGTGGGATTGTGCATGAAGCCGTACTGACCGTGTACCCCACTCGCCTCGCCGTCGTCGCGAACGTACTCGGCAAATACTTGGACCGGGCGCCCGGATACCAGTTTGTGGTGACACAAGACGAGAATCATCTGTCCTTCAAAGGGCAAGGGGATGTTTCGTCTGATGCACTCCGACCGCACATCAATTGCTTCCGTTGCGTCCGGTTCGAGCACGAGGGGCCATGTCGCGACCGAAGCTCCGGCGCTATCGACCATCGTTACGTCGAAAGAAGGCCGCTCGATGCCATAAGTATTGGACCAATAGTTGTGCAACCAGACGATGGTGGTTGATGTGATTGCCGCATCAACCCACGTGAAACTGCTATTCTCAACATCATTCTTGGCCGGTCCGGAGCGAAGTTGGTGAGCTGCCCATTGCACAACAGTGGGAGAACCCAAACCTCGAGCACCAACGACAAATCGTCTTGCCGTGCGAAAGATCTTTCGACTGCTCCGGCGCACGGATGTGATCGCGCTGTTGAACATCACGACCACCTCGAATTACGACGGGCGACAAGAGTGTCGACAATATCAGGGTGCCTGTTGCCACCGGCTGCATGGTTTTGAACGAACAGGGAGATGATCACCGGCGTAGGGTCCTCCTGAACGCAGCATCGAACGGGCTGGCCAGTGGCTGGACGATGCTCGTCTCTCTCGTTGGCCTGCCGCTCCTGCTGGCCGGGATGGGCGCCGAGGCGTTTGGTGTTTGGATCCTCATACAGACCATGTCGGCCATCACGGGGTGGTTTTCAATAGCTGATCTCGGAATGGGCACTGCAACAACACGTGCGGTGGCAGAGCGGGCGTCGCTGAACGATCACGCGGGATTGGGCCGTGTTGTCAGCACCGCGTGCGTCGCGTATGCCTTGCTCGGCACGTTGTTCGGCGGCCTCCTTGCTGTTTTCGGGCCGCCTTCTTTGCCGAGTCTCTTCAACGCTCCCGCTGCGTTGGTCGGAGACCTCCGGGCTGGTCTGGTCATCTATTCGTTGGCCATCTTCCTGGATCTCGTCACCGGTGGCTTTCTGGCGTGCATCGAGGGTCTCCAACGACTCGATCTCGCTCGGGCCGTGGATGGCGGACGACGAACCATCCTTGTCGCCGCGACGGTGACGACCGCCTCGTTGGGGGGAGGACTGAGGGGTGTCGCCATTGCCGCCGTTCTTGCTTCGGCGTGCGGCACGTTGGGAGGGGTTTGGGTGCTGTTGCGGCATCTGCCGTCCGTTCCGACGCGCCCCGACGGACAGGAAGGGCTCCGGCTTCTCCGTTACGGGTCGACGGTGGCGATGCTGAACGCAACCGGTGTGCTCCATCGAACGATGGACCGATTGATTGTCGGTGCCGCATTCGGGCCCGAAGCGGTTGTCCTGGTCGAGATTGCCACCCAGGCACAAAATGGCGTCGCAGCCGTTCTCTCGGCCGGCTCGTACACGGCGATTTCAAGTGCTGCCTGGTTGCGCGCCCGCGGGGCCACGGAAACGCTCCAACAGCTCTGTCTGCGAGGCACGAGGTACTCGTCGTTTGCCGTGCTGCCTGTTGCCGCCGTGGTGATGGTCCTGTCCGGCCCACTGGTTCGGGTCTGGGTTGGCGAGCGATTCACTGATGCCGGGGGGCTTATCGTGGTCGCGGTGATCGCCATTGCAGCGGCAGCGCCGTTGCAGGTCGGCTCCAACCTGCTGCAGGGGTCGGGAAAGGCGGCGAAGGTGCTGCGACCTGCCGCGCTGGCGGTGGTGGTCAATCTTGTTGCCAGCCTCACGCTCGTGCAGGTGATGGGGACGGTGGGGACGTTTGTGGGCACTCTGGTGGGCACGGTGGTCCTGACGCCTGCATTGTTGCGAGCGATACTTGACGAGACCGAGCTGCCCGCTCGTCGTTTCATCGCCGAGGCATTCCTACCTCCGCTCGGCCCGGCGGCGGCGGCGGCGTTGGTGAGCGGCTTGGTGTTGGCTCTTCCCCTTCTCGACGTCTACACCGTGGTGATGGGAGCCGGCCTGGCGTTGGGAACGGCACTGGTCATCACCGTGCGATGGCAGATGAGCCGAGAGGAACGCAGGCAGATCAGAGAGACGATCTTTCCGATGAAACCACCGGCCCCCGAGTGCCCAGGCTGAGGTATCAACGCACAAACGGCTTTCCCTCGAGGATGCCGTCACAGATGCGATCGAGGTCGTCGTGAACGCCCCGTCCGAGTTGGTTCAGGTCCGTGGTGGTGATGCGGGCGAGTCCCGGCAGCGGCTCGATGACGAACGGCGCCTTGACGGGGGCCCGAAAAAGAAGAAGTGGGCATAGCGTCGGGCGAGCTCGACATTGACGGTCGCGGTTGAAGGGTCGTCGAGCGCATCATCGAGAGTGGACATGAGCTCGTGGGCGCTTTGGACATCGTTGGTGAAACCCTTGCCGCGGTAATGCGTGTGCCCCGCCACAAGGACGGGAGTGCCGGAGAGCGCAAGCTCGAGTCCGGTGGTCGACGTGTAGACGAGGCCCAGATCGCTTGCCTCCATCAGGGGATAGGAGCTCATGGGATTGTCCGCGCCGATGACGGTGACATTTGCGGGAAGATCCGGGAAGCGTTGATGGATGAAGGATTCCAGTGAATCTCTGGTGATCTTGCCGGGGAGGTGACGTTCGGAGGGGTGGATGCGGATGACCAGGCGATGAGGGGAACGAGTGGCGAATGCCCGCACGACCGATTCGATCCATGACTGGATGTCCGGGAAGGCGCAGTCTCGATCGATGACGGCGGTGTCCCAGGTGAGATTGGTGAAGAGGGTGACGAGGCGACCCTCGCCCGGGGCGATCGTGTGGCTTTCGAGCTTCCAGAATTGGTCGAAGGCCCGGCCCGAGCGGCGCTGATCCAGATAGGTGTCAAGCTCGAGCGCTTCGGGCGGGGTGAGGGGCCGTGAGCAGGTCTCCCAGTCATCGCTGAAGTCGTAGAACCCTGCCGGAGCACCACGATGAAAGACGAGCGTTTCTTTCAGAAAGGCCCGCTCGTAGGTGACGACATCGATGCCGAGCTCCCTGCACAGCGCCCAGGCGATTCCCTCAAAGAGAAAGAGGCCGTTGAGGAGTACGACCACATCGGGCCGGTTTTGTTCCAGAGCGACGCGCAGACCCGTGGCGATCCGTCGTGCCGAGCGGAGAAAGGCGCGGGAGGTCTGTCCGGCCAAGGGGTCACCCTGCAACTCGGCAGCGCAGAGGAACCACTTGAGCGGGATGTCGATGGCCCGACCAAGGGCCAGCCCGTCGAAGACGACCTCACCCAACTGCTCTCGTGTGCACGTGTCCAGCTCCGGCCACGAGGAGGGGTCATTGGGCTCCCAGTGCTCCCTGATCGACTGTCGGGGAAATCCATGTGCGTCGAGGGCGGTCTCGACGTAGTGCGTGCAGGAACGGCAGGGCATCGGCGGCCCTTCGTAGACGTTGGTCCGGTCGCAAATTTCGAGTCCCCCGCCACACGTGAGAAAGCTGACAGCAGCGCCTCGCAGGCGAAGAGCGTGGCCGATCACCGCCTCGTACTGCACATGGGCCACCCAGTCGCGAGGGCTGACGATCAGGACCTTCGGTCCACCGGTCGTGATCGGCGGCATCTGTGCGGCGAGTCTTCGCGCCACGCGGTGTTCAGGCGATGCTCCGATGAGACGGAGCAGAAGCTCCGCTGCCTTTCGCCCTGATTCCTCCACCCTCTGGGGGTCGATGCCTGTCATCACCGGTGTCCCCGGGGTCGCGCGTCAAACGGCTTCCCGCGAAGCATGCGCCAGATGCCCGACCAGAAGCCAAGGCCGTAACCCCAGTGGCAGATGCCGAGGGCGAGGAGCGTTTCCTGTGGGGAGACCCCAGGTTGGCCGGCCAGACGAAGGGTCATGGTTCCCGCACCGATGAACCATGCCGTGACGGGGGCTGCGCCGAGAAGCGGCTTGTGGCGAAGGGCGCCGTACACATGGGCGGAGACGGTCCCGGCGACGAGGGCAGCGGGTACGAGCGGGCGCCAGTAGGGAAGGGTTCGATGCTTGGCGAAGGTCGACGCCTTGCACACGCCGTAGTTGAAGTACTGACGCCACAGCGCCTTGGGTGTGTCGCGTGGGAAGTACCACGATCGAATGGCCGGGTCGAGCCAGATGCGACCGCCCTGGCGTCGGATGCGGTAGTTCAGCTCCTGATCCTCCGCTGCCCACTGGAGGTTCACCTCGTCGTATCCGCCGGCCCGGAGCACGACGTCCCTCCGGTAGGCGCCGAGGTAGACGGTCTCCACTTCCTGAGGCTCCGCTGCATAGTGGAAACGCCCCGGTCCCACACCGAATGGCGATGAGGTGACCGCAGCGACTGCCCGTCCGAATCGATTCAGCCCGACGGCGTTCATGGGCCCCCCGACAACGGCAGCTCCGGTTTCCTCCATGGCTGCGACGGTTGTCGAGACAAAATCGGGGGCGTAGAGTGAATGCGCATCAGCTCGAACGATGACCTCGAATCGGGCTGATGCGATCCCGATGTTCATTGCCGCCGCAGCGGTGACCCGTGGATTGGGCACCAGGCGCACGATGTCGCCGGTTTCCCGAACGATCTCGATGGTTCCGTCGGTGGAACCGCCGTCGACGATCAGGATCTCACCGATGGCGGGGTAGTCCTGGGCAAGCAACGAATCAAGGCAGTCACGAATGAATCCTCGTTCGTTCAAGGTTGGCAGGACGATCGACACCGTTTCGCTCATGTTGGTCTCCTCAACGTCCCGAGCGCTGGAACACGCTTCTGAGGGTTCGGCCGACAACTCGCAGGTCGAGCATGAGCCCTTGGTGGCGCAGATAATAAAACTCGTATTGGAGCTTCTCGATGGCATCACTTTCACTGCCTGCATAGCCGTACTTCACCTGCGCCCAACCGGTCAGCCCGGGCTTGGCCAGATGTCGGAGGTCGTAGAAGGGCAATTTGGCCGTGAGCTCTTGCACGTAACGGGGTTGCTCCGGACGAGGGCCAACAATCGAAAGTTGTCCTCGGACAATGTTGATCATTTGGGGAACTTCATCGAGATGGGAACGGCGGAGAAAGTGTCCGAACGGCGTGATGCGTGGATCATCCTCGGTTGTCCACTCGTTCGACAGCGCGCCATTGCCCGGCCGCATGGTTCGAAACTTCAGGATGGAAAACTGGAACCCCCCTTCTCCCACTCGCACCTGGCGGTAGAAGAGGGGCCCCCGGTTGCCCACCATGTTGCCGATCAGGACGAATGGCGTGACCAAGAGGAAGAAGGTCATTCCCAGGCTCGCCATGGCCAGGTCCAGGACACGTTTCAGGCGTGCATAACGTTCGCGATGCAGGCTCCCGATGTCAAAGAACAACGAGGTTCGCAGGAGCTCGGTGATGGGTAACTTGCCAAGCCATTCGTCATAGAACAGCGAGAGGCTTCGGACGCGAAGTCCTTTTCGTGGAGACACGCGGTCTGGGCCACGATTTCGTCATCTGCCTGGGCTTGACGGTCAAGAACGATCACCGTGGCGCCCAGCTCGGCGGCCCGACGGGACAACGGCAAGGGACTTGTCCTCAGCGCCGCTTCAGCGATGGTCATGGCACCCACAACGTGAGCGGGCTTTTCGCATGGCCCGTCAAGCTCGGATTGGAGAGCGCGAGCGTCCTCGGCGGCATTGGACGAGACGAGGAGGACCCTATCGCGCTCCTCTGCCCGATCACGCCGGTCCTTGGCCAGCATGGAGGCGACCGGGTAGACGACGTCAAGGCAAAGGGCGGTGCCGAAGACGACGAATCTCGGGAGCAGTGCGTCTCCGGTCAGGAGTTGCAGAAACGAGACCGCCAGGGCAGCGCAGCCGGTTGCGAGCGCTGACGCCGCAAATGCCGAGCGCCATGATCGAGGGAGTTCGGGAAGTCCGAAGCTGTACGCGGTTGTCAGCAGGACAAGGATGTAGGCGATGGCCCATGCAAAGCGGCTGGAGCCCGTGAAGTCGTAACCGTTGCTTGCCGCGTGGATCTTACTGAGGCCTGCAACCACCCCGATAGTGGAAAATGTCAAGAACAATCTTGCCGGTTGAAACACCCGATCTCGACTTTCAGGACAGGCGATGGGCGCAATGGGTGGAACAACATTGCGAAATGACAACTGCAAACAGCGTAGAGGGGCCAAGATGGGGTTTATGGATCTTTCCGGCTCGACCATTCTTCTCACCGGCGGCACCGGTTCGTTCGGGAACGCCTTCGTTGATCGAGTCCTGAGCGAGCTCTCCGATGTGACGATCAGGATTTACTCTCGGGACGAGCTGAAGCAGTCCGAGATGCGGGAACGTCTCGGTGACGACAGGCTGCGGTATCTCATCGGTGACGTTCGTGACGGTGATCGACTGTTGCGAGCAGCGCAAGGGGCCGATGTGATTGTCCATGCGGCCGCGATGAAACAGGTTCCCGCCTGCGAGTACAACCCGTTTGAGGCCGTGCAGACCAATGTGATCGGAGCGCAGAACGTTGTCGATGCGGCGATCAACGCCGGCGTCGCGAGAGTGGTGGCGTTGTCCACCGACAAGGCTGTCAACCCGGTCAACCTCTACGGGGCAACCAAGCTCTGTGCGGAGAAGATCATCGTGCAGGGCAACTCCTATGCAGCCCAGAGTGGCGCAGTGCTGTCGTGTGTGCGCTACGGCAACGTGATGGGTTCTCGGGGTTCGGTGGTTCCCTTGTTCCGAAAGCAGATCCAAGAGGGCCTGCTCACCATCACCGATGAACGCATGACCCGATTCTGGATCACCCTGCGCCAGGCGGTTGATCTGGTGATGTTCTCGCTTGACCACGCCGGGGGCGGGGAGGTCTTCATTCCGAAGATCCCCTCGATGCGAGTGGTGGATCTTGCCGAGGCGATGGCACCGGGGATGGAGCGGAAGTTCATCGGGATTCGTCCCGGCGAGAAGCTGCACGAGGTTTTGCTCACGGCTGACGAGAGTCGTCATGCGGTTGACGCCGGTGATGTCTACGTGGTGTTTCCCGAGCATCCCTGGTGGGAACACGGGGCATGGCTTGCGGGTGAGCCTCTCGACCATGATTTTTCGTATTCGAGCGACAACAACGACTGGTGGCTCACCGCTGACGAGCTTTCCTCGCTGCTTCCATGATCCCGTACAGTCGTCAATCCATCGACGATGAGGATGTTGCCGCGGTCGTGGCGGTCCTCCAGGGTGACTGGCTGACCCAAGGCCCGGCCGTGGACGTCTTCGAGGCTGCCCTGACGGAGGTGACCGAGGCCCGCCATGCGGTTGCCTTCAGCAATGGAACCGCCGCGTTGCATGCGGCGGTCGTGGCCGGGGGGGTCAGGCCGGGCGATCGGGTGGCCACCTCGCCCCTGACCTTTGTCGCGAGTGCCAACTGTGCCCGTTACGCGGGCGCCGACGTCGAGCTGGTCGATGTTGATCCCGGGACCCTCAACATGGACCTCGACCAGGTCCCCGACGAGGTCGATGCCCTTGTTGCAGTCCATTTCGCCGGACTTCCCCTCGATCTTTCACGGATGGGTCGGCGACCGGGCCTGGTCATCGAGGATGCCGCGCACGCCCTGGGGGCGACGACGCCGGAAGGACCGGTCGGCAACTGTGTCCATTCCGACATGTGTGCCTTCTCGTTCCACCCCGTGAAGCACATCACGACCGGGGAGGGGGGTGCGGTCACCACGAACTCTGCGGAGCTCGCCGAGCGGCTCCGGCGCCTTCGCCATCACGGTATCGTGCGACGTCCCGAGCGAGGGGAGTGGTGCTACGAAGTCGTCGAGCTCGGTTGGAACTACCGCCTCACCGACATGCAGGCAGCTTTGGGAACCAGCCAGCTCACCAAGTTGGAGCGTTTCGTCTCCCGTCGCAACGAGCTTGCCGATCGCTACCGGGACCTGCTCGCCGATCTACCGATCACGCTGCCTCCTGCCGCTCCGCCCGGCCGACGACATGCCTATCACCTTTTCCCCGTCCGGGTACCCGACCGGGACCGGGTCATCGCCGAGCTTCGATCTGCCGGCGTTGGTGCCCAGGTGCATTACATACCGATCCATCACCACCCGCTGTACGCTGATTTGCGGCTTGGCAGGCTCCCGGCCGCCGATCGAGCATTCGAGCAATTGTTGTCTCTTCCGCTCTACCCGGACCTCACCGAGACGGAGCAGGACCACGTGGTGCACGTGCTGCGGGAATCCCTGTGATGCACCCACCGCCCGAGATCGCTATCGGGTCTCGTCGCCTCGGCGACGCGCATCGCTGTTACGTCATCGCCGAGGCAGGGGCGAACCACAATCGCGACCTGGACACCGCCCTTCGATTGATCGATGTCGCCGCCGAGGCCGGGGCCGACGCGGTGAAGTTCCAGACCTACACCGGGAGCGATCTGTACTCGACGAAGACACCTGCGTTCGATTATTTGGGTCCGCTCGGCGCCAAGCCCGTGCACGAGCTGTTGGACGACCTTGCCCTTCCACGTGAGTGGCAGCCCCTGCTCGCAGACCATGCCGCGTGGACACAACATCGAGTTTCTTTCCTCCCCGTTCGACTTCGCTGCGGTTGAGGAGCTGGCGGCACTCGGTGTTGCCGCGTTCAAGGTCGCCTCCTTCGAGATCGTCGATCTCTCGCTGGTGGCAGCGATGGCACGCCATCACCTTCCGATCATCTTCTCCACCGGCATGGCGACACTGGGCGAGATCGACGAGGCACTCCATGCCGCTCGCTTCGAGGGGGCAGATCAGCTCTGCCTGTTGCAGTGCGCCTCGCTCTACCCGTCGCCTCCCTCCATCATGAATCTCCGCGTCATCCCCTCGCTCAAGGCGGCGTTTCGGGTGCCCGTGGGTCTCTCCGATCACACGACCGGCATCCACATCGCACCTTCGGCAGTCGCGCTCGGCGCGAATCTCATCGAGAAGCACTTCACCCTGGATCGCAGCTCCCCCGGCCCGGACCATCCTTTTGCAGTCGAGCCCGATGAGCTGGGTGCCATGATCCGTCACATTCGTGACGTCGAGGAAGCCTTGGGTGACGGGGTGAAGCAAGGGCCTTCTCCGCAGGAGAACGAGGAGATGTACGCCAAGGCGCGGCGATCGGTGGTTGCAGCATGTGACATCCCGTGTGGCACACGCATCACCCGTGACATGCTCACGATCAAACGTCCCGGTTTCGGGGTGTCGCCCAAGTTGATCGACACTCTCGTGGGACGGACCGCCGCCGTTGACATCGAGCGAGACGACGTCATCCTCTGGGAGATGCTGTGACGCTCATCGCGCTTCTGTACGACTCGGGCCCGGGTGTGGGCATGGGTCATCAACGCCGCATGACCGCGCTTGCGTCCGCCCTCGGGATCTACGAGGTCGACACGCAGCTGAGAGCTTTTGAGAACCGTGATGTGGCGGACATAGCGGTCGTCGACTCGTATCGTATCCGCGCCGATGAACCCGGTCTGATCAGTGCAGAGGTCGTTGTGGCCGTCGATGATCTTGATCGTCGGCTGGCCGTTGACCTGCTCGTCGATCCGAACCCCGTGGCGTCGGTCCGTTTGAGCCAACCGGCGAAACGGTCTCTCGAGGGACCGAGCTACGCGCTCCTTGATCCGAGGATCGTTGACCATGCGATGTCATCGATCGTGGACGAGCCTCGGACGCTTCTGGTCGCCATGGGAGCGAGCGATGATGCCGGCCTTGGCGCAATGTTGGCAGGTCGGCTCGCGTTCGAACTCCCTGGCTGGTCGATCCGTCTGGTTGTTGGTCCGTGGGGCAGTCGGGATCTGCCACGGGGCGTGGAGCCGATCACCCGCACCGATGGATTGATCGACGAGTTGGCCCACGCCGACATTGTCGTGACCGGCGCCGGTGTGACGTTGCTCGAAGCACTCTGTCTGGGCAGGCCGACGCTCGCCATTGTCACCGCCGACAACCAGCGCCGATCGGCCGAAGGCGCCGCAGCCGTCGGTGCCGCCCTCTTGGTGACGCTTGACGACGTGACGACGCAGGTCACGGCGCTGGCGGAGGACGTTGTCCGGCGTCGTGCTTTGAGCGCTGTGGCGAGGTCCTACATCGACGGGATGGGGGCCAGTCGTGTCGCCGGGGAAATCCATGCCGGTTTCTGAGGGAGTGGTTTGCGTCGTCCAGGCCCGGATGGGGTCGTCCCGACTGCCCGGGAAGGTGCTCGCCGACCTCGCCGGCAGGCCGATGCTGCGATTCCAACTCGACCGACTGCGGGATCTGGATGCCGTCGAGCTCGTCGTGGCGACCAGCACCCTTGCCCGAGATGACGCGATCGTCGATGTCGCCGAGCAGGCAGGCGCCATGGTCGTGCGCGGCGACGAGCATGATGTGCTTGACCGGTTCCTGGCCGTCCTTGATCAAGTCCCGGCGGAAACCGTGATCCGCCTGACCGGTGACTGTCCCCTGTCGGACCCGGGAGTCATCGCGTTGGTGGTGGCACGACACCGTGAACGTGGTGCCGACTACACATCGAACACCTTGCCTCGCACGTTTCCCAAAGGCCTCGATGTCGAGGTGATGAGCGCCGATGCCCTGCGCACGGCCGCAGCGGAAGCCTCCCGGCTGTTCGAGCGCGAACACGTCACCCCATTTCTTTACCGCCATCCCGAACGGTTTCGTCTGGCAAGTCTCACAACGCCCGAGCTCCTCGGCGATGAACGATGGACGGTTGACACTCCCGAGGATCTCTCGTTTGTCCGTGACCTCGTCGGGAAGATGGCGCCGGCCACTCACTTCACGTGGCAGGCGGCTCTTGCCGTCGTCGGGGCACGACACGGCGCCGGCCCGGGGCAACTCCGTCTACGTCCGGCGGTCGCCGATGACCGGGATCGGCTGCTCGGATGGCGGAATGACCCGGTGTCGGTGCAATGCAGCGAAACGGGACGCGAGGTCCGGCCTGATGAGCACCGAGCTTGGTATGCAGCGAAGCTTGATGACCCGGGAACCCGTATCTGGATAGGAGAAGTCGACGGCGTCGCTATGGGCATGATCCGCCTCGATGTCCGTGCAGCCGAAGGACGGGTGAGCATCGCCCTTGACCCGAATCACCGTCGAAGGGGACTGGGTGGACAGCTGCTGGAGCGCACCCAAGAGCTTTTGGCGGGAGATTTTCAGCTTGACTGCCTCGTCGCCCGTGTTGCGAAGGGCAACGTTGCCTCCAGGCATTTGTTTGCCAACTGCCATTTTCATGAGACCGACCAAGACCCCGATTTCCTGGATCTTCGATGGATCAATCGACCCGATCGTTAGGCCGGCCCGCCACAAGCCCGATGCTCATTCTCTGGAAGGAACCATGATTCGTTACTGTCGTCATTGTGTGATGCCTGAGACCAAGCCCGACATTCTCTTTGATGATGAGGGTGTCTGCAGTGCCTGCCGACACTACGAAAATCGATCACAGATAGACTTCAGGGCACACGGACTCGAACTCCAGTCCATTCTGGAGCGGTATCGGATCCCTCAGGGAGCGAACTACGACTGCCTGATTCCTGTCAGTGGCGGCAAGGACAGCACTTATCAGGTGATACGCATGAAAGAGATGGGTATGAACCCACTCTGTGTCACAGCTACGACGGATAAGCTCACCGCCATAGGTCGAAGAAATATTGAGAACATTAAAGGTCTTGGTGTAGACTACGTTGAGGTCAGTGTTAATCCCATTGCTCGGCGTAGGATCAATAGATTGGCCCTCAGGCAGGTTGGCGATATTTCCTGGCCTGAGCACGTGACGATATTTACCATCCCCATCCGCATTGCTGTCCAGATGAAGATTCCCTTGATTGTCTGGGGTGAGAATTCTCAGAACGAATACGGTGGCCCAGCCGCTTCAGCAAAGAACAATACCCTGAATCGTAGATGGCTTGAAGAATTTGGTGGCTTACTTGGACTCAGGGTGTCTGACCTGATTGGTCAAGACGGTATTGAGCAAAGGGACTTGATTCAGTATATCTACCCGGACGATGACGAGCTTCTTCACGTTGGTGTCACAGGGATCTTCCTCGGGTACTACCTGCCCTGGGACGGGTGGTCGAATGCCCTTATCAGCCAAGCATACGGGTTCGAGAGCTATCCAAAGCTTGTTGAGGGCTCTCTTGCAAGTTATGAGAACCTTGACAATGCTCAGACCGGAATCCATGACTACTTCAAATTCATCAAGTATGGTTTCGGTCGGGCAACAGATATAGCCTGTAGCCAGATCCGGAGAGACCGCCTTTCGCGGGAAGACGGCATACGTTTGGTGCGAATGCATGATGGGAAATTCCCTCAGGCCTACCTAGGGTATTCGTTGAAAGAGATTCTCAGTGATATCGAGGTGTCGTTAGATGAGTTCTGCGATATCTGTGACCGATTCACGAACAAGAAGCTCTTCCTTACAGATCGACATGGTGTCCTCGTTCGAGACCAAGAGGGTAATCTTACGAAGACAAACTACGACAATGAAGATGACCGATGAACAACGTAACGATCATTGATTCAGGAATCTGCAATATCGACTCCATACGGCGTGCTGTTGAGGAATGTGGTGGACGAGCCAATGTAACCAATAATCCGAGCACGCTTGGCAACAGCGATCGCATCATTCTCCCGGGTGTAGGCTCTTTTCCGGATGCCGTACGGGCACTGCGCTCTCGGGACCTTGACCGAGCGATTGCCGAGGAAGTGATGAACTTCAGCCTTCCCTTCTTGGGGATCTGTCTCGGCATGCAACTGCTCGCTTCAATAGGCGAAGAAGGTGAGATCATCGATGGCTTCAATTGGATTCCAGGAATTGTTCGTCGTTTAGAGAAGAAGGAGGATAGCGAAAGGGTTCCACATGTAGGCTGGAACGAGGTATACCCAACTCGTGAAAGCCCGCTTTTCTCCGGCATCCCGGATGGATCAGATTTCTATTTTACACATAGCTATCACTTTGAATGTACCGATAGCTCTCATGTGCTCGCCACCACCCCCTACTGTGGGACATTTACCTCTGCAATCGAGAAGGGCCCTATTTTGGGAGTTCAATTTCACCCCGAGAAGAGCCAGAAATATGGCATGAAGCTTCTGAGTAACTTCTTATTGGTTTAGGAATCACCAATGCTCAAGACGAGAATCATTCCAACCTTGTTGTACCGAGACTTTGGCTTGGTCAAGGGCATGAAGTTCGACTCCAGACGAGCGGTGGGCAGCCCCATGCAGGCCATCAAGGTTTACAACCTCCGGTCCGTCGATGAGCTCGTTTTTCTGGATGTGACTGCAACACAACAAGGGAGAGGCCCCGACTTCGGGTTGATCGACGACCTTGCCGACGATTGCTTCATGCCGCTGGCTGTGGGTGGAGGGGTTCGAACTGCCGACGATGTCGAGAAGCTGCTTCAGGTAGGGGCAGACAAGGTTGTCCTGAATACCGCGGTTATCGAGGACCCGTCCATTCTCGGCGACATGGCTCAACGCTTTGGTTCGCAGTGTATTGTTGTTTCGATTGATACGAAGCTTGACGACGCAAAACGATCAGACGCAAAACGATCAAAGGTATGGACCCGTTCCGGGACGGTGGCAACGCCGTGGGATCCTGTACGGCTTGCCAGGGAAGTGGAAGACCTGGGGGCAGGTGAGATTCTTCTCACGTCCATTGACCGGGACGGGACGATGGAGGGTTACGATCTTGAGACTCTCCATAACGTGAGCAGCGAGGTGTCGATTCCGGTTATCGCCTCAGGAGGAGCGGGTACCTACGATGACATGAGGGCCGCCATCCAAGATGGGCTTGCGTCAGCAGTGGCAGCTGCCAGCATGTTTCATTTTACGGAGCAAACTCCGCTGGAGGCGAAACTCTATCTTGACCGGTCCGGGATTCCCGTTCGTTTTTGAAAGAGAGGCCTGAGCAGATGCCATCGAATTCAGAGGTAGAACGATTGGAACAAATGTGGGGGGGTGGGTTCGGGGACGACTATGTCGATAGGAATATGGATTCGTACGATCATCGAGCCCCATTTTGGGATGCATTAATTGATGACATTCAGCCCCGATCCGTGCTTGAAGTCGGCTGTAATATTGGCGGAAATCTTCAATGGATCAGCAAACGGTTGTATCCCGGCGACGTCTATGGAGTCGACGTCAACCAGAAGGCCTTGTCGACCCTTCATAAGCGACTTCCGGATGTCAATGCCCTTCGGAGCCCAGCGCGGAACCTCCCCTTCCGTGATCGGTGGTTCGACCTCGTCCTTACCATGGGGGTATTGATTCACCAGCCTGACACAACGCTGCCGCTGGTCATGTCCGAGATGGTTCGCTGCTCGAGCAACTGGGTGCTGTGTGGCGAGTACTACGCAGATGAAACTCTCGAGGTGCCCTATCGTGGAGAGACCGGCGCTCTGTTCAAACGTGATTACGGGCGACTGTTTGCCGAGTTGTTTCCCGAGCTCGAGCCGGTGAAGCAAGGCTATCTGGGCAGGGACTCCGGTTGGGACGATGTGACGTGGTGGCTGTTCAGGAAAGTCGACCGAGGCGCCAGTCCAGGGCCCTCCAGCTGAGCGAAGGTCAGGAGATCACGACGAGCACGTCACCGCCCCCGACGGTTTGGCCTGCCTCGACCTTGATCTCGGCCACCGTGCCGCTCTTGTCGGCCTCGATCTGATTCTCCATCTTCATGGCCTCCAGCACGCAGACGGCCTGACCGGCCTCGACGGTGTCGCCGACCTGAACGAGCACCTTGACGATGGTGCCCTGCATGGGCGCGGCCACCTGTCCCGCTCCGCCGCCTCCGCCCGAGGAGCTCACGCTCACGCCTCCGGACCGTGGCCTGGGTCTGGCGCCCCTCGCCCCCGCCCGAGACGACCTGGCCCTCGGGCACCCACATGGCGACCTTGAAGCGACGTCCGTTCACCTCGACGTCGACATCCCGGCGAACACGTGGCTCGGTGTCGTCGTCGGCGTCCACGGTCGCCGATGCCGGTGAGTCGATTCCGGAGAGGTCGAGCGTCTCCTCGATCCATTTGGTGGAGTGGACGGCCGAGGCAAAATCAGGATGCGAGAGGATCAGCTTGTGCGCGGGAATGGTGGTCGCGACACCCTCGATCCTCAACTCGTCGAGTGCTCGCAACATGCGTGCTCGGGCCTGGTCGCGATCAGGCGCCCACACCACCAGCTTGCCCATGAGGTTGTCGTAGTACTGGCTGATCTCGTCGCCCGCCTCGTAACCGCTGTCCAGGCGGGTCCACGGCCCGTTCGGCACGGTCATCCGGGTGATGCGGCCGGGCGAGGGCAGGAAACGTCCGCCGGCGGGATCCTCCGCGTTGATGCGGCACTCGATGCTGTGGCCACGGCACACCATGTCGGCCTGGGTGAACGACAGGGGCTCTCCCGATGCGATGCGAATCTGCTCGGCGACAAGATCGAGACCGCTGACCATCTCGGTGACGGGGTGCTCGACCTGCAGCCGCGTGTTCATCTCGAGGAAGTAGAACCGGCCGTCCTCGTAGAGGAACTCGACGGTGCCTGCGTTCACGTAGCCGCAAGCCTTGGCCACTCGCACCGCCGCTTCGCCCATCGCCTGGCGGACCTCGTCGGGAAAGTTCGGCGCCGGGCTCTCCTCGACCAACTTCTGGTGGCGCCGCTGAGCCGAGCAGTCGCGCTCGCCGATCCACGCGACGTTGCCGTGCATGTCGGCCAGGATCTGCATCTCGATGTGACGTGGCCAGGTCAGATAGCGCTCCAGATAGACCTCGTCACGACCGAAGTAGGCGAGGGCCTCTCGGCGGGCCGATTCGAGCGCCTCGGGAGCCGCCTCGGCGTCGGCGACGACCTTCATGCCGCGGCCACCTCCGCCGTAGGCGGCCTTGATGGCCACGGGCCACCCGTGGATGTCGCCGAAGGCCACCACCTCATCGACGGACGTGAGGGGTTCGGCCGTGCCGGGGACGCCGGGAACCTGGGCCTCGCCGGCGGCGATGCGTGAGCTGATCTTGTCGCCCATGACCTCGATGGCCTCGGGCGGCGGACCGATGAAGGCGACGCCTTCGGCGGCGATGGCACGAGCGAAGTCCGTGTTCTCCGAGAAGAACCCGTAGCCGGGATGGACGGCGTCGGCGCCCGAGGTGCGAATGATGTTGAGAATGGCCTCGGTGTTGAGGTAGCTCTCGGCCGTGGTCTGTCCGCCGAGTGCGTAGGCCTCGTCGGCGAGGCGCACGTGCAGGGCATCGCGGTCGAGCTCCGAGTAGACGGCGACGGTGGCGATGCCCAGCTCTCGACAGGTGCGAATGATGCGCACGGCGATCTCACCCCGGTTGGCGATGAGTACTTTCGTGATGGACATGCCACTCCGTTTCGTCAGGAACGAGCCGATCGAACCGGGTCAACAGGGCGACCCGCGCGATCGGACCACGTTAGTAGGGCGCATGTGCGCTCGAAGACCCGAGCGAGATGAGCTCGCAGGCCCACCTCCCGGATGTGCGCGCAGGCCTATCGTTGGACCGTGACGAGTTGGGAGCAGATCATCGTGCCGCGGACTCGCTTCACCGACGTGCGTCGAGTGGCCGAGATCGATTCGACGAACGTGCGGCTTCTCGCCATGGCCAAGGAGGGTGTGCCCGAGGGGACGGTGCTCGTGGCCGACCACCAGCTGGCGGGGAGGGGTCGTCTCGGACGGACGTGGCAGGCGCCTCCCGGCGCGTCCTTGTTGGTGTCGGTGCTCATTCGCCCGTCCGTCGTGCCTGCACGGGCCCATCTGTTCACGATCGCCGCGGCGCTCGCCGCGGCCGATGCGTGCTCGGAGTTGGCCGGCGTCCGTCCGGATCTGAAATGGCCGAACGACCTCGTCGTCGGAGGGGGGGCCGAGACACGGAAGTTGGCGGGGCTGTTGGCCGAGTCGGTCATCGGCGACGGTCAGTTGCGCGGGCTCGTGGTGGGGATGGGCCTCAACGTCAGTTGGCCCACCGAGTTGCCCGACGATCTCGCCGGAATCGCGGTGGCGCTCAACCATCTGAGCGAGGTGCGGGTCGACCGGATCGAGTTGTTGGTGCGCTGGTTGGAGCTCTTCGACGAGGCGTACGGGCGTCTCGTCGCCCCGGGCGGGAGGGGCGCGGCGATGCTCCTCGCCCGGTATCGGGACACCTGTGCCACCTTGGGCCGGGAGGTTCGCGTCGAGGTGGCCGATCGTGTTCTCGAGGGGCTGGCCGTCGACGTCAGCGATGACGGCCACCTGTTGGTGGAGGTCGGTCCCGATCTCGTCGAGGTGGCTGCGGGCGACGTCGTGCACGTGAGGCCGACCTGAGGGATTGCGGGATCTCGACGAACAACTCGCCGATTCGCCGAGGCCCGCCCCTTCGAGGGCCCGCTCACGGGTCGATGGCGGTTCGACGCAACTCGGCGAAGGCGGTCATCGCCGCACGTGTCAGCGGGCCGGGCGAGGCCCCGAGCGCGGCGCCGTCGACGGAATGGATCGGCTGCACGTCGCGAACGCTGGAGAGCAGGAACGCCTCGTCGGCCTCTCGCAACGCCGAGACGGGAAGGTCCTCCTCGACGATGTCGGGAACGGCCAGAAGGAGGAGGTCCCGCGTGACCCCGGCCAGGCAGCCGGCCGACAGCGGCGGGGTGACGAGGCGTCCGCCGATGCCCACGACCAGATTGGAGCCCGATCCCTCGCAGAGGTTCCCCACCGTGTTGGCGAAGATGGCCTCGTCGCCCCCGTGACGGGCCGCATGGGCAAGGGCGATGACGTTCTCCGCATAGGACGTCGTCTTCAGTCCGGCCGTCGCCCCGCGCTCGTTCCTGGGCCACGGGACGATGACCACCGCGGCGCTCGGTCTTTCGGGCGGCAGTGCGGCGATGGCAACAACCACGTTCGGGGGGCCGTCACCTCGTCCCGAGCCGAGGGGAGCGACGCCGCCGGTGACGGTGACGCGCAGGCGAGCCTCCGCCATGCCCCCGGCCTCGATGACCTCGGCGATCGCTTGCTCGAAGGAGGAGCGATCGGGAATCGACAGCTCGAGCGCTTCGGCGGTGCGAGCGAGGCGCTCGAGGTGGCGACGGAGTGCAAAGGGCCTCCCGCCCGTGACGCGCATCGTCTCGAACAGGCCGTCGCCCACGGTGAGGCCGTGGTCGAAGACCGAGATGACGGCATCGGCCTCGGCGACAAGGTGTCCGTTGAGCCAGACAGGCGGGGCGTCGTGGGTCATCGGAGCAGTCTCCCTCCTGTTGTCCTGATGGGCTGATGCGTCGTGATGGGCTGATGCGTCGTGACGGGCTGATTCGAGGCCACCCGGAGCAGGCGGCTCGTCTTCAACTCGGTTTCCTCCCACTCGCCGAGCGGGTCCGAGCCCCAGGTGATGCCCCCGCCGGTTCCGAGATGCACCTGGCCCCCCTCGAACCAGAAGGTGCGGATGGCAACGTTCAGATCGCCACGGCGACGGTCGGCGTCGACCCATCCGATGGCTCCGCAATAGGGGCCGCGGGGGACGGTCTCGAGCCGGTGGATGAGCTCGAGGGCCGCCAACTTGGGGGCTCCGGTGACCGAGCCGGGCGGGAAGGTCGCGCCGAGCAGCTCGGCCCATCCCAGGGTGGGACGGAGTCGTCCCCGAATCGTGCTCACGAGGTGGTTCAGGCCCGGGTGCGCCTCCACGGCACAGAGGTCGGTCACCTCGATCGAGCCCCACTCGCACACCCGCCCGAGGTCGTTGCGGACCAGGTCGACGATCATCACGTTCTCGGCGCGGTCCTTGTCCAGAAACCCGTCCGGCGTCGCGGCGGTCCCCTTGATCGGCTGGGAGGTCACGACGGGGCCCTCTCGTTGCAGGAAGCGCTCCGGCGACGCCGACGCCACGTGGATCCCATGGTCGGGCAGGCGAAGCACGGCGGCGTGGGGCGATGGGTTGCCCCCTGCCAGGGCGCTTCCCAGGGCGAGGATGTCGGCATCGTCGGGGAGTGGGGCCGACAGGCGACGGGTGAGGTTCACCTGGTAGACGTCGCCGGCGGCGATCGACTCTCGGATGAGCGCCACACGGTCGCAGAATCCGTCCTTGTCGAGGTTGCTCGCCCACGCATCCGGCGGGGGCCCCAGCCACCGGCGGGCGGGCTTTCCCGTCATCGGTCGTCGACGGGCGAAGCGCGCGCACAGCGGTGGGCCCTCGAAGGCCAACATCACGACCCAGAAACCGGTGCTGTCGAGGGCGCTCGGATCGGTCGTCACGTCGATCAACTCGCTCGCCACGACACCCCCGACGGCAGCGACCGGAGCAGGCGACGAGGACATGAGGTCCAGCGTAGGGCCGGTGGGCGAGCCTCGGTTCACCGAGCGCGCTGCTGCAGCTTTTGAGGGCCATGACACCTGTCGACCCCCTGATCCCCGAGCGGTCGCGAACCTGGCCCCAGCGCCTGTTGATGGGCGTGAACTCGCTCCTGCTCCTCGGAGCGCTCCTCGGCGCCGGCGGGCTCGGGTACTTCTACCTGAATCTCGGCAAGCTGGGCCGCCTCGATCTTGCGATCAACGATTCCCGCCTTCCCGACGAGCCGATGAACATCCTCCTGGTCGGCAGCGATTCACGGGCGTTCGTCGACAACGAAGGCGAGGCGGAGGCCTTCGGCACCACCGCCACCGGGCCCCCCAAATCGGACACCATCATGTTGGTGCGGGTCGATGCGAAGGCGGCCACGGCAACCATGTTGTCGTTCCCCCGTGATCTCTGGGTCAAGGTGGCCGATCTCGACCGGTTCGACCGCATCAACGTGGCCTTCAACTCGGCCTCGGAGGACCCGGCCGCCGGCGCGCAGCGGCTGATCAAGACCATTCAGCAGAACTTCGACGTCCCCATCCACCACTACGCGCAGATCGATTTTGCAGGCTTCAAATCCCTGGTGGATGCCATCGGTGGGGTGGAGTTCTTCTTCTCTGCACCCGTTCGGGACTGGGACTACAACCCGGCGGACGGCGGCCCGGCCAGAAGCATGACCGGCCTGGAGATCCTCACGACGGGCTGTGTGCACCTCGACGGTGATCAGGCCCTCGGGTACGTGCGCAGTCGTCATTTCCAGTCGAAGATCGACGGCAGGTGGCAAACGGACGCCACAGCGGACTTCGGGCGTATCGACCGACAGCAGAACTTCATCCGTCGTGTCGCCAAGCAGGCACTCTCGAAGGGGTTGACCGATCCCCGCAAGCTGAACAGCCTCGTGAAGGTTGCCGCGAAGAACGTGAATGTGGACGAGGGCTTCGCGTTCAACGACATGGTGGCGATCGGCAAGCAGTTCAGGTCGCTGAGCCCCGACGCGATCCAGCAGCTTCGACTTCCCGCCGACAGTGCTCGCAAGGGGCGCGCATCGGTCGTCGAGATCACGGATCGAGTCGCAGCCGATCGGATCTTCGACGTCTTTCGCGGCGTCGACCCCAATGCGCCCAAGGAGTACGGGCCTGCCGATGTTCGGGTACGGGTCCTGAACGGCTCACGGCGGGCGGGCGAGGCCTTGTCGACAAGCCAAGCGCTGGTCAAGGCCGGCTTTGCCGTGACCGACACCGGCAACGCCGGCTCCACGAAGGTGACGACGATTCGATACGGCAGGGGACAACTCGCCAAGGCAGAGCTGTTGAACCGCTATCTCGCCGGGCGTGCCGTGCTGAGTGAGGACGTGAACCTCACCGTCGATGCCGTGTTGACGACGGGAACCGACTTCTCGGGCGTGCTGACCGCACCGCGCGCACCGGAAGCCGCTCCTTCCACAACTGCCCCACCCGCCACAGCCGCTCCTGTCCCCACAGCCGCCCCGGTGCAGCCCGGGGGAGGCGCATCGACGACCGTACCCCCGACGACCACCACCATCCCGGAATGCTGAGCTTCCCGGCAGTAGCTTCCCGAGCCCTGAGTTCCCGGGCTTCGACGCGATCTGCTCTTGTAGCCGGCGGGCCCGATCGGTGGATCAACGGATGAGAGTTACACTTTTCCCATGAGCAGGATCGCCATCGTCGGCACCGGGTATGTCGGCCTCACGACGGGCGCGTATCTCGCCCACCTGGGTCACGATGTCATCTGTGCCGATGTGGTGGACACGAAGGTCGAACAGCTGAAGCGCGGCGAGCTGCCCATCTTCGAGGCCGGTCTTCCCGAGTTGGTCCGTGAAGGGCTGGACTGCGGCCGGTTGTCCTTTGTGCTCGGCGCCACCAATGCCGTCGACGCCGCCGAGTTCGTCTTCCTCTGCGTGCAGACGCCTCAGGGTGACGACGGCTCAGCCGATCTCCGCTACATCCGCGAGGCCGCTGCCGAGATCGGTCCCCTCCTTCCGGCGGAATGCATCGTCATCAACAAGTCGACCGTTCCCGTGGGTTCGACGCGCGTTGTGGAGCAATCGCTCGAGCGCGACGACGTCTTCGTCGTTTCCAACCCTGAGTTCCTCCGGGAGGGCTCGGCGGTCCACGACTGTCTGAACCCTGATCGCATCGTGATCGGAAGCGACGATCAGGCCGCGGCGATGCGTGTGGCAGCGCTGTTCGAAGGCCTCAAGGCTCCCCTCGTCATCACCGACCCGGCGTCGGCGGAGACGATCAAGTACGCATCCAACGCGTTTCTGGCGACCAAGATCAGCTACGTGAACGCGCTGGCGAACGTGTGTGAGGCCGTGGGCGCCGACGTCCGTGAGGTCGTCCTGGGCATGGGTTACGACAAGCGCATCGGTTTCGAGTTCCTCAAGCCCGGGCCCGGTTGGGGTGGATCGTGCTTTCCGAAGGACACACGGGCGATGGTCCACATCGCCGATGATGCGGGCTACGACTTCACGCTCCTGCGGGGTGTGATTTCGGTCAACGAGGAACAGCACGAACGGATGGTCTCCAAGGTCGAGCGCATGGTCGGTGGTTCGCTCCAGGACAAGGTGGTGGCGGCCTGGGGGCTGACCTTCAAGGCCCGAACCGACGACCTGCGTGACTCCCCGGCCCTCGAGGTGATCCGTCGCCTGCGTGAGCGGGGGGCGATCGTGAGGGCCTACGACCCGGCAACCATGAACGGCGAGCACCCGTCCCTGGAGGGCATCGACGTCTCGGTCGACCCGTATCCGATCTGTGAGGGAGCCGACGTGCTGGTGGTCCTCACCGAGTGGGACGAGTTCCGGTGGCTTGATTTCGCGAAGGTCGCCGGCCTGATGAGGACGCCCCGCATCGTCGACACCCGCAACCTGTTGGAGTCGGCGGCGATCCGTCGTCGAGGTTTCCTCTACGACGGGGTCGGCCGGGCATGACGATGCGGACGCCGGGTCGGGTCGTGGTGACGGGAGGCGCCGGGTTTCTGGGCTCGCATCTCTGCGACGCCCTGCTCGCGAGGGGCGACGAGGTCGTGGCGGTCGACAACCTCATCACGGGCTCGCTCGACAACATCGAGCACCTCTTCGCTCACGACCGCTTCACCTTCGTTCGCCAGGATGTGAGCAACTACCTGTGGGTGCCGGGCGAGGTCGATGCGGTCCTGCACTTCGCCAGCCCGGCATCGCCCCGTGACTATCTCGAGAAGCCCATCCAGACGTTGAAGGTGGGGAGTCTCGGCACCCACAACACGCTCGGTCTGGCCAAGGACAAGGGCGCGCGCTACCTGCTGGCCTCGACCAGCGAGGTGTACGGGGACCCCCAGGAGCATCCGCAGACGGAGTCGTACTGGGGACACGTCAACCCGGTCGGGCCACGAGGTGTCTACGACGAGGCAAAGCGATTCGCCGAGGCCATGACGATGGCCTACCACCGCTATCACGGTGTCGACGTGCGCATCGTGCGGATCTTCAACACCTACGGGCCACGGATGCGACCCAACGACGGGCGGGTGGTCTCCACCCTGTTGAGCCAGGCGATCGAGGGCAAACAGCTCACGATCTACGGCGACGGCACCCAGACCCGGAGCTTCTGTTACGTCGAGGACGAGGTGCGCGGCCTCCTTGCGCTTCTCGACGGCGACGAGGTGGGTCCGGTGAACATCGGCAACCCGAACGAGTTCACGATCAGCGAGCTGGCCGACATCATCCTGGAGGTCACGGGCTCCTCCTCGGCGATCGTCCACGAACCGCTTCCCGTGGACGATCCGACACAGCGTCGGCCCGACATCAGCCTTGCTCGCCGGACTCTCGGTTGGGAACCACGGATCATGCTGACCGAGGGATTGACCCGCACGGCGACATGGCTGAGGAGTGTCGCCCATGCCTGACGCGCTCTTGAGTGACCTTGCCCATGCCTGACGTGTCCATGACTGAGCTTGAGCGAGGCGGACCACGTCCATGGCTGAGCTTGCTCATGACTGACGTTGCGCGAGGCGGACCTTGTCCATGACCGACGAGCCCATGACCGGACGGGAGCAGCCTCCTTCCATCGACGCCGGACGAGGGGTTGCGCCCGATGCGGCGGCGGTCGTCATCAGCTACAACGTCTGTGGTCTGCTCCTTGCATGCATCGACAGTCTGCGAGCCGATGGCGTCGAGCAGATCGTGGTGGTCGACAATGCGTCGAGCGACCGTTCGGTCGAGGCGGTTCGGGCTCACGACCCGCTCGTCGAGGTCATCGCCCTTGATCGCAACGTCGGCTTTGCCGCGGCGGCCAATCGGGGGGTCGCCCGCACCACCACGCCCTTTGTGGCCGTCCTCAACCCCGACCTCCTGCTGGACGCCCCCGTCTGCAAGGTGCTCGTGGAGACCTTGGAGCGCGACACCGGCCTGGGGTTGGTGGGCCCGCTCATCCGCACCCCCGATGGAGCGCTCTATCCGTCGGTCCGCAGGTTTCCCGATCTCGTGGACGCCGCGGGGCACGCGTTCCTGCACTTCGTCTGGCCCATGAACCCGTTCAGCCGGCGCTATCGCATGTTGGATTGGGATCACGAACTGCCGGCCGACGTCGACTGGGTGGCCGGCACCTTCATGATGGCGAGGCGCGAGGCCTGGGAGGAGATCGGCGGTTTCGACGAGGGCTTCTTCATGTACCTCGAGGACGTCGACCTCTGTCGGCGAATGCACGATGCAGCTTGGCGGGTCGGCTACGAGCCGGGGGCGAGCGTGGTCCACATGATCGGATGCTCGACGGACCAGACGCCCTACCGCATGATCGCCATCCATCACCGATCCCTGTGGCGATATGCCCGCAAGACCACGGTGGGCGCCAAACGGTTGGCCCTGCCGCTCGTCGGCGTCGCCCTGGCCGTGCGAGTGGTGTTGGCGTGGTTCCAGCGTGCCGCACGCGGTCGCCCCCATGCCGCCGCCTAGTAGAGTCGACAACCTATGGGCAAAGCCTCCTCTCGCAAGAAAATCGCCAAAGCGTCGCGCGCCGCTGTCAGGACCCGTTCCTCCAGGAACCTCGGGTGGTGGGCACTGATCACCGGCATCGTCGCGCTGGGCGGCGGTCTCGTGGTGGTCTCCCGTCCGGACAAGGTCGATGCCGTTCCGCCACGGCTGACCGATCACTGGCATGCCGCCTACGGCATCGACATCTGCGGGGAGTTCCTTCCGGGCCTGAACGACGCCAAAGCGGACACGTCGGGCATCCATTCCCATGGCGATGGCCTCATCCACATCCATCCCTTCAGCTCGCGTTATACGGGCACGGGAGCAAACCTCGGAGCGTTCGCCGATACGACGGGGATGACCCTGACCGACTCGTCGCTCGAGGTCCCGGGTCGGGACAAGCTCGACAACGGCGACAAGTGCCCCGCCGGCGATGGCAAGGCGAGCAAGGATGACAAGGACGGCAAGGTGGGCGAGGTGCAGGTGATGGTCTGGGACAGCGCGACCGACACGACGGGCTCGCTTCTGAAGGGCGACCTCGCCGACTATGCCCCCAAGGACGGCAGCGTTGTCACGATCGCCTTCGTTCCGAAGGGAACCAAGTTGGAGAAGCCCGCCTCGGCGGGTTCGATACCGTCGGACCTTCCCGGTGCGACCCCGCCGGTGACCGGTGACCCCACGGCCGGGGTTCCTCCTGCCGCTACGGAGAGCGTTCCTCCTGCCGCTACGGAGAGCGTTCCCGGCGAGACGCCCACCTCCTCGACACCGTGAGGGCCATCGTTCTCGTCGGTGGCCTCGGCACCCGACTCCGACCGTTGACCTGGACTGTCCCCAAGCAGATGCTGCCCGTCGCCGGGCGTCCGATGCTCGAACGGGTCCTCGGTCATCTCGCGGGCTACGGCGTCGACGAGGTGGTGCTGTCGTTGGGTTACCGGCCCGACGCCTTTGTCGATGCCTACCCCGATCAACGGTGTGCAGGCGTGCGCCTGGTGTATGTCATGGAGCCTGAGCCGCTCGACACGGCGGGGGCCATCCGTTTCGCCGCCGACCAGGCCGGCGTCGACGAGCGCTTCCTCGTGGTCAACGGCGACGTGCTGACCGATCTCGATCTCGGGGCCCTGTTCGCCATGCACGACCAGGCCAAGGCCGAGGGAACCATCGCCCTCACCCGAGTCGACGATCCGTCCCATTTCGGGGTGGTGGTGCTCGACGAGGCAGGGCGGGTGGTCACCTTCGTCGAGAAGCCCCCGGCGGGCGAGGCGCCGAGCGACCTGGTCAATGCGGGGTTCTACGTGCTCGAGCCGTCGGTGCTGGGTCGGATCGCCCCGGGGCGCAAGGTCAACATCGAGCGTGAGGTGTTTCCGGCCATGGCCGAGGCGGGCACGCTGTACGCACGAGCCGACCCGGCTTACTGGCTCGACGTCGGGACGCCCGATCGCTACCTCCAGGCCTCGCTCGACATGATCGCCGGTACGAGATCCTTTCCGCTCGAGGCTTCCGGAACCATCGAGGTGGTCGGGGAGCTCGTCGCCCCGGTCCTGCTCGGCAGGCAGGTGAAGGTCGCTGCGGGCGCCGTCGTCGACGGCTCGGTGTTGGGCGACGACGTCACCGTTGGTGACGGCGCCCGTGTCGAGGCTTCCGTGCTGCTGCCGGGAGCGGTCGTTGAACCTCGTGCAACGGTGCGTGGTTCGGTCATCGGAGCGGGCGCACGGGTGGGTGCCGGGTCGATCGTCGAGGAGATGTCGATGTTGGGTCATGGATTCGAGACGGGATCGGGCGTGCACCTGCGAGGCGCGCTCGTCCCGAAGGCCGATGCGTCACACCGCGATGAGTCACACCACGATGGGTCACCACACAAGGAGAGGTCATGAAGGCAATCGTCACCGGAGGAGCAGGGTTCATCGGTTCGACCCTGGTCGATCGTCTCCTGGCCGAGGGCCATGCGGTCGATGTGATCGACGATCTCTCAACCGGTTCGTTGCGGAACCTCAACGAGGCGCGAGCGGATCGTGCTCACGATCTGCGTGTGCACCAGGTCGACATCCGTTCTCCCGAGGTGGTCGATCTCATCGCTCGCCTGGAGCCCGAGGTGGTGTTCCACCTCGCCGCGCAGGCGGACGTTCGGGTTTCGGTCGCCAGACCGGTCTTCGATGCCGAGGTGAACATCATCGGGAGCCTCAACGTCTTGGAGGGGGCACGCGCCGGGGGAGCGCGCAAGGTGATCTTTGCGTCGAGCGGGGGAACGATCTACGGCGACCCCGATCCGTCGGATCTCCCGGTGCGTGAGTCCCACCCCCAACAGCCCATCTCCCCCTACGGCGTTGCGAAGAAGGTCGTCGGTGACTACCTGCACGCCTACCGGGTTCTGCACGACCTCGAGTTCACGGCGTTGGCGCTCGCCAACGTCTACGGCCCACGTCAGGACCCTCACGGAGAGGCGGGCGTGGTGGCCATCTTCGCGGGACGTCTGCTGGCCGGCGAGACCTGCACCGTCTTCGGCGACGGTCGACAGACGAGGGACTTCGTCTACGTGGACGACGTGGTCGACGCGTTCGTGCGCGGTGCGGAACGTGGAGGGGGCCTGATCTGCAACATCGGCACCGGACAGGAGACCTCGGTGTCGGAGCTCTACCACGTCATGGCCGTCCAGGCGGGCCTGCCCGATCTGGGACCGATGTTGGCTCCTGCCCGCCCCGGCGAGCTGGCTCGTTCGGCACTCGACCCGGCCCGTGCCCGCATCCAACTCGGATGGGAGCCCTGGACCACCCTGGAGGAGGGCACGCGCCAGGTGCTGGACTGGTTCGCCCGCAACGCCGGGACCAAGGCCTGAGGGTCAGAGGGCCTGAGGGTCAGAGGGTCAGAGGGTCAGCGAAAGAGATCCTCGGCGGGTCGCCGCACGATCTCGCCCGCAACCGATCCATCACGCAGCCACGACGGTTCGACGCCACGGATCACGGCCACCGGCACCCCCGAAGCCTTGCCCATGACCAACTCCGCTGCCGCAGCGAGTTCGTCGGCGACGGCAACCTCGGTGGCATGAAGCTCCCTTCCGTTGGCGTCCCTCGTTCCCCGAAGGTCCACCACCCCGGCGATGCCGGCGCAGCCGATGGCGACGTCGCACACGCCGTTGCGCCACGGCCGACCGAACGTGTCCGAGATGATGACGCCCACTCGAACACCCAGACGAGCCTCGAGTCCGTCCCGGATGCGCCGTGCCGAGCGGTCGGCGTCAACCGGCAGCAGCGCCGCGAAACCGTCATCGACGTTCGAGAGGTCGACACCTGCGTTCGCGCAGACGAAGCCCGAGGCCGTCTCGGTGATGAGCAGCTCACCGCGTCGACGGAGCACGCGGACGGCCTCCGCCTCGATGACGGCGAGACGGGAGGCTGGGTCCAGCGGATCGACGGGAACCATCCGGCCTTCGGCCTTGGAGACGATCTTCTGGGTGACCACCACGACGTCGCCCTCCTGCAGGCCGGCGCCGAGCTCCGAGTTGGCGATGACGACGGCCAGGACGTCGCCGTCGGTGATCTCGGGAATGTCGGTCATCGGCATGATGGTCAGGGCGGACATCGTCACCCGGCCTTGCCGAGGAGCACGCGGGCGAGCGCGGCCGCCTCGACGGGGGTGCGCATCACGGTCCCGGTGACCAGGCACGCCATGCCGCATGCCTCGACCGCGGCACGGTGGTGCGAATCGGTCTCGTCGACGACGAGCGTCGACGCGATCTCGGCGTAGAGGCGGGCAACGCCGACAACCGATGACTCGAAGCCGAGCTCGGTCAACAGCCGGTCGGCCGGACCCTTGACTGCCGCTCCGTTGACGATGGGTGACACGGCCACGACGTCGTCTCGTCGCGCGATCAGTCGTTCCCTCATCCCCGAGGGCGCAAGGATCGGTGCGATCGACAGCAAGGGGTTGGAGGGGGCGATCAGGATGCGCTCGGCCCGATCGATCGCCTCGAGGGCGATGGGGTTCGGCAGCGCCTCGTCGGCTCCGTGGTAGCGGATCGACGAGACGGCAACGCCATGACGCAGCCGCACGAAGTAGTCCTGAAAGCTGATCTCGGTCGAGCCACCGCCATCGGCGGCACTGCCATCGGCGGCACTGCCATCGGCGGCACTGCCTTCTGCAGCGCCGGCGGCCACGGTCAACCTGGTGGCGACCCGATCGTCGGTCATGGGCACCAGGCGGACCTGCACCCCCCATGCACGCGCGATCTCGTTCGTCACGGTGGTGAGGTCGGCTCCTTCCGCCAGGCGGGCGCTGCGGTACAGGTGCGTCGCAAGATCACGATCACCCAGCCGGAACCAGGTGTTCGCCGCACCGGAGTCCGGCGGCCTGAAGGGCTGATAGCGATCCAGGGCGTCCATGGCCGCCCACGACTCGCCGGCGAGACCCCATCCCCGCGCCGGGTCGATGGCGCCGGCCAGCGTGTAGGTGATGGTGTCGAGATCAGGGCTGATGGAGAGGCCGTGGATGATCTCGTCGTCGGCCGTGTTGACGATCGCCGTGATCCCGTCGGCAGGCTGCACCAGCACCAGGCCCGCCAGAAGACGAGCCGCGCCGACGCCACCGGCGAGGACGGTGATCACGAGGGACGACGATGGCGAATCAGGGTCACGCCGTCGCGAACGGTCAGCATCACCTTCTCGACCCGGTCGTCGTCTCGGACGTGATCGTTGAACGCGAGGATGGCCGCGGTGTCCGGGTGGTCATCGGGGTGGATGACCTTGCCGCTCCAGCAGACGTTGTCGACCGCGATGACTCCCCCCGGAGCGAGCTTCGGGAGGACCGCCTCGTAGTAGTCGATGTAGCCGGCCTTGTCGGCGTCGATGAACACGAAGTCGAATGGGCCCTCGAGTCCCGCGATCGTCTCGGAGGCGGGCCCGATGCGGACCTCGATGCGCGAGGCGTGGGGACCGGCTGCGATGTGGCGCCGGGCGATCTCGGCGTGGCGTTCGTCGAGCTCGCAGGTGATGATCCTGCCCTCGGCCGGCAGCTCGGCAGCCATCGAGAGCGCCGAGTACCCGGTGAAGGTGCCGATCTCCAGGACGAGACGGGGCTTGACCAGGGCGACCAGCAGGGCGAGCAGCCCGCCCTCCAGCGGTCCGACCATCATCTGTGGAACGGCGGTCTCCTCGAAGGTCTCGGCGGCCAGGGCAACGAGGTGAGGGGCCTCGGCCGAGGAGTGATCGAGGGCGTAGGCCTCGAGGCGTGGGTCGACCAGAGGGTCCATGGGGCTCGGCTTGGCTGGGTTCACGGTTCTACCTTCCCGGTTGATCGCGCCATCGCGAATCGATAGGCGTCGAGGTGGAGCTGGGCGCATCGCTGCCAGGTGGACGACGCTGCTCGTGGGGGCCCGGCGAGCGAGAGCGCCTCTCGCCGACCGGCGCGTTCCACCAGTTGCGAGAGCGCCTGCGTCAGGGAGGCGTCGTCGTCGGGCGGAACCAGGACCGCGGCGTCGCCGACCACATCCTCCATCGCGGAGCCGCTCGTGGTGACCAGCGGCGCGCCACAGGCGAGGGCCTCGAGAGCGGGGAGCCCGAAGCCCTCCTCGAGCGAGGGGTAGGCCACCACGGTGGCCTGTCGGAAGAGTGCCGGTATGACCTCGGCCTCGACGTAGCCCGTCAGGTTGATCCGATCACGGTGACGACTCTTTGCGATGGCTCGATCCACCTCCTCGGAGCCCCATCCCGGTTGGCCCACGATGGCCAGCTGCAGACCGAGGTGATCGCCGGCGATGGCGTCGAAGCTGCGCACGAGGGAGGGGATGTTCTTGCGCGGCTCGATGGTCCCGGCGAAACCGATGAACGGGGGACGAATGCCGACACCCGCCAACGCGGCGAGATCCCTGGTCCGCAGCCCGACGGTGGAAGGCAGGAAACGTGTGTGATCGACGCCGTGGGGGATCGTGACCACGGCAGCCCGGGGGCCGACCAGCTCGACGAGGCGCCTGCTCGTCCAGTCGCTGACACCGATCAGCACCTGGGCCCGTCGAGCGGCGGCACGGATCATGGGTCGGAAGTAGGCGACCTTGCTGCGTTCGTGCCATTCGGGGTGATCGAAGAAGGTCAGGTCGTGCACGGTGACGACCGAAGCCGAGCGCGCCTGATGCCTGGAGGGCCGCGACTGGGGCATCATGAGGGGAATCGTATAGTGCGGCCCGTGCCACACGTCCGCTTCGAGGTGCTTCGCCAGCCGGGGCGCGAGCATCTGCTCCCAGGCCAGCCGGGAGGGTCGACGAACGGGGACGACCTCGTGGACGACGGCCCGGGGAGCCACGGAGCGCCAACGCTCGCCGTCGTCGTTGCGTGCCACCAGCTGGAGATCGAGATCGCTTCCCGGGGGGAGCGCGTCGAGCGCCTTGACGAGCTCGAGCACGTAGATTCCGGCACCCGCGGGGTCATCGGGGATGGCGGAGACATCGAGGGCTACGCGCATCCACGAACGCTACCGGTTGGCGAGCGCACCTCGATAAGCGGCGAGGTGGGACAGGGCACTGGCGTGCCACGTGAAGTCGGCTGCGCGGCTGAACCCGCGCTCGACGAGGACCCCACGGCGCACGGGGTCGGACAGACGCCCGATGGCGCCCGCGAGCGCCTCCAGATCGCCGAGCGGGACCACCTCACCGGCGTCACCCACGATCTCCGGCAGGCAGGCGGCGTCGGAGGAGATGACGGGGCATCCGCGAGCCATTGCCTCGATCAGGGGCAAACCGAATCCCTCATCCCTCGAGGGAAGGACGAGGCCGAGGGCATGGCGATACAGGTGGTCGAGTGTCGCGTCCTCGACGCTGCCCAGCCAATGCACATGGGCAGCGTCGAGGTCGGGAAGCGCACCCCAGCCCGCCGGGCCGGCGAGCACGAGATGGAGCTCGGGGTGCTCCCGTCGTGCCTCGTCGAGTGCGGCGAGGAGATCGCCGACGCCCTTGCGAGGCTCGATGGTGCCGACGAAGAGGATGAACGATGGAGGCAGGTCGATCGGTCCCGACGGAGCGCTGTCGAGGTGCGGGCTCGGGGGAGTGAGGTCGACCCCGTGGTGGGCGACATGGATGCGCGCCGCCTCGATGCCACAGGCCTCCAGGCGACGGGCCACCCATGCGGAGGGCACGACGAATGCCGCCGCCTCGTCACGGGCGATCTCCAGGCCCCGTCGGTGGAAGGACACGCCCCGAGGGGTCAGACAGTCCGGGTGATCGAGGAACACCAGATCGTGGACCGTCACCACGAGGGGGCGACGACCCGGGGGCGGCAGGGCGAGACTCGTGGCATGGACGACCTCGACCTCGGGCCCGAACGGCAGAGGCGGACGGCGGAAGCGGTGCCACAGCTCGTAGCGCCATCGTCCACGGGGAAAGCCCAGATCGACCCAGCCGAGGTCGGCCCAGCCGGGCATCGACGCAGGCGCCGGTCCCGCCGCGAAGGGAACGGGCGAGACCTCCACGCCGGGAAGGGCCCGCAGGAGGCTCGTCACGTATCGTCCGATCCCCCCGGGGAACGGCTGGAGCAGTTGGCCCGCATGGATCGCCACCTGCATGGTCATCCGGCCAGGTCTCGGTAGATGGCTGCCAGGCCCGCTGCGCAGGCTTCCCAGCGGTACTCGGCGCATCGTCTCCTGCCCCGTTCGATCAACGACCCACGGAGCTCCTCGTCGTGGAGCAGTCGTCGGAGGCTGTCGCCGAGGTCGTCGACCGACCCGGGAGCGGCAAAGAGCGCTGCGTCGCCGAGCACCTCGGGCAACGCGCCGACAGAGGTTGTCACGACGGGAACGCCGACCGACATGGCCTCGATCGGGGGGAAGCCGAAGCCTTCGTAGCGTGACGGGTACGCGAAGATCGTCGCGCCGGCGAGCAGCGCAGCTCGGTCGGAGTCGCCGACCCAGCCGAGCCGACGGATGCGAGAACGGTGGGCGGATGAGGAGATCGCAGCGGTGAGGGCTTCCCCACCCCAACCGTCGGGGCCCACGATGGCGAGGTGCACGTCGGGATCGGCGCCTGCGATCTGATGGAACGCCTTGACGAGGGTGACGAGGTCCTTGCGTGGCTCGACCGTTCCGAGCGCGAGCACGTAGCGCTTTGCGCCGACCATCCTCTGTCCACGGTCGGGGTCTCCACCGAGGACATCCGGGAGCCCGTGATGCACCACGTGAACCCGATTCGGGTCCGCTCCGAGAAGCTCGACGATCTCGTCGGCGACGAACTTTGAGACCGCATGGACGTGTGCTCCGCGCCGCAGGGCTCGGCGCACCAGTGCCGGGTACTCGAGCGTGTCGGGGGTGCACATCTCGGGGAACCGCACACAGGTCAGGTCGTGGATCGTCACGAGGGAGGCGGCGCGGCGGGTCGGGGGAACGACGAAGTTGGTGCCGTGCACGACGTCGACGGCGCCGGTCCAGTGTTCGATGGGCGGGAGGTCGAATCGAGTCCACAGTCTCCGCAACGGACGTGCGGCCATCGGCCGACGGGAGGTCCGAACCCCGGCGGGAAGCAGCGGCGCCAGGTTGCGTGCTCCCCGCAGGGTCAGGCCGTAGGCGTGGAGCTCGAGGTCATCTCGGGCCGAAAGTGCGCCCAGTGCCCCCGCGGTGAACGTTCCGATGCCGGTCGGCGTTCCGAGCAGGGGGGTGGCGTCGAATCCGACGGCCAGCGTTCGGGGCACAGGCCGATCCTACGAAGAACGAAGGCGTCGGATCCGTCCGAGGACTCGACGGGCGAGGAGCAGCGGTCCACCCTCTCGGAGGTACGACGTCACGAGGCGCACGTCCTGGCGCCATCCCACCGGCGGGAAGACGGTTCCCTCCATGGGGCTGCGCACGGTGAGGGCAACATCGGGATCGAGGAGATCGGGGGCCCTGTGGGGTTCACGACAGAACTCGATCAACGGTCGGAGCGTCACCGACCAGCGAAGTTGATCCGTGAGCCCCGACATGTTCGCCTTGCACGCAGCGATGCGTTCCGGATCGCTGAGGAGTTGGAACAAGGCCTCCTCCAGCGCGTCGACGTCTCCGGGTGGAACGGTCAGTCCCACGCCCGCCGACTCGATGAGGTCGGCAAGCGAGTCGCCTGCGGTGGCCACGACCGGCAACGATGCCCAGAGGTAGTCGAGGATCCGTGTCCGGAAGGAGAACGCCGTCTCGACGTGGTCGAGGTGGTTGCTCACCCCGATGTCGGATTCCAGCAGGTAGTTCTGGCGCTCCTCGTACGCGACCCAGCCTTCGTTGAAGAAGACGTGCGAACCGACGAGGTCGAGCTCGTCGGCCAGTGCGCGGGTTGCCACGGCCATCTGCATCTCGGGGACGAAGGGGTTGGGGTGCTTCAGGCCGAGGAAGTAGAGACGCACCTCGGGAATGCGACGACGGAGCTTGTCGATCGCCCGCAACAAGGTGAGTGGGTCGAACCAGTTGTAGATGCCGCCGCCCCACAGGATCACCTTGTCGTCAGGTCCGATGCCCTCCACGACGCCCTTGATCGCCGGTTGGGTGGCGATGGGAGGCGTGTCGGCGACACCGAAGGGCATCAAGGTGATGAGCTTGTCGAGGTTCTCGCTGTCGTCATAGGTCAACGGGTTGATGCGGCCCACCGCAGCCAGTTGACCCAGCCAGAAGTCACGCTGCTTGTCGCTGGCGCAGAGGAAGAAGTCGCCACGCGTGAGCTGCTGGTTGAGGACCTCGGTCGCGGCGCGCACGGTGAGTCGACGTTCGGTCTCGCCGAGATCTCGTGCCTGCTCGAGCTGTTCGAGATGGAACGGGTCGTAGATGTCGACGACGATGACCTTCTTCGAGCGGTGCAGGGCGGGGTGCTCGTGCATCAGGAAGCCCTGGAAGACCAGGACGTCGCACCAGGCCTCGAGCTTCTGAAGGTCATGGCCGTTGACGTGGCGCACGACGAAGTCCGGGTGACTCAGTTCGCAGGTCTGCGTGGTCACCAACTCGACATCGTGTTCCCGGGAGAGCGCCAGGGCGATCTGCCAGGCCCGGATCGCAGGACCCGCCATCTTCCTGCGGAGGGTGTCGCCTGTCGCGACCACGATCTTGCGTCTGGGCGAGAATGGCCTCTCGACACCGAAGGCCTCGGTGGTGGCGGCAAAGCCCTCCAGGAAGTACGGGTGGTCGATGTTCGGGTGCAGCGGCAGGCGGAACATGCGGGTGATCTCCGCATCGGTGCGCTGTCGCGCCTCCTGCAGGGCCACACGAGTTGCGTTCAGGCCGGGCAGGGCCTCGACGAAGGCGTCGATCGCATAGGCGGGCGCAACGGTTTGCTTGGAGACGGTGATCTCGTCGGCCTGCTCGTCGACGACCCCGCGTTCGAGGTCGAGTGCGTGGGGATCGTCGCCACCGAGCGCGACACCCCGGCGGATGGCCAGGGCCATCGCGGCGGGAAGCGCGATCGCAAGGTTCTCGGCGTCGTAGTTCTTGTAGATGGTGAAGAGGGCGTTGCGCTCCAGAAGGTAGTGCTCGCGCCAGCGGGCGAAGCGCGCCATGGTGCCGTGGTGCTTGTGGAACACCAGGGACCCGGGCACGTATCGCACCTTGTGTCCCAACAGCCAGAGCCGCCAACCGAGATCGACGTCCTCGAAGAACATGAAATAGCGGTCGTCGAAGCCGCCGACCTTGCGGAACGTCTCGGTACGCATGACCATCGCCGCACCCGAGGCAAAGAGGATGTCCCGGGCGTCGTCGTGGCTACCGTCGTCAGGTGCGCCGGCATGAAGCTTGAAGCCGTGTCCGTAGAACGACAGCGCGGCATCGACGAAATCGATGGCGTTGCCCTCCCAGTCGAGCACCTTGCTCGCCACACAGCCCACCTCGAGGTCGGCATCGAGCGCTGCCACCGCGTGTCGCAGCCAACCAGGGTCGGGCCGAGCATCGTTGTTGAGGAAGGCGACGAACGGGCCGCGGGCTGCCTCGACGCCCCGGTTGCAGCCACCGGCGAAACCGGTGTTCTCGTCGAGGGCGAGGACCCTCACGTTCGGAAAGCGCCGACCGATCACCTCCGCACCGCCGTCACCGGAGGCATTGTCGACCACGATGACGTCGAGATCCTCCTTGGGCCAGTCCAGCCCGCCGAGTCCCTCCAGGCAGGCCAGGGTGTCGTCGGTGCCCTGATAGTTGACGATCACGACGGAGACCATGGCGCTGTTCGCGCTGTTCGCGTTCTTCATTCCTCCCGGGCTCCTTGCCGGTCGTGTGCCCAGATGCCGCCCAGCGACACGATGCCCTCTTCTTCCTGGGGCTCACCTCGCCCGACGTCGAAGCGGAATGCCCGGTGACGCATGTCAAAGGCGTGCGAGCAGGTGAAGTCGAAGAGCGAGGCGCTCAGATCGTACGTACCGGGCAGCAGGAGCAGTCGGTCGACCCGCAGGTCAACGGTCCCGCTGCCGCTGATGGCATCGGGCACCATGTCGGCCTGACGGGTGTTGGGGCCTGTCACCTGCACGCCTTCGAGGGTGTAGAGGGCAAGTCCGAACACGGGTTTCTGGATCGGCTGACGGGTCTCCCAGTGGAGCCTGAAGGTGACCGGTTCTCCGGTCTGCACCTCGGTGGTGGGCAACCCCGCCGCATCGAGCAACTCGATGTGCTCGATGCGAGCCTCGCCCGATCCCCAGCGCGTGCCGAGCTCGCCGTCGGGCACCCGGTCGGTGTGGACATCGCCGAGATAGGTGTCGATCACCTGGCCGGGAGGACCGGTCACCTTCAGGATTCCGTGTTCCAGGAGGGCCACCTGATCGCAGAGCGTTCGCACGGACCCGAGGGCGTGCGAGACGATCACGATGGTCTTTCCGCTCTCCTTCAGCTCGGCGAACTTCTCGGAGCACTTCCTTTGGAACTGCTCGTCCCCGACGGCAAGCACCTCGTCGACCAGCAGCACCTCGGGGTCGACGTTGATCGCGACGGAGAAGCCGAGGCGGACGTACATGCCCGACGAGTAGTTCTTGACCGGCGTGTCGATGAAGTTCTGCAGACCGGCGAAATCGACGATCTCATCGAAGCGCTCCTCGATCTGGCGTTTGCTGAGCCCGAGGATCGAGCCGTTCAGGAACACGTTCTCCCGTCCGGAGAGCTCGGGGTGAAATCCTGCGCCGAGCTCGAGAAGCGCCGACATCTTGCCCCTGACCGCTATCGAGCCTTCGTTGGGGTTGAGGATGCGTGCCATGCACTTCAGGAGGGTGCTCTTCCCCGATCCGTTCTCACCGATCAATCCGAACGTGCCACCCTTGGGCACCTCCAGTGACACGTCCCGGAGGGCCCAGAACTCCTCGAACTCGACCCGCTTCCGTTGGAGCAGGGTCCCCTTCAGGGTCTGGTTTCGCTCGTGATAAAGGCGGTAGCGCTTGGAGACGTTTCGAACGGAGATGGCCGGTTCGTCGCTCAAAGCTCCTCCGCCAGGTTGCCCGACATGCGGTTGAAGACGATCAGGCCGACGGTCATGGTCGCGACGCTCCATGCAGCGAGGTAGAGGACGTCGCCGACCGGAGGAAATCGGAGGTCGTAGAGCAGGTCACGGTAGGCCTCCACGAAACCGACCATGGGGTTGAGGTGGTACAGCGAATCGATCCCCATGCCGAGAACTCGGAAATCGTGGTCTGCCGCTGCCTTCTCGACCACGCTGATGGGGTACACGATCGGCGTGGCGTAGAACCAGATCTGGAGAAGGATCCCGATGAAGTGCTGCACGTCTCGGAAATAGACGTTGAGCACGCTGAGCATCAGGCCGAGACCAAGGACAAAGACGCTCTGCAGGAGGATGAGGAGCAACGCCAACGGTATCCACGGGAGCACCATGTTGCCGAACGCCAACAGGATGACGAGAAGTACTCCCATCTCGATGAGCATCGAGACCAGCCACGAGATCAGGCTGGCGACGACCAGCACCTCCCGAGGGAAATAGACCTTCTTGATCAGGTTGGCGTTGGCGACCAGGGCCGACATGCCGCCCACCATCCCGTTGGAGAGGTAGTTCCAGGGCAGGAGGCCGCACAGAAGGAAGAGGGCGAAGACCTGGAGCCCGCTCGGTGACCCCGGGTCGGGGGTCACCTTGAGAAAGAAGCTGAAGACCAGGCTGTAGATGAGAACCGTTGCGAGGGGGTTGATCAGGGACCAGGACCAGCCGATCACCGACCGCTTGTACTTGCCGCGCAGTTCACGGAGCGTCAGATTTATGGTGAGTTCGCGGGCGTCCGCGTAGTCAGCGAGTTTGGTCACAACGGCTCCACGCTAATCGGGAAACAACGGGCTCCTCCATTTTGTGCGCGGGTGTGGAACCTCAGTTTGCGGCGATGATCCGCGCCGTGTCGACCTGTGTCAAGGTCCCAACCAGAAGCGAGCCGCTGAAACCTCCCACGTCGATTCCCCCGGTGAATCCGGGCGCCACGGCATAGAAGCTGAGGACGATCGTGCCGTCGGCTCGTCGGGCCGTGACGTGGGGCCCACCACCGGGGCCGGGCCCGGTGAGGATCTCGTCGCGACCGTCACCTTCGAGATCGACCGTGCCGACCCGGACACCTCCGGCGAACCCGGGGTCGTAGGCGAAGAAGCTCGCGTAGGGGGTTCCACCCAGGGAGAACGCACGCACGTGGGGACCCCCTCCGGCTCCGGCGCCGGTGATGATCTCGTCGCGACCGTCGCCGTCGAGGTCACCGGTCGCCACGTCGACACCACCGGTGAATTGGGGGTCGTAGGCGAAGAAGCTCGCCAGCAGGGTGCCGTCGGCGCGCCGTACCGTGACGTTGGGACCCCCTCCGGCTCCGGCGCCGGTGACGATCTCGTCGCGACCATCGCCGTCCACATCGCCTGCAGCCACGTTGACGCCACCGGTGAATCCCGGGTCGTAGGCGAAGAAGCTCGCGACCGGTGCGCCGGAGGCGTTGAAGCCGCGAACGTGTGGGCCGCCACCGGGACCGGCGCCGGTGACGATCTCGTCGCGACCATCGCCGTCGAGGTCACCCGTGGTGACGTCGACGCCGCCCCGGAAACCGGGGTCGTAGGCATAGAAGCTTCCCAGGATGGGACCGGTTCGATCGGCGACGATGACGTGGGGGCCACCACCGGACCCTGCCCCGGTGACGACCTCCTGGTCCGTGTCTCCGTCGACGTTGCCGCCGGCGATCCGCAAGCCGTTTGCGAGCCCGCTGTACGGGGACCAGGTCGAGACCGCCCTGCCGGCATCCACCCGCAACGCGCCGGATCCGATCGCGACCGCGGTCGAGGTGAGGAGGTCGGCCACCTGGTCAACGGTCAGCCCCGGCGAGCGGGCACGCATCAGTGCCACGATGCCGGCGACGATGGGCGTGGAGGCCGAGGTGCCCGTGAAAGGGGCGATGGCGCCGGAGCTGTTCGGGGCAGGGACGCCGACCCCCGGGGCATAGAGGTCGACCCAGGACCCCGTGTTGGAGAACGGGGCAATGGTGTCGCTCGATGTCGAGGAGCCGACGGCGATCACGCCCGGGCTTGCCGCCGGATAGACGGGTGTCGCTCCCGCATCGTTCCCTGCGGCGGCAACGATGACCGACCCCTTGTTGCGTGCGGAGGCGATGGCCTCGTCCAGGGCGACCGAAGCCGGGCCGGCAAAGGCCATGGTGATGACCTGGGCGCCGGTGTCGGCCGCGGCGTTCAGGGCCGAGATCACGTCCGAGAGCAGCCCGGCGCCGCTCTGATCCAGGACCTTGTACGAGCGAAGTCCCGCATTCCAGCCGGTGCCGGCGATGCCGACGCCGTTGTTCGTGGCGGCGCCTGCGATCGCCGCGACCGACGTTCCGTGCGTGGATGCACCGTCCCCGACATAGTCGATCTCACCGGCCACCAACTTCGAGGCCACATCGGCATTGCCCGGATCGACACCTCCGTCGAGCACGGCGATGGTCGTGCCGCTCCCCCTGGAGTTGCTCCAGGCCGCGTCGAGGTCGATCTGGTTCACGTAGGACGACGTCAAGCCGTTGCAGGCGCCCGGAGAGCTGATGCAGGGGTCGTTGGGCAGATCGGCCGCCCGGTAGGTCACGTCGGACTCGACGGCCAGGACGCCGGGAGCGCCGGCCAGGCTCGCGAGGTTCAGCTCCGATGACGCGACGGCCACGGTCCGACCGCCGATCCTGTGGCTGTTCCGGAACGCGGACACGTGCTCGAGCGCATGGCGCACGTGGTCGGTCGTGTCGAAGGTGACCAGCATCGACCGGGCTTCCCCGGCCCCCGCAGCACTGGGCGCGACAAGGCCTGCGACGATCGCCGCAAGCGAGCCGATCGCACACAGGCGACCCATGGGGAACGTGGCCCGACGGTTCAACCTGGCTGGGACGTGGTTGATCGGCATGTCGAGCGCTCCTTGTTGCGGACTACTCGGTTTGTAGCAGGTTTTGACCGGCACGTCCGTCACCCTCGGGTAACGAGCCGATCTCCGGACCCCGATCCACCGAGCGACCCTCCGGGTCCTGATCACCTTGGCCGCGCCAACACCCTGGGCTGATGGGCAGCCCTCAGCACTCGCCCCATCGCTGGATCGAGGCCAAGGGCCGCCGACCCAGCCGGCAATGGTGGCCTCGAGGTTGTCCGACAGGGTCTCGAGGAGTTGCCGGCCTTCCTCTGCGGAGGCTCCGGTGGGGTCACCCAGGATGCCGTTCGGCGAGACGGCCCGTACACCCTCGGCCCGGAGGGTTCCGGCGAGGGCGGACAATGGTTCGGTCGTGCCGGGCGCCGCTTGATCGAGGCGAACGAGCTCGGGCGCGATGGCCAACATGAGCGAGGTCTCGGTCCGACCCGCATGGGCATCGGCCTTGGCCTCGGCCAATCTGGGGTACCAGGTCATCACGCGGCGGCCCTCGCCGACCAGACACGCCCTCGCCCGTTCGAGTGGCACCGCATTTCCGCCGTGTCCGCAGACGAGGATGATGCCGGCGTGCCAGTCGTCGGCGGAGCGGACGAGCTCGATGATGAGATGCTCGAAGGCATCCCGGCCGATGGAGAGCGTTCCCGTGAAGCCTGCGTGCTCGCCACTGGATCCGTAGGCGAGGACGGGGGCAACGACGACGTCGGGCCTGCGACGTGCCAGCTCATCCGCGAGCGCAACCGCCACCCGCGAGTCGGTGTCGAGAGGAAGGTGCGGGCCGTGCTGTTCGGTGGCGCCGATCGGGACCACAAGGAGGGCGCCGTCTCCGGCGTTCGCCTCACCGTGGGCTTCCGGCCAGGTCATCGTGGCCAGGTGCGGTCCCCCCGCCGAGCGGGAAGGGGACCCGGTGTTCATGTCAGGTAGCCCCAGGTGCGAAGTTGGTCGAGCACACGTTCTGCGGCCTCGGGCGCCTCGAGCACGAGTGTCTGCGGCGGCGTGCGGTCGACGAGTGCACCGGTCAGGGCAAGGATCCGTTCGCGCGGGCTCAGCGTCAACGATGGCGAAGGCAGCGTTCGGGCACGTGGGCGATAGGGCCCGACCCGGCTGGGAGCGAGATGCGGTGCGCCCACCGGTGTCGGAGCGGGGCGCACCTCGATGTTCGCCTTGCGGGCATCGATCACCTTGGTCAGCGGGGCGCGCCGCAGACTTGCGGCGCCCGACTCGACCGACACGATCGCAGGGGCCTGGATGCGAAGGCGTTCACGACGGCCGCCGTCGAGTCGGCGTTGCGCGCTCAGCCCACAGGGGGAGCGCCCGTCGGGAGCGATGCTCACGAGACCCAGCGCCTGGGCGAAGCCCATGGCTCCTGCCAGGAACGCAGGGACCGAACCCGACCCTCGATCCAGACTCCAGTCGCCGCACAGGACCAGGTCGACGCCCAGGCCCTTGAACGTCTCGGCCAGGGCACGGGCCACGTCCTGGCTGGGCGTCGCCGTGTCGCCGTCCACCCGCAATGCCCGCGTTGCGCCTGCAGCGAGCGCCTCTCGCAGCATCGTCTCGCAGCCGGCCGGGCCGACGCTGACCACGACCACGTCGGCTCCCCATGTCTCGCCCAGCTGCAGCGCCAGCTCCAGCGCGGCCTGATCGGCGCCCGACGCGCCGGAGAAGCGGGCATCGGTGTGCACGGTTCCGGTCAGGGAGTCGATGTCGGGCCGAAGATCCACCCACTTCATGGCAACCCCGAGACGGGCGGCATCGCGACGTCCGGCCTCGAGACGGGCGGCGCCCGTGGTCATGGGAGGGCTCACGACTTCTTGTAGACCACGCCGTGGCCTCCCTCGGGGTACGACCAGGTGATGGCGCCCTCGTTGTTGCAGATCATGTAGCACGTGCCGCACTCGAAGCATTCCTCGTAGTTGAAGAGGATGCCTCCGTCGGCGGTCGGCACGAACAGAGCGGCCGGACACGCGCCGACGCACGAGCGGGTGGTGCAGCTGCGACAGACCTCGCCGTCGACCTCGATGTGTGCCCTCTCGGCGACGCGGAAATCGACGGTTGCCATGCGGTCCTCGAAGGCCATGGTTCCCCAGGCGTCCGCTCGGCCGGCTTCCGGTGGCAGGTCTCCTGCCGTCGCCATCGCCGCCGCCGTCGCGGTGTGTGCCATGTCGGTGCCGTCGTCCGATCGTGATCTCATCCGAAGGTCCTCAGTCCGGTCCATGCATCCCTGGCGAGGTCACGCAGGCGAACACCCGATCGCCTGAGCTCCTGGCGGCCCAACGCGATCATGCCCTTCTTCGGGCTGGGGTTGTCAACGGTGAACATGCGCTCGGCAAGGTTGCACGCGAGCTGGGGATAGCGGGACTGCACCCGGTCCGAGAGCACCAGGCCCGGTGCGCGGCGCAGCTTCTTGTGGTCGGCCAGCACGAAGCTGTTCTCCAGGCGGCTGCGGTAGCCCTCGAGCGGCTGGGCCACGACGCCCGGGCGGGCCAGTGCCTCGAGGACCGCCTCGCCGGCGGCGGCTCCCGAGCCGATCGCGAAGTTCACCCCTTCCAGCCAGATGCCCGCGGCGAGGCACATGGCCGCGGCATCGCCTGCGATGAGCAGGTTGTCCTGTCCGAGCTCGGGCATCATGTCGTAGCCGCCCTCGGGAATGAGGTGAGCGGAGTACTCCTTGAGCTCACCTCCCGCGACCAGGGGGGCGATGGCCGGATGAGTCTTCATCTCCGCAAGGATGTCCTCCGGTCGACGCTTGGACGCGGCAAGACCGGGCAGCGACAGGACGAGTCCCACGGCGATCGAGTCGAGGTTCGTGTAGATGAACCCGCCCCCGGGGACGTCACCGGTGCAGCCCACGATCTCGAAATCGGCGCCCTCCAGGCCACGCAGCCCGAAGCGCTCCTCGATGTCCCGGCGGGGCAGCGCGAGCACTTCCTTCACGCCGAGGGTGAAGTGGTCGGGCTCGTCGTGGTGATAGAGCCCTGCCTCCTTGGCAAGAAACGAGTTGACCCCGTCACAGGCGATCACCGTGCGGGCCTCGATGTCGCCGTCGGGGCGGTCCGTGCGCACGCCGACGATGGCCCCGGCCTCGTTGCGCAGGAGACCGGTTGCGGTCGTCGAGCAGACCAGGACCGCCCCGGCGGCTTCCGCCTTGCCGGCCAACCAGGCGTCGAAGTCGGGCCTGAACGCCGTCGCCCCGTTGTAGGGCGGGCTTCCCCAGGCGCTCGTGCGATAGTCGATCGTCAGTGCCTGACCGGCGGTCAGCATGGTGGTGCAACGCCGGGTCACCCAGCGTTGGACAGGCGCCTCCTCCCACCATCGGGGAATGAGCCCGTCGAGGATGCGCCCGTAGATGACCCCGCCGTACATGTTCTTCGAGCCGGGGAAGGGACCGCGTTCGAGGAGGCAGACCGAGGCGCCGCCCTGAGCGAGCACCAACGCAGCGGCCGATCCGGCGGGCCCTGCGCCCACGACGACAGCATCGAAACGTTCGGTCATGTCAGGTCTCCACGTCGGTTGACGACAACAGTCTGCCGGCCAACTCGTCGATCAGCGCGCGGGCGTCGCAGACGATCGCGAGATCTGCCATGGTCATCATGGGGCAGCTCGCGTCGAGGTTCACCGAGATGATGTGGTCGGGATGGCCGAGGCCACTGGTGTGCTGGACGGCTCCGGATATGGCGAACGCGACATACAGGCGGGGGTTGACCGCGACGCCCGTGGTGCCGATCTGACGCTCGAACGGAACCCACCCCGCATCGGCGGCCACGCGGGTGGCTCCGAGTGAGGCTCCCAGCGCGCCCGCGATCCGGTCCAGGCGGGCGAAGAGCTCGGCACTGCCGAGGCCTTGGCCACCGGCAACGATGCGAGGCGCCTCGGCGAGGTCCATCGTGGCGGGGTCGGGGGCCATGATCTCCACCAGCTCGGGGTTGGCCGACGAGGAGGTCGGCGAGATCGGGAGGTCGAGCAGTTGCAGTGCGGGCGGGGGCTCACGGCGTTCGACCGACGGATCGACCCCACGGACTCCGGGCTGCATGGTGAGCACCACGGGGACCGGAGTCTCGTAGAGCTCGCTGATCCGGCCACCCCTGCGGGCGACCTCGACGCGGACACCACGTGCCGCGATGGTGACCCTGATGGCCCCCGCCAGGAGGGGCCGGCGCAGCACCGCGGCAAGGTGAGGCGCAAGGTCACGACCGTCGGGCGAGGCGGGCAGGATCACGGTCGGATGAGGGGCGATCGTGTCGAACAGGGCCTCCGCCCATGCGGCGGGTCGGTAGTCGCCCGCCTCCCAGCCCAGCAGCCGGCCGGCGGGTTGGACCTCCATGGCACGAGCTGCGGCCTCCACCCCCGTGCCGACGAGCAGCGCGGAGCCTCCGCCCTCGGCGATGGTCTCCTCACCGCCGAGCGGCAGGATGCCGTCGCGGACGGGAACGATCGCGAGCGCACCGGTGCTCACAGCGAGGCTCCGACCCGTTGGCCCTCGACCACGGCGGCGTGGGCCCGCCGCGGGGCGACGCAGTCGCCGACCCGATGCACGCTGAACGGCGTTCCCGGCTGTCGGGATGCCTCGGCGAGCTCGAGGTAGAGCCTTTCGACCGGCGCCTGGGGAACGGCGAGCACCACCCAGTCGGCCTCACGAAGCTCGTTGCGACCCGTCGGGTGGTGCATGAGGTTGAGCCTGCCGTCCTCGATGCCCGTGACCACCAGGTCGGTGAGCTGGTCGATCCCCTTGGCCGCCGCCCGGGTGCACCAACCCTCCATGTCGAGGGTGATCCCGAGGTCCTGGCCCACGACCATGCCGGATGTGATCACCTCGACCGAGCAGCCTCGATCCGCCAGGAGCTCGGCCACGCTCGTCGCCTGATGGAAGCCGAGCTCGTCGACGACGATCACCCGTCCGCTCGGCGACGCAGAGCCATCGAGGACCTCGCGGACGTCGGCCACCCGTGGAACGGAGACGTCGTCCGGGGCCCACCAGGGGCGTTCCGGCTCGGCGCCCGTCGCGACGATCACGACGTCGGGCCTTCGAGAGGCGACGAAGGCCGCATCGACGGTGACGCCGAAATGGATGTCGACGCCCAGCCGGGCGCACTCGGTCACCTGGTTGCGAATGATGTCGCCGAACTCCGCGCGGTTGGGCACGCTCGCTGCGAGTCGGACCTGTCCGCCGGGCGCAGCGTCCCGCTCGTAGACCTCGACCCGATGGCCACTCGTCGCAGCCGAGATCGCCGCCTGCATGCCGCCGGGGCCGGCGCCCACCACGAGGACCTTCTTCGGCCGCGCCGGCAGGCTCACGGGGACGGCATCCAGGGCCGCCTCACGGCCGGTGCGTGGATTCTCGATGCAGCCGAGCCAGCGGTTCAGACCCATGCGACCCACGCATTCCTGGTTGCACGACAGGCACAGGCGAATGTCGTCGGTATGACCTGCACGGGCCTTGGCGACGAAGTCGGCATCGGCGATCTGCCCACGCACGATGCCGACGAGGTCGCAGTGACCCTCCTCGAGGGCCCGATCAGCCTGGATGGGGTCCTTGAAGCGTCCGACGCCGACCACGGGAAGCTCGACCGCCTTGCGGATCGCCGAGGGGATGAACATGGCGTAGCCCGGGGGAACGTGCATCGACGCCTCGATCATGAACAGCGTCGCGGTGGCCACGCCGATGGAGGTGTTGATGTAGTCGACCCGCCCGGATGCCTCGACCATGCGGGCGACCTCCACCGCCTCGTCGATCGTGGTGCCGCCCTCGATCAGCTCGTCGCCGCACAGCCGCACGCCCAGCGCCAGATCACGGCCGATGACCTCACGAACGGCATGCACGATCTGCAGGAGGAGTCGAGCCCGATTTTCGAGGCTGCCCCCGTAGTCATCGCTGCGTTGGTTCGTGGCGGGCGAGAGGAAGCCCCGCACGATCGAGCTGTGCGAGCACTGCAGCTCGATGCCGTCGAAGCCGCCTTCGGCACAATGGCCGGCAACCATCGCGTAGCCGGCGACGATCTCGGCGATCTCGGCGACGGTGACCGCCTTGGGAACCTCTCGGAACATGGGGTCCGCCACCGGCGAGGGCGCCCACACGGGGAGGCGCGAGTACATGCTCGAGGCTTGGCCGCCGTTGTGGTTGATCTGGGCGAAGATCGGAACCCCGTGGCGGTGGACCGCGTCGGTGATCCGTCGATAGCCGGGGATGACCTCTCGGTGGAACCCGTGGATCAGCTTCTCGTAGGGCCAGTCGGTGGGGTGCACCGAGTGCTCCTCGGTGATGATCAGACCCGCTCCTCCGGCGGCGCGGGCGGCGTAGTAGGCGGCGTGCTGTTCGGTGGGGAGACCGTTCTCGGCGTAGTTGGTGAGGTGCGCCGAGAAGATGATGCGGTTCGCGACGGTGACCGGGCCGATGTTCAGCTTGGTGAAGAGGTGGCGGTAGCGACTCATGTCGGACCGGATCGCTCGATGGCCAACGCGGCACGGCGGCCTTCAAGGACCGCCTCGTACAGGGTGCGGGGTGCGACGGCGTCCCCGGCCTGCAGGTGCCTTTCGCCGGTGGTCCGCCAGAGCTCGTCCTCGCCGAGCTCGTGGCCGCACGTCACGACGGCGCTCACCTCGAGACGCCGCCTCTCACCGGTGTAGACGGCCTCGACGTCGGCCCAACCGGGTCCCACCTCGCGCAGCAGGCTGCGCTTGTGCAAGGTGACGCCGGCGCCGTGGAGGCGAACGTTGGCCGTGCCCATGTCGCCGCTGCGGGCCAACAGGTTGCCGACGACCTGATCGTGGGTGACGAGCTCAACCGGTCGCGCGCCGGCCAACAGCTCGGCGACCGACACGGCGATGGGCCCACCGATGGGGTCCCACACGAGGATCGGGCCGTTCCCGACAAGCGCAAGCGCTGCATCGATTCCTCCCCGGTGGTGGGCGTCGAGCAAGGTGCGTGCCTGGATCACCGTCGCCCCGGTCTCGATGCCGAAGGGCAACAGGCCATGGCGAGCTCCGGTGGCGAGGATCACCACCGATCCGCCCTCGTGCTCAGCGGTCTCGATCCGGCTCGCATCGGCGTCGTGGTCGAGCTCGATTTGCACGCCGAGCGCTCGGCATTCCGCCTCGAGCCAATCCGCCAGGGTGGCCAGACGTTCCCGTCCGGGGGCCGAGGCGCCGAGGCGGATGGCGCCTCCCAGCCACGAGCGACGCTCGACGAGTCGAACCCGATGGCCTCGCAGGGCGGCGACCCGGGCGGCCTCCATGCCGGCGACGCCACCGCCGACGACCAGCACCGAGGTGGGCGATGTGGCCCGTCCCGCCACGGGTTGGTCGTCGAGCTCGTGTCCCGCCGAGGGCTCACCGACACAGGAGACGATGGGGTTGCGATTGTCACGCACCGAGCAGGCCTGGTTGCACAGGATGCACGGTCGAATGCGGCCGGCATCGCCTGCGGCCGTCTTTGCGACCAGATCGGGATCGGCGATCTGGGCGCGGGTCATCTCGACCAGATCGGCGGCTCCCGAGGCGATGATCTCGTCGGCCATGGCCACGTCGACGATCGAGCCCTGGGCAATGACGGCGACGGTCGCAGGCACCGCCGCGCGCACCTGACGGGTCAGCTCGATGTTGAAGCCCGGCGCAACATGGCCGTCGGGTCGGGTGGCCCCAGCCGAGTAGATCGCCCCCCTGACCACGGTGATGCAGTCGACCAGGGGGGCAAGGGCGGCAGCGATCTCGACCCCTGCCTCGGGCACGATGCCGGCCCAGGGGGCGAGCTCGTCGCACGACAGCCGCAACCCGACGATGGGGCGTTGATCGGAGGAGCCGAAGGCGTCCGCCTCGGCTCGCACCGCCTCGAGAACCCGGCGGGCGAAGGCCAACCGGTCCTCGCCCCAGGAGTCGCTGGCGTTGGTTGGTCAGGCCCGAGAGGAACTGGCGGATCAGGCTGTGCTGACCGGCGTTGATCTCGACGCCGTCCAGCCCTGCATCGAGCGCAAGGCGTGTGGCGGAGGCGAAGCCGCTCACGACCGCCTCGATGTCTTCTTCCTCCATCGCCTTGGGCACCTCGCGGGTGTTGACCTCGGGCACCCGCGATGGTGCGAGCAGGGCCGCCTGGCTGAATGCGCTCGCCCCCTGTCCGCCTGCGTGGTTGAGCCCGACCATCACCAGCGCGCCCTCGGCGTGGATCGCCTCGCCGATCGCCGCCCAATCGTCGCTGCACGACGCGGCCAGGGGTGCGCGTTCGTAGGGCCAGTCGGATTCGTGCACCGAGGCAGCCTCGAGGACGATGACCCCGGCTCCTCCCGCGGCACGACGGCGGTAATAGGCCAGCGCCTGTGGCGAGAGTGCACGTCGATGGCCGAGGTTGGTCTCATGCGAGCCGAAGACGACTCGATTGCGTGCCACCCGGCCGCCGAGTTGCAGCGGCTCGAGCAGGTTCATCGCGGGGTGAGCTCGGGCAGTGAGCGAGGGGTGGGGCGCGCGGAGAGGGCGACGGCGACCGGCTTGGAGTGGCCCGGCCCGGGATGTGGCGCCGACCCGGATCCGACCGACACCAGCGCTTCGTCGGCGTTGCCGAGGACACATTCGGGGTCGGGCCCGTCGAGGGGGAGCCCGGTGAAGAACTTGGCTGCCATGCAGCCACCCTGGCAGGCATCGTACGAACCGCACGACCCGCAGGCGCCGGGGCTCTGGGGCTCGCGCAACGAGGTGAACAGGTCGCTGCCACGCCAGATGTGGGTGAAGCCACCGACGTCACGGACGTTGCCCGCCCGGAACTCGTCGTGCAACACGAACGGACAGGCGTACACATCGCCGACCGGGTCGATGAGGCAGACGACCCGTCCTGCGCCGCAGAGGTTCAGGCCGGGCAGCGCCTCGCCGAACGCGGAGAGGTGAAAGAAGGAGTCGCCGGTCAGGGTGCGGGGGTGATCGAGCAGCCAGTCGTACAGCAGGCGCTGCTGGTCGTTCGTGGGGTGCAGCTCGTGCCACGTGTCGGCGCCTCGGCCCGACGGACGCAGCCGGGTGAGACGCAGCTCGGCTCCGTAGGTGTCGGCGATGGCCTGGAAGGCGTCGAGCTGGGTGACGTTGTCCCGCGTGATGACCACGCTGATCTTGAACGGGCCGAAGCTCGCGGCGGCAAGGTTCTCCATCGCACGGATCGAGGCGGCGTAGCTGCCCTCTCCTCGCACCCTGTCGTTGATCTCGGCCGTTGCCCCGTCGAGGCTGATCTGCACGTCGAGGTAGTCCATGCCGGCGAGGCGAACAGCCTTCTCGGCGTCGAGCTTGGTGCCGTTCGTCGAGAACTTCACGCCGACCCGGTGGTCGATGGCGTACTCCAACAGCTCGAAGAAGTCGGGGCGGACCATGGGCTCGCCGCCGCCGATGTTGATGTAGAAGACCTGCATGGCCTGGAGCTCGTCGATGACGGCCTTTGCCTCGGCGGTCGAGAGCTCACGGGGGTCACGCCGTCCCGACGACGAGAGGCAGTGCACGCAGGCCAGGTTGCAGGCGTAGGTGAGCTCCCAGGTGAGACAGATGGGGGCGTCGAGGCCTGTTTTGAGCTGGTCAACGAGCATGGATGACCTCCGAGGCTTCGAGGGCGACGAGCGAGCGCAGGTAGGCGTCTCGCCGTTCCGATGGGATGCCGACCGAATCGAGGGCGGCGTTGACGGATGGGTGGCGGTCGAGTTGGCTCACCAGGTCGACCATCTCGGCAGACTTGAGGAAGGTGAGCCGGCGGTTCCCGTAGTGGTAGGCGAGCGCCCCGAAGGGCTCGGGCCGAAGGGCCACCTGGGCGTGCAGCTCGTAGGGCTGCGTTGGGTCGAGGGCCATGGACGTTCCTCTGGTGGTCTAGTAGACCCCGCACATCCCGTCGATGGAGATCTCCTCGATCAGCATGTCGTCGGCGAGCATGTCGTCGACGCTCTCGCCGCTGTGCGTGCTCGTCACCGATTCTTCTGCAGTCGCTGTGTCACTCGGCGCCATGACGGCCTCCCCGTGGGCAGTATGTTCAAGATGTGGACGCAATCCTAGGGCCGGCGATGACCGGCGGACACATCGAGGTTTCCGCCATGGCGGTGCCCGCCGCCAGTCGGGTGGTGTTCGATCGCAGGACACGCCTGTTGGCCGATGGAAGAGCGCTGCTGGGTGGCTCTCCCCTTCGTCTTCTGCGACTCACGGCGGAGGGGGCCGCAGCGGTCTGCTCGATGCGTGAGGGTGTGACCATGGCGGAGATCGGCGCGGACCGTCCGGGGTCGCGGGCGCGCCTGGTGCGAAGGTTGCTGGCATCGGGCATGGTCCATCCGCGCCAGGGGGCCCCCGGGCCCTCTCACCGGGACGTTGCCGTGGTGGTGCCGGTGCGAGACCGCGCCGAGGAGCTTCCCCGCCTGCTGGCCCACCTGGGTCCCGTCGGCGAGGTCGTCGTGGTCGATGACGGCTCGATCGACGACAGTGGCTCGGTTGCCGAGCAGGCGGGGGCCCGCGTGCTGCGTCGTGCCCGTTCGGGAGGGCCCGCTGCGGCGCGGAACACCGGTCTTTCGGCGGTCGAGGCGCCGTTCGTGGCGTTCCTGGATTCCGATTGCGAGCCTGCCCCGGGTTGGCTCGACCGGCTTCTCGTCCATTTCGAGGACCCGGCGGTGGTGGCGGTGGCGCCCCGGATCGTCGAGCCGCTCGGGTCCGACGACTCGGTCCTGGCGCGCTACGAGGCCGTGCGCTCGCCGCTCGACCTCGGTTCCCGGGAGGGCCCCGTGTTCCCACGCAGCCGCGTGTCGTATGTGCCGGCGGCGGCGCTGGTGGTTCGCCGTGAGGCCGTACTGGCGATCGGAGGCTTCGATGAGACGCTCACGACGGGTGAGGACGTCGATTTCGTGTGGCGCCTGGCGACCGGTGGCGCCACCGTCCGTTACGAGCCCGAGAGTCGCGTCGCTCACCACCACCGGTCGCGCCTGTCGGCCATGCTGGCTCGACGCGTCGCCTACGGAAGCTCGGCGGCGCCCCTCGAGCGGCGTCATCCCGGGAACGTGCCGGCGATCGAGATCTCGCGCTGGACCTTCGGAGCCTGGAGCCTGCTGGCGTCGGGGCATGCGGTGCTCGGCGTCGGGGTGGCAGTCGGGAGCGCAGCGGTGTTGTCACGTCGGGCGGGGGACGTCGACGTCGACGAGCCGATCGATCAGCTCGGCTATCAGTTGGCGCGAGTCGGGGTGCTGGGTCATTGGGATGCCGGCCGGCTGATCGCGTCGGCGGTGACGCGCACCTGGTTGCCCATCTTCGTGCTCGCCTCGCTGTTCAGCCGTCGCGCTCGGGCAGCCCTCCTCGCTGCGGTGGTCGTTCCCGGTCTCGTCGAGTGGGCACACCGTCGCCCTCGTCTCGATCCCTTCCGCTACCTCGCCATTCGGATGCTCGACGACGGCGCCTACGCAACGGGCGTCTGGCAGGGCTGCCTCAAAGAGCGCATCGTGGCGCCGCTGTTGCCCCGCCTCACGGGGGGAAAGAGCCGTTAGGGCCCTCGAAAGGGATCTTCAGCACGATGCGTAGCATAGTTTTCGCTATTTGTGCTCAATGAGGTGACCGGGGGTGTCGTAGCTGTTTCCATGCACCCTGAGACAACTCCCGCGCACCTGTTCGGCCGAGCCGCAGCGTTTCTGAAAGGTCACGGAGGAGTCGCATCCGTGGCCGTCGCCACGACCGTGTTCCTCGTGGCATCGGGCAGCATGCCGTTTGTGGGAGGAGGAGGCGGAGCTGCCTACGGGGTTCCGATCTCCTGGTCCGACGCCGTGTCGGCGGGTGATCCGCATGCGCTCGACGATGGATTCGAGCACTTTGTCGTGACCTTCGCCGGCCTGGGCGAGCAGGGCGCCGCGCCGGTCGAGGAGCCCACGAGCGGCGCCGAGGCGCCCGACGCATCCTCCTCCGCCACCGGTGAGAAGCATGTTCGTCGTGTTCCTTTGCAGACCAACGCGGCGGGCGAGATCAGCGGCAGTGATCTGGTGGAGCTCTCGAAGCAGGGAAACCTCCTGGGAATCGTCAGTGACGGCACGACGACCTATGCGGAGATCGAGGTCACGGGCCAAGGCGTGAAGGCCACCGAGGGGGCTGCCGAGAAGGTCGAGAAGAAGGCGCCAAAGCGTGAGGAACCGGCCAAGGGCGATCTGTTGGCATCACTGCTGAAGAAGGTGCCCGGCACCAAGACGGTGACACCGGTGATGCCCGGCATGTACGCGGTCGTGACCACGGCAAAGGCTTCGGCGTTCAGGGCGCTGGCCGGAGTGGCGGATGTCGACGAGGACGTCGTGCTCACGGTTTCCGCAAAGGAACCGACACCGTCCACCAAGGCCGATGAAAAGGCCAAGGCAGAGGCCGAAAAGGCCGAGAAAGCCACGAAGGCCGACGCAAAGGCCAAGGCAAAGGACGAGAAGGCCAAGGCCAGAAGGCACGAGAAGGCCAAGGCCAGGGCCAAGGCAAAGGCCGAGCGGGCCAAGGCAAAGGCCGAGCGGGGCCGGGGCGCGAGCGACCCGGGCTACGGCGCACAGTGGGCTCTCGACAACAAGGGCCAGGCAATCAGGGGCAAGGCAGGCAAGCCCGGAGCGGACATCGGAGCGGCCGATGCCTGGGCTGTCAGCAAGGGCAAGGGTCAGCTCGTTGCCGTTCTTGACACCGGTATCGACATCACCCATCCCGACCTTGCCGAATCGATCTGGAGGAACACCGACGAGGTCTGCGCCAACGGCAAGGACGATGACGGGAACGGCTACGTCGACGACTGCCGTGGCTACGACTTCGCCAACAATGACGCCTCGGTGTTCGACGCCGGGTCCGAGAATGCGCACGGTACCCATGTCGCGGGCATCATCGCCGCTCAATCCGACAACGGAGTCGGCGTGGCGGGCATTGCACCCGAAGTCGAGATCATGCCGATCAAGATCGGCAACTCCGGTGCATTCCGCATGTCGGACGTGGTCCGAGGCATCGAGTACGCGTTGGCAAACGGAGCGACCATCATCAACACCGCTTTCGGTACGCCTGAGGGGACCCAGCTCGAGGGGGTGACGGCGCTGGACACGGCCATCAAGCACGCCCAGGCGGCCGAGGTCCTGGTGGTCGTCGCCGCAGGCAACGCCGGCCGCGACATCGATCGCTCGCCCACCTATCCGGCGTCCTTCCCGGAGGACAACGTGATCGCCGTCGGTGCGTCGACGAATACCGGAGATCCTTCCGAGTTCTCGAACTTCGGCGCTGCGTCGGTTGACCTCTCGGCGCCCGGAACCGACATCGTCTCGACGCTGCCCGGGGGAGAGTACGGAGGCATGAGCGGCACGTCCATGGCCGCACCGATGGTCGCCGGATCGGCGGCGCTGATCCTCGCAACCATGCCATCGTTGGCGCCCGCCGAGGTGAAGGCATTGATGATCGCCAACACGACCGAGCCCGCAAGCAGCGAGAACGACCCGGCGGCACTCGATGTGGGCCACGTCCTCAACGAGGATGAGACCTCGGCGACCGAGCCGGTCCGCTTCTTCTTCGACGGCTTCTCAGGCGCAAGCGACGACGTTGCGATGGCCGGCTCGGTTCGGGCCACCGTTGCGGCGGATCAAGTGCCGAGCGGCGCCAACGTCGGCGTTCGGGCAACATTGGTCACTGCTGTCGACGGCGTGATGTACGGCGTGGTCGGGGCACCGGTGGAGCTCGGATCAGGTGTGGCCAAGACCGACGACGACGCCTCGGTGACGCTCTCTCCGGCCGCCGGATTCTCGCCCGAGGCGGCAGGCACGCCGATGCCGTTCGGCTACACCCTCCCGGCCGGTGAGTATGCCCTGGTCGCCGAGGCCTATGCGACCACGACCGATGCGACCATCGGACGACCGTGGTCCGTGTTCTTCACCGTCGCTGCCGAGGGCGCCGTGGCACCCGACCCGATCGTCGCTCCGAGCCCGGTCGGCGAAGGCTCGGCATCGCCTGATGGGACCATCTCGCCTGTCCCGTCCTCGGGGTCCGGAACACGTGACGTGACGGTCCCGGTGCCCGGCACGACCTCGGGTGGTTCGGGCAACGGTGGAAGTTCGACGCCGACGTCCTCGCCCGAACGGTCGGATGAAGCCTCGGTGGGCGACAAGTCCGAGACGGCACCGACGCCCGCCCAGGGCGACTCGTCGTTCGATTCCCGGACGACCTCGGGTGGAAGCACGCCTCAGCCCGGGGACGTCACGACCCCGGTAACGGCCCCGTCGGCCGTGAAGGGCGGAAGCCAGGACTCCCCGATCGTGCCGATCACGGCCCCGACTGCCTTCGATGGTGGGAAGGGATCCTCGACCGGTTCGTCCGAGGCGGTTGCGGTCGACCTTCCTCCGCTTCCGAGCCCGGTGTCCAGCGGTGCCCTCGGCGTCGTCGGACTGAGCCCACGATATGGATCGGTCGAGGGCGGGGAGGTCGTCCTGATCGACGGCAGTGGCTTCCGACCGACGATGTACGTGCGCTTCGGCACCCGTGCTGCACGGGTCCTCGCCATCAGCCCGACTCAGGTCGCCGTGGTCACGCCGAGCCACATCGCCGGGACGAGCGACCTGACGGTGGCTCTCAGCGGCGGCGACACCGTCACCATGGCCGATGCGTACACCTTCGTCGAGCCGACGCCGGCGGCAGCACCGTCCTCGGGGGTGGGTTCGTCGGGTCCGAGCTCGTCGGTGGGCGCCGGGAGTGATGAGGGCACGGCATCGGCGGGATCCGATGACTCGTCCTCCGGGGCCGCGGGCCCGTCCTCCGAAACCGGTGATGTGCCGACCTCGGGCGAGGTCGAGGGCTCATCCTCCGCCGCCCCCGACAGTCCGGTCGTGACGGTCCCCGAGGTCATGCCGACACGGTTCAGCTTCGGTGCCTCCATCTCGGGTCCCGGTGGTTTGCGCCTGCGACCTTTGGTCGGGTACTCACCGCTTTCCCAGCACCCACCGTCCACGTGGGCAGGCCTCTCGTGTCGCCTGAGCACCTGCAAGGGAGTTCGCCTCTGACACGAAGTTGACCCGGCCGGCGACGGCCATCCCCTACACGTTCCATCGCGCCGGGCTCGCCCGGCGCGATGGTCCGTTTGGCCTGCGTCGACTTTGGCCGGCCTCGAGGGTGTCGCTGCATGGCCAACGCGGGCTCCGCCCGGCGAACCGTGGCCCTGTACGGCGAACCGTGGCCCCGCATGACGAGTCGTGGCCACGGGGGCGGGAAGGCGCATCCCGAACCGGTCCTTCACAGTCGGGCGTCTACGGTGCGAGGGGTGGATGACGGACTGAACGAGGCGGAGGTCGCCGAACGCCGACGTCTCGGTCAGGTGAACGACGTGCCGTTGGGGCCGAGCCGGACCGTTGCAGCGATTCTGCGGGCAAACCTGCTCACTCGGTTCAATGCACTCCTGGGCTCGTTGCTCGTGGTCATCCTGGTTGTGGGACCGGTGCAGGATGCGCTCTTCGGTGGTGTGCTGGTCGCCAACAGCGTGATCGGCATCATCCAGGAGCTGCGTGCCAAGCGAACGCTCGACCGCCTCCTGCTCCTGGCGACTCCCAGGGCGAGCGTCGTCCGATCCGGCCGCGTGCTGGAGGTGGCGGTGAGTGAGGTCGTCCTCGACGACGTGCTCGAGGTGGGCCCAGGTGACCCCGTCGTGGTTGACGGCGAGGTGGTGGCGGCGTTCGGTGTCGAGGTCGACGAGTCGCTGCTCACCGGTGAGGCCGAGCCGCGACTCGTCCAGGTGGGTGATCAGCTTCTGTCCGGATCGTTCGTGGTCGCCGGAAGGGGTCGTTTCCGTGCGGTTCGCGTCGGCGCGGCCGCCTACGCGAACCAGATCACGGGTGAGGCCCGCCGATTCACCCTTGCGTCCTCGGCGCTCAGGGCGGGAATCGACCGGATCCTGCGCCTGGTCTCGTGGTTGATCGGGCCCGTCGCCGTGGTGCTCCTGGTGAGCCAACTGGAGGCACACGACAGTGTTGCCGAGGCGCTGCGAGGCGCCGTCGCCGGTGTGGTGGCCATGGTGCCGGAGGGGTTGGTCCTGTTGACCAGCGTTGCGTTTGCCGCCGGCGTGGTGCGCCTCGGGCGCCGGAACGTCCTCGTGCAGGAGCTCCCGGCAGTCGAGATCCTTGCCCGCGTCGACGTGATCTGTCTCGACAAGACGGGCACCCTGACCGAGGGGCAGATGGCCCTGGCCGCTTTGGAGCCCCTCGGTGATACGGAGATCGAGGGTTGGCGGGACGCATTGGCCGCTCTGGTCGCAAGCGATCCCGATCCGAACGCAACCCTGCGGGCCGTCGCGGACGGATTGGGTCCCGGACCTGGTTGGGTCCCGACCGCGACGACCCCGTTCTCATCCGAGCGCAAGTGGTCGGCAGCCTCCTTCGGACCCGGTCGCACCTGGGTCCTGGGCGCCCCCGAGGTCCTCCTGGCAGGAGCCCTGGCCGGCGACTCTCGGGTCGATGTCGCACGCCGTCGATCAGAGGTGCTCGCCGGCGAGGGCCATCGGGTGGTGCTCCTCGGTCATTCGACGAGCCCCCTTGACGGCGTGAGCCTCCCGGAATCCATCGAGGCCGTTGCCCTCGTCGTTCTCGAGGACCGGTTGCGTGCGGATGCTCCCGCAACCATCGCCTACTTCACCGAACAGGGTGTCCGGATCAAGATCATCTCCGGTGACAACCCTCTGACGGCGGCAGCCGTGGCAGCCCGGGCGGGCGTCGATGTGGGGGAGGGCCCGATGGATGGCCGCGACCTGCCCGACGACATCGAGTCCCTTGCCGATGCGCTCGATGGGCATGCGGTCTTCGGGCGCGTCACCCCTCACCAGAAGCGAGCCATGGTGGCGGCGCTTCAGTCCCGCGGTCATGTCGTCGCCATGACGGGCGACGGGGTCAACGACGTCCTCGCCCTGAAGGATGCCGACCTGGGCATCGCGATGGGGTCGGGCAGCGCAGCCGGCCGGGCGGTCGCCCAGATCGTGTTGCTCGACAGCAGCTTTGCCACCTTGCCGCAGATCGTGGCGGAGGGGCGCCGTGTGCTCGGCAACATCGAGCGCGTGGCCAAGCTCTTCGTCACCAAGACCGTCTACGCGTTCCTGTTGGCCACGGCCACGGGTGTGGTGCAGCTGCCGTTTCCGTTCCTCCCGAGGCATCTCACGCTGGTCGGAAGCCTCACCATCGGCATCCCGGCGTTCTTCCTGGCGCTCTCGCCGACGTCGGAACGTGCCCGACCGGCGTTTCTGAGTCGAGTCCTGATCTTTGCCCTCCCAACGGGCCTGTTCGCCGGTTCGGCCACGTTCGCCACCTATGCGGTGGCTCGCCTCAGCCTGGGAGCCTCACTTGCCGAGTCGCGAACGGCGGCGACCGTCACCCTGTTGGCTTTCGGGCTCGTGGTCCTCGCTCGACTGGCACGGCCCCTGACCCCGGCTCATCGGCTGCTCATCGGGCTCCTGGCGGGGTCCGGCGTCCTGACCGTCGTTGTCCCCCAGGTCCGCAGGTTCTTCGAGCTGGACGTGCCATCCCTGCCGCTGACCCTGGTCGCCATCGGTACGCTGGCCTTGGCGTCGCAGGCACTGGCCCTGGCCGAACGTGTTCGCCGTTGGGGTCCCATCACTGAAAGACTGCTCGATGGTGAACGATGAGACTCCGGGTCGGGCGGGTGACGAGGTCACGGTGTGGTTCAACGCGAGTTGTTCCAAGTGCCGCGGCGCCCGTGATCTCCTCGTCGAACATCACGTCGAGGCAAGGTATGTGCGCTATCTCGAGGATGCGCCCGGTCGTCAGGAGCTGGAACGGGTCATCCGCCTGCTGGGCATCGACGACCCGCGGGTCATGATGCGCACAGGCGAGGACGTGTACCGAAAGCTGAACCTCGCCGAGGCAACCTCCGACGAGCTGATCGACGCCATGGTCGCGAACCCGATCCTGATCGAGCGGCCCATCGTCATCCGCGGCGACCGAGCGGTGATCGCCCGTCCACCCGAACACCTCCTCGAACTGCTCGACGACTAGCGGCCATGCTCCCGGTCGTCACGCTCGGCAGCCTTGACGGCGTAGCCGAGGATGATGGCGGGCATCAGCACGAACGATCCCGTGACCAGGCAGATGGTCGCGATGATGCTCACGGCGTCGGTGAACGTGAACACCGACCCGTAGACGAACGACAGCAGGGAGATCAGGAAGAGGCCGTAGCCGACCCGGTTGCCGATCTTCGCCCATCGGGCAAACCGCTCCCTGCGTACGATCACCGGGTCCTCGCGCTCGGCCCGGGGGGTGGCCCACTCCTCCTCTGCCCCCATCAGTGATCCGTTCCCATCAGTGATCGGTCACCGAGGTGAAGGCGAAGGAGCGCAGGCGAAGGGCGGGAACACGCGTGTCGCCTCCCTCGTCGCAACAGGTGTGCAACTCGTTGCCCACGCCGTCGCAGCCTGCCAGCGCGTCGAGGATCGACACGTTGTACCGAAGGTTGCGTACCGGGGCGACGACCCTGCCCTCCCGGATGCGAAAGGTGCCATCTCGGGTCATGCCGGTGATCAGTGACTGTTTCGGATTCACCACCCGTGTGTACCAGAAACGCGTCACCAACAAGCCATGGTCGACGCCGGCGATCAATTCGTCGAGGCTCTCGGCGCCGGGCGACAGCACGAGGTGGCCCGGGTAGGGGCCCCACGGATTGGGACCGGGAAGACCATGTCCCGTGGAGGCGACCCCTGCTCGTGCGCCGCTCGCCCGATCGTGGACCACGCCCGTGGCAATGCCCTCGGTGATCAGCTCGACCCGCTGCTTGGGCGTTCCCTCCCCGTCGAAGGGAAGCCCGATTGCTCCGTCCTCGAGCGCATCGTCGTAGATGGTGACGAGCGGCGAGGCGACCGGATCACCGAGACGCCCGCTGAACGCGGATCGCCCCTCGGTCCATGCCTTGCCGGAGAACGCGCAGAGCCCGAGGTGGTCGACCAGGGTCATGACCGCGGGGCTCGCCAGCACGACCGTGTGGTCTCCCGGTTCGACCGGCTGGGGGTTCACCGTGTCGCGACAGAGCTTCGCGGCCCGTGCACCGAGATCGCTGCCGTCGATGCCCCCCAGGGCGATGCCGGCGTCCTCGGCCCATCCGCTTGCGCCGTTCGGGCCCATCACGACCGTCGAGAGCGCGGCACGGGTGCAGCGTGCCTGGTGGTGAGCGCCCTCCGTGGTGCCGAAGGCGACCTCGGTCTCGGCGGTCGACAGGGCCCCGGCCCCTCGCTGGTCGCCACCGACCTGAGCGAGCAGCTCGGCGACGATCGCGACGCGCTCGTCGGGGGTGGCATGGGCGGTCGACTCGTCGTGTCGATCACCCCAGGGCGCCAGGTCGGCCGGTCCGGCGAGCCCCGGCCAGTGTGGGTCCGGGGGCGTCAGTCGAGCGGCGGCAAGGGCGTTTCGCACGGCGGCCCTGGCGCCCTCGGGTGACGTGTCGTTCGTCGTGCATGCCCCCACCCGTCCATCGAGGACAACCCGGACGGCAACGGTGGTGTCATCGGCCGCCACGTGCTGATGGACGACGTTGGCGGCGAATCGAGTGAGCCCCTCCCGGTGCCGCGAGATGGTGACCTCGGTCCCGTCCGAGTCACCACCGGCGGAGAGGGTCACATCGATGAGTCGATCGGTGAGCCCGAGGTCGTCGGAACGGCTCATGGCGTGCCCACCTGGACGTTGCGAAACCGTGCCGGTGCGGCGCCGTGGGCGACGTAGCCGATCTGGGGAGGCTGTCCCTTGCCGCAGTTGGGCAGACCCCACGCTCGCCAGAGATCGGGGCCGCCGACCGCGTCGAGCGAAGCCCAGAAGGCCAGGGTGCGCCCGGTGTAGGTGGCATTGCGAACGACACGCCCGAGCCTGCCGCCCTTGATCTCCCGGGCCCATTCGGTGCCGAACTGGAAGTCGACCCGACGGTCGTCGATCGACCATGAACGGTTGGTCTCCAGGTAGAGGCCGTCGTCCACACCGTCGAGCAGCTCGTCGAGCGAGCCTGCCGAACCCGGCAACAGGGACACGTTGGTCATGCGAATCATCGGGAGATGAGCCCACGACTGGGCACGCACGGTTGCCCCGGAATGTGCCATGCCGATCTCGCCCGCCAACTCCCGTGAGGTCAACATGCCCGTCAGCACCCCTTCGGAGACGATCGGTGTGCAGCCGGCGGCGACACCTTCGTCGTCGAATCCAAAGGTTCCGAGCGCTCCGGGGGTGGTGGCGTCGGCGACGACGTGGAGCTGAGGCGAGCCGTAGCGCAACCTACCCACGTCCGATGGTGTCAGGAACGACGTTCCCGCGTAGGCCGCCTCCATGCCGAGCACCCGGTCGAGCTCGATCGGGTGCCCGATCGACTCGTGCACCTGGAGAGCCACCTGACTGCCGTCGAGCACCACGGTCGTCACGCCGCTGGGACAGGGCGGGGCATGCAGCAGCATCACCGCCTCCCGGCCGACCCGTTCGGCGTTCCCCACGAGGTCGAGGCGCCGGATCAACTCGAAGCCCTCGGTTCCGAAATCACCCCCGAACGAGTTGGGATAGGAGCGATTCTGGGCTTCCGACTCGCCCACGGCCGTGGCCTCGATGCCGCCCCCGCACTGGACGATGCGCTGCTCGATGCGGCTTCCCTCGCTGGTGACCAGCAGCGAATGACGACGCCAGGCGGCGAGGCCCGCCTCGGCGACCGAAACTCCTGGCACGCTGCGCATTCTCAGCGTGGCAGCAACCAACAGGGCGATCTTCTCCTCGAGCGCCACGGCGAAGGGATCCTCCATGACGACGTTGGACCAGGAGGCGATCGTGGGGTCGACCGGAGCGAGCCTTGGCGGAGCGGGCCCGAGCAGCGCACCCGAACGTGCCACCTGCAGGGCGAGACGCGCGGCAGCCTCGACCGAGGTCGCGTCGAGGTCACGGGTTGCGGCAAAACCCCAGCATCCGTCGGCGATCACCCGCAGGCCGATCCCGATCGAGGTCGACTGGATCACGCCCTCGACCTCGCCGTCGCGCACCGAGCAGCGTTCGCCTGCCATGTCGAGCACTCGGGCATCGGCATAGGTGGCCCCGTTGCCGATGGCGACGTCGACACCCCTCTGCGCCTGCTCGCCGAAGGCCGCCTCGAGCGATCTCATGTGTGTGCCATGCCGGTGAACCCCATCGTCGACAGTAGCTCGCCGAGCTCTCGACGGAGTCGGTCGTAGGAGAAGTGGGATCGAGCGAGGGCAGCGTTGTGATCGTGGAACGTGGTGGCCGCCGCCGAGAGCTCGCCCAAATCGAGAAATCGGGCGATGCCGTCGGCGTCGCCCACGGGGAACCATCGAAATCCCAGGTCGGCGATGTCGGCGGCGACGGGGTACAGCTTGACGGCGAGCGGGCGGCGGTGGATGGCTGCCTCGATGAGCGGGTTGCCGAAGCCCTCCCAGGTCGAGGGAAACGCGACGACGTCGGATGCGGCATAGGCGTCCGCCATGCCGGTCGGCGCCGGGGTGTGCAGGACGCGGCAGCGGGCACTTCCGAGGTGCGCTGCCAGCGTCGGTCCGTAGCCCTCCTCGGCGGGTCCGGTGAGCCAGTAGGTGGCGCCCAGTGCCTCGGCGAGGCGGAGCGCATCGGGAACCCCCTTGCGCTCGATGGCTCGCACGGGGTGCAGCACCACCCGTTCATCGGGTCCGATGCCCAGCATTGCCCGAGTCGGCTCCCGTTCACCGGGCGACTCGTCGACATCGAAGCTGTTGGCGATGGTCTGCGCCTCGATCCCCCGTTCGCCGAGCTGACCCCTGCTGAGCTCGTTGACCGTGACATGGCGCCAGGCCGGGTCGTCGGGAGGCATGCCCGTGAGATGGGCGAGGCGGGGACGTTGCCATGCGAGGTCGTGGTGGTGCAGGACGGCCGGACGTCCTGTCAGGACTTCGGCGACGACGTCGGAGGCGTGCGGGCTGAGCGGCAGCGAGCAGAGGTTCTCCACGATCACCAGATCGACGTCGGCGAGGGCGGCGCCGAGCGCCGCGACCGTATCGATCCTCGATGGCATGGGTTCGGGGGCCGGCCAGGACAGAGCGGGGATGATGTGCCGGGCCCGGCCCGAGCCGGCAACGGTGGTGACCGAGAAGCCGAGCTCGACGAGGGCCCGTTCCCAGGATCGGGCGACGACCGCCACGCCGTCATTGCCACCCAGGCGATACGAGACGATGGCCGCTCTCAGCGAGCTGCCTCGATCGATGGCTGAGAGCCACGGCGCTTCGTCGGAGCCGCGGTCTCGCCGGTGAGGTCGATGACGTCGATGACCTCGACGAGCGCGTCCGGACTCCGCTGCGAGGTCAGATCGACGATGGAGAGGTCGAGGACGGCGAGCGCCTCGGACATGCTCGTCGAGGCGCGCCGTTCGCGGGGGCCGACGGGACGCAGGAGGCGGAACATGAGATCGCTCACCCCGAACGCCATGATCAGGTCGCCGAAGGAGAGGACGGCATGGAGCGGCTCGACCGGGATGATGTCGCCGAGAAACGACAGCCGGTCCGTCGACACCGACACGTGGCGTCGACTGCCGAGGTCGAGGCGGTCGAGCTCGTCGGGTTGTGCGATGCCTGCGGTGACGAGTGCGGGCCGGTCCACCGGCATGCCGGTGTTGACCGCGGTTGCCGTCATGTTCAGTCCGAGCCCCAATATCACCACGACGATGCCCGTGACCGACAGGTTGGCGAAGCCGAAGACGATCAGTGCCGCATACGAACCGAGCACCGGCAACAAGGCCTGTGACTCGCTCAGGTTGGCGATCTCGGGGATCATCTGCAGGGCCAAGCCCAGCAGCAGCAACGGCCACAGGGACCAACGGTGCTCGAAGGCATGGCGGGCGCGGCCGCCGGCGGCCAGCCCGAGGAGGAGCCCCACGCCGGCGGCGATCAGTGTGACAGCCATGTCCGAAGCGTACTCCCGTGGTCCGATCCGCCGGTCGATGCCGATGGCGGGTCGGCCTGCCTTGGTCGATTGCCCGATCACCGGTATTTTGAGGTCAGCCATGGAGCCCGTCGTCCACCTTCGTGCCGCGGTCTGCCTCCTGGGCCGCTTTCCCGCTCTTGCCGGTGTCGACCTCGAGGTCGACCGAGGTGAGGTGGTGCTGCTTCGCGGTCCCAACGGGGCAGGCAAGTCGACCTTGTTGCGGGCGTTGGCCGGCCTCGTCCCCGTGGCCGAGGGCGAGGCCGTCGTGCTGGGCTGCGATCTTCGTGCCGATCGCCGAGCCGTTCGTTCGCTGGTCGGCCTGCTCGGTCACGCATCTGGTCTGTACGAGGACTTGAGCGTGGCCGACAACGTCTCGTTCTGGGCTCGTGCAGCACGCCGTCCGCAGTCGGCGGCCGATGGCGCCCTGGCACGTGTCGGTCTGGACGGACGACTCGCCCCCGTCACGGTCTCGCGGCTGTCGGCAGGTCAGAGACGTCGGGCGTCGTTGGCCGTCCTGTTGGCCCGTGACTGTCCCTTGTGGCTGCTCGACGAGCCCCATGCGGGCCTCGACGCCGCCGGCCGCGACCTGCTCGATGCGATCGTACGCAGTGCCGCCGACGAGGGACGAACGGTCGTCTTCGCGAGTCACGAGCTCGACCGTGCGGTTGCCCTTGCCGATCGCACCGTTGTGGTGGCGGCGGGTCAGGCTCGTCTCGACGGTGAGGTCCCTCGTGCCGTGAGTCCCTCGGCGGTTCCCCATGTGGCGTGACGCCGTGCTCGTCGCGGGCAAGGATCTGCGCATCGAAGCCCGCTCGCGGGTGACCACCAATCAGGTGCTGCCCTACGCGGTGCTGGTCCTGGTGCTCTTTGCGTTCGCGCTCGATCCCGACCGCGGGGTGCTGGCGAGGGCATCGGCGGGCCTCTTCTGGGTGGCCGTGCTCTTCTCGGCGTTGCTCATGGTGCAGCGCTCGAATGTCATCGAGACCCTGGACGGGGCTCGGGACGCGCTGCGGCTCTCGGGGCTCGACCCTGCGGGCATCTTCCTGGGAAAGGCCGCCGCCGTGATGGTGCAGCTTCTGCTTCTCGAGATCGTCCTCGGGTTCGGGGTGGTCGTCCTGTACGGCGTCGACCCGGCGGGGTTCGGGGTTCTGGCGGTGACCGCGTTGGTGGCGACCTGGGGCCTTGCCGGCGCCGGGACCATCTACGGGGTGCTGTCGGCCGGACAGCGCGGCCGTGAGACACTGCTTCCCTTGTTGTTGTTACCGGTTGTGGCCCCCGTCCTGATCGCCGCGACCCGAGCGTCGGAGTCGGCGCTGAACGGCGTGAGCCTCGACGTCTCGGCAGGCGACTGGATTGCCCTGCTCACGGTCTTTGCCGTGATCTACACCTCGTTCGGCGTCGTGGCCTTCGGCCCCCTCCTGGAGGATCAATGAGCAACGGGAACGGTCGCCGTGCCGGAACCGCCGGGGCGTTGACCACGGCGCTGGGCCTCGCGTCGCTGCTGGCGTTGGGGGTGACGTGCGCGCTCGGCCTGAGCCTTCCTCCCACGGTGGAACAGGGCGACTACTCCCGCCTCATCGCGATCCACCCCGGCCTGGCATGGGCCTCGTACGTGGCTTTCGGCGTCGGCGCACTGGCCAGTGCCGCATGGCTCTGGCCCCGCACGAGGGCCCGGAGCTGGGATCTGCTCGCCGGAGCATCGATGGAGGTGGCCGTGCTGTTCACGGCTCTCACCCTGGTGACCGGCTCGATCTGGGGACGGCCCACCTGGGGGGTTTGGTGGACATGGGACGCTCGGCTGACCATGTCGGCGCTGATGTTCATGCTCGAGATCGGGTATCTGGCGTTGCGGCGCGTCCCTGCCGATGCCGAGACCACCGCCAACCGGTCGGCCGTGGCGGCGCTCCTGGGGGTGGTGGTGGTGCCCGTCAACCACTTCGCGGTGGAATGGTGGCGCACGCTGCACCAGGGCCGATCCCTGATGCAGCTCGACCCCCAGCGTGAGCTCGACGGCGAGTTCATCGGGGCGATGCTGGTCGGTTTCCTGGCGATGACGCTCGTCTACACCTGGTTGGTGGTGCACCGGGTGAGAGTGGCGCGCCTGGAGGCGGCGGAGGACGAATCGATGTTGGCCCGAGCACTCGATGAGCGCCGAGCCGAGGAGGTGACCGTCTGATGAACGGCTACGTCGCCGCGGGTTATGGCGCGACCCTGATCGGACTGGCCGGATACGCCCTGTGGGTCCTGCGCCGAGGGCGACGGCTGGCCCGGGGCCGCTCCGATCGAGGGCTCGGGTGAGCCGCCCATGAGCACGAAAGCCCCGACAGGAGCAGGGAGGACCACGACGTGAGCGCGGAGGGCCCCGACATCCACACGGCGGACCCGGCGGCGGCGTCGCCCGGTCGACGGTTTCAGCGCGGTCGTCTGCGCCTCGGTCTGCTGATCGCGCTCGTCTGCGGATCGTTGGTCTTCCTGGTGCTGCAGGGCCTGGGGAACGCGACCACCTACTTCCGCAACGCCGACGAGGCTCTGGCCGACCGTCAGGACCTCGGAACCCGACGGTTCCGTTTGCAGGGAACGGTGATGGCCAAGCCCGATCAAGAGGGTGACACGACGGTCTTCACCGTGGTCTACCACTGCGCCGAGGTCCGGGTGATCCATCGTGGTGACCCGCCGGAGCTGTTTCGAGCGGGCATTCCCGTCGTGCTCGAAGGCGCCTTCTCGAAGAGCGACGACGCCTTTCACAGCGATGTCATCAGGGTTCGCCACACGTCCGAGTACCGCACCAAGGACGCCGATCGCCTGAAGCTGGCCGAGCAGGAGGCCTGCCCGTGAACGCGGCGCTCGGCACGGCGGGCGTCGTGCTCGGCACGGCAGCCTCGGTGCTCGGAGCGATCACGATGATCGTCGGTCTCCGTGGACGACGGCCGTCCCTGCTCCGGCTGGGACGCTCCTATGCCTGGTTGGTCCTGGGCGGGGCGCTGCTGGCAACGTTCGCGATGCAGTCGGCATTGATCGGCCATGACTTCTCGTTGGCCTACGTGGCGAGGAACGGCAGCCGATCGACTCCGGTCTTCTACACCATCGCCTCGATGTGGGGTGCCCTCGAAGGCTCGATCATCCTGTGGGTCCTCGTGCTCTCGGGCTACCTGGTGGCGGTGGTTCGCCGCTTCCGCGATCGCCTCGACGACCCTCTCGTGGGCTGGGCCCTGATGGTCATCTTCGTGGTGTCGGCGTTCTTCTTCCTCTTGATCCTCGGTCCGGCGAACCCCTTCACCGTCGTTTCCGGAGCGGTCCCGCTCGACGGGCCCGGGCCGAACCCGTTGCTGCAGAACCACATCCTCATGGCCGTTCACCCACCGTTGCTCTACCTCGGCTATGTGGGCTTCACGGTCCCGTTCGCCTTTGCGATCGCCGCGCTCGTCACCGGCCGCCTGGGGGAGGGGTGGCTCGGCGCGACGCGGCGCTGGACGCTCCTGGCCTGGGGCTGTCTCACGATCGGCATCGTTCTCGGTTCGTGGTGGTCCTACGAGGTTCTGGGATGGGGGGGCTACTGGGCCTGGGATCCCGTCGAGAACGCATCCTTTCTCCCCTGGCTGACCGGCACCGCCTTCCTGCACTCGGTGATCATCCAGGAGCGCCGGGGCATGTTGCGTGTGTGGAACCTCTCGCTGGTGATGGCGACCTTCTCGCTGACGATCCTCGGCACGTTCCTCACCCGTTCGGGAGTTCTCGATTCGGTGCACTCCTTCACCGAATCGCCGATCGGGCCCTGGCTCCTGAGCTTCTTCGCCCTCGTCGTGATCGTGAGCGTGGCCCTGATCGGCTGGCGCGGCGATCGTTTGCGCTCGCCGGGCACCATCGACTCGGCGCTTTCGCGCGAAGGCATCTTCCTTGCCAACAACGTCGCCTTTGCCGCGTTCGCCTTTGTCGTGCTGTTGGGCACCGTGTTCCCCCTCGTCTACGAGTCGTTGCGTGGTGAGCAGATCTCGGTGGGCGCCCCGTACTTCAACCGCATGACCATGCCGGTGGGCATGACCCTGTTGTTCCTCATGGCGGTCGCGCCGGTGCTGCCGTGGCGCAAGGCCTCCGGGGAGCTGTTGCGAACGCGGCTTCTCTGGCCGGCCGTGGCGGGGACGGCGGGCATGGCGCTGCCCGTGTTGTTCGGGGCTCGTGGCACGGCCCCGGTGGTCGCCTTCGGCCTGGCGTCGTTCGCCGCCGCTGCCGCATTGCGCCAGATCGTGCTCGCCGCCCGAGTCCTGCGTCGAGAGCGGCGCCCGGTGCTCCTCGCCCTGGTGGGCCGCGCCAACGGCGGGATGGTGGTCCACCTCGGGGTCATCGTGTTGGCAGTGGCGTTTGCCGCTTCCTCGTCGTATACATCGAGCAGCGAGCTTCGTCTGGATGAGGGTCGATCGGTGTCGATCTCCGGCCACGAGGTGACCTATCTGGGGATGAACGAGCCTCGCGTGACCCGGCAGAAGACGGTGACGAGCGCCCGCATCCGCGTCGACGGCGATCAGGTCTACGAGCCCGCGTTGAACCATTTTCCGAACGCCACCCAGACCATCCCGACGCCCTCGGTGCGAAGCCGCCTCTTCGATGACGTCTATCTCGTTCTCGTTGCCCCGCCTGTGGAGAAGGGCGGTTCCGCCCTGATCAAGGTCATCGTGGGCCCGCTCGTCATGTGGCTGTGGGTGGGTGGGGCCATCATGGCAGCCGGCTCGCTTCTGGCGGCGTGGCCGACCTCCAGGCGCCGGTTCGAGCCGACGCCGGCGTCGCAGCCTCTCGGTGCGCCGTCTGCGCAAACGGAGGCCGACGCCGCCCTGCCCGACACCCTGGTGGCGCCGTGACGAGCCGGACCGGCGACGAATCCGAGGCCGACCTGCCGGTGACGGACCCTCTACCCCCCGTACTCCCTCGACCCCGAACGGGCGGCGCCCGGGGCCGGGGCGTTCTCGTCTCCGCGCTGGTCGTCGGCGGTCTGCTCGCCGGCTTCGTGGTCATCCTGGCCACGCGTGACCCGTCCTCAGCGCGTCTTGCCCAGACCCCCCTGCTCGGCAAGCCCGCTCCGGCGTTGGCCGGCGTCTCGCTGACCGACGGCAAGCCCTTCGATCTTCGAGAGGTGGGCGAGCGGTTCGTGCTGGTCAACGTCTTTGCGACGTGGTGTGTGCCGTGCCAACAGGAGCACCCGGAGTTGGTGGCCTTCGAGGCGCGCCATGCCCAGATCGGCGATGCCCGGGTGGTCAGCGTGGTGTTCAGCGACAAGCCCGATGCGGTGACCCGTTTCTTCGAGGATCGTGGAGGATCGTGGCCGGTGCTCGACGACCCCGATGGTCGTATCGCTCTCGACTGGGGCGTTTCGGGCGTTCCCGAGTCCTACCTGGTGGGTCCCGACGGCGTCGTGCGGGCCAAGATCGTGGGTGGCGTCACCGAGGAGAAGCTCGATGACGTGTTGGGCCGTATCGGTGGCGGCGATGGTGGTGGCGGCGATGGTGGTCGCGCCGTGATGAGGCGATGGGCGCCGTGGTGCGTCATGGTCGTGGTCATCGTCGCCTCGCTGTTCGTCGCGGCGGTGGGCGACCGATCGCCCCGGAGCGAGGCCGATCGCATTGACGCGGTCAGCTCGGGGGTGCGATGCCCGACCTGTCGGGGCCAATCGGTTCGTGAGTCCAATGCCCCAGCCGCCCAGGCGATACGCGGCGAGATCGCTCGCCGCGTGCGTGCCGGTGAGGACGACGAGACGATTCGCTCCTATCTCGTGAGCCGCTACGGCGAGAAGGTGTTGCTCAACCCGCCCCGATCGGGCGTCGGGGCGTTGGTGTGGGCCATGCCCGTCGCAGCGGTGGTCGTCGCCGTCGCAGCGGTGGCGGCTGCCCTCCGGCGATGGCGAGGCGCCTCGTCGGGGGTGGTGCCGAGCGCGTCCGATCGTGCGTTGGTCGCCGCCGCCCGATCGGCCGAGGATGAGCCGTGAGCACGCCCGGCTCGGCGATGAGGCGAGGCCGCCTCGACCTGGACGCGCTGGCGATGCTGGAGGAGCAGCGCGACTTCCTCCTGCGCTCGCTGGACGATCTCGATGAGGAACGGGGTCGGGGCGACCTGGGCGAAGGTGACTACGAGACCCTGCGTGACGACTACACCCTCCGTGCCGCCGAGGTGCTCCGAGCGATCGAGGAAGGGCACGGGAAGCTCGCCGAAGCTCCCCCTCGGAGCCGGTTGCGCATGGCTCTCGTGATCGTCGCCGTCGTGCTGCTGGCCGTCGGGGCGGGGGTGGCGGCAGCGGTTTCGTCGGGGACGAGGCGTCCGGGCGAGGTGGCCACCGGAGGCGTGGTCGACCGGCAGGCCGACCGCATGGGGGAGGCGGCCGAGCTGGCGAACAAGGGCAGCCAGTTGGAGGCGTTGAAGCTCTACGACACCGTCCTCGCCGACGAGCCCGACCACGTGGCCGCTCTGACCGAGCGCGGTCTGCTGCTGGGTGTCCTCGGACGTTCCGCCGAGCGTGATGCCCTGATCGAGGAGGGTCGCGACTCGCTGGAACGAGCGTTGGCGCTCAAACCGAATGATCCACGGGCCTTGTTCTATCGAGGACTGGTGCTTCGCTTCCTCGGTCAGGACGAGTCCGCCCTGGATTCGTTCCGTGCCGCGCTCGCCGCCGATCCTCCCCCCGATCTTCGCAGCTCGATCGAGGGCTTCCTCGCCACTGCCGGAGCCGGTGAGGTTCCGGTCCCCTCGCCCTGAGCGAGCCCGTTCGGGGGATCAGTCGGCGATCAGCGTGGGAGGCGTGTAGGCGGCCCGTGCGAAGGCGCCGTCCGAGCCGGACTCGATGGTCCAGGTGGAGCCCTTCTTGCAGTCGCGATCCGGGGCATCGATGGGGACGCCGCGGCGGTGGAGCCGATCGATGACCGGGCCGATGAGGTTGCCGTGGGTGCACATCACCACATCTCCAGGCGCCCCGATGAGCGTCTCGATCAGCGACCAGAGATCCTCGAGGTCTGCGGTCTCCAGGAGGGCCGAGTGCTCCTCGATCGGCAGTCCCACGTGCTCGGCCAGCGGTTCGACCGTCTGACGACATCGGAGATATCGGCTCGACAACACACGGGAGAGGGTCACGTCGGCGAACTGATCCACCAATGCCCGTGCCTGTCGCTCCCCCTTCTTGGTCAGCGGGCGCAACTCATCGGGTTCATCGGACTGCTCACGGTCGCCGGCCCGTGCATGACGAACGAGGTGCACGGCCATCAGCCCATCGTACGGCCCGCTGCGTGCCTGCCCGTCATTTCGTCGCGCCGGCACCTTTCGGGGGTGACCACAGGCGGATGGCGTCGGGCCCCCGGTGATCAGGACGACCGCATGCCTTTCGGGCGGAGGTCAAGGAGACGCTCGAGAACCGACGGCAGGGCACGACAGAAGGCGTCGATGTCTCCCTGATGGCTCGACCAGCCCACCGAGATTCGCAGCGATCGGGATGCATCGACACCCATGGCCTCGAGCACGGGGGACGGCTCCAGGAGCTCGGAGGAACAGGAGCTTCCCGAGTGCACGGCCACCCCGGATCGGTCGAGTCCCAGGAGCACCGGCTCGGCCTCGACGCCGCTGAGGGCGAGGCAGACCAGATGGGGAAGGCGTCCACCCGGTCGGGGGTCGCCGAGCAGCTCGACGCCCGGTCCGAGCGCGCCGGCCGACGCCGCGGCGACCACCATGTCCATCAGATGCTCGGCGTGAGTCGCCTCGTCGACAAGCGCGCCACCGTTCAACAGGCGGGCCAGTTCACCGAAACCCATGATCGCCGGCACGTTCTCGTACCCGGCCCGGCGAGCCCGTTCCTGGGAGCCGCCGACCAGCAGAGGCCGCAATCGCAGGCCGCGGCGCACGAGCAGGGCCCCGATGCCGGGGGGGCCACCCATCTTGTGCGCCGAGATGCTCAGGAGATCGGCGCCCAGAGCCCCGAAGTCGATGGGCACATGGCCTGCGGCTGCGGCGGCGTCGACATGGGTCAACACGCCTCGCTCGCGACAGCGGGCGACGATCTCGCCGACGGGCTGGAGGGTGCCGACCTCGTGGTTTCCCCACTGCACGTGGACCAGAGCGGTGTCGTCGCGCACCGCGTCCATGACCGCATCGGGCGAGACCCGGCCGAGGCCGTCCAATCCCACGACGCTCACCTCATGACGAGCCGCCGACTCTCGTACACACGAGTGCTCACCCGCGTTCACCACCACGTGGGGCCCTCGTTGGGTTGCCATCCAGGTGGCGGTCACGCAGCTCTCGGTTGCCCCACTGGTGAAGACCACCTCCCGGGAGCGCGCCCCGAAGAGCTCGGCCACCTCGGCGCGAGCCTGCTCGATCGCCGAGCGGACGACCTGGCCCTCGTGATGGATGCGCCCCGGGTCACCGGCGACGCCGAGCCAGGGGGTCATGGCCTCCACCACCTCCGGCCGGCACGGCGAGGTGGAAGCGTGATCGAGGTAGTGACGATCACTCACCGAGGCGTCCGACGTTCACGGCCGGCCGTGCCCCTGTGCGTGTTGCCCGTTCCGACGACAACGAGCGGGGAGTGACCAAGTGGGTCGGGGGCAACCGGTCAGGAAAGGATCGAGGTGACACAACTGGCGTCGCCGAGGGCACGCGAGCTCGCCGTCTCGGTGGTCGACTCCCCGTAGAGTGCGCTGAGCATGCCCCGCACCATGCCGCGGTCGACGGCGCAGATCACCGGAGACGACACGGCGGTGGCCCCGAAGGGGCAGTGCTCCGAGACGATGGCGAGCGAGTCACCACGCTTTTCGGTGTGAGCGGCAAAGCCGTGGGCGGTGAGCGCGTCGGCCACGGCGTGCAGAGCGCTGCGGAACGATCGCTGCCCCTCGTCGGGGGAGAGGGATTCGGCCATCACCCGGCCGTAGTCGTAGCCGACCTCCTCGGCCATGGATTCGGCGACGTCGCGGGGCAACAGGGCCAGCGCCCGACCGAGCAGGGTGATGACCATGTCGTCCTGGCGCACCGGGAAGTCGACCGCCATGGAGCGTTCGGCGGCGCCGTAGCGCTTGGAGGGTCGGCCTGCGCCACCGTTTCCGCCGCGCTCGACGTGGATATCGAGGTAGCTGCCTGCGGCCAACTTGTCGAGGTGGTGGCGGGCCACGTTCGTGTGGAGCTCGAAATGTTGGGCCACCTCGGATGCGGTGACCCCCTCGGGGTGCTCGTGGGCGAAAAGGTAGATCTGGCGCCGTGTCGGGTCGCCGAAAGCGGACGTGATGGCGGTGACCACGGAGGAGAACTCGTCGGGGGTCAATGGCCCTGAGGCAAGGGGATCACTCGGCACCCCGGTATTGTACCTATTGCCATAGGAGAAAATCGGAGGCAATCATGTCGGTCACCGAGACCCAAGTCATCGAGGCGCTGCGTCCCGTTGAGGATCCCGAGTTGCACAAGAGCATCGTCGATCTCGGGATGGTGCGTCGCATCACCATCAGTGGGGCCTCGGTCGACGTTTTGGTGGCTCTGACGGTGGCCGGATGCCCCCTGAAGAACGAGATCACCAATCGGGTCACCGGCGCCGTTCGGGCGCTCGACGGCGTGGAGGCGGTCTCCCTGGAGTTCACGACCATGACGCCCGAGGAGCTGACGGCGCTGCGCACGAGCCTGCACGGCGACCCTGCCTCCACGGCGGGCTCGACCCAGGCCCACGGCCACGCCGAGGGGCGGGCCATTCCCTTTGCCGACCCGTCGAGCAACACGCGGGTGCTGCTGATCGCGTCGGGAAAGGGTGGGGTCGGAAAGTCGACGGTGACGGTCAACCTGGCCATTGCGTTGGCGAGGCAGGGCAAGCGCGTCGCGCTGATCGATGCCGATGTGTGGGGTTTCTCGGTTCCGGCCATGCTCGGCATCGATCGTCCCCCCACGGTGTTGGACGACAAGATGATCCTTCCGCCCGAGGCCCACGGCGTGACGTGTGCGTCGATCGGCTTCTTCGTGCGTGAGGACCAGCCCGTGGTCTGGCGTGGACCGATGTTGCACAAGGCCCTGGAGCAGTTCCTCACCGACTTCTACTGGGGCGACCCCGACTACCTGGTCGTGGACATGCCCCCCGGAACGGGCGACATCTCGCTGTCGCTGGCGAGCTTCCTGCCCAAGTCGGAGGCGTTCATCGTCACCACGCCCCAGCCGGCGGCCCAGCGCGTGGCTCAGCGCGCGGGGCTCATGTTCAAGAGCGACCACATCAACATCCCGGTGCGGGGTGTCATCGAGAACATGAGCTGGTTCGTCGGTGACGACGCCAAGCGCTACGAGCTCTTCGGAAGGGGCGGGGGAGAGGCCCTGGCGGAACGCCTCGAGGTTCCGCTGTTGGGTCGGATCCCCTTGGTCTCCGAGTTGCGTGAAGGTGGCGACACCGGTCTTCCGATCACGATCAGCGACCCCGAGAGCGAGGCGTCCCAGGTCTTCACCGACCTGGCCGAGCAGATCGACGGCGAGCTCGCTCCGCGCCGTCGGTACAACGCCGCGCTGAAGATCATCTGACCGCGGCCGCAACGGCGGCGATCTATGCTGGCAACCGTTCCGTCCAGCAGAGGAGATCGTGTCGTGGATGTTCGCATCGGAGTGACGTATTCACCGAAGGAAATCGACATCGAGCTCGACGAGAAGACCGACGTCAAGAAGCTTCGTGCGGAGATCGACAAGGTCCTGATGGGCGGTGCGGGCGTGCTGTGGTTGACCGACCGCAAGGAACGCCAGGTCGGCGTACCGGCCGACAAGGTCGCCTATGTCGAGATCGGCAGCCCCTCCGGCGATCGCCACATCGGCTTCGGCATCTCGTAGAGCCGGCGAGCGTCATGGGGGATCTCGCCGACGACATCCTGAGCCGGCGGCTGCTGTTCGTAACCGGCAAGGGCGGGGTGGGGAAGTCGGCCATCGCCGCCGGATTGGCGCTTCTCGGCGCGCAACAGGGCAAGCGCACGCTGGCCTGCGAGGTGGACGCCAAGGGCAACCTGGCCGACTTCTTCGAGGTCGTCGACGTCGGTTTTCAGCCTCGTGAGGTCCAGCCCCGCCTGCATGTCATGTCGATGAACACCGAGGAGTCGCTCAAGGAGTACCTGAGCCTGCAGCTCAAGTTGCCCCTCGTCGCCCGGGTCGGCCCGCTGGCGCGCACCTTCGACTTCATCGCCAACGCCGCACCCGGAGTCAAGGAGATCCTGACCATCGGCAAGCTCGCCTACGAGGTGCGTGAGAGGAACTACGACCTGGTGGTGGTCGACGCCGTTGCCACCGGTCACATCGTCGGTCACCTGCGTGCGCCCCAGGCCATCAACGAGCTCGTCTCGGTGGGGCTCATCCGTGATCAGACCGACTGGATGCTCGATCTCCTCGGCGATCCCGCCACCACGGGCGTGGTGGTGGTGACCTCGCCGGAGGAGATGCCGGTCACCGAGTCGCTCGAGCTCCTCGAAGCGTTGCAGGACACCAACGTGGACGTGGCCGCCGTCGTCGTCAATCGGGTGCTGCCCGAGCTGTTCGGGCGCGGCGAGGAGGAGGTCTTCGACGCGTTGCGGGAACCGGCGTTGGCCGGCGCGTTGCGCGAGGCCGCGGGCGACAAGGTCGACCGGGTGCTCGAGGCGGCACATCTCGCCGTGCGATTGCGTCGGACGCGTTCCCGGCATCTGGCACGTCTGCGGGAGGGTCTCGACCCCACCCTGCCGGTCTTCTACATCCCCGAGTTGTTCACCCGGGCCGACGGGTTGCGCGCCACGAATCAGCTGGCCGTCGCCCTCGGCGAGGAGATCGGCTACTGATGACCGAGACCGCTTCGCTCGAGCAACTGCTCGCCGCCAAGGAGATCGTGGTGACCTGTGGCTCCGGTGGGGTCGGCAAGACCACCACCGCGGCAACGCTGGCCACCATGGCGGCCGTGCACCTGGGTGGCAAGGTCCTGGTGCTCACGGTCGATCCGGCGCGGCGATTGGCGAACGCGATGGGTCTCGAGAGCTTCGGCAACGTCGAGACCCGGGTCGATCCGGCAGCGCTTGCCGCCGGTGGCGTCGAGCCGCGGGGCGAGCTGTGGGCAGCGATGCTCGACACCAAACAGAGCTGGGACGACCTCATCGTGCGCCACGCGCCCGATGCCGCCACGAGGGACGCCATCCTGGCCAACCCCATGTACAAGAACGTCACCGGCCGTTTCGTGCAGAGCCATGACTACATCGCGATGGAGCGGCTCTACGAACTGCATTCCTCGGGCGTCTACGACCTGATCGTGGTCGACACGCCCCCTACGCGCAACGCGCTCGACTTCCTCGAGGCCCCGGCACGCATGGCCGACTTCTTCTCCAGCCGCCTGCTGCGCTGGCTGCTCGCCCCCTACCGCAGTCGCATCGTCAGCGTGGCGTCCAAACCCTTCTACCAGATCGCCGATCGCATCCTGGGGTCGGCCTTCCTGCAGGACATCGCCGAGTTCTTCATGCTGTTCCAGTCGATGCACGACGGTTTCGTGGAGCGTGCCAAGGCGGTCGAACGCGTGCTGGGCGATCGTCGCACCACCTTCATCGTCGTCTCCACGTTGGAGCCGTCTCCCCTGCGTGAGGCCGAGTTCTTCATCAAGGCACTGCAGGCCAAGGGGCTGCATCTGGGCGGGCTCGTCCTCAACAAGGTGCTTCCGGGCTACCTGCTCGACCCCGAGGTCGCCGCGGCGGCCGACCGGTTGATCAGTGCACCGAAGGAGGTGCTGAGCGGACTGGGGGCCGAGCAGCAGGCCGAGCTCGGTGACGAGTCCACCGTCGCTCGGGTTCTCACCGAAGTGGGTATGAGCTTCCGGAACTTTCAGCTGGTCGGCAAGAGGGAGGCCGAGCAGCGAGCCGAGCTTGCCACCGCACCTGAGGTCATGGTCTCGGTGCCGTTCTTCGAGGACGACATCTACGACGTGGCCGGGCTCGCCCGCATGGGCGAACAGATCTGGCGCTGAAACCCCCACGAGTGGGCGGGCTGCTCCGGCTGCCCAAGGACCCGCGACAAATCTACTTGCGCGGCCGAAGGCCGAAAGTGACTGCACCACAAAGGTCAAATAGGTAGCGCCGCACAAGTAGTTTTGTCACTGGTCCTAACATGGGTGGGTGCTCGACTACCACCTTCACCTCTGGGAGCACGGTCCACGCTCGTTGGACGCCACGATCGACCAGGTTGCGCAGTACTGCCAACGGGCTGCCGCAGCGGGGGTCACCGAGATCGCGCTGACCGAACACTTCTATCGCTTCGAGCAGGCAGGCGCGCTCGCCGGCTTCTGGGACGACGACCCGGACCCGAACCTGGCGCACCACATGGCCCGGAAATGGACCGAGGAGCAGGGGGCCGACCTCGATCGCTATGTCGAGGTGGTCCTCGCGGCAAAGGCGGCCGGACTCCCGGTCGTGCTCGGTCTCGAGGTCGACCACTATCCCGACCGCATGGACAAGGTGGCCTCCATCCTGGCGGGCTATCCCTTCGACGTCCTGCTCGGCTCGGTCCACTGGATCGGCGCGTGGGGCTTCGACAATCTCGGCGTTCCGGCGTTTGCCGCCGAATGGGATGCCCGGTCCATCGAGTCGATCTGGCACAGCTACACCCTGGCGCTCGAGGAGCTGGCCGACTCCGGGGTCTGTGACGTGCTCGCACACCCCGATCTGTGCGCGATCACCGGGCGCATGCCGGTGGTGCCCGACGAGTTCTACGACCGCATGGCCGATGCCGCCGCAGGCTCGGGGATCGCCGCCGAGGTCAGCGCGGCAGGTTGGCGAAAGCCGTTGGCTGCCGCCTACCCGGCACCGGCGCTGCTCAGCCGATTCGGCGCCCGAGGCGTTCCGGTGACGACGGCATCCGATGCGCACAGCCACGATCGTGTTGCCGAGCGGGGCGACGATCTGAGGAGCCTTCTCGCGGCGGCGGGCTACGAGAACCTGGCGGCGTTCCGCGGCCGGCGACGTCACCTGGTCCCGATCGACGCCGGTGTTCAGACCGGCGATGACCAGGGCCGAACGATGACCAGGGCCGAACGATGACCAGGGCACATGGCCAGTCTCGCTGAGCTGGTTCGCGAGAACACCGACCTCCGCGCGCCGGAGCTGAGCCACCTGCAGCGCCTGGTCGCATCGTGGGGCCTTCTGGCCGATCTGTCCTTTGCCGACCTGTTGTTGTTCGTTCCCCTCGATGGCGGCGAGGGCGACGGCAGGTTTCTCGTCGTCGCCCAGATCCGCCCGACCACGAATCAAACGGTCTACCGGCAGGATTTCGTGGGCCAGATCGTCAACGAGATCGACCGTCCCTTCGTCGCCCGGGCGATCAGGACCGGTGAGATCGTCGAGGGCGAGATGAACCTCGGGCTGAGTCTGCAGACAGAGGCGGAACGGGTTCGCGTGATGTGCCTGCCGGTACGCAGTGGTGACGAGGTGGTTGCCGTGTGCTCACGGGAATCACTCCCGTCGCTCGCCCGCCAGAACGGTGATCTGGAGCGGGTGTACAACAACGTGTTCGTGCGCTTCGCCGAGATGATCACCGCGGGCACATTTCCCTTTCCGGAGCACGGCGCCGAAGGCGAGGAGGCCCCCCGGGTGGGCGACGGGGTGCTGGTTCTCGATGCTGCCGGTCGTGTCGAATACGCATCGCCCAACGCCGTTTCCGCCCTGCATCGCGTGGGCGTGCACGCCAACGCCCTGGGCATGCGTCTCAGCGAGCTCGGCCTGGAGGAGGCGGCGATTCGGACCGCCATGAGCACCGGATCGCCCATCACCGAGGAGATCGAACGAGGCCAGGACGTGACGGTCCTGTTGCGCTGCTTCCCATTGTTGGCAGACGGCGGGGTCACCGGTGCGTTGGTGCTGTTGCGTAACATCTCCGACCTGCGCAGTCGTGACCGCATGTTGGTCTCGATGGACGCGACCATTCGGGAGATTCATCACCGTGTCAAGAACAACCTCCAGACCATCTCATCGCTGCTGCGTCTGCAGGGTCGTCGTCTCACCTCGCCCGAGGCGAAGGTGGCCATCGACGAATCGGTCCGTCGCATCCGATCGATCGCGCTGGTGCACGAGATCCTCTCCCGAGCGGCCGGCGACGAGGTGCCGTTCAACGAGATCGTGCGCCCACTGGTTCGTATGGTCGAGGACAGCGTCTCGTCGCCGGAGCGCCCGGTGCGCTTCGTGGTCGAGGGTGACGCCGGCACCCTGGCCGACCGGGTCGCCACACCGTTGGCGGTGGTGCTCACCGAGTTGCTCCAGAACGCCGTCGATCATGCGTTTCCCGAGATCACCGAGGATCACGACGAGGTGATGGCCGAGGGGCATGTCCTCGTGAGCCTGCGCAATCACGGTGATGAGCTCGTGGTCCAGGTCACCGACGACGGCGTGGGGCTCCCGTCGACGTTCGTGCTCGAGGACTCACCGGGACTTGGTCTGTCGATCGTACGCTCGCTCGTGGTCAGCCAACTGGGCGGCTCGATCGTGCTGCGGGGCAGAGCGGAGTCCCATGGAACCGTGGCCGAGGTGCGGGTGCCCCTGGGAACAGCGCAGCACTCGGAGCGCTGAGCGGCGCAAATGAGGCCGACCCTGAGGCCGAGCACTGAGGGCCGAGCACTGAGGGCCGAGCCGAAGCGGAGCCCTCGGCGGCCCCGAGGCGCCCCCCGGGGAGGGGAACGGCTATCCCAGCGCGGGTGAGATGTGGATCTTCAGTGCACGTTGACGACGCATGGCACGCCGGTCCTCCTCGGAGGTTCCGCCCCAGACGCCTGCATCCTGATTGGTGGCCATGGCATATTCGAGGCACATCGCCTCGCCGGGACAGGTGTGGCAGACCGCCTTTGCCGACTCGATTTGGGCAAGGGCCATGCCTGTGGTGCCGATGGGGAAGAACAGCTCGGGATCGGTGTTGCGACACGCCGCATCCGTCCGCCAGTCATCGGCGTTCCAGGGCTCGACATGGGTCCAGGTGAGTGCCACGACAGCCTCCACTTTCACGGGAATGATTTCGTTTACCGGGTCGGGGCATTGGCCTGAGCCTTCTGTCCCCGCACGAAATCGCTACGACGAACCGTAGCCAATGTAGTTGCTCTTGGCAAGCAATTTCTTTTTCCCACTCATGGCGAGGTTGAAACGGGAAATACCAGGTTCATCGCGTCGGGCTGGTGTTTGAAGCTCAGCTCGGTGGTCTCGCCGAGGAAGTCACCGTCGATCTGGTAGGGGAACGGACCGTGCCCGACGATCCTGAGTCCCGAAAGGTCGTGGCGGTAGTCGACCAGCGGGTGCTTGCGCAGGTAGTTGCCCGACGCGAGGGCGGAGCCGATCACCGCCATCGTCGGTGCGAAGCGAAGCGTCCGCAGCGTGACGACGGCCAGGCCCCGGTCGAGGCCCGCATCGGGTGCGACGTTGAACGGGCGATTGCCGAGGTAGGTGTAGGGGTTCGTGTTGAGGCAGAGCGCGAAGTAGCCGTCGTCGATGACCGTGCCGTCCTCGTGGTGCACCGAGAACCGGGGCCGGTCCCGCTCGTAGTGGCGCATCCAGGTGGCGAACGCGGCGTAGACGAACAAGGGGTGGCCGGCGTAGCGCTTGAGCCCGGCACGCCGCTCCACCTGTTCGACGACGGCGGCGTCGAAGCCGATGCCCGCGTGGAAGAGGAACGACCGACCGTTGACCGAGCCCAGCCCGACCGGGCGGATCGATCCCTGCGCCAGCGACTCGAGGAGCATCGCCGTCGCCTCGATGGGGTCGTTGGGCAAGCCGATGGAGCGGGCGAAGACGTTGGTCGAGCCCCCGGGCAGGACCGCCAGGGCGCAGTCGGTGCCGACCAGCCCGTTCGCCGCCTCGTTGAGCGTGCCGTCGCCTCCGAGCACGGCGACGACCTCCACGCCGATCGATGCGGCGCCCCTTGCCAACTTGGTCGCGTGGTCGCGCCGGTTCGTCGTGGCCACGGTGACCTGATGGTCGGCGGCCAGCGCCTTGTGGATGACCACCTGGGTACGGGCGGTGACCGATGAGGCCGATGCGTTGACGAGCAGCATGACTTTCAGGGTGCTGAACGGTAGCAGCGAGCCGGCGCCGCCGCTCTGATTTGGCTCCGGGCCGACGGAGCGGTCACCATGGCGCCATGAACGTCGTCGTATGCGTGAAGCAGATCCCTGACCCGGCGATTCCCGGCCAGCTGGATCCCCAGACAAACTTCCTCAAGCGTGAGGGCAAGCTCATCCTGGATGACTCCGATGCCTACGGCGTCGAGATGGCCCTGCAGCTGGTGGACGCGGCCGGAGGAGGCGAGGTCACGCTGGTGTCCATGGCTCCGAACAACGAGGCCAGTGGACTTCGCACGGCCCTCGCCATGGGCGCAGCCAAGGCCGTCCTGGTCTCCGATCCCGCACTCGCCGGCGCCGATGCGCTGACCACGGCCAAGGTGCTCGCCGGCGCCATCGACCGGGTCAAGCCCGATCTGGTCCTCACCGCCACCGAGGCCACCGACGGCTACACGGGAACCCTGCCCGAGCAGATCGCCGGCATTCTCGACGTGCCTTCGATCACCTTCGCCAAGAAGATCGAGATCGTCGGCACCACCGTCAAGGTCGATCGCCAGACCGAGGCCGGTTACGACGAGGTCGAGGCGCCCATGCCTGCCCTCGTCTCGGTCACCGCCGGCGTGGTCGAGCCCCGCTATCCGTCGTTCAAGGGCATCATGGCCGCCAAGTCCAAGCCCGTCGACGAACTGACGGCTGCGGACCTGGGTGTCACGCCCGGCGCCGGTCAACAGATCGTCTCGGTCATTGCTGCCGAGGCCCGCCAGGCAGGCGAGATCATCGAGGACGATGGCGAGGGCTACCTCAAGATCATCGAGTTCCTCGAACAGCAGAAGGTTCTCTAGGGAGGCGATGGAAAATGTCATTGGCTAAAATTTGGGTTTTCGCCGAGGATTCGGGCGACAAGCTCTCGACCGGAACGCTCGAGCTCGTCACCAAGGCCCGTTCACTGGGCGACAGCGTGGAGGTGTTCTACGCGGGGACCAATGCCGCGGGCGCAGCCGCCGAGCTGGGTCCTTTCGGTGTCGGCAAGCTGTACACGGTCGACGCGGCCGGTTCGCTGCTGGGTGTGCCGGTCGCATCGGCCATGGCGGCCCAGATCGAGAGTGGCAACACGCCCGATCTGATCATGTTCGCGACGTCGTACGACGGCCGTGACGTGCTGGGTCGTCTGTCGGTCAAGCTCGATCGCTCGGTGCTGACCAACAACATCGACATCAGCGCCGACGGCGACCAGGTCAAGGTCGACGAAGCGATCTTCGGTGGCGCCACGCTCGTGACCTCCACCTTCACGGCTGATGGTCCCCACCTCGTGAGCTTCCGGCCCAAGTCCTTCACCGCCGAGGCGGGCGGTTCGGCCACGTGTGAGGTCGTCGCTGCTGCGGTCGCCGAGGCGGGCAAGGCGAAGATCGTCGCTCGCCACGTCGAGGAACGTGAGGGTCCCGTGCTCGACGAGGCGGCCCTGGTCGTCTCGGGTGGGCGTGGTCTGGGCGATGCGGACAAGTACTCGATGATCGAGGACCTCGCCAAGCTGCTGAACGGCGCTCCGGGCGCCAGCCGCGCCATCGTCGACGCGGGCTGGGTGCCCTACTCCTACCAGGTGGGACAAACCGGCAAGGTGGTCAAGCCCGACATCTACATCGCCGCGGGCATCTCCGGTGCGACCCAGCACATGGTGGGCATGAAGGGCTCGAAGTCCATCATCGCGATCAACAAGGATGCCGAGGCGCCCATCTTCTCGATCGCCGATCTCGGCATCGTCGGTGATGTGCACAAGGTGCTGCCGCAACTCATCGACGCCATCAAGGGTCGCTGAAACGCCACACTCGGCAAGGCCTTGACGACAGCCCCGGTCTCCTGACCGGGGCTGTCGTCGTTTTCCGACGCTCCGCTCCCGGGCACGCGCCGGCGCCAGGGTTGTGGATCTGCCCCGACGCTTCTAATATTGAGGATCATTCTCAAAAGGCTCGGCTGTCTCCTCCTCCCCCTCGCTGTCATCGTCGCCGGCTGCGGCGACGATGGATCCGCGCGCGACGTCGGGTCGGGTGCCAGGGTCTCGGTGGTTGCGAGTGTGTTCCCGTTGGCAGAGGTGGCTCGGGCCGTCGGTTCCGAGCTGGTCGACGTGGTCGAGCTCGCATCACCGGGTGTCGAGCCGCACGATCTGGAGCTCACGACCGACCAGGTCGACGCCCTGTTGGACGCGGACCTCGTGTTGGCGGTGGGGAAGGGATTTCAGCCAGGCGTGGAGGAGGTGGCCGAGAGGCGCAGCGGCCCAACACGTCTCGTGCTGGAGATTCCCGATCCGGCGAGGGACGTCACGGCTCCCGGCGCAGGCGAGGGCGGGCCGGTCGACGGGCCAGGCGCCGGTTTGGCCGACGATCCGCACGTCTGGCTCGACCCCCGATACCTGGAATCCATCGTGGACGAGGTTGCCGCTGCCCTCAGCGCCATCGACCCCGACCACGAGGCCGACTACGGCAGGGGAGCGCGACGGATGGTCGACGATCTGCAGACGCTCGATGCCCTCTTCGCTCGCACCCTGGCGACGTGCGAACGGCACACGATCGTGGTGGCCCACCAGGCGTTCGGGTGGTTGACGCGGCGATACGGGCTCACGCAGCTCTCCCTTGCGGGGCGCTCGCCCGAGCAGGAGCCCGATTCCCGCCACCTCGCCGATCTGGCGGATCGCATGAGGAGCGAGGGCATCACCACGGTCTTCACCGAGCCGGCGGCGCCCGAAGGCCTCGCCGAGACGCTCGCCCGTGAGGCCGGCGCGGAGGTGGCGATGCTCGACCCCCTGGAGGTGTCGACTGCCGATGACCATGACACCCACGCCGGCTATGGTTCGGTCATGAAGGCCAACCTCGCCGCGCTGAGCAGCGCCCTGGGGTGCCGAGCGCCATGACCGAACCGCTGCTGGTCTGTGAGCACGTCTCGTTCGCCTATCGCCACGAGTCGGTGCTCCGCGACGTGTCGCTGACCATCGGTCCCGGCGAGTTGGTGGCGCTGGTCGGCCCCAACGGCTCGGGCAAGTCGACGTTGTTGCGCATCGCCGTGGGCCTGCTCGAACCTCAGGAGGGCACGGCGAGACTCTTCGGCGAGGCCCCCGGACACCGGCGCACTCCCGGTCGGTTGGGCTACGTGCCCCAGCGTCCGAATCTCGGTGACGGGCCGGCGGCGACCGTTCGGGACATCGTCTCGTCCGGGCGTCTGACGAGAACGGGCTGGTGGCGACGAGGCGGGCCCGGCGATCGATCGGCGGTCCAGCACGCACTCGAGGCGGTGGGCCTGGTGGATCTTCGTGACGAGCGTTTGGGCCGCCTGTCCGGTGGCCAACAGCAGCGGGCCTTCATCGCTCGGGCCCTGGCGGGCGAGCCCGATCTGTTGGTGCTCGACGAGCCGGTGGCCGGGGTCGACGTCGAGTCCCAGGAGCGGTTTCGCACGACGCTGGTCGATCTGGTCCGGGAGCGGGGGGGGACGGTGCTCCTGGTCTCCCACGAGCTGAGCGCGGTCGCCGCAGACCTTGACCGCGTGATCGTCCTCAAGGAGCGCATTCGCTTCGACGGCCCTCCGGGGGGGTTGGCTGCCGACGAGGGGATTCATCTGGGTGTCCACGATGCGGACCTGCCGTTCTGGCTGGAGCGGATCATCTGATGCCGTGGCCATTCGACCGTGAGTACATGCAACTTGCCCTCATCGCGGGCCTCGTGGTCGGTGCCTGTGCGCCCCTTGTCGGCACCTTCCTGGTGCAGCGCCGGATGTCGCTCATGGGCGACGGCATCGGCCACGTGGCCTTTGCGGGCGTCGCGGGTGGGCTGCTCGTCGGGACGAGTCCGACCTGGGCGGCCTTGGCGGTGGCCACGTTGGGCGCTCTGCTCGTCGAGCAGCTGCGCCGGCGCAGCGGCGCCCAGGGCGACGTCGCGCTGGCCGTCATGTTCTACGGGGGCATCGCCGCCGGCGTCGTGCTGATGGGTCGGTCGAGTGCCGGTTCGGCAAGTGTGCTGTCGTATCTCTTCGGCTCGATCCTCACCGTCGAGAGGAGTGAGGTGGCCATCGTGGCAGTCCTGGGTCTCGCGATCGTGGTGGTGGTCGCCGTCACCCATCGGGGCCTGTTCGCGATGGCCGTCGACGAGGAGTGGGCCAAGGTCGCCGGGTTGCCGGTCGCCCTGTTGGATACGGTGTTCGCCGTCCTGACCGCGGTGACCGTGGTGACGGCGATGCGTGTGGTCGGTGTCCTGCTCGTGGCCGCGCTCATGGTTCTTCCCGTCGCAGCCGCACAGGTTTCGGCAGGGTCGCAGCGGGCCATCCTGTTGGTGTCCTCGGGTATCGGCATGATCGCGGTGGTGGTCGGACTCGGCGTCGCCCGATGGCTGGGCCTCGCTCCCGGCGGCACGATCGTGTTGGTGGCGGTGGCGATCTTCGTCGCGGTGACGGCGATCGGGTGGTCCCGCTCGCCGCGCCACGAGCCCGAGCACGCCCACGGTGGCAACGCCCACCTGCACGGCGGACACGGGCACTGAGACGATGTCCTCGCGCACCCGGGTACCCGACGAGCTTCACGAGACGGTGGTGAGCCGTCTCGCTCGACTCGGACAGCGATACACGACGAACCGGAGATCCCTCGTCGCCATGCTCTGGGCGGAGGGCAGGCCGATGACGCTGCCCGAGATGCTCGAGGCGGATGCGGCACTGGCGCAGAGCTCGGCCTATCGAAACCTGGTGGTCCTGGAAGAGGCCCAGGTGCTCCACCGACTCGTGACCACCGGCCAGTTCGCCTGCTGGGAGTTGGCCGAGGATCTCACCGGGCACCATCACCACCACCTGATCTGTCGGTCCTGTGGGGTCGTGGAGGACTTCACCGCATCGCCTGATCTGGAGCGTCTGTTGGGCAAGGCGGTGGGCCAGGCCGGCAAAACGGCAGGCTTCGTCGCCGAGGACCACCGTCTCGATCTTCTCGGCACCTGCCACGACTGTCGCTGATCGCCGCCCGGTGTCAGCCCGTTCAGGCGCTGATCGACGGGTGTCAGCCGGTTCAGGCGTGATCGCCGGGTGGCGGCCGGGTCAGACCTGATCGACGGCGGAGAACGCCCAGGCGAGCCCCTCGGCGGGGTCCTCGACGGCAAGGTGCAGATGCCATCCAACCAGGGCATCCTCGGGGAGCCAGAGCGCCCAACGGAGCTCGTCGGCTGCCTCGCCGAGCTCGTCGGGTGACAGAGGTTCGTCGTCGGGAAGTCCGCTCAGCGCCCGCAAGGCCCACCACGCCCCGAAGCGCCCGAGCGCGCAGCCTCGTCGTCGTCCGTGCGCGCCGCCGCTCGCTCCGGCCCAGGCAAGGTGGCACAGGGCTTCGGCCGGGCTGACATCGGCCCACCGAACCGACCCCGGCGACGCGACGTCGGCCGGTTGGTGCGCTGAACCCAGAAGCGTGGCGACGGCTGTCTCCGCGTTGCCCTCGACCACCGTGAAGCCCGCCGCACCGTTCGACCCGACGATCCAGGGCTCGATGAGTGCCCGGAGTGCCGCTTCGGTGTCGTCGTCGACAAGGATCGAGCCCGCCTCGGCCAGGTGCAGGCCCTTCATCGGAGGCAGTGTCGGGCCGGGGTCCTCGAGGCGATCGGGGTGATAGACGGGCAGGCAGTACCGCGGTTCCCACGACTGGAGCCTGAGGGGAAGGTCGATCACGTGCACGCTCGCAAGCGCGTCGGCGCCGGGCTCGGTGTCGAGGGCCTCGCCACGCATCACCCGCTCATGGGTGAAGAGCGAGGCCGTCGGCCCGGGTTCGAGAAGCGGGGCGATCTCAGCCCATGCATGGGTCGATGCCGAGACCTCGGTGAGGGGCCCCCAGGCGAATCGTCCTCCGCCGGCGTCCATCGCCTCGGCGGCCCACCGTCCGGGCGCCTCCAGGGCGAGTCGGTACGACGCACGGTTGGCCGCAGGCCAGAGCTGATGTCCGGTCCGTTCGAAGGCTCCCTGGCACCGTCGTGCGAGCTCGGACAGCTCGTTCCACTCGTGGCCGTCACCGAGGCGATCAACCCAGCGCAGCAGCTCATCGAGGTCACCCACGGCGATGGCCTGCTCCACCCCGGCGATGTCGGTCATGGGCAATGGCGAGGTCGGGCGAAGGGAGGTCAAACGAGGGGCCAGGGGTAGCAGCGACCGCTGGGGTCGGCTTCGGGAAAGCCCGCGCGCTCAAGGAGATGCGTGCCGCGACGTCGTATGCCGTCGATCTCGTCGTGGGTCAGATAGGGGTCGAGGGGGCCCGGCAAGCCCTCGAGACAGCGCTCGATGTCCCCGAGGAGCCCGGATGGGATGGGCTCACCACCGAACTCCCAGATCACGGTGCGAATCTTGGGGTCCGGGTGGAAGCACAGGCCGTTGTCGATCGCGTAGATGTGTTGATCACGGCCCAGGAGGCAGTGCCCGGACTTGCGATCGGTGTTGTTGATGAGCAGGTCGAAGGCACAGATGGTCCGCAGGGCCTCGTGGTAAACGGGATCCTCGTACAGGGTGAAGTAGTGCTGCTCGAAGTCGGCATCGACGAATCGCTGCACCGACCCCTCGCCGTGGGGTCCGTCCCGCAGGACGGTCTCGGGCACCAGGCTCCAGCCCAGCATGTCGGAGAGCTCCCAGGCGGCGACCTCCCGTCGGTAGAGGCCGTCGGGAAAGTCCCAGAGCGGCCGTTCGCCTCTGCCCGGCTTGTACACGCCGTGCATGCGTTCGAGGCCGACCGAGTCCCCGTCGGTGGATCCCCCTTGGGCCGATTCCCCGTCCGAACGAGCGAGCTCCACGAGGAACGTCGCGTTCGAGCTCCATGGCATACGTCCCTTGATCGTGATCTCGCCCGTCCTGAGGAAGCGCAGCAGGTCCGAGGAGCTCAGTGGGGCTTGTGCCCGTTGGTCTTGATGCATACGTGTCCCTCGGGGTCCATGGGGCGTCCGCACAACATGCACGACGGCCTGCCCGCTGAAACGGTCGGACCGGCCTGGCGAATGAACGCAGCGACCTGAGCGGGGGTGAGGCGAAACGAGGCGGTCGCCCCCTCGATGACGGTGTCGGGGTCGAGCGGCCCTCCCTGATCGAGCGCTCCTCCCGGGTCGAGATCGTCCTGATCGAGATCGTCCTGATCGAGCGCCGCCATCTCCCGGGCGACGATGATGACCCGTTGGGTGGCCTCGTCGTAGGCCACACCGATCTGGCCGACCACCCATTCGGCGACGGCCGGCTCGATGAGGTCGATGTTCGCCGGGATCTCCTGATCCGCAGGGCCCGGAAGGTCGGCGAGCAGGGCGGTCAGGTAGTCGGCAAGCGTTGCCACCTGGAGCTTCTCGAGACGCAGGGTGAAGACCTGGCTGCCGGCGACGGCCTGGAGATAGAAGACGCGGGAGCCCGGTTCGCCGACGGCGCCGGTGATGAACTGGTCCAGATCGGGCAGGTCGAACGAGGTGCTCATGACGGGCGCAGGCCCGACAACGGTCCGGTGAGGGAGTTCACCGTCAGCACGGTCGGGCCGTGGCCGGCCAGGCTGATCGCCGTGACCGAGCACGGGGAGATGACGATGCGTTGAAAGAGGTCGAGGTGGGTTCCCAGTGCGTGGGCCACCGCCGCCTTGATGGGGTCGGCGTGGGATACGGCGATCACGACGCCGCCCCGGTGCCGTTCGGCGAGCTTGGCCAGCGCGGCCGTGATGCGGGTCTGCATCTCGGTGAAGGACTCACCACCCGGGAAGCGGAACCCACTCGGGTGACGCTGCACCCTCGTCCAATCGGGAAGCTTCATCAGCTTCTTCAACGGCTCCCCCGTCCAGTCACCGAAATCGCACTCGATGAGACCGCGCTCGATGACGACCCTGGTGGCGACCGCCTTGCCGATCGGCTTTGCCGTCTCCCGGGTGCGCTCCAGGGGCGAGGCATAGACCGCGGCGATGCGTTCGAGGTCGGCGAGGCGATCGGCGACCGCCTGCGCCTGGGCCAGGCCCTCGTCACCGAGATGGAGACCGGGGGCTCGTCCCGGAAGGGTTGTGCCGGTGGTCGGGGTGACGCCGTGGCGCACGAGCAGCACCAAGGTGCTCGGCTCGGGGGCTGCGGGCTTTCGGGAACGTGCAGATGGGGTCGCGATGATGCCAACCTACCGTGTGGCACGACGCGAGCTTCAACAGGTGCATGACGAGGTCGTTTCCTGTCGGGCCTGTCCCCGACTCGTGACCTGGCGTGAACAGGTCGCCGCGGAGCGTCGTGCCGCGTACGCGAACGAGACGTACTGGGGCCGGCCGGTGCCAGGCTTCGGTGACCCTTCGGCGTCGTTGCTCGTGGTGGGCCTTGCTCCGGCGGCGCACGGGGGCAATCGGACGGGGCGTATCTTCACCGGCGACCGATCGGGGGACTGGCTCTTTCGGGCCATGTGGCGTGCCGGCTTCGCGAATCAGCCCACGAGCGTCGATCGAGACGACGGCCTGGTCCTGAAGGACGCCTATGTGTGTGCTGCGGTGCGCTGCGCTCCGCCCGCGAACAAGCCCACATCCACCGAGTTGGCCACGTGCCTGGCCTATCTCGAACGCGAGTGGGCGGCGCTCGATCGGGTGCACGTCGTGGTGGTGCTGGGGGCCTTCGCCCACCGGGCGCTGACCTCCATGCTGGGGCTGAGCCCGCGACCCGCCTTCGGTCACGGCGTGGAGATCGGGGTGGCCGACGGACGGGTGCTGATCTGCTCGTATCACCCGAGCCAACAGAACACCTTCACGGGCAGGCTCACCGAGCCCATGTTCGACGCGGTCTTCGCCCGTGCCCGTGCGCTCGTCACCTGAGGGGATCGGTCATCTGAGGAGATCGGTCATCTGAGGAGATCGGTCGCCGGGGGCACCGCCTGGCGCCCGGGGCGCGGTTCGCCCGCCGACTCAGCCGGTGAACAGCGCGGTGATCTCACCGGCGGCGTACACGATGGCGATGAGGCCGAGGAAGTAGGCGACGATGCGCCGCAGACGGGCGTCGCTGGTTCGCAGGGCGAGGGTCGAGCCGAGTCGGGCGCTCGGTATCACCGTCAGGGTGAGGAAGCCGGCGACCCGCCAGTCGATGTGGCCGAGCAGGGCGTGGGTGACGGTGCCCGGGATGGCGAAGGCCGCCACACAGGCGAGCGACGTGCCGATGGCCGATTTGATGGACATCTTCGCCATCTGGTGAAAGGCGGGCACCATGACGAGACCGCCGCCGACGCCCAGCAGCCCACTCATGGCGCCGGCGAGCACCCCGACGCCGGCGAGCCGGATCCTGGTGCCGGAGCGATCGTCGGCCTGGTCGCGGGCCTGGTCGGCGCCCGACTCGACGGTCTCGCTGGAGGTGTCCGGTCGGCCCATGCGCACCGCGGTGACGCCCAACAACACCGCGGTGATGATCATCAGCGGATGGCCGTCGCCGGGAACGACGTCGCTCAACAACCCGCCGGCGACCGATGCCAACATGCCGGTCGGCACCGTGAGGACGACGGCGTTCCAGCTGATGAGTCCCGCGGCCCGGTACCGGTGCGCGCCGGCGAGCGCCGTGGGCAGGATGGAGGGCAGGGTCGTGCCCACGGCCGTCAGGGCAGGGACGCCCAGCAGACGGATGCCCGGCGTCGAGACCACCGCTCCACCGACACCGAACGCTCCCGAGAGCACCCCGGTGGCGATGCCCACGACGGCGGTGAGCGCGTCGCGCAGGGGCCCGACGTCCATCTACGAGGTCGGGAGGACGCCCGGAGCAGCCACGGCGGTCTCGGGCCAGCGCTTGCGGCTCTTGGCCGAGAGCTTGCGCATCAGGGCGATGGCCCCGGGGTCGTCGTCGCCGGGGCGCACCTGGATGGTCCCGTCGGCGACCATGGCATCCATGATCTCCCGACCCGTGTCGGTGCGAACGATCGTCAGCGTCCAGTCGTTGAAGGCGCCGATGCCGCCGGTGGAGATGTCGGCGTGCTCGGCGGCGAAATCCGGGCACGCGTTGCACCCCTCCCGCGTCCAGGCATGGCATTCCTTGAGGGGAACCTCGTGGTAGTCGCCGTTGCGCATCCAGATCTGGAAGACGCCCTTGATGTTCATCTTCACGATGTCGGCACGCAGGAGGCCGTACTTCGCCTCGAAGAGCTCGGGGAAGATGGCGTCATCGAAGGTCTTTGAGCACAACAGGCCGATGTTGAGCGCGAAGCGCCGTGCCGACTTGCCGGTCTTGCGGCTCTTCATGATGGGGGGAACCGAGCTCTGGCAGCTCATGCCGACCATCGCCAGGCGCTCGTGGCCGGCTTCGATGGCGTCGCGGTAGGCCAACGTGTTGGCCGAGTAGGTGTAGCGACTTCCTGCCGCGGCAAGGACCTGGTCACGGTTGCTCGCCACACCCGGGATCGCCTTCCAGGTGGCCCCGTCTCCTTCGAGGTACGAGACCAGCGCGGCGTCGATGACCTCGTGTTCCAGGGCCCAGATGAGGATGGCAGACACCAGCCCGCCGTCCTGGCCGAGTTGGTGGACCCGGTCGTCACTTGCCCGTGCCAACACGATGTCCTTGGTGATCCCGGCGACCTCGTGGGCCTCCCGTGGACGGTCGAACAACAACGTGTCGGCCTCCAGCTCCCAGGCTCGAAAGCGGGGGCACGCACGTGTGCACAGGGTGCAACCCCGGTCGCCGTGGCCACAGCCCGCAGGGCCTCCCTCCTCCTCGAGGTGGAACGGCTTGTAGTGGCCTTCACCGTCGTCGTAACCCAGCACGTCATGGGGACAGGCGATGACGCAACCGGCGCATCCCGTGCAGAGTCCGGAGGTGACCACCTCGTCGAAGAGGTGGGCCCAATGAGGCTTGTCAACGGCGGCTTTGTCGGGGGCCATGGTGGGCATGTTATCGACGAACGGCCGCAGGGCCCGGCCCGATCTGTCGCATTCGGGCGAATTGTCCGAGGGCATTACGGACATTCCCCACGAAATGCGGCGCATTCCCTCAAGGCGGCCCGGCCACGGACCGTAGTACTTCATGTCCGGCACCTTCGGCCCGGCAAACGACTTCCTTCATCACTCCATCTCGTCACAGCAACAAGGGAGACCTCAGCATGCGTTCGAAGCCCGCCATCATCGCGGTTGTCCTGCTCACGGCGCTCACGGCGTCGACCGCATTCGACTCGATGGCGAACGCGTCCTACGGCGAGAGTGGCGGGGGGATCCCGGTGGCCGTGCTGGTGGACTCGAACGGCGCGGCTTCGGGCGGACTCGAGCTCGACATCGTCATGGCCGATTCGAAGCGTGACGCCAGGCGCGAGATCGACCGCCTCGAGGATCAGAAGGGGGTCGTGGGGGCAAGCACCCCGCAACGGGTATCCATCATGGAAGCGGTCGGCGCCCAGGCATCCAACGACCAGCACCGGCCCTCCCAGTGGAGCCTGAATCGTCTCAACATCGAGCAGGCGTGGGGCACGAGCCGGGGCGGCGGCGTGATCGTCGCGGTGATCGACACGGGCGTGATGACCAACCATCCCGATCTCTCCGGACGTATCGCCCGCAGCAACGGCGCCGTGTTGGGGGCGAACTTCGTCGGCTGGCAGGCGGCGCACCCCGGCGCCTCGATCCCCCTTGATGGCTCACCCATCGGTGCGATGTCGAATGCCGAGGCTGCCGTGCAGGACGGACAGGGCCACGGGACTCATGTGGCCGGGATCGTTGCTGCGCAATCGGACAACGTCGAAGGCGTCGCAGGGGTTGCACCCGATGCGATGATCATGCCGGTCAAGGTTCTCGACGACAGCGGCGCCGGCGACACGCGTGACGTGGCGGCGGGCATCGTCTGGGCCGTGCAGAACGGCGCCCAGGTCGTCAATCTCTCCCTCGGTGGTCCCGGCGAGGACGTCGCGGTCACCGGCGCGATCCGGTATGCGATCGATCGGGGGGTCAGCGTCTTCGCCGCCGCGGGCAACTGTGGCAGCGGAGGCGGAGGCTGCCCCGGCGTGAGCGCTCCCCTGCATCCAGCGGCGTCACTTCCGGAATCGGGAGCGATGGCGGTGGCGGCGACCGGACCTGGTGACGAGTGGGCCTCGTTCTCCAACCAGGGCGCCTATGTGGACGTGGCCGCTCCGGGGGCCTCCATCCTCTCGACCTGCAACCCGTCCTCGACGATCGGGGCGGCCACCGGCGGCGGGTTCTACTGTTGGCTGCAGGGAACATCCATGGCAACACCCGCCGCGGCGGGTGTTGCGGCTCTGCTGAAATCACAGGCGCCGTCCCGTTCGGCCGTGGAGATCACCTCGGTCATCGCTCAGAGCGCCACCGACCTGGGCACGCCTGGCCACGACGCCGTATTCGGGGCGGGTCTCGTGAATCCGACCGTCGCGCTGGCGGTGGGTACCGCGACGACGGCCACGGTCCCGAACCCACCGCTCATCACCGGTGCCCAGTTGGGCGACGGGCGGATCGGCCTGGAGTTCGTGAGCCAGGGTGATGGCGGCAGTCCGATATCCGGCTATCTGGTTGCTGCCGACCCGGGTGGCGCCCTCGTCCTGGGTGCGGGTCCGGTGATCTGGGTCGAAGGGCTGACCAACGGCGTCCCCTACACGTTCCGGGTGGCGGCCTTCAACGCGGTCGGCGCCAGTGGTCCCTCGGGCGTTTCGGTGCCGCTGATCACCGCGGCGGCGGGGCCGGTCAAGGTGGTCGGCGACGAGGTGTGGCTCGACTTCGACGACAACCTTGCCCGGAAGAGGGTCTCGGTCCAGGCCCTTGTCGAGGTGCGCCGCGGGCGGCGCGTCCGTCAGGTCTGGCGCGCAGTCGCCTCGGCCCGCCTGGACAGGGCGGGCAACGGGGGGGCCGGTCTGCGATTCGGTGTCGGTCCGGGAACCGAGGTTCGCACACTCGTCGGACGCCGGGTGGTCGACCAGTTCATCGCCTAGGTGGCTGACGTCGACGTCGGGTCAGGTTTCGAAGTCGGGTCGGAGGACCTGAAGTCGGCATCCGACGGGCCATCTACTTGTGTTAGGCATGCTAAACATCTAGAGTGAAGGGATGTTCTCCAACTTCCTCATCGGTCTTCGCGAAGGGCTCGAGGCAAGCCTGGTGGTCGGCATCCTTGTCGCCTACCTGGTCAAGACCGGCAACCGTGCGCGATTGGCCCCCATCTGGCTGGGCGTGGCCATGGCCGTCGGCATCAGCCTGGGCTTCGGCGCCGTGTTGCAGTTCACCTCGCAGAACCTGTCCTTCAAGGCCCAGGAGACCTTTGGTGGGGTGATGTCGATCGTGGCCGTCGCCCTGGTGACCACGATGGTCTTCTGGATGAGGCGGACCTCCCACCGCATGTCGGCCGAGCTCGGCGGAAAGCTCGACGCGGCGCTCGCGGTCGGGCCATGGGCGCTCGCCGTCACCGCCTGCATCGCCGTCGGTCGCGAGGGTTTGGAGACGGCGCTGTTCCTGTGGGCAAACGTCGATGCCGCCGAACGTACGATGACCCCGCTCATCGGTGGCTTCAGCGGCATCGCCGTCGCCGTGGTCCTCGGGTGGCTGATCTACCGGCGGGCCGTCAAGATCAATCTCGTTCGTTTCTTCCGCTGGACCGGTGCGGCACTCGTGGTGATCGCTGCGGGCGTGCTCGCCTATGGCGTCCACGATCTGCAGGAGGCGAACCTCATCGGTGGGCTCAACACCGTGGCCTACGACATCTCGGGTTGGTACGACGTCTCGGCGTGGTACGGGGCGCTGCTCAAGGGCGTGTTCAACTTCTCGCCCAAGCCCAGCGCTGCGGAGGCGATCGTCTACCTCGCCTACCTGTTGCCCGTCATGACGCTCTTCCTCCGCCCTGCCGACCGTGTCGGAGCGAAGCCTGCGCCTCGGACGATCGATCTGTCCGATTCCGATTCCGGTGCGTCGGCCGATCAGGCCGCCGTGCTGGTTACCCCGGCGGTCTCGCAGCCCGTCGTACCGGCACCCATGAGGGGCTCGGCGTCGCATCGTTTCCGTTCGACGACCTGACTCGCTCTCCGCCCCCATCCCTCCAGCCCATCCCCATCCATCCCCACAGGAGTCCTGATTCACCATGTCCTTTTCGTCTGTTCGTCACGCCCGGATCCAGATCGCGGTAGGCGTCGGTGTGCTCGCCCTCCTGGGATCGGCCTGTTCGTCGGACTCCGATTCGTCGGGTGCTGCGCTCAAGGTGACCGCCACGGACAAGAGCTGCGAGCTCGACGGGAAGGCCTTCAGTTCGGGACAGCTGAACGTGGAGGTCATGAACGAGGGCGACAAGGTGACCGAGGTCTATGTCTACGGCAAGGAGGATCGTGTGATGGGCGAGGTCGAGAACATCGGTCCCGGCACCTCTCGCGACTTCACGGTCAAACTCGGGGCGGGTTCCTACGAGGTCGCCTGCAAGCCGGGACAGACCGGTGACGGCATCCGCAGCGCGATCGAGGTGACCGGCAAGGCCGATGAGCAGAGCGCTGACCGTTCGGTGTCCTTCGACGCCAAGGACTTCGCCTTCGAGGGCCTCGGCGACCTTGCCGTTTCGAAGGGCGAGACCATCGAGTTCCGCATGCACAACGAGGGCAGCGAGCAGCATGAGTTCGAGGTCCTCGACGACGCCGGCACGGCACTGGGCGAGATCGGCCCCACCGAGGCGGATGCAACCGGGGTGGCCGTCTTGACCTTCGACAAGGCGGGAACCTATCGCTACATCTGCGACATCGACGACCACCGCAGTCGCGGCATGGCAGGTACGTTCGAGGTCGAGTAGCCCGGGTGGACCTCTCCCTGAGGACCAGGGCACCGGCCTGGGTCACCCGACGACACCGTGTCCAGGTATCTGAATGGACAGTGCCTGCTCTACTCCTTCAGTCACGGATCTCACCGTGCAGGAAAGGAGCAAATCATGTACGAGGACACGATTCCCAACTGGTGGAATCTGCTGCGCCGACCGCCACATTGGGTCATGCACGATCAGTTCGAAAAGGTCGTGACCGTACGGGTCGATGCGAGGACGTTTCACGATTTCAATTCCATGCAGAAGATCACCGCTCAGACGCTCGGGCGTCTCGGTTGCGAGGGGTGCCATTCGGGCTTCGACATTCGCTACCTGTTGGAGCGTGATTTCCACGTGAACCCCGCCGGCGAGGTCGTTCCGATCGAGACGGGCTTCCAGGTCTGATGGCGCGCCTCGACCTCGGGGTGGGCATCGTGGTCTTTCCCGACCTGTTGCCGATTCTCGACGACCTTGGTGACCTCGTCGACTGCCTCGAGGTCGAGCCGCAGACCTATTGGCTGCCAACCGCAGACCCAGGCGCTCCGTGGCGCTTCGACGAGGACGCCCGTGACGAGCTCGTCGGTCGAGGACGTCCGATCCTGGCGCACGGCGTGAGCGGTCCGGTCGGCTCGGCACATCTTCCCGACGCTCGAACGCTCGATCACTTTGCCGCGTGCGTCAAGACCCTCGGCGCCCTCGGAGCAAGTGAACATCTGTCGTTCAATCAAACAATCATCGACGGGCAACGTATCGAAGCAGGGGTCTTTCTTCCTCCGTGTCCGAACGACGCCGGCGTGGCTCTTTCCATTGAAGCGATCAGGGAATATCAACGACGACTGGATGTGCCGTTCAGTGTGGAGACCGGCGTGAACTACCTCCAGCCCTATGTCGGTGAGCTGCCCGATTCGATCTTTGCAGCGCGTGTCGCCAACGGCGCCGACTGCGGCATCCTGCTCGATCTCCACAACCTGTGGTGCAACGAGTTGAACGGACGGGAACGAGTCGTCGATGCGCTCGATCGACTGCCTCTCGATCGGGTGACCGAGGTGCATCTCGCCGGAGGGCTGCAACGGGACACCCACTACCTCGACGCCCACAGCGGCCTGACGCCCTCGGCGCTGTTGGAGCTCACCGAGGTTGTCCTTCCACGGCTGGCAAACGTGCGAGCCGTGGTGTTCGAGATCATGCCCACCTTCCTCTGGCGAGTCGGGGTCGACCCCCTGGTCGATCACCTCGCCGAGCTGCAGCAACTGGTCGCCCGTGCGCGACGCGCCAATGTCGTGGGTGGTTTGCGGCGCCTGTCGGTCAGTGAGGCTCCGAGCGACGGGACCCTGGCCGTCGAGCCCGAGGAGTGGGAACGAACCCTGGTGGCTGCGGCCACGGGCTGGGGCTCCGGGCAAGGGGAGCAATCCGACGACCCGACACTTGCGAATCATGCGCCACCTGGTCGACAGCGGCCGGCGAGGGCGGGTGACGGCGGCGACGAGGTTGACCGTTCGCCTGTTGCTCGTGTCAGCCGGCGCCGAGGTGGTCGATCAGCTCTTCGACGACTACTGCGCCTCGACACCGCCGAGTCTGTGGGGCCATGACGAGGGGATGCGCTTTCTGGACTGGATCGAGGCGCTTCCCCACGAGCGAATCCCCCGGCTCTCGGATGCGATCAAGATCGACAGGGCGCTGCTGCAACTCGCCTGCGGCGCCAACGAACAAACCCTCACTCTCACCGGTGATCCCACCGAGATCGCCCGAGCGCTCGAAGCAGGTCACGAGCCACCGGCGGGCAGACGGCCCACGCTCGCCACGATCGCCTGAGCGGCCGTGGTGCGGCGGCGTCAGGGTTCGGGGAGTTCGTCGGGGTAGGTGACGTCGATCTCCTGGATGGTCTTCGAGAAGTCGGACGAGTTGTTCGTGATGAACCGGTCGGCACCGGCGGCGACGGCCGTCGCGAGGTGCACGGCGTCGGCGGCACGCAGCCCATGGGCCGCTCCCAGTGCCGCGGCCAGTTCGGCGACGGCCTCGTCGACAGGTCGAAGATCCAGGCGCCCGAGCAGCACGGCGAGGGCCTCGGTCTCGGACTCGGCGCCGTCGCGTATCGGCTTGGTCAGCAGCTCCGGGATCAGGAGGACCGATCCGGTGCCCGCGACCGCGCCGGTCGTCGCGGTGGCCTCGGAGGGGAAGAGTGCACGGACGCGCCGGCCCAGCGGGTGACCGGGTACCGCCGCGTAGATCAGGACATCTGCATCGAAGGCATCCATCCGCCGGACGATCAGCGCGCCGAGCGGGTCGCTGCCACCTCGGCGACGAGCTCCTCGGCCCGCTCGACCGTCACGGCCGGGGCGTCGGCGAGCCGTGCGGTTCGGCCGCGGTCCAAAAGGTTTCGCAGTCGCTCAGCGTCGGCGAGCGCGCGGTCGGCTCGACGAACCCGGATCGCGTCGGGGCGGACGACGACTGCCACCGCGCGCCCATGGCGGGTGATGGTCACCTCCTCGCCCGCGAGCACACGGTCGAGGATCTCCGGCAGGGCTGCTCGTGCCTCGCTGACGGACATCGTGGACATGTCTGGATTGTACGCTCATGTACATTCTTGTACAAGTACGCTCAATCCGGTGGCGCCCTCGGGGCGACTCGAACGCCCGCACACGGCTCCGGCGATCCTTTTCGACTTCATCATCGTCCTCGACTGATACCATCTCTGATATCGAATGGACCTGGAGCTCGAACCGGAGATCGAGGAGTGGCTGGACGCGTTGCGCTCCGGCGGGTTCGCTGCCGTGGCGTTCCACCTCGACCGCCTCGTCGGTCGCGGGGCAGCGCTGCGGATGCCTCACTCGCGGTCGCTCGGCGAGGGCTTGTTCGAGCTTCGCTTCGATCTCGACAGGAGCGCCCACCGGGTCACCTACTTCTTCACCGGCGACGAGCGGATCGTGCTCCTCACGGTGTTCAGGAAGCAGCGGATGAACGAGCGCAGCGAAGTGCAACGAGCCAGGCGGGCGATGCAGCGGTGCATCGAGGAGCGGCACACCGCGGAGGACGACTGATGGCGCGATCGACATGGACCGAGCTGAAGGACAGGCGACTCAGCCGCATGACCGCCGTCGAGCGCGCCGAGTACGACCGTGGCTACGCCGCCGCGCAGCTCGCTGCTGCGGTCGGGGAGCGGGTGAGCGAGGCGCGCGAGGCCGCCGGCCTGTCCCAGCGCGACCTCGCGGCGCGCATGGGTACGAGCCAGGCGGCGATCGCCCGCCTCGAGGCCGGCGGCGTCGGCGCCACGCTGACGACGCTCCAGCGAGCGGCCGCCGCCCTCGGCCTCGAGCTGAGCGTCGAGCTCCGCCCCACGGCGTAGGACCGCCGTCACGACGCCCCTCGTTCAGGTCGACGGTGGCGGTTGGCCCACCCGTCGATCTCGTCGGGGTCGAAGTGCAGGTGCGACCCCCCACTTGATGTGGGTGATGCGTCGTTCGGCGACGAGGCGTCGGATGTGGAGGTTCGCGGCGGAAACCGGCGGTAGAACGAGCAAGGCCCTGACCAGGGCATTTGCGCTGGTCAGGGCCTCAATCCGGTGGCGCCCTCGGGGCGACTCGAACGCCCGCACACGGCTCCGGAGGCCGATGCTCTATCCGCTGAGCTACGAGGGCACAGCCCGATGACTCTAGCGCCCTTCGGCCGGGATTCCGGTTGTGAGGGGTACCATCACTGCTTGTGAATCGGCCGACGCGGATACTTCTCGTTGACGACAACCCCGTCATCCTCGACCTGCTGGTGCTGAACTTCGAGTTGGAGGGTTTCACGGTGCTGCAGGCACGCGACGGCGTCCAGGCGCTGGCCCTTGCCAGAGAGGAACGGCCCGACGTCGTGGTCTCCGACGTGATGATGCCGGAGATGGACGGTTTCAAGTTGACCGCCGCGCTGCGCGCCGACCCGGTGACATCGGCAATCCCGGTGATGCTGGTGTCCGCGGAGGCCCAGGCCTCCGACATCCGTGAGGGTCTGGCGGCCGGCGCCGGCGACTACGTGACGAAGCCCTTCGATCCGTTCGAGTTGATCGATCGTGTCAACCGCCTGCTCGTGGCGTCGCACCCATGAAGTCGCACCCATGAAGTCGCACCCATGAAGTCGCACCCGTGACCTCGCTTCCTCGCCACCTGCTGCCGCACACCGCCGAGGTCGGCCCGACGGGTCGTCTCTCGGTCGGGGGCTGCGATCTGGTCGAGCTGGCCGACACCTTCGGAACCCCGGCCTACCTCTACGACGAGGATCATCTGCGCGCCCAGTGCCGAGAGGTGGTGCGCTCGTTCGGAACGGGCGCCACCTATGCCGGCAAGGCCTTTCTCTGCAAGGCGATGGCGGCGCTCGTGCACGAGGAGGGCCTGATGCTCGACGTGGCGACCGGCGGGGAGCTGCACGTCGCGCTCGCCGCGGGCGTTCCGGGCTCATCGATCATCATGCACGGCAACAACAAGTCGGAGGAGGAGCTGACCCGGGCCCTGCAGGTGGGCGTGGGGCGCATCGTGGTCGACAGCCACGACGAGATGGACCGCATCGAGTCACTGGTGGGCGCAGGTGTGGGCCCGAGCCCCCAGGTGTTGATTCGGGTCACGCCGGGCATCGAGGCACACACGCACGAGTACGTCATGACGGGCCAGGATGACTCCAAGTTCGGCTTCGGACTTGCGAGCGGCTCGGCGGCCGAGGCCGCACATCGCGCCATCGAATCGTCCGCCATGGAGTTGGTCGGGCTTCACGTGCACATCGGCAGCAACATCTTCCTCCTCGCCTCGTTCGCCAAGGCGATCGAGCGCATCGCGCCGTTCGTCCGCAAGCTCGACCTGCCCGAGCTCTCCCTTGGCGGCGGACTCGGGGTCGCGTACGTGGCCGGTGAGGAGTCGGCCTCGATCACCCAGTGGGCGGGCGTGTTGACCAAGGCCTGTGCCGAGGCCGGGATCACGGCGCGCCTGTACGTGGAGCCGGGCCGGGCCATCGCTGCCACCGCCGGCATCACGGTCTATCGAGTCGGCACGATCAAGGAGCTCCCGGGCATCCGCACCTATGTGTCGGTTGACGGCGGCATGAGCGACAACCCCCGTCCGGTGCTCTACGGCAGCGGCTACGAGGCCTTCCTGCCGAGGGCCACCGATGCGACCCGCTCGTTGCCGGTCACCGTCGTGGGCAAGCACTGCGAGTCCGGCGACCTCGTCGTGCGCGAGGCATGGGTTCCCGAAGACCTGGCCATAGGCGATGTCCTGGCCACCCCGGTCACCGGCGCCTACGGCCACGTGATGGCGTCGAACTACAACAAGGTGCCACGTCCCCCGGTGATCTTCCTACGTGATGGCGAGGCCCGTGTGGTGGTGCGTCGTGAAACCTACGACGACCTCCTCGCTCTCGACCGGTAGGACCCGTGCACCCGGAGCCTCCAGGCCAACCGGTAGCGTTGCGGCAATGAACGGTTCGGTGGTGCGGGTCGGGGTGCTCGGTTGCGGCAATGTCGGCGCAGCGCTCGTGACGTTGATCGGTGAGCGAGCCGAGGCGATCGAGGTTCGCACGGGTCTTTCCCTCGAGGTCACGAGGGTGGCGGTTCGCAACCTCACCCGCGAGCGCGCCGTCAAGTTGCCCGAGGGCGTGCTGACCCATGACGCGGCCGAGGTCGTGAACGATCCGGACGTCGATGTCATCGTGGAGGTGATGGGTGGCATCGAGCCGGCCCGGGGGCTCCTGCTCGAGGCCCTCAAGGCCGGCAAGCCCGTGGTCACGGCCAACAAGGAGTTGCTGGCCAACTTCGGCGTGGAGTTGTTCGCCGCCGCCGAGGACGGGGGCGTCGACCTGTTGTTCGAGGCCGCGGTCGGCGGTGCGATCCCCCTCATCCGTCCGCTGCGCGAGTCGTTGGCGGGCGAGCGGATTCGCCGGGTGACGGGCATCGTGAACGGGACGACCAACTTCATCCTCACACGGATGAGCACCATGGGGGCGAGCTACGGCGACGCACTGATCGAGGCGCAGACGTTGGGCTACGCCGAACGGGACCCGACCGCCGATGTCGAGGGTTACGACGCCGGCGCCAAGGCAGCGATCATCGCGACGGTGGCCTTCGGCTCACGGGTGGTTGCGGGCGACGTCTACCACGAGGGCATCTCGGGCGTCACCTCCGACGACATCGGCTTCGCCCATCGACTGGGATTCGAGATCAAGTTGCTGGCCGTTGCCGAACAGGGCGACGACGGACGTATCGGGGTGCGGGTTCACCCCGCCATGGTCCCCGTGACCCATCCGCTCGCGACCGTGCGCGACAGCTTCAACGCGGTGTTCGTCGAGGGGGACTCGGTGGGCGAGCTCATGCTCTACGGACGCGGCGCGGGGGGCTTCCGACGGCGAGCGCGGTGCTCGGCGACCTGATCGATGCCGCGGGCAACCTCCGGAAGAAGACCTTCGCCTCCCTGGGTCATCTGGGTCGAGCGGAGATCTGTCCCATCGACGAGATGCGCGGGCAGTACTACCTCAACACCGAGGTCTCGGACCGGCCCGGTGTGCTGCACGAGGTCTCGGGGGTCTTCGCCCGCCATGACGTCTCGATCCAGTCGATGGAACAGGAGGGCCTGGGCGACAAGGCTCGGCTCATCTTCATCACCCACGACGCCGCGGAAGCCTCGATCCAGGCCACGTTGCACGACCTGCGAGAGCTCGATGCCGTGCGCGCCGTGACATCGATGATGCGCGTCATCGGCGCCTGATCGACCCACCATGATCGACCCCACATGATCGACCCACCATGATCGACCCACCATGATCGACACGCCGTGAACTATGTGAGCACCCGGGGGTCGGCCCCGGTCCTGAACTTTGCCGACGTGCTGCTCACAGGCCTCGCCCGAGACGGCGGCCTGTACGTTCCCGAGGGCCTGCCGACGATCGACGGTCCGACGCTGCAGTCCCTGGCCGGGCGTCCCTACGCCGAGGTGGCCGTGGAGGTCATGTGGCCCTTCGTCGATGGCTCCATCGACCGTGACGCCTTCAGCACGATGGTCGGCGACACCTACTCCCCGGCGGTGTTCCGCCATCCCGATGTGTGTCCGTTGGTCGACCTGGGCGATCAGACCTGGCTCCTCGAGCTGTTCCACGGCCCGACGCTTGCCTTCAAGGACGTTGCGCTCCAGCTCGTGGGGCGCCTTTTCGACCATGTCCTGTCGTCCCGGGGCGAGCGGCTCACCATCGTGGGCGCCACATCGGGGGACACGGGCTCGGCCGCCATCGAGGCCTGCCGAGATCGTGACGCGCTCGACGTGTTCATCCTGCACCCCGCCGGGCGGGTGTCGGAGGTGCAGCGGCGCCAGATGACCACGGTCGATTCGCCGAACGTGCACAACATCGCCATCGAGGGAACCTTCGACGACTGCCAGGACCTGGTGAAGGCCCTCTTCGGCGATCTCGGCTTCCGAGACGAGCTGCACCTGTCGGCGGTGAACTCGATCAACTGGGCCCGAATCCTGCCCCAAACGGTGTACTACGTGACCGCGGCGGTCGCCCTGGGGGCGCCCGAGCGGTCACTCACGTTTGCCGTGCCGACCGGCAACTTCGGCAACGTGCTGGCAGGAGACATCGCACGGCGCATGGGTCTCCCGATCGATCATCTGGTCGTCGGGTCCAACCGCAACGACATCCTCACGCGCTTTCTCGACACCGGGCTCATGGAGATGGCCGAGGTGCACCCGACCACCAGCCCGAGCATGGACATCCAGGTCTCCTCGAACTTCGAACGACTGCTCTTCGAGCTACACGGGCGTGACGGAGCGATGGTGACCCGGCTCATGGAGCAGTTTCGGGCGACCGGGCGCATGGACGTGGCCGAGGAGCGCATGGCCGAGTTGCGCAGCGTCTTCGACGGGGCCCGTCTCGACGATGCCGAGGTCGCCCAGGTGATCGCGTCGACCTGGGAGCGCAGCGGGATGTTGATCGACCCGCACACCGCGGTGGGGCTCGGCGCGGCACAGGCGTGTCGGCGTGACCCCGACGAGGTGATGGTCGCGCTGGCGACCGCTCATCCGGCGAAGTTCCCCGACGCGGTCGAGGCGGCAACCGGCGTGCGCCCGGCGCTGCCGACCCATCTCGCCGACCTGTTCGATCGGCCCGAGCGCATGGTCACGCTTCCGAACGATCAGGCCACGGTCGCCTCGTTCGTCCGTGAGCACGCCCGGAGCGTCTGACCCCTGTGGCGCAGGGCCCAACTCCTATCGCAAACTCGTTGGCCGGTGCCCAAGGGTCTGCTAGGACATGGGCATGACCGAAGACGTTCTGCTGATCGATGTGGCCGACAGTGTCGCCATCATCACCTTGAATCGCCCGCAAGCCCGAAATGCGCTCTCGGGCGAGCTGCTCGGAGCGCTTCCGAAGGCGATCACCGACTGCGAGAGTCGAGACGACGTCACGGTCATGATCCTGACGGGAACCGACCCGGCGTTCTGTGCAGGGCTCGATCTCAAGGAGCTCGGTTCGGGAGGGGGAGGCTCCCTCCTGCCCGGCCCGCGGCAGGGTCCGCTGCCCGCCCGGCTCAAGCCGCTGATCGGGGCCGTCAACGGTCCGGCCATCACCGGCGGCTTCGAGCTGGCGCTCGCCTGCGACTTCCTTGTCGCCTCCGATCGCGCTCGCTTTGCCGACACGCACGCACGGGTGGGGGTACAGCCCCTGTGGGGCCTCACGGTGCTGCTCCCACAGGCGATCGGGGTGCGTCGCGCACGCGAGATGAGCGCGACGGGCAACTTCATCGACGCCGAGACCGCCCTGTCGTGGGGCCTGGTGAACCACGTGGTCGCCCACGACGACCTGCTCGGCTTCTGCCGTTCCCTGGCGGCGGACATCGTCGGCAGCAACGCCGCCGGGGTGCAGCGCATCATGGCCACCTACGCCGAGGGATCGATGCTCGGCCCCGGCGAGGCTTGGGACCTCGAGACCAGGGCCGGTCTCGATTGGATGATGACGGGCGGCCGGAACCTTGCCGATGATGTCGAGCAGCGACGCCAGGCCGTGGTCGAACGAGGTCGAGCGCAGAGCACCGATCGCTGAAGGTGGCGCCCGTCATGTCGGCCGACGGGGTGTCCCGTAGGATCGACCCATGAAGTACGTGGTCTGCATCCCCGACGGTTGTGCCGACGAACCCCTCGATGAGCTCGGCGGTCGCACGCCCCTCGGGGCAGCGGAGCTGCCCGTGCTGACCGCGCTGGCGGCTCGTGGTGAGGTGGGCCGCGCAGCGGTGATTCCCGATGGCATGCCTCCGGGCAGCGATGTCGGCAACATGAGCATCTTCGGCTACGACCCCGCCCGGTTCCATACGGGCCGGGCGCCCATCGAGGCTGCGGCGATGGGCCTGCTGCTGCGTCACGATCAGATTGCCTACCGCTGCAACCTGGTCACCATCGGTGATGACAACACCATGGTCGACTTTGCCGGCGGCCACCCGAGCACCGAGGAGGCCATCGAGGTCATCGCGGCGTTGCAGGCCGAGCTGGGCGACGACGAGATCTCCTTTCACCCGGGGGTGCAGTACCGCCACATCCTGGTCGTGCCCGAGACGTGGGCCGATGCCGACTGCGTGCCGCCCCACGATCTGTCCGACAAGCAGGCAGTTTGGCCGACGGGCGCAGCGGCCGGTCGGCTCCGGGAGGTCATGGACGCCTCACGGGCTGTCGTGAGCGGGTTCGGGTTGAAGGCCAACCAGGTGTGGCTCTGGGGCCAGGGCCCCCAGCCGATCATGCCGAGCTTCGCCGAGGCCTACGGACTGCGGGCAAGCCTGTGCAGCGCGGTCGACCTCGTGCGAGGGCTCGGGGCGCTGACGGGCATCACGGTCGTTCCCGTCGAGGGCGCAACCGGCTGGTACGACACCAACTACGAGGGAAAGCGCGACACGGCGCTTGCCCGCCTGGCCGGCGGCGATGATCTGTTCGTCCTGCACGTGGAGGCGACCGACGAGGCCGGTCATGCCGGCAACGTCGCCGAGAAGGTGCGCGCCCTCGAGAACTGGGACCGGCGCATCCTCGGGCCGCTGGTCGAGGGCCTCGACGCGCTCGGCCCGTGGCGCCTGCTGCTCCTGCCCGACCACGCGACGCCCCTCGCCCTCAAGACCCACACCTCCGACCCGGTGCCGTGGCTGCTGGTGGACTCGACCACCGCAGGCGCCGGTGGCATCTACACGGAGGCGGGTGTTGCGGAGCTTCCCGTGACGGCCGGCCATGAGCTCATGGCGATGCTGACGGGTCGCCTGTGACCGAAGAGGCTCGGCCCTCGACCACCGAGGGAGCCTCGGGGTGGGCCTGCTATCGCCACCCCAAACGAGGCTGTGGGGTGCGGTGCAACCGCTGCGAGCGACCCATCTGTCCCGAGTGCATGATCAGCGCCCCCGTCGGGTTCCAGTGTCCGCCATGCGTGAAGGCGGCGCCTCCGGTCGTGTCGATCCACACGCTTCCGATCTATCGACCCCTCGTCACGATCGGCATCATCGTGGCGGCCGTCGTGGCGTTCCTTCCCTCCCTCGGCAGCGGCTCGGGGATGCTCGATGGCGGCGGGTCGCTCGCCGAGCGACTGGCGCTGTTCGGTCCCTACGTGGCAGAGGGCGAGTGGTGGCGGCTCTTCACATCGGGATTCGTCCACTACGGGCTCATGCACCTGGTGTTCAACATGGCGATCCTCTATCAGCTCGGTTCGCAGATCGAACCGGTGCTCGGCAGATTTCGCTTCGCGCTCGTCTATGTCGCCGGCCTGCTCGGCGGTTCGCTCGGCGCCCTGGTGCTCGACCCGTTGGCGCTGACCGGCGGCGCCTCGGGGGCGGTCTTCGGACTGATGGCGGCGTCGCTCGTCGTGTTGCACACTCGGGGGGCGAACCTGCGTCAGTCGGGTCTGCCCACCCTGCTGGTCGTGAACCTGCTGATCACCTTCGTGGTGCCGGGCATCTCGATCGGTGGTCACCTGGGCGGCCTGACGGGCGGGGGACTTGCAGGGGCACTGATGATGGTCGGGGCGGTCGAGGGGTCCGGATCCGATCGGACGACCTCGTCGGTCGAGCTGGTCCGTTCGGCCACGGTGCTTGTCCTGATCGGCTCGTTGTTGTTCACCTGCCTCGCGGTTGCGTCGAACCCGCTTTGACGCGACATCGACCTGCGACCCGACCAACGACGTCACGGGTGAGCGAAAGAGTTGTGAGTTCTCGCAGGCGCGGGCTATGCTGAGAACGCATCACTTGCCACTTCGGTTGCAACCCCGTGACGAGCGCAGGGTACCCGTTGTTGGTTTCTCAAGCTTGACAAGGTTCGGTCCTTTTCTCTCTTGGTCCTCTTCGCCACCACCCTTCCGGGCAAAGACCGGCAGGGGCAACATCGGCGAGTGAAGCAGCGGTACGCCACCTATTTTGGTGCTGGTGGCCGGGGGCCAAACGTGCGTCACGTCCGTGGGACGGCGCACATGCAGACAAAGGGGAGTTCATGAGTGATTCGGTTCTGGAGCGTTCGGTTCTCGAGCGTAAGGAGCGAGATGAGCTTCAGCTGATCGCGAGGGCAATGGGAGCGTCACCGACGTCCCGGGCGCGCAAGGCCGATCTTGTCGACCTCATCCTCACGACAGCGGGCATCATCTCGGTCCCCGGGGAGACCCTCGACTCGGCGCCGACCGAGCCGGTCGTGCGCCGAGCGTCGAATGCCCGCACGTCCGCTCCGCTCGTCGGGGCACCGGAGCTCGACGCGGCAGCGCCGGTCGCCGGAACATCTGGTGACATGCTCGTGTTCGAGGCCAGGGAGTTCTCCGAGGCCGGGGACAGCGCCGATCGAGCCCCATCCGAGTCCTCGAGCGAAGACGCCGTTCCTTCGCCGGACGCGCCTGCCGGCAACTCGGGCCACGAGACCTTTCACAGCGACATGCTCGACACCGATCCCGATCCGGACACCGGCTCGAGTGCGGACTCCGTTACGAGTGCGGACGCCGGCTCGGGTGCATGGGCAAACGGCGAGTCCACCCCGAACGGCTCAGGGTCCGACTCATCAGGATCCGACTCATCAGGGTCCGACGCCGGCAGGTCCGACTCATCGGGGTCCGACGGAGAGGCCACCGACGTCGTCGCGACGCCCGCGGAGCTCGCCGGTGAGCCGTCCGAGGTCGATCAGGACCAGGGCACGGGAGCTTCCAACGGCAACGGAGGGGCCCGGCGCCCGAACGGTCCTCGCGGACCCGGAGGCGGTGACCGACCGCGCCAGGACCGACCGCGCAATGAACAGGACCGACCGCGCAATGACGACGCCGACGGTGAACCCGGCAACCGCCGGCGTCGACGCCGAGGTCGAGGCGAGCAGCGACCGGAACGAGGCGAGCAACGACCGGAACGAGGCGAGCAACGGCCCGACGAGCAGTGGACCGGCGAGCCGATCGCCTGCGAGGGACTGCTCGACCTCCGCGACGACGGTTACGGCTTCGTCCGGACCAAGGGTTACCTCGCCGGCGCCGACGACGTCTACGTCTCGGTGAAGCAGACCCGCCAGTTCGGGTTGCGCAAGGGCGACTACGTCGTCGGATCGAGCCGCCCGGCGCTGCGCAACGAGAAGAACCCCGCGCTGTTGCGCATCGATCAGGTCAACGGCAAGGACCCCGAGGAGATGAAGTCCCGCCCTCGTTTCGAGAGCCTCACGCCGCTGTTCCCCGACGCCAAGTTGCGCCTCGAGACGCTGGGCGATCCCTCGAACATGACCGCGCGCATCATCGATCTGATCGCGCCGATCGGCAAGGGCCAGCGGGGATTGATCGTGTCTCCCCCCAAGGCCGGCAAGACCACGATCATGAAGCAGATCGTGAAGTCGATCGAGGCCAACAACCCCGATGTGCACCTCATGGTGCTCCTGGTGGACGAGCGTCCCGAGGAGGTCACCGACATGCGCCGTTCCACCCACGGCGAGGTCATTGCCTCCACCTTCGATCGTCCCGCCGACGAGCACACCGCGGTCGCCGAGCTGACCATCGAGCGGGCCAAGCGTCTCGTCGAGGACGGCAGGGATGTCGTCATCGTTCTGGACGGCATCACTCGGCTCGCCCGGGCCTACAACCTTGCGGCGCCGGCCACGGGCCGCATCATGTCCGGCGGTATCGACTCGGGCGCTCTGTACCCACCCAAGAAGTTCTTCGGCTCGGCGCGCAACATCGAGGAGGGTGGTTCGCTCACCATTCTCGCCACTGCGCTCATCGAGACGGGCTCCAAGATGGACGAGGTGATCTTCGAGGAGTTCAAGGGGACCGGCAACATGGAGCTCCGCCTCGACCGGAGGCTCGCCGAGCGACGGATCTACCCGGCCATCGACGTCGACGCGAGCTCGACGCGCCACGAGGAGTTGCTCTTCGACCGCAAGCAGCTCCAGCAGGTCTGGCGCGTGCGGCGGGCGCTCAATGCACTCTCCGCTGATGGCGCCTCGCCCAGTGCCGCCCTGGAGCGTCTCATGGACGGCATGAAGACCTTTGCCTCCAACGACGAGTTCCTCGCCGAGGCCGCCAAGGCCTGATCACACTCAGGTGAGGCGGATATCGGGTCCGAGCTCGATGGTCGTTTCACCCTTCCGGCGCTTCAACAGTCGTTGGATCAGCACCAGATTGGCCGCCACGAAGGCGAGCGACAGCGCCGCCAACAGCGTGGAGAGCGAGCTGGGGGAGTCGGCCGAGTCGGCCGGCAGGCTGGTCACGTCGCTCACATCGCTCACCGTGGCGGTGACATCGATCTGATGGCTCACCGCGATCGGGGTACCCGCCGCCGATGCGCCCTTCACCTCGATGGTGTAGGTCCCCGTGGCCAGGTCGGCCGGCAGGGGAAACTCGACCGCGAGGGCGCCGTTGGCGTCGGTGGTGCCCGTGCCGAGAAGCCGCTGGTCGTTGCTCAGGTGCAGGCCGACCGGTTGGTTGGGCCCGAGTCGCAGCGCAGGCGGTACATCCGGCTTCGCAGGAACGTTGACCGCGACCATTGGCGGGGCCTCCGTCGGCGTCGATGCCTCGGGACCGCCGACGATGTTCACGGGAACGGCCCCCAGATGCGATGTTCCGGCTACGGCAAACAGGAGCCCGGACGCGATCGTGGTTGCGGCGAGGAGGCGCCTCGTCCGGGATGTCGGATTCATCAGGCTAATGATCGGCTCCGTTCGAACGACCTTGAGCACGCGGGGAGCGAGATGTCGCTCCGGTGGCACTTGGGTCCCGAAAGGCGAGGCAGTCGGGAAACATGGGGTCCATTCGGGCACTCGACAGGCCATTGGTCCTTTTCGTGATCACCCGTAGACTAGCGAACACTATGAAGCCCGAGATCCACCCCACGTATGAGATCGCTCGTGTGTCGTGCTCGTGCGGCAACGTCTTCGAGACCCGCTCGACGGTGAGCGAGCTCCGTAGTGAGCTGTGCAACGAGTGCCACCCGTTCTTCACCGGCAAGCAGAAGCTCGTCGACACGGGCGGTCGGGTCGAGCGCTTCCAGCGTCGCTACGGCGAGCGCAAGAAGAGCGCCGACGCGCAGGCCTGATCTTCCTGCACCCCCGCATCGACGAAGCGGCTCCTCTCGAGGCGTTGTCGGCCGCCAAGCTCGCCGCCCTTGTCGGCGCTCATCTCGGCCAACGTATCCCGCCTGAGGTGCCGATCGGTTTGCCCAGCGGCGCGGCGCTGCGCCTGGGTTCGCAGGCCTGGGTTCTGAACGACCGCGACAACGGTCGATCGCTCGGGCCGGCTCTGGCCTGGGCGGCACGTCAGGGACACATCGACGAGTTGCACCTGCTCGTCGGCTCAGACGCAGCGCATCTCGCACGTCAGGCGCAGGCCTTCCATCCCGAGCCTCGGGTCTGGCGAATCGAGGGCAGGGAACTGATCGCTGCCACGCCCGAGCCCATGGCCGCCGTGGCCGAGCTTCAATCGGCGGTGGCATCCTGCGCCGATCTCTTCACCCGGGCCGGGGCACGTGCCGTTGTCGAACAGGACATGTTGATCGCGGAGGTGGAAGGCCTCGAGGTGGCCCGGGCCTTCGTCGTCGACGATGCCTTGAAGGACGATGCCTTGAAGGACGATGCCTTGAAGGACGATGGCTTGAAGGTGGAGATCGGCGTCGGCCGCTTCGATCGAGAGGCGCACCAGGTGATCAGTGCCGAGCGGCCGACGTCCGAGACGCTTCGGGAGGTGGTGCAACTGGTGCGCCGCTATCGGTACCCGGGAGCACCGCCGCACCCGCTCAATCGCCTCGCCCGTGAGCGTTTCGCACGCTCGATGCTGATCGACTCGCCCGATCTTGTCGGCGCCCGATCCCTCGAGCCGATGCGCTCCATGCCTGCCCCTCCCGATCTGCGCACGGCGTGGCCGGCGGCGGCGGCCGGGGTCGATCTGCAGGGCCTGCCGCTGGTCGTGGTGTGCTCGGTCGGTGTCGATCTCGATCTCATCCCGGTGGCTGCTGAGGCGCGCCATATCGACGGACGCCATGGCCGACTGCTCGTGGTGCTTCCCCGCCGAGACCTGATCGAGGTGACCAGGCTGGTGGCTGGGCTTCTCGTCGAGCCCGCCGAGCTCGTTGCCCTCGACCTGGCCATCTGACCCGTCGACCCAATCGTCCGACCACCGTGGTCCGACCCAGCCGTCCCGCCTCCGGCCCCCCTGGTGGTGGCCGTGGTGGGTGTCGATCCGCCGAGCCGAGCGCATGGGCCGTAGCCTGAGAGGGTGTTCGAACGCCTTGCTGCCATGGAAGTCGAGTATGCCGAGCTCGAGGGGCGGCTCGCCGACGCCGCCGTGCTGGCCGACCGTGATCAGTTGCGGGAGGTCTCCCAGCGGCACAAGGAGCTCGAGCCGGTGGTTCTCGCGAGCCGGGTTCACCGCCGGGCCACCGAGGACCTTGGCGTTGCCAAGGAGATGTTCGCCGAGGTGAGCGGCGACGATCGAACGATGGTCCAGGCGGAGATCGAGCAGGCGGAACAGACGATCGCGCGCATCGAGGACGAGCTCAAGGTGCTGCTGTTGCCTCGTGACCCCAACGACGGCAAGAACGTCATCGTCGAGATCCGTGGCGCCGAGGGGGGAGAGGAGGCGAACCTGTTCGCCAAGGACCTCTACGAGATGTACCTGGCCTATGCCCAACGTGTCGGGCTCAAGGTCGAGTTGCTGGGCAGCGACCCCTCGGACATGGGCGGGTTCAACGAGGTCACCTTCCTGGTCAAGGGACAGGGTGCCTGGTCGCACTTCGAGCACGAGGGGGGCCCGCATCGGGTGCAGCGGGTGCCCGTCACCGAGAGCCAGGGTCGGGTGCACACCTCCTCGGCGACGGTGACGGTGTTGCCCGAGGCCGAGGAGCTCGACGTGCACATCGACCCCAACGACCTGCAGATCGACGTGTACCGCTCGTCGGGGCCCGGAGGCCAGAGCGTGAACACCACCGATTCGGCGGTGAGGATCACCCACAAACCCTCGGGCATCGTGGTTGCGATGCAGGACGAGAAGAGTCAGATCCAGAACCGGGCGAAGGCGCTTCAGGTGTTGCGGGCACGGCTGTTGAAGTCCGAGCAGGATCGTCAGTCGGCGGAGCTGTCCGAGCAGCGTCGGGGTCAGATCGGCGGAGGCGGACGTTCGGAGAAGATCCGCACGTACAACTACAAGGAGAATCGTGTCAGCGATCACCGGATCGGCCTGACCCGCTACAACCTCGACAAGGTGCTTGCGGGCGAGCTCGAGGACTTCGTCGACGCGCTCCGACAGGAGAAGCGCACGCGCCAGCTCGCCGGCCAGGATTGAACGCCGGCCAGGATTGAGCACGGGCGGCCAGGTGAACGAGGGCACGATCTCCCTCCGGGAGTTGGCCGCCGAGGCCGGGCGATGTCTCGATGCGGCGAAGGGCGAAGGCAGGGCAGACGTCGAGGATCCCGGGATCGAGGCCCGTTGGATGGTCGAACAGGCATCGGGCCTCGAGGGCGCTGCCTACCTGATGGCCCTCGACGAGCCGGCGACGGTTCGGATGGTGGCTGCGCTCGACGTGATGCTGGCCCGCCGGCTGGCCGGTGAACCGCTCCAGTACGTGCTCGGACGATGGGGCTTTCGTGGCCTCGACGTGATGGTCGATCGTCGGGTGCTGATTCCCCGACCGGAGACCGAACAGGTGGTCGAGGTGGCGCTTGGTGCGCTCCGCAGCCAGGGCGGGGATGATCGGCCCACCAGGGTGGTTGATCTCGGCACGGGTTCGGGGGTGATCGCCCTGTCGGTTGCGATGGAGGTTGCCCGGGCGCAGGTGTGGGCCGTCGATCGTTCGGCCGAGGCCCTCGAAGTGGCCCGTGCCAACCTCGCCGGTCTCGGCCGGCCGGCGGCGCGGGTCCGCATGCTCGAGGGCGACTGGTTCGACGCCTTGCCGGAGGAGTTGCGGGGGAGCGTCGATCTGATCGTGGCCAACCCTCCTTATGTTGCCGAGCACGAGCTGGCGGACCTGCCTGCCGACGTGGCCGCATGGGAGCCCACCGGAGCGCTGATTTCGGGCCCGTCGGGATTGGAGGATCTCCGACACATCGTCACCACGTCTCCGACCTGGCTGACGACAAAGGGCGCACTCGTGCTCGAGTGCGCCCCCCATCAGGTGCGGGAAGTGGCCGAGTTGGCGAGGGCCACAGGTTTCCAGGACGTCACGACCTTCGAGGATCTCGCCGGTCGTGCGCGTGGCGTGCTCGCGCGAGGCCCGGGTTAGACACCGGCCCTGACGAGCCGGCGATATTCGGCGCTCGCCTTGGGAAACTGACTCGTCATCAGGCGGTGATCCGCCTCGGCGGCATCCACCTCGAAGTACAAGGCGTAGGCGACGTCGTTGAGTGCTGATCCATTCCAACATGCGGGTGATGTAGTAGGGGTTGTCACCGCCGCCGATGTCATCGCGGTCGCGAACGGTGATGCCCCATTCGGGGAACGAGATCGGCTTTTTCCTATCCGCCGCGAATTTGCTCGAGCCAGTCCAGCCCGTAGGCCGCTTGAGCTGGAAAGCCCATCGTTCGGCTGGGTTGTTCATCCACGTTGGCCGTGTCGTACGCGTCCAGCCCGATGAAATCCACGTAGTCCGTCGCCCGGCCATGCCGCTTCGACATCGGCGTTCTCGACTCCGGCGAGGGGGCACCAGTCGAAGAGAAACTGCTGACCAGGGATGTTTCGAAGGGTGTTGACGATGCGGCGCCAGTAGGCAGCGAAGGAGGCTTCCTTGCCGCCCGCTGCCCACGGAAAGAACTTGCCGTTGAACTCCCACCCCAGGCGGATGACGGCATCTTGACAGCCTCGGGCAACCATGGTCTGTCCGAACAGCCGCCAGTGGCTGTCGTAGTCGCCACGGGCCCCCGCGGCGAGTGAGAAGTTCTTGTTGGGGAGCATGGCGGCGGAAAGAACGAGCCTGGAAGATCGCCCTCGCCACTGGTTGCACACCCATGCGGGGTTGTCGATCTTGTCCCAGGGGTCGGATGCATTGGCCGAGGCGCGCCCGATGAAGTCAAGCGTGTAGGCCACCGGCTTGCCCAACCAGTCCTCGTAGGCGGCCACCTGATCGGGCTTCCCCGATCCGCGGAAGACACCGAGCTTCTCGACGGTCAGTTCTGCGGCGTCGGATTTCAGGGAGACGACCGGGGAGAGAAGGGTCGTTGCGAGTGCGATGGCAAGAAATCCGCGAAGATTCAAGGCTTTGGTCCTGACGGTGGGGGACGATGGATCGCCACGGCACCCTAGTGGAATCAGCCGGCCCCAACATTACGAGAGGGTTAAGAGATGTCGGAAGCATGTCGAACCGATGGAGGTCGTGACCTCCTCGGGAGGGTGCCCGAGTAGCCTTTCGTCTGCGATGAAGATTCTTCTCTTTTCCCAGAAGTTGATCTACAGCGGAGCGAACATCGTTGCTGTCGACCTTGCGACGAAGATCAGGGACTGCGGACACGAGGTCATGGTTTACGGCCCGCCCGGGCCGATGGTCGAGGTGCTTGCCGATCGGAACCTGCCCTATCACCCCATGTCCTTCGCCCAGGAGCTCAACGTTCGATGGCCGTCGCCGCGGGTCGCCCGGGAGCTCCGCCGCCTGGTGGCGGACGAGGCCGTCGAGTTGGTGCACACCTACGAATGGCCCGCCTGTCTCGAGGCCCTGCTCGGGCCCTTCGGCCGCGACGGCGTCCCGTTGGTGTCCAGCGTGATGTCCATGCGAGTCGAGCGCTTCATGCCCCGGACGGTCCCCCTGGTGGTGGGCACACGGGTTCTTCGCGACGATCTGTTGCGGTCCAGGTACCGCAACGTCACCTTGATCCCGCCCTCGGTCGACGTGGACCAGGACGACCCGGCCCTCGATCTCGACGACTTCCGAGGGGCTTTCGGCATTGCGTCGGACACGTTCGTGGTCGCGATCGTGTCGCGGCTCTCATCCATGAAGATGGAGAGCATGCTGCAGGCCATGGGTGCTGTCGCCGATCTCGCAGTGGGCAATGACATCAGGTTGGTCATCGTGGGAGGCGGGACCCTCGAGCAGGAGGTGATCGATCATGCCAAGACCCTCAACGCGGCCGCCGGCCGGGAGGTGGTCACGCTGACGGGCGCCCTCGGCGACCCCCGACCGGTCTACGCGGCAGCGGACGTGGTGATCGGCATGGGCAGCTCGGCGCTGCGAGGTTTGGCGTTTGCCAAGCCGGTGATCGTCGTCGGCACGAACGGGTATGCGGAGTTGTTCACCCCGGAGACCAGCGGCGAGTTCCTGGTCCAGGGCTTCTGGGGCTACGGGGACGGTGACGGGATGGAGCGCCTGACGACGCAGTTGCAGGGCCTGCTCGACGACCCGGTCGGGCGCGAGCAGATCGGGTTGTTCGGGCGAAGCTTCGTCTGTGAGCGGTTTTCGCTCACCCGACAGGCTCAGGCCCTGGAGACGGTCTACAAGGCGGCGCTCCACAGCCCGCCGTCGGCCGAGGCCCGGCGATCGGAGATGTCGGGGACGGTCATGCGTCTGATTGCCGATCGGGGTATCGGCTTCCTGCGACGACGAGGCCGGCGGTTGCCTCCCAAGGCACGCCGGTAGGCAACCGGTAGCCGACCGGCGGGCATGCCGGTTGGCAGGCGTTCAGGGCGTCGGCCGCCCACGACGCACCGCACGCATGAGCGGCGCCAAGGTCGCATCCCAGGAGAAGGACGCCTCGACGGCAGCATTGCCTCGTTGACCGAGTGCCTCTGCCCCTTCTCGATCCCCGAGGAGCTCGACGAGGATCCCGGCATAGGTCTCCGGATCGTCGGCGATCAGGAGCCCATGACCGTTGAACTGCTCGAGGCCCTCTGCGCCGACGGTGGTCGCGACGACGGGGCGGCCTGCGTTGAGGGCTTCGAGGATCTTGAGGCGTGAGCCACCACCCGCACGCAGGGGGGCGACGGCTACCCGAGCCCTCGCCAGATAGGGCTCGATCTCCGGCACCGTTCCCGTCACGGTGACGTCATCGTTTGCGAGACCTCGAACGGCAGCGGTGGGGTCACGGCCGACGAGCAGCAGTTGGGCCCCGGGGGCCGCGGCTCGCACGTGAGGCCAGACCTCCTCGACGAGCCAGGCCGCCGCGTCGGCGTTCGGCGCCCAGCCCATGAGACCGACGAAGGCGACGACCGGTTCATCGCCCATGGGCATCGGTGGTGACGGCTCCCATCCGTTGGGGCACACGATCACCTCGGGGTGGGGTCGGTCGGGCCTGCGCGAAGGCAGGCGCCGCTCGTCCTGGTCGCTCACGACCGCCACCGTGTCGAACGCTGCCAGGGCGCGTATCTCGATGCGTCGCATGGCGCGGGCCTCGAGTCTCGAGGTCAGCGATCGCAGTCCCGTTGCGCCGGCGGCGTAGCTCTCGAAGAGGGCTGATTCGACGTTGTGCAGGTCGAGGATTCGATGGTCGGCGGAAAGAACCGACCCGTGGGGAGCGAGTTGTCCGTACGAGACCACGAGACAGTCCGGCTCATCCTCGGTGATGATGGCCTGCAGTTCCCTCGCCAAGGCGCGGCTCCAGAACCGACCGGCGCTGATGCTCCTCGTCCGTGCAAGCCCGATGAGCACATCGATCGGTCCCGGGCGTGGCACGCCGTGAACCCGTACGCCGAGGTCATCGAAGGCGCTCCGATCGGCCGAGCCGTCGTCGAATGCGCAGATGGTAACCTCTCCCTGCTGGGCGAGGCCACGAAGGACAGCCGAGGAGCGTTGCTTTCCTCCCGAGTTGGCCGGCAGGGGAAGGAATTTGGTGACCATGAGGATCTTCACCGCATCGAAGTTAGCCCTTGGCCGATCGAGGCCCGGGGAAGGAATCCCGATCGCGTTCGCTAGAATGGGAAGAATGTCAAATTCCGAGGAGCGATCCTCACCCGTGAGCTTCGCGACCAGGCCCCCATCGTTGCTCCAACCCTGGCGGTCGTCATTCCTGCGCGCAACGAGGCGGGGACGATTCTCGGGTGCCTGGAGCGAGTTCTCGGTGGTCCCTGTCGCCCGGATGAGGTTTTGGTCGTCGATGGGGCCTCGACCGACGACACCCGTGAGGTGGTGCTGGCCTTCGCCGCAGGCGAACCCCGAGTTCGATTGCTGGACAACCCTGCGAGGACCATTCCGAGTGCGATGAACATCGGCTGGCGGGCGTCCAGTTGCGATTTGATCGTGCGGGTTGACGCGCATGCTCAGATCGCGCCTGACTACATCGAGCTTGCTCGCAAGCACCTCATGAGTGGTGAATGGCACGGCGTCGGCGGTCGGAAGGTTCCGGTTGCCGCATCGCCGTTCGGCAGGGCGGTTGCCGCGGCGATGAGCTCGCGGTGGGGGGTTGGAAACAGCCGCTATCACTATGCGAGCGGCATGGAAGAGGCGGAGCATGTCCCGTTCGGGGCGTACCGTCGGAGCGTGATCGAGGCACTCGGCGGTTGGGATGAGACCTTTCTCGCCAATGAGGACTTTGAGTTCGACTACCGGCTCCGTGGCGCCGGTGGCCGGATTCTCTTCGACTCGGCCATGTCGAGCACGTGGGCCTGCTCGAATTCGGTGGGCGACCTGGCCTACCAATATCACCGGTACGGCAAGGGCAAGGCCGTCGTCGCCCGCATGCATCCTGCATCGCTGCACCTTCGCCATCTGGCGCCGCCGATCGCGGTGATGGTCCTGGTCGTCGCTCACCGCCGTTGCATTGGTCCTGCAGTCTCCGGTTGGCGGCGACGGGTGTCGCCGTCTACCTCGCAGCGATGGGATCGACGGCACTGGTTGGCCAGGCTCGGTCCCTGCCGCTCGGCGAGCGAGTTCGCTTTCCGGTTGGCGGTCTTCTTGATGCACAACGCATGGGGTGTCGGTTTCATCCGCGGGTTCGTCGACCAGCTGCTCGGTCGTCAGGTCACCGATTCCTTCAAGGTCCGCCAATTTTCTTTCGATGCAGTCGGCAATGAGCAGGATCAGAAGCACTCATGAGCTCGGCTTCGGCAGGCCGGGTAGGCTGATCGGTGGCCCGGTGGGCTGCAAAGGCAGTCGTCCAAAAGGGAATCACGGTCCTTCCCCGGCGAGCTCACCACCCCGTCAACGGGTTGTTGCAGCGATACGTCACACGGGGGACGCTGCTCTCGGACGTGCTTCTTCAGCGACGACTTGCGGTCGCGAGGATCCACCGAGACGCCGGGGCGAACGCCTACGGTCAACCGGTGCTCGAGCTCGGAACCGGTTGGTACCCGATCGTGCCTCTGAGCCTTTTCCTGGCGGGTTTCGAGCAGGTTGGGACGATCGATCTCGTGTCGCACGGCAACCCCGGCCGTTCGGGCATGATCGCGTCGAGACTGCTGGCCATGCATGATGTCGGCGATCTGGAGCCGATCCTGGGTGCGCTCGACGATGAGCGCGTGGGTCGGCTCCGGGCGGCGCTCACCGGTCCCGTCGGGGAGCCCAAGCTCGACCTGCAGGGTTTGGGCATCCAGGTCCTGGTCGGGGACGCCTCATCGTTGAGGTTTGCCGATCGATCGATCGGGCTCATCAGCTCGAACAACGTTTTCGAGCACATCTATCCAGAGGTGCTCGGACGACATCCTGGAAGAGTTCCGACGCGTGCTCCGCGACGACGGCGTCATGAGCCACGGGGTCGACATGAGCGATCACTTCGCCCATGTCGACCACTCGATCACCCCGTACAACTTTCTCAAGTTCTCCGACCGTCAATGGCGATTCATCGACAACTCGATTCAACCTCAGAGTCGGCTGCGCGTCGACGATTATCGTGGGCTCGTGCGGCGGATGGGTTTTCAGGTCCTGTCCGAGAAGACGAAGGGACACGGCCTCGACGTGCTCCGCAGTGTCAAGCTGGCAGAGCGGTTCCGTCGCAAGTCGGAGGAGGACAACGAGGTGACCTCCTGGCAATTCAGTGCGAACTGACGATGGAACTGAACGCGGAATGTGCGATCTCTGCAGGATCTGTGGAGCCCCTACCATCGAGGAACTGACGGAGAAGACGTGGAACTGAAGAACGTGGTGCGGGCACTTCGTCGACATTGGGTCGTCGTGCTGGTCCTCCTGGTCGTGGTCACCGCAGCAGGTTCGGTGCTCGCCTACCTTCCCCCCGACAGGTACCAGGCGCGAGCCACGCTGCTCGTGCAGCCGAACCCCGAGAAGGCCCAGATCAACGCGCAGGTCATCGGCATCGTGGTCCCGTCGATGTTGGCCAAGGTCGAGAGCCGGGCCTTTCGCGAGCGGGCGTTGGCGACGGTCGCCGCCGACCTTCGTTCCGCAAGTGTCAAGGTGACCGCGGCGGACACGTCGGGCTCGGGGGTCCTGGAGGTGCGGGCCTCCAGCACGAGACCCGATGTCGTGGCGCCGTGGGCGACCGCGATGGCAAAGCAGCTCATAGCGGAACCCATCGGCCAGGGCTTTGTGACGATCGACCTGCTGGATGAGGCTCGAGCGCCGAACAGCCCCTATGGCCCATCGAGGCAGCCGGTCGTCGTCTCGTCGATCTTTCTCGCCATGATCCTGGCCACCCTCGGAGCGATCGCGACGGCCGCGTATCGCCAACGTGTCGATGAGGTCGACGAGATTCGGTCGAGGTTCGGCACGACGGTGCTCGGTGAGGTGCCGACGTTCCGGGGGATGACGCGTGACAAGCGCGGCATACTCGCCAGTGGCGAGGCCCCCCCGGCGGTGGTCGAGGCGTTCCAGGGCCTTCGGACCAACGTCGAGTTTCTCCTGTCGGGACGCGAGATCCGTTCCGTGGCGGTTGTCTCGGCCACCAGCGGCGAGGGGAAGTCCACGATCTCCGTCGCGCTCGCGTGGGCGCTGGCCTCGGTGGGCATCGAGGTCACCGCTGTTGACGCCGATCTTCGTCGTCCGGTGCTTCACAAGCATTTCGACGGCAAGCTGACCCCTGGTGTGTCGTCGGTCGGCAAGTTCCAGCTCGAAGCACTGCTGCAGTCCACCGCACTGCCTTCGCTCACGTTCCTCTCGGCGGGGCTTCCCGATCGTCACCCGGCGGAGATTCTGCGAGCCAACCTGCCCGGGGTGCTGAAATCGCTGACCGACCGGAACAAGACGGTCGTGATCGATTGCCCGCCCCTGGTCGGCCTGGCCGAGACGACCTTCCTGACCTCGCTGGCAAGCTCGGTCATCCTCGTCGTCGATCGCCATGCGCACGACCTGGTTGACGTGGAACGTTCCCTTGCCATGCTCCACGACCACGGGGCCGATGTGCTGGGCGTGGTGATCAATCGAACTCGGCGCAAACTCCCCAAGAGCGACTACTACGATGCGACCGTTCGTCGT
>CAVURO010000009.1:0-127144 GCA_963743945.1 uncultured Actinomycetes bacterium
CCAAGGTGTACCGTCCAAGGAGTGGAGGTCGGCGTGCACGAGGCAAAGACGACGCTGTCCGCCCTCCTGCGGCGGGTCGCAGCCGGAGAAGATGTCGTGATCACCCGGTTCGGCAAGCCTGTCGCAAAGATCGTCGCTGTCCACCGCCGGGGAACCCGAACCCTCGGAGTCGATGTGGGGCAGATGCAGATCCCCGACGATTTTGACGCTCCGTTGGACGACGCCACGTTGACGGCCTTTGAGGCATGAGGGTATTGCCGCGATTCGCCGATATCCGATCGAGACGATCCCTGCATCCTGAGCTGTTGCACGAGCAGGAACGAGGCCGGGCAGCGCGCCTGACGTTGTGGGTGGTCCAGGCCGTCACCGTTCATCCACCGGGCTGAGCCCGAGTGCCACCCGTCCGCTCAGGCTCGTCTGCTTGGCACGGGGAAGTGGGTGAAACAGGGCGCCGTGGACGTCACGATAGAGCCGCTCGATGTCGGAGCTTCGTGTGTAGCCGCCGCCCCCGGTGACCTCGAGAGCAAGCCGGACCGTGTCGATCAGGGCGTCGGTCGCCACCGTCTTGCGACTGAGGGTCCGACTTGCGTGCGCATCGGTGTTGTCGAACCGGAGGTTGTCCGCGTCCACGAACATCGCGGCCACGAGATCGGCTGCGGTTGTGTGCGCATTGGCCATCTCACCGAGCAGCTGCAACACGTGGGGCTCGCCACGACCTGCCATCGACGCGCATGCCGACGCGACCGCGGCATCGGCGATGCCCACGTAGGCCGACATGATCAGCGGTACCGCCGCCCCGACGATGGTGTTCCAGATCGGATGCCACCGGTCGGCCGGACGCGTGAGCGACACGGCGGCATCGGCCACGAAGACATCGTCGAGCACCACGGTGTGTGAGCCGGTCGCTCGGAGCCCGAGTGTGTCCCACGTCAGCTCGATGCCCACCCCTTCGGCGCTGCATGGCACCACGCAGTGCAGCACCTGCGGGCCCTCGGGAGCGTCGTCCCAACGGATGCTGGTGGCGAGCAGGGTGCCGACCTCGCACCCACTCGCGGGGGACTTCCGGGCAGTGATGCGGTATCCGCCCTCGACCCGCCGTGCGCTGCCGTTGGAGCTGAGCCAGTCGGAACCACCCGTGCTCACCAGGACGGCGCCGTCGTCGATCACCTTGCGGAAGATTCCGGAGGCATCCATCCCATGGTTGTGTCGCCACACCTGCATGGCAATCACGTGGGAGTGCATGGACAGCGTGACCGCCGTTGCCGGGTCGTAGGCGCCGATCACCCGCAGCATCTCGCCCATATCGGCGTGTGACGCGCCGCCACCTCCGAACTCGACAGGCACCAACGCACCGGTGACGCCCCTGGCCCGCAGGCTCTCGAACGCGGTGACGGCGATCTCGCCCGTGCGGTCGCGTTCGTCGACCTCTGACCGGAGTGAGTTGCCGATGTCGTGGGCAAGGCCGCGCCAGTCGGCGTCATCGACCGTGCCCATGGGAGTGGTGTCAATCGTCATGGCGCTGATGCTAGGGACGGCCGCCGGCGGTGACCAGTACCAATCGTGAACTGCTCCGAAACGGAACGGACTCGCCGTCACGCCGGCATGGTGGAAGCCGGGCGACGGGGTTCAAACGGGGTCAGGCGTGGTCGGCATGGAGGCGCTGTGCCACCTCGCGGGCGGAGGGCATCGCGGCGATATCGTCGCTCCCGCGCTGTGCCGCCGCCCGGAAGGCTCCGTCCGACAACAGGCGCTCCACCGATTCTCGCACCTTGTCGACGGACACATCGTCTGGTCCGAGGTTGAGACCGACCCCTGATCGAGCACACGCGGCGGCATTGAGAAATTGGTCGGCGGCCTGTGGCAGACACAGCTGGGGAAGGCCGGCTGCGAGGGCCGCCAGGAAGGTGCCCGATCCGGCATGGGACACGACTGCCGCGCAATGGGCCAGGAGCCGGTCCTGGGGGATGTAGCGAGCGACGTGAACGTTGTCCGGTTGTGGCCCGAGCCCCGCCGGGTCACCCTGAGGCCCAACGGTCACGACCACACGCGTGGGAAGGTCACGGACTGCTTCGAGCACCTTCGACAACACATCGTCGTTCGTGAACACCGTTCCGAACGTGATGTACACGAGCGGCCTTCCCGAAGGCTCGGTGACCCAGTCGGGCAACTCCTCGTCACCGCTGGTGGCAAATGAGCCCGGGCTCAGGAGTTGGGTCGCTGCAACGTGCGGCCGATCCACCGACTGCATGCTGGGCGGGTAGATGTCGATGTAGAGGTGATCGTAGAGGCCTCCGTGAGGTCGGGGATCCAGTCCGCTGTCGCTCCACAGGTGGCCAACCTCGACCCCCGCTGCTGCGACACGCGCCGCGGGCAGGAGAGCTCCGAAGGCATGGGAGAGGTTCGGGACATCGAGGCCGGCTGCCACGATCGGACCGGCGAGCTCCGCTGCGTCATGCACGACCAGATCGGGAGTCCACTCGCCCACAAGCGCCTGGAGATCGGCCAACATGGGCCCTGCGAGCACGCTGCCGAACAATCTCGGGAACATGAAATCGGGCCACTCCGGCCGGGGAAGATCGTGCAGTTCCGGGAACCGCCGATTGAAGATCGCCATCCCCTCCTGTTGTGCCAGGCCTGCGGGAGCCGCTCGAAAGCCGTCCCGCTCGAGGCGGGACGCCGGCTCGGCGCCGGTCGCCCACAACACCTCGTCTCCGATGTCGAGGAATGCTCGGGCGAGAGGTGCCATCGGATGGATGTGCCCCCAACCGGATGTCGCCGTGAAAAGTACCCGCATCCACTGATGATCGCACACATCATCAGTGGCGCCGGCCCAGCCACCGGTCGATGATGCGCTCCGCGGCGAAACGCCCGTCGACCGGTGGCTGCTCCTTCGGACCGCCGTTACCTGCGCACCTCGAAAACACGGTTGACGGGCGTCTCGGTTGCCCGCCGGAACCGGCTGAATCCCGAATCGGCCATGATCGAGCGCCAGGTCGACTCCGGAACCTGTGCGCCGAGGGCATAGCCCCCGGGTTGGTTCTGCGCCGCCGGCGTGCAGATCGTCGTCGAGGCCGCGTAGTAGATGCGTCCGAGTGGGTTCATGTTCTCGGCGCTCGTCTCGCCCGCCATGGGTTCCACGAAGAGCAGTGTTCCGTCGTCGGCGAGCGCCGAGGCGATGTGTGTCGCCGCCCCGCTCGGGTCACCCATGTCGTGGAGCGCATCGAAGACGCACACAAGGTCGTAGCCCTGACCCGGGAACTCCTGGGCGCTCGCGACCTCGAAGCTCACCCGATCGGCCACGCCGGCGTCGGCCGCTCGCTTGCGAGCCTCGTCGATCGAGTCGGGGTGGTAGTCGAAGCCCACGATCGTGGCGTTGGGGTAGGCCTGCGCCAGCAGGATGGTCGAGGCTCCGTGGCCGCAACCGAGATCGGCGACCTTCGCCCCCTGCTGCAGCTTGGCCTCGACGCCCTCGAGCGCCGGAATCCACGAGCTCACCAGGTTTGCGAGATAGCCGGGCTTGAAGAAGCGCTCCGTGCCGTGGAAGAGGTCGTGGTGGTGCTCGTGCCATCCGAGCCCCCGACCCGATCGGAATGCCTCGCAGATCTTCGCCTCGTCCTTGGCCACCGAACCGGCGAGGGTCATCGCCCCGACCAGAAAGGCCGGACCGCCCTCCGCTGCGAGCACGGCGGTCTGTTCGGGCGTCAACAGGTAGCGCTCGCCGTCACGCTCGCAGTAGCCACTGGCAAGCTGGGTGTTCAGCCACTCCTGGATGAGTCGCTCGTTGGTGCCGGTACGGGCGGCCAGCTCGGCCGGCGTTGCCGGCCCCTCGGCCAAGGCCTTGTACAGGCCGAGCTTGTCGCCGACGACCACGGTGGTCGCATGCAGCGCCGCTCCGAGGTCGCCCAGAAAGCGTCCCACCAACTCGTTCAGCTTGGTCTCGTCGATCTCCGCCGTAGGTTTCGTGTCCGTCGTCATCGTCATCTCCCGTGTCCAATGCGCCGCTCGACTTTCGAGGGTCTGGCCTGATCCTGCGCCGAGAACCTTGCAGAAGCTTTGCAGTGTCGATGACGGCGCCGGGACGTGGGTGCAGGCCTGTTGCAAGGCAGGATGCGATGCTGTGGTCATGGACGCAGCCCTCCGGCCCCGACCGGTCTACGGCTCGCTTGACGAGCTTCTTGCCGGTGCCGACGAGCGAGTCCCGTTTCTCACCTCCGACTCCAAGTCGGGATCGGCATTCGAGCGGGTGAGGATCGACGGCGAGTGGCACATCCTCAAGCACATCCACGTCGATTCCGATTGGACGATGCGGTTCAACGGTGACGTCGGTTGCCACCCCGCCCAGGTGTGGGCCGCGGGTCTCATGGACGCGATCCCCGAACGGATCGACCACGGCGTCATCGGTGTCGCCGCCGGCATCGGCCGCAACGGTTGGGGAGCCGCGATCCTGATGCGTGATCTCGCCGATGGACTCGTTCCCGAAGGCGACGAGCGGCTGGATCTCGACCGACACCTCGGCTACCTCGACGACCTCGCTGCCCTGTCGGCTCGGATGTGGGGCTGGACCGATGACGTCGGCCTGGTGCCACTGGCCTCGCGCTGGAGTTGGTTCGGGGCTGCGTCGCTCGCCATCGAGGAGAGCCGTGGTTGGCGCGACCCGGTGCCTCGCATCGCCATGGATGGTTGGCAAAACTTCGCGGTGCGCGCACCTCGGGAGGTGGTGACCCTGATCGAGGCGTTGCGCCGAGACCAGGACCCGCTGGTCGCCGCCGTGCGCTCGACGCCGTCGACCTTCCTGCACGGCGACTGGAAGCTCGGCAACGTCGGCACCGCAGGCGACGGTCGCACGATCCTGATCGACTGGACGTACCCGGGCGAGGGGCCTGCCTGCTTCGACCTTGCCTGGTACCTTGCCATCAACCAGGCGCGACTTCCTCAGTCGAAGGAGGATGCGATCGCTGCCTTCCGCACGTCCCTCGAGGGCCACGGCATCGAGACCGAGAGCTGGTATGAACGCCAGGTCGGGCTCTGTCTCCTCGGGGCGCTGGTGATCTTCGGGTGGGAGAAGGCCTTCGGCGACGAGGCGGAGCTCCGCTGGTGGTGCGATCGGGCCATCGAGGGGGCGCGGTTCCTGTGAGATCCGGCCCTCCGGGAACCATCCGTGACGCGTACTCCGCCACGGGGACGGCCTGGCAGGAGGGGCCGGCCAGGATCTACGACCGTCTCGCCGAGATCCTCGTGGAACGCTCGCCCGTGTCGCTTGCAGGCCGCAAGGTGCTCGACCTGGGGTCGGGCACGGGCGCGGCGTCACGGGCCGCCCTCGCCGCCGCCGCAATCCCGATCGCCCTCGACGGGGCCCTGGGGATGCTCCTGGCAGATCGCCACACGCGTCCGCCGGCGGTTGTGGGTGACCTGCGAGCGCTTCCCCTGCGCGATCGGTGTCTCGATGGCGTGATCGCTGCGTTCTCCTTGAACCACATCGACGATCCCGCACGAGGCCTGCGTGAGGCAGCGCGGGTCGTCGGTCCCGGTGGGCCACTGTTGGCCTCGGCCTATGCGACCGACGACACCCACGCGGTGAAACAGGCGGTGGAGACCGCCGCCCGCGAGCTCGGCTGGGTGCCGGCGCGCTGGGTCGAGGAGATGCGCGCCGCGGCGACGCCGTTGTTGGCCACGGTGGAGCGCGCCGCGGAGGCTGCCGCAGCTGCCGGGCTCGATGCACTCGTGGCCCAGGAATACGTGGCCTTCCCTGATCTCGAGGGCCTTGGCCTTGTCCGGTGGCGTATGGGGATGGCCCAGTTGGCGCCCTTTGTGGCGACCCTGGACACCGCCGGCCGGACGCGCCTGGTCGACCGCGCACTCGATCTGTTGGGCAGCGATGCTCCGGTGCTCGTGCGCTCGGTGATCTGGATCACCGCCTGCGTTGTGTGAGACGTAGGGCGGCGAGCCGGGCGGCGACCGCTTCGCCCCCCTCGATGCCGGCGTGGCTCCCGGCCGCCACGATGCGCGCGGCACGCCGCTCGGCGTCGTCCCACCAGCGATCGACCCCTGTGGCAGCGGCGACGTGGGCTGTCAGCCACCAGGCCTCGGGCACCGCAAGCATGTCGAGCTCGCCCAGCATCGCATCGACTCGCGCATGGTCGATGACCGCACCACCGAGCGCAAGGGCCTCGACTTCGACGATCTCGGCGAGCAGTCGGTAGCGCAGCGTCCCCCGTGCCGCGGCGTCCTCGGCAACCTGGCGAGCGAGTGCCGCTGCCTCGCCGGTGGCATCACCGGAGATATCGCCGGTGATATCGCAGGAGGCCAGGAGCATCCTGGCACGGAGCAGTCCCAGGCGTTGTCGTTGGTGCCAGCCCATGACGCCGTTCCAGGAGTCGAGATCATCGATTCGACCGAGCAGGGAGGCCGCGGTGTCGGGGTCTCCCGCTCCCAGGGCGCCATCGGCAAGATCGAGGTGGGCGACGTACCATGGCTCGCCGGTGAGCAGCCCGATCCCATCGGAGGCCAACGCCTCCTCGTTGGCCTCCCGGGCGGCGCCGAGTAGTCCGACGTTGCGAAGCAGCCAGCTGCGTGTGTTCAACAGGATCGGCCGAAAGCGCAGGCCCTGGGCTCCATCCCGGTCGGCGAGGGTGAGCGTGCTCTCGATGACGGTGAGCGCCTCGGCGATCCGACCCTGCATGCCCAGGGCGACCGCCCTTGCGAAGAGACCGTGGAAGAGGGCGAAGGGGTGGTGGAGACGCTCGGGCTGGAGGGTCGCCCGCAATTCCAACTCCTCGGCTTCATGAGGACGACCCTGGTGGTTTCGCAGGGCCCCGAGCCACACCTGGGCAAGGCCACGAATCTCTGGGGCCGCAGCGGCAAGGGCCTCCGTCAGATGCGCCTCGGCGGTGGGAAGCTCGCCCCCGGAGTGACGCACCCGTCCGGCCAGCACCAGGCACGACGCTCGGAGCCTCTCATCGGTTGCCCGCGCCGCTCCTTCGTCGGCGAAGCGAAGTGCGCCGTCATGGTCTCGGCGGTAATAGGCAATCCAACCCGCGAGCTCGAGTGCCTCCACATCGCCTCCCCGCGCCAGTGCCAAGGAGATGTCGCTCGCGGCCCCGTCGGTGTCGTGAGAGGCCAGCCGGACGCGTGCCCGGGCGACATGGGTGAGGTGACTTCCGTCGAGCAGGACCGCTTCATCGAGCAATCGGGATGCCTCGCCCAGATCAGACCCTGCAGCGGCCGCCTTCGCGGCACGCACCAGCGCTGAGCTCGCACCGAGAGGATCTCCCCCCATGCGGGCATGGAACGCGACGGCGAGATCGTCGGCGTTGGGCTGTGCGGCCAGGATCGTTGCTGCCTGCCGGTGCAGCAGTTCCTGTTGGGTGAGAAGCGTCGAGGCTGCGATGGCATCGCGCACCGACGCGTCACGAAAGCCGACCGTCCCATCGCGCTCGACGAGCACACCGCGGTCAATGGCTGCATCGACGTGGCCGAGGAGGTCGACAAGCTGGATCCCCAGCACCCCGGCGATCAACGCGAGATCGAGGTCCATGCCGACCGGCCCCATGTCGTCCCGCCCCATGCCGTCCGGCCCCATGCCGAGCACCGCGGCAGCCTGCAGCGTGCGTGCTGCGCTGTCACCACCGGCGGGCTGCGGCGGGGCTGACTCGGCGCCTGGGTTGTCGCCGATCGAGACAGCAGCGCCGGTGGAGTCTGCCAGGAGGATCGCCTCGTGGATCGCCTCGGTTTCGGGGCTCGGGCTCACGCCCAACTCGTCACCGAGGATTGCTCGCACCTTGGCATAGGCGGCCAGCGCAGCGGCGGGGCATCCCGTCGCCGCGTGGGCGCGCATGATCAGGCGCAGCGCTCCCTCGTCGTAGGGGTCGTCGCCCATGAGGGCCTCGGCGAGGCCGACGGCCTCGGCAAAGTCGCCGCTGAGCAACGCTGCCTCTGCTCCAACGCTTCGGGCCTGGTGCGCCATCCTTGTCGCCGCAGTCCGCTCGGCCACCACCCACGGGGCATCGGGTCCCTCGGCCAACAGCTCACCTCGTCCGAGCGCCAAAGCCGCGCCGGCCGCTGCTCGCGCCTCGTCGGTCCGCCCTGCACGCAGGAATGCGGTCGCCTGCCCCACCTGGTCGGCCAGCTCATCGACATCGAGCCAGTCGACATGGAGTGCCCAGCCGGCGTCGGTGCGCGTGAAGCGATCGGACCCGAGCACTCGACGGAGACGGCTCACCAGCACGCCGACCTGATCGACAGGCCGCTCGGGCAGGTCGTTGCCCTCGGCCCAGAGCGCATCGACGATGCGATCGGTGGAGACCGCAGCACCCCGACCCAGTGCGAGAACCTTGATCAAGGTTCGACTTTTGCGGCTCCCGAGGTCCCTCAACGCGACGCCTTCGACATCCAGCCCGCCGAGCAACCGGATGCGCAACTCGGCCATCGCCCCTGTCCCGTCTCCTCCTGCAGTGGTCGACCGATCACCGACCCGTTGCGGAGACTATCGCGTCAGGGTGGGAACGGGTCCTGAACAGCGGGTGCCGGCGTCGGTGCGTGTTGCGTCCGGTACCGTCGACGGTAGCCAACTGGTAGGAAGACCAGTAGCATCAAAGTGTGAAACTCAGTGTCAGTCTCCCGGCTGAGGATGTCGAGTTCCTTGATGTCTATGCCAGATCTCAGGGCATCGAGTCACGCTCGGCGGTAGTCCACCGAGCCGTGCGGCTGCTCCGGGCGTCCGAGTTGGGAACCGCCTATGAGAATGCCTGGAGCGAGTGGGACGACTCAGATGCAGCCGATGACTGGGAATCGGTCGTGGGGGATGGGTTGAACGATGCGTCGCGGTGAGATCCGCCTGATCGATCTCGAACCGGCTCGAGGTGCGGAGGCGGACAAGCGACGACCGGCGATCATCGTCAGCAACGATGGGGCCAATGCGACTGCCGACCGACTCGGTCGTGGCGTGGTGACGGTCGTGCCCGTCAGCTCGAACGTGCGGCGTGTGTACCCTTTTCAGGTACCCCTGGCAGCGTCCGAGACCGGGTTGCGCGTCGACTCCAAGGCACAGGCCGAGCAGATTCGTTCGGTTGCCGTCGAGAGGGTCGGCGATCGGGTTGGGGAGGTCCCCCCGACCGAGATGGCGTTGCTCGACGATGCGATGCGTCTCCACCTGTCCCTGTAGGAGTTGAACGACGCAGAAACCGGCTCAGGTGGGAACGGGTCCTGAACAGGCGGTAGCGGCGTAAACATGCCGAAAGAACTGTGGTAAGCAGGCTGCGGGAAAGCCGCACGCAAGGATTGAAAGGGGAATGGGGAACGTACCGGCAACGGCAGCGCGTCCCTGACCGCCAATGGCCAACAACCTCGACGGGATCGGCGCTGCAGTTGGAGAGATCGCTGCTCGATGGCGGAGCGATCGAGTGGAGCGGCAGGCGAGGCGACACCTGGAGCGCGCCGACTTCGACGCCCTGCGTGACACGGGCCTGCTGCAGTGCGCCGTCCCCGTCGAGGCCGGTGGCAGGTGGTTGGGCCCGGCATCGGCCCGACCATTGTGCGAGCTGTACCGGGGGCTTGCCGCTGCGGATTCCTCCGTCGCTCTGGTGTCGGCGATGCACCCCGCCGTGATCAGCTATTGGCATCTCGCACCAGCGGACGTCCAGCCACTCTGGGATGCCCAGCGCGACGCCGTGTTCGCAAGCGCCATGGCAGGCGACCAGTGGGGCACGATCACCTCCGAGCCCGGAAGCGGCGGCGACATCCTGCGAACCAAGGCCGTTGCCGTCCCGCTGGAGGCCAAGCCGTTCCTGACCGGCCGACTGTACGGGATCACGGGCGACAAGCACTTCGGCAGCGGATCCGGTATCTGTCATCGAATGGTGACGACCGCGCTGCCCGACGGCGAGCCGAGCCCGTCGATCTTCGTGCTCGACACCGACAACAGACCATGGGACGGCACGGCAGGCATGGAGCTTCTGGCCGAGTGGGACGGCGTGGGCATGGCCGCGACCCAAAGCCACGCCATGCGCCTGAGCACAGCGCCCGCTGTGCGGGTCACCTTCGACGGCCCGATCGAGCAGATCACCCAGTCGGCGGGGCCGTTCATCTCCACCCTGTTCACCGCCGTCATCCTGGGGGTGCTCGACGAGGCAGTCGGCCTGGCCCGCTCCCAACTGCGGGCCAAGGCCGACAGGCTGCGCCCTTTCGAACAAGTGGAGTGGTCACGGGCGGAGGCCCACCACTGGTTGGCCGTTCAGGCCTACGAGGGGGCGCTTCGCTCGATCGAGACGGCCGACCTGGCCACAGCCGTCCATGATGCGCTCCGGGCCAAGCAGTCGGTGGCCGAGCTCGCCGAGGCAACCCTTCTTCGCCTGACCCGCGTGCTCGGCGGCGGCACGTTCAGCGGTCGTTCCCCGTTCGCCCACTGGTTCGAGGACGTCCGGGCACTCGGCTTCCTGCGCCCGCCGTGGGGCCTGGCCTTCGACTCGCTGTTCCTCACGTCCCTCGACTGAGAGTCCGGATCGACCGGAGGCGAACGTCAGATGACCTCGGCGGCCGGCGCGGCGAACTGGGAGTTGTACAGGGTGAAATAGGCGCCGCCCTTTGCAAGCAGCTCACGATGGTTGCCCTGCTCGACGATCTGACCCCCGTCCATCACGAGGATGGTGTCGGCGTCGCGGATGGTGGAGAGCCGATGCGCGATGACGAAGCTCGTGCGATCCGAGCGCAGCGCCGCCATGGCGCCCTGGATCAGCACTTCGGTGCGGGTGTCGACCGAGCTGGTTGCCTCGTCGAGGATCAGGATCGTCGGGTCGGCGAGAAAGGCGCGGGCGATCGTGATGAGCTGACGTTCCCCGATGCTCACGCTCGTGCCCTCGTCGTCAAGAACGGTGTCGTAGCCCTCGGGGAGCATCTTGACGAAGCGATCGACATAGGTGGCACGGGCGGCGGCCATGAACCGTTCCTCGCTCGCCTGGAGGTTGCCGTACATGATGTTGTCGCGGATGGTGCCCCCGAAGAGCCAGGCATCCTGCAGGACCATACCCATGTGCGAACGGAGCTCCCGTCGGGTCATCAGGGCGATGTCACGACCGTCGAGGCGGATGTGGCCCCCGTCGAGCTCGTAGAAGCGCATCAGGAGGTTGACGAGGGTGGTCTTGCCGGCGCCGGTGGGACCCACGATCGCCACGGTGCGTCCAGGCTCGGCGACAAGGGAGAGATCCTCGATGAGGGCGACGTCGGGCCGGTAGGAGAATCGCACATGGTCGAACTCCACGAGCCCACGAGCGTCGTGCGGGGCGTGCTGTTCGTCGACGTCGGCACGCTCCTCGGGGGCGTCGAGCAACTCGAAGACGCGCTCGGCGGAGGCGACTCCCGACTGCAGCACGTTCGCCATCGAGGCAAGTTGGGTCAGCGGCATGCTGAACTGACGGGAGTACTGGATGAACGCCTGCACATCGCCGAGCGTCATGGCGCCTGAGGTAACCCGCAGTCCCCCGACCACCGCTATCACCACGTAGTTCAGGTTGCCGAAGAACATCATGACGGGCTGGATGGTTCCCGAGATGAACTGTGCCCCGAAGCTCGCGGCGCACAGCTGCTCGTTCTCGGCATCGAAGCGCTCCTCGACCTCGTGCTGTCGACCGAACGCCTTGACGAGCGTATGGCCCGTGAATACCTCCTCTACATGCGCGTTCAACGTGCCGGTATGGCGCCATTGAGCCATGAAGCGCTGTCGTGAGTGGGAGGTGATGAACTTCACGGTTCGCAGTGACAGGGGAATGGTCACCAGCGCCACCAGCGCCAGCAGCCAGGAGATGGTGAACATCATCACGAGCACGCCGACGAGCGACATCATCGAGGTGAGCAACATGGAAAGGGTCTGCTGCAAGGTTTGCGACACGTTGTCGATGTCGTTGGTCACCCGACTGAGCAGATCACCTCGGGGTCGGCGATCGACGTACTGCAGCGGGAGGCGGTTCAGCTTGTCCTCGACGTCGGCTCGCAAACGTTGCATGGTCCGCTGAACCACGCCCGCCAGGAGGGACGACTGCAGCCATTGCAGCGCCGCCGAGCACACGTAGAGCGCTGCGACGGTGAGCAATACCTCATGGAGCCTCGGAAAATCGATGCCCGCTCGGCCGTTCCTGCCGATCAGGCCGTCGAAGACGATGTTGGTGGCGTGGCCCAGGATCTTGGGCCCGACCACCGACATGGAGACGCTCGCGATCGCCATCACCACCACCGCGATCACGCCGGCTCGTTCGGGGTGCAGGCGGGCGACCAAACGCCGAGTCGACGCGCCGAAGTTCTCGGAGCGCTCCACGGGCATGCCTGCGAGTGCCATGCGACCGCCAGGTCCAGGTGGCACGTTGGGGCGTCCCTGGGGGATCACGGAGTTGGGGGCCTCAGGCGAATCGGCAGGGTCGGTCCGATCGCTCATGCGGCCTCCTCCTCGGAGATCTGCGAGGCCACGATCTCGGCATAGGTGGGACAGGTGAGGCGCAACTCGTCGTGGGTGCCGATTCCCACCATCTCACCACCCTCCAGCACGACGATCTGATCCGCGTTGCGAATCGTCGTGACCCGTTGGGCAACGATGAGGACGGTGGCGGTCGCGGTGTGGGGGGCGAGGGCAGCCCTGAGCCGGGCGTCGGTTGCGAGGTCGAGCGCCGAGAACGAGTCGTCGAACAGGTAGATCTCCGGTTTGTGCACCAAGGCCCTCGCGATCGCGAGTCGCTGGCGCTGACCCCCCGAGACGTTGGTACCTCCCTGGTTGATCCGTGTTGCGAGCCCGTCGGGCATCGCCCGCACGAAGTCGGCGCCCTGTGCGATCTCGAGCGCCTCCCAGAGCTCGTCCTCGGTGGCCTCCTCGTCGCCGAAGCGCAGGTTCGTGGCAACGGTGCCGGAGAACAGGTACGGCTGTTGAGGCACCAGGCCGATGCGACTCCAGAGCACCTCGGGCGCCAGCTCACGGACGTCGACATCGTCCACCAGCACGGCGCCTGCGGTGGCATCGAACAGGCGCGGGACCAGATGGACCAACGTCGTCTTGCCCGAACCCGTGCTTCCGATGACCGCCGTGACCTGGCCGGGCCTCGCGACGAAGGAGATGTCTCGCAGCACTGCGGATGCCGCTCCGGGGTAGTGGAAGCCGACATGGCGGAACTCCAGGAGACCTCGGGCTGACACGTTGCGCACGGGGGCGGATGCCGGCAGCACCGAGCTCTGCGTGTCGAGAACCTCGACGATGCGATCCGCACACACCGAGGCCCGAGGGATCAACATCACCGCAAAGGTGGCCATCATCACCGACATGAGGATCTGCACGAGGTAGTTGAGGAAGGCGACGAGCGCGCCGATCTGCATCGCCCCACTGCTGATGCGATCGGCCCCCAGCCAGACGGCGGCCACCATCGAGACGTTCATGACCACCGTGACGGTCGGAAACATGCGTGCCATGAGTCGCCCGGCCTGCAAGGAGGTCTCGGTGAGATCGGCGTTCGAGGCCGCGAAGCGCTCGACCTCGTCGGGCTCGCGCACGAAGGCACGGATGACCCGGATGCCGATGATCTGCTCGCGCAAGACGCGGTTGACCGAGTCGATCCGCTCCTGCATGGCCCGGTAACGCGGGACCAGGCGCACGACGACCAGGCCGACCGCCACCACGAGCACGGGCACGTTCACCAGCAGCATCGCCGAGAGCCCGACATCCTGTCGCAGCGCCATGATGACGCCGCCGACGAGGGTGATGGGAGCCGCAACCAGCATGGTGCAGCCGAGGACGACCAGCATCTGGACCTGCTGCACGTCATTGGTGATGCGGGTGATCAGTGACGGTGGTCCGAAGTGGTTGACCTCGCGGGCGGAGTAGCTCGTCACCTGGTGGAAGAGTGCTCGACGCACGTCACGACCGAAGCCCATGGCGGAGCGAGAGCCGAAGTAGACCGCGCCGATCGAGAACACGATCTGCACCACGGTGACGCCGAGCATCACCGCTCCCATGCGCCAGATGTAGGGATGGTCGTTGCGCGCGATGCCCTTGTCGATGATGTCGGCGTTGAGGCTCGGAAGCATCAGGGCGGCAACGGTCTGGCCGAGCTGCAGGACCATCACGGCGATCAGGGCGCCCCTGTAGCGACGCAGGTGGGTCGTCAACAACCGGCGCAACATCAGCGGTCTCCCTGCAGGATGGCGATGCCCTGGGCCCGGTCCGTCGCGTGGAGTGGGTCGGTCGGGTCCTTCGCGTCCGTCGGGTCGGGCCGAACGAAGAGGTCGGCGAGCAGCTCCAGAGAGGCGATCACCGGACCGACGTAATCGGCGCCGTCGGGCCCGAGGCGATCGACCAGGGAAACTTCGACGAGGTCCTCGACTCGCCTCAGCTCTCGCCGTGCCCGATCTGCGAGGTGGCGATGGCCGGGCGAGGGGGCGACGAGAGTGCGGCGACGATCGCGGGGATCGACTTCGGTGAGGAGGACGCCGGCCGTCCGCAGGCGCGCGACCGCCGAAGACACCTGGCTCTGGGGGAAACCCGTTCGTGCGGCGATCCGGCCGATCGTGGTGCCCGGGTGCTCGAAGACGTCCACCAGGACGATGCGTACCCCGGTCGGGAGGTCCCGAAACGGTGGCATGGACTCGAGCCCGAGCTTCATGAGCTGCCGACCCACGCGAAACATCTCGATGCCGTCCATGCCGGAGCCATTCTATCAAAAGTGATGCATCGGAACCGATCGAATTCCGGCCGACATGACGGAAACATGACAAGAGTGAGACAAGGGGCACCTTGTTTCGGCCCGGCCTTGTTCTATGATCGGCAGCGGATGGAGGCGGCCATCAAGAAGTTCCGCGCACTCTGGCGGGTCGGGTTCGAGCCGAAAGCGACAGGTGGCGCGACGAAGTGAGCATCGACGATCACGGACTGGCGGGTAGGCAGGACATGTTTCAGGGACCGATCGAAGCGCTGCGTGATCGGTGGCGGCGTTCCACGCGGGCAGGTTGGTGTGCCGGCGCACTCGCGCTGGGTCTTGGCGGCCTGTACGGCGCACCCGTGGTCGATGCGGCGACCTCGGCCCCGGCAGAGACCCAACAGATCGCCATTCCCTCCTACATCCACCCCGGGGCGGACCCTGCGGCGTGGGATCGCCTCATCGGCTCAGAGCCGGGAAAGGTGGGCATTGCGGTTGCCAACGTCCTGAACGGGCCGGACATCGAGCGCAAGGACGAGTGGGCCTCGGTGATGACACGAGCGCACGACGCGGGCATCAAGGTGCTCGGCTACGTGGATACGGGTTACTTCGGCGGCACCGGGATGCGCACGAGACTTGGATCGACTCGACCCGAGGACTGGCTGAGCCAAGCCCAGCAGGACATCAACAGCTGGTACGAGCTCTACGGCGACGATTTGGGGGGCATCTTCTTCGATGACGGTCAGAACGCCTGTGGACCCGAGGACGGCTCGAACTTGTGGGCGGACCTGCAGGGCCAGTTGAACGAGTTCCAGAAGCGGCGCCATCCCGATTCGTTGACCGTCCTGAACCCCGGAACGGTGGTGCCGCAGTGCTTCGAGAACACCGCCGACGTCCTCCTCACCTTCGAGAGTCCTTACGACGCCTATGTCGGCACGAATCCCAACGATGCGCTCAACTACCGAGAGCTCGGCTGGACGCCCACGGACCCGAGCAGGATCTGGCATCTGGTCTACGGCGCGAACCGTGAGCAGATGCACCATGCCATCGATCTCAGCAGGGAGCGCGGGGCGGGCTATGTGTACGTCACCGACGACATGCCGGCCAACCCGTGGGATTCGGTTCCCGAGGCCGGGTACTGGAGCGACGAGCAGGCCGCGGTGTCCGGGGGCTTCGTGGCGCCCGATCCCTACCCGCCCCTCCCGTTCCTGAACATGAGCCCTCCCACGGCCCCCATGGCCTTGACCGCAACCTCGACCGACTTCACGAGCACGACCTTGAGCTGGGCTGCCTCGAGCGAGACCGACACAGGTGATGCGGTCGCCGGCTATCAGATCCTCTCCGGGGCTCGAGCGATCCTGACCATGCCGGCGGACATCTCCTCGGTTCGGGTGGGGGGGCTGATGCCCGGCTACGACTACCTGTTCACCGTGAGGGCCACCGACCGGTCGGGGAACAGCTCGCTCCCGAGCCCCGCCGTCGTGGTGACCACGCCGACGTTGAGCGAGGCGATCGCATCCCCCGAGGTCAACGAGACCGACACGACGGTCACCTATGGCGCAGCGTTCTTCATGCCCTTCTCGTTTCGCCGGGTCTTCATCGTCACCGACAGCGGCCAACCGTGCTGGTGGACGGGCACGGTTCCACAGCAGTGCTCGGAGTACCTGATCGAGAACGGCGCCCTGCTGCACTACAGCGGGGGGGCCGACGGCTCAGGCTGGACCTGGACCAAGGTTCGGGAACTTCCCGGGTCCTACGACGGCGGGTACCGCTACAGCTGGACGCTGGACAAGGCCGATCTCTCCTCACCGGGGGTCCAGACCGTCTTCAACGGCGAGGGCTACGGCCCGCTGAGCTATCGGGGTGTCCCGACGGCGGTGTCGGTGCCCGAGGGAGAGCCCACCCCCGCGTCACGGTTCACCGAGCTCCTGCGGTATCTGCGTCAGGTCACGCCTGCCACGACCCTGAACTGAGCTCAACCACCTGGCCCGACCACCGGCGCCGATGCCACACCCATCGCCTCGAGAGCCGCGGCGACCCGAAGGACGTTCCTCTCGGCGTAGGGCGCGCCGATGACCTGGACCCCCAACGGCATGGGTTCCGACCCCGCAACGGGCACCGAGACCACGGGGAGACCGACGAACGACAAGGGCTGGGTGAAGAGGCCCATGTTGGGGGCCACGACCACCTCCCGGCCTTCGACTTCGATGGTGCGTTGGCCGATCGGCGTTGCGGCGAAGGGAGTCGTGGGCGCCAGGATGATGTCGACGGTCCTGAAGACGGCCGCCACCTCTCGGCGATACCAGGCACGGAAACGCTGTGCGCGCACATAGTGGGCGCCCGGCACCAGGGCGCCTGCCAGGAAGCGGTCCCGGGTCATCGGGTCGAAGTCCTGAGGGCGGGTCATCAGATCGGACATGTGCAGGCTCGCCCCCTCCGCTGCGGTGATGACCATCGCCGCAGCTCGGGCTCGTTCGGCCTCGGGGATCGTCACCCGTCGGCTCACCGACAGGGCACTGACGACCTTGTCGAGGGCCTCGAGGACGATGTCATGGCACCCGCGGGTGAAGTAGTCGTCGGCAACCGCGATGCGAAGGCCGACGATGTCTTCATCGATGTGGGCAAGGGTGTGCTCGACGGGGCGGCTCAGGCTCACCGGGTCGGCGCTGTCAAAGCCATGCAGCACGTCGAAGGCAAGTGCGAGATCGCGGACTGAGCGTGCGAGGGGGCCGACGTGATCGAGGCTGGGGGCAAAGAGCGTGGAGCCCCTGCGGGAGATGCGTCCAAAGGTGGGCTTGAAGCCGAACGTGCCGCACAGCGCGGCGGGAACGCGTACCGAGCCGTTGGTGTCGGTGCCCAGCGTCAGGGGCACCAGGCCTGCTGCGACCGCTGCACCCGAGCCACCGGATGATCCACCGGCGACCCGGGCGAGATCGTGTGGGTTGCGGCAGGGACCGACATGGCTGTTCTCGTTGGTGAAGCCGTAGGCATACTCGTCCATGTTGAGCGCACCCACGACCAGAGCCCCTGCCCGCGTCAGTGAGGCGACCGCGGCGGCATCGGCTGTTGCCGGGGCGGACTCGGCATCGATGGCAGAGCCCGAGAGCGTCACCACGCCACGGATGTCGAAGAGGTTCTTCACCGCCACCGGTACACCGGCGAGGGGACCGGGGTCCTCCCCGTCGGCAACGGCACGGTCGACCCGCTCGGCCTCGGCTCGCGCCCGGGCCTCGGTGACGGTCGTGAAGCTGTTGATCGCCGGGTCCCGCCCGGCTACGCGGGCGAGGGTCGCGTCGAGCACCTCGGTTGCCTTGATCCCACCTGAGCGCACGGCGGCGGCGGTCGCCATGGCGTCGAGGTTGACGAGTCCATCGCCGGCGCTCATGGTCGAAACACCGGGGCGGGCTCGATGTCATCGGGAAGGGGAAAGGACATCACCATCTCGGCCCGATCGCGCAGCATGCGAAAGTGTGCCGCGACACCGCTGAGGTACTCCGCTGGGATGGGAAGGCCCACGAGCGCAGCCGCCTGCGTCGCCTCCTGTTCCTGCAATTCGCCTTCTCGTCCCTGGTGATCAGCCATGCCACGCTCCCTCGGATGCCGGTCGATGTTGAACACGGGCAGGTTAGATGGCATGTGTGTCGCGATTGTTTCGTCACCTCAGGGGTGGGCAGAGGTTCCGTCGTGGAGGTCGTCGGCCTCCCTGACGCCCGGACCCGCCGGGGATCTACGTCTCGCCGAGGAGCTACGTCTCGCCGAGGTTGCGACGGATCACGTTGAGGGCGCTGCCTGCCTTGAACCACTCGATCTGGTCGGGTGAGAGGGTCTGGGCGGCGTCGAAGTCCACGGTGCTGCCGTCGGGCTTGTGGATGCGACACCGGACGGGCACATCGGGCGCCAGCGTGGCCAGCCCGAGCACCGAGATGCGATCGTCCTCGCCGATCAGGTCGTAGGTGGCGGGGTCGGCGAAGGTGAGGGCAAGCATGCCCTGCTTCTTCAGGTTCGTCTCGTGGATGCGGGCGAACGAACGGGCGAAGATGACCTTGCCGTTGCGGTAGCGGGGCTCCATGGCGGCGTGTTCGCGTGAGGAGCCCTCCCCGTAGTTCTGGTCGCCGATCGCCACCCAGGAGACGCCCTCGTGTGCATAGTGCCTGGCGATGTCGGGAAAGGTCCCGGTCGTGCCGTCGAGTTGATCCTTGCCTTCGCCTGCAGCCCCGGTGAAGGCGTTGATCGCCCCGAGGAACAGATTGCCGCTGATGTTCTCGAGATGGCCGCGGTACTTGAGCCACGGACCGGCTGCGGAGATGTGGTCGGTGGTGCACTTGCCCTTGGCCTTCATGAGGATGGGCAACTCGAGGTAGTCGTTGCCATCCCATGCCGGGAACGGCGCGAGCAACTGCAGGCGGTCGCTGTCGGGGTCCACGGCGACCTCGATGTCGCCGCCCCCCGTCGGCGGAGCGACGAACGCATCCTCACCCGGGTCGAAGCCCTTGGCCGGAAGCTCCTCGCCGATGGGCGCCTCGAGCCGGAGGCCGTCGATGCTGTCGGTCAGAGGGTTGAACGCAAGGGTGCCCGCCAGTGCATAGGCCACCACCGTCTCGGGCGAGGTGACGAAGGACAACGTGTTGGCGTTGCCGTCGTTGCGCTTGGGGAAGTTGCGGTTGTACGAGTTGATGATGACGTTGGTCTCGCCCTTGTCGATGTCGCTTCGTTCCCACTGGCCGATGCAGGGTCCGCAGGCGTTGGCCAACACGGTGGCGCCGATCGCCTCGAGGTCGGCAAGGAGTCCGTCGCGCTCGATGGTGGCGCGAACCTGTTCGGAGCCGGGCGTGACGAGCAAGGGGGTCTTGGCCCGCATGCCCTTGGCGGACGCCTGGCGGGCCACGCTTGCGGCTCGGGTGATGTCCTCGTAGGAGCTGTTGGTGCACGAGCCGATGAGGGCGCTGCTGATGGTGAGCGGCCAGCCTTCCTGGGCGGCATGGGCGCCGACTTCGCTGACCTTGTGCGCCAGATCGGGGGTGTGGGGGCCGTTGATCTGCGGCTCGAGCCTCGACAGGTCGATCTCGATGACCTGGTCGAAGAAGCGACCCGGGTCGCTCAGGACCTCGTCGTCGGGACGAAGATCGGCCGCCACCCGGTCGGCCCGCTCGGCGATGGCAGCTCGTCTCGTGGCCCGGAGATAGCGTGCGATCGCCTCGTCGTAGGGGAACAGCGAGGTCGTGGCGCCGATCTCGGCGCCCATGTTGCAGATCGTCGCCTTGCCCGTGGCACTGATGGTCGATGAGCCGGGCCCGAAGTACTCGACGATCGCGCCGGTTCCACCGGAGACGGTGAGAACCCGGGCGACCTCGAGGATGACGTCCTTGGGCGATGTCCACCCGCTGAGGGCCCCGGTGAGGTGAACCCCGATGAGCTTCGGCCAACGCACGTTGAAGGGAAAGCCGGTCATGACGTCGACCGCATCGGCGCCGCCCACGCCGATGGCCACCATGCCCAGGCCGCCGGCGTTGGGCGTGTGACTGTCGGTGCCCAGCATCATCCCCCCGGGAAAGGCGTAGTTCTCGAGCACGACCTGATGGATGATGCCGCTGCCCGGCTTCCAGAAGCCGATGCCGTAACGAGCCGACACCGACTGCAGGAAGGCGTAGACCTCCGCATTGGCGCCGAGCGCAGCATCGAGGTCGGCATGCGCCTCGGTCCTGGCGAGGATGAGGTGATCGCAGTGCACTGTCGAGGGAAGGGCGGTCTCGGCCAAGCCGGCGGTCATGAACTGCAGCAGGGCCATCTGGGCGGTGGCGTCCTGCATGGCGACGCGGTCGGGGCGGAAGTCGACGTAGCTGCGACCACGTTCGAGCTCTTGGCCCTCCGGGCTGGTCAGGTGGTTGACCAGCACCTTCTCGGCCATCGTCAGGCCACGGCCGAGGAGCGAACGCCCGAGGGCGGCACGTTCGGGGAGACGGCTGTAGACCTCGTCGATGAGCTCGATGGGTGTTCCGGCGGTGACAGCCATGGTGACTCCTTCGTGGGGTGCGTGCGAGACCTCGCCTCCATACTTGCACGAGGACACCTCATAGACAAGTATAGGACAAGTGAGAACGATCCGCTACAACGAGATAGCTGCCGATCTGCGTCGCCGCGTCGGCGGGGGCGAGTTCGCAGCGGGTCGATTGCTGCCGAGCGAGGCCGATCTCACGACAGCCTACGGGGCCAGCAGGGTTACCATCCGCCGAGCGCTGGATCTGTTGCGATCCGAGGGCCTCGTCGACTCCCGCCAGGGTTTCGGGTGGTTCGTCGCCGCCGATCCGTTGCGCCAGGCCTTGGGGCGACTGGGCACGATCGAGGACCAACTCGACGCCTCGGGCGTTCGCGCCGAACGACGGGTGCTCGACTTTGCCTTCGTCCAGCCCCCCGCCGCCGTCGCCGATGTCCTCGGGCCGGGGAAGGTCCTCCAGGTCCGACGCGTGAATCTGGCCGATGGCCAGCCCTTCGCCCGCATCACCGTGTGGTGCCCCGAGGACCTGGCCGAGGAGCTGTCGCGAGCGGAGGTCGAGCGATCGCCGTTCTACGAGTTGTTGCCCGTGTCGCTGGGGGGAGCGACCCAGACCATCGGCGCCGCGGCGGCCTCACCCGAGGACGCCGATGTGCTCCTGATCCCGGTCGGCTCACCGGTTCTGCGGTGCCTGCGTGTGACGAGCGACGCCGACGGCACGGCGATCCTCGTGAGCGAGCACATCTTTCCGGCGCACCGCACGGAGTTCGTCATCGACCTTCCCCGACCCGAGCGGTCGATCGCTCCAAGCGGTATCCGACTCGTCGAGGAGGCGTGACGCGCCGTCTCGGGTCATACAGCGTCTTGGGGTCAGAGCAGCGCCTTGGGGTCAGACCAGGCCGAAGCGATGGAGCTGCAAGCCCCAGGAGAGCAGGGCCAAGGCTGCGACGGTCCGGCCGGCGACGCGGTTCCGGGCATTTGGCCAGGCAGTCGGACGACCGAGACGTCCGGTGATGCGCAGCCCGAGAACCACAAGCATCACCAGGGTGAAGATCGCGATCAGGATGGCCAGAGGATTGGCCGCGGCCGCGCCGGCGAGGTCACCCCGCATCAGGTGGATCGAGGCAGTGGTCATGCCGCAGAAGGGGCACGGGACGGCGGTCATCGATCGAAGCGGACACGGCAGGCCAATTCCCGTCGCGTCCGTCAGCATCGGCCAGACGCCGGCGGCCACCGCGACCCCGACACCGGTGAGGGCGAATCGTTCCGGTGCGGAGAGCTCGGAAACGGAGAAACCGTCCGGCCGCAACCACCGGCGCGGGACGGGCATGACCGGAGGTGCCTCGACGTGGCTCACCGGGTTGAGGGCCTCGCGTTGCCGTCCATTCGATCAAGGTTACGCGCGCTGCGAGGGGCTCAGGGTCCGACGGTTGAGGTCGGTGCGGACTGCTCGGTGCAGGTCCTGGCGTCCTTCGCCTGCCGGGCGATCGTCCTGGCGGTTCGTCGGTTCATGGCGTCGATCGCCTTGCGGATGCCGGCGGCCTCCTCGACCTTGTTGCCCTGCTCGGCTGCCTCGAGCCTGGCCTTCAGTGTCTCGAGCGCATTGAGGGTCTTCTCCTGCTTGAAGGCGGTGACCCTTCGTGCCTTGATCAATCGCTCGCAGCGCGTCCGGGTCTTGACCTTGCGGACTTCGAGCTCGACCTTCAGGTCCTCGACATAGCGCTTCAGCTCCAGGGCGTGAGCCTGTTCCTTCTCCCGCTCCTCCGCCTCGCGGGCCGCTTCCCTTGCCTTTGCCCTCGCCTTGGCTACGGGGTCCTCCTTCGGCTTCTCGAGCCGCCGCTCCTCGTCCTCGTTCGGCTTGTTCCCGATACCGTCACGCCCGCCTCGCAGTGCATCGGCCTTGGCCTGGAACTCCGCGGCCCGCTCCCGCTTGTAGGCAACCATGGCGAGCGCCTCCGCGGCCTTGGCGCGATACTCCTCGAAGAGCGGGTCGCCGTTCGCCTGCAACTCGTCGGCTTTCGCCGTGTACACATCGGCCTTGGTCTGGTATTCCACGGCGTACCGGCGATAGCGCGCCGCCTCCTGGTCCCAGTACTCGGGCGTGGTTCCCTGGTCGCCTCCGGCGAAGGCTCTCCCCGGACCCACCCCCAGCACCAGGAGTCCGACCATGACCACGACGCTGAAACTCCTGGATCTCACGGTGACCCCCTCGAGCGGTGACGAAATGGCGTTGTGGGTAAGAATGTCGACGCAGGAGCTGGATACCTTGACGGGACAAATGGGACCTCGGACCCGATCGTGAACCCGTCTCGGTTGGTCGGGCGAGCGTGGGCCGGTGGGTCAGGGTCAGATGTTCGGCCAGGTGCGACGCTTGGCCTCGCGCCGGTTGGATTCGAGTGCCCAGGCTCGGCGCCATGAGCTGGTCTCGGGCCCGATCATCGAAGGCGTTCCGCCCTGCGCCGCACGTTGGCGGGCTCCCCACCAGTCGGTGGTGGCCTCGTCGGCCAGGATCGCGACGGCCTTCTCGATGCGCAGTGCGAACCGGCGCGCGTCGTCGCTCTCCTCGGGCCACAGCGGCTCACCGAAGGTCACCGTGGTGGTTCCCGGCTTGGGTGTCCGGTCTCCCTTGGCGAAGATGCGATTGGTGCCCTCGAGGTGCACAGGAACGACGGGCACACCGGCACGGAGCGCGAGGAAGGCGGCTCCACCCTTGTGACCCTGACCCCATCCATCAGGGCTGCGGCCACCCTCGGGGAAGATGAGCAGGCTCCAGCCGGCCTTGAGCAGGGTGGTCGCACGCTCGGCGGAACGCCGAGAGACCTTTGTGCGCTCGACGGGAATGGCGCCGAGGACGAGAGCGGAGGCAGCCGAGGTCACGCGATTGGTGAAGAAGTAGTCGGCGGCAGCGGCCACCACGACGCGGTGACGCCAGGGCTCGGGAATGGCGGTGAGCAGCAGCGGTGCGTCGAGATGGCTGTGATGGTTGGCGGCGAAGACGACCGGACCACCGAGCGCGCCGAGACGATCCGTGCCGGCGACGGTGGGCGCTGCAAGTGCCTGCACCGTCAGGCGCAGCGGGCCCTCGAGCAGAAAGAGTCGTGCATACCGGGCAGGGAGCCTGCGTGCCCATGCGGTCTCGTAGTCCGAGCCGCGCCTGCGTGTGGAGGGAAGCCTCTCGACCGAGCGCGGCACGGTGCCCGCCGACCAGGGGAACCCAGGGCGCGGCAGCAACGATCGAGCCTTGGCAAGCGGATCCACCTCAGGTGACCTGTGCCATGAGCAGCGGCGGCGCATGCAGGTGGGTGATCGAGGGATCTCGCCCGACGACGTCCTCGGCCATCTCGAGTGCGTCACGCAGGGTCGATGCGGGCTTGAAGCCCAGCCGGCGCACCGCCTTGGGGTCGCCTCCGACCACGATGACCCCACCGAGATGCTCCAGGGCGTGCGAGCCCCAGTACCACATGTAGAACGGATGCACGCCGTGATAGGCGTGTCCGGTGCGGTAGAGATGGCGGTACCACTCGTCCTCGGCGAAGCTGCGCTCGAAGCGCTTCTCGATCTCGATCGGATCGGTGGTCTCCGAGAGCACCTGCTCGAAGAAGTCGATGTAGCTCGGGTGGTGCACCGGGTGGAACTCCCAGGGGGTGGGATGACTCATGATGAGCACACCACCCTCGCGGACGAGCGGCCGTTCCTTGTACATGTTGAAGAAGTAGCCGAGCCCCAGACACATGACCAGGATCGGGTTCATCACCGAGTTCACGTTGTACGGGCCGATGTAGGGGAGGCCGAGGGTCAGGATGTCGGTCTGACCTTCCACGACCACCAGTTGTTGTTCCATCACCTTGGCGGTGGTGATGCGATGCACCGCCTCGACACCGCCTGCGGTGACGCCGGTGAGGTCATGAGGCGCCTGGATGGACTGGAAGATCGATCGCTTCACGCGCTCGGGCGTGCGGGCGAGGGACTTGCTCGCCGCGAGGAAGGTCATGCGGTCGCGAGCGGTCCATTCCCACTCGCGCTTCTGCAGGAAGTCGAAGGGTTTGGGAAACGTGTCGTTGTTGAGGGTGGTCTCGATCTGGAAGATCTTGACGCCGGCCTTGCGGATCACCTCGCCCATCCTCCAGTTCGAGGAGTGGAGCTCGGAACGGTGCTGATCCATGAACGACCGGCTCTTGCGCATCGTCGCCACGTTGTGGTGGTGGCGAAGGCTCCGGTACGACGACAGGCCGGTGGCGGTGGACTTGTGCCCACCGTCCATGGCGACGAGGTTGATGTTCACGTAGACCAGCAGGTCGGATTCGGCGGCTCGCCGGGAGATCTCGACCTCCTCACCCTTGTCGGTCTCCCCGAGGAAGGCCATGGCGTCGGGGTCCTCGGCGTCATGGTTGTACAGGGCGCCGCGAGGGGCGAAGGCGTCGTAGATGCGATCGCCCAACGCGTGGCGAAGCTCGGCCTCGGTCATGCGTCGGTGCAGGGCCAACGCGGCGATGAGGTGCACGTCGTCGACCCCGGCCGCAGCGGCGAGATCGAGCACCGCCTCGATGACCCGTTGGCGCGCGTCCGGTCGGCGCATCGGGGGCAGCGGCAGCGAGATGTCGTCGAAGGCGATGGTCAGCTTCATGCCCGGGAACAGCAGCGAGGGAAGCGGGTCGGCATCGACGGGGTGGAGCAGCGCCTGGCGGATCGCCTCGTTGGGGTCACGTAGGAGAGGAAGCGCCTCGGGGGCATAGACCACCCGTGAGCCGACGGGAAGCTGCTCGAGGCGAAAGCCTTCCCCGTGCATGAACAGCGTGGGCGGCGTGGAACGGTCAACCTCGAGCACGAAACCGGGACGGGGGCTCATAGCCAGTCTCTTTCTTTTTCGTTGCGGAGATCGAAAGCGACCTTGACCGCCCCGAGCGTGCCTGCCTCGGCGGCATGTGCCAGCGCGTCGCGATAGCGATCCAGTGGGTACGTGGTGCTCACGAGCCGGTCGAGACCTGCAGCGGCCACGAGCTCGAAGGCCAGGTCGAACGTCCGCCTCTTTCTGTGATCGGGCATCGATTCGGTGCCGTAGGCGTAGGCCCCGACGAGCTCGATGCCACGCTGCCACAGTGGGGTGAGATCAACGGTGACGGTGCCCGGCATGCCGATCATCACGATGCGGCCTCCGGGTCGGGTGATCGCCAGAGCCTCGGTCAGGCTCTCCTCGCTGCCGACGCAGTCGAGGGTGACGTCCGATCCGCCCGCCAGACGGGTTGCTGCGCCCTCGCCGACCATCAGTGAACCGCGGACGCGGCGGACGGCTCGGCGCAACTCATCAGGGGCGACCACGAGCGTGGCGCCCAGGTCGCGGGCAAACGTGCGCTGATGAGGGTGCTTGGCCCCGACGATCAGCTCTCGGGGTGAGGCCCAACGTGTCAGAGCGGCGATGGTGCACAGGCCCAGGGTGCCGGCGCCGATGACCGTGACAACGCCATCTTCCGCGAGGGGGAGCGCGGCGAGAGCACCGCGTATCGCGCAGGCGGTCGGCTCCACCATGACCGCAGCCTCGTCGCTGAGCGTGTCGGGGACAAGGTGCAGCTGGCTTTCGTGGGCGACGAGGGCGGTCGACCATCCGCCACCGGTGTCACAGCAGTATCCGGTCTGGAGGCCGGGCTCCAGGTTGCCCGCCGTGATGTTGGTGCACCGACCGACGTCACGACCTGCGCATGCGTCGCACGGCGGCGTGATGCCACGGGGCCCACATCCGAGGACCGGTTCGAGCACCACGCGGGTTCCGTCGTCGAGGTCGCCGACCACCTCGTGGCCGGGCACGAAGGGAAAGCTCACGATGGGCTCGAACCATCGGCTCGAGGCGCCGTCGATGGTGGCGAGGTCCGATCCACAGATGCCCGCCAGGCGGGGGCGCACCCGTTGCCACGAGGCGTCCGGCAACCGGGGTGGTTCGACGTCGGCCAGACGCAACGGCCCCACGGCGGCTCCTCGTCCGGGCGCCCATGTGCCTGCGACACGTGCGGCGGCGAAACGGGGGAGCGAACGTTCGAATCGGAGGGCCTTCATGCAGGGGCCCCCTCACGGCCGAGGAAGGAGGTGCGCTGCGTCTGGGGGCCGATCGGCAGCAGCGGACGCGGCCCGCCCGGAGCCTTCGTCCACTGCTCGACGAGCCAACCGCGCTTGCGGGCGATCGATGCCAGGCGGGTTTCGGGGTTGACCGCGACGGGGAACCCGACCGCCTCGAGCATCGGCAGGTCGCTTGCCGAATCGGCATAGGCCACCGACTCCTCGAGGTTGAGGCCCTCGGCGTCGGCATAGTCCGCCATGATCAGGGCGCGGGCCTCACCGGTCGGCGGAGCCTCGGTGAGCTCGCCGGTGTAGCGAACGCCGTCGGGCGTCGTGCTCATGCGGGCGCAGATGATGTCGTCGAACAGCGGCGAGAGGTTGCGTTCGACGACGATGTCCAGCGCGCCGGTGATCAGCAGCGTGCGGTGACCCAGGCGGCGATGCTCGCGGACACGACGGAAGCCGGAAGGGAAGCTCTTGGAGATGATGAGGTCGCTCAACAGTTGGACCGCGTCCTCGTCGAGTTGGCGCACGGGTGCGCCCTCGTAGCGCCGGTAGAACGAGCGCAGGAAGTCACCTCGGTCACGACGGTCGAGCGCGAGCAGCGACGGCGCCTCGGCCAGGGCCTTGAGGGCGAAGCGCACACGATCGCCCGGGCCGAGTCGGCGCGTGGCGAGCCAGGCGTGGGACTCGACGACGTTGGAGGCGATGAGGGTGTTCTCCAGGTCGAACACGGCAAGGTGCCGTTCGGGGGCGAGCACCTGCTTGCGGAGCCGTGTCGATCGTTCCTCGCCCGAGCGGCCGCTCGGAGCCATCTTGACGCGGGCGTGTTGCACCACCGAGGGAAGGTGGATGGTGTGGACGAACTCGTTCCAGTCGTATGCCCGGGGATCGAAGCAGAAAGCCGCCCGGTCCGCCTCGTCGAGGCTGTTCCAACGGGTGAGGAGGTTGTCGACCTGGAAGACGGCCTCGGTCTCGGTGTAGGCCCCGTAGAGCCGGACGTAGCCCAGTGCCCGGTCGATCTCCTCGCGCCGCTCCTCGAGCTTGGCCGACCACTGTGCCTGTGCGCCTCGCATCGGGAGCTTCGCCATGGCTCGCTCGGCCCGGGCGAGGGTCTTGACGCCTCGCTCGAGTTGACCCTGCACCCGACCACGTCCGGGAAAGGACCAGTCAGGCACCACGATCGGTTGGTCCTGCGCATCGTAGATGGGGTGCTCGGTGAACCAACTCTGCACGAGGTCGACGAGTTGGCGGTAGCGCAGAGGGTTGAGGGCCCCCGAGGAGATCTGCACCACGGTGGGCGGCGGCACGGGCTCGCCGGCGTCGGCGCGGGCACAGGCCCGCGCGGTGGCATCGATGACGGTGGCCACGACCATGTCGACGGGGATGACGTCGATGACCCCTTCGGGGATGCCGGGGAACTCCTTGAGCAGCCCACGGGCATAGCTGATGATGACGGGCTCGGCCATGCGAAAGCCGCGGATCCAGCCCGGGTGCGGCTCGGCGAGCGCGGATTCGATGATGGAGGGGCGCACGATGGTGACGGGCGTGTCGCCGCGATTGTCGAGCAGGGCCTGCTCGCCGAGCGCCTTGGTGTAGGCATAGGCATCCGGCCACCCGAGCGAGCCGGCCCGACTGCGCCCTGCCTCCACCATCTGGTCGCCGACCCATTCCTCGCGCAGCTTCTCCGCCTTCGACGCGAGCAGTGGCGTGCCTGCCGCGCCGAGCTCGGCCCGTGCCTCCTTGGCGAAGTGGGCGAGGCGCTCGGTCGTGCGACTGGCCGCCTCGGCATCGGCTCGCAGGCGCCGGGCCGCCGTGACCTCCGTGCGCCAGTTGACCTCGGGGGTGAACGGTTGATCGAAGACCGGCAACTCGGGCGCCCGACCCCGTCGGTTGCCGGCGACGTAGCAGGTGGACACCGCGATGAGCGATGCCTTCGAGCCGATGGCGTGCAGCGTCTGCACGATGCGTGAGGGTCCGAGCAGGTTGACCTCGACGGCGGCGTCGAGTGGGGAGTCGAACGACACCGTTGCCGCCGAGTGCACCACCGCGTGGCAGGTCCCGAGGACGGCTCGACCTTCGTCGTCGAGTGCGAGGCCGTCGGCGCCGACGTCGCCGGCGACGACCTGGATGCGACGCGCGCACGTGGCATCGAAGTCAGCACCCAACTCGAGCCGCAGCCGATCGAAGGCATCGTTGCGCAGGACCTCTCGCTCGATGCGGCGCTGCGCTGTGGTGCGCCGCCCCGGACGAACCAACAGGACCAACTCGCAGCCCGGAACGGCGCGCAGCAACCGTTCGACCAGGGCCGTGCCGAGGAACCCCGTCGACCCGGTGACAAAAATGCGTTGCCCACGTAGCGCTTCGGCGATCACCACCATTGTTTACCATCGACTGGCGTGACGCAGCGCGGTCATCGGACGATTCCGTCGACGGGCGAAGGCCCGAACCCGTAGAGTTCCGTCTCATGGACCTACGACTCGACGGCAAGGTGGCGCTGGTCACCGGAGGCTCACGTGGCATCGGGAAGGCAATCGCCGCGGCGTATGCCGAGGCGGGAGCTCGGGTGATGATCTCGTCACGCAAGGCCGATGCGCTCGAGATCGCCGCGAAGGAGATGACGGGAGACGTCACCTGGTTCGCCGCCAACGTCGGAGAGCCCGATCAGGCCCGGGCATGCATCGACGCATGCATCGAGCGACTCGGCAGCCTCGACATCCTCGTGAACAACGCCGCCACCAATCCATACATGGGTCCGTTGATGAACATCGATCGCTCCCGCGCCGAGAAGACCGTGCAGGTCAACCAGTTCGCCGTGCTGTCGTGGACCCAGCTCGCCTGGGAGGCGGCGATGAGGGACCACGGCGGATCGATCATCAACCTCGCCTCGATCGGCGGCATGGCCACCGAGCCGATGATCGGGTACTACAACGTCACGAAGGCCGCGGTGATCCATCTCACCAAGCAGATGGCGGCCGAGCTTGCGCCGAAGGTCCGCGTCAACGCCATCGCTCCGGGTCTCGTGAAGACCGATTTCGCCCGGGCCCTCTGGCAACCGGCCGAGGAGGCCATCGCTGCGCACACACCCCTGAAGCGTCTCGGCGAGCCCGAGGACATCGCCGGCGCCGCCCTCTTCCTGGCAAGCGAGGCTGCTTCCTGGATCACCGGCCATACCCTCGTCGTCGACGGCGGCGCCCTCATCCACACCGGGTTGTAGCCGTAGGCCGAACGTGTCCGGTGGGCGCTCCCTAATCGCCGGCGGGCGGGGACTGGTCGAGGAGGTTGCGTCGGAGCTTGCCGATGGCGGTGCGGGGCAGCCGATCGAGCAGCACCAGCTCCCTTGGGGCGGCATAGCCGGGAAGCTCGCCCTTGACCAGGTCGCGAAGCTCGTCGAGTGTGGGTGGCTGATCGGGGTCGGCAGGGATGACGAAGGCGACGACCCGGTGGCCCCAGATCTCGTCGGGGCGTCCCGAGACGGCGATGTCGCCGACCTTGGGGTGCCGTCGCAGGACCCTCTCGACCCACTCGGGCCAGACCTTCTCACCGCCGCTGACGATGACATCGCCGATCCGTCCGGTGACGCTGATCCGCCCGGTCGCCTCCTCGACCGAGCCCGCATCACCCGTGTGGAGCCAGCCGGCAGCGTCGACGATGGCGACATCTGTTCCTCGGTCGCGATAGCACCGTGCGACCATCGGCGCGCGAATCCAGAGCTCGCCATCCACGTCCTTGATCTCGACCCCTTCCAGCGGTATCCCGTCGTAGACCACCCCGCTGCCGGTCTCGGTCATGCCGTAGGTCGTCACGACGTTTGTCGCACGCACCTCCGGCGGAGCGGAGCCACCGAGCAGGACGACCCGGAACCGGGATGCGTCGACGCGATCGAGCGTGGTGTTGACCAACGAGACAAGCGTCGCTCCCCGGCGCGATGCCTCCTCGACGGCGGCAGCGTCGAACCCGGCGTGGACGGTCAACGGGGTGTCGGTGACCAGTGCCCGGGTGACAACGGAAAGACCACCGACGTGGGCCAGAGGCAGACAGGCCAGCCAGTGGTCGCCGGCCGGGTCGACCCCGAGCCGATCGCTCGTGGCGACGGCGGACGCCCGCACGGCGTCGTGGGTCAGCACCACGCCCTTCGGAGTTCCGGTGGTGCCACTGGTTGCCACGACCAGCGCGTCGCCGGGCTCGGTCGCCACGGCGCCGAGGCGTTTCGTCGCGACGCCGTCGTCGTCGATGAGGACCGCCGGGCGCACGCTCGCCAGCAAGGCCTCGAGTGCAGGCCTCGGCAGCCGGGTATCGAGCGGAAGCAGCGCATCGCCGGCATCCCACACGCGTCGGACGAGGTCGACGAACGCCGGTCCGGCAGCGGTCGTCGCGACGAGTCGGGGCACCTCAGTGTCCGGCGGTCTCGGCCTCGACCCAGGGCTCGATCTCGATGTCGAAGCCGAGCCGCAGTGCGGTTGCGCGGTACTCGTTGATCTCGATGCTCTGATTGCGCTTCATCACCCCGGCCAGCGCTCGAACATCACCATCCTTGGCGTGCTCGGCCGCGTAGCCCGCCATGTGCAGGCCTCCCCGATGGTGCTCGGCCATGAGATCGAGGAAGAGCGCGTCGGCGGCCGCACCCTTTGCCTCCCGAAGTTGGTCCAACTGCCTCTTTGTCGCCATGCCGGGCATGGCGTCGGCGGGAGTCGCCATGCCCATCCACTTCATGGCGGTGGGGCCCCGGTCCTGACGGAGCATGTCCCAGTCCGCGAGCTGCTCGTCCATGCGCCCGATCTCGTACTGCTGGAAGATCACCACCTCCTGGGCGAACCCCCTCACGACCGGGCTCTCGCCGTTGGCCAGCTCGAGGAGGGCCATCTCCACGGCCTGTTCGTGGTGGGCGATCATGTCCAGGCAGAAGCCTGCATCGACCGAGTCCGCGTCGGCCGGTCGATCGGCGATGAACCAGCCGAAGGCCCCGCCAAGCCAGGCGAAGGCGACCACGAGCGCGACGACGACAGGCCACGAGAGCCCCGACCGACGACCAAGCACTTCGGTTTCGGGCTGATCGGTCGCTGCCCCTGTGCCATCGTCCCCGGTATCGGTCATGGGGGCCATTGTCGCGCGCCATCGACATCGCATGGTCCCGGGGAGACCCTGTCAGGCCCAGAGCGACGCGATTGGCAACGCCCAGATGGACTACGTGACCGTGAAGGTTGCGACGACCGTGGCCGCGGGCCCGTTCCCGTTGACCGTGGCGGTGATCTGGTACGTCCCCTTGGTGGAGGGAACCGTGAAGGTCTTGGGAACGAGGAGCAGCGTCTTGCCCATCATGTGGTACGGGCTCGTGGTCGCGGTCCGGCTCCCACCCGGGAACACGTAGTCCACGCTCCAGCCGTTCGAGTCGGCAAAGACGTAGATCTTGGAACCGGCCGGGAAGCTCGAGCCGTCGAGCAGTCGAGGGGACAGGAGCAGGCTGCTGCCGGAGTACTTGACGGTCAGGCGTTCGGCGGGCACCACGGCTGCCTCGGCGACCGAACCGGAATCGAGGACCGGCATGGTCGTCGTCGTGCCGGAATCCGGGCCCGCAGGATCGGGCGTCGAATCCGTTCCGGGATCGGCCCCGGGGTCGATCAGCGGCTGGGTGGTTGTGGTCATTCCTGGTTCCCTCGTTGGAACGTCACCATCAGGGGTGGTCGTGGGGGACGTTCCATGGTCGGTTCTCGGCAACCGCTCGGACGGATCGAGCTCCGTGGAGCCTCCGTCCTGCCTTGACGTTTCATCCTCTTCGGGAGTTGCCGTTTCCGACCCGACCTCGCCCACCGGCATGGCCTCGCCCGTCGACGCCGCCTGCAGCACCACCGACCCCGAGCGAGTGGGGGAGCTCGGGAGGGGGTTCGAAAGCGTGATGCCGGCCACCAGTGCGGCGGCTGCTGCGGTTGCGGGCATCAGGGCGGAGCTGAACGCAGCGGGCACCGCCGTCAGTGCGGAGGGAAGCTGCACGACCGTGCCGATGAAGGGAACCTGAGCGAGCGCCGCCAAGGGGCCGGCGATCAGGCGGAGGCGCCCGATGGAGATGGAGATGAACGCCCGCACCACCTCAGGTGAGAAGTGCATGCCCGCACAACGGGTGAGCTCGGCACGGGCGTCGGTCGGCGACATGCCCTTCTTGTACGAGCGAACGGCAACCATGACCTCGTAGGAGTCGGCCACCGCCACGATCGCCGCTGCCCGCGGTATTTCGTTGCCCCTCAGCTTGCGGGGATAGCCGGTGCCATCCCACTTCTCGTGATGGCCGCCGATCGCGTCGACCCACTCGCCGAGAAAGGGACGCAGGGGCTCGATCAGTTGCATGCCCGCCGCTGGGTGCTTCTCGATCACCGCCCATTCGGCCACCGTCGGCTTCCCCGGCTTGTTCAGGATCTCGGGCGGCACCATGAGCTTGCCCAGGTCGTGGAGCAGGGCGCCCCATTGCAGCTTCTGACGTTCCTCCACCGAGAGCTTGAGCTCCTCGCCGATCATCTCGGCATAGAGACGGACGCGCTCGGAATGTCCCCGGGTGCGCCGATCGTGATCACCGAGCGCGCCGATCAGCTCGATGACCTGGCGAGCTGCGGTCCCCGGATCGTCGTCGAGCCCGTTTGCACGGGTCGCATCGACGAGTTGGCCGAGTCGTCGGCTGCTGCCGCCTTTCAGGGCGGCCTTCAGCCGGGAGGGGGCCTGATCGGGGAAGAGGAGCGACAGCCGCATCAACACCGCAAGCGGCAGGAGGCGGCGGGCCAGACGATCCGTGAGCCAGATCACGCCGGTCGAGAGCGCCATGATCGCCAGCATGCGGAGGATCACGAGACTCGCCGGTTCGGCCAAGGGCAGCAAGCGATTGGCGAGCAGTGCCACGCCTGTCGCGGCGGCGATGGGCCCACCCAGGACGACGCCGCGAATCAGTCGGGAAATCCATGGGCGAGCCTGCCACGAGCGGCTCGCATCGTTGGAGGGATCACATGTCATGCTGACTGGTTCGGCCGCCCAGTTCCTTCCTTGAGTGATTTCTCACACACGAACAGTGTAAATTCAGCGTCGGCCCTCCCATCACCGATGTATTTGCTACCGGTCAGGCCGATTTCCTGGAGATCCTGGCGAAACGTGCTTCCCTGAAGGACCGGTATGGCGCCGGCGCGGAATGGTGAGATCGTGTTGGGGTGGAGCGGCCCGAACCATCGAGCCCCGGCGTAAGTGGGAGGATGAGTCGACAGTCCACGCGCGACACGTCGCCTGAGATGTTGATCAGGCGGCGACTCCATGCGCTCGGGTTGCGGTATCACGTCGACCGTGGGCCGATTGGCGGACTCCGGCGTCGGGCCGACATCGTGTTCCCGGCCCGACGTGTGGCCGTGTTCGTCGACGGCTGCTTCTGGCACCGTTGTCCCGAGCACGCAACGTACCCGCAGGCCAACGCCGCATGGTGGGAGACGAAGCTCGCCCGCAACGTGGAACGGGACGAGGAGACGAATCACCTTCTTTCCGAGGCGGGTTGGACGGTCGTTCGCGTCTGGGAGCACGAGAACCCCGATGAGGCAGCGGAGCGAATCAGCGAGATCGTTCGAGGTTGATCAGGTACCGACTTGAGAGCAGTATTGCCGGGCCGTATACCGTCCGGTACCTTCGGTGACAGCACCACATTGGTGTCAGCTGAGCGGTCCCACTGCTGGGGTGGAGATCGGCATGAAGGAGAAATCACGATGAAGCGCGCCGCACTCCTGTCGACCGTGGGTCTTGTCGTTGGCCTGTTGGCAATCGCCGCGCCGGGGGGACAGGCTCTGTCCGGCGCTGCGACCACCGGTTCGACCGCATGGGCGTGGGGTGACGCCTCACAGGGACAGCTGGGCGAGGGGACCAGCGCCACCCAACCCACTCCGTTGCAGATCGGAACGGCCAAGAACTGGGTATCGGTCCAGGCCGGTTTCACGCATTCGCTGGGGCTCAGGAGCGACGGCACGCTGTGGTCGTGGGGTGCAAATAGCTACGGCCAACTGGGCGACGGCACCACGACGTCGAGGACGAGCCCAGGCCAGGTCGGGACAGCCGGCAACTGGGTGGCCATTGCCGCCGGCACGCACTTCTCACTGGGTCTCAAGACGGACGGCTCGCTCTGGGCATGGGGCGTGAACGGCAGTGGCCAACTCGGTGATGGCACCGTCACTGATCGGACATCCCCGGTGCAGGTCGGAACGGCGACCAACTGGACATCAATCACTGCCGGCGCCAACCACGCGCTCGGGCGCAGGGCCGACGGCACGCTGTGGTCATGGGGCTTCAACACCAATGGTCAATTGGGCGACGGTACGACGACATCTCGCAGTACTCCGGTGCAGGTCGGATCGGCGACCAACTGGGCGTCCATCGCCGGCGGCAACCAGCACTCGCTCGGACGCAGGACCGACGGCACGCTGTGGGCATGGGGCGCGAACGCCAATGGCCAGTTGGGCGACGGTACCGCTGGCGATCGGACATCCCCGGTGCAGGTCGGACTGGGCACGAACTGGGTATCGTCCCAGGCCGGATTCACGCATTCTCTCGGACTCAGGAGCGATGGCACCCTCTGGTCGTGGGGTTCGAACGGCAGTGGCGAGTTGGGCGACGGTACGACGACATCTCGCAGTACTCCGGTGCAGGTCGGAACGGCCACGAACTGGGCGTCGATTGGCGCCGGAGGAGGCTCGTTCGGAGGAGGCCACTCGCTCGGACGCAGGACCGACGGCACGCTGTGGGCATGGGGCTATAACTTCAATGGCCAATTGGGGGACGGTACGACGACATCGCGCAGCACTCCGGTGCAGATCGGCACGGCGACGAGTTGGACATCAATCGCTGCCGGCGGCTACCACTCGCTGGGTCTCCGGACCGACGGCACACTGTGGGCGTGGGGCTCGGATGATTCAGGTCAGTTGGGCGACGGCACCGGGTCCCTGCGCACGAGCGCTGTGCAGATCGGATCGGCCACGAACTGGGCGTCGGTCCAGGGCGGTTGGGCTCATTCGCTCGGACTCAGGACCGACGGCACCCTCTGGGCGTGGGGCGCAAATGAAAACGGTCAGCTGGGTGACGGGACGACGGTCGAGCGTACGTCCCCGGTGCAGGTCGGTACGGCGACGAAGTGGACATCCGTTGCCGCAGGTCACAGCTCGTCGTTCGGTATCAAGGCTGACGGCACGTTGTGGGGATGGGGCAACAATTCCACGGGCCAACTCGGCGACGGGACCACCACCGATCGCGCCTTGCCGGTATTGATCGGGACGGCCGCCAACTGGATGTCCATCGCATCAGGCGGTACCCATACATTGGGACTGAAGTCCGACGGCACGCTCTGGGCATGGGGTGCCAACCCCATGGGGCAGCTGGGCGACGGCACGGCGACTGATCGCTACTCTCCGGTTCAGGTCGGGACAGCGACGAACTGGGCGTCCATCGCTGCCGGCGGCTACCACTCGCTGGGGATCAGGACCGACGGTACGCTCTGGTCCTGGGGGTCCGGCGCCTTTGGCCAGCTTGGTTCCGGCACCACGACTGGACGCACGAGCCCGGCCCAGGTCGGCACGGCGACGAACTGGGTGGCCGTGGCCGGCGGGGGTCTTTTCACGTTGGGGCTGAAAGGTGACGGCAGGCTCTGGGCATGGGGCTCAAACGACAAGGGTCAGCTGGGCGACGGCACCACGACGCAACGCACGAGCCCGGTGCAGGTCGGAACGGCGACGAACTGGGTCGCCGTAGCCGGCGGGGGCTACCACTCGCTGGGTCTCAAGACGGACGGCACACTCTGGGCATGGGGCTCAAACGACAAGGGTCAGTTGGGCGACGGCACCACGACGCAACGCACGAGCCCGGTGCAGGTCGGAACGGCCACGAACTGGGCGTCCATCGCCGCCGGCAATGGGCACTCACTGGGTCTCCGCGGTGGAACCACGGTCCCACCGACCACGGTCCCACCGACCACGGTCCCACCGACCACGGTCCCACCGACCACGGTCCCACCGACCACGGTCCCACCGACCACGGTCCCACCGACCACGGTCCCACCGACCACGGTCCCACCGACCACGGTCCCACCGACCACGGTCCCACCGACGCCTCCGTTCAGTCCTGCGGCGGTGTTCACGTCGCCTGATCCCGTGGGCTCCTTCGACGTGGCGACGATGGCACCCGGAGGTGTCCGGGTGGCGGGATGGGCCCTTGACCCCGAAACACCCGACCCGATCGCCGTGCACGTCTATGTCGACGGCGCATTTGCCGCGGCATTCGATGCCGATGCGCAACGTCCCGACATCGCCCAGGCCTATCCCGGCTACGGCGATGCCCACGGGTTCGACACGATCATCCCTGCGACGCCCGGATCACACCGCGTATGTGCCTATGGCATCAACCAGGCTCTCGGGACAAACGTGTTGATCGGTTGTCGCACCGTGAACCTTGCAGCCGACCCGTTCGGGTCCTTCGATCTCGGCACTCCGGCGCCGGGCGGAGCCCGTGTTGCGGGATGGGCGCTTGATCCGAGCGTGGGCGATCCGATCGACGTGCACGTCTATGTGGACGGCGCATTCGCCGCGGCGTTCGGTGCCGACGCAAATCGTCCCGACATCGCACAGGCCTATCCCGGCTACGGGAACGCCCATGGCTTCGACGCCGTGGCGCCGGTGGGCGAAGGGTTCCACACCGTCTGTGCCTACGGCATCAACCGGGGCGCCGGAACCAACGCCTTGATCGGCTGTCGTTGGGTGATGCTCGCTTCCGACCCGTTCGGTTCCCTCGATGTTTCCGAGTGGACCGCCGGCGGGATCCGTGTTGCGGGATGGGCGCTTGATCCCAACGTCGGCGATCCGATCGGCGTGCACGTCTATGTGGACGGCGCATTCGCCACGGCCTTCGGTGCCGACGCAAACCGTCCCGACATCGAACAGGCCTATCCCGCCTACGGCAATGCCCACGGCTATGACCGGGTCATTCCCACCGGTTCGGGCCCTCACACGGTGTGTGCCTACGGCATCAACGCCGGAGCCGGCACGAACGTGTTGATCGGCTGCCGTTCGCTCTGAGGCGCACGCGGAAAGAGAACCCTCCTTGCCCTGCGCAAACAGGTCAACCTATGGTTCAGGTCAGGCAGGTGCGCCCGGCACCGCTTGGCGCAAGGGGGGGTCCATGAGCCGCAGCTATCCGGTCATCTCGGCCGATTCGCACATCACCGAGCCACCGAACACCTATCTCGATTTCATCGACGCTGCGTGGAAGGACAAGGCGCCGCGCATGGTCGACGGCGGCGAGGGGCTGGGTGACATGTTCGTCATCGACGGTCTGGCGTTGCCCGTTCCCATGGGTCTGGTCGCCGCGGCGGGAAAGCCCCCGGAGGAGATCAAGATCTCCGGCGTTCGCTTCGATCAGCTGCACCGCGGTGGCTGGGACCCCGAGGCCCGTATGGGCGAGCAGGACCGTGACGGCGTGAGTGCCGAGGTCATCTATCCGACCGTTGGCATGGTGCTCTGCAACCACGGGGATTTCGATTACAAGAAGGCCTGCTTCGACGCCTACAACCGATGGATGGCGTCGTATTGCGACGCACACCCCACGCGTCTGCTCGGTTGTGGTCAAACGGCGATGCGCACGCCCGAGGAGGGCATCGAGGACATCAGGAAGATCAAGGAACTGGGCCTGCGTGGCGTGATGATGCCCGGAACCCCCGCCATGGCCGACTACGACTCGCCGATCTACGACCCCTTCTGGGAGGCCGCGATCGAGTTGGGCCTGCCCTTGTCGTTCCACATCCTCACCACCAAGAGCGAGTTCACGCGTGGTCCGGCGATCAGTGGCTTCCTGTCGATCGTGCGCGGTTGTCAGGACATCCTGGCCATGCTCATCTTCGGAGGCGTCTTCGAACGCCACCCCGATCTCAAGGTCGTCTGCGTCGAGGCCGACGCAGGCTGGGTGCCCCACTACATGTATCGCATGGACCATGCCTTCAACCGTCACCGCTACTGGCTCAAGCCCGGCGCCGAGCTGACCCGACTTCCCAGCGAGTACTTCGCCGAGAACATCTACGTGACGTTCCAGGACGACTGGACCGCGTTCCGTTTCGCCGGTGCCATGAACTGGCGGCATCTGATGTGGGCGAACGACTTCCCCCACAGCGACTCGACCTGGCCGTGGTCACAGGAGCTGCTGGAGAAGCACGCGTCCGACCTCACGGAGGAGCAGCAGAAGGCGATTCTGTGCGACAACGTGGCTGCGCTGTACAACATCGATGTCCGGTCTCTGGTGCCGGCATGAGCGCCGAGTTCGATCTCGTCGTACGAGGCGGAACCGTCATCGACGGCACCGGAGCGCCGAGGCGCACGGCGGACGTCGCCATCGCCGATGGCCGCGTCGTCGAGGTGGGGAAGGTTTCGGGCAGAGGCAAACGAGAGGTCGACGCCTCCGGAGCATTGGTCGCTCCGGGCTTCGTCGACATCCATGCCCACTACGACGGTCAGGCCACCTGGGACAACTACCTCGCCCCTTCCTCGTGGCAGGGGGTCACGACCACGGTCATGGGCAACTGCGGGGTCGGGTTCGCCCCCGTTCGCCCGAGTGACCACGATCAGTTGATCGAGCTGATGGAGGGCGTCGAGGACATCCCGGGCGCCGCGCTCCACGAGGGTCTTTCGTGGGAGTGGCAGTCGTTCGGGGAGTACCTCGATGCCGTGGACAGCATTCCCCACGACATCGATGTCGGCGCCCAGGTTCCCCATGGCGCAGTCCGGTTGAACGTCATGGGCGAGCGCGGCGGCAATCGTGAGTTGGCGACTCCCGAGGACATCGAGAAGATGGCGGCGTTGGCCCGTGCAGGCGTCGAGGCGGGCGCCCTGGGGTTCACCACCTCGCGCACGATCAACCATCGCACGAGCCGCGGCGAACCCACGCCGACGCTCAAGGCTTCCGCCGACGAGCTCGTCGGCATCGCGAGGGGCCTCGGTGCAGCGGGCAAGGGCGTGTTGCAGGTGGTTTCCGATCACATGAACTCCGATGCGGAGTTCGACATGTTCCGGCGCATGGTCTCCGAGTCGGGCCGTCCCCTGTCCTTCTCGCTGGTGCAGAGCCCCGTTGCGCCGGATGCGCACCGTGAGGTGCTTGACCGAATCGCCAAGGCGAACGCGGATGGCCTGGCCATCACCGGACAGGTCGCGACCCGTGCCGTGGGGCTGTTGTTCGGTCTGCAGTGCACGCTGCATCCGTTCATGGCCAACCCGGTCTTCCAGGAGATCGCGGCGCTTTCCGTCGCCGAGCAGGCGAGGATCATGGCCGATCCCGGATTCAAGGAGCGCGTGCTCGCAGCGTCGACCAACGAGATCGTCCGGGACAAGCTCGGCGGGGTGCTCATTCGCATGTTCGGCTTCATGTTCGAGCTCGGCGACCCGCCCAACTACGAGCCCGATCTGGCCGACAGCATCGCCGCCCGAGCCGAGCGGGCGGGACGCACGCCCGAGGAGATGGTCTACGACCTGTTGATCGCCGACGAGGGCAAGACCCTGTTGTACCTTCCGACCCTCAACTTCAGCGGCGGCTCGCTCGACGCCGTGGGCGAGATGTTGGCCCACCCCAACACGGTCCCCGGTCTCGGCGACGGTGGGGCCCATGTCGGCACGATCTGCGACGGGAGCTTCCCCACGACGTTGTTGACGATGTGGGGTCGCGACCGGGACCACGGGCAACTCGACCTGGAGTTCCTCGTGCAACGCCAGTGTCGTGACACGGCGCGCACGGTTGGTCTCCACGATCGAGGTGTGCTTGCCCCGGGCTACAAGGGTGATGTGAACATCATCGACTTCGAGCACCTCGGGGTGCGTCGGCCGGAGGTTCGTTACGACCTGCCCGCAGGGGGGCGCCGCTTGGTCCAGCGGGCGGTGGGCTATCGCCACACCTTCGTCAACGGCATCGAGACCTACACCGACGGCGAGGCGACCGGCGAGCTGCCCGGTCGCTTGATCCGAGGGGGACAGGGCGCCCCTGTCTAGACCGTTTCGCTCCAGTCGAAATCGCCTCGCGACCCCTGCGCAGGTAGCTTCGCAGGCATGACGACGACTTCGGTGATCTGGGAACCTGTGGGGGAGTGGCAGGACATCCGCTACGAGACGGCCGTGGCCTTTGGCGACAAGGCATCGAGCCCGCGCATGGCCAAGATCACGATCAACCGGCCGGAGGTTCGCAACGCCTTTCGCCCCCAGACCCTGTTCGAGCTGAGCAGGGCGTTTCACGAGGCACAGGACGACCCGTCGGTCGGGGTCATCATCTTCACCGGAGAGGGGCCACTGGCGTTCTGCTCGGGTGGCGACCAGCGCATCCGGGGCGACGACGGCTACATCGGCGACGACGAGATCGCCAAGGCGGGCATCGGGCGCCTGAACGTGCTCGATCTCCAGATCCAGATCCGCCGTTGCCCCAAGCCGGTCGTCGCGATGGTAGCCGGCTATGCCATCGGTGGCGGTCATGTTCTGCACATCGTGTGCGACCTGACCATTGCCGCCGACAACGCCCGCTTCGGCCAGACCGGTCCCAAGGTGGGCTCGTTCGACGGTGGTTACGGATCGGGGCTGCTCGCCCGTCACGTCGGTCAGAAGAAGGCACGGGAGATCTGGTTCCTGTGTCGTCAGTACGACGCGCAGGAAGCCCTCGACATGGGCCTGGTCAACACGGTGGTGCCGCTCGATCGCCTGGAGGACGAGACCGTGCAGTGGTGTCGGGAGATGTTGGCGCTCTCACCGCTGGCGCTGCGCATGATCAAGGCGTCGATGAACGCAGCGGACGACGGGCTGGCAGGCATCCAACAGCTTGCGGGTGATGCCACGTTGTTGTTCTACATGAGCGAAGAGGCCCAGGAGGGCCGTGACGCCTACGTCGCCAAGCGAGAACCTGACTTCACCCGATTTCCCCGTCGCCCGTGACGATGAACCGCTGGCTGATCGGGGCGCGGCTTCGCACGCTTCCCGCTTCGGTTGTTCCCGTCGCCGTCGGCACGGCGGTTGCCGTGGGACGAGTCGATCTCATCTGGTGGCGTGTGGCCGCAGCCGGCTTGGTTTCGGTGGCCTTGCAGGTCGCCACGAACTACCAGAACGACTACGCCGACGGGGTGCGCGGAACCGATGACGCCCGGGTCGGACCCGTCCGTCTGGTGGCTTCGGGCTTGGCGAGCGCCTCGGCCGTGCGCGGGGCGAGCCTGATCGCCGGTCTCGTCGCCGGCCTCGCCGGCCTCGCGCTGGCCGTTGCGGTGGGTCCCGAGCTCCTGGCGGTGGGTGTGGCGTCGCTTGCCGCCGGCTACTTCTACACCGGTGGGCCGCGACCCTACGGCTACGCAGGTTTCGGCGAGGTCTTCGTATTCATCTTCTTCGGCCTCGTCGCCACGGCGGGGGCGGCCTACGTGCAGGCCGAGCAGGTCAGCGCACTCAGCCTGGGGGCATCGGTGCCGGTCGGGTTTCTGGCGACATCCCTGCTCGTGGTCAACAACCTGCGTGATCTGCCGACCGATGCCGCTTCGGGGAAGATGACGCTCGCGGTTCGTTGGGGCGATGCCGCCACGAGGACGCTGTACATGGGCCTCCTGGTGGGGGCGTTCGTGGCCGTGCCCCTGCTTGCCCTCGCCCGACCCTGGGCCCTGTTGGCCCTCGGCGCGGTGCCCCTGGCGGTCGGACCGATTCGCCAGGTCGGCCGGGAAGGTCCCCGGGAGGCGCTTGTGGCGACGCTGGCGGACACCGCGAGGCTGCAGATCGGCTACGGGGTCCTGCTCACGCTGGGCATGGCGATCTCGGGATGAAGCCGAGTGGACCGCCATGGCGTGGACGATCAGGCGATCGAGGCAAGCCAGACGCTGACAACATCGAGAAAGGCTCCGGGCTGTTCGAGGTGGGTGGCGTGACCGGCCTCGGCGATGATCGAGACGGTGGCGTTGTCCCCGATCACGTCACCCATGCGTCGCGCCTGGTTCACGTAGGCGGGGTCGTTCTCGCCGGCGATGACGAGCACAGGCATGGCAAGGGTGTGCAGGTCATCCCACAAGGGCTGCATGCTGCCGGTTCCGGCGAGGCGAAGGCTCGACGCCAGCCCGTCCACGGTGTTCGACCTTCGGGCTTCGATGCACCGTGCTCGTTCGGGAACCTCTGCGAACATGGGTTGCGCGAGCCAGTCATCGAGGAACGCATCGAGACCTTGGGACTCCAGTTGTCGGGCTCGGGCCTCGTCGAGCCGGGCACGATCATGACGAGCGGTCTCGTCTTCGACGCCTCCGGTTGCACTGACCACGATGAGGCCCCTCACCAGGGTCGGATTGGCCAGTGCGAGATGCAGACACAGCCTTCCTCCCATCGAGTAGCCGAGATACACGGCCGGTCCGCAGGCCTCGCCCAGCAGCGACGCCCCATGGGCCAGGTCGACCGCCACCCGGGCGGAACGGCCGTGGCCCGGCGCATCCACGGCGATGACCTCGTGGTCGACCGACAGCGCGCCCACGAGGTCGCCCCAGCACGCATGGGTCTGGGTGAAGCCGTGAACCAGTACGAGCCGAGGGCCAATGCCGTCGTGTCGGGACCAGAGCATGCAAGCATCCTGACATGAGCGTGCAGGCAACCTTTGTCGCGACGTTGGTCGAGGAGTGGCTCCGCTGCGGTGTCCGTCATGCGGTGATCGCGCCGGGCTCACGTTCGACGCCCTTGGCCGTGGCGCTCGCCGAGGCGGATGGGCTCGCCGTTCACGTGCATCCGGACGAACGCTCGGCGGCGTTCCTGGCTCTCGGCATCGGTATCGCAACCGGCGTGCCGGCGGTGGTGGTCACCACGAGTGGGACGGCCGCCGTGGAGACGCACCCGGCGGTTGTCGAGGCCGGCCTGGCTCGGGTCCCCCTGTTGGTCTGCACGGCCGATCGGCCTTCCGATTTGCGTGAGGTGGGAGCGCCACAGGTCATCGACCAGACGCATCTCTTCGGCGGCGCCGTGCGCTGGTTCTTCGAGCCCGGTGTCGCCGAGGGGTTCCCGAGCTCCGCCTGGCGTTCGTTGGCCGCTCGCTCGGTCGCCGAGACGCTGGGATCGCCTCGGGGTCCGGTTCACCTCAACCTGGCGTTCGCCGAGCCGTTGCTGGGTGAGCCCGATGTCCTGCCCGAGGGACGCGACGGGGGTCGTCCGTGGCATCAGGTGATCCGCGTGCCGGGGCACCCGGATCCCTCGGCGCTCGAGGTGATCGCCGAGGTGCTGCGGGCCGAGCGGGGTGTGATCGTGGCAGGCGGACCCGGCACCGAACCCGAAGCCGTGTCGGCGTTGGCGAGCGCGATGGGGTGGCCGGTGTTGGCGGATCCCCGATCGGGATGTCGGGTGCCGGGGCCCCAAACGGTTGCCGCGTTCGACGCGCTGTTGCGTGACGAGGGATTCGCGGCTTCGCATCGTCCGGATGTCGTGGTGCGCATCGGCGAGTTGCCCGCGTCGAAGGTGCTGGCCGGCTGGTTGGCGCGCAGCGGCGCTCGACAGGTCCTGATCGATCACGACGGAGCGTGGCTCGACCCCGACCGCCTTGTCGAGTGGGTCGTGGCGGGCGACCCCGCAGCGTGGTGTCGGGCACTGGCCGAACACCTGAGCGAGCCCTTGGCCGAGCCGGCGGGGGTAGGCCGTCGGGGAACCTGGGCGTCCTCGTGGCATGCAGCGGAGCAGGCGGCCCAGCGCGCCATCGAGGCGACGCTCGAGCGAGTGGACGCCTCGATCTCCTTCGCATCAACGTCGTTCCCAGGACAGGGGAGCGACGGGCCGAACAGCGACACGAACAGCGACACGAACAGCGACACGAACAGCGAGCCGGCAGTGGCGCGGCGGGTGGTCGAGACCTTGGCGCCGGGGTCGACCCTGGTGGTCTCGTCCTCGATGCCCGTGCGTGACGTCGAGTGGTACTCGGCGCCCCGTTCCGACATACGAGTCGTCGCCAATCGAGGCGCAAATGGCATCGACGGCGTCGTCTCGACCGCGGTCGGCGTGGCGCTCGGTGGAGGCGGGCCGACCACGTTGCTCATCGGCGACCTGGCATTTCTCCATGACGCCAACGGCTTGTTGGGCTTGGCCCGCCGCAATCCGGACCTCACGATCGTGGTTGTCGACAATCGCGGAGGGGGGATCTTCTCCTTTCTTCCCCAGGCATCGGTTCTGGATCGGCAGCGTTTCGAGCAGCTGTTCGCCACGCCACAGGAGGTCGATCTGGTGGGCATCGTGGCGGCGCACGGTCTGCCTGCACTCACGGCACATGATCCCGAGGGCTTCGACGTCGCCCTGCGGGTCGCCCGGCAGGCCTCGGGGACCCATGTCATCGTCGTTCGAACGGATCGACTCCGCAATGTTGCTGCGCACGATGAGATCCACGTTGCGGTGGCCCAGGCGATTGCCCGTCCCTGAGCCTTGGCGGGCATCGGGCGAATCAGGTGGTCGAGAGCTTTACGCCTCCGGCGGCATCACAGGCAATGGGTTGGAGCTTTCCGTCGATGTTGAAGTTGGCCGCCATCTCGATGGATCGGTCGGAGACCTTGAGCTGGGTCATCTCCATCCCCTCAGGGGGGTCCACCCTGAGGCCGGGGAGCAGGCGCCCGATCGTGGGCATCGTGTCCTCGAGATCGGGCGTGAGGAGAAGTCCACCCCGGTCGAGCGCCAGGCTGAGAGGCACGGAGATGTCACCGAGCAGGGGGATGGCCACGTGGAGGGTCAGGTTGTCATCGGTGAGATCGATGTTGAGCCCCGGGAGGCCTTTGCCCATGTAGGCGTTGAGATCGGCCTCGGTGATGTGGGCGGTGGTCCTGCCGTTCTTGATGGTCACCGGACCGTCACGGCCGATCCACTGGAGCGGTGAATAGTCGAGACTGTCGACGGCGAACGACACGTCCGAGAGCCGAAGCCCGTTGAGATCAACCGCGTCGGCGGTCGCCGAGAGGTTCGAGATCCTGCCCAGACCTGCACGCGGGATGACCGGCCAGGATCCCAGGTCGAGATCGAGGCCACTGACCTCCACGCAGTCGCTGACCGAACGCGAGATCGCCCGGCTCAGTGCCCACGATGCGGGCCTGCCAGGCGCGAGTATCACGACCGTGAGAAGCGCAACGAGCACCGGCACGCCGACGCGCAGCACTCGCCGAATCGGACGAGAGGTCGTGGGCTCCGAGTCCGGGTTGGACGTGTCGCCAGGGTCCGAAGGAGGACTGGATGGCTCGTCTCCGGCCGACACACCGGACGTCGCGGTCGGATCGTCTCCGGCCGACACGCCGGACGTCACGGTCGGATCGTCTCCGGCAGCGGCGTTTGGTTGGGTTGGGTCTTCTTCCATTGGGTCATCCCTTGGGCGAACCCGGACGCGCCGGGAGGAGGTGCAGAGGTGACCATCGTCGCACGCCGCCGCCGCCGTGTCCGGTCATCCGAGCCGCGCCCGGTTGTGGACGCCGTGACCCGTCGACTCCTGCCGAGGGTTCAGTCGGCGATGCGCAGTCCGATCGCGGGCTTCAACCTGGTGGCGCTCCACGCCGGGCCGATGGTTGCGGCAAGTGCTCCCACGACGGTGATGACCACGAGCACGGCGATGGGCGCGACGGGCACGCTGAAGCCGGCCGGGGAGCCGAAGATCGAATAGAAGAGATCCGATCCCTCGACGAGGTTGTAGGTGGTGATCATGCTGAGCGACACGCCGAGCACGGTGGCCTGCAGCGCGACGATCAGGGATTCGTAGACGAGCGATCGGCCGACGGCGTTCGACGGGAAGCCGAGCGATCGCAGGATGGCGATCTGGCGTCGCCGTTCGCGCACTGCCCGCACGGTGATCACGGCGAGTCCGGCGATGCCCACCATCAAGCCGAGAGCCAGGTAGCCACGCAAGAGCCTGAAGAACTGGTCCTGGGTCGACAGGGCCGCGGCGACCAGCGTCTTGAAGGCAAAGGATTGCACGCCACGATCGACGTAGGCGTCGCCGATCTCCCGGGCGAAGCTCTCGGGGTCGGCCCCGTCCACGAGGTTGATGTAGGCACGGTTCTCGGCGATCTCCTCTCCGAGGAAGGAGACGGCGCCGGCCCGACCGTACAGGGCGCCGTGGAGGTCGGTGTCCGGAGCGGAGATCGCGGCCACGGTTACCTCTCGCCGGGCTCCGCCGTCCGGGTCGACGATGGTGAGGTGGGATCCGACCGGCGCGACGGTCTCGGGGACTCCGACACCGACGCGCAGGAACTTCGTGTCCACGATGATGAGGCTCGGATCGTTGAGCACTGCCTCGTACACGGCTGCTTCCGTCGGGTAGTCACCGAGGTTCACGAGCCGGGGCGGACCCATCTCGAGGTAACGCTCGTCGAATGCCGCGAGTGGCCAGTCCTGTGCCTTGCCCATGGATGGTGTCCGATAGCGAACGTCGGCGCTCGCGAGTGGCGCGATGGCTGCAACGTCAGGGCGTTTTCGCAACTCGTCGAGGGGCAGTGGCGCAGCCGGGCTGTAGAACGCGATCGCATCGGCCTTGCCCGCCACGGTGTCGGTCAGCCCATCGATCCCGGTGGCGAGGATGTGGGAGATGAGCGAGACGAACGTGAAGGTGAAGATCACCAGCGAGAACATGCCCAGTGTCATCGCGGTCCGAAAGCGCTGGGCAAGGGGGTAGGAGATGCCAAGGTGCAGCGCCATGGACTTGTTTCCCGATGCCCGCAGGGCACGCCGACCCAGCGATTGGTTCTGGGCAACGAGGGTGACGCCGGCTGCCGTGAGCGATATGCCTTCGCCCACCCCGAGCATGACGGCCTTGCTGCCGAGGTCGCCGTTCCCGAGGGCCAGGATCGCTCCTCCGATGCTCCAGACGATCGCCAAGGCGGAGGCGACGGAGAGGACGAGACGTGGCGAGGTGACACGCACCAGCCAGGGGACGGCTCCCGAGATGACGAGAACAGGGGCGAAGAGGATGCCGAACGGCTCCTGGCTGCTGAAGGACGACACGGCCCAGATGGTCCCCACCGCCATCGCGAGGGCGCCGCCAAGGCGGGGAAGTGGACCTCGGTCCTTGCCGGGAGCGTCGGAGAGCTCCCGAATGGCCTGGATGATGTTGACCCGGGTGACCTTGACGCTGGTGATGACAACGGTGAGAAGCGTCACGGCGAAGCCGATGGCAAATCCCCGCTGCACACTTGCCCACGTGGCGACAAAGCGCACGGGAACCTTGAGCTCGGGGTCGCCCCCGCCCCCGAGGGCTCCCTCGGAGAGGGAGGTGACGAGCTTGGCGAGGCCGAGCCCGGTGGCCGCGCCGAGCGTCGAGGAGACGGCCGCGATCATCCATCCCTGCGTCGAGAACGCCGCGATGAGGCCGCTTTGGCGCAGCCCGATGGCGCGAAGCATGCCGAGCTCCGACTTGCGTTCCTGCGCCAGCATGACCATGACGTTGACGATCAGCAGGAGTCCGGCGATCACCCCGAAGGTGGCGGCTGCGGTGAAGATGTCGCCCATGCGGCCCCCGACCTCGTTCGCGTTGTCGAACAGATCGGCCTTGATCGGCTGCACGCGTGCATCGAGACCGCTGACGGCCCTTTCGATCTCGGCTGTCAGGGTCTCGCTGAGCTTGACGCCATCGTTGACGCCACCCTGGTTGGAGATGAGCACGAGCGATTCCGGCTGCGCCATGATCGGCAGGCGGACCGGGATCGCCGCGACGAGCGAGGCAATGGTGCCGGGCGTGACGAAGAGGTTGTAGGACCGGCGTTCGGGGCCGCGCCAGAAGCCGGCGAGGCCGCGCTGATCGAGGACCTTGTCCACCTTCAGGGTGAGGGCCTGTCCATAGGCGCGGGTGACGATCGAGTCACCGACATCCGCCCGGAGGCTGCGCGCCACGTCGGCGGTGATGATCACATGCCCGGGTGCGGGCGTCGCACCCGTGATGCCCGTCACCTCGGGATCGCTGCCGAAGGACCGGGCCTGATCGAGGTCCATCTCGAGGAGTTGAGCCCGTGCGACCGCCGCCCTTCGTCCGTCCACACCCTTGACGTCGCCAACGGCCGCGGCCGCAGCGGGCGCGGTGACGGCGCTCATGATGCCGTCGATGCGCCGGTCACTCGTCAGTGGGCCCAGTGCGTCCATCATGGAGTCGGCCCGATCCGCGCCCGGCAGGGCGACGATCTCGTCGACCGGGCCCAGCTGAGCGGGAACGGCTTGGCGATGGGTTGCAGCGAGGGTGTCGTTGACGAGGAACGAACCGGTCAACATCGCGGTGCCGAGCATCGAGCCCAGCACCACCAGGGCCATCTCGCGAGGACGACGAAACGAGTCGCGCAGCGCGAGCTTTCGCAGCACGGGTCGAAAGGCGATGATGATCAGAAAGGGTAGAGAGAGCCCAAGGCTCACGAGCAGGAGCACTGGATGTCCTTCGGGGAAGATGTCCGACAACGGTCGCCGGAGCCTGAGTAGTCAGAAGGTGATCGGTACGACGGTGATCGGTACGACGGTGATCGGTACGAAGCTGAGCAGTCGAGCAGAAGGTGAGCAGTCGAGAAAGCAGGTGAGAGGGAGGAGGTGACTAGTGGGTCGGGTCGACGTTGCGCTGCAACAGCTCGGAGGCAAACGAATCACGAACGGTGTCACTGATCGTCTGCTCGAGCGGGCGGAGAAGTGAGCCGTAGCGGGCCTCGCGCAGGATGGCTTCGCGCACGATCTGGGGTGTGAGTTCGCTTGCGACCTGAGCCAACGCGCTCTGGGTTGCGTCGCGCACCGCTGCGCCCAGAACGGCCAGTTCCAGGAGGCTTTCGTTGCTGTCGGCGTGGATGCGCTCCTGGAGGTGATCCTCCCGCAGCTGATCCTCCCGCAGGTCGATCACCTGTTGCGAACGCGCATCGTCCCCTGGTTCGAGGATGTCCGGTTCCGCGAGGGCGACGGGGGCCGGAGCGTCCTGGGGGACGGACTCCCGGGTGGTGTCCGAGATGATGCAACCGTCGCTCATGCGAACGAGACGTCCTGCCTCCTGGCCCAACGCCCCGTCGTGAGTGATGAAGATGATGGTCAGACCTTCCCTGTGCAACTCGTGGAGCAGGCTCATCACGTTGGCGGCGGTTTCCGAGTCGAGAGCCCCGGTGGGTTCATCGGCCCAGACGATGCGTGGCTCGCCTGCGATGGCGCGGGCGACCGCAACCCGTTGCTGTTCTCCCCCGGACAGCTCGGTTGGGTGGTGGCGGAGACGGTGGCTCAGGCCGACTCGGTCGAGCGTCTCGATGGCCAGGCGACGAGCCTTGCTTGCCGGCACACCCGAGAGCAGGAGCGGCAGCTCGACGTTTTCCGTTGCGTCGAAGACCGGAATCAGGTTGAAGGACTGGAAGATGAACCCCATCGACGAGGCACGGTGGCGCGTTCGGCGGTTGTCGGGCATCGCGTGGATGTCCTCCCCGTCGATGAGGACCGTGCCGCCGTCGATGTCGTCGAGACCGGAGAGGCAGTTCAACATGGTTGTCTTGCCGGAACCCGACGTGCCCATGATGGCGACGAACTCGCCCGCATGCACCGTCAGATGGATGCTGCGCAGAGCCTCCACCTCCTCCGCGCTCGTGCGGTAGCACTTCCGAACCGATTCGGCCACCAACATCGCATCGCCGTCCATGGGGGGAATACCTTTCGTCATCGTCTGTTGCGTCATCGTCTGTTGGGTCATCGTCTGTCGGGTCATTGCTCTTGCTCGGGCGTGCATCGCCTCAGGCCACTGGGCGCACAAAGCATCGTGCCTTATCCGGTCCCACAAATCGATAGGACAGTTGTCACGTTCGGTCACCATGCCACTGCCATTCGTATGCCCGTTGAACTCGGACGCCATGCATACAGGAGAACACACCGCTCGAACTTGATACGATCTGCGGCGTTTTCGGAGGTTTGGGTAGATAACTCGCCGCTAAGAGGTTCGAGGCCGGCCCCGGGTGTCCCTCGTCGGTTGGTGTGTGATATCCGACACATGATCGACCTCCACATCCTCAGGGCCTGACGATCGCAGCGAGCATGGCCTGCAGTTTGGATCGAGTTTCGGCCAGCTCCGTTCGGGGGTCCGATCCAGCGACCAGTCCGTTGCCCGCGAACAGACGTGCCTGGTTGCCGGTGATCTCCGCGCACCGGATCGCAACAGCGAAGCGCCCGTTGCCCTGCGCGTCCACCCAGCCCACAGGCCCCGCGTAGCGCCCTCGATCGAACGGTTCGAGCTTGTGGATGAGGTCGAGCGCGTCGGATCGAGGCCGGCCGCACACCGCCGGTGTGGGGTGCAGTGCGCCGACCAGGGTCAACACCGAAACGGGTGGCGAGGACAGCCGGCCCTCGACCAGCGAGGCGAGGTGATGCACGTTGGCAATCGAGATGATGGACGGCTCGGGCTCGGAGTCGACATAGGAGCAATAGGGGAGGACCGCGTCGAGCACCATGTCGATGGTGATCTGGTGCTCGTCGCGGTCTTTCGACGAGGCGAGAAGCGAAGCAGCCTGGTGCGCATCGACCGCAGCGTCACCTCGGCGGGCAGCAGTGCCTGCCATGGGGTGCGAACGGATGACATCGCCGTTTCGGGAGACCAACAGCTCGGGACTTGCCCCGATGAAGCCGCCGATCGCGTAGACCATGGAGGAGGGGTAGGCGAGTCGAAGTCGCTGGAGGATGTCGGCCGTGTTGAGCGGGGCGTCGGCCTCGACGAGGATTTCACGTGCGAGCACGACCTTGTCGAGACCGCCCGTCGCCATCACCCGGACCGCTTCGCCCACGGCGGCGCACCAGGCTTCAGGGCTCTCCGCGGCACGAACCGTGAAGCTCGCGGGTTCGGCGCCGGTTTCGGCCACCGGCGCGCCGAGCGCACCCGAGGGCAGATCGCCTTCCGCCGTCACGATGTCGGTGGGAACGGCATCAGCCGGCTGGATGGTGGTGACCCAACGCGCTCCGTCCTCGGATCGTCCGACGATCAGGGATGGCACGATCAACTCGGCGGGGCAGTCATCCTCGAAGGGCAGGGCCGCAAAGGCAATCGGCCCGCATCCCAAACGTCCGACCTCGTCGTGGGTCTCGATGCCCGAGAGGGCCTCACGCGTGAGCTCGGCCGCGACCTCGAGGCGACCGGGACCTTCCGGCAGGGTGATGCGCGTCGCGACACCCCGTCCTGCGAACCCGGCTCCTCCCTGTTCGAAGAGCACGCCGTCGACGCCGGCAACGGCGATGAGATCGACGTCGGCGTCGAGCCTCGTGGTGTGGGCGATCAGGTTCGGCGGGCCTCCGTGGCTCGTCACGGGGCGTCTCGGGAGGCGACCAGCAGCTGACTGATGCCGCCGGACAAGAGATGGCGGGCGGCGTCCCTGAATCCGGCGCCTCGCAACATCGCCATCAGCTCACCGGTCTCCGGCAGGTAGGCAACCGAACGTGGGAGATAGCGGTAGGCGTTGGCATCGGACAGGAGGCCGCCGATCAGTGGAACCACCTTTCCGAAGTAGACGCCGTGTCCCCAGCGCATGATGGGGTTGGGCGGCTCGGCCACTTCGAGCAGCGCGATGCGACCGCCGGGCCTGACCACCCTCGCCAGCTCCTCGAAAAAGGCCCGAAGATCGACAAGGTTCCGCATGGCGAGGCCACAGGTCGCGCCGTCGGCCGAGGCAGGGGGGAACGGGAGAACGGTGGCGTCGGCCTGAACGAGGGGGGCGGTCGTGCGGGCAGCGCGCAACATGCCGAAGGAGACGTCCACGCCGACCGGTCGATGGCCGCTCGCCTGGAGATCTCGGCAGAGATCACCCGTGCCCGCCGCCAGGTCGAGGACGAGCGAACCCCTCGGCAGATCGAGTGCGGCGACGGTTCGTCGCCGCCAGCGGGTGTCGAGGCGAAAGGTCATGATCCGGTTGACCAGGTCGTAGCGAGGTGCGATCGCATCGAACATGGCCCGAACCGCCGTGGCCTTCTCGTCGCCATGAGGGAGCATCTCCGGCATGCCGGAACGAGGTGTGCGGGCCATACGTGCCACTTTAGAGGTCGTGCCGGCCGTGCGGTGCCCCCACCTTTGGCTTTCAGATGGCGTCTTCGGATGGCGTCTTCAGATGGCGTCTTCAGATGGCGTCGGGTTGTTCCACGCCACAGTGCTTGCAGCGCGGGTAGCCGCGTGAGGTGGGCCGGTCGCAGTCCACACAGCGATAGACGCGAAGCTCGCCTCGTCGGCCACGGCGGATCGCACTCCAGAGCATGCCTCCCACGGCAACGGCGATCAGGACCTCGAGGACGTCACGAACCAGGTGCCCCATCAATTCCCCTCCGATCGCCCTGCGGCGCCAGGATCAGTGGAACCAGATTCGCTGATAGTCGCGACTCTGGGGATGCAACAACAAGGCCACCAGGGCAACCTCGAAGAGGAGGTTGACGACGTCACCGCCGAAGACGCCGTTGACCCCGTTGTAGGCGACCCGCAGAACGAACGGCAGGATGGCGACGGCGATGCCGAGGTTGTAGCCCCACCGCTTCTCGTTGGCGATCCCGAAGCCCGCCCCCACCCCGCCGAAGATCGTGGCGATGCCGTAGAAGTGGACGATGCCTCCGAAGAGCAGCGCGAAGAAGGCATTGATGTACAGGAGGAAGACGGCAATCTGCAACGTCTGGGGTTGCGTCGGATTGAGCCAGCGGCGTGTTTCCATCTGCTCAGTTTGTCAGCCCTGTCGAGATTTCGGAGATCATCCCTGATCGGGCGGAGCACCGAGGATCACGGGCGTCGCGGCGCGCCGGCCGGCGTGGACAGCCCGAAGCTGGCCGCAGGCGGCGTCGATGTTCGTTCCCCGGTTCGCCCGAATCGTGGCATTGACCCCGAGGGATTGCAGCTGATCGCGAAATGCCTCGACCGTCGAACGGGGCGATCCGGCCACGGCATAGCCGGGCGTGGGATTCAGTGGGATCAGGTTCACGTGGGCTCGCAACGGCAACGCCAGCGCTGCCAACTCCCGCGCATCGCGTGGTCGGTCGTTGACCTCACTGATGAGCGCCCACTCGAACGACAACCTCCGACCCTTGGCCTCCAGGTACACCTCACATGCCCGGGTCAGGGCGGCGAGCGGGTAGCGGCGGTTGGGCGGCACCAACTCGTCTCGCAGTGCGTCGTTGGCTGCGTGGAGCGATACGGCAAGGTTCACCGGAAGCCGCTCACCTGCCAGGCGGCGAATTCCCGGCACGATGCCCACCGTGGAGATCGTGAGATGGCGAGCGGACAGACCGACGTCGTCGTGAAGTCGCTCCACGGCAGCCCACATGCGGTCGTAGTTGGCCATCGGCTCGCCCATGCCCATGAACACGACGTTGCTCACCCGTCGATCGCCCGCAGACCGAATGGCGGCGATCACCTGTTCGACGATCTCGCCGGTCGTGAGGTTGCGTTCGAATCCGGCCTGTCCGGTCGCGCAGAACCCGCAGGCCATGGCACAGCCCGCCTGCGACGAGACGCAGACCGTCGATCGATGGTCGTAGTGCATCAGGACGGTCTCGATCAGCGCTCCATCGTGCATGCGCCAGAGCCATTTGACGGTGTCGCCGTTGTCGCTCCTCGACTCATGGGCCAACGCGAGCGCCGCCGGCAGCTCGTGGTCGAGTCGTTCGCGCAGTGAACTGGGAAGGGCGGTCATGGCGGTCGGCTCCGCCGCTTGGCGGTAGAGGCCCTCCCACACCTGGTTCACCCGGTAGCCGGGCTCGCCGGCCAGCATGGCCCTCAGCTCGTCCTGGCCGATGTCGTAACGAGTTCGTTGGCCGACGGGCATGGTGTTCAGGCTAGAGGAGCAGGCGGTCGTAACGTGGTCGGCATGGATGAGGAACGGACGCAGCACATGGGTCATGGTGTCGATCCGGTCGAACCTCCGGTGCCCGAGGTTCATCACCGTGACGTCTCGGGCGGGACCGCTCGTGCAGCGGTCTTCGGGGTGAGCGACGGGCTGGTCTCGAACATGGGCCTCATCCTGGGCGTGGCGGGTGCAGGGCCTGCTCCGAGCGTTGTCCGACTGGCCGGCCTGGCGGGCTTGATCGCCGGCGGGATCTCGATGGCGGCAGGCGAGTACAACTCGATGAAGGTCCAGAAGGAGCTCTTCGAGTACGAGCTCGAGATGGAGCGTGTCGAATTGGTTCGAAACCCCCATGTCGAGTTGGTGGAGCTGGCGCAGATCTACGAGTCACGCGGCTTGTCCGCCGATCAGGCTCGGGAGCTGGCAGCGGCGATGATGGAACACCCGGAGCTTGCGCTGGAGACTCACGCGCGTGAGGAGTTGGGCATCAACCCGAACGAGCTCGGGTCGCCGATGGGTGCAGCGGCCTATTCGCTGGCGGCCTTCTCGGTTGGCGCCGTGGCGCCCTTGTTGCCGTGGTTCTTCACCAGGGGCAACGCGGCCATCGCCTCATCGCTGATCGTGGCCTTCGTGGCGGCCGTCGCGGTCGGGCTCGCCATCGGTCGCCTTACGGCCCGTCATTGGGGCCGAACGACGCTGCGTCAGGTCCTGTTCACGCTGGTTCCTGCGGGAATCACCTACCTGGTCGGTTCAGCGGTCGGGGTCCAGGGGGTCTGAGGACCCGTCGCTGAGGACCTCACCGGTGTAGGCACGGTCGAGGTGGTGCACGGTGAATCCCATCGACCGATAGAGGCGCAGCGCCGCCTCGTTGGACAGGTCGACCCAGAGCATCCCGACGCCGAGTCCCCGGCCTTCAAGCCAGTCGAGTCCCGCGACGACCAGGGAGCGTCCCAGTCCGAGGCGCCGGAAGTCGGGGTCAACCCCGACGACGTAGATCTCACCCAGAGGGGGATCGTCGTCCGCGTGGATCTTTGTCCAACAGAATCCGGCAAGGCGGCCGCCCCGCTCGTGCAGGAGGAAGCCCTCCGGGTCGAACCAGGGTTCTCGTTTCCTTCCCTCGAGGGTCGAACGATCCCAGCCTCCCTGTTCGGGGTGCCAATGAAAGGCGCGATTGTTGACCGCCAGCCATGCCTCCTCGTCGTGATCGGGTCGAAATGCGCGGAGCACCAGGGGCTCGGGGTCTCGACTGCCTTCGAGTGGGAGGTTGCGGCGAAGTTGGCAGAGATCACGGGTTGGCTTCAGGCCAAGCGCGTCTGCCACCGCGTCGTGGACGGGCGTCGGCTGCCGTACCCACCATCGGACCGTTCCTCCACCGCGTCGGCCGACGAGATCCATCGCGGCTCGCAGGACCTCACCCCCGATCGCCACCGCCTCGTCCGCAAGCGAGGGATCGGTGACGAGGTCAAGGACCCAAGCCGGCTTGTCGTGATCCGGGTCGTCGTCCACCCGGGTGACCTGGGCGTAGGCAGCCGGCAGGCCGGTCTCGGAGTTCCGAGAAAAGATGCCGGTTGCGCCTTTGGCGCCGGTCATCGCCTGCAGGCGCTGTGGGTCGATGGACCGGTGGCCGGTGGCCGCCTCGGCCGCGTTGAGCATCGCGGTGACCTGGAGAACCTCGGCCGGGGTCAATGATTCCCTGATGTCGAGGCGGCGCACGATGGGAGGTTAGTTCTTGACCGCCAGGACATCGTTCCGCCGTGACGTCGGGCCCTTCGACCCTTCTCCCGGAGCGAACCGGCATCGGAGACTGACCTGATGGCCATTGACGACGTGCCGACGCCCCCAACCGGAGGCGATCCGGGTCACACCACCGGTGCGGCAGCGACCGTGCAGATGACCGACGTCAGTCGCCGCTACCAGGTGGGCTCGACCGAGGTGTCGGCGCTGGAGGGCGTGAACCTGGAGATCGACGAGGGTCAGTTTGTCGTGGTCCTGGGCCCCTCCGGCAGCGGAAAGACCACGCTCGTCAATCTCATCGGTGCACTTGATGTCGCGACCGATGGCGAGGTCGTGGTCGCCGGCAGGCGCATCACGGGGGCCTCGCGCGCCGAGTTGTCCCGATTTCGACGCGACACGGTGAGCTTCATCTTCCAGAGCTTCAACCTCTTCCCGGGGCTCACCGCCCGGGAGAACGTGCAGTTCGGAAAGGATGTGACCCGAAGGAGTGGAGAGGGCGGCGACGTGGCCGAGATCCTGGCGAGCGTCGGCCTCGGTGAGCGGCTCGACCACTTTCCCCACGAGTTGTCGGGCGGTGAACAGCAACGGGTGGCGATCGCCCGGGCACTGGCCACGGGCAACCCGATCATGCTGGCCGACGAGCCCACCGGCGAACTTGATTTCCACACCGGGGTGCAGATCCTCGGGTTGCTCCAGGAGCAGGCCGACGCCGGCCACACCGTGTTGGTGGTCACGCACAATCGGGAGATCTCCCGGGTGGCCGATCGGGTGATCGAGCTCAGCAGTGGGCGCATCGTGCGCGACGGGCCACCGATCGAGGGCAAGGTTCCCGTCGATGAGCTGAGTTGGTAGCCGGATGGGGTTGAGGTTCTGGTTGCGCTGGTCGGGGCGAGACCTCCGCAAGCGGTGGCCCCAGGTGGTGGCGATCGCCCTGGTCATTTCCGTGGGAACAGGCGTTTTCGCCGGTCTCGGCAGCACGACCCAGTGGCGTCGGGAGTCGAATGACGCAAGCTATGCCGCGCTTGGCATGCACGACGTCAAGCTCTCGCTGAGCGAGGGGTCGACGGCGGCGGCCGGCACGCTTCGCCGCCTTGTCGATCAGGCCGATGGACTGGACGACCGACGTGACATCCAGGCAATGGAGGAACGTCTCATCGTTCCCACCCAGGTTGACGCCTCGACCGATGATGAGGCGATCCTGGCGCCGGGTCGACTTGTCGGGGTGCCGGTGTCGGAGGGTGCGCCGAAGGTGGATGGCATCGAGGTGCGTGAGGGCCGTGCGTTGGGGCCGGCCGACGAGGGTCGACCTGTCGGCCTGCTCGAGGTGCATTTCGCCGACGCGCGAAGCCTCGCGCCGACGGGCGCGTTGAGGATCGCCGGCGGTGCGTCCATCGACTGGGTCGGCACCGCGCTCTCGCCGGAGTACTTCTACGTGATCGATCCTCGGGGCGGTCTGCTGGGGGCGATGGACTTCGCGGTGGTCTTCGCGCCACTGGCCACGGTCCAGAGGCTTACCGGTCTGGCCGGCCAGGTCAACGATCTGGTGATCGGCCTGCGTCCCGGTGCCGATCGTGAGGCGCTCGTTGTCGCGATCGAAGACGCTGCCGAAGGCGCTCCGGACCTCGGCATCACCGTCTCGGTGACCGAGGACGACCGCTCCTGGCAAGTGCTCCACGACGACATCGCCGGTGACCAGCAGTTCTGGAACGTGTTCGCCGGACTCATCCTGGCCGGAGCGGCGTTTGCCGCCTTCAACCTCGCCGGGCGCATGGTGGAGGCCCAGCGACGGGAGATCGGTGTAGGCATGGCGTTGGGGGCCACGCCGGCGACCATTGCCCGGCGGCCCCTGTTGGTCGGCCTCGAGATCGCCGTGCTCGGCGCCGTGCTTGGAGTCGCCGTGGGGCTGTTGGTCGATCTTGCCATCGGCTCGGTTTTCGAGGATCTGCTTCCCCTGCCCGTTTGGAGGACGCCGTTTCAGGTTGGTGTGTTCGTCCGCGGCGCTGCGTTGGGGGTCGCGCTTCCGATGGTCGCCACGGCATGGCCGGTGTGGCGGGCGGTGCGGGTTCCGCCTGTGGAGGCGATCCGCACGGGTCACCTCGCCGTGCGGGGCAGTCGACTCGAGGCACTGGCGCGTAGGTTGGCTGTGCCCGGGGGCTCGTTGAGCAGGCTGCCGCTGCGCAACATCCTGCGAGCGCCGAGGCGCACCCTCCTGACGGCGCTCGGCATCGCCTCGGCGATCACCACGCTGGTTGCCACCTTCGGCTTGATCGACAGCTTCGTCGGTACGGTGACGGTGGCCGATCGGACGACCCTGGCCGGAACGCCCAATCGGGTCATGGTCGACCTGGATCGGTTCCATGCCATCGGGAGCCCCGAGGTTCGGGCCATCAGAGACCTGTCGGTCGTCGGTCATGCCGAGACGGGGGTGAGGATTGGGGGAACGTTGGCACCCATCTCCTCCGAAGGCGGCGGAGCGGAGCAGAGTCAGGCGGCAGGTGACCGTGCCTCGGAGGTCAACGTTCTGCTGGAGGTGCGCGACCTCGATCACGGTGAGTGGGTTCCACCGGTCTCGAAGGGTCGGCTGCCCCGAGGCAGCGACGAGATCCTGTTGGCCGCAGAGGCCGGTCGTGACCTGGGTGTCGGTCCGGGTGACGCCGTTCTCCTTCGTCACCCCGTTGCAACCTCAGCCGGATCCACGCGCATCGAGGAGACCGTCATGCGGGTCGCCGGGCTTCATCCCAGCCCGTTTCGCTTCGAGGCATTTCTCGCTCGGCCGGACGTGCTTGGCCTGACCGGGACAACCAATGCCATACAGGTTCGCCCGGCTCCCGGAAGGACGGTCGCCGATGTCCAACGGGCGATCTTCGGCCTGCCGGGCGTGGCATCGGTGCAGCCGGCGTCGGCCATGGCCGACGCCCTCGAAACAGCGCTCGATCAGAGCGTCGGCATCTTTCGCGTGATCCAGTACTTCATGTTGTTCCTGGCGGTGCTCATTGCCTTCAACTCCACGAGCATCGCGGCGGACGAGCGATCACGCGATCACGCCACGATGCTGGCCTTCGGGCTTCCCGTCCGGTCCTTGGTGCGTTTGGCTGTGGTCGAGGGGCTGATGGTGGGCATGCTCGGAACCGCCATCGGCCTGATGGCGGGACGACTGGTGGTGGAGTGGTTCGCGGTCACCCTGGTTGCGAACACGCTGCCCGAGGTGGGCATCACCGCCCAACTGTCCACCGGAACCATGATGAGCGCCGTTGTCCTCGGTGTTGCCGCAGTGGCCATCGCTCCGCTGTTCACCGTGCGGCGCCTGTTGCGCGTGGACGTGCCCTCCACGTTGCGCGTCATGGAATAGGCGCCGGCCCACTGGAGGCTGGGGTGCCGACGGGGCCCTAGGTTGTGGCCATGGGACGACCCAGAACGCCGGCCGGCCGGGCACGCGAGGTATTGCGACGATTGGGCGAGGAGTACCCGGGCACGGCCCGCGAGCTGTGCGCCCTGGTGCACGAGGATCCCTTCCAGCTCCTGGCAGCCACGATCCTGTCCGCCCAGACGACCGACGAACGGGTCAACCAGGTGACACCGGCGCTGTTCGAGCGCTATCCGAGCGCCTTCGAGATGGCGGCGGCAGATCCGCACGAGGTGGAGAAGCTCATCTTCTCGACGGGCTTCTTTCGCCAGAAGACTTTCAGCCTGATCGGCATGGCCGCTGCACTGGTCGATCGCCACGGGGGAGAGGTGCCAACCACGATGGCTGCCCTCACCGCATTGCCCGGCGTGGGGCGAAAGACGGCGAACGTCGTCCTTGGGGTGGCTTTCGGCCTGCCCGGCCTGCCTGTGGACACCCACGTCGGGCGCCTTGCCCGGCGTCTCGGTCTCACGGCTGAGACCGACCCCGTCAAGGTGGAGCACGAGCTGGGATCGATGGTGCCGGCGCGTGACCGCGGCCGGTTGAGCCTTGTCCTCATCCTTCACGGACGGGCGGTGTGCGCATCTCGACGGCCCCGCTGTGAGATCTGCGTGCTGGCCGACATCTGTCCGTCGGCATTCGGGTCGGCCAACCTCTGACGCCCGAGGCGACGTGCGTGGGGAGCGGCCTGACGCCGGTGCGACGGTGGTCGGGAGTGGCCTGAAGACCGAGGCGAGAGGGTTGAGAGCAGCCTGGTTTCAGGGGGCGATGGCGATCAGGAACTCGGCGAGGTGATCGGCGGTGGCGTCGAGCACCTCGGGATCCCGGAGATGGCTGGGAACCTCGATGTGCAGGCACGCAGCGGCGCACCGCGAGAGCAGACCCGTGCGCTTGTTGGCTCCTGCGGTCATGGTCAGCTTGTCGCCGGCGGCGTCGACGGCCAGGGGAAGCCCGAAGCGATTTGCCCAAGCGGCCTTCATGGCCACGGCCTGTTCGGCCCCCACGCCCACCGTCGCCATCTCCATGACGTCCTTGCTCGAGTCCCCGTGGATCTCGACACTCATCCGGCTCGGGAATCGGGCCACGCAGTCACTGAAGAGCCCGAAGACGGCACCTGCAGTCTTGGTCTTGCGGTCCATCCCCCAACGCATCTCGGTTGGGCGATTGACATTGATCCGGCGCACGAACGTCGCCTTCGGGTCAACCGCCCACACGACGTTGGCGCTCATCCGCGTGCCGATGGCAAGGGCCAGATCCCTGGTGTTGCGATCGAAGCTGCCGTGTGGGGCGATGAGTGTGACATCCCGCCGGAGGGCTCCGGCCTGCGACCCCACCTCCAGGGATGGCCATGCGCTCGATGTTGCCGGGCAGGGCGACGATGGCGGCGCGGTTGCGGCGGAAGAGGCGGACAGAGGTAGGCAGGTTGCCGTGGCGCACGCAAGCGCGACGAAGGCAAGTCCCTTCTTGTGCATGGAGACCCCCGGAGAGTGACGAATGGTGTGATGAGACGGCTTGTCTCTTGCACTGGAGAGCATCGGCACGGGGGCGATCTGGCTGAAGTGCTATCCGCGATCCGACCCGGCGTCCCTTGTGCCGCAGGCGAGTCCGCCTCGGCCGGGTGCCTCAGCCGGGGTGCTGCAGCCGGCTGTTACCGCCGGATCGAACGTGAGGTTCGAGAGTGTTCAGTCGGAGGCGATCCCGAGGTCGAGGAGCGAGATCTCATCGAGGAATGCACTCAGCCTCGCGGTGACATCGGCCAGGCGATCGTCGGCCCGCTGATCAGCGGGCAGTTCGAGATGCAGGCACACGGCGGCGCACCGGGAGAGGAGGCCGGTGCGCTTGTTGGCGCCTGCGGACATGACGAGATCGTCCCCGGCGGCATCGATGATCAGGGGCTGATCGAAGTGCCGTGACCACGCGAGCTTCACCGCGTCGGCCTGAACCCGGCTCAGGCCGACGGTCGCCATCTCCGGGTCCCCGTCGCGCCGGTCACCATGGAGCTCGAGGCTGAGTCGATGTGGAAACAGGTCGATGCAGTCGCTGAATGCCTGAAATGCGTGCAGCGCGGTCAGTGTCCCCACCTCCACTCCCCAACGCAGCTCGGTCGGTCGATTGACGTTGATCCTCCGAACCAGGCTTGGTCTCGTGTCGGTCGCCCAGACAACGCTGCTGCCCACCTGGGCTGCCACGGCAGTGGCCAACTCCTTGGTGTTCGAGTCAAAGGTGCCGTGGGGGGCGATCACGAGGACGTCGGGTCGTGACGCGCCGACGCCGGCTCCGAGGGTCAGCCGACCCATGGGCCAATAGGTCCGGTCGCAGTCGGCCCGGGCGACGACGTCGGCCTGGGCTCGCCAGGCTCCGTTCGTCCCGACGAGCACCATCGTGGCGAGCAGGATGGTGAAACCGAGACGGACGAGTGATGAGCGATGCATGCGATGTGCCTCGGGTCGGTGATCAGCGAGCCTCGCGGGTCCGGCCCCCTCGCGGGGATCTCTCCAGTGAGGCGAGGAAGTCTTCCATGTCCTGTCGGATCGGGGTCAGTATCGTCGCAGTCGGCCGTTTGACGCAAGACCCCGAATCGTCATCCAGTTGTCATGAGATCGACGGTGCAACGTTGTCTTCGTTCGGTTTCATGAAAGCGCCAGGTCCCGCCACCTGGCGTCGAAGCAAGGTTGGCTTCCGCCAAGTCACCTGCTTTTCGCAACGGCGCCCTCGGGCGCCGTTGCCGCGTACCGGCACGGGTAGTCCGGCACGGGTAGTCCCGCACGGGGCAGTCCGGCACAGGACTGCTCCTCGGCACGGACACGCGAGCCGGTCGTCACGCGAGCCGGTCGACCACCGTGTTGAGTCGGCGACATGCGGCGGTCAACGACCGCTCGACCTCGAACAGCGTCGTGGCCTGATCATCGTTGCCCGATCCCGACATCTCCTCGGCGATCAGGCTGACCCGGGCGGTCAGCTCGCCGAGCGCGGTGGAGATCGACGAGAGCTGTGAGCCGGGGTGCATCCCTCTGGTCTACACGCCTCAGCTTTGTTCGCCGACCCTGTCGAGATGCCCACAACACCGGGGGGCACGCGGTGCGCCGGTAGGATCGTGGACCGACATGTTGAACATCCTCGACCTTCGTGGCGCAACCGGCGACCTGGTCTCGCTGCTGCCGCGTCCTGCGGTGGCCGTCGAGCAGCCCATCGACGCAGTCAGGGCGATCATCGCCGAGGTGCGAGCCGGCGGCGACGCCGCCGTGCGAGCCTGCACCGAGCGCTTCGACGGCGCGTCCATCGACGAGTTGCGGGTCCCCGTCACGGAGCTTCGCCGGGCACTTGATGCCGTTGCCCCGGAGCTGCGACGAGCGCTCGAGGTGGCCAGGGACAACATCGAGGCCTATCACCTGACGCAGGTCGGCAAGGAGGTCGTCCACCGCCGAGACGGCATCGAGGTGCGAGACCTCCACCGGGCGGTGGATCGTGCCGGTCTCTACGTGCCGGGTGGTCGGGCGGCCTACCCGTCCACGGTGTTGATGACCGCGGTTCCGGCGAAGGTCGCGGGCGTGGCCGAGCTGGTGCTGTGCGTGCCCCCCGACCGCGAGGGCCGGGTGCCCGACGTCGTGCTCGCCGCCGCGTGCCTGGCCGGCGTCGATGAGGTCTATCGGGTCGGCGGCGCCCAGGCCATCGCCGCCATGGCCTACGGCACCGAGAGCATCAAGGCGGTCGATGTCATCGTCGGTCCCGGCAACATCTACGTGGCGGTGGCCAAGCGTGAGGTTGCAGGTGTCGTCGGCATCCCCTCGTCGTTTGCCGGGCCCTCGGAGGTGGTGGTGATCGCCGACGCCACCACGCCGGTGGACTTCGCCGCGATCGACCTGGTCGTCCAGGCCGAACACGGGCCGAACGGTTTGGCGTGGCTCGTGACGTGGGACGAGGCGGTGGCCGATGCGGTCTCCCAGGCGGTGACACGCCTCGTCGAGGCCTCACCCCGGCGTGGCGACATCGAGTCGACCCTCGCGGAGGGTGGCTACGCCGTCATCTGCGACAACGCCGAGCAGGCGATCGCCGTCGCCAATGCCATCGCTCCCGAGCACCTGGAACTGCTGTGCGCCGACCCCGAGGCGTTGCTCCCGCTGGTGCGCCACGCCGGCGCCGTGTTCTGTGGACCATGGTCCCCTGCCTCGGTCGGCGACTACCTCGCCGGCCCGAACCATGTGTTGCCGACGTTCGGCTCGGCCCGGTTCTCGGGCGCACTGCGCGTGGACGACTTCGTCAAGCATGTGCATGTCGTGACCCTTGACGAGGATGGGCTTCGACGGGCCGCGCCGCACGTGTCGGTGCTGGCGGCGGCGGAAGGTCTGGCTGCGCACGGTGACTCGGTTCGTGTGCGCACCGCGGCCATGGCTGCTTTGGACCCCCAGCGGTGAGCGCCGCTCCCGCACGGCGTTTCCGGGCCCGTGACGACCTCGTCGAGCTCGAGGGCTACCACTCGCCGCAGGTCGATGTTGCCGTGCGTCTCAACACCAATGAGTCGCCGGAGCCACCCCCCGCCGCCTTTCGCGCGCAGCTTGCCGCCGAGATGGGGGACCTCGACTGGAACCGCTACCCCGATCGGGGGGCCCTCGAGTTGCGTGCCGCCATTGCGGCCCATCACGGTGTGCGGCCCGAGCAGGTCCTTGCGGCGAACGGCTCGAACGAGATCCTCCAGCTTGTGTGTCTCGGCTTCGGCGGATCGGGGCGTTCCGCCGCGTTGTTCCACCCCACCTATCTCATGCACGCGCAGATCGCCGCCATCACCGGCACCGGTGTGGTCACGGGCAACCGGGCACTCGACTTCTCGCTCGACCTGGGTGAGGTGCAGCGCGTCATGGACGAGTCGCACCCGGCGATCACGTTCCTCTGCTCGCCGAACAACCCGACCGGTACGGTCTGCTCACCGGAGGAGGTGGCGCAGGTCGCCTCACTTGCCCCGGGTGTGGTCGTCGTCGATGAGGCCTATGGCCAGTTCGCCCGATGGTCGGCGTTGGAGCTGGTGAACGAGGATTCGTCGGTGGTCGTCACGCGGACCTTCTCGAAGACCTGGTCGATGGCGGCCGCCCGCCTCGGCTATCTGATCGGTCCGGCCTGGTTGGTCGCCGAGCTCGACAAGGTGGTCCTGCCCTACCACCTCGATGCCGTGAAGCAGTTGGCCGGACGGGTCGCCCTGCGATTCGAGGCCGAGATGATCGATCGGGTCCGGGCGTTGGTGTCCGAGCGTGAGCGCCTTGCAGCGGCCTTGGGAGCTCTTGCGATCGAGCAATGGCCCTCGGGCGCCAACTTCATCCTCTTTCGACCGCTTGCCCCGGCGTCTCGTGCGGACGGTCCCGCCGCTCGTCGAGCGCTGGGACAAGCGGTCTGGCAGGGCTTGGTTGATCGTTCGGTGCTGGTGCGCGACTGTGGCTCGTGGCCGGGGCTCGAAGGATGCCTGCGCGTGACCGTCGGCACTCCTCATGAAGGTGACGCATTCCTGTCCGCACTCACATCGACTCTGACCGAGGTGCTCGCATGACCCGACAGGCAGCCCGTTCGCGGGCGACCAAGGAAACCGCCATCGAGATCGCCCTCGACCTCGATGGCTCGGGTCACACCGAGGTCGACACCGGCCTGCCCTTCTTCGATCATCTGGTGAGCCAGCTGGGCAAGCACGGTGGGTTCGATCTGACGGTGAAGGCCACGGGCGATCTCGAGGTCGACAGCCACCACACCGTCGAGGATGTCGGCATCGCGCTCGGCGAAGCCCTGCGTGAAGCGCTCGGTGACAAGGCGGGCATCCGGCGTTTTGCGAGCGGCGCCTATCCGCTGGACGAAGCCCTCATCGAGGTGGCGCTCGACCTCTCGGGGCGGCCGTTCGTGGTCTACGACGTCGAGATCGGCGAGGTGCTCCCGTTGGGGACCCCACCGTTCGATCCGCAGATGGCCGAGCACTTCTGGCAGTCGTTCGCGACATCGGCGGGCATCACCCTGCACGTGCGCATGCGGGAGGGCCGCAACACCCACCACATTCTCGAGGCCACCGCCAAGGGGGTGGCCCGGTGCCTGCGTGACGCAGTACGTGTCGAGGGCGTGGGCGTGCCGTCCACCAAGGGCACGCTGTGACCACGCCACTCGTCGCGGTGCTCGACTACGGCATCGGCAACCTGCGTTCGGCCCAGAAGGCCCTGCAACATGTCGGCGCCGATGCTCGTCTCACCGAGGACCCCGACCTTGCGGCCTCGGCCGACGCCGTGGTGCTGCCCGGTGTCGGCGCGTTCGGGCGCAGCATGGAGGCACTCCGGGAAAGAGGGCTCGACCGGGTGGCGTTCGACACGATCGACGCCGGGAAGCCCTTTCTCGGCATATGCGTCGGCATGCAGATGCTCTACGACGCTTCCGACGAATCCCCGGGCGTCCCCGGACTCGGCGTGCTGGGCGGCACGGTGAGGCGGCTTCCCGAGGGTGTCAAGCATCCGCAGATGCAGTGGAACACGCTCGATCAGCTTGCCCCCTCGCCCTTGTTGGACGGCCTCGGCGAGCACCCGTGGCTGTACTTCGTGCACTCGTATGCGCCCGACCCGGTCGATCGTGACGAGATCGTCGCCACCTGCGACTACGGGGGATCCGTGACCGCGATGGTGCAGCGGGGCGTGCTGTGGGCGACCCAGTTCCACCCGGAGAAATCCGGCCGGACCGGCCTTGCCCTCCTGGCCAACTTCGTGGCCGCTGCTGCGGCTGTGCCGGCGCCGGGGCTGGGGCGGTGATTGGGCAGGTGACGGGCATGGAGCTCTACCCGGCGATCGACCTGCGCGGTGGTCGGTGTGTGCGCCTGCACCAGGGCGACTACGGACAGGAGACGATCTACGGCGACGACCCCGTCGTGCTGGCCGAGGGCTTCGCCGACGCCGGCGCGCCGTGGGTCCACATCGTCGATCTCGATGCCGCCCGCACCGGCGTGGCGACCAACCGGCCTGCCGTCGCTGCGGTCGCTGCGGCGATGGGAGCCTTGGGGGTCCGCGTGCAGAGTGGAGGTGGCGTGCGCAACGAGGACGCAGCAGAGGCCCTCTTCGATGCCGGCGTCACCCGGGTGGTCATCGGTACCGCCGCGATGGAGGACCCGGCCTTTGTCGAGCGTGTTGCACGGCGCCACCCCGGCGGCGTCGCCGTCGGGCTCGATGCGCGCGTGGGGGAGCCGGCGGTGCGGGGATGGACCGAGGGCTCGGGCACCACCATGGATGACGTCATGGCAGGCGTGCTTCCTCGTTTCGCCGAGGCGGGCGTCGCGGCGGTGGTCGTCACCGAGATCAGCCGGGATGGCACCCTGGCGGGCCCTGATCTGGAAGGCCTCGCCTCGGTTCTCGGCGCGACCGGCCTTGATGTCATCGCCAGTGGAGGCGTCGGCACTCTGGACGACCTCGTTGCCCTGGCCGGCATCGAGCGAGCCGGCCGCCGTCTTGCAGGGGCGATCGTCGGCAAGGCCATCTACGAGGGCCGATTCACCGTGGCCGAAGCACTCGGGGCCCCAGGGGTCGGACAGCGGTAGGAGGCGGCCCGGGCAGGAGGGGCCTGCTGCTGATCCGTAGGTCGACCCATGTGGCCGTGTCGTATGGGTCGGGGTCGAGGATGACGGCCTCGGGCCACCGCCGATCGGCCCGATAGGGTGAGGCATCATGAGGACCGCTCGGGTGATTCCCTGTCTGGATGTCGACAACGGACGAGTGGTGAAGGGGGTCAACTTCGTGGGCCTGCGTGACGCAGGTGATCCCGTCGAGTTGGCCGCCCGCTACGACGAGCAGGGCGCCGACGAGGTGGTCTTCCTCGACATCACGGCTTCGTCGGGCAATCGGCAGACCATGGTCGATGTCGTCAGCCGAGCAGCCGAGGAGGTCTTCATCCCGCTGACGGTCGGCGGAGGTGTGCGATCGGTCGACGACGCCCGCCGCCTTCTGCGAGCAGGGGCGGACAAGGTGGGTGTCAACACGGCCGCCGTGGATCGCCCGGAGCTGATCCGGGAGTTGGCCCAGGAGTTCGGCTCGCAGTGCGTGGTGGTTGCCATCGATGCCAAGCGCTCGGACGGGGACGATCGCTTCGAGGTTTTCGTCCATGGAGGTCGCACGCCCACCGGGGTCGATGTGATCGCCTGGGCGTCCGAGGTCGAGCGTCTTGGGGCAGGGGAGATCCTGCTGACGTCCATGGATCGTGACGGTACCCGGGACGGGTTCGATCTCGAGCTGACCCGCGCCGTCACGCAGGCTTGCGGCATTCCCGTCATCGCCAGCGGGGGAGTGGGCACCCTGGAGCATTTGGTCGACGGCGTGCTCAAGGGAGAGGCTGATGCCGTGTTGGCGGCATCGATCTTCCACTTCGGCGAGTTCACGGTCGGCCAGGCCAAGAAGGTGATGGCCGACGCGGGCGTGGCGGTGCGCCCGTGGTGAGGGTTCGTGGTCGGGCCCGGCCGCTGCTGACCTCCATCGTCCTCATGGCCGGCCTGGGGGTGTCCGTGAGCGCCTGTGGCAGCGAACCCACCATCAAGTCCCTGGCGCCGACCACCACCGTGACCCTCGGTCGCTCGACTCCGGTGCCTGGCGGGACGGTCTCGCTCGCCGTTCGATTCGATCAGCCGCTGCGATCGGGCACGAAGCCCGTGTGGTTCCTGACGGTCTCGAACGACGGAGAGTCCTCGAACCTCACCTTCTCCTCCGGCCAGAGGGGTGAGGTCGTGCTGTTGGCTGCCGACGGCAGCGAGGTCTACCGCTGGAGCAAGGAGCGGACGTTCATCCAGGTCGTGACCGACGAGGCGCTGCCCACGGGCAACTCGTTGGTCTACGAGCTTGGTGACACCGAGTTGGCGGCGCCCCCCGGTGAGTACGACCTGGTCGCGTCCGTGTTAGCGACGCCGACGATCCCACCGGTGCGACAGAAGGTGGTCGTCGAGGCCGGCTGAGGTGATCAGTGCGGCCACCGTTGACAGCGGGCGGAATGGGGGGATAAGCCTTCCCTGTTCTGCCTGAAGGGCCTGCCCCGAACGGGTCGCATGCAGGAGGGTCGAGTGAGGGGGGAGGGGCTGTGGAGACCTGGCGAATCGGCGAGATCACCATCACCAAGGTCGTGGATGTGGTCAACATGGTGCCGCCGGGGCTCCTGATCATGGAGGCCACGGCGGAGAACCTGGCGCCCCTGGCCCACTGGTTGAAACCCCACTTCCTCGACGACGACGGCAACGCTCCTCTGTCCATCCACACCTTTGTGGTGTCCACGCCCGAGACCACCGTGCTGGTGGACACCTGCATCGGCAACGACAAGCCCCGGATGATCCCCGACTGGAACATGCGCCAGGGTCGCTTCCTGGAGGACCTGGCCTCCATCGGGGTGGAGCGCGAGGCCGTCGACACGGTGCTGTGCACCCATCTGCATGTCGACCACGTCGGTTGGAACACCATGGTCGTCGACGACCGATGGGTGCCCACCTTCCCCAGGGCCGACTACCTGTTCGGTCGTGCCGAATGGGCATTTTGGGAAGACGAGGTCGACCCGTTCGGGAAAGAGGCGAAGGGCGACTCCATCCTGCCCATCTTCGAGGCAGGCATGGCGGTCCTGGTCGAAAGTGACCATCTCGTCGCTCCGGGCATCCAGCTGATACCGACGCCCGGCCACACGCCGGGTCATGTCAGCGTCCTGATCGAGAGCAAAGGTGAGCGCGCCGTGATCACCGGCGACATGATGCACCACCCCGTCCAGATGGCCAGGCCGGACTGGAAGGACATCGCCGACGTGGACAGCGCGCAGGCTGAGCTCACGCGGCTGGCCTTTCTCCAGCGCTTCTGTGACGACCACACGCTGGTTCTGGGCACCCATTTCGCGACTCCCACCGGCGGCAGGATCGTCAGGGACGGCGACGCGTATCGCCTGGCGGTGTAGACGGCTCCGACCTGGGACGGGCAGCTGCTGTGCGTGGTCTCCCCGCGACACCGGGCCATACCGCCCACGATCAGGCCTGATCAGGGCCGAAGAGCGTCGTCAAAGCGATGAAGCGGTACCGTCGGGGTCGTGGAACAGCAGGACAAGCAGCCGATCAAGATGCTCGCCGATCGCGTGCTGGTGCAGATCCCCCAGGCGGAGGGCGAACGTCGCTCTCGTTCGGGCATCCTCATTCCGGCTACAGCACAGATGAGCAAGCGACTCACCTGGGCAGAGGTGGTCGCGGTCGGCCCGAACGTGCGGGCGATCGAGATGGGCGACCACGTGCTGTTCAACCCCGAGGACCGCTTCGAGGTCGAGGTGCGTGGCGACGACTACCTCATCCTGCGTGAGCGCGACATCCATGCCGTGGCGTCGGAGCGCCTCGACGAGACCAACACGGGCCTCTACCTGTAGGGAGCCCGGGGGCCGATCGGGTACCCGGACCAACGGCGTTCGCTGTCGGCGGTCGGGCGTTTCCGTTGCGCAAGAGGGACCATCCGCCGGGTACCGACGTGCGCACGGCATGGAGGTTGCGTCGCGGGTCCCCGCTTCAAGCCGCGAGGCCGTGCGGGAGGCTCATTCGCCGGTGTCGGTCTGTCGGTGAGGCGCGTAGACGGGCTTGGATTCGGGGGAGCCCTTCTGGCGGAGGATGATCGTGAACACGACGATGCAGCCCACGGCCAGGAACTCGCTTTGCCAGTTCTGGAACGACTGGAACCAGAAGTCGCTCGATACCACGAACTCGGCGGCGGTCTCGGTGGGTTGATGGTGAAACTCGAGCTCAGCATTTCGTTCGGCGAGGCCCCCGACCGCATGCGAGGCGATCGACAACAGAAACAGGATGAGGAACGCGATCATCAGGCTCTGCTCGTAGAGCTTGAGCCAGAGTCCGCCTCGTCGCACGGGCCATGGCGCGTTCGGATCGTTACGGTGCTGTTCCGCGTCGTCCGTCGAGTCGTGTTCGGGTTTGGACTCGGCCGATCCGCGTTGAACGAGCCAGGCCGTCAGGACGATGAAGGCGAACATCTGGAGGAACTCGCTTTCCCAGTTCTCGAAAGTTGCCTCGATGAAGTGCCCGGTCGTGAGATATTGCGAGTAGCCGATGGCGGCGCTCCCGTGGGTGAGCTGGTTGTCGTTGTAGACGTGCCAGCCGCTCAGGCTCTGACCGAACCAGAAAAGGAAGAACAGTGAGAAGCAGGCGAGGGCGAGCCCGTTGCGGTGCACGAAACTGCCATCGTGCGCACACGCGGCCTCCGGTTGTCCGATCCGTTCTCGGTCGTGTCGTGCGGCCGGCCTATTGCCGTTCCACCGACGCCGGACCGAAGTGGTGACAGCCCCCCGCCATCGATCTGCGACCGAAAACGACCAAGCCCTCGGGCCACTTCGGAGACCCAATTCTCAGGCTGCGGAGGCACGCCGTGGTCGGCTCCGAGCCTATGTATCCGCCAGGCTTTCGGCCAGTTCGTCCTTGGTCATCGACGACCGCCCAGGGATGTCGGCCTCTTGGGCTCGGCGGTACAGCTCCTCCCTGGTCAGGTCAACCGGGTCGTTCTCGACCGCGGTCTTGCACTCGTCGGGGTCGAGCTGTGCGATCTGGGCGGCGGCGGTCTTGCGGAGCTTGGGGAAGATCTCGGACTCTTCTTCGTGGACGTGGTGGGCAATGCCGGCTTCGAGCATGTCCACAGCGGCTCCGAACCCGGGCTCGGCGCGAAGCTCGACGAGCTTGGCGACGCCGTCGCGGGCGAGTTGGTGTTCGACCTCGGCTTCCTCTCGGTCGGGTTCGGCGCCGAGGGCGTCGCGCGAGCGACCGGGTACAGAAACCGTTCTTCCACGGCCATGTGGGTGCGCAGCGCGCCGGTCAACTGGTCGACGAGATGGTCACGCTCAGAGCCGGGTTCGGTGTCCTTGAGCTGGGCGATCAGGCCTTCGGCTTCGCGGTGTTCCGCAGTCAGCTGATCGATCAGATGGCCATGACATTGCGAGCGGGTCCTGTGGTCGTTTCCGGGTGCGTCATCCTGGACGTGGTGCAGGGCGAAAGGGGCGCTCGGCCGCCTTTCGGTGTTGGAGCCGGAACAGGCTCACGGTCAGCCTAGGTGCGACAATCGCGGTGGCGCCTCAGGATCTTGCTAGGCACGGCACGAGCCATAACCGTCTATCTCGGCACGCGTGCGATCAGGCCGCAGGCCGAGGAGGCATGCGGCCTCGGCGACTCCGAACGGGCTGTCAGGCGCATCCATTGGACGTTGTGATCACGACCGGGTCGCGGGCCGCCGGCAAGATCTTGGAGTCGCAAGCCCAGGGAACAGCGCCGACGCTGAGCCCCGAATCCGCAAGGTGTTGCAGGCAGACTGCCATCTTTGGGCAGGACTTCCAACGACTAACATGGGCACATGTCCGGCGCCATCTCCCTCACGGTCAACGACGACGATCTCGCGAAGGTCAAGTTCGACGACCATGGTCTCGTCCCTGCGATCGTCCAGGAGCAAGAGGGTGGCCAGGTGCTGATGGTGGCATGGATGAACGAGGCCACCCTGCGGCGCACCTTTGCCGAGGGCCGAACCGTCTTCTGGAGCCGTTCCCGCCAGGAGGAGTGGGCGAAGGGCGACACCTCCGGTGATCGCCAATGGGTGCGTGAGGCGTATTACGACTGCGACGGCGACACGTTGCTGTTCGTCGTCGAGCAGGAGGGCAAGGGCGCCTGCCACACCGGCGAGCACTCCTGTTTCTACCGTTCGTTCCTTGCGCCGACGGCTTCCGGCGCAAGCTGATCGTGTATCGACCCGATCGGGACGGCTTTCGTGCGCTTGCCCGTGACCACACGGTGGTGCCGGTGTGGCGTGAGGTGCTCGGTGACCTGATCACCCCGGTCGCAGCGTTCCAACGTGTGGTCGGCGACGGTGTCGGTTTCCTGCTCGAGTCCGTCGAGCACGGCGACCGATGGAGTCGCTTCTCCTTCGTGGGGCGCAACCCACGTGCCACGATCACCGCCAGGGGCGCTCTGATCACGGTCGAGGGCGTCGTTCCCGATTCGATGCCCCGGGATCGAGGGATCCTGGCTGCTGCCGAGGCACTCCTGACGCACTATCGCTCGCCCGTCATCGCCGAGTTGCCCCCGTTGCACGGTGGACTCGTGGGCTATCTGGGTTACGACGTGGTGCGGGAGATCGAGCACCTTCCCGCCACGCCCGCCGATGCCCAGGGCCTTCCGGATGCGGTGCTCTCCATCATCGGGCAACTGGCCGTCTTCGATCATTGGCGTCAACGGGTCGTGCTCATCGACAACGTGGTGGTCCCCGGAGACTGCAGCGACGACGAGCTCGACGATCTCTACGACCAGGCCATCGTCGGGCTCGACGGGCTCGCCGCCGATGGCGCGCGGGCCATGGACGAGCCCGTGGTGGACCCTCCGCCGGTCGACGATCCTCTTCCCGAGGTGGACTCGTCGATGTCGTCTTCGGCGTGGGATGCCGCCGTGGGCGTGGCGAAGGAGCACATCCTCGACGGTGACATCTTCCAGGTGGTGCTGTCACAGCGCTTCGACTTCGATCTCGATGCCGATCCCTTTGCGGTCTATCGGGTCCTGCGCCAGGTCAACCCCAGCCCGTACATGTACTTCCTGCGCCACCACGACGTGACGCTCGTGGGCTCGTCACCCGAGCCCATGGTGCAGGTGCTCGACGGACGGGTGATCTCGCGGCCCATCGCCGGCACCCGTCGACGTGGCGCGACCGACCAGGCCGATCGTCGCCTCGCCGCTGAGCTGATCGAGCACCCGAAGGAGCGAGCCGAGCACGTCATGTTGGTCGACCTCGCCCGCAACGATGTCGGTCGTGTCGTCGCCTTCGGCACCGAGCAGATGGACGAGCTCATGACCATCGAGCGCTACAGCCACGTCATGCACATCACCTCCCAGGTCTCGGGCCGTCTGCGTGACGGTCTCGGACCCATCGACGTCCTGCGTGCAACCTTCCCGGCGGGCACGGTCTCGGGAGCCCCAAAGGTGCGCGCCATGGAGATCATCGACGACCTCGAGCCGGTCAAGCGTGGCCCCTACGCGGGCGTGGTCGGTTACCTCGACTTCTCGGGCAACCTCGACACGGCGATCGCGATCCGCACCATGGTGATCACCGGCAACAGGGCCTCGGTGCAGGCGGGGGCAGGGATCGTGGCCGACAGCACCCCGTCGGAGGAGGCGCTGGAGTGTCGCAACAAGGCGGCGGCCCTGTTGGCGGCGGTGCCGGCGGCACGTCGCATGCGAAGGAACGGACCGTGAGCGGCGCCGTGGACGTGGCCGAGGTGGGCCGTGACGTGGTGCAGGTCAGCGGGAGCGACGCGGCAACCTATCTGCAGGGACAGCTGAGCCAGGACATCGCGGCGTTGGCGACCGGGGAGTCGGCCTTCTCGCTCCTGCTTGCGCCCCAGGGCAAGGTGGAGGCGTACCTGCGGGTGACCCGCACGGCCGAGGACTCCTTCCTGCTCGACGTGGACGCGGGATGGGCCGAGGCCGTGGTGGCACGATTGGAGCGCTTCAAGTTGCGAGTGCAGTGCACGATCGAGGTGCTCGACGACTGGCTCGCGTTGGTCGTTCGCACGGGAGAACCCGCCGAGCGATCAGAGGAAGTGCGAGCCTGGGCGCGTGGTCATGGCCTGTGGCCCGTGGTTGCGGAGCTTCCCGGCCCCGGAGGTCTCGATGTGCTCGGTCCCCGAGCGACACTCCGCTCGGCGATGGCCGACGGGGCGGACCATTCGGGGCTCGGGCCGAGCGTGACGCGCCTGGACCCGTGGGACTACGAGGCGATGCGCATCGAGGGGGGTGTCCCTCGCATGGGGACCGAGCTCACCACCTCGACGATCCCTGCCGAGGCGGGCATCGTGGAGCGTTCGGCGAGCTTCACCAAGGGTTGCTATACCGGCCAGGAGCTCGTGGCCCGCCTGGACGCTCGGGGCAACAAGGTGCCGCGTGTGTTGCGTCTGGTGATCATCGAGGCCGATGCGTCTCACGGGTCCCTTCCCGACGTCGGGTCCGCCGTCCTGGTCGACGACCACGAGGTCGGTCGGCTGACGAGCGTCGCCTGGTCATCGGGGCGTGCCGCCGGCGTTGCGTTGGCCTATGTTCGCCGGGAGGTCGAGATGCCCGCCGATGCCACGGTGGTCCGTGCCGACCTCGTGGGGGAGCGATGGAAGGCGCGAGTGGAGCGGTGCACACCAGGCGATTGAGATCGGTCACGGCGAGGTCGCCTCTCGTGATGCTCGTCCTCCTTGTCGGGGGGACGGCCCTGCTCGGCGGTTGCAGGACGCCCGAGGGTTATGCCCCGCTGGCTGTTCCGGACAAGTCCGACGCGGCTCTCACGACGCCGACAACCCAGGCTCCGGACTATGCCGCGGTCGAGCTTGCGCATGCTCGTGGGACCACGACCACCAGCCCGCCGGCCCTGACGCCGGGTACGGCAAAGCTCCGAGGCGTGGTCAACGGGCCGAACGGGCCTGTCGCCGGTGCCGTGGTGGGGATCGAGCGCCTCGTGGGCGATGCCGTGCTGTCGGGATTCGTCCACACGGGAGCCGATGGCTCGTGGGAGGCTGCGAACATCGTCGGGGGTCGCTACCGGGTGCGGGCGTGGCTTGTTCCCGATCTTGCCCAGTCCGAACCGCAGCTCCTCTTCGTGCCCTCGACGGGCGATGGCTTGGCCCCGCTGGAGCTTCGGGTCGAACCGATCGGTCAGCTCACCGCGGAAGCGGTGGTCGCACCCGACCCTCCGGTGGTCAACCAACCGGTCAACCTCGTCGTGCGTCTGACCCGTCACCAGATCGACAGCGACGGCCTTGTCCGGACGATCCCTCAGGCCGGAGCCGCTTGGCGACTGGTCGCCACCGGCAGATGGACCCTGCAGTCGGGAACATCCACGAGCGATTATGCAGGCCGATCAACGTACCGGCTGGTGTGCGGCGCGCCGGGCCCCCAGGCCATCGCGGTGGTGATCGGTGACGAGACCTTGCCATTGTCGGTCCCCGACTGTGTGGCCGCCCCCGGGTCGTCCACGACATCGCTGCCGTCCTCTCCCTCGACCACCGCCTCCCCGACGACCGTCGGGCGCTAGTCGAGGGCAGTGGGTTCGGCCGGCTGCCCGACGACGAGATGGACGACGAGATGGACGAGCGAGGAGCGAACCACTACGAGGTGCTCGGGGTTGGCGTGGGCGCCTCGATATCGGAGATCCACACGGCCTACGTCCGTCTCGCCCGTCTCCACCACCCTGATTTCTTCGTCTCGGCCGAGCCACGCAGGCGGGCGGAGGCCGAGACCCGCATGCGCCGGGTCAACGAGGCGTGGAGCATCCTGGGCGACGCGGCCACGCGGCGGACCTACGACGAGACGATCGGTCTGCGCAGCGCGTTGGCGGCCGACACGAACACGCCGTTTCGTCCCTTCGACCCCGACGACGACGATCCCGATCCGCTGACCCTGCCCGACATCCCTTATCGCAGCGAGCCCGAGGACGTCCTCGTCAGACGGGGATTCGCCAGAATGCTCGCTCCGCTTGCCCTCGCCCTTGCCGCGTTGCTGGTGACGTTCGCGTTCTTTGTGGGGTCCGGCTCGCTGCTCCGGGCCTCGGTGGTGATCTTGGGGCTGGCAGGAGCGGGATTCGTGGCGATGCCCCTGCTCGCGCTGCTTTCCTCGAAACGTGATGAAGGTTGATGGCCTATGCTGCTGCATTCGACGCACTCACCCGGGGGGAACCATGCCCAAGACCGCCATTTTCGCCAAGCTCACCGCCCAGCCGGGCAAGGGTGAGGAGTTGCTTGCAGGCCTGAGCGCCATGCTCGGTCCGGTGCAGGACGAGAAGGGCACGGAGCTGTACGTCCTGCATGTCTCCGAGGGCGAACCCGACGTCGTTCGCGTCTACGAGGTCTACACCGATGGCGACGCCGTGGCCGCACACATGGGCAGCGAGGCGATGAAGGCCGCCGGCGCAGCGATGGCAGCGGTGATGGGCGCTCCGCCGGAGATCACGATGACGACCATCGTCTCGGCCAAGGGCCTCGAGGTCTGAACCATCCGACCCTGAACCATCCGGGTCTGAACCATCCGGGTCTGAACCATCCGGGTCATCCGGGCCTGAACAAGGCCGGCGACTCAGCGGCTGCCGGCTAGGCTCCACCAGGTGGCCACCTACCTCGATCGCATCCTTGCTGCGCACCGTGAGGCTGCGGCACGCGATGAACGTGACCTCGGCTCGCTCATGGCCCGTGCCGAAGGGATTGTTCCTCCGCGTCCGTTTGCCGCAGCCCTCGGCGATGACGAGGGCCTCGCGATCATCGCCGAGATCAAGCGTCGTTCGCCGTCGCGGGGAGACCTGGCCATCGATCTGGTGCCCGGCGATCTCGCGAGGGCGTACGAGGCCGGGGGAGCGGCGTGCCTCTCGGTGCTCACCGATGAGGCCCATTTCGGGGGCTCCCCCGACGATCTCCACGCGGCGCGGGGGGCCTGTCACCTGCCCGTGCTGCGCAAGGACTTCACGGTCGACGAGCGTGATGTCGTCGACGCCCGCCTCATGGGAGCGGACGCGGTCCTGCTCATCGTCGCGGCGCTCGATGAATCGGACCTGGCACGGTTTCACGAGTTGGCGACCGGCCTGGGGATGGCGGCGCTGGTCGAGGTGCATGACGTCGCCGAACTCGATCGGGCGCTTGCCTGCGGCGCAACGCTCATCGGGGTGAACCAGCGCGACCTCACGACCTTCGAGATCGACCGGACCCTGGCCATCCGCATGGTCCCCTTCTTCCCCAAGGGCGTGATCAAGGTGGCCGAGTCCGGGGTGCGAGGCGCGGAGGACGCAATGGACCTGGCTGCGGCCGGCTATGACGCCGTTCTGGTGGGCGAGTCGCTGGTGACGAGCAGCGACCCCGTCTCGACGATCGGAACGCTGCGGGCCGGGGCCGAAGAGGGACCAGGGAGCGCCTGAGTGTTCGTCAAGATCTGTGGGATCACCAGTGAGGAGGACGCGCTGTTGGCAGTTGCCATGGGCGCCGATGCGGTCGGTTTCGTCTTCGCCCCCTCGCCGCGTCAGATGGCGCCCCAACTCGTGCGCGACATCGTGCGCCGACTGCCGCCCGAGGTGCTCACGGTCGGCGTCTTTCGTGACGAGTCGACGGCTCGCGTGGTGGAGATCGTGGGCCAGGTGGGCCTTCGGGCTGCACAGCTGCACGGCCGGGAGACCCCTGAGGAGACTCGATGGGTCAAGGAGCGCGTCCCGGTCGTCTTTCGCGCCTTTGCCGCCGGCGACCCTGCCGTTGGCAAAGCCGATCAATACGGGGCGGACGCGATCCTCGTCGACGGTGCGAGCCCCGGCTCGGGGGAGGTCTTCGACTGGGCTCTCGCAGGCGAGACGCCCGGTGGTCTGCGTCTGATCGTTGCCGGCGGGCTCACCCCCGAGAACGTGGTGGCAGCGATCAACAGCGTGCATCCATGGGGGGTCGACGTGTCGAGCGGCGTCGAGTCCGAGCCTGGACGCAAGGACCCCAGGAAGCTCCGGGCGTTCATCGCCGCCGCCCGTTCGACCCAACACAGCCACTTCGAGCGATTGGCCGAGGGTGATCACCCGGACGCTTCCCTGCACGGCAATGAAGGCCCTTACGACTGGCAGGAGGACGATTGACCATGGCCCTTTCCCTCATGGACCAACCGGGCGACGACGGGCGCTTCGGCGACTTCGGCGGGCGCTACGTGCCCGAGTCGCTCATACCGGCCTGTCACGAGCTCGATGTCGCCTTCCGCTCGGCCTGGGCCGATCCGGCCTTTCGGGCCGAGCTCGACACCCTTCTGACCGAGTACGCCGGGCGCCCGTCACCGCTCACCGATGCCCCGAACCTCTCGGAGCGCCTTGGCGTGCGGGTGTTGCTCAAACGTGACGAGCTGAATCACACCGGCTCGCACAAGATCAACAACGTGCTCGGCCAGGCACTGCTCACCCGTCACATGGGCAAGCGCCGGGTCATCGCCGAGACCGGAGCGGGGCAACACGGGGTCGCCACGGCGACGGCTGCGGCGGTCTTCGGCCTCGAATGCGTGGTGTACATGGGCGAGGTCGACGTCGAGCGCCAGGCACTCAACGTCTTTCGCATGAATCTGCTCGGCGCCGAGGTGCGTCCGGTCTCATCAGGGTCCCGCACGCTGAAGGACGCCATCAACGAGGCCATGCGTGACTGGGTGGCATCGGTCGAGACGACCCACTACTGCCTCGGCTCGGTCATGGGTCCACACCCGTACCCGTGGATGGTGCGCGAGTTCCAACGGGTGATCGGTGACGAGGCCCTTGCCCAGTGCCAGGTCAAGATCGGAGGCGTCCCCGACTTCGTGGTCGCCTGCGTCGGTGGGGGTTCCAACGCCGCCGGCATCTTCGCGGGCTTCGCCGACACCGATTCCCGCCTCATCGGCGTCCAGCCCGACGGCGGTGCCGCCATCGGTCGGGGAACGCCGGGTGTGGTCCACGGCTCGAAGAGCATGCTCCTCCAGGACGAGTTCGGCCAGGTGACGGAGGCCCATTCGATCTCGGCCGGCCTCGACTACCCCGGTGTCGGCCCCGAGCACGCCCATCTCGCCGAGATCGGCCGAGCCGAGTACACCATGGTCTCCGATGCCGAGGTGCTGGAGGCGTTCCAGGTGCTGAGCCGCAGCGAGGGCATCATTCCGGCCCTTGAGCCGGCCCATGCCGTTGCCTGGGTGATGCGTGAGGCAGGTCGATCCATCCCCTCGGGCTCGACCGTGCTGATCAACCTGTGCGGTCGTGGCGACAAGGATGCCGCCCAGGTGATGGAGATGTTGAAGCGATGAACCCGTCCGTGGAGACGACGTTGCGTGCCCATCGGGACCGGGGGAGGAAGTTGCTGGTCCCGTACGTGACCGGTGGGCTCGGTGACGACTGGGCGCTGGTGCTGCCTGCTCTGGCCGCGGCCGGAGCCGATGCGATCGAGATCGGCATTCCGTTCTCCGATCCGGTGATGGACGGCCCGACCATCCAGGAGGCATCGGCGGCGGCGCTGGCCGGGGGAGCGACACCTCTGAGCATCCTGGACGACATCACCGGGCTCGACGTGGGCTCAGCGCCACTGATCGTGATGACGTATTACAACATCGCCTTTCACATGGGCGAGCACCGCTTTGCGGCCTCCTTGGCCGGCGCCGGGGTCAGTGGCGCCATCCTTCCCGATCTTCCCCTCGATGAGTCGGCGAACTGGGAGCGCGAGGCCGCCGCGGCGGGTGTCGAGACGATCCTGCTCGCGGCCCCCGTGACGCCCGACGATCGCCTGGTTCAGATCGCTGCCCGATCACGCGGCTTCGTCTATGCCGTTGGCCTGATGGGCGTCACCGGTGAGCGGGCCGGGGTGGCCGTGTCGGCCTCGACCATGGGCAAGCGCCTCAAGGCCGTGACCGACAAGCCCGTGCTGATCGGATTCGGCGTCTCGACGCCGGCCCAGGCAGTCGAGGCCTGCGCCGAGGCCGATGGCGTCATCGTGGGTTCGGCCCTGGTGCGCCGGCTGCTCGACGGTGCCGGTCCCGAGGGGGCGGCAAGGTTCATCGGCGAGCTTCGCCAGGCCCTCGACCAGGGCTGAGCGGGGGACCTGCCGGCAATGGACCCGCAGGCAATGGACCCGCAGGCAATGGACCCGGCGGCTATCGAAGAGGTGTGCGAGCTGTGCGAGGCGGCCCGCATGACCACCTGGCACTACGAGGATGACCGTTGCTGGGTCGCCGACTGCGAGGTCTGCGACGTGCCGATGGTCGTGTGGACCCACCACGGCGCCGAACCCCCCGATGTCGAGGTCGACTGGATGCTCTCGCGCCTCGATGAGGTGGCGACCGCTCGTTTCGGCGAGGGCGGCTACAAGGTCGATCGCACGATGCGCCAGATTCCCGACCACTTCCACGCCCACGCGAGGGACCCGTTTTGGTGGTTTCGGCGTTTTGACGGAGGGTAGATGCCGTCGTGGAGGTCCGGCACGGAGAGCGTTGATGAAGCCACCGGCTTTTGCCAAATGCTTGACATGAAGGACCCGTTCGACTCGCGTAGACGCAATGTTCAGGGGACCCTCCCCTGTATGACCTGAGGAGGCACATGAATCGTACGGAGCTCATCGAGGCAATCAGCAAGCGCTCTGGCGTAGCAGGCAGTGATGTTGATGCCACACTCAAGGGTCTCTTCGAGGTCGTTGCCGCGACCGTGGCCAAGGGTGACGAGAAGATCACCCTTCCCGGCTTCATCTCCTTCGAGCAGACGCATCGTGCGGCCCGCACCGCTCGCAACCCTCAGACGGGCGCGCCGATCGACGTGCCGGCGACGAACGCGGTGAAGATCACGGCAGGCTCCAAGCTCAAGGCGATCGCGGCCGGCAAGGAGACTGCCCCGTAGGGAGACCGGCGTTGCGGAACCTGCCCTCTCGTGGTCCGATCGGCTTCCCGCCCGGACCACGAGGGGCTAGGTTTCCCCCATGCTCGAAGTTGGTCATACCGCTCCCAAATTCACCCTGACCGACCAGCACGGTGCGTCGGTCAGCCTCGAGGATCTCAAGGGCCGCAAGGTCCTCGTCTACTTCTATCCGAAGGCCGACACGCCGGGTTGCACGACCCAGGCCTGCGGGCTGCGAGATGCGCTTCCCGAGCTCGGCGATGGCGTCGTGGTGCTGGGCATCAGTCCAGACAAGGAGGAGGCCCTTGCCCGTTTCGACACGAAGTACACCCTGGGCTTCCCGCTTCTCTCCGACCCTGATCATGCAACGGCCGACGCCTACGGCGCCTGGGGCGAGCGCAAGATGTACGGCAAGAGCTACATGGGCATCGTTCGCTCGGCATTTCTGATCGACGAGAAGGGCAAGCTCGCGGAGGTCTGGTACAAGATCTCGCCCAAGGACACGCCGATCAAGCTGATCAAGGCCCTGGCGGACTGATCGTGGCGGGCATCGACCCCACGACGCTGATCCCGCATCGTGACCCCTTCCTGCTCATCGATGAGGTCACCGAGCTCGTCGCGGGCCAACGAGGTCGTGGTCTTTGGCGCCTGAGCGGTGACGAGCCCTTCTTCGCCGGGCATTTCCCGGGCATGCCGACGCTGCCGGGTGTGCTCATGATCGAGTCGCTGGCCCAACTCGGGGCCTGCGCCGTTCTTGCCGACGAGCGGTTTGCGAAGAAGCTTCCGCTTTTCGGTGGCATCGACGGGGCTCGCTTCCGGCGTCAGGTCGGACCCGGCGACACCCTCGAGCTCGAGGTCGAGCTGGGTCGCCTCTCTGCTCGAGCGGGCAAGGGCCACGGAAAGGCCACGGTCAACGGCGAGGTTGCGTGCGAGGCCGACCTGCTGTTCGTCTTCGCCGACCTGCCGGGCGAGTAGCCGGAGCACAACTCCACCCCTACGAAAAGACCAGAAGCCCGACGAGATGGTAGGCAAGGACTGCCGCCAGGATGGCACATGGCACCAGCAGCGCGTCGGGCTTTCTTCGTGCCACGGCCGTTGATGCAATCAACACCACCATGATCTTGAGGGGAAGCCCTGCCCATCGAACAAGGGGATTCGCCTCAATGGCGTTACCCGATCGCACGGCCAGGGCCGTGAGGGTTGCGTCGGTGATGTTCAGGCCGTTCACGGCAGGAAGAAGCCCTGTAGGCCGGCGCTCAATGGTGGCGAACAACCTGGCGAGAGGCTGAGCGGCCATCCCCAACAGGAGGGGGCCGCTCAGGACGAGGAAGACGGCGATGCCGTCGGCCGGTTTGGGACCATTTTGAGCATGGCGCAGGGACCGGCCTACTGTCCCGAGCGTTCGGACTCTTCCTCAAGCACTCAGACGACATGGTCGATCTTTGAGCTGATGACGACGGAATCGGCCGAGATGGCACGATGTGCCGGATGCGGGGAGCCGGGTCCGGCAGGTGCCGGCTGGTGCTCCCGGTGTCTTCAGTCCTACAGCCACAGGGCCCCCGTTCACGACAAACGTCCGGGCCCTGTGCCCAGGGAGGCCACGATCATCCCCGTGTACTCACGTTGGAGAGCTGGTCCTGTGACGTTCGGACTCTTTGGGCGTCTGGCCTGGTCCGCACCGGCTCTGGTTATGGGCGCACTTGTTGCCCGCGCCATGTTCAACGTCGTGATGCAAGATCAGCAGGAGAAAGCAGTCGCGCTCGTCTTTGTGTTCGGCGTTCCCATCCTCATTTTCTCGGCCCTGTTCTTGGTACGCGTCTGGCAACGCGACCGAGTCCGTTGACTCCCGGAGCGCAGACGACGCCGTGGTGATCAGTGGCCGATTCGCCCGCATCGGTGAGGTCGACTCGGGACAGATCGGCGAAGATACGTTTGACGTGTCGAGCCTCAGGCGGGCGGGGCGAGGACGAGACAGCCGTTGTGGCCGCCGAAGCCGAAGCTGTTGGAAAGGGTCGGCTTGGGTTCCCATGGACGAGGGGCACCACGCACGATGTCGATGGTGATCTCCGGGTCGAGGTTGACCAGACCGGCCGTGGGGGGGATGAGCCTGCGGTCGAACGACAACAGCACCGCAGCGGCCTCCAGTGCTCCTGCTGCACCCAGTGCGTGTCCCGTGACGCCCTTGGTGGATACCACCGGTGGCGCCTGATTCCCGAACACCTTGGTGATGGCCTTGGCCTCGGCAGCGTCGTTCAGTGGCGTCGAGGTGCCGTGGGCGTTGATCTGGCCGATCTCGCTCGTGTTGACCCCGGCGTCCGCGAGGGCAAGCTCCATGCAGCGAACGGCTCCGGAGCCGTCGGGGCTCGGCGCGGTGATGTGATAGGCGTCCGCCGTGCTGGCGGCGCCGATCACCTCACCGTAGATGCGTGCGCCGCGGGCGAGGGCCATCTCCATCTCCTCCAGCACGAGAACGCCGGCGCCCTCGGCGATGACGAAGCCGTCGCGTTCGACGTCGAAGGGTCGGGAGATGCCCGCCGAGGACAGCGCGGTCATGTTGGAGAAGCCCGCAACACCCGTGGGCGTGATTGCAGCCTCGGAGCCGCCGCTCATCACGGCATCACAGATGCCCATGGCGATGAGCCGTGCGGCGTTGCCGATGGCGTGGGTGCTCGCCGCGCAAGCGGTGACCGTGGTCTCGCAGGGCCCACGCCAGCCGTAGCGCATCGAGACGGCAGCTGCTCCGGCGTTGCACATCATCAGCGGGACGAGGAACGGCGACACCCGTCCGACGCCCTTCTCGTGACGAAGGACGATCTGTTCCTCCAGGGTGTGCAGGCCGCCGACGCCGGTCGCGATGAGCACGCCCGATCGGTCGAGATCCGCGGTCAGCGTGCCGGCGTCCTGGAGGGCCATGTCAGCCGCAGCGATCGCGAACTGGGCAAAGCGATCGGTGCGTCGGGCCTCCTTGGGGCCGAACCACGGTGACGGGTCGAAGTCGTCGATGCTCCGTGGGCCGGGCTCGGGAGAGGCCAGCAGTCCGTCCCAAAAGGCGTCCGCGCCCGCGCCACACCTGGCGATCACGCCGATTCCGGTGACCGCGACGCGACGACCGTTCACGAGATTTTCGACGTGACCAGGTCGTAGGCCTGACCCACGGTCTCGATGCCCTCGAGCTCGTCCTCGGGCACCTCCACGTCGAATGCCTCTTCGAGAGCCATGACGAGTTCGACCAGGTCGAGGCTGTCGGCGTCGAGGTCGTCGCCGAAACGGGCCTCGCGGGTGATCAGGTCGGGGTCGACCGCCAGCACCTCGACGGCGCACTTCCTGAAGATCTCGAAGTTGTCTTCGGCCATGTCCTTGCTCTCCTTGATGTTGACGCCGACGAAAGTCGTCGACGAGATGGTAATCGGGTCGTGCTAGTGCCCCATGCCCAGCCCGCCGTCGACCGGCAGCACCGCGCCGGTGATGGCCCCCGCATGGGGTGATGCCAGAAAGAGTACGGCAGCGGCGATCTCCTCGGCGGTTGCGAACCGCCCGATGGGCACGGCGGCGGCCAGTTCGCTTCGGCGTGCGTCGCTGAGCGCGGCCGTCATGTCGGTCTCGACGGGACCGGGGGCGATGACGTTTGCCGTGATGTTGCGTGAGGCGAGCTCACGGGCAAAGGAGCGGGCGAGGCCGACCAACCCGGCCTTGGATGCGGCATAGTTGGCCTGTCCCGCGGAGCCGGAGAGCGCCACGACCGAGGAGATGAAGATCAGTCGCCCGGAGCGGGCCTTGACCATCGGTCCAATGGCGCGCTTGGCCGTCCGGAAGGCCCCGGTCAGGTTCGCATCGAGGACCTGGGTGAACGCATCCTCACTCATCCGCATGGTGAGGGCATCCTGGGTGATGCCGGCGTTGGCGACGACCACGTCGACTCGACCCCAGTGCTGCTCGACCTCGGTGAAGGCGGCATCGACCTGCTCGGTCGAGGTGACGTCGCAACGCACCTCCATGAACGAGGCCGCCGTGAATGACGCATCCTCATCGGTCGGCGGCTTGGAGCGATAGGTGACGGCGACCCGGTCACCGAGCGCGGCGAACGCCTGCGCGCAGGCGAGACCGATGCCTCGATTCCCTCCGGTGATGAGCACCACGCGGGACCCTTCGCTCGATGCCGTGCTCATGGTCCCCACTTTAGAGCCACGCTCGCCCAGGTCATGCCGGCGCCGAAGCCGACCATCAGGACGATGTCGCCGTCGTGGAGGCGACCCTCCGCGACCGCATCGGCAAGCGCAAGGGGAATCGAGCCCGCCGAGGTGTTTCCGACCCGGTCGAGATTGACCACGGTCCGTTCCAGGGGGATGCCCAGTCGATCGCAGGCGGCGCTGATGATGCGGCTGTTGGCCTGATGGGGAACGAGCAGCGCAACGTCGTCGGGGGTGAGACCGGCGTCCTGCAGCGTCTTGTGCGCGGAGTCGACGAAGACGCGCACCGCTCGGCGGAACACCTCCTTGCCGTCCATCTGCAGGTACTGGCCGTGGTCGATGTACAGCAGGTGGCGCGTGCTGCCGTCCGCGGCGAGATCCCAGGCGAGCAGGTTCCCCGGCCCGTCATCGACCGTCTCGAGGATGACGGCCCCGGCCCCGTCGCCGAAGAGCACCGCGGTGTTCCGGTCGTCCTGATCGGTCATGGTGCTCAGCACGTCACTGCCGATGACCATGGCACGGCGTGCGCCGATCGCCATGATGCCTGCGGCGGTCACCATGGCGTAGACGAATCCGGTGCAGGCGGCGTTGACGTCGAAGGCCCCACCCGATGTGCCGAGCGCCTGTTGCACCGTGCATGCCGTCGCGGGCATGAGCTGGTCGGGCGAAGAGGTCGCGAGCACGAGGAGATCGATGTCGGCCGGGTCGATGCCGCTGCTCGCAAGCGCCGCAGCACCCGCGCCGGTGGCCAGACTCGAGGTCGTGCCGCCCATGCGTCGCTCCAGGATCCCGGTCCGTTCGGCGATCCATGCGTCGGTGGTGTCCAGGCGCGCGGCGAAGGCCGCGTTGGTCACGATCTTCTCGGGGAGCGAAGCGCCCAACCCGACGACCCGAACGCCACTCACGCGGTGCGCAGCCAGGCGATGGGTTGACTGGCGGTGACCCGCTCGCCGTCAACCGCGATGAGGCCCATGATGACGCCGGAGAAGCGGGACCGAACCTCGTCGCCACTGACGGTGCCGAGCAGTTCGCCCACCTCGATGTGGGAATCGGCCTGTGGGGTCCGCCAACGATCGGCGGGTTCGAAGACCCCCGCCGAAGGGCTCACGACGAGGCGTTCGGTCATGTAGAGGTGCTCACCTTCGTGCACCACAGCGGTTCCGGTGGGCGAGCTCGCCAGCGTGGCCAGCAGCTTGTCGACGTCGTCGGGCACGCCGACGGTCGACAGCTTCGCGTGCGGTGCGATTCTCTTGACCATGCCGGTCAACACGGCGCCCGGGCCCAGCTCGACGAAGGTGGTGACGCCGTGGTCGACGAGGAGTTGGACGGACTGGCGCCAGCGCACGGGGCTGCACAGCTGGGCGGACAACAGACCCGCCCACTCGTCGGCGTCGGCATGCAGCCGGGCGTCGATGTTCGCCACCACGGCGACATCGGGGTTGCGCAGGGTCGCCTCGGCGATCGCCTTGCGAAGCTCGTCGCGAGCCGGCGCCATGAACGGGGTGTGAAAGGCCCCCCCGACCGGCAGCGGCATGACCTTCTTGGCGCCCAGCTCCTTCGCTGCGGCTCCTGCGGCGGTGACGGCATCGGCGGCGCCGGCGATCACCACCTGGCCGGGGGCGTTGAAGTTTGCGACCCAGACCTCGCCGTCGGCCCGACGACAGGCCGCATCGGCGTCATCGTCGTCGAGTCCGAGGATGGCCGCCATCGTTCCGGGGTTGTCGTCGGCAGCCTCCTGCATGGCCTCGCCCCGGGCAACGACGACCCGTACGCCATCGGCGAACGACAACGCCCCGGTGGCGGTGAGGGCGGTGTACTCGCCGAGACTGTGTCCGGCGCACAGCGCCGGGGTGACCCCCACGCGCTCGACGGCATCGAGGACCACGAGACTGAGAACAAAGGTGGTGAGCTGGGCATTTCTGGTCTGACGGAGCTCCTCGGCGTCTGCCTCGAGAAGCAATCGGGCGATGTCGCGGCCGGCGATCTCGGACGCCTCGGACACCAGCTCCCAGGAGGGATGATCAACCCAGGGGAGACCCATCTGGGGACGTTGCGACCCCTGTCCTGGAAATGTAAACGCGAGCATGCGGACCTTTCGGTTGCGGTCGAATCGTCTGACTCGGCCGCGGCTCAAGAGGTTTCATCGAGCCTGGACTGGTGCTCCCGGTGGGATTCGAACCCACACTGGCGGTGGTTTGAGCACCGTGCCTCTGCCGGTTGGGCTACAGGAGCAGTAATCCGATGGTAGTGGGCACTTACCCGTTCGATCGGCATGTTGCGGGGCGGGCTTCAGTCAAAATGCGAGCACGCCGGTGCGACAGCTTGTCAGCTTCTCATGTCCTGGGCGAGATCGATGAGGAAGGGATTGAAGCGGCGCTCGTGGCCCAACCTGGTGGCGGGACCGTGACCCGGGAGGACATGGGTCTCGTCGTCGAGAGGAAAGATCTTCTCGGCCATCGAGGCCATGAGCTGGTCGAACGAGCCACCGGGCAGGTCCGTGCGCCCGATGGAGCCGGCGAAAAGGTGGTCCCCGCTGAAGAGGATCGGTGGCGCATCCTCGATCTCCAATTGCAGACACACCGATCCCTGCGTGTGGCCGGGGGTGTGCAGGCTGGTGAAGGTCATCCCGGCGCCCGAGACCCTGGTTCCGTCGTCGAGGCCCTCGATGATCTCGGGAGCCAGGAGATCCATGCCGCCAAGGAGGTCACCCATCTTTCCCGCCGCGGCGATCGGGTCGAGGAGCATGTGGCGGTCGTGATCATGGATGTGGACCGGCACCGGGTGGTCCTGCGCCCGGACGACCGTACCGATCCCACCAACGTGGTCGATGTGACCATGGGTGCTCAACAGGGCCACGAGGCGCAGCTCGAGCTCGGCGAGGCGGGCGATGATGGGTCCGGCATCGGGGGGAGCGTCGATCAGCACACACTCGCCACCGGGCCCCTGGGGGGCGACGATCCACGCATTCGTCTGGGCCAGCCACAGCGTCATGGGTTCGATGATGACCATGGACTCAGAGGCTATCGGGCCCCGGCTCGCCGTGATGGCTCGCCCTGGCGTGTCTGGAGCGTCTGGAGCGAAGCGCATCGACGACGCCCTGGACCCCGGGATGATCGGGGAGGTCCTCCACGGCGACGGGCAGCGCCAATGACCAGTTCGGCCATTCGTCGACGGTGCCGGGCATGTTCGGCCGCTCGATCACCCCGAGGGCATCGTCGAGGGTGGCGACCACGAACTGTGAGGGCGCCGCCGCCAGGGCGGCGTAGGCGTGGGCGGCGACGTCGATGGGCGACGTGGCGGCCGGACAGTCGACGAGCTCGATCAGCTTGCGGCTGATCGCCTCCTCACCCTCCTCGTTGGGGTGCAAGCCGAGCTCTCGCTGCGCCTCGAGGTCCTTGCCGGTCCATCGCCCGGCAATGGTGGGAAGGTCGTGGGTGGAGATGGCGGCGAGGGCCTGATCGGGGTATTCGGCGATGGGACCGGCCTCGAACCAGAACAGTCGGTAGGACAACATGTTGCGGCGGGCGAGTTGGTTCCGTACGTCGTCCTCGACGGTGCCGAGATCCTCACCGACCACGAACGCGCCGGCCCGATGGCTCTCGAGTGCGACGAGGTCCAGCAGCTCCGAAGCGTGGTAGCGGACGAAGGCGCCATCGGAAGCGCCTGCGCCGGAAGGAATCCAGAACAGTCGGAACAACCCCATGACGTGATCGATCCGCAGCCCGCCGACGTGACGGAACGCCGAGCGCAGTGTCTGGATGAAGGGCTCGTAGCCGGCGGCACGCAGCCGGTGCGGGACGAAGGGAGGGAGTCCCCAGTTCTGCCCCTGGGTGTTGAACTCATCGGGAGGAGCACCCACGTCCATGTCGAGCGCGAGCAGATCCTGCCAGGCCCACGCGTCCGCTCCGCCCGGATCGACCCCGATGGCGAGATCGCCCATGATCGGAAGGTGGGCGCCCGCCTCGGCCAGTTGCTCGTCGAGTTGCCATTGGAGCCAGCAGTGAAATCTGACGGCGGCGCCCATCTCCGCGGCGAGGTCACGCACGGAGCTTCCATCCGGGCGGCGCAACGCCTTGGGCCACTGTCGCCAGTCGTTTCCGTGGATCTCCGCAATGGCGCAATAGGTGGCGTAGTCGAGCAGGCCCTCTCCCTCCTGTTCGACATAGGTGTCCAGACGGCTGTCGCCCTCCTGGGAGTGCGAGAAGCATTGCTCGAGCACGTCACGTTTCAGCGTCCACACCCTGTCGCGATCGATCTGGCGCAGGTGATTGAGCGCGTGACCGGCGTTCGCCGCAGTGGTCAGTGTGTCGCCCATGGACTCGGCCCCGGGCACGTCCTCGACACGGAGGTAGAGGGGATTGCGATAGCGGCGGCTGGACGGGTAGTACGGGCTCGGCTGTTGCGGGTTGGTCGGCCCGGAGGCGTGGAGCGGATTCACCCCGAGGACGCCCGCGCCCTCCCCGGCGGCCCACTCGCCGAGCGTCCCGAGATCACCGAGGTCGCCGATGCCCCAGCTTCGCCGCGATCGGGTGGCATAGAGCTGGACCGACCAGCCCCACGCGTACTCGTGATGCGGGTGGCATCGGCTCGGGCTGACCACGAGGCGGGTCGCCGGCCCGCCGTCCCGGGGTCGCAGCTCGTGGTATCCCGGGGGGACATCGGGGGGAAGCGCCTCGATGCCGGCGAGCGTGGTGCCGTCCTCGAGCACGAGGTCGCAGGAATCGCGGAGGAACTCGCCGTGCCCTGCCTGGACGAACCACAGGGGCGCACCCTCGGGCGGCGCCTTCCGATCGGTGGCGCCCATGGCATGCGCGATGCTGTCGAGCGATGCAGCGGGAGGTTCGCACCAGACGCCCATGGCGTTCCAGTAACCGTCGTCGATGCCCCATGCCGCCCGGTCCATGGCTGCAGCTTAGAAGTCCTGCGGAACGGTTCACGACGGCCGACTGATGCCGTGACCTGCCGCCACGCGCGGTGGCCGTCGCCGTGATATCCACACGGCGAGAGAGCACGAGGTGACGCACACCGCCACGACATACACGGCAAGGCCGCGGCCGTAGTTCCGGGCCAGAAGCGAGGGGACCGTCGGATTGCGGCCGTAGCCGGCCACGAACGGCCAGGAGAAGGCGACGAGGATGCCGCAGGTGATCAAGGCCCAGCGCACGACGGGCCAGATTGTCGGTGGGCTGATCCTGCGCAACGTCGATCCTGCTGCGAACACCACGGGTGCGAACAGCAGGTCATGGGCAAGGGCTCCCCCGATCACCCATCGAGCCAACTCGAGGGGGTGCGTTCCATGACGGTTGTTCAGCGCGCCGACGATGCCCACGAGCATGAAGGGTGCTCCGATCAGCATTCCGATGAGGAGGCCCCGGAAGGAACTCAAGCCACCCTTGTCGCCGGGGCCACCGGTGTCCGCGGGCAGAGGCGCAGGTTGGCTCATCGCACCACGATCCGTCCCACCCATTTGGTTTGCAGCACGCCGGGTCGATTGGGGCCGATGAGGCGAGCGGGCCGACCGTGGTCGACGTGGAGCTCCTCGCCGTTGAGATCGAGTGCCAGCAAGGTGTCGGGATCGCTGATCTGGCCTCGATTCAGCCTCGATGTCCGATACCCGCCCTTGGGTTGGAGCGAGATGATCGTTGCCCGGGCGCCATTGCGGGCACCCGCCCTGGCGAGCAGATCTCGAATGGGAACCCCCGTCCACGTGGCGTCGGCGCTCCAACCTTCCACACAGGCGATCGGCAGGACGGCCTCGTGTTGGGGCATGGAGCGGAGGTCATCGATGGTGAGGCGCAGCGGACGCGCCACCCGGCCGTCGACGATCAACTCGTACGGGGCAGCGGCGAGGATGGGGAGCACGCCCGCGCCTTCAGCCGACTTGTTGACCGGTATGCCCTGTGGTCCGTCGTCGGGGCGGCGCTGTGCGAGGGCGGAGATCCAACTGAGCGGCCGGACCGTGTTGCCGGCCGTCGCAAGGAAGAGCACGCCGGACGTTGCGGCGACGCCGGTCAGGAATGCCCGACGCTGATGGGCGGCCGTTGAGGTGGGTCCGCCGTCCAGCGGCGCGTCCAGCGCCGCCTCGGAAGAGCCCAGTGCCTCGCGGGTGGTTGCCCATTTCGCGCCGATGTGGGTGATCAGGCCGCCGATCGTGATCCACGCAACGGCGTAATGAGCCTGGGGAAAGTTGAAGGTCCACGGGTACCAGCGCGCGACGTTGGCGGTGCCCGAGAAGAGCATGAAGATGCTCCCGCCCACCAGTGGGAGCAGGGCGAGGCGCTCGATGCCGTGAGCAATCGATCGTGCCGGTGGCCAGGAGACCAGGTGGGGGAAGACCACCCAGAGCTTTGCCGACAACAGCGGGATGGAGGCGATGCCGGTCAGCACGTGCAAACCCTGGGTGACGCGGTAGAGGCCTGCCGGGCGCGCGGGCCAGGCGAACCAGGAGGGTTCGTGCTGGGCGAGGTGCGAGAGGAGCCCCGTCACGAAGCACACCGAGAAGGCGATGCCCAGAGCCGCGCCCAGCATGGCGGCGGTTCGAGGCTCGTGGATCGGGCTGGTGAAGGATCGTCCGAGCGCCTCGGCGCTCGCCTCGGCAAGCTCGGCGGTCCGCACGAGCCGTGATCGATCCGAGCCGGGTGTACCCGATGTCGGCGCCGGACTCATCGCCGAACCAATGTTGCGAACCAGCGGGCATCAGTCGCGTGAAGGCGGAGGAGGTCGAGTCCTGCCATCGCGGCAAAGCCACCGATGGCGTCCGCACCGACCGTGGCCCAGGGGAACCAGGGCCCGACTGCCGGACAACGTCCGTTCCCGTCGCCCGAGGCCTCGATGCGGACCGTCAGCATCTCGGTGGGCTGATGGGGCGCCTCCACCTCGACGAGTGCTTGGCCACCCGGACGAAGCAGATCATGCAGTCGTCCGAGGAGCGCGACCGGGTCGCCACCGATGCCGATGTTGCCGTCGAGCAGGAGGGCGGCGCCCCAACGACCCCGCCCGGGGAGGTCGTCAAAGACGGAACGCTGGAGTACCGGAGCACCACGAGCCGCTGTCTCGGCCACGGCCTCATGGGAAGGGTCGATCCCCAGGACAACGCGCCCGGATGCCGCCAGCGCGGTGGTGAGGCGTCCGGGCCCACAGCCGATGTCGATCACCGGGTCCGCAAGGCCGGCGAGCAGGGCCAGCTCGGCGTCGTTCGGATGATCACGCCACCGATGGAGATGAAGAGGGATGATCGTGCCCGTTCCTGCCCTCAGGCAAACGGTCATGCCGGCGTGCTCGCGATCAGATCGATCTCCCTGGCGAAGCGCGTCCGGGGCGCGGTCCGGGCAACCGAGAGAGCAGCGGGCCAGGAGTCGAAATCGGCCAGCTCCATGAGCATCTCGGTGCGGTGGCCGCGCTCACGGAGTCGGGCAAGTTGCAGGGCCCCGGTGTCGTGGCGGCTGGTCGGAATGCCAAGCACCACGTCCGGGTCCGGCCGGCTCATGCCGAGTGCCCACCAGCCGCCATCCTCCGCCGGTCCGAGTACCGCGTCGACGCCGGCCTTTTCCAGCGTGCGGAACGCATCTCGGATCAGAGCGGTGGTGATCTGGGGGGTGTCCATCCCGATCTGGAGGGTGGGACCGGTCATGTGTGACCAGGCATGAGCAAGGCGCCGATCAAACGTTCCACGCCCTTGGGCAACGAGCTCAACCCCGTGCGGAAGCCAGGGGCCGGGCTCGCCGTCGAGGGCCAACACCACCCGATCGGCCCCTGTTGCCAGCATGACCTCGAGCGTGTCCATCAACGCTGCCGTGGCCAGCTGCGCTGCCTGCATCGGCGTGCAGGGCGGACACAGCCGCGTCTTGACGTGGCCTGCCCGGGGCTCCTTGGCGAGAAGCAGCATCTCCACACCGGCATTTGTATCGGAGGTCGAGGTCCGGTGGCGCTCATTTCGCCTTACGGTTTGCGAAACTCTCGGACCCGTCCGGCGTTCGGGAAATGGCCGGAGGTTACGATGCCGCCCATGCAGGTTGGCACGCAGCGAATCCTGGTGGTCGATGACGACCCTACGATCGTCGACGTCGTCGGCAAGTATCTGCTGCGGGAGGGATTTCTGGTCCAGTCCTCGGGAGACGGTCGTGAGGCGTTGCAGCTCGCCCTGGAGAACCCGCCGGATCTGGTGATCCTCGACTTGATGTTGCCCGGCATGGGTGGATTGGAGGTCTGTCGGCGGTTGCGGGCGTTGGCCCCGGTGCCGGTCATCATGCTCACGGCTCGCAGCGACGAGGCGGAGCGGATCATCGGGCTGGAGCTCGGCGCCGACGACTATGTTGCCAAGCCCTTCTCGCCGAAGGAGTTGGTGGCCAGAGCCCGCGCCGTGCTTCGGCGGTCCACGGGGCCATTGTCCCCGGTGGGTTCGAATGCCCCCACCGTCCTCGTCGACGGCGACCTTCGCGTCGATGTTGCCGCCCGGGAGGTCCTGGTCGGTGGCGACGTGGTGACGTTGACACCTCGCGAGCTCGAGTTGCTGGTTTACCTGATGCGTCACCCGCGTCAGGCGTTCCGTCGGGAGGAGCTGCTCGAGGCGGTGTGGGGCTTTCGCCATGGGGACACCTCCACGGTCACCGTCCATGTGCGACGACTCAGGGAGAAGATCGAGTTGAATGCGGCAAACCCGCTTCGTATCGCAACCGTCTTCGGCACCGGGTACCGCTGGGAGGGCATCGCCACCCCGGGAAGGGATCTCGAATCGTGAGGGTCGGAGGAGCGCTTGTGAACGCGGCATGGAGAGGCAAGGTCGTGTCGCGGCAACGAGCCCTGGTTGTTGTGGGCGCGACGGGAGGGGCATTTCTGGTGGCGATCGCCGCAGGGATCCCGACCGATGATGCCGTGCAGCTCGTGGCCCTGTCGTTCGGGGGAGCCCTGACGGCCTACGTGCTCGGGACGCTCGCGCTGCGTTCGTTGGGCTCGTCGGCCGCCGGCACGCTCAGGACGGGCCCTCTTGTTGTGGCGTTGATCCCGCTGCTCAGCCTCATGGTGGGAACGGTTGCGGCCGCACGAGCGATGTTCGTCTCGACCCATGATCTGTCCGCCCTCATGGTGGTGATCGTCGGCTCGAGCGGCGCCGGCGTGTTGGGGGCATTGGCGCTCGCCCGTGAGCTCGATGCTGCTCGGCGACTCGCAGCCGAGGCGGAGCACAGGGAGCGCATGATCGAGAAGTCCCGCTGCGAGCTGATCGCCTGGATCTCCCACGACCTGCGAACCCCTCTTGCGGGAATTCGTGCGATGTCCGAGGCGCTCGAGGACGGCGTGGTCTCGGATGACGATGCGGTTCGGGGTTACTACGGCGCCCTGATTCGAGAGGCAGATCGACTTGCACGCCTGGTCGATGATCTCTTCGAGCTGTCCCGTGCCCAGGCCATGCAGGCCAACATCTTGCGATTGACCAAGGAACGGGTGTCGCTGAGTGAGCTTGTCGCCGACGCCATGGCGGCAGCAGTGTTCGTTGCCGAATCGAAGGGCATCGACCTGAGAAGCGACATCGACGACCGTGGTGGCCAGGTCCTGGTCTCGAACCGCGAGATGGTGCGGGTGGTGCACAACCTGTTGGACAACGCCATGCGTCACACGCCGGTCGGTGGCCTGGTGTCGATTGACGTCGGTTGTCTCGACGGTCACGGGGTCATCTCGGTGCGCGACCAGTGTGGGGGCATCGGCGATCACGACATCGACCGGGTCTTCGATCTCGCCTACCGGGGAGACCCGGCGCGGTCTCCCGTCGATGATGGGGGCGGGGGCCTCGGGCTGGCCATCGCCCGCGGGTTCGTCGAGGCCCACGAGGGTGATATCTGCGTGCAGAACGAGGGCGACGGGTGCCGCTTCGTCGTCAGAGTGCCACTCGCCGACCAACCGTCGTCGTGACCATGGAGGTCCGTCCCCAACGCGAACCCTGCCGGCGAGGTCGCCGTCGACAGGAGGCAGGTGGACGCGCGAACCATTTGGCCGCCCATCGATGAATCCCGGTCAGAGGCCCTGATACGTCTCAGAGATTCAGCTCACACCGATCGGCGCATCTCGCTCTGCAGGAAGTCCCGCATGCCCTCGTCGAAGCCAACCGAGGCCCGAAAGCCGATCGCCGACTCGGCCAGTGCGGCACTCGCCACGATGTGGCGCACGTCGCCGATGCGACCACCACCGACAACCACGGGGTCCAGGTCATGGCCATCGCACAGGGCACTCGCGAGATCGAGGACGGTGTGAGGGTCACCCGAGGCGATGTTCAGGGCGCCGGCATGAGGCCGGTCACCGGTCAGGGCGGCCACGTTGGCGCGAGCCACATCCTCCACGTGGACGAAGTCACGGGTTTGGCCGCCGTCCTCCAGCACCCGAGGCGCCTCACCGGCGAGGACGGCCGAGCGGAAGATGGAGGCAACCCCGGCATAGGGCGTGTCCCGGGGCATGCGCGGTCCATAGACGTTGTGGTAGCGGAGGGCCGTCACCGTGACACCGTGCGCCTGGCCAAAGGCGTTGCAGAGGTGTTCCTGATGCAGCTTGGTCGCGGCATACACGTTGCGTGGGTCGAGCGGTGCGCTCTCGGGCACCTGGGCCCACAGCAGCGAGTCGGCACAACGGGGGCAGGTCGGCTCGAATCGACCTTCATCGAGATCGACCGAGGTCCGAGCGGCCGGACGCACCTCGCCGTGCGAAGCACAGAGGTATCGTCCCTCGCCGTACACGACCATGCTGGACGCCAGGACGAATCGGCCCGTGAAGCCCAAACGGTCCAGGACCCAGAGCCCGACTGCCGTCCCCGTGTCGTTGTCCGACACGTACCGGCGAACGTCGGCGAAATCAACGCCCAGGCCGACACGGGCGGCCTGATGACAGACGGCGTCGACCCCTTGCGCCGCCTCGGTCCACGCATCGGGATCACCGACGTCGGCGATGATGTAGCGGGCGGCCGGGTTCAGATACTCCGGCGTGACCGCGTGCACATCCGAGGCGAGGGAGTCCAACACGACGACATCGTGGTCCGCCGCGACGAGTTGGTCCACGATGTGCGAACCGATGAATCCGGCGCCGCCGGTCACGAGTATCTGCATGGTCCTCTCCTTTGGGATTCGGTTGCCGCTGTCCGGTTGCCGCTGTCAGTTGGTGCGGTCCGGGCCGGGTTGCCGCTCTCCGGTTGGTCCGGTCCGGTTGGGGGGATGGGCTTACCAGGGACTTTTCAGCGTGGCCTGCAGGACGAGGCCGATCAGGACCTGACACCCGAGCAGGACACGAAGACGGGCAGGTCCCGGCGACAGTGAGCCGGCGCCGAGCACCACCCACGGCACGTAGGGAAGCCAGATGCGCTCGACCTCACCCTTGGAGAGTCCCGAGAGGTTCGCCACAAGGACGGCGCCACTCGCTGCGAGCGCGGGAAGCCAGGGCTGGAGGCGGCCGCGGGTGAGTCGTGCCAGGCCGAGAACCCACGCAGGGCCGGTGGCGAGGGCAAAGGCAGCGGGGTTGCCGGCAGACAGGTAGTAGGTCCAGGATCGATGCCGAGCCACGCCTTTCCAGTACTCGGCACGGGTTGCCTCGAGGCCGTCGAGCCACCAGAAGCCCTGCACGGCAAATGCTCCGGCAACCCCCAGTGCTCCCAGCCCGGCGATGGCGAGGAGATCGAGTCGACGTCGCATGATCAGCACGGCCACCGGAATGACGACCAGTGGCGCGACGCCGTAGCTCAGGTGCAGTGCGACGCCGATCAGGACGCCTCCTGCCCCCGCCAGAACGATCGTGATCCACCGAGGTCGGTGAGGCTCGGGGTTGGCGGCGACCACGAGGACGGCGATGCCGACTGCGGTCACTCCTGCAAACAGCGCATCGGCGGACACGCCGGCCCAAAGGGCTGCCGGCGCAAGGGCGACGAACGGCGCCGCCCTTCGGGCCGCCTCGGAGCCGGCCGTTCGCCGGCACGCGACGATCGCTGCAGCCACGGCGACGCCCCAGGACACGAGCACGAGGGCGGCTGCCCAGTCGGGGCCATCGAGTCCGAGCCGTTGCAGCAACCAGAAGGCCAGCGGTGCACCCGGAGGATGGCCCCGAACGTGGGTGGGATAGCCCGGTAGTTGCCGGACGAAGGTGTCGACAAAGGCCCCCGGACTGGTGATCGTGTCCGCCAATGGCAGGTACTCGTAACGAGTCGTGAGGGGGTCCGCCAGGTGTCGGATGCCGTCCGAGGCGGCAAGCAACGTTGCCCAGACGCTCGCCGTGACGCCGGCGAGAAGGGGGACCAGGGTGATGTGGATGCGTCGGAAAAGGGGAGGTCCAAATGCCAGGCAGAGCAGCGCAAAGGCTGCGGCAGGCAGCAGGGTGGTCAATTCCCTGCGATGCCATTGGCCGGCGAAGGGTGGCGCTCCGATGAGTTGGGACGGGTCGTCGCGGATGGTCCGGGCCCCCCAGACGAGTCCGACCCCGACGACGCCCGCCCAGGCCGGCAAGGTCCACCACCCTCGTTCCCTCAGGCCACTGCTGACACTCGGCGCCACCCGTGCAAGCTAGATCGACAAAGGGGGCGCGGCGGCTCTTTGCGGGGCGATGTTCATGACTTCGCAAGATGCGACGCGGCTAGTTTTGGTGGATGATCGATGTGATCTTTCCGGTCCTCGACGAGGCGAAGGCGCTGCCGTGGGTGCTGAGTCGAGTGCCCGAGGGCTACCGGCCGATCGTGGTCGACAACGGCTCGTCCGACGGATCTGCCGTGGTGGCATCGGGCCTTGGGGCAGAGGTGATCACCGAGCCGCAGCAGGGATTCGGCGCTGCCTGCTGGGCGGGCCTGCAGACAGCCAGGAGTGAGGTGATCGCGTTCTGTGACGCCGATGCGTCCTTTGACCCTCGTGACCTTCCACTGGTCGTCGATCCGATCGTCTCGGGGGAGTTCGACCTCATGTTGGGCGCCCGGATTGTCGCAGAGCGGGGGGTTTGGCCGGCCCATGCGCGCCTGGCCAACCGATACCTGGCGCGGCGCATGCGCCGATTGACGGGAGCGGCGCTGAGTGACCTCGGTCCGATGCGTGCGATGCGTCGAGAAGCGCTGTTGGAGTTGGCGCTTGCGGACCGCCGCTCCGGCTGGCCGCTCGAAATGGTGCTCAAGGCCGGTCTCGCCGGCTGGCGCATCGGCGAGGTGTGCATCCCGTATCACCCTCGGATCGGTCGTTCGAAGGTGACGGGCACGGTGATGGGCACCGTGCGGGCAACCCGCGACATGGGCGCCATTCTGGCGACTCATCGATGAGCACGAGATGAACACCGAGGCGAGCACCGAGGCGAGCACCGAGGCGACGGGTGCTGTCGGCGCCGGTCCGAGGGCCGATGTGGGGGTCTTCGGGGGCTCCGGCCTCTACCAGCTGTTGGACGATGCCCACGAGCACCGGATCGCGACCCCCTACGGCGATCCTTCGGGACCGGTGACCATCGGGCAGATGGGAGAGCGGACGGTGGCGTTTCTTCCCCGTCACGGTCCCGGCCATGAGTACCCGCCCCATCGCATCAACTACCGCGCCAATGCGTGGGCCATGCATTCGCTGGGGGTTCGGGCGATCTTCGCGCCCTGCGCCTCGGGTTCCCTGCAGGCCGACATCGCCCCGGGCGACGTGGTGGTCTGCGATCAGATCGTCGACCGCACTTGGGGGAGGTCGGACACCTTTTTCGACGGACCTGAGATCGGTCACCTGAGCTTTGCCGACCCCTACGACGAGACGCTGCGTTCGGTCGCCATCGAGGCGTCTCGGGCCGAAGGGGTTCGAGTCCACGAGCGCGGAACCGTGGTGGTTGTGCAGGGTCCGCGGTTCTCGACCAGGGCGGAGTCGCGCTGGTACCGCGAAGCGGGTTGGCAGGTGATCAACATGACCCAGTATCCCGAGGCAGCGCTGGCCGCGGAGCTCGCGGTTCCCTATGTCGCGTTGGCGTTGATCACCGACTACGACTGCGGGCTCGCCGACGACCCCGACATCGCCCCGGTCACCCAGGAGGAGGTCTTTGCCGTCATGGCATCCAACGTGACCATGATCCGCTCGGTCCTGGCGAGGGCAGTGGCCCTGCTGCCCCGGACGGATTAGCGGTCTCTCAGCGCCCGATCAGACCGTTCGTCCGAGGAACGCCGCGAGTTCGTCCGCGAGGTTGGCTCCGTCGGGGGCGGGTTGCTCGGGCCCGAAGACCCTCGGGTTGCGGGACTGCTCGACGGGCATCATCTTGGCCGTCCGCATGCAGATCTCGAGCAGCTCGTTGTCGAATGCCGCGGACTGACCGGTCGCCTTCGCAAGATCCCAGCCGTGCTGGACCGATTCGATGATGCCGATGCCGATGGCGATCATCCCGGGCATGGTGCCGAACGGCATCTCCCACTTGCCCATGATGACGCCCTCGGCGCCCAGGGCCTCCTGGAGCTGAGCCGATGCCTGGTTGTAGGAGTCGGCCATGCCGTCGGCGACGAAATCATGTTCCAGTGCCGACATCTCGATCGACGCAGCCCGCGCGGCGGCGTCGAACATGTAGAGGCCACCGACCATGTGGTTCACCAGTGCATGAACGTCGAACTCGGTGCAGGGCGTGGGCAGGGTCAGCTGATCGGACGAGACGCCGGCGACGATCGTTCCTGCCTGCAGGGCTGCTTGTTGATACGCGGTGGTGAGATCCATGAAGCGGAGGTTCCCATGTGATCGGGGGTGATGCAAGTAGGGGGAGGGATGCCGGCGCTCCCACGATCACTCGTGGGAGCGGCCGACGACGGGGCGATCCTCGATGAAGGTCCGCAGGACACCCTCGTCAACGCGGGTGCAGACCTGCTTGACCGCCCAGGCTGTGGCGACAACCTCGGCGGGGAGGTCCGGATTGGGGGCGATGACCACCGAGGCGCCATCGGCCAATGCGGCAAGGGCCTTGCCGTTGCGGGGGTCGCGGTACTGGATTATGACCCCACCCTGTTCGAGCACGGCCACCTGGACCGGGCGTTCGAGGGGTTCGGAAACCACTCCGCGGGGGGCGGGGCCGCTGCGATGAGGTCCCGATGTCGGCGGATCGCTCGAATACGCCGGTTCGGCGGCGTTGGGCAGGAGGTGCAGCGACGAGGCCGGGTCCACGCGCTCGCGCCTGACGGGGCCGCAGGACCGGTTGTCTTCCGAATCGCTGCAGGCTCCCAGGGCAACCATCGCGAGGGAGAGGGCGCCGACGATGCCTGCTCGGGCCACCGACCGGCGACTCCGGAACACGGCAATCGGCGACAGCATGACCCGAGTCTGTCACCGAGCCGGGACCACCTCTGCTTCCGACCTACACTGTGGGCCATGTCCCGGTCATTGCTGGAGCGGAAGCTCTCGGAGGTCACCGAGCGGTTGAGGCTCCAGCGTCAGGAGCTCGCGGTTGCCGAGGAGCAGCTCGCGTTCTTCATGGAGGGCGCCGACGACGCCCGCCTTCGTGCGATGGTGTCGGAAACGCCCCTGGCGGATCGCGAACATCACGAGGCTCAACGCCACGCCGAGGCCATGGCCCGCCATCGCAATCACCTCGTGGAGCAGATCGCCGAGTTGGAGGGCGTTCAGGACAAGTTGTTGGAACGTTTCGTGACCGAGATCGACCAGGGCCGAGATGCGCAGGAACAGAAGTAGGGATGCGCAGGAATAGACGAAGAAGAGAAGGACGAACATCGTGACGGTTCGGGTTGTGATCGCCGAAGATGAGGCCATCATTCGCCTCGATCTCAAGGAGACGCTCCAGGAGGAGGGTTACGAGGTCGTGGGTGAGACGGGTCGTGGCGACGACGCGGTCGTCTTGGTGCGCGAGCTCAAGCCCGACATCGCCATTCTGGACATCAAGATGCCCGGCATGGACGGCCTCTCCGCTGCCCGTGAGATCACGGCCGAACGTCATGCAGCCGTGCTGATCCTGACGGCATTCTCGCAACGTGACCTCATCGAGAGGGCTCGGGACGCGGGCGCCATGGCCTATCTGGTCAAGCCGTTCCAGCGCTCCGAGCTGATCCCCGCGGTCGAGCTGGCACTGGGTCGTTTCCGGGAGATGATCGCGCTGGAGGCCGAGGTTCGCGGTCTCGAGGAGCAACTCGAGACCCGCCGGTTGGTGGATCGGGCGAAGGGCATGCTCATGGACGGCCACGAGATGTCGGAAGGCTCCGCGTTCTCGTTCATCCAGCAGACGGCCATGCGTGAACGGGTCACCATGAAGGTCATCGCCGCGCGGGTGATCGGCGGAGAGCTGACCCCCTCGTAGGGGTTCGTGGCCCGCACCCGGGCGCCAGGTCGTAGGCTCTGCGTGGTGGGCAAGCTTCTGCTTCTTGACGGCAACTCCCTGACCTACCGGGCGTTCTTCGCGCTCCCAACCGACATGGCGACGGCCTCGGGGCAGGTCACCAATGCCGTGTTCGGCTTCACCTCGATGTTGATCAACCTCTTGCGAGACCATCAGCCGACGTCGATCGGGGTGGCCTTCGATCGACCGGAGCCGACCTTTCGCCACAAGGCCGTGCCCACGTACAAGGCGCAGCGGGAGCAGGCGCCCGACATCCTCCGACAGCAGCTCGGGCTCGTGCGCCAGGTCCTCGAGGCGCTCAACATCGTCATCATCGAGGCACCCGGATACGAGGCCGACGACGTCATCGCCACGCTCGCCTCGCAGGCTCGGGATGTCGGCGACGAGGTCATCGTGGTCACCGGTGACCGCGACACCTATCAATTGGTGGAGGATCCGTTCGTCAAGGTGCTCTACAACCGCCGAGGCGTGAGTGACTACGTGCTCTACGACGAGGCCGGCATCGTCGAGCGGGTGGGTGTGCACCCCACGCTCTATCCCCAGTACGCGGCCCTGCGGGGAGATCCGTCCGACAACCTCCCGGGCGTACCGGGCGTCGGGGAGAAGACCGCGGCGAAGCTCATCGTCGACCACGGTGGCATCGACGGCATCTACGCCAACCTCGACACCTGCAAGCCCAAGGTGCGCCAGAGCCTGGTCGACCATGAGGCGCAGGTTCGCTCGAACGTCGAGATGATGGTGCTGGACCGTGCCGTCCCGCTGGAGGTGGGCGTGGCGGACCTCGAGCGGCGCCCCTTCGACCTGGAGCCGGTCCGGGCGCTCTTTCAGTTCCTGGAGTTCCGCGCCCTTCTCGATCGACTGGTCGAGGCCGTTTCCGGCACCGGCAACGGGGAGCTGTCCGCCGGCGGCCCGACGCCGGGCGCCGCGGCCACCGAGCTCACGTGCTCGGTGCGCGACATCAGCGATGTGGGAGCGGCGATGATCCTTATCGAGGAGATCGCCGCCTCCCCTGTCGAGCCCCTTGCGGTCGTCGCTGCGTGGGAGGGCGCACCCGGGAGGTCGCCTCTCGCAGGGTTGGCGATGGTCGTCGACCCTGAGGCCGGTGAGGGCGCGTGGTTGGCCGCCGATCTGTTGGATGACCCCGACGTGGCCAAGGCGCTCGGCAACCTGTGGGCGGAGGGTGGGCGACCACTTTGCACCCACGGAGCGAAGACCCTCATGCGCAGCCTGCTCGCGCTCGATCTCGACGTGATGACCCTGGACATCGACACCGAGGTCGTCAGCTACCTGCTCGATCCCGGGGGCGCCGCCTATGACCTCGGTGACCTGCTGTTTCGCCACACGGGCATTGGTCTCGGCGGCCGGGACGGAGGAAGTGCCGCTGCCCAGGGCCGCCTCGATCTCGACGGCTCGACCGCCCGGCTCCCGGAGACCACGGCGAACGCCGCCCTGGCGGTGGCCCGACTGGCTCCGGTGCTGAACGAGGCGCTCGATGCCCGGGGCCTCCGTCCCCTCTACGAGACCATCGAGCGGCCGCTCGTGCGGGTGCTGGCCAAGATGGAGGTGCTCGGCGTGCTGGTCGACAAGGAGGAGCTCCAGGCGCTCAATCGGCGTCTCGGCTCCGAGGCCGCCGAGTTGGAGGAGGCCATCCAGGCCGAGGCGGGCATCGCGTTCAAGGTCAACTCCACGCCCCAGCTGCGCGAGGTGCTGTTCGACAAGCTGGGACTTGCTCCCCAGAAGCGCACCAAGACCGGTTTCTCCACCGATGCGGCGTCGCTCGAGAAGCTTCGCGGCATGCACCCGATCATCGAGCTGCTGTTGCGCTACCGAGAGGTCGAGAAGCTCCGTTCCACCTACGGGGAGGGGCTGATCAAGGAGGTCGGCGCCGATGGGCGCATCCATGCGACCTTCAGCCAGACGGTTGCCCGCACGGGTCGGCTCAGCTCGGACCAGCCCAACCTGCACAACATCCCGGTGCGCACGGACGAGGGCCGCCGGTTCCGCCGGGCCTTCGTGCCCTCGCCCGGCTTCGAGCTGCTCGTGGCCGACTACAACCAGATCGAGCTCCGCGTGATCGCCCACCTGGCGAACGATCCCGGTCTCATCAAGGCCTTCACCGCCGGCGAGGACGTGCACACGATGACCGCCGCCAAGGTCTTCGGGGTGCCGGCGTCCGAGGTCACCTTCGAGCAACGCTCGCGGGCCAAGATGGTCTCCTACGGACTCGCGTACGGCATGGAGGCCTACGGGCTCTCCCAGCGCCTCGGCACGGACGTCGCCTCGGCCCAGGCGATTCTCGACGCGTATTTCGAGGCCTTCCCGAGAATCAGGTCCTACATGGAGGCCACCGTTGAGGAGGCCAGGGGGCGGGGGTACACCGAGACGCTGTTCGGACGACGACGACCCATTCCCGAGCTCTCGTCCTCCAACTTCCGGATTCGCCAGGCAGGCGAGCGCCAGGCGATGAATGCCGGCATCCAGGGGTTGGCGGCCGACATCTTCAAGGTGGCGCTCGTCCGCCTCGACGAGGCGATCGAGACCAGGGGACTGCGGAGCCGCCTCATCCTCCAGGTTCACGACGAGGTCCTGTGCGAGGTCACGCCCGATGAGCACGACCTCATGGCGCAGCTCGTGCGCGCCACGATGAGCGGCGCCTGCGCGCTGGCGGTGCCACTCGAGGTGAACCTCGCCTTCGGCCCCAGTTGGGCCGAGGCGAAGGGCTGAGGCGAAGGGCCGAGCGGAGCGACGATGGGTGGGCACTGGTTCGAGGCGATGGCCGACCATCTCGGCCCCGCCTATCTTCGCTACTCGTTCACGAAGGGGACCGAGAACGAGGTGGCGTTCCTGGTGGACGAACTGTGCCTCGAACCCGGCGATCGGGTGCTCGACGTGGGTTGTGGGCCGGGGCGTCATGCGCACGCGCTCGCACGCAGGGGCATCGAGGTGGTGGGCGTCGACATCGCCGAGCGCTTCATCGCGTTGGCGACCGCCGAGGCCGTGCCCGGGGCGACCTTCATCCGGATGGACGCTCGAAACCTTGCCTGGGAGGGTGAGTTCGACGCAGCCATCTCGCTGTGCCAGGGAGCGTTCGGACTGCTCGCCGGCGGACCCGGCGGACCCAGCGGACCCAGCGGACCCAGCGGACCCAGCGGACCTGGCGAGGACGAGGACGAGGACGGGGACGAGGACGGGACGAGGACGGCGACGTGCTCACGGGCATCGCGCGGGCGCTGCGACCCGGGGGCATGGTCGCGGTCTCGGCCTTCTCCGCGTACTTCCAGGTGCGATGGCTCGAGGAGACCGATCACTTCGACGCATCGACGGGCGTGAACCACGAGACCACGACACTGCGCGACCCCGTTGGCAACGAGGCGCCGTTCGATCTGTGGACCTCGTGCTTCACCCCCCGTGAGCTGCGCCTTCTGGCGTGGCGAGCGGGTCTGAGGGTGCGCGACATCTGGTCGGTGACGCCCGGCGCCTACCGGCGGGACCCCCCGGGAATCGAGACGCCCGAGTTCCTTCTGGTTGCGGAGAAGCCGGCGAGTAGACTGTTGGACGCATCACCGCAAGGGTGATCGCTCAACCTTGTCGACAGCGACCGACAAGACACCTGTCCGGAAAACAAAGGCGACCTCTTTCATGTCCGATACGACCATCACCGACCCGATCACGACCCCCGAGAGCTTTCTGCACGAAGGCTCCGATGCCGACCGGTTCGGCACCTTCGACGAGGCGGGTGAGTACATCCCCCGCCAGGTCATCGCCGATGATCTCGGCGGCCAATCCTTCGACGACGCCATCTCGGGAACGATCGTGGAGTTCGACGATGGCGACATCGTCTCGGGCACGGTGGTCAAGGTCGACAAGGACGAGGTTCTGCTCGACATCGGCTTCAAGTCCGAGGGCGTGATCCCCTCCCGTGAGCTGTCGATCCGCAACGACGCCGCCCCCTCCGAGATCGTCTCGCTCGGCGAGGTTGTCGAGGCGTTGGTCCTCCAGAAGGAGGACAAGGACGGACGTCTCGTGCTCTCGAAGAAGCGTGCCCAGTATGAGCGGGCATGGGGCTCCATCGAGCAGATCAAGGAGGCCGAAGGTGTCGTCAGCGGCCCGGTCATCGAGGTCGTCAAGGGCGGTCTCATCGTCGACATCGGTCTCCGCGGCTTCCTGCCGGCATCGTTGGTGGAACTGCGGAGGGTGCGCGATCTGCAGCCCTACGTCGGTCGCACGCTCGAGGCCAAGATCATCGAGCTCGACAAGAACCGCAACAACGTCGTGCTCTCACGTCGTGCCTGGCTGGAGGAGACCCAGAAGGAGCAGCGTGAGGACTTCCTGGCGAACCTGAAGCCCGGCGAGGTTCGTTCCGGCACGGTCTCGTCGGTGGTGAACTTCGGCGCATTCGTCGACCTCGGTGGCATGGACGGGCTCGTCCACGTGTCCGAGCTCTCCTGGAAGCACGTCGACCACCCCGGCTCGGTGGTGCAGGTCGGCGACCAGATCCAGGTGCAGGTGCTCGATGTCGATCTCAGCAAGGAGCGCATCAGCCTTTCGCTCAAGGCCACCCAACAGGACCCGTGGCAGGAGTTCGCCACCAATCACCAGGTCGGCGAGCTGGTCTACGGCCGGGTCACCAAGCTGGTTCCGTTCGGTTCGTTCATCCAGGTGGGCGAGGGCATCGAGGGTCTCGTGCACATCTCGGAGATGAGCCAGCAACACGTCGATCTTCCCGAGCAGGTGGTCAGTCCCGGCGAGGAGCTGTGGGTCAAGATCATCGACCTCGACCTCCAGCGCCGACGCATCAGCCTGTCGATCAAGCAGGCTGCCGAGGGCGGCGTGGTCGCAGCCGAGTACCAGCAGCACTTCGGTGAGCATGCCTACGATGCCGAGGGCAACTACGTCGGGCCGACCGAGAGCACCAGTGAGGCCGAGAAGGCATGGGCCGAGTACTACGCCGAATACGGCGACGGAACCGAAGCCCCCGCGGCGGACCCTGCTGTTGAGGGTGTCGCTGTCGAGGACCCGGCTGTCGAGGACGCGGTTGTTCAGGACGCGGTTGTTGCCGACCTGGCTGTGGAGGACCCGGCTGTTGAGGACCCGGCTGTTGAGGATGACGTGGTTGTCGCCGAGGAGCCGGTCGCCGAGTAGCCGGTCGCCGAGGAGTCGGTCGCCGAGGAGCCGGTCGCCGAGGAGTCGGATGGCCGGGTCCGCCTCTGTCGGGCATCGGCATGCGAATCTCAACGGCAGGCGGATCTCCACGGCATCGCAACCCCAAGTCACGTCGAGGCCACTTCCCTGACGAAACGGCAAAGCCCGGGCGCCGTTGCCCGGGCTTTGCCGTTTCTTGGGGGGGTTCCTCTCCTAACGGCCGTTACGGGCGGATCTTTAGGAGTGCTACGGTCCCTCTTCCATGAAGTTGATCGGCCTCACCGGAGGCATCGGGGCGGGGAAGTCGACGGTCTCGGCCCAGTTGGCCGGACGGGGTGCGGTGATCATCGATGCCGACGCCATCACCCGGGAGCTTCAGCAACCCGGTGAACCCGTCTTCGAGGCGATCGTCGAGCGGTTCGGCTCGGGTGTGGTGGCGCCCGACGGCGCCCTCGACCGTCAGGCGCTGGCCGACATCGTCTTCAACGACAAGGCAGCCCTCGCAGAGCTGAACCTCTTGACCCACCCCGCTGTGGGCAGGGCGATCGCCGAGCGAGTTGCCGCCGAGACCGGGACCGATCATGTGGTCGTGCTCGATGTGCCGCTCATGGTCGAGTCCGGCATGTACGCCGTGGCCGGGCTCATCGTGGTCGACTGCCCCCCCGAGGAGGCGGTGCGCCGCCTGGTGACCCATCGGGCCATGAGTGAGGTCGACGCTCGGGCTCGCATGGCGAGACAGGCATCACGCGAGGAGCGTCTGGCCAAGGCCGATGTGGTGATCGACAACGCGGGTGCCCCCGACGCGCTCGACGAGCAGATCGAACGGGTTTGGGCCTGGATCGAGGGGCTCCCGCATGCCTCGTCCTGACGGGCGCCCCTGACGGGCGCTCCTGACGGCGCTCCTGACGGGTCGTCCTGACGGGTCGTCCGGTTTCCAAGTCTCAGCCGGGCGACCAGTCGCTACGATGCGAGGAATGCCCCCGTTCCAGGTCGTCTCCTCGTACCAGCCGGCGGGTGATCAACCGGCGGCCATCTCGGCACTGAGCGAGGGGCTCGCCGCGGGTGAGCGGTTCCAGACGTTGCTGGGCATCACCGGCAGTGGGAAGTCGGCCACCATGGCATGGACGATCGAGCAGGCGCAGCGTCCGACGCTCGTCATCGCTCCCAACAAGTCCCTGGCGGCACAGCTGGCCAGTGAGTTGCGTGAGCTCTTCCCGAACAACCGGGTCGAGTACTTCGTCAGCTACTACGACTACTACCAGCCGGAGGCGTACCTGCCGAGCAGCGACACCTACATCGAGAAGGACAGCTCGATCAACGACGAGATCGACCGGCTGCGCCACGCCGCCACCGCTGCGCTGCTCACCCGTCGCGACGTCATCGTGGTGGCATCGGTGTCGTGCATCTACGGCCTCGGTTCGCCCGCCGAGTACGAGCGCAACCTCCTGGTGCTGCGGCCGGGCGAGGAGCACGACCAGCGGGCGATCCTCTCGCAACTGGTGTCGATGCACTACGACCGCAACAACGTGAACCTCGTCCGTGGCACCTTTCGGGTGCTCGGCGACACGATCGAGGTCCACCCCGCGTACGAGCAGAACGCCGTGCGCGTCGAGTTCTTCGGCGACGAGATCGAGCGCATCACCGAGGTCGACGTGTTGACCGGCGACCACGTGCGCGTGCTCGACGAGCTGGTGGTCTTTCCGGCGACGCACTATCTGGCCGACACCGAACGCATGCGCGAGGCGATCGTTCGCATCGAGGACGAGCTCCGCGATCGGCTCGCCTGGTTCGGCGCCAACGACAAGCTGCTGGAGGCCCAGCGTTTGCGCATGCGCACCGAGCACGACCTGGAGATGCTCGCCGAGATGGGCGTGTGCAACGGCATCGAGAACTACTCCGCTCCGCTCGAGGGCCGGGCGTCCGGCTCGACTCCGTCCACGCTGATCGACTTCTTCCCCCCCGACTTCCTCGTGGTGCTCGACGAGAGCCATGTCACGATCCCCCAGTTGCACGGGCAGTTCCAGGGCGACCGATCGCGCAAGGACACCCTGATCGAACACGGATTCCGATTGCCGTCGGCGGCGGACAACCGACCCCTTCGCTTCGAGGAGTTCCTCGACCGGGTGGGCCAGTGCCTCTTCCTCTCGGCGACGCCCGGACCCTGGGAGTTGGAGCATTCGAGCCACGTGGTGGAACAGATCATCCGTCCCACCGGTCTGCTCGACCCGGAGGTCATCGTGAAGCCGACCCGAGGCCAGATCGACGATCTCATCGAGCAGATCGGCCAACGGGTCGACAAGGGTGATCGGGTGCTGGTCACCACCCTCACCAAGAAGATGGCCGAGGATCTCACCGAGTACCTGCTCGAGCAGGACGTGCGGGTGCGCTACCTCCACTCCAACATCGACACCCTGGAGCGCATCGAGATCCTGCGGGACCTGCGCCTGGGCGTGTTCGATGTGCTCGTCGGCATCAACCTGCTGCGGGAGGGTCTCGACCTGCCCGAGGTCTCTCTGGTGGCGATCCTCGACGCCGACAAGGAGGGCTTCCTGCGAAGTGAGACCTCGCTGGTGCAGACCATCGGACGAGCGGCACGCAACGTGGATGGTCAGGTCATCATGTACGCGGACCAGATGACCGAGTCGATGAAACGGGCCATCTCGGAGACCGCTCGGCGCCGTGCGCGCCAGGAGGCCTACAACACGGCGAACGGCATCAACCCCCAGACCATCCGCAAGGCCGTCAACGACATCCTCGAACAGCTTCGTCCGGGGGGAGCGGTTCCCGCGGGAGGCCGGGGAAGGGGCCGGGGCGGACGTGCCCGATCGGGCGTCGGCCAAGGCGATGACCAGGTGATGATCGAGCAGCTCGGGCCCACCGAGCTGGGCGCGATCATCCAACAGCTGCGCGACGAGATGCACGAGGCCTCGGCAGAGCTGCGCTTCGAGGACGCCGCCGCCCTGCGGGACGAGATCGCCGAGCTCGATGCTCATCGGCACGCCTCGGCGCAGGGCGTGGGCGGTACCTGACCGGCCCGTCGCACCCCGCCATTAGCATGGCGAGATGGCCGACAAGCTGGTGATCCGTGGGGCGAGGGAGCACAACCTTCGCGATGTGTCGTTGGACCTGCCCCGCGATCGTCTGATCGTCTTCACTGGACTGTCCGGCTCGGGGAAGTCGTCGCTGGCGTTCGACACCATCTATGCCGAGGGCCGGCGGCGTTACGTCGAGTCGCTGTCGTCCTACGCCCGTCAGTTCCTGGGCCAGATGGACAAGCCCGACGTCGACTTCATCGAGGGCTTGTCGCCGGCCATCTCGATCGACCAGAAGGCGGCGTCGCGCAACCCTCGATCGACCGTGGGCACCATCACCGAGGTCTACGACTACCTGCGCCTGCTCTACGCCCGCATCGGCGTGCCGCACTGCCCCACCTGTCATCAGGTGGTCGATCGTCAGACGCCCCAACAGATCGTCGATCGCATCCTTGAGCTGCCCGAGGGCGCGCGCTTCCAGGTGTTGGCGCCCGTCGTGCGAGGGCGAAAGGGTGACTACGAGACGATGCTGCACGACCTCGCGCAGCAGGGCTTCGCCCGGGCTCGCATCGACGGCGAGATCATCGAGCTGTCCGAGGCGATACGCCTGGAGCGCTACGAGACCCACACCATCGAGGTCGTGGTCGATCGCCTGGTCAAGCGTGACGGCATCGAGCGCCGACTCACCGACTCGCTCGAGACGGCTCTTCGCCTGGCGGAGGGGGTGGCCGAGATCCAGATGGTCAGCCGTGACGGCGACGGGCGCGGGACCGACCCCGACGAGGAGGAGGAGACGCTGACGTTCAGCGAGCACCTGGCCTGCGCGTCGTGCGGACTGAGCTTCGACGAGTTGGCGCCGCGGAACTTCTCGTTCAACTCGCCCTACGGCGCGTGTCCCCATTGCGACGGGCTCGGCACACGTTTCGAGGTCGACCCCGAGCTGGTCGTGCCCAACCCCGACCTCACCCTCGCGGAGGGCGCTCTGGCGCCGCTGGCCGGGTGGCGCAACCACTTCTTCGACCGTCAGCTCGAGGCCGTGGCGGCGGAGAACGGCTTCGACGTCCACACGCCCTGGGTGAAGCTCAAGAAGGCGCATCAGAAGGTCCTCCTGCAGGGGGTGGAGGGCAAGAAGGTCGCCGTCACGGTTCGCAACCGCTACGGCAAGACCCGCACCTACGCCACCAACTTCGAGGGGGTGGTTTCCTACCTGAAGCGGCGTCACGCCGAGGCCGAGTCCGACCGCCAACGTGAGTACATCGAGTCCTACATGCGAGAGGTGCCCTGTCAGGCCTGTCACGGGGCACGCCTGAAGCCCGAGACCCTGGCGGTGACCATCGGCGGGCGCAACATCTACGAGCTGTGCTCGCTGTCGATCGCGGACGCGGCCAAGGTGCTCGGCGATCTCGAGCTGAGCGAGCGCGAGAAGCTCATCGCCCAACGAGTCGTCAAGGAGGTCAACGCCCGTGTCGGGTTCCTGCTCGACGTGGGCCTCGGCTACCTGAGCCTGCATCGTGCAGCGGGCACCCTGGCCGGCGGTGAGGCGCAGCGAATCAGGCTGGCCTCCCAGATCGGCTCGGCACTGGTCGGGGTGCTGTACGTGCTGGACGAGCCGTCGATCGGCCTTCACCAGCGTGACAACCATCGCCTGATCGAGACGCTGGTTCGCCTCCGGGATCTCGGCAACACCGTGATCGTGGTGGAGCACGACGAGGACACCATCAAGGTGGCCGACTACGTCGTCGACATCGGTCCGGGCGCCGGCGAGCACGGCGGCGAGGTGGTCTACGCAGGGCCCGTGGCCGGCCTGCTCAGCGAGGAGCGGTCGCTGACCGGTCGGTATCTGAGTGGGAAGAACGTCATCCCCGTTCCCGAGGTCCGTCGTTCGCCGGGGGACCAGTGGCTGGTGGTGCGCGGCGCGGCGGAGAACAACCTTCGCGGCGTCGACGTCGACATCCCGCTGGGCTGTTTCGTGGCGGTCACCGGCGTCTCGGGGTCGGGCAAGTCCACGCTGGTCAACGACATCCTGTTGCGGGCGCTGATGCAGCGCATCTACCGATCGAAGATGGCGCCCGGGCGGCACGGCTCGATCGAGGGGATCGAGCATCTCGACAAGGTCATCGCCATCGACCAGTCACCCATCGGACGCACGCCCCGATCGAATCCGGCCACCTACACCGGCGTCTTCGACAACGTCCGCAAGCTCTTCGCACAGACCACCGAGGCCAAGGTTCGGGGCTACCTGCCCGGTCGATTCTCGTTCAACGTCAAGGGTGGACGCTGCGAGACGTGTGCGGGAGACGGCACCATCAAGATCGAGATGCACTTCCTGCCCGATGTCTACGTGCCCTGCGAGGTCTGCAGGGGCGCCCGCTACAACCGCGACACGCTCGACATCCTCTTCAAGGGCAAGAACATCGCCGAGGTGTTGAACCTGTCGTGCGAGGAGGCCGCGGCGTTCTTCGCCAACCAGCCCTCCATCGCCCGACACCTGCAGACCCTCTGCGACGTCGGCCTCGGCTACGTCCGCATCGGTCAGGCGGCCACCACGCTGTCGGGGGGCGAGGCACAGCGGGTGAAGCTGGCAGGCGAACTGGCCAAGCGTTCCACCGGGCGAACCATCTACATCCTCGACGAACCCACGACGGGACTGCACTTCGAGGACATCCGCAAGCTGCTCACCGTGCTCGGTCGCCTCGTCGATCAGGGCAACACCGTGCTGGTCATCGAGCACAACCTCGATGTGGTGAAGGCCGCGGACTGGATCATCGACCTCGGGCCCGAGGGCGGCAACGGGGGCGGCTCGATCGTCGTCGAGGGCACCCCCGAGGTGGTCGCCAAGACCAAGGCCGGCTACACCGGCAAGTTCCTGGCGCCTCTCCTGAAAACAGGACACGTGAGGTGACGTGTTCCTGAAGCCACGCGCGACCGGGGGGTTGAGTCATCCGCATTGCAGCGATAGATTGTTCGGCAATCCATGTAGAAGCTCGACATCCAGTGATACATCATCGTGGTGCGCGGGCCCGTTAAGGGCACCGATGGGACGTACTCGAAACCTTGGAAGGAGAAGTTCATGGACAAGGATCTCGATCAGGCCAAGGGCAAGATCAAGCAAGCAGCAGCCGATCTTACGGACAATGAGAAGTTGAAGAAGGACGGCAAGGCTGACGAAGCCGCCGGAAAGCTGAAGGAAGCCGTGAGCCGTGTCAAGGACAGGGTTGACGACGCAATCGACGACGCGAAGAAGAAGTTGTCGGGCAGCTGATCTTCACCACGATCGCTTCATCGCGAGGCGGCAATACGACGGTTCGTTTCTCCTACGCTTGGACGAAGGGTGTCTGGGATCAAAGATGACCTTGTTGCTTTGGATTCTGGCAGTGGTATTTGTTGTAGCGGGCTTGTCCTCGCTTCTGCGGGGCCAAGTGGTCTATGGCCTGCTGCTCGTCGTCGTGGGCCTACTCGTGGGCCCTGGTGGGACAAGCGTCTTCTAGTCACCACGTTCCATCCGATCAGGTGATCGCGAGCATCCGTTCGAGGGCGACGCGGGCCCATTGCGCCGTGTCGGGCTCGACGCTGATCCGGTTCACGACGTTGCCCTCGACCAGGTTCTCGAGCACCCAGGCGAGGTGGGGGGCGTCGATGCGGAACATGGTCGAACACGGGCACACGATCGGGTCGAGGGAGAGCACGGTCTTGTCGGGGTTCTCGTTGGCCAGACGCTGCACGAGGTGGATCTCGGTGGCGATCGCCAACGTCGTGCCTGCAGGGGCGGCCTCGACCGCCTTGATGATGAAATCGGTCGAGCCGACCTGATCGGCGGCGTCGCACACCTCGTAGGAGGTCTCGGGATGCGCGATCACGATGCCGGTGGGGTGCTCGGCCCGAAAGGCCGCGATCTGATCGGGCGTGAATCGCTGATGGACCGAGCAGTGGCCCTTCCACAACAGGAGGGTGGCCTCCTTGCACGTTGCCTCGGCGAGTCCGCCGAGGTCGAGATGAGGGTTCCACAGCGCCATGTCGTCATGGCCGTAACCCATCGCCAGGCCGGTGTTGCGACCCAGGTGCTGGTCGGGGAAGAAGAGCACCTTGTCGCCCTTCGCCAGCGCCCACTCCAGCACACCTCGCGCATTGGTCGAGGTGCACACGGCGCCACCCTGGCGACCGACGAAGGCCTTGAGGGCGGCCGAGGAGTTCATGTAGGTGACGGGGACGAGGCGTGAGACGTCGACGACCCGCTCCAGGGCCTCCCATGCCTCCTCGACCGAGTCGATGTCGGCCATGTCGGCCATCGAGCACCCCGCGTTCAGGTCCGGAAGGATGACCTGCTGGTGCTCGGCGGTGAGGATGTCGGCCGATTCGGCCATGAAGTGCACGCCACAGAACACGATGTACTCGGCGAGGGAGTTCTCCGCAGCAAGGCTGGACAGGCGAAAGGAGTCGCCTCGGGCATCGGCCCACGCCATGACCTCGTCACGCTGGTAGTGGTGGCCCAGCACGAAGAGGCGCTCGCCGAGGGTGGCCTTGGCGGCGGCGATGCGTTCGGACAGCTCCTCGGGGGCGGCGTCGAGGTAGTGCCGGGGTAGAGCGGATTGGAGCCGCAGCATGTTGTGTCCTCCCAGGGGGAGAGCGTCTCGCTGATGACCGGTGTGGACAGCCTGGTCGCCCTGCACGGGGATGTCGGTCACGAGACGGATATGTCGCCGCAATACCAGGACGGCGAGTCACCCTCCAGCATAGGCCTGTTGTCCGATCCCGTGCCCGTTGGGGCAGGCTTGGGGGGTGAAACGACCGCCCGCCGGCACCATCCCCGACGCACCGGGCTCCTACCAGTTCAAGGACGCCCAGGGTCAGATCATCTATGTGGGCAAGGCCTCGTCCCTGCGGCAGCGGTTGAGCAGCTACTTCGGCGACCCGTACTCGCTTGCCCCGCGCACCGCCCAGATGGTCGCCACGGCCGAGAGCCTGGAGTGGATCGAGGTGCGCAACGAGGTCGAGGCGCTGCTGTTGGAGAACAGCCTCATCAAGGCCAACCGACCTCGATTCAACGTTCGCCTGCGAGACGACAAGAGCTACCCGTACCTTGCGATCACGATGTCGGACGAGTGGCCCCGGGCCCGGGTGATGCGCGGGGCCAAGCACCCGGGAACCCGCTACTTCGGTCCCTACGGCCAGGCCTACGCGATCCGCGAGACCCTTGATCTGTTGCTGCGGACGTTCCCGATCCGCACCTGCTCGGACGCCAAGCTCGGGCGCCATCAACGTCTCGGACGGCCCTGTCTCTTGTTCCACATCGAGAAGTGCGCCGGCCCCTGCGTCGCCGAGGTGAGCCCGGAGGACTACGAGCGCCTCGTCGAGGACCTGTGCCGCTTTCTCGACGGCGACACCGACGAGGTGGTCGGGAGTCTCGAGGCCGCCATGAACGAGGCGGCGGGGGTGCTCGAGTTCGAGCGAGCGGCTCGTCTGCGTGACCGATTGGCGAGCGTGAACAAGGTGATCGCCCGCCAGCAGATGGTGGGTGACCGCGACGAGGACTTCGACGTGGTGGGCCTCGCCGAGGACGAGCTCGAGGCCGCCGTGCAGGTCTTCTTCGTGCGTCGGGGTCAGGTGATGGGCCGCAAGGGCTTCGTTCTCGACAAGGTCGAGGATCTCACCGGGCCCGAGCTCATCGGCCGCATCCTCGAAGGCCTCTACGAGAGCGACACGTCCGAGATCCCGCCACTGGTCCTGGTGCCCGAGGAGCCGGTCGAGCCCGCCCTGTACGGCGAGTGGTTGAGCCTGCTGCGGGGCACGAAGGTGGCCGTACGGGTGCCCCGGCGAGGCGACAAGCGGGCGCTCCACGAGACGGTGGTGCGCAACGCCGAGGAGGAGTTCGCCAGGCATCGCCTGCGGCGGGCGGCCGATCACAACAGCCGTGCCCGGGCGCTGCAGAGCCTGCAGGAGGCGCTCGAGCTCCCGGAGGCGCCGTTGCGCATCGAGTGCTACGACATGAGCCACATCCAGGGCACCGACTACGTCGGGTCGATGGTCGTGATCGAGGACGGTCTGGCCAATCCCCGCCAGTACCGGCGGTTCAAGGTGCGCGACGTGCCGGGCAACGACGACTTCGCCGCGATGCGCGAGGTGCTCACCCGACGGCTCAACGCCTACCTTGCCGAGCGCGACCTTCCCGTCAGCGAACGATCCGGGCGTTTTTCGTATCCCCCGCAACTGCTGCTGGTCGACGGCGGCAAGGGTCAGCTGGCGGTGGCGGTCGAGGTGCTCGAGGACCTGGGCCTCGACGAGGAGATTCCGGTGGCGTCGCTCGCCAAGCGGTTCGAGGAGGTCTACCTGCCCGGACGGGCCGACCCGGTCGTGATCCCTCGTGACTCCGAGGCGCTCTACCTGTTGCAGCGTGCCCGGGACGAGGCGCACCGTTTCGCCATCGCCTATCACCGCCAACTCCGCGCCAAGCGCATGACCACGAGCGTGCTCGACGGCATCGCCGGACTCGGCCCCGCCCGCGCCAAGCGCCTCCGCAAGGAGCTCGGCGGCATCGCCGGCGTCAAGGGGGCCTCACTCGATCAGCTCCGCGCGCTGACCTGGCTGCCGAACCCCGTGGCCGATGCCGTCTGGCAGAAGGTCAATCGTGACGGCGGGCGGGCCGGCGAGACCAGCTGAGGGAAACGGTCTCGATTGAGCCTGCACTCGCGGCCCATGGTTCGCTTGGGGGGTGAGCGACCGTCCCGACCCTGTCGACCCTTCCGACCGGCCCGACCCTTCCGACCGTCCCGATGACCTGTGGGAGTCGCATGCCAAGTGGTGGCAGGACGGCTTCACCGATGGGGTCGACCCGGAGTACGAGGAGCAGATCCTGCCACTGGCGGCCGAGCACCTCGAGGGGGTCGACGACGTCCTCGATGTCGGCACCGGCGAGGGTCAGGTGGCCCGACTCGCCTCACGTCTGGGAGCGACCCGGGTGGTGGGGGTCGACCCGACCTGGGCTCAGGTCGCGGTCGCGCTCGAGCGCGGCGGTGGTCCGCTCTACATCCGTTCGGGCGCAGCGGCGCTGCCCTTCGCCGATGCGCGATTCGATGCGGTCGTGGCCTGTCTGGTCTTCGAGCACATCGAGGAGGTCGACGCCGCTTTGGCCGAGGTGGGGCGGGTGTTGCGGCCCGGTGGTCGGTTCCTCTTCTTCCTCAACCACCCGCTGTTGCAGGCTCCCAACAGCGGATGGATCGACGACCAGACCCTCGAGCCGCCCGAGCAGTACTGGCGCATCGGGCCCTACCTGGTCGAGGACCACACCATCGAGGAGGTCGAGAAGGATGTGTTCATCCCCTTCATCCACCGGCCGCTGTCGCGTTACGTCAACGCCATGGCCGCTGCCGGCCTGGTGATCCGCCGCATGGTCGAGCCCACCCCGCCGCCGGGCTTCCTGGCCCGTGCCCAGGAGTACGCCGACGCCGCCACCATTCCCCGCCTCCTTTTCCTCGCCGCCGAGAAACAAACGGGCCGACCGTCCGGCCCGTAGGCTTCATGTCATGACACATTCCACGTCGGTCCGGCGGGGCGGGTCGTCTCGACGTTCGAAGGCCGGCCGATGAGTGAGTTCGTCGTCATCGCGGGGCTCTCGGGTGCGGGGCGCAGCCAGGCGGCCAACGTGTTGGAGGACCTCGGCTGGTTCGTCATCGACAACCTGCCGCCGGCGCTGATCGACAAGGTTGCCGAGCTCGTGCAGACGCCCGGCTCACGAATCGATCGGGTTGCCCTGGTGGTCGGCTCCAAGGCCGAGATCGACGAGGTGACCGAGGGGCTCGCCACCCTGCGGGCGACGGCCGATCGGGTTCGGGTCCTGTTCCTCGAGGCCGCCGACGAGGTGTTGATCCGCCGCTACGAGGACACTCGTCGCAGGCACCCGTTGGCCGACGGTGCGGGGGTCGCGGCGACCATCGCACGAGAGCGTGAGGTGCTCGAACCGGTCAAGGCCGAGGCCGACGTCGTGGTGGACACGGGCACGTTCAACGTGCACGAGTTGCGTGATCGTCTGGTGGAGCTCTTCGGCGAGGAGTCCCAAGGGGCGGGCATGGCGACCACGGTCATGTCGTTCGGCTACAAGCACGGCCTGCCCATCGACGTCGACCTGGTGCTCGACTGCCGCTTCCTGCCGAACCCCCACTGGGTCGAGGAGCTGCGAGCCCACACCGGCCTCGATGCCGATGTCCGTGCCTACGTGTTGGGCCAGAGCGAGGCGAGCTCCTTCCTCGATCGTCTGGACCACCTGCTCGATCTGTTGATGCCCGCCTACGTGAAGGAGGGCAAGTCCTACCTCACCATCGCCATGGGATGCACCGGTGGGCGTCATCGTTCGGTGGTGATGGCCGAGGAGGTCGCGATCAACCTGCGCCGCCGCGGCTTCGACACTCGTGTCCAGCACCGCGACGTGAACAAGTGACGAATCCGAAGGGCCCACGAGTCGTCGCCCTCGGCGGCGGGCACGGGTTGGCCGCGTCGCTTCGGGCCATCCGCACCTATGCCTCCGAGATCACCGCGGTGGTGTCGGTCGCCGATGACGGCGGATCGAGCGGACGACTGCGTGACGAGCTCGGCATCCCGGCTCCGGGTGATCTTCGCAAGTGCCTGGTGGCGCTCGGCGACGCCGATTCGATCTGGACCCACGCACTCGAGCACCGCTTCGACGCGGGCCAGCTCAGCGGTCATCCACTCGGGAACCTGATGATCGCCGGACTGACCGGGGCGACGGGCGACTTCACCGTGGCCCTGCACGAGGTCGGACGCTTGATCGGGGCGGTCGGTCGTGTCCTTCCTGCGACGATCACGCCCGTGGTGCTCAAGGCCGAGGTGAGCGGTCGGGAGATCGAAGGCCAGGTCAAGGTGGCCCAGTCCGACCACATCGCGACGGTCTCGCTGGTGCCCGCCGATGCGCTGACGCCAAAGGAGGTGCCCGAGGCCCTGGCCGGCGCCGACCAGATCGTGATCGGGCCCGGGTCGTTGTTCACCAGCGTGTTGGCAGCCGCGATCGTCCCCGACGTCAAGGCGGCGCTGGCGGCCACCTCGGCGCAGCGGGTCTACGTGTGCAACCTCCTGCCGCAGGTTCCCGAGACGTCCGGCTTCGACGTCGCCGCCCATGTCGAGGCGCTCAACGCCCATGGCGTGGTCGTCGACATCGTGTTGTGCGACCCACGATCCATGGCGCTCGGCGTCCCCGCAGGTCGGGTGGTGGAGCGCGATCTGGCCCGTCCGAACGGGCTCGCGCACGACCCGATGCTGCTGGCGAAAGCCCTCGCCGAGCTGTCGGATAGGCTCTGAGCTCATGGGCGGACCGGCCGCCCGATACCGACCTGTGAGGGACTCATGACCGTACGCGTGGGCATCAACGGCTTCGGCCGCATCGGCCGCAACTTCTACCGGGCGGCCAAGGCAAGCGGCGCCGATGTCGAGCTGGTGGCGGTCAATGACCTCACCTCACCGGCGACCAACGCCCACCTGTTGAAGTACGACTCGACCCACGGTCGCCTCGGCGAGGACGTCACCTCGACCGACGACTCCATCAGCGTGGGGGGCAAGTCGTTCCGGGTCTTCGCCGAGCGTGACCCCAAGGCGCTGCCGTGGGGCGATCTCGGTGTCGATGTCGTCATCGAGTCGACCGGCATCTTCACCGACGGCGAGAAGGCCGCCGCGCACATCGAGGGCGGCGCTCCCCGGGTCATCATCTCGGCGCCCGCCACCAACGTTGACGCCACCTTCGTGATCGGTGTCAACGACGACACGTTCGATGCGAGCCAGAAGATCGTCTCGAACGCCTCGTGCACCACGAACTGCTTCGTGCCCATGATCAAGGTGCTCGACGACGCCTTCGGTGTCGAGAAGGGCCTCATGACCACGGTCCACGCCTACACCAACGACCAGAACCTGCTCGACCTGGCCCATTCGGACCTCCGTCGCGGACGGGCCGCTGCCGCGAACATCGTGCCCAGCTCGACGGGCGCCGCGCGAGCGACCAGCCTCGTGCTCGCCTCGATGAAGGGTCGCCTCGACGGAACCGCCCTGCGGGTGCCGGTGCAGGACGGCTCGATCACCGACTTCACCGGTCTGCTCGGTCGTGAGGTCACCGTCGAGGAGATCAACGAGGCCTTCAAGGCCGCTGCGGGCTCGGGCCCGCTGTCCAAGGTGCTCGTCTACACCGAGGATCCCATCGTGTCCTCGGACATCGTCGGCTCGCCCGCCTCGTGCACCTTCGATGCGAAGCTGACCATGGCCATGGGCAACATGGTCAAGGTGCTCGGCTGGTACGACAACGAATGGGGCTACTCCAACCGCCTGGTCGATCTCGCCCTCATCGTCGGCGCAGCCAACAAGTAAACGCTCGTCCGTGAAGCTTCCCCAGCTCGAGGACCTGCTGCCGCTCACCGGCAGGCGGGTGCTGCTGCGTGCCGACTTCAACGTTCCCATCAGGGACGGGCGGATCACCGATGACCTGCGCATCCGTGCGGCGATGCCGACCATCACCTGGTTGCAGGATCACGGAGCGATCGTCACGGCGTGCACCCATCTCGGACGGCCCAAGGGCGCTCCGGATCCCAGGTACTCGCTCGACCCGGTGCGGGCACGCCTCGCCGAGCTCGCACCGGACGTCACGTTGTTGGAGAACCTGCGCTTCGATCCGGGCGAGACGGCGAACGATCCGGCCTTCGTGGCCAAGCTCGTCGCCGGCCAGGACGCGTACGTGAACGATGCGTTCGGGGCGGTCCATCGAGCCCATGCCTCGGTCGTGGGACCACCGAAGACCCTGCCGAGTGCTGCGGGACGGCTGCTCTCGCGCGAGGTCGAGATCCTCACCGGGCTGCGAGATAACCCGGCCAGGCCGTTCGTCGCCATCCTCGGTGGGGCCAAGGTGAGCGACAAGCTCGGTGTCATCGAGGCGCTGCTCGAGGTGGCCGACACCGTCCTGATCGGTGGGGGCATGTGCTTCACGTTCCTTGCCGCGCAGGGACACCCGATCGGTGGCTCGCTCTTCGAGCCCGACCAGGTCGAGCGGTGCAGCGCGTTGCTGGCCGAGTACGGCGAGCGCATCCAGGTTCCTCATGACGTGGTCGCCCTGGCGCCCGAGGGTGTCATCGGTGACCCCGGGGCGGGGGGAGAGGTTCGCCAGCTCGGAGGGTCGGTGCCCGACGGGTGGAAGGGCCTCGACATCGGCCCGGGCACGGCGGCTGCATTTTCCGATGTCGTGCTCGAGGCTCGCTCCGTGTTGTGGAACGGACCCATGGGCGTGTTCGAGGATCCCCGGTTCGCCGCGGGCACCCGAGCGGTTGCCCAGGCCGTCGCCGACTCGCCGGGCTTCACGGTGGTGGGGGGCGGTGACAGCGCCGCAGCCATCGCCGAGTTCGGCCTGGCGGGCGAGGTCGATCACGTCTCGACCGGTGGCGGCGCATCGTTGGAGCTGTTGGAAAAAGGCGATCTCCCCGGCCTGGCCGCTCTGCGCCAGGCTCCCGGACCGGTCTCAACGTAGGATTTCAAGGGAGAGGGACAGTCCATGGCACCCAAGGGTCGCATGCCGCTCATCAGTGGCAACTGGAAGATGCACCACAATCACTTCGACGCCATCCAGATGGTGCAGAAGCTGTCCTATCGTCTGTCGAAGGACGACTATCGGATGGTCGACGTGTCGGTGCACCCGCCGTTCACCGATCTGCGTTCGGTCCAGACGGTGTTGGAGGCCGACAAGATCCCCATCGCCCTGGGCGCCCAGCACTGCCATTGGGAGGAGAAGGGCGCCTTCACCGGTGAGGTCAGTCCGGCCATGTTGGCCAAGCTCAACGTGTCGTATGTGATCGCGGGCCACTCCGAGCGTCGCACGTTGTTCGCCGAGACCGACGAGATGGTCAACGCAAAGGTGCGTGCCATCCTGACGAACGGCATGACGCCCATCCTGTGCGTGGGCGAGTCGCTCGAGGAGCGTGAGGCCGGGACCACCGAGGAGCGGGTACGGGCGCAGGTGGCGGCCGGATTGGCCAAGGTCTCCGCCGAGCAGGTGGCGGGGTTGGTGATCGCGTACGAGCCGATCTGGGCCATCGGGACGGGTCGCAACGCATCGGCCGCCGACGCGCAGGCGGTGTGCGCGGCGATCCGGGCCACGGTCGCTTCGAGCTTCGGCGCCGCGGCGGGCGAGGGCCTGCGGGTGCAGTACGGGGGCTCGGTCAAGCCGAGCAACATCGTGGAGCTCATGGCCGAGGCCGACATCGACGGGGCGCTCGTCGGCGGGGCGTCGCTCGACGCGGATGAGTTCGCCCGTCTCGTGCAGTACCAGTCGGTGTGACCAGGCCGTTCCCACGCGGTTTGGACACCGGTGATCGAGGGCGCGCGGCGTCGTTGCGATGTGTCCTGTTAACGTACAATGGCTGTTCGAAGATGCGCCCATGGGCCTGAAGGAGCGTTTCCCGTGTTGACCGTCGCCATCGTTGTGGTCCATGTGATCGTGTCGCTGCTGTTGTTGTTGCTGGTGCTCCTGCACAGCGGCCGCGGCGGTGGTCTCTCGGACATGTTGGGTGGTGGCGTGGGCAGCGCTGCGGCGGGCTCGACGGTCATGGAGCGCAACCTCGATCGCATCACCGTTGTGGTGGCGATCGTCTTCTCGTTCAGCACGATTCTGTTGGCGTTGCGCCTGCAGGACTAGCTAGGGCGTCATCGGCCTGGCGCGCTAGAGTGACCAGCCTCACCGGCGTTGCCGGTAACCACGTCGGAGTGGCGGAATAGGCAGACGCGCTAGCTTGAGGGGCTAGTGTCCGAAAGGACGTGGGGGTTCAAGTCCCCCCTCCGACACGATCTGACCACACGAGGCCTCGACGTCGACCACGTTGGTTGGGGTCGTAGACGCCGGACAGGCCGACCTCCTCGTAGAACCGTGCCTTCAGCTTCGGGTCGCTCACCTGGAGCAGCGGGAGCAATCCGCCGAGCGGTCGAGTTCGGTGCGGATCTCCGCGGCGGTAACCGCTGCGGCTGTCGACCGCTTCACAGCAGCGATGCGGGCTGCGGCCGTATTGCGATCGGCGGTCACCTCCTTGATCCAGCCGGCGACGACGGCGACATCGGTGCCGTCGTCGAGGGCTGCTCGGTAGCGAGCGAGCTTCGTGTCGCAGTCGGCGAGTCGCCTCGTCTGCAGAGGTGTCGCACAACGGCCTCGATCTCGTGCCGCTGACGCGAGCGCCTCGCAGGTCTCGTCGAGGTGCTCCTCGTCGAAGATCGTCGCCAGCCACTCGTCGAGGTGCGGGGAGGAGCTGGTCCTCGCGGAGGTTGACCGACTTCGGGTGTTGGAGCGCGGCAGCGGCGTACTCGACACCGAACTTGCAGCGGTACCAGGTCCGGCCGTTCGACACCGCCCCCTGGAGGTTGCGCTGGCACAACGCGCACGAGAGCCGGCCGCGGAGCACGTAGTGCGGTTGCGCTTCGGCGCCGTGCGAGGGCCTCGACCGCCGCTGCGTGACGCCATGCGGGCCCGGGCGGCGTCGAAGGTCTCCTCGGGATGATCGCTTCGTGGGCGGGCTCCGCGGACCACATCCAGAGCTCCTCGCCGTTCCACCGCATCACCGTCTGGTGGCCGGCGCGACGTCGTCGACGTCGAGCAGCACCTCGTCCTTGCGCTGCTTCGTCCAGACCTCGTAGCCCGTGTAGCGAGGGTTCCGCAGGATCGCTCGGACAGCCGACTTTCCCCACGCCAGGCCATGACGGTGCGGGTTGCGTGCTCGGTCGGCGCCGCTCGGCGAGGTGATGCCGTCGGCGGTCAGCCGCTCGGCGATCGGGTAGCAGCCCCGCCCGCTGAGGTACTCGTCGAAGATCCGCTGGACGACCGGCGCCGTCATCGGGTCCGGCTCGAGCCGATGGAGCCGCTTCCCGTCCCCGGCCTTCTCCGGGTTCGGGTGCGGGCCGGCATCGGCGAGCCGGTAGCCGTACGGCGGCCGTCCACCGAGGAACCGGCCCTCGATCGCCGCCTGGGCGCTCATCGCCGTGCGGACGCGGGTCTTGATGCGCATCCGCTCGCCCTTCGACATCCCGCCGAAGAGCATCATCACCAGGTCGTGCGCCTCGGAGCCCGGGTCGACGGCGCCGCCGACCTCGGGCACCCACAGCTGCGACGCCGTAGTGCGTGAACACCGGGAACGTGAGCCCGAACTGGTTGCCGTAGAACGCCCGCTGCGGCTCGCCGATGACGACGGCCGTCGAAGCCACGGTCGGGTCGCGCGATCGCGGCGAGGAGCCGAGCCGCCTCGGGCCGACGCTTCCACGGCAACGACCGGCTCTGCCCGATGTCGAAGAACTCCTCGACGACCTCACCGCCGGCCGGCTCGATGAGGGCGAGGCTGCGGTGGAGCTGCCACTGCCTGGACGACTCGGGGTCCTGCTGGTCCTCGGTGCTGACCCGGCCGTAGAAGGCGAACGGGATCATGCCGACCTCCTCACGCTGCGTCCGGCGGGGCCTCCTGATCCTGGCTCGCCGGCCGGGCCACCCGGAGCATCTCCAGCAGAACGCCGGCGGCGCCAACGCTCAGTCGAGGCGGATCGGTCGGCACCGCCACGCGCAGCGGCACCGTCGGGACGTGTCGCCGGCATCGGTTCGTCTTCGTCGTCGTCTCGTGCATCACCGGATAGTGCGCCGAGGGTCTCAGCATGAGTCTCAGCGTCCCGCTGACCGGTCTCCACACGAGTCTCAGCGCGGCGCTGATCGGTCACCGCACGCCCGCTGAGACGGGCGAGCCGGCGAGCGCTGTCGCCGAACCGCTCGTGTGCCGTCTGTCTGGTCACGCCGAGCGCGGCGCCCACATCGGCCCAGGTAGCGCCCAGCGAACGGGCGCGGGCAACGTGGGCCGCAGCCTCGTTACGGGACCGCTGAGCGGACCTCAGTGCCTGACGGGCTTGTCTGAGCGCATCGGCGCATTCGATGCCGGATTCGGACGTGGACATGGCGGTACCTCCCGGGCGGATCGCTTCAGCGGGAGGAGCCGTCAGCGCCGGGCTCCGAGGCGTACGAGAGAGTCTGCGGAAACGCGTCGCGCTTCGCAATCAGCAACCCTCTGTAGGGAGGTCATGAAAGACATACCGCTCCCGTTCAAGCTCCCGCCTCCTGATCCCACCCCATCGAGGCACTCGACCCCTCCGACGCGCGTACCCGCTGACGAGCAGCCCCCGACCCCAGGACAGCACACAGACTTGCCATTACCGCTTTGCGGCAATGGCGGAAGCAGTCGGCGGGCAGTGCACGCCGCAGAGGCAGCCACCCTCCGAGAGCTCCTAAACCACCTCCACCGTCTGCTGAACGTTCCCGCTGCACCACCGCTGAACGATGTCGACTGGCGCACGGTGCAGCGCTGGGCCGAGGAAGCCGCGAAGGGCCTCGTCAGCCGCCGCGAGGGCCTAAGGCTTGTCCGTCAGGTGGAACGTGTGTTGGCCGACAAGAGCCACACCGCGATGCTGATCAGGCACGCCAGTGAGCGGGTCTCCCAACGGCTGGCGTTGGCGGAGGAGCGAGCCGCCGGTACGCACTGGAAGCGCCGAGACGCCGGCCGCCGAGCGAAGCAACCGATTCACGTCGACGTCGATCCCATCGCCTGGCGTCGAGCGAAGGCGATGGCGTCGCAGAAGGGCATGACGATCGGCCACTACGTCGGCAAGCTCGTTAGGAGTGCAGCCGACTGGGGTGTCCCGCAGGATTACGCGTATGCGACAACCGCTCGCGTCTTCGCCCGGGTCGACGTCGACAAGCCCACGTGGGCCGCGTTCAGGGCGCGCTGCCATGAATCGGGAGCGTCGGCGACTCGTGGCGTCGGCGTCGTTGTCGAGGCCGCTGCACGGGTATCGAGGTAGCCGGCGCATCATCGCCCGGTGCGGCCCAAGGCCGAGCACCATCCGCGAACGGCTGGAGCCGACAGGCCATCCTGATTGGTTCGATCGGAGGTGCGCTTCGGAAAGCCCGATGTTCGCTGAACGACAGGTCGGCGGGCTGCGTCCGACCCGTGGCGAAGTTGCGGCGACTGCAGGCGCCGGGCGCAAGTTCGCGACCACAGCACGCGATCTGCCGGACCCACTCGGTTGGGCCGACTTCGCTGCGAACGGTTCCTTCACCGGTCGGCGGTCGCCGAGCACGTACGAGCGGGGCTGTACCCACAGCCGATCGAGCTGGTGCCCCTGCCGAAATCGGGCAAGCCGGGCCTGCGATGGTTGACGGACTTTGACGCGTACGACGAGCTGACCCTCAGGGTGCTCGTTGGGCGAATCGTCGCCCCAATCGCTGCCAAGGTTGACCGCTCGATTGTGTTCAGTGCCGAGGTTTCAGGACGGCCGCCCGGGTGGTCTCTGGCTCCGCATAGGCCAGCCCATCGTCGCCGGCAGGAACGTGGGCTTGAGCTCCTGGCAGTCCAACGCTGCGCCGGGCTGCTCGTGCTCGACGTTCGCGACTTCTTCGGGTCCATCACCCTTGACCATCTCGGTCCGGCCCTGGTGGGGATGGGAGCTCCGGAAGGGGCCGTCGCGGTACATCGCTCTCGCGCTGCGGCGCTGGAGTCTCGACGGGTTGGAGGGCGTCCCCGTCGGCTTCGAAGGATCGGCTCTCATGGCGAACTCCTTTCTCAGTCCTGGGGATGAAGCCCTGGTGCGGCTCGGCCTCGGTGTCGTTCGCTGGATGGACGACACCTGGGCCTTCCTTGGGTCCACCGATGACCCGCGGTTCGTCGAACAGGTCTATGACGCCAACCTTCGTTCGCTCGGCCTCTCCGTGAACGGCGACAAGACCTACTTCGCCGAAGGCCCGATGGCAGAGTTCGTCGTGCGGGACGCCTTCCTCGACTCCGTGACGAAAGGCGGTGACTCCCGGATCGATGAGGATGAGGCCCTCGCGATCCTCATGACAGCCGTCGAGGACGACGGCGTCGCAGTTGCGTGGCCGTGGGTGCGATTCGCTCTCGGCGCACTTCGCGGCCATCGCAGCGGTGCCGCTCTCGAAGTCCTACAGGATCGTTCAGACCTATTCATGGAGGAGCCCAAGGCGGTCGGCGACTACCTCGAAGCGGTGGCGGAAGGTAGCGATCGACGACAGCTCGACAAGGATTGGCTGGTGGAACTCGCAACGGTGCCATGCAGTGAGCGCGGCGTGTCCCGTCGCATTCACGCCTGTCGGTGCCCTTCGCAGTGCCAGGGGTGCGAGCACGTCGAGCAACAGCCTGGTGCGCGATGCGATCACAGACAGCAGCCTCCCGTCGGCAGTGCAACGTTGGAGCGCAGCTGCATCGGCGCGCGCGGCGAGGGATGGAAGGCGGCAGCCGCAGTTGACCGGGCCGTCGACGGCACCTCCGACTTCTCGGTGCGCAGGTCTCTCGTCGCAGGCCTCAAACAGCGCCATGCGTTCGACTCTCCAAGAGCGGCGGCGTGGAGGGAGCAAGCTGCTCGAAGTCGAGCCGGCCCTCGCCGGCCGAAGCGCCGCGTGGGCAGAGATCGGTAGCGGCTCAGGGACCTCACCCGCTTCCGACTTCGCCGCGGCGCTTCACGGGATGCCG
>CAVURO010000010.1:0-557881 GCA_963743945.1 uncultured Actinomycetes bacterium
CGGGGTCGTTGCCTCATGAATCGCCCCGGCCAGGAAGGCGGCCCTTACCCGTGCCCTCAACCAGCTCCACCCCGGTGAGCTTCAACGCGAGATCGATACCCTCGTCGCCCGCCTCGAACGCATTGCGCTCACAAAGACCACTGCCCCATCACGAGCGATCAACCGCAGCTTCAACGAGCGCGACCATCCGGAGATTCTCGGTGAGGCAACGAATCAACGCTCCCGGAGGATTTGACGTGAGGCAACAGGATGTCCGCGACCGCTCGCCGGGCGGTCACTACGCTCGGATCGATGAGTGTCGACCCGAGCCCAACGACACGTCCCCCCGTTCCCTGGCGCACGATCGCCGCGACGATCGCCATGGTCTGCGCCACCTTCCTGGTGATTCTGATCCTGCGGGAGATCTCCCGGGTGATCGTGTGGCTGTTGGTCGCAGGCTTTGCCGCTGTGGTGCTGGCTCCTGCGGTCGACGTGGCACAGAAGCACCTGCGCCTGCCCCGTGCGCCCGCCACCCTGCTGGTGTTCCTCGTGGTGCTCGGGGCTCTGGGCGGCATGCTCTACACCTTCGTCCGACCGGTGGTCGACCAGATCGACACCTTCCTCGACACGCTGCCCGCCGTTGTGGAGGATGCCCAACAAGGTCGTGGAACGATCGGTGAGCTGGTTGATCGGTACAACCTGAGCACCGTCATCGCCGAGAACCGCGACAAGATCCAGTCGGAGCTCACCAACGCGGGGGCACCCGCCCTCGACGTGTTGCGAAGCATCTTCAGCACCGTGCTCTCGGCGATCACGATCGTGGTGCTCGCCTTCCTCCTGGTCCTCCGCGGGCCACGACTCAGCGAGGCGACCCTCGCCCTGGTCGCTCCGCGCCACCGCGAACGTGCGCGACTCGTGGGAGCCGATGCAGCGAGAGCGATCAGTGGCTACATGTTCGGCAACCTGTTGATCAGCGTCGTCGCCGGTACCGCCACCTACCTGCTCCTGCTCATCCTGGGTGTTCCCTACGCGGGCGTGATCGCCCTGTTCGTCGCGTTCGCCGACCTCATTCCGATGGTGGGCGCCACGCTCGGCGCCATACCCACGGTTGGATTGTCCTTCCTGCACAGCACCTCGGCGGGCATCATCGCGTTGATCTTCTACGTCGCCTACCAGCAGTTCGAGAACCAGGTGCTTCAGGTGACGATCATGTCGAGGACCGTCGACGTCAACCCGCTGACGGTGATGGTCAGCGTGCTCGTCGGCGTGGAGCTCCTCGGCTTCCTCGGCGCCCTGTTGGCCATTCCCGCTGCGGGCACAATCCAGGTGGTGCTCGGCGATCTCTACCGGGAGCTTCGAAGAGATGACAGCCTCGAAGCCGAGGCTCGTGCCGGCGAGTAGCGGCAATGCCCTTGAGCCGGGGCTCCGCCCTCAGCCTGCTATGCCGACGTCGGCTCAATCCTGAACATGGTGTTCCCCCAACGTCGTTCTCTTCGAGGCTTGTTCAGTCCAGGTCGATCTCGTCGCCGTTCGGATCGATCGGGTACCACATCGGCACCGACGCCCCGTTGACCTCACCGGGGGCGGTGTCACCGGTGTAGAAGTACAGCGGGTGACCGTCGTAGACAACGTGGTCCGGCACCTGGCCGTTGAAGGTCCCCAACCTGGACATGTCGACGCCGGATTCGGAGGAAGGAGCCCCCTTGCTCGTGAGAGCCGGCCAGACCTTGGCGCAACCTCCCGTGCAGGCACTCTCCCCACCCTGATCCTTCTCGAACAGATACAGGGTCCGGCCGTTTGCCCCCACGAGGAACTTGCCGAACTTGGCGTTCTCGGCCACCTTCACCGTCACGTCCACCACAGAGGATGCACCGTCCGTGGTCGAGATCGTGGTCGAGGTCGTCGTCGATCCGGCCTTCTCGTAGGTCTTTGTCGCCCCCGCGTCCGGCGAGTCGTCGGACCCGCATGAAGCCACGGTCATGATGACGGCCACCCCCACCCCCAGAACCCATCCGTTTCGGACCCATCCGTTTCGGACCCATCTGCCTCGGTTCACGAGCGCTCCTTTCCCTGACACTTGAAGGTTCCGAGATGAGGTACGGATGGCGGCGCGCGATGGATTGCCCTCCCATCGAGCAGGCAATCGCCCGCAGCGCTCTACAGCCGACACTTGGACGATCCGCGGCGGACGAGTTTGCTGTTGAGGTGAAGCAACGATGGCGTTCTCGCACGGCGCCAATCCCTGGTGACGCGGTGTCCGTAGTAACCGACGTGTGGAGCTCCTCCGATGAAGCGTTGTTGGCCGGAATGGCCGCCGGAGACCAGGAGGCGGCCACTGTCTTCGTGCGCCGATTCCAACGAAAGGTCTTCGGCCTGGCCCTGGGCATTCTCGGTGACAGGAGCCAGGCCTCCGAGGCAGCCCAGGACGCCTTCGTTCGGTCCTGGCAGCATGCCGGCACCTACGACCCGCGACGAGGGTCGGTGACGACCTGGCTCCTGACGATCAGCCGCAACGTCGCGATCGACCGGCTGCGCATGAATCGCGCTCGGCCGATCGACTACCTCGACCTGGATTCGTTGCTCCTCGTGTCGAGCGAACCTCGTGCCGAGGACATCGCCGAACAAGCAGACGACACCCGGCGGGTGCTGGCCATCCTGGCGCAGCTTCCCCTCGAGCAACGGCGCGCGCTCGTGCTGGCAGCGATCGGTGGGCGTACCGCCCGCGAGATCGGGGAGATCGATGGGATCCCGCTGGGAACAGCGAAGACGCGCATACGAACCGCCCTTCTGCGTGGTACGCGAGCTCCTCGATGAGAACAAAGGAGCGACCCGTGGTTGACCCTCGACATCCGTGCGGAGGTGACGACGCGCTCGCCACCGAGCTTGCCGTCAGTCTGGCGACCGGACGGGAACGGGCCATGGGCCTTGAACACCTTCGCGCCTGCCGCCCATGTCGAACAAGGGTTGCCGAGCTTTCCGAGGTCGTCGAGCTCCTCCAGCTCGCTGCTGCCGAGGCCGAGCCGCCTGCCGGCTTCGAGTCGGGAGTGCTGCGTCGACTGACCCCCTCGGCGCCGGCGCCCCGCTACCGGCGACGTGTCCTGACGACGATGGCGGCGGCCCTGGTGCTTCTTGTCGCCATTGGAATCGGCCGTTGGAGTGCCGACACCACCGAGTCCCTGGCGGAGGCGACCATGGTCACGCCGGCAGGGGCAAACGTCGGAAGCGCGTGGCGCTACGACGGGGCACCGTCGTGGCTGTTCGTGTCGATCCCGGCATGGAGGAACAAGCGGACCGGCGTGCATCCAAGCAACTACCGACTCCAAATCACGCTGGACGATGGTCGGACCATCGATCTGGGGGTCGTTGATCTCCTTGAACGCAACGGAAGCTGGGGGACCGATCTCGTCGTAGACGCCGAGGACGTTCAGGCCGTTTCGATCCTCGGCGACTCCGGCCTGCTGTGGTGCACCGGGAGGTTCACCTCATGAATGCAATCGGTGATCACGTGCGCGCTGGACGCACCCCTGCGGACGGCAGCGATCATCGCCTGGCGTTCAGCGGGTCACCCCGTTCGACACGCTCGGGTGCGCCGGCCGCACCTCACGCCATGCCCTTGCGCCGAGGGCGATCGACACGGCGGCGAGCGCCACATGGACGAGCTTGAACCCGACACCGTGATCGGCGTTGAGCACGATCAAGGGCACGCGCACCGCCCAGACGGCGATCGTCGCCGTCACCAACGCCGGCAGGGGCCAGGAAGGCCTGCCACCTCGCAGGTCGGCGATCACGACCAGGCCGGCAAGCACGATGACCCCAACGGCGAAGCCCAGGTTCAACGTCCGAGTTGCGCTGAAGCTCCGGCCATCGTCAAGGATGTTGGAGATGCGATTTCCCCAGACGAAAACGGTCCAACCGGCAAAGACAAGTGGCAACGATCGACGGCACATGTGCTCGACGGTAGCCCGATGAGCACCATCGTCAATCTGTCGGACTTCGAGGACGTTGCCAGGGCGACCCTCGCGCCCGCCGCGTACGCGTACTACGCGGGAGGTGCAGCCGACGAGATCACCTTGGGCGAGAACCGCTCTGCGTGGTCACATTGGCGTCTACGGCCCCGGGTTCTGGTCGATGTGGCTACCATCACGACCACCACGACCCTGCTCGGAACACCCGTCGCCATGCCCTTCGGCATCGCGCCGACCGCGCTCCATGGCCTGGCACATGCCGAGGGTGAGGTCGCGATGGCTCGGGGCGCCTCGGACGCCGGGTTGGTCTACACCATGTCCTCGCTCGCCACACGCCCGGTGGAGGACCTCGTCGAGGCCGGCATCGAGGGACCACGTTGGTTCCAGGTCTACGACCATCGGGACCGATCGATCACCGCCGACATGGTTGCGCGGGCCGAGGCGGCCGGGTGCAGGGCCATCGTCCTGACGGTTGATCTTCCCGTCTTCGGCCGTCGCGAGCGAGAGATCCGCAGCGGCTTCGCGCAGCCCGACGCGTCGGGTTACGGCAACTTCGCCCGTTATGCAGCCGCAGGTGAGGTCGCCCTCGTCACCGCCGGCCTGCACTCCTCGCAGTTCACCTGGGCCGAGTTGGACTGGCTCGCAGGCCTCTCCTCGCTTCCGCTCGTCGTCAAGGGCATCCACACGGGTGAGGACGCGGCGCTCGCCTGTGAGCACGGCGTCGCCGGCGTCTGGGTCTCCAATCACGGCGGGCGCCAACTCGACCGTGTCCAGCCCGGTGCCGAGGTGCTCGAGGAGGTCGTCGCTGCGGTCGGGGGCCGAGCCGAGGTCTACGTCGACGGCGGTGTGCGCCGGGGTACCGACGTGCTCGTTGCGCTGGCCCTCGGCGCCCGGGCGGTGTTCGCCGGCCGTCCCTGGTTGTACGCGCTTGCCTGCGACGGAAGTGACGGGGTCGGGCATGCCGCCGGCATCATCCGTGCGGAGCTCGAAAATGCCATGGCGCTCCTGGGGACGCCCACCATCGGCGACGTCACCCGCTCTCACGTGACCCGTTCGTAGGCGCGAACGCCGGCTGGCGAATCCTCAGCCGGTCCTTACGTGCGGCGGCCTGGGGACGCGTCTCAGCGTGTCCCCCACACACGTTCGTTCCAGAGGGGGAAGCACCATGGCCGACATCACCGAAGAGCAGTTCACCCAAGAGGTCACGGCCTTTCTCGAGGCGAACAGCAAGCTTCGCGCGGACAAGCCGGCCGACACCGATGAGCAAAAGGTTGTCTGGGGCGAGGGCGAGGACGACATCGGTCTGTTCGAGGATGTCGATCGCGCCGAGGAGCAGGTGGAGCTCGCCAAGGCCAAGGCCTGGCGCGGAAAGCGCGCTGCCGCCGGCCTGGCATGGATCACCGGACCCAAGGCCTACGGCGGCCGGGAGCTGCCCGCGACCTACGACCGCATCTACGCGTCCCTCGAGGCGAAGTACGAGACGCCCGACATGGGCTTCTTCGGCATCGGGCTCGGGATGGTGGCCCCCACCCTGCTCGCACACGGCACCGACCATGCCAAGGACCTCTATCTGCAGAAGATGTACAGCGGCGAGCTCGTCGGCTGCCAGCTCTTCAGCGAGCCCGGAGCCGGGTCCGACCTCGCCAGCCTGCAGTGCAAGGCCGAGCGCGACGGTGACGAGTGGGTCCTGAACGGACAGAAGGTCTGGACCTCCGGCGCGCACTACAGCGACATCGGCGAGATCATCTGTCGCACGAATCCCGATCTTCCCAAGCACAAGGGCCTCACCGGCTTCATGGTGGACATGAAGGCTCCGGGCGTCGAGGTCCGTCCGCTTCGCCAGATGACCGGCGGAGCCGCGTTCAACGAGGTCTTCTTCACCGACGCGCGTGTGCCCGACCATCATCGCCTCGGTGACGTGAACGAGGGTTGGGGCGTGGCCATCACCACCCTCATGAACGAACGGGCATCCATCGGCGGCGGCATGGGCGGCGGCATGGGCGTTGCCAACACCGCACGTCTCATCGAGATGCTGCGCCACTTCGGTCTCGCCGACGACCTCCTCTTCCGCAACGAGCTGGCCAACATCTACATCAACTTCCAGGTCGCGAAGTACACGAACCAGCGGGCCGCCGACAAGATGAAGGCCGGGGCGACGCCCGGGCCGGAGATGTCGATCGGCAAGATGGCCTTGACCAAGAACCTCGTCATGGTCAACAACTTCGTTGCCAAGGTCCTCGGACCGCGGCTCACCGCCGATACCGGCGAGTGGGGCACCTACTCGTGGGGCAACCTGTTGCTCGGCACCCCCGCCATGCGCATCGCCGGCGGTTCGGATGAAGTCATGCGCAACATCGTGGGCGAGCGCGTGCTCGGTCTTCCCAAGGATCCGGGCATCGACTCCAAGACGCCCTTCCGCGAGCTCAAGGTCGGCACCCAGAAGAGCTCCTGAGAAGAGCGGGCACCGGACTCTTCCCACACCGGAAGACTCATGGATGAGCACGATGCAGTCGAGCTCGAGATCCAGCAGTTCCCCGACACGCATTCCGGTCGCTCGGAGCAGACCGATGCCGACGCGAGCGAAGCGATCGTCGAGCCGGGCGACTGCGGCCATCACGTTCCGGTCGACATCGGGGGCCAGGGCCCGGGGCATGGCTTCGGGCATGCGGGGGATGTCGCCGAGGAAGATGAGTCGTCGCTGCGGTGCGGTGGGCCATCCCCATTCGGCGATGTCTTCGAAGAACACGCGTAGATCGACGACGTCTTGGTGGAACACGGTGAGCCCGACGGTCTTTCCGGCCCCGATCGCTCCCCGCCATGGTCGCGTTCTGGCCCAGGACAAGAACGGTTCGATGTGGTGGTTGCGGTCGAGTTGATCCAGTCGGGGTGCTCGTCGGCAAGCCAGTCGCACAGAACCATGATCGCCTTGATCCGGCCTTGCCCGGTCGTGGGTCGCAGGGTCGTAGCGATGTGATGCGCGTAGCGGACGACATCACGGCGGATCGCGGGTTGGGCGATGTCGGCAGCGTGGTCGGCCGCGGTCCGGGCCGGTGGTCGAGGGTCGCGAGGGGGCCGGTCCACGAGGCCCTGCTGGAAACAGACCTGGCGCAACGCCGCGGTTCGCATCCCGAACCGGTCGACCGTCGACGCCGACACGTTGAGTGTGGTGGCCTCGGCGGCGACGGTGTCGAAGTCATTGTCGGTCAGCTCGATCAGGCGCTTGTCCAGCCACAAGCACAGCACTGGAGCGGTGTGTCGCAGCACCTGTCGAGTCCAGTTCGGGGGGTTAGATACACGACCAAGCCCATGAGGTAGTTGTCGCCAGAAGAAATGCTTGCGACCAACATCGAGCTGTGATTAGGGTGGCTTTGCGTCACCTCTTTCCGACCTCTGGGGGATCTCCGGGGGGGGGCTGACGGATGGGGGAACCGGAAATGAAACGCAAGCTTTCTACTGCCGCGTAGGAGTGGGCACGGTCATCGGCTTGAGTGCCGCTCCAGCAGCCGCATACGCCGGAGAAAGTACAGGCATCGACTGTGGGGGCGCAAGAATCCAAACGTCGGTTCATGCAACGAAGGACCACCACCACAGGGTGAACGGGATTAACAAGGATTTTGCCAGCAACAGTACCAGTTATTGGGTTAACCACTACTACTGGCTGGCTAACAGTGGCCAGTGGACGACCGGCACCTACAACGGGTCATACGACATTGTTTGGTCAGGTGGGCTTTGCTACTGATCTTTAGGGGTCGAGGTGGCCAACACGTCAGCCGAGTCGGCGTCGTGTTGGCCATAGGCCTCTCGATGATCAGCGCATGTTCCAACTCGGACGACAAGAGCAGCCGACCCAAGACGACTGAACCAGTCGCATCAAACGCGTCCTCGGCCAAGGACTCTAATGCTTCCATGATGGACTGCCTTCGCAAAGCTGGTGTAGATGCGGAACTTGACCCGATCTTGGACGTCGTCGTGTCCACATACAGAGATGCACAAGCCGAGTCAGCTCGCCTTTCAAACGAGCAGTGCGAGAAGGAGTTGAAGGACGCTGGTATTCTCAAGGACCCACCGCCGCAGACCAACGCCACACTTGAAGCTGACTACGAAAAGAAACTCGTCATGCAAAAGTGTCTCGAGAAAGAAGGGTACCCTCCCGGTGAGACCCCTTCGAAAGCTGCTTTCGTTGACAGCCAAGGGGCCTGGTCGCCATATCAGCATGTTTCTCGGCATATTGGCAAGGTGGAATGGGAACGGCTCAACCACGCATGTCCCCAGTTACTATAAGAAATTGGGAGAGGCTAGCCGCCATGAGCATCCATGACTCGCCAGTAGCGACCATGACTGATGAGATGAATCCATCTGACAACGGTCACCCAACCGATGGTGGACCTGAGAAATCACGAGGGTGGCTTGCGTGGTGCGGTGGAGCACTGATCGGCGCGGTGGTCACGTTGATCGCAGTGGCAGCCATTGGCAATGCACTCGAGACACCATCACCATCTGCGCCAACGACACCTCTCTATGTCGTACGAAACGACACGATTGAACGAAGCCATTCCTTCGTTGCCCAAGCGGAGTGGCCTCCAACTCAGACCCTGCGCGCGTCAGGCTCTGGAACGAATCACGTCTATCGCCGATCTGACCAAACCTCTCCAGGCAGGCGATGTGCTCATGACCGTCAACCTCCGTCCTGTGGCGCTAGCTGTGGGTTCGGTGCCATCGTTTCGTTCGCTCACTCTTGATGCCAAAGGCGCAAGACGTTGTCCAGCTAAGTCGCCTGATGCGCTCTATTGGTATTCGCAAGTCTCGTGAGACTTCAACCTTCGACGCAGGACTGTCCAACGACGTCAAGCGATGGCAGAAAAGGCTGGGCCTAACCCCCACCGGCGTTGTCGAGGCTGGCGATATCGTGTACGTGGAGTCTCTGCCCGCCTACATGCGACTCGACGAAGCCGCCATCACGGGAGCTGAGATCGCATCTGGAGCTGCGCTAGCCACCACGCTCGCGAGCGCTCCGGCCTTTCGGATCACACTTGACCCGAACCAAGGCAACCTGACCCGCATCGATTCGAACTGTAACGATCGACTCGCAGCAGGGCACTTGGAAGGCCAAGGTTTCAAGAGCATCCGAGACTGATGGAAAGCTCATCCTGGAGCTCGAAGGCCGCTGAAGGGGCAGCGATGTGTGGTGACTCATGTGAATCAGTCCCTCGCTCGGGAGTCACTGATTACCCGTCTCGCATCGAATTAGTTTCCCCAACTTCTGGGCCGACCGTACCCCTCTCGGCCATCGCTACCGACCCAGGTGGCTCGAAGTTCGTGATCTCCAGCTCTGGGAAACGAATCCCAGTCAAAGTAGTAGCGGCAACCAATGGGCTCGCAGTCGTCGAGGGCCTAGCGATCGGCGACAAGATCAGGGTCTTTGCGGAGCCACGGCCCTGACGTGATCGCTGCCGAAGATATCTCATTTTCCTATCAGCAAACGCCTATCCTGACCGGCTTCAGCCATAGCTTCGCCCCAGGGACCATTACTGGCATCACGGGCGTATCTGGCAGGGGGAAATCGACCCTGCTCTACATTCTCGGACTACTCCTGGAGCCCCGAGATGGAAGGGTTCTTATCGATGGCACCTCTCTGACGGGAGCTTCAGACGATGTCCGCTCTCGCGCTCGAGCCGGCTACTTCGGATTCGTGTTCCAAGACGCGCTGTTGGACCTCAGCCGAACGGTGCTCGACAACGTCATCGAACCGGTGATCTATGCACGCGGTGACCGCAACGGCGCAAGCGAACGTGCAATAGGGCTCCTGGAAAGGGTGGGAGTCGAAGTACCTGTTCATCGCCGACCCGGGGAGATATCTGGAGGTCAAGCACAACGCATCGCTCTCTGCCGGGCCATGATCAACGACCCTCCCATCTACCTGGCAGACGAACCTACAGGCAACCTCGATCGGATCTCGCGCGATGCGGTGCTTTCAACTCTTCGTGGTGAGACCGACAACGCCAAGACAGTGATCATCGCCAGTCATGATGATGCGGTCATCGCTTGGTGCGACGAGGTCATAGATCTATGAACTTGCCTGTTCACCTCTTACGAGAAGCGGTTTCGACGGCACGATCCCAACGAGTGCTGAGTGCGATCAGCTGTCTCGTCGTTGCTGTAGTAGTGCTCAGCGTACTCGTAACAGCAGGCCAGACCAATGCGTCGAGACGGGGCCTGTTGGCGACGCTCGATCAAGCAGGAACCAGGCAGGTGACCATCACTGATGTCGATGGCAAAGCCAAGCTGTCGCCCTCGGTGGTGCAGCGAATCACTGGCCTCTCTCCAACCAGATGGGCATTTGGCCTCGGTCCCGTCCTCGATGGACGAAACCCTTTGCGTGGTGGAGACGAGAGCGTGGCATCGCGCTACATGACCAAACTTCCCCCACCCTCGTCGTACTCAATCGCCAAAGGGCGCCCAGCCGCACCCGGAGAGGCCATGGCCGGCAAGGACGCCGCGCTCGCCCTGGGACTGATGGATGGTGCGGGTGCAATCGCCTCAGATACATACTCGGTGCCCGTCGTGGCAACGGTCTTGTTCAGAGCCCCTCTGGAGTTCTTGAACGATACGGTCGTGATTCTCGGGCCTGATCAAGCACCAACGCTGATAATCGCCCTTGCGGACCGCTCGGACGATGTCGACGCCTTGAGCAAAGCGGTCGAGGAAGTTCTTGACCCAGTTCGTTACGAATCAGTAAGAGTCGAGTCTTCTTCTCAGCTGGCTAGCATCCGTGCACAAGTCAGCCAAGATTCAGGAGCATCGAGCGCCGCGATCATTACCGGCGCACTAGGGGCTGGTCTTCTTCTAACTGCCGCGACTTCACTCGGTTCAGTCACTGTTCGTCGGCGTGACTATGGACGGCGCCGGGCACTGGGTGCCACGCGTTCGAACATCGTGGTACTGGTGCTTGCTCAGTCAGCCGTTGCCGCAACCGTAGGTGCGTTAATCGGAAGCATCGTGGGCCTGGCTGCTGTCGTGGTAATAGAAGGAACTACCCCTGACCCATTGCTCGTTGCCGGAGTCGGAGTCTTGTCAATCAACGCTGCCATGCTTGCCGCAGTGCCTTCCGCAATGCTCGCTGCCCTAAGAGACCCGGTTAGGATCCTGCGGGTACCTTGAGATGGGTGCCTAAGCCCTGATCCACCGACGAAACCCGAGATCTGAGCGCCGCGTATCCGCGGAAAAGGTGTCCTTACCTGGGAGAATAGCGGTTCCTGAAGCTGATATTCGGCCCCGAGGCAAGGACACCTTTTCGATGCAATCATCGCACACCCTGGATGCCCTGAACGTGATGTTCGACGACCAGCGCCTGGTCGCCGATGCCGGTCTGATCCTGCCGGCCACCCTGGCCCAGCATCTCGGGTTGCGGGCCCTGTTCGACGAGCACGTGGACCTGGGCGACGCCGCCGGTCGTGCGCACGTCGGGGACAAAGCCATGACGGTCATCCATTCGGCGCTCGCCGCGGGTGACTCCATTGACGACTGCGATGTGCTGCGCTCGGGGTCAACCGCCGCCGCGTTAGGCCACACCGTTCTGGCCCCGTCCACGATCGGCACGTTCCTGCGCAGCTTCACGTGGGGCCACGCCCGCCAGATCGACCAGGTCGCCGGCGAGATGCTCCGCCGGGCGTGGGCCGCCGGCGCCGGCCCCGGTGACGGGCCGGTGACGATCGACATCGATTCGAGTATCCACGAGACCTACGGGCTGCAGAAACAGGGCGGCGCCAAGTTCACTCACGTCAAAGGGGTACGCGGCTTTCACCCCCTGTACGCGCACATCGCCGGCACCGGCGATGTCGTGCATTGCCGCCTGCGCGGCGGGAACGCCAACACCGGCCGAGGTGCCGACGGGTTCGTGACCGAAACCGTCAACCGGGTCCGCCACGCCGGCGCCTCCGGGCCACTCACCCTGCGCGCCGACTCCGGGTTCTACATCGGCGCCGTCACCGCCGCCTGCCGCAAAGCGGGGGTGACGTACTCGATCACCGTCAAATTGAACCCGGCCATCCACAAGGCCATCGCCGCCATTGACGACAACGCCTGGGCCCCGATCCCGTACTGGCTCGACGACGGCGCCGATGTCGCCGAAACCACCTACCAACCGTTCGGGAAGAAAGCCCCGATCGTGCGGCTCATCGTCCGCCGCGTACGGCCCACCCCAGGCTCGCAACTCGCCCTGTTCACCGAATGGTCCTACCACGCCCTCATCACCGACCGCACCGGACCCACCCTCGACCTCGAAGCCGACCACCGCCGCCACGCTGTCGTCGAAGACACCATCCGCGACCTCAAATACGGGGTCGGTCTCAACCACTTCCCGTCCGGCCGGTTCGGCGCCAACGCCGCCTGGCTCGGCCTTGGCGTGCTCGCCCACAACCTCGCCCGCTGGACCGCCCGCCTCGGCCTCGCCAGCCCCGAAACCACCACGCCCGCCATCATCGAGACCGGCACCCTCCGCCGCCGCTACCTCCGCGTTCCCGGCCGGATCACCCGTTCCGCCCGCCAACGCACGCTGCACCTCCCCACCCACTGGCCCTGGGCAGAGCAGTTTCACAAGGCGCTCGAACGGCTCCGCACCGTTGTGCTGGTCACATAACACCCACATCCACAAGTTCTGGTTATATCTCCGATCCAGGTGACCTTCGATGATGGGCATCTGGTGGCTGATGCGGGTTTGATCCTGCCGGCAACAACGGCTGAGCATCTCGGCCTGCGTGACCTGTTCGACGACATGGTCGATCTGGGCGACGCGGCAGGTCTCGCCAACGTCGGCCACAAGGCCATGACCGTGATCCATTCGGTCCTGGCCGGGGGCGACTCGATCGATGACTGCGACTGGCTCCGCGCCGGCGCCTCCCAAGCCGTGCTCGGCCATGCCGTGTTGGCGCCGTCCACTATCGGTACGTTCCTGCGCAGCTTCATGTGGGGCCACGCCCGCCGGCTCGACATGGTGTCGGCCGAGTTGGTCCGCCGGGCGTGGGCAGCCGGCGCCGGCCCGGGCGCCGAGCCGGTCACGATCGATATCGACTCGAGTATCCACGAGACCTACGGACTGGCCAAGCAAGGCGGCGCCAAGTTCACCCACACCAAGGTGCGCGGCTATCACCCGCTGTACGCGCACATCGCCGGAACCGGAGACGTGGTGCATCACCGGTTGCGGGGCGGCAACGCCAATACCGGACGAGGAGCGGCCAGTTTCGTGATCGAGACCGTCAACCGGGTCCGCAACGCCGGGGCGACCGGGCCGTTCACCCTGCGAGCCGATTCCGGGTTCCACATCGGTGCCGTCACCGCCGCGTGCCGCAAGAAGAAGGTGAAGTACTCGATCACGGTGAGGTTGAACCCCGCCATCCGCAAAGCGATCGCCCGTATCGCCGACGACGCCTGGACACCAATCCCGTACTGGATCGGTGACGGCGCCGACGTTGCCGAGACCACCTACCAGCCCTTCGGGAAGAAAGCCCCGATCGTGCGTCTCATCGTCCGGCGGGTTCGCCCCACCCCCGGTTCTCAGCTCGCCCTGTTCGTCGAGTGGTCGTATCACGCGCTCATCACCGACCGCGTCGGCGACACCATCGACCTCGAAGCCGACCACCGCCGCCACGCCATCATCGAAGACACCATCCGCGACCTCAAATACGGGGTCGGGCTCAACCACTTCCCGTCTGGCAAGTTCGGCGCGAACGCCGCCTGGCTCGCTCTCAACGTCATCGCCCACAACCTGGCCCGCCGGCCGCCCGCTTCGGGCTCGACGAACCGACCATCGAGACGCCGACGCTGCGCCGCCGCTACCTGTGCCCCCCAGGACGGATCACCCGCTCAGCCCGCAAACAGACCCTGCACCTTCCCGAGCGATGGCCATGGGAGACACGATTCCTCACCGCCCTCACCCGCCTCCGCTCGATCGTGCTCGTCGTCTGACCCCACCGCGTTGACGGCGCCCCGAACACCAGCGGCCCCAGATCACCACCACCCCGAACCGCTCTGGCTCGCCACGCCCCGCCACAGCGCCCACCAGCAGAATCACCCCCCAAACGATGTCCTCATCCACCCCACCACCTACCAGAGCCGCGACGACGATCGACCAAAGCCGATCGGTGGATCGAGGCTAACGCGTCGTCGCCGGTACGGGAACTGATCGGTTCGTGCACGGTGGCGGACATCGACGTCGCATCAGCCGAAGAGGTGTGGGCCCGTCACGGAACGCGGACCGGGGTTACCAGGGCGGAGTTCGACAGCTACTTCGACGGCGCAAGGCGCGCCGTTGGCATCTCCCTTCGGGAGGCCCGCAGGGTGCGAAGGCCACGGACCCTGTCTGAGCCACGGGAGCGTCTTCCTGGTTTCACTCCGCCACAGAGCTTCGCCTACTTGAGCGGGGACGATGTCGAGCGGCTCGATATCCAGCTCGATACGGCCCCCGTCACACATGCGAAGCTTGTCCCGATGTCCTCGACCGCTCTGTCTCAGTGGCGTACGTCGGGCTTGGCCCGACTCGCTGAGCTCGAGGGGGTCCACGCGACCCTGGTCGGGCCCGGTCCCGGCCGCAGGTGGGGCACGACCCAGCTCAACCGGAGCCTGTTCGTGGCGTTGGTGGCGCAGTTCCAGAGCTTCTGTCGGGACCTGCACGACGAGGCAACGAAGGTGCACGTCGATGCGGCTATCGCCGGCCAGAAGCAGACGCTGCGCCTGCTGATCCGCCAGGGCAGGGAAGCTCGACACGCACAACCCGAGGCGGTCCACGCTCGGCCACGACTTCGGTCGGCTCGGGTTCAGCCTCGTCGAGGATCTCAAGGCCACCGGACCGGCGACGGTCGAGCAACTCGACCTTCTTGACCTGCTCGTCGACTACCGCAACGCCGTCGGCCACGGCGACGAGGTAGGCATTGGGGCGATCGAGGCATCAGGTCGCGTCAAGGCAACGAAGAAGTCCTACCTGGAACACCGCAGGTCTCTCGAAGCTCTGGCCGGTACAATCGACAGCACCGTCGCGATCGGACTCGCGCGCGTGCTCGGAACACCCGCACCCTGGTGAAGGAGGAAGCCATGAAGGAAGACCTCAAGGTCGGTGACATCGTGGCCTTCCTGTGGGGCGTGTCGGAAGTGCGCGGGACCGTCGCCGAGGTCTACGGCCAGAAGGGCCACCGACAGGTCGTCATCGCGCTGGACCCGGACACGACCGGCTACGTCGTCGACGAGCCCACCACGGTCAGCCTTCCGATCGAGGACGTTCGCCGCGCGGTCGCCGCGTAGCGGCGTCAGGAAACGGGCAACGCCCAACCCTGGCGCGGATACGGCTCCGTCGGCCGGCCAAGGCCGGCAGTACGACTGCAACGCTCCGGCGTCGCACACCTCAGCAATCCGACAGGGCGGACAGCGCCGCGCAGATCTCCCCACGGCGAGGCGCGTCGAGCGCGCCAAGCCGTTCGGTAAGAAATGCCCGACGGATCGGTTGGAGGTTGTCGAAGTTGGCAACACACGCAATCTCGAGCCCTTCGGAGGAACCCAGCGGAATCTCCGTTGGAATCTGCCGTGCCCGGCGTGTCACCGGCGCAACGGTGACCCAGGTGAGCACCGGGATCGCTTCCGACCGGGTCACGACCAGGACCGGCCGCCGCTTGTCGTCCGCCTCGGCCCACCACACCTCACCCTGTCGAGGAACCGGGACCCTCACCACGGCTCCGCGGCGATCATGTCTCCGGTGGCCTCGTCGCTCCACCCGATATCAGCTTGATCCTGGGGGTCGCGCCGATAGCCCTCCACAATCCGGCTCGCAATCTGGTCGCGACGGAAGCGGTCAACCAAGGCCTCGAGGCCGTGGCGCACGGCTTCCGACCGACTTGCAGCGACGCCGGCAGCGACAAGGGCGTCGACCGCCTCGGCAAGTTGGTCGTCGATGCGCGCAATGATTTGTGGCATGCATTCAGTATACCAAAACGCACTACATGCTCGGCGTGAACAAGCTACTCGACATAAGCAAGCTACTCGGCGTGAACGAGGCCCTCGGCGCCGAACAGGTTCCAGCTGCGACGATGTTGCGAGCAGGGACCCAGCGCCTCCAGGGCGGATCGATGCAATTCGGTCGCGTACCCACGGTTGTGCTCCCAGCCGTAGCCGGGGTGAACCGTGGCCAAGCTCTCCATCAGCCCATCACGCTCGACCTTGGCCAACACGCTGGCGGCGGCCACCGAGGCGCACGTGAGATCGGCCTTGGTGAGCAACGCCACACGGGGAACGACCTCGGGCGCCGGAGGCGAGAACAGGCTGGATTCAGGACGGGTGAGCCAGTCGTAGTTGCCGTCGAGCAGAACACAATCAGGCACGATCGAGGACCCGGCGAGCGATGCGAGCGCCCGCTCCCCCGCCAGTCGCAGCGCTCGCAGGATCCCGACCTGGTCGATCTCGCCGGCCGATGCATGCGCCACCGCATGGGCCACGCCCCAGCGCTTGATCCGGGGAACGAGCTTCGTGCGTGCGTCGTGGCTCAAGAGCTTCGAGTCACGGACCCCCGCAACCCCTCGGCGGACACTCGCATCGACGACCACGATGCCAACGCTGACCGGGCCACCGAGCGCTCCTCGACCGACCTCGTCGACGGCGGCGATGAGACGGTGCCCCTCACCGAGCAGCCGCCGCTCGGTGCTCAGATTGGGGGCCTTGGTCCTCAACGTGGCACCTGGGCGATGGTGGCCTGCTCGGCCGGATCGGGCGCGGTGTCCAGGAACGCCTCGAGGATCTCGACACCGAGCGCCGCCGATGTCAGACGCAGGCTGAGCGCCAGGACGTTCGCGTCGTTCCAGCGACGGGCGCCGCGAGCGGTCTCGGCATCGGCGCACAACGCGGCGCGGACATCGCCCACCTTGTTCGCAGCGATGGCGACCCCTGTGCCCGTCCAACAAAGAACGACGCCACGATCGGCGCGCCCATGTGCCACCGCCTCACCCACACGCCTGCCGACCTCGGGCCAGAGCGCGCCATCTCCCTCCCGCACAACCTCGTGACCGTGCTCGCCCAGCCACGCGATCAGCTGGTCCACCAAGGGCGCACGGTCATCGGAACCAACGGCAATCCGCACCCGGCCAGACTAGGACTCCAGGTGAACGGCGGGCCTCATCCTCGTCCCGAGCCGCCATCGCGATCGCCGCTCGACGTAGCCTTCGGTCATGACTCGACGAGTGGCAGTCGTTCCGCACACCCACTGGGACCGGGAGTGGTACGCCCCCTTTCAAACCTTTCGGCTCCGGTTGGTGACCTTGCTCGACGAGCTGTTGGCCCGCATGGAGACAGACCCGTCGTATGCACACTTCCTGTTGGACGGCCAGATGGCGGTCATCGACGACTATCTCGCCATCCGGCCCGACGCCGAGCCAACGCTGCGCAGCCTCAATCAGGCCGGACGTCTCGCCATGGGGCCGTGGTACATCCTCATGGACGAGTTCCTGGTCTCGGGCGAGTGCATGATCCGCAATCTGCAGATGGGCCTTGCACGCGCCGAGCGGTTCGGCGGCGCCATGGAGGTCGGCTACCTGCCCGACATGTTCGGACACGTTGCCCAGATGCCCCAACTGCTGAGGCTCGCCGGGCTCGACCATGCCGTGGTCTGGCGCGGCGTGCCGAGCGCGGTGACCGGTACCGCCTTTTGGTGGGAGGCTCCCGACGGGTCGAGGGTACGAGCGGAATATCTGCCTCACGGCTACGGGAACGGGGCAAGCACCCCCAAGGAGGCCGAGGCCCTTGTGCGCCGCCTCGATGCCTACGAGACCGAGCTCGGCGATCGACTCTCGCCCACCGGGCCCATCCTTTGGATGAACGGCACCGACCATCAGATGCCCCAGCCATGGCTCGGTCGGGTGGTGGACGAGATCAACGCCTCCCAGGATCACTTCGCCCTGGACGTGACCGGTTTGGCCGACTACCTGGCAACCGCATCCACGGACGGGCTCGACACGATCGTCGGCGAGATGCGTTCGGGCGTTGCGGCAAACCTGTTGATGGGCGTGGGTTCCAATCGAGTGGACGTGAAGATCGCCGCCGCTCGGGCCGAGCGGGCCCTGGAGCGTCGGGCGGAGCCACTCTGTGCCCTCTTCGCGCCGCCCTGGTGGTGGCCCCAGGCACTCTTCGACGTCGCCTGGCTCGAGATGATCCGAAACTCGGCGCACGACTCGATCTGCGCGTGCTCCCATGACGAGGTCTGCGAGGCGGTGATCGCCCGCTACGCCGAGGCACGCCAGATCGCCGAGGGCCTCGGTGACACCGCCGTCAAGATCCTCGCGGCGACCTTGGCGACCACCGGACCGATCGTGGTGAATCCGTCGGCTCGGAGGCGTTCGGGCCTGGTGGAGGTCGTGGTTCCCGGCACCGGAGCTCTCCACGACACCCAGCTTCTGGGCGAGCGACCGGCGACCGTGCTCGACACCACGGTTGCGGGACGCGACCTGGGCACGGTGCTCGGCCGGATTCGCAGCCAACAGTTCGGGCCGGACACCTTCGTCATCGATGTCGACCTGGAACAGGACGACCACGCGGTCACCGTGACCTTTCACGCCGATTCGGAGCTGCGGGAGAACCTGCTCGTCGACGAGGTCAAACGCGAGCTCTACGCGCTCGGCGGCGCCCGTCCCGACACGCCGTTTCGTCTGCGGGTGATCCAGGAGCCGAGCCGTCGGGTGCTCGCTCGGGTCACGGACATGCCCGGCTACGGCTGGGCGGCCTGGGAGCCCGAGGCACTCGACGTGGCGCCCGTCGAGTGCACCGAGTCGGGACGGGGCATCACGAACGGTCCCGTGACGATCGAGGTCGATGCCGGCGACGGCAGCTTCTCGCTCAACGGCGTCTCCGGACTCGACCGTCTCGTCGATGACGGCGATCACGGCGACACCTACAACTACAGCCCTCCCGATCACGACCGAGTGATCGAGCGCCCCGAACGCGTCAGCGTCGAGGTCCTCGAGGCGGGACCGCTGCGCGGGCGGCTGCGAGTGGTGCGGACCTACAACCTGCCCGAGCGCATCGACGACGAGTCCCGCTCACGCGTGGGCAGCCGCGAGGTCGAGGTCGTCACGCTCCTGGAGCTCCGGGCGGGCGAGGCGATGGTGCGCGTCACCGTCGAGCTCGACAACACCGTTCGAGACCACCGCCTGCGCTCGTGGTTCCCCCTTCCCGAGCGTGCCCGCACCTCTCGGGCCGAGTGTGCCTTTGCCGTCGTGGAGCGCCCAACCTCCGCCGAGGGGGGTCCAACCGAGCTGGGTCTGCCCACCTATCCGTCTCGACGTTTCGTGCAGGCCGGGGGCCTCACGATCGTGCACGAAGGCCTCTTGGAATACGAGCTCGTCGATCTCGACGAGCCGGGCGGCAGCGCCGGGGCGCTGGCCCTCACGCTGTTGCGCGCAACCGGCATGTTGTCACGGGTCGAGATGACCTACCGCCCGCTGCCTGCCGGCCCGCCTCTCCCTCTGGAGGGCGCACAGGTCCAGGGGCGTCACACCTTGCGATACGGCGTCGCCCTCGGGACCGAGCGCGCGCCGTGGGCACTGATCGACGACGCCTTCCTGCCCTTGGAGGTCGTCAACGCCGCCGCCCTCGGTGACGAGCCCGACCGCGGATCGGCCCTCACCGTCCTCGGCGCCGAGGTCTCGAGCCTCACCCGCCGGGCAGGCGCACTCGAGCTGCGGGTCTTCAACCCAACCGACGAGGAGGTCACCGTTGTGGTCGAGGGCCGACGCGGCGAGCTCGTCGACCTGCGTGGAGCGTCACTGACGCCCTTCGAGGCAAGCTTTCCCCTGGGGCCCTGGGCGATCGCCACCGCTCGCCTGCTCGACGAGTCCTGACGGGCGATCCCGATGCCGAGCAACTCCTGAAGGTTCCGTGATGCCTCCACCAGATCGAGGGAGCCTGCTCTGGTCCTCCCCAGCGCGTCACGGGTGGAGTCGGCGACCTCGGAGACCTGTTGGATGCTCGTGACGATGTCGGAGGCGCCCTGGGCCGCGCTGCCGACCGTGGAGGCGATCTCGTTCGCGGTCACCGTCTGCTGATCGACGGCGGTGACGATGCGACCCTGCACCTCGGCGATGCGCCCGATGATGTCCGAGATCTGGCCGATCGCGTCGACGGCGCCCTGCGAGTCGCTCTGAATCGCCTCGATCCTTTCGCTGATCTCGCCGGTTGCCGCTGCCGTCTGCTTGGCGAGCTCCTTCACCTCGTTGGCGACGACCGCAAACCCCTTGCCGGCCTCCCCGGCGCGGGCCGCCTCGATGGTGGCGTTGAGAGCCAGGAGGTTGGTCTGTGCGGCGATCGAGGTGATCACATCGATGACCTGGCCGATCTCCGCGCTGGATTCACCCAGCTTGGCAACCGAGCGATTGGTCTCGTTCGCCACCGCGACGGCCTGGTCGGCGACGATGGTCGCTTCCTTCGCACCGTCGGCGATCTCGGCGATGGAGCTCGACAACGCTGCCGCTGCCACGGAGACGCCGTCCATGCCTGCGGTGACGCCCGACGCAACCGTTGAGGAGCCCGCCGCCTGCGTCAGGGTCGCCTCGGCGCCCGTCACCACCTGCTTGTTGGCCGCAGCGAGGCGCAGGGAGGTCGATGCCAACCTGGAACCGACGCGCATCAGGGGTCGGGTGATCGAACGGGTCATCCAGATGACCGCCGTGAGCATGCCGATGCCGAACAGCGCCGTGAGCGCTGCAGCCCGTTTGCGAGCGGCGAACGCCGCATCGTGGATGGAGCGCTCCGCCTGTCCGAGTGCCTCGGATGTGGCGTCGCTCACCCCTGCCAACTGAGCCTGGAATCCCTCGAATCGCCCGGCGAAGGTCTCGTACTGCTGTGGGTTGGCCAATGCTCCCGAGGCCAAGGCGACATAGGCGTCAACCTGTGAACGTGCGGATGCCACCGCAGCCACGACGTCGGGCTCATCGGCAAGATCGGTCGTGATGCGATCGAGTTGCTCGCGGATCCTCGCGGCATGGACATCCAGGTCGCGCACGGCGGTCTGCCTCTGCTCCGAGGAGACGGCGAAAAGGCCGACCAGGACATCGCTGCGAATGGACTCGTGCAACAGGTCCGCATCGATGGAGGCATGTGCCGCCACGAAATAGGGCCTGAAGTTCATGCGATCCCTGACGTTCCAGACGCCGAGGAGACCGATCGACACCGTGGCCACCACGCTCACGGCGCCGAAGATCGTCAATCGATTCGAAACGGTCAGCCTCATGTGCCCCCTACCTCAACGGTGGAGCCGAACAATGGGCTCCCGGGGTACCAGTCGGCACAAATGGGACACCGTTCAGGTTTCACGGCACGGTTTCACGGCACGGTTTCACGGCACGGTTTCACGGCCGGCGAACGCTCCCGGTCGAACGTAGGTGCCGGCGGTGCAACTCGTGAGGCCCGTCGAGAGGACGTTCGTTGGCGCCCTCCGAGGACCAGAAACGACGTGAGGAAGACGACGACGCCCGCGGCGAGCGCCGTCCCCGCGAGGTAGATCGGGTTGGCGTGATCGGTGCCTGCCAGGAAGCCGTGGACCACGACCATCCAGAACAGCAGGTAGCTCGTCCGATGGACACGGCGCCAGAAGGGTCTGGGCAGACGCCGAATGGCAAGGGACGTGATCTCGACCGCCACCAGGAGATACAAAGCCACCACGCCCCATGCCACCGCGCCCGGCTTCCAGGATGAGGCCATGGGAACGATCAGGTCGACGAGGTCGAAGTGCAGGTAGTTGTCGGCGACGAGCCCCGCCAGGTGGATGCCGGTGAAGATCACCGACAGGCCCCCGAGGAACCGGTGGAGGTCGAGCAACCACGCCGGGGTTGCCCGCCCTCGAACGAGGCGGGTCGAGAGCAGCAATCCCCAGATCACCGCCAGGGTGACGAGGACCGCTGCGGTCATACCGCTCGCCCGCGCGACGTACCACCAGAGCTTCGGGTTCATACGAGAAGCTCCGCCATCCCGCGGAGCACCTGACGGGTTCCGTCGTCCCCCGTCAACACGCCGGTTGCACCGGCCTTGGTGACCACGTCACCACCGTCGATCGGACCGGCAAGGAATGCGGCCTTGGCCACGGCTTCCGCCCACCAGGCCTCCGCGGCGATCACCGTGACGCCGGCCAATCCCGACAGGCTCGACCTGCCCGTTGCAGGGTCGATCAGGTGATGATGCCGCTTGCCGCCGGTGTGCCACGTTCGCCTCAGACGGCTGGAGGTGGCGACCGCTCCGGCCGCAAAGGCGACGCGGTAAGACTCCTCGTCGGCCAGGAACGGATTGTCGATGCCCACCACCCAGCCGGCGTCGGCCCCTGCGTTGCCGGCGGCTCGGAGATCACCCCCGAGATTGACCATCGCTCCCTCCGCTCCCGATGCCAGCAGCTCACCGACGACGAGATCAGCGGCCAGCCCCTTCCCCAGACCTCCGGCGTCGATCCGAACGCCCCGTGGCAGCAGCACGCTGCGAGCCGGCGGGTCGAAAAGGATGGCGGCACAACCGGGGGCAGCGCCGGCCGGCCCTCCCTCGACGTCCGTCGGCTCCCTGCCCGGGAGGTCACCGTCAGGAAGGTCACCGTCAGGGCGGTCGTCGGTCAGGGCGGTCAACGTCAGGAAGGTCGCCCACCACGCTTTGGGGGTTGTCGGGCTCGAAGCAATTTCGATATCCGGCCGAACGGAGGGCATCGAGGACCGTGGGGTCGAAGCGACCATCCGTTCCTTCCCATGCTGCCACGAGATGTTGCAGCAGGATCCAGGTCGCATCCGACACGCGGTGCATCCGACCGGTGCCGGCATTCAGCCGTGACAGCTCGCTTCCGGGGAGGAAACGACTCCAGCGTCGTTCGTAGTCCTCGATGCGGCGCCGGGCCTGTTCCGGCAGGGTCCTGGGGCCACCCACGACCACCACGTGGGCCTGGCTGCCCATCGCAGGAAAGCTCGCCTCAGCTGGCACGGCTCTTGGTTACCGGAGCAGGCCGAGGGGCGGGGGCAGGCGCTGCCGGTGCGGCCACGCCGGCCGGCGACGTCGAGGGGCGAGCCGAACGTGACGGAGAGGCCGCGAGGCCCTGACTCCCACTTACCCGGAGTGACGACACACCCGCGCTGTCGACGGGCACCTCGACGTAGATCTTGCGCCGCACGACACGAACGATCTCCTCGGGCGTCGGCGGCGCGGCAGCAGGCGGCGGCGATCCCGCAGCCTGCTCTGTTGCCCCGTCCTCGCCGGTGGACACCGTGGTCGAGGAATGGTCTGCCGCTACCCGATCGCCGAGCCCCATGCCTGCGAGCAGCGCAAGGGTCGCGGCGACGCTGAAGCCGGCGGCCATGACCCGACCGACCGGGGCGGCATGGCGACGAACGGACCGGGTCCCCTTCGCCGAAGGCCCCGCTGCAACGCGGCCCATGTCCGGGCCGGGCGATGGCGAGCGTTCGACTCGTCTCCTCTGCAGTGCGGCAACACGATCCTGGCGCTCCTTGTCCGCCATTGACTCAGTCATCCTCCTCGGCGCCCTCGTGCTCGGACCCATGGTCGTCCTCATCGTCGCTCTCGTGATCGGACCCACGGCTGTCGTCATCGTCGCTCTCGTGGGACTCGCCAACCCCGCTGTCGTCGGTGCGGTCGTCGGTGCGGTCGTCGTCGGACACCGAAGCCGAAGGGGTCGAAACGACTCCCGGAACCGGCTTCACGCCGGTCGACGAGTCCGCCGACCCCGATGCCGTCGTCGGGGCTGAACCGCCGGCGATCGGCACCCGAACCACCTCATCGACGTAGACGGTGGTCACCCGAGGCGTCGGACCGGTCTCCCCATCGGTGGCTCCGCTCCCGGACACCTCGGCGGTGATGGGGCTGAGCTTCCCCACCGGCTTGGCGTCGGTGGAATCCAGGATGCCCAAGCTCGCCGCCATCGCCCCCGCTCCGGCAAGCACCACCAGGGTCACGACGCCGGCCGTTGCCAATGCTGTCCTTCGTTCAAGTTTCATACGTCTCTCCATTTGTCCTCGAAGCGTCGGTGCCCTGAACCAGGCCCACCCGGTGCATTTCCCTGTCCTTCTCAATGCACCGTACAAAGGCGCCGGCCAACAATGGATTCGCGCATTGCCAAGATTTGGCAAAGGTTCCACCAAGGCGGGCACACGGCGTGGCACGGTGGAATGCATGCATCTGCTCATCGTCGAGGATGACGACTCCATCGCCGAGCCCCTGGCCAAGGGTCTGCAGCGTGAGGGTTTCACCATCACCCGTGTTGCCACCGGCCGCGATGCCCTCGACGCGCCTCCGGCCGACCTCATCCTCCTCGATCTGGGCCTTCCCGACCTCGACGGCAAAGAGGTGTGCCGTCAACTGCGGGCCCGCACCCAAACGCCCATCATCGTGGTGAGCGCACGCGGTGAGGAGATCGATCGAGTCCTGCTCCTCGAGCTGGGGGCCGACGACTACGTGGTGAAGCCCTTCGGGTTTCGCGAGCTTGTGGCACGCATTCGGGCGGTCACCCGCCGCGGCGCCGCGCCCGACCGCGACAGCGGCCGGGACCCGTTGACGGACCGGGAACGCACGGCCCAGCGCATCGGCGGACTGGCGATCGACCGGCGCACCCGACGAGCGACGCTCGACGGCAACGACGTCGTGTTGACCCCCAAGGAGTTCGACCTCCTGGCCTTCCTGGCCGAGGACCCCGGAGCCGTCTGCAGTCGCACCACCATCCTGGAAGGGGTTTGGGACGAGCACTGGTGGGGACCGAGCAAGACGCTCGACGTCCACGTTGCGTCGCTTCGCAGGAAGCTCGGCGACCCCGCATGGATCGAGACTTCCCGGGGTGTGGGGTTCCGCCTGGCAGGCCCGTCCTCCACGGATCCGGGCCCGTGATCCGACGCCTCCTCGTCAGCTACCTGAGCATCACCGCGTTCGTGCTCCTGGTGCTCGAGATCCCCCTCGCTCTCTCGTTTGCCACCAACGAGCGTGAGCAGCTGACCGCGAACGTCGAACGCGATGCCCGGGTGCTCGCGACGATCGTCGAGGACACCCTGCAACACGGCGAGCCCCTCAACAACAAGGCCATCATCGACTATCAGACGGCCGGCGGAGCCCGGGTTCTGGTCACCGACGGTCAAGGGATCAGTGTTGCCGACTCCGACCTACCCGTCGGACGCGACTATTCGACCCGGCCCGAGATCATGGGCGCCATGACGGGCCGGGTGTCGTCAGGCGAGCGGTTCTCGAAGACCCTCGACATGGACCTCGTCTATGTCGCCGTCCCGGTCGCGTCCGGAGGAGCGATCTTCGGTGTGGTCCGCATCACCTTTCCCGCATCCGAGGTCGACGGCCGGATCCGGCGCCACCGGCTCGGGCTCGGCCTGCTGGCTGTCGTCGTGCTCAGCGCCGTCGCACTGGTGGGCTACCTCCTTGCCCGCTCGGTGACCCGTCCGGTCCATGCGCTGGAGACGGCGAGCAGCGCCCTGGCCGCCGGCGATCTCTCGGCGCGCGCCTCTCCCTCACCGGGACCGCCCGAGCTGCGCGGGCTTGCGGAACGCTTCAATCAGATGGCCTCTCGCATCGAAGAGCTGATCACGGCGCAGCGGGCGTTCGTCGCCGATGCCTCCCATCAGCTCCGCACACCCCTCACCGCCCTGCGCCTCCGGCTGGAGAACATCGAGGGCAGCGTCGACGCCGAGGTACGAGAGGACCTCGACGCCGCCATCGCCGAGGTGGCGAGGCTCACCGGGCTGGTCGATCAACTCCTCCGATTGGCCCGCACCGAGACCGGGACCCCCGGTCCGTCGGAGACGGTTGACCTCGCCGGCGCCATCAGGGAACGTCGGGACACCTGGGATCCGTTGGCGATCGAGCGTGGCCTGACCCTCACGGCGGAAAGCTCGGGCACCTGCGAGGTCTCGGTGACACCCGGGGTCGTCGAACAGATCCTCGACAACCTCCTGGCCAACGCCATCGAGGTTGCCCCTCGGGGAACCTCGATCTCCCTCCGGGCCGTTGGCACCCTGGACGCCGTCGCGCTGCACGTCGTCGATCAGGGACCCGGCATGAGCGACGAGCAACGTCGACGAGCGTTTGATCGCTTCTGGCGCGGACCGGCGACGGCGGGCCGAGACGGCTCCGGTCTCGGCCTTGCGATCGTCCGCCAACTGGCGCAGGAATCAGGCGGCGAGGCAGGGCTCTCGCCGGGCAGTGACACGGGCCTGGACGCATGGGTCCGATTCCCGAAGGCCGAGAGGTTCCGCGGACAGGTGGCCGGTCCTAACTGAACGAGCCGCCTTCCGGGTTGGTCGAAAGATCAATACCGAGCTCGCATCACTGAGCTCACCGCCGACCTCGTCGGCGTCCATCGGGTCGCCGACGCTCCGGTGATCATCGGCGCTCACCGGCAGCCGCACACCGAGATCGGCAGCCGGAGCCGCAAGCAGCGCGTCGCCACGCAATGCCGTGCTCGACCAGGTGGGGTCGAGACCCGGACAGGTGAAGAGCACCTCGTCGACACCGTCGTGCGGCTCCAGCTCCCACAGGACGGCGGGACGATCGCCGTGCCAACGAACGGCATAGGAGAGCCTGCCGAAATGGGTCGGCGCATCGTGCACCTCGATGCCTCGACCGAACCACGAGTCCGGGATCATCGTGCACATCGCCAGTCCCCCGTCAAAGGTCTCGCGCACCAACATGTTTCGCACGAAGGTCAACAGATCAGCCGCCGCCCACCCGTGATGCCCATCACCCATGCAGCCGCCGCTGAGGCGGGGATGGATGGCCTCGGGCCATGTCCAGGTCGAGGTGGCTGCGTCGAGCATCCAGGAAAGGCGATCGAGCGCACGTCGATCCCCTGCCTCGAGCTCCACGAATGCCAGCTGCAGGGTGAGGTAGGTACCCAGCCCCGTGTGGCTGATGCCCTGGTAGAAGGCGTCCCCCTGCATGAAGTGTCCACGAATCTCCTCAGCCGTCGCCGTCAGGCGCGGGTCATCGGCCTGCATCAGGCGCAACGGCCAACAGGCGGCAAGGGTGCCGATCATGCCAGGGTCCGAACGGCGCCTCGGCCCCGAGGGAATGGCCAACGAGCCCAGGCGATCCGCAACAAGCGCGATGGAGGTGTCGAGGTCGGCACGAAAGTCGTCCGCCATCCGAAGTGCCTGCGAGGCACCCTCATCCTCACCTGCGGCATCGAGGAGCACCGCTGCATCGAGCATGCCACGAACCGACCAGAAGTCATCCCAGTAGAAGTAGTCGAAGGGCCCGAGATGCTCGGCCGAGATCCCAGGGGGCAGGAGCCCGCGCCGGGCCGGATCTCGACGTTCCTTCTTGGTCTGTCGCTTGCGCTCGATCCACTCCGCTCCTCTCGCCACCGCCGGTGCGATCGAGGCGAGGTCGAGGGGCGAGGCATCACGATGAAGGCGCCAATGCTCGGCCAAGGCATGGATGGCAGCGCCGTTGGCATCCCATTCACGGCTCTGGCTGAAGAAGAAGCCGTCGCCCTTCTGGCGCCGGGGATACGACGCCAGCACCTCGGCGGACTCGGCGATGTAGCCGTAACGGTCGAGGGCTCCCAACAGGTAGGCGGCGTCCCGAAACCAAAAGCGGTGATACGTGCTCGGGCCGGGCGTGATCTCGTCGCCGTCGTGGAACAGCAACAGGAAGCGGCGATTTGCCTCGACGCACGAGGCCAGGCGTTCGTCGGGCAGCACGAGACGCATGCCTCGCGCTGCCTGCGCCTTCCAGCCGCGGGCCACCTGCTCGGCGTTCGGCAGGTTGACCTGTGCCTGGGGCGCTCGGGCGACGCGCCGCCTGGCCAGACCCCTTCGACGGGTTCGACCCTCGGGCATCATGGGAACCATCACCCGCATCGTCGCTGTGTGCGGCAAGGGGTAGATGAATGCGGCAGACGCGAGGCCCGCCTCACATCGGAGATCGTCGGGGAACTCGGTGCCGGCCCGTCCGTCTGTCACGATCGATGCGACGTCGCCGTCGTGGAAGGTGGATGCGGCCACACGTGCCGGCGCCTTCGGCAGGACCATCGCCACTCGTCCGTCGACGGTGACGGTGTGCTCCTCATGGAGCCCGATCCGCTCGATGACGGCCAGGCCCTCGGGATTGCAGGGTCGAACCGAAAACGCAACGGCAAAGGGGATGGGGCTTCGGTTCTCGATCTCGACCATGACAAGCTCGCCGGTCCCGGTCGCCGAGGAACCTTGGACGGCGTAGACCCGCTGCACGGCATCGCCGCCGGGAACTCGCATGATGGTCTCCACCACCGGAGCGTCGTCGACGAGATGCTGGCGCACGGCGGACTCCCGGGAGGGAAAGTGCCAACGGTCGTCGGCGCCGATCCACCAGTCGAGCGACCAACCGTCGAACCACGGCGTGACCAGGCCGCGAGGGTCCACGATCGCCTCATGGTTCGAGCCGACGTTGCCGACCATCGTCCAGTTGCGAGCCGTCACGTTGGTCAGGAACGGCAGATGCCCGCGAGGGACGAACGCCGGGGAGGACGGGTCCAGCTGGCGCTCGAGCCAATAGGGCCACACCCAGTCGTGTCCGATCTGGGCCGCGGAGCGCGTGCGCAGTGCTCGAAAGACGGTGCGGGCGCCGACGGGCAGCATCTCGCCCGGCCCCTCCACCTCGAAGTGCTCACCGAGGCGCTGAAAGGTCGAAAGATGGCGAATGATGTCGTCGGTGATGCGCAGGCGCCCCATCGCTCGGCGCAACAACCAGGTCTTCACGGGCATGGATTCCACTCTCTCACTTCCGGCGTCCGAGAGCAGGTGTCAGCTGGACGTTCACCTGTGGACGTTCACCTGTGGGACGGTCACTCGGATCGCTGTTGGCGGGCCATCAACACCGCCAAGGCCTCGGCGGGGGTGACGTCGCCCCGACAGACGTCGACGACCTGTTGCGCGATGGGCATCTCCACCCCGTGACGCGTTGCCAGCTCCACGATCACCGGCGCAGAGCGGACCCCTTCGGCCACCGTGGTCGTCTCGTCCACGATCGCACTCAGGCTGCGCCCTCGACCCAGCTCGATGCCCACCGCATGATTGCGACTCTGGCCACTCCCGCACGTGGCCACCAGGTCGCCGACACCCGCAAGGCCCATGAAGGTCATGAGCTCACCACCGAGGGCGACGCCCAATCGGGTCATCTCCGCCAGCCCACGAGTCATGATCGCCGCCTTCGCGTTGTCACCGAAGCCCATGCCGTCACCCATGCCCGCAGCCATGGCGATGACGTTCTTGACGGCCCCGGCCAATTCGCAGCCGATGACATCGCCGTTTCGGTAGACGCGAAGGGCATCGGTGGCGATCAACGCAGCGATCGAGACCGCCGAAACCTCGTCCCTCATGGCCAGGACCGACGCGGCAGGCTGCCCGTGGAGTATCTCCAGGGCCAGGTTCGGACCGGTCAGGGCCCCGACGGGATGCCTCGGCGCCACCTCGGCGATCACCTCGGTCATCCGCTTCGCCGTGCCCGGTTCAAGGCCCTTGCTCAGGCTCACGATCGGCGCACCCGCTGTCGACATCGGGGCGAGGCGCTCGACACAGGCTCGCAGCCCATGGGACGGCACCGCCACCAGGATGAGATCGGCCCCGGCCACGACCTCCTCGATCTCCGGACTGGCCCGCAGGGAGGGGTCGAGCGTCACACCGCCCAGGTATCGGCGGTTCGTGCGATCCCGATTGATCTCGTCCACGAGCTCGGGACGCCGTGCCCAGAGCAGCGTGGGCACCCGGGCACTGAGCAAAGAGGCGATCGTTGTGCCCCATGAACCACCCCCGATCACCGCCACACGCTCGAACACGGCACGAACCATACCTGCCGACCCTCGTACACTCGGCGTTCGATGGACATCGCCGAGTCCCCCACCGCTTCAGGGCAACCGCTTGCCGGCGTGCTCATCCCGATCAAGGCGTTCACCCAGGCGAAGGTCCGCCTCGCCGGAGTGTTGAGCAACGATGAACGCCGGCGCTTGGCCACGCGCATGGCCGCCGAGGTGATTCGAGCGGCAGGGGCCCTCCCCGTCCATGTTGTCTGCGACGATGAGGACGTTGCCGAATGGGCCCGGACCCAGGGCGCCGAGGTGGTCTGGGCCCCCGGCTTCGGCCTCAACGGTGCCGTCGGCTACGGCGTGGAGGTGCTCGCCGCCGCCGGTATCTCCAGGGTGATCGTCTCCCACGCCGACCTTCCGCTGGCCGCCGATCTGACCTCGCTGCTCGACCTCCGGCCGAATGAGCCCGTCTCGCCGACGCCCGACCCCCCGTCCATCGACACGGTCACGCTGGTGCCCGACCGACGCCGTGACGGCACCAACGTCGTGGTGGTTCCCGCCGCCGCCGGGTTCCACTTCTCCTATGGCCAGGGTTCCTTTCGTTCCCACTGCGAGGAGGCCGCTCGCCTCGGGTTGCGCGTTCGGGTGACCGAGCCGGCCGAGCTCACGCTCGACATCGACCTGCCCTCCGATCTCGCCCTGTTGCCGTCCGACTGGAGGACCGCCCTGCCATGTTGACCACCGACGTCCCCACGCCCCGACGAGCCCTGGCGATCGGCGCACACCCCGATGACGTCGAGTTCGGCTGTGGCGCCACCCTGGCAAAGTGGGCAGGCAAGGGTTGTGAGGTTCATCACCTGATCTGCACCGACGGCTCGAAGGGGTCATGGGACCCGAGCCAGGACACCGCAGAGCTGGTTGCCCTTCGCCGTCGCGAACAACGTGCTGCGGCGGCGGCGTTGGGCGCGACCGGCCAATGCGTCTTCCTTCCAGGGATCGACGGCGAGCTCGAGTCGGACCTTCGCCGGCGATGGGAAGTTGCCTACTGGATCCGCAGGCTACGCCCCGACGTCGTCCTCGGCCATGACCCCTGGAAGCGCTGGCGCCTGCACCCGGACCATCGCCATGCCGGCATGCTGGCCGTCGACGGAATCGTCGCCGCACGCGATCCTCACTTCTTTCCCGAGCAGGAACTCCCGCCGCATCGGCCGACCACCCTCCTGCTGTGGGAGGCGGACGAGGTTGACCATGTGGAGGTCGTCGGTGAGGACGCCATCCGGCTGAAGGTCGCCGCACTGCTCGAACATCGCAGCCAGTACCGCAGCACCCATGACATCCACGATCCCTCGGACCCCCTGCAGATCGAGCGGTTCGCCTCGTGGGTCGCGCACCATCAACACCTCGAGGGCGAGATCGTGGGTGTGCCCGCAGGTGAGGCGTTCAAGCGGATCGATCGCCTGTAGAACTTCCGCGAGCAAACGTCATGAAATTGAAAAGTGTGACGCTTGACACGAGACGATGCCGGGTACAGGATGAATGACAAGTTCCTCGTCCCAGAGGCAGGGAGCAAGAGGTGCGGGCTGAGGCATGTCGGGGGGGCGTGCCTCAGCCCTCAACCTTTTCCGGGACGGATCGGCCCTTGCGAAAGCGTGATGCAAGCCGAAGGGCTCCCGGCGGCGGCGTCTGAACGGGACGCAATACGGAAAAGGACGGGGCGCCGTGGGCGCCCCGTCCTTCCGTACCAAGTTGTCTTCGGACGTTACCGCTTCCTTGCAGGCGCTTTCTTTGCGGGAGCCTTCTTTGCGGGAGCCTTCTTTGCAGGAGCCTTCACCGGGGCCCTCTTGGCCGGAGCCTTCTTTGCGGGAGCCTTCTTGGCAGGAGCCTTCGTCGCGGGAGCCTTCTTGGCAGGAGCCTTCGCGGCAGGAGCCTTCTTCGCAGGAGCCTTCTTGTTCAGGGCAGCCTTGAGGACCGAACTCGGCGTGAACTTCATCGCCGTCGAAGCAGCGATCTTGACCGGAGCGCCGGTTTGGGGGTTCCGACCCACCCGGGCGCTGCGCCTGGTTGTCGAGAAGGATCCGAACCCCGGCCAGGCAACCTTGCCGCCGTTCTTCGCCTCCGACTGCACGACACCAAAGAAGGCGGACACAACTTCTTCGGCCACGCCTTTCGTCACGCCTGCTTGACCGGCAACCACGTCAATGAGCTCGGACTTGTTCAAAGCCACCTCCTGAGGATCGTGAACTCACGAGCAGTGAGCCGTCGATACTCTGAACCAACGGACTGGCCAGGTCAAGCATTTCCTAATGAAATCAAGGGTTTCGGATATCCGATGACGCTGAAACCCTTTGTCCACAAGGGTTTCGTGAAGATCGAAGCATGTCGGTCCTCACTTTTCGACCACACCTGCGGCATCGAAAGTCGCCATCTCGTTCATCACCCGGGCGGCCGCGTCGACAACAGCCCAGGCCAGGCAGGCGCCGCTTCCCTCACCCAGACGCATGCCGAGATCGAGCACCGGCTCCAGACCCAGGTGCTCCAGGACCGCGCCCGCGCCGGGCTCGACCGAGCGATGACCGGCGATGCAGCAACCGACCACCCCAGGCTCAAGCGCCTGGGCGACGAGGAGGGCAGCGCCGGCGATCACGCCGTCGACCAGCACCGGCACCCGCTCCGCAGCCCCGCCCACGATGAACCCTGCCAGCGCCGCAATCTCGAGTCCGCCCACCTCCGCCAGGACCGTCAGCGGGTCACGATCGACGCCCAGCCGGGCCAGGCCACGCTCGATCGCGGCAACCTTTCGCTCCAGGGTGGCATCATCGATCCCGGTTCCCCGACCGGTCACCTCGGCCGGCGGACGACCGGTCAGCGCCGCGATGACCGCTGCCGAGGCCGTCGTGTTCGCTATGCCCATCTCACCCGTCACCAGGCAGCGGGCTCCGTTCGCGACGAGTTCGCCGGCAACGAGCGCTCCGACGTCGAGGGCGGCCCTGACCTCCTCGGCGCCCATCGCCGCCTCGATGCTGAGGTCCGCTGTACCCATGCGGACCTTGTGATCCAACAGACCCGGGGCGGCGTCGAGCGACCCGGCAACCCCCACGTCCACGACGGTGACCGTCGCACCGATCTGGCGAGCGAACACGTTGATCGCCGCTCCCCCACTCAAGAAGTTTGCGACCATCTGGGCCGTAACCTCCTTCGCCCAGGGCGTGACGCCCTGGGCGTGGACACCGTGATCGGCGGCGAAAACCGCCACCGCGACGGGTGAGGGATACGGGGGCGGCACAACGGCCGCGATCTCGGAAAGTTGGATGCCCAGCGATTCGATGCGGCCGAGACTGCCGGCGGGCTTGGTCAGACGAGCCTGAAGGGCCGCGGCCTCGGAAGCCGCCTCACCGTCCGGCGGACGAATCAGCGTGCGGGCGTTGGCGAACTCGTTCATCGGGGGATGAGCTCCTTCATGGTTGTCGGGGAAAGCTCCTCCAGGGTGAGGAGACGTGCGCCCATCGCCTCGGCGATCTCCGAGGCGAGTCCAAGTCTCGTCGGACCCTCCTCGGCGTCCACCACCACCGATCCAACGCCGCGACGCCGCACGGCATCCGCTGCTGCAAGCGCGGCCTCGAACGGCTTCATGCCCGGCGGAGCTGCGGTGGCACGGCCGTCCGAGATCAGGACGATGAGAGGCAACAGGTCGCCGGTCGTGGTGGCCACCAGATCGAGAGCGGCATCGATGCCCGCGGCCAGCGGTGTCCGCCCTCCGGTCGTCAACGTCGCCAGGCGTGCCCTGGCAACCTCGATGCTGGACGTCGGGCGCAGCACCACCTCCGCCTCGTCATTGCGAAAGGCCACAAGCGCCACCCGATCCCGGCGCTGATAGGCATCGAGCAGGATGCCGGTCAAGGCACCTGATGCTGCCTGCACCCGCCGCTCGAAACCCATGGAGCCCGAGGTGTCGAGGACCAGGACGACGAGGTTGGACGTCGTCGTCTCACGAACCGCCTGGCGTACATCGCTGCGCTCGATCGTGGGTACCGACCGCCCGGCCGGATCGTGGGCATGCCTGACGACGGCGGCGCGGAGCGTTGCCCCTGCTGCCACCGAGGTCAGCGGACCATCGGGAACGCGGGCGCCGATCAAACGCCCGCGTTCACCCACGATCTTCGAACGACGTCCGCTCCCGACTCCTCCGCTCTGCCGAGTCGATTCCAGGTGAACGACCTGCCGGGCCTCGGCGCTCGACAACATCGCTCCAATGCTGTCGCCCTCTCCTGAGGACGGCTCACCGCCCGGACCCCCTGGGCCTTGGTCCTCTCGATGCTCCCGCCGCGCTTCGGCATCGTCACCGCGGCCCACCTCCGGTGTTCCCGCATCATCAGGTCCCGTCCCGGTTCGTGCCGGGTCACTGGAGTGCGGGTCGCTCGAGTCGGGGTCGCTCGAGTCGGGGTCGCTCGAGTGCGGGACATCCGAGGCACCATCGAGCACCCGATCGAGTGCCCGATCGAGTCGGTCATCGTCGAAGCCGTGTCTGTCGAACGGCGAGCGGCGTTGACGATGGGCCAGCGCGAGAGCTGCCACACGGCGAACGTCATCGACCGTCGCCTCCTCCCGACCCTCCCAACCCGCGAGCGCGCCGGCAGCGCGCGCCAGCACGAGATCGGCACGAAGGCCCTGGGCTCCCACCGATGCGCACAGCGCGCCGATCGCCTGGAGCAGATGGTCGCCAACCGGAGCGGGCCTCGCTGCAGCCAGCCTGGCTCGCAGCCTCTCCTCCTCCGGCGCCCACTTCGCCGTGAAACCGTCCGGGTCGGCATCGAAGGCCAGGCGTCGGCGAACGGCCTCGGCCCGCTCGCCGGGATCGAGGCTGGTGGTGACGTCGACGGCGAGGCCGAAGCGATCCAGCAACTGCGGGCGCAGCTCCCCCTCCTCGGGGTTCATCGAGCCGATGAGCACGAAGCGCGCGGGGTGACGATGCGAGATGCCTTCGCGCTCCACAAGGTTGACCCCCGAGGCGGCGACATCGAGCAACACGTCAACCAGGTGATCAGCAAGCAGGTTCACCTCGTCGACGTAGAGCACGCCCCCGTGCGCGCCCGCAAGCAACCCGGGTTCGAAGTGCACACCCTTACCGCCGAGCGCCGCGGCGAGATCAAGCGTGCCGACGAGACGGTCCTCGGTTGCCCCCAACGGCAGCTCGGCAAACGGGGCATCGTTCGGCAGCACGGCCGCGAGCCCGCGGGCCAACGTCGTCTTGGCCGAGCCCTTGTCGCCGCGCGCCAGCACGCCGCCGATCGCCGGATCGATCGCAGCGAGCACGAGAGCCAACTTCAGCTCCTCGGCGCCCACGACCGCAGAGAACGGGAAACGGCTCATCTCGATTCCTCCCATCCCTCACCCTCCAACAACGCCGAGCGCAACACCGACAGCGCCTCGTCCGATGCCTGCCACATGCCTCGGTCCCTGGCCTCGAGCAATCGCTCGACGATCGACCGCAGGACCCATGGATTGGATCGCTCGTAGAACTTCCGCACCTGCGGGTCGGCCACATAGGCCTGGGTCACCTTCTCGTACATCCAGTCCTCGACCACCTGAGCGGTGGCGTCGTAGCCGAACAGGTAGTCGACCGTTGCCGCCATCTCGAACGCGCCCTTGTAGCCGTGGCGCTGCATGGCCTCGATCCACTTGGGGTTGAGCACCCGAGTACGCACGACACGCGCCGCCTCCTCGGCGAGCGAGCGCACCTTGGGCCGGGCGGGGTCGGACGAGTCGCCGAACCATGCCCTGGGGTTCGATCCGGTCAGCGCCCGCACCGTGGCAACCATGCCCCCGTGCTCCTGGAAGTAGTCATCGGAGTCGAAGATGTCGTGCTCACGGTTGTCCTGGTTCTTGACGGCGACCTCGATCGCCGCGAAGCGACGACGCATGGCATCCTCGGCGGGCACCCCGAATCGGTCACGTCCGTAGGCCCATCCGCCCCATGTCACATAGACGTCCGCCAAGTCGTCGTCACTACGCCAGTCACGTGACTCGATCAGGGGCAGGATGCCGGACCCGTACCCACCGGGCTTGGGCCCGAACAGCCGTGGGTCCGTTGCTCCATGCGCCCGCACGAAGTTCTGTTCGTCGGGCTCGTCGAGAGAGGCAACCAAAGCAACCGCGTCGTCGAGAAGGGCCACCACATGGGGGAACGCATCACGAAAGAAACCCGAGATGCGCATCGTCACGTCGATCCGTGGCCGGCCCAGCTCCTGCAACGGAATCGCCTCGATACCGGTCACCCGACCTGACTCACCCGCCCACACCGGACGTACGCCCAGCAGGGCGAAGGCCTCGGCGACATCGTCACCGGACGTCCGCATGGCTGCCGTCCCCCAGATCACCAGGCCCACCGTCTCGGGGTACGTCCCTTCCTCGTCGAGGTGGCGGGCCAGAACGGCGTCTGCGAGCGCCACCCCGACATCCCAGGCGAGCCCCGAGGGAACGGCCTTGGGGTCGACGGAGTAGAAGTTGCGTCCGGTCGGAAGCACGTGGGCCATGCCCCGCGTGGGGGCGCCGCTCGCTCCCGCAGGGACGTGGCCCCCATCGAGGCCGTGCACCAGGTGGTCGATCTCGTCGGTCGTGCGCGCGAGCGCCGGCATCAAACGGTCGCATACCCAGTGCAACGTCGACACGCCACCCTCGTAGGACCACCCCGCCGCCTGGCACTCCGTCAACCAGGCGCGGCATCGTGCCTCGACGGCATCCAGGTCGTGTCGACGCGCTCCCTCGAGGTCGATGTTCAGGAGACCCGCCGCGACACTTCGCAACGACGGCGCATCCGGCCCTTGCGGCAGACGGGTCAGGGCCAGCACCATGTCGAGCTCGGCGTCGTCGGTCGGCGCAGAGCCGAGCACGTGCAGACCGCCCCGGATCTGTGCGTCCTTGAGCTCGCACAGGTAGCCGTCGACGTGCAGCAGGAGATCGTCGAAGTCGTCGCCATCGGGAGCATCGTCCGCCAGACCCAGATCGCGGTGGAGCTCGGCGGCGACCAACAGGTCCCACACCTGCGCCCGAATCGCGGGCAGCTTGGCCGGGTCGAGCGCTGCCACCTGGGCGTGCTCGTCGAGCAGCGACTCCAGGCGGGCCAGGTCGTCGTAGACCTCGGCACGGGTCATGGGCGGCAACAGGTGGTCGATGATCACCGCGTGCGCCCGCCGCTTCGCCTGGGTGCCCTCTCCGGGGTCGTTGACCACGAAGGGGTAGAACAACGGCAGGTCACCGAGCGCAGCGTCGGCGAAGCACGAAGCGGAGAGACCCACCCCCTTGCCCGGGAGCCACTCGAGCGTGCCGTGCTTGCCGACGTGCACCACCGCGTGAGCTCCCCATCGGCTGTCGAGCCAACGATGGAAGCCCAGATAGTGATGGGTCGGGGCGAGATCGGGCGAGTGGTAGATGGCGATCGGGTTCTCACCGAAGCCACGTGGAGGCTGAACCGTGACCAGCACGCCGCCGAGGTCGAGGCCCGGGAAGATCAGGTCGGTTCCATCGATGCAGACCTGGCCGGGAGCCTCACCCCAGGCCTGGGTCACCCGATCCCGGGCAACGGCGGGAAGCGTCGCGAACCAGTCGGCATAGACCCGACCATCCAGACGCCCGGCGGCGCCGGCGACCTGCGAGGCGGTCAGGCTGTCCTGGTCGTAGGTCAGGGCATCGGCGAGCTCGGCCATGAGCGCGTCGCCGTCCTCGGGAATGCGATCAACCCGATAACCCGTGTCCCGCAGGGCGTGGAGCAGCGCAATGACGCTCGAGGGCGTATCGAGGGCGACGGCGTTGCCCAGACGGCTTCGCTTGGTCGGATAAGCCGACAACACGACAGCGATGCGCCGCTCGGCGGCCGGTATCGATCGCAGCGACGCATGGCGAACGGCAACCCCGGCCACACGGTCGACCCGATCGGCGACCGTTCGGTACGCGCTGATCGGCGAGCCCAGCTCGGCGCCGTCATCGACGATCTCCTTGAACGAGAAGGGCACGGTGATGATCCGTCCGTCGAACTCGGGGATGGCGACCCCCATCGCCACGTCGAGGGGGGTCAACCCGGCATCGCTCTCGGCCCACGTCACCGATGAGGTGGTCGCCGGTGGCGCCTGGATGATCGGCACGTCGAGCGCAGCCAATGCCGGCGCCTCCCAACGCTCGCCGTCGGCGCCCATGGCGCCCGCCGCCAACACCGTGGTGATGACCGCACCGACGCCCGCCTCGGCCAACAGCTCCAGCGCAGGAACTCGACCGTCGGCTTCCGGCCGCAGGGAGTAGCAGTAGACGGCCAGGACGTTTGCGCCCTTGGCCTCGATGGCATCGGCGAGATCGTCCACGAAACTCGTGTTGCCGCTGAGCACGTGCGCTCGATAGAAGACGATGCCGACGGTGGGCCGATCGGCCTGCGACACCCGCTCAACCCAGACCCCGTGCCCGGGGACCTCCAGGGGCGGATCGAAGCCGAACCCCTCGATCAACACGGTGTCGGCCACGAACCGCAGCAGATGTTCCATGTTGGCCAAGCCGCCCCGCACCAGGTACTCGAAAGCCGCCGTCACCGTCGCGCTCGGGACGGTGGAATGGGCGATCAACTCGGCATCGGGGACGGCCTCGCCGCCGAAGGCCAGCAAGGATACGCCCGCCGCACGACAACGTCGCTCGAGCTCGTCGAATGGTTCCCGCCAGACGCGACGTCCGCCGAGCAGGCGAACCAGCACGACATCGACACCATCGATCGAAGGCGCCTCGGTCATGACATCCGGGTTGGCCGCACGAACGGGCGGGAACCCATCGGGGAGGGCCTCGATCACCGATCGCAACGCCAGGATCTCGGTGTCCGCGTTGGTCAGGAACAGGATCATCGCGGGGCACCGAGGGCGATGAGCGCGTCGATGGCGTCGAGGTCGAGGTGATCGGCCAGCACATCGGCAAGTCGATCGAGCTGCCTGTTGCGGGCCGCCCGAAACGAGACTCCGTGCGGGATGAAGCACTTGTCGGCGCGTCGGGCGACCTCGGTGAGGAAGGTCGCCCGAAACCGGTCGCTCTCGAAGAGGCCGTGCACCGACGTGCCCATGAAGCGAGCCTCCTCCCCGTCGATTGCGCCTTCCTCCTCGGGAGCGCCGTCGGGTGCGTTGGCGGGGGCGCCGGCCAGGGCATGCGTGTCGGGGTCCAGATGGACCCAGGCGTGAGCCGCCGGCCCTCTCGTGACGACGCCGTGGTGGATCTCGTAGCCCTGAGAACGCTCACCCATCACCGTCGCCTCGCGTCGACGGGTGACCTTCTCGGAACGAAACTCGGTCTCGACGTCGAGCCAGCCGAGGCCCTCGACCTTGCCCACCTCCGACTCCACCTCGTCCACGATGTGATGCCCCATCATCTGATAGCCCCCGCAGATGCCCAGCACGAGCGCTCCCGATGTCTCGATCGCGACATCCAGACCTCGCTCCCGCAGCCACGTGAGGTCGGCCACCGTGGCCTTCGTCCCGGGCAGCACCACCAGGTCGGGACGACCGAGAGCCGCCGCTGACTCCACGAGACGCACCTCCACGCCGGGTTCGATCGCGCATGCATCAAGGTCGGTGACGTTCGAGAGACGAGGAAATCGAACCACGGCGATGTCCAGCCGATCCCCCGCCCCACCGTCGTCGTCACCCGGGAACGGGCGCGGTCGTGGGCCGATCAGTGCCAGCGAGTCCTCGGCGTCGAGGGCAACGTCGGCCACGAAGGGCACGACCCCGAGGGTCGGCACCCCGGATCGCCGTTCGAGGTCCGCTGTCCCCTCCCCCAGGAGGGCAGGGTCGCCGCGAAACTTGTTGATGACGAATCCACCGACCAACCGGCGATAGTGATCGGGCAGCAGCGTCACGGTGCCGTGGAGCGCCGCGAACACACCACCTCGATCGATGTCGCCGACGATGATGGCCCGCAGGCCCGCCTCATGGGCCACCCGCAGGTTCACGATGTCGTGATCCAGGAGGTTGATCTCGGCCGGACTTCCCGCCCCCTCGATGATCACGACATCGAACCGTGACCGCAGGTCTTCGAGCGCGCCCAGCACGGTGTCGAGCAATGCGGGCTTGAGCTCGTGGTAGGCAGCCGCGTCGAGATGACCGATCGGCTTGCCCATCACCACGACCTGGCTCGTGCGATCGCTGGTGGGCTTCAAGAGGATGGGGTTCATGGCCACCTCGGGTTCGACGCCTGCGGCCCATGCCTGAACGGCCTGCGCTCGGCCGATCTCGTGGCCCCCGGTCGTGACGAACGAGTTGAGCGCCATGTTCTGGGCCTTGAATGGAGCCACCCTCACGCCCCGACGTGCAAGTAGCCTGCACAGGCCCGAGGTGACATGGCTCTTGCCGGCATCGCTCGTGGTGCCACACACCATGAGCCCGCCACGCAGTGGCTGGTTTTCGTTCGCCTCGTTGACGTCCACGCGTCCTGCTCCGTCCATCGTCGGGTTCGAGCAGGTGTCCTGGCTCCCGGATCGACGCTCGCCTCCGGCCTTCCAACCCCTGCGGGCCGTGACCATGTGGAAGAGGTTCGCTCCCCGGTGACAGTTGCGGGACAGCCCCGGATTCACACCGGTGTTCCCTGACCGAACACCCATGACCATAGGCGACCGCTTCTCGGAACGCTACCGACGCTCCGGGGCGCTACGGTGCTCTGCATGGCTCGCAAACCATCGATCGTTCTCGTCAACACCGGTCACGGCAAGGGCAAGTCGAGCGCTGCCTTCGGGGTGATGTCCCGTGGCTGGGCACGGGGCTGGCGGGTCGGCGTCGTGCAGTTCGTCAAGGGCGGCAAGTGGCAGACGGGCGAGAGGAAGCTGGCCGATCACCTCGACATCGAGTGGCACACCCTCGGCGACGGCTTCACCTGGGAGTCCACCGACCTGGACGAGACCGCAGCGAAGGGACGCCATGCCTGGGAGGTTGCGCGAACGAAGCTCGCCTCCGGTGACTACGACCTGTTGATCCTCGATGAGCTGACCTACGCGGCCAAGTACGGATGGGTGCCGGTGGAGGAGATCGTTGCGGGGGTGACCGGCCGGGCCGAGAAGACCAACGTGGTCATCACGGGTCGAGATGCCCCGGAGGAGTTGATGACGGTCGCGGACACGGTGACCGAGATGCGAAAGATCAAGCACGCCTACGACGAGGGCATCGGCGCCAAGAAGGGCATCGAGTACTGAGGGCCATGCAGGCGCTCAGATCGAGACCCAGGTGGTCTCGATCGAGCTCTGATCAGCTCCCTCCCACGTCAGGCTGACCGGGCCGGGGCACAGGTCCTCGAGGTGAAACCGGCCCTGGTCATCCAGAACGATCCGGGTCGTCGCTCCGGCCTGGCGCACGGTCAGCACCTGACAGGTCCCGCCACGCAACGCCCCCTCCATCGAGCGACGCTCACCCAGATGGGTCACGTCGAGGTCGAGCCTCCATCGGCCCCCCTCAAAGGTGAGGTGCCGCGGATAGGAGGGATCGGCCGCCGTCCCCAGACCTACCATCTCGAGCACCGAGTCGACCGTCAGGTCGACGACGCTGGTCGCGCCTACCTTCCCGACCTTCTCCGACGCAATGCGGGCGAGCAGCCGCCTGACATCCGCTGCGACCTCGATCGGCGCCCGCTCACCCTCGTCCGCCACACCTCTCTCGTCCCCAGCCACCGGCCCAAGCCTTTCACCTCTGGCGTGTCGTCGACAAGCGCCTTGCTATCAAATCAAGAGGCTCGGCCGTGCACGTTGATACGGCTTTTCTCCGTCGTGACTCCTGTCTGATCGATCCCCACGACCGACGCCGTGGAGCAGCGATATCGGCCTGGCTCATGAGATGATCGACCGATGCCGGTGCTTGGTCCTCGTCTTGTCGTCGGCGGCACCGCGTCGGGGGTCGGCAAGACCACGGTCGCGACCGGGCTCATGGCTGCATTCCGTCGAAGGGGCCTTGTCGTGGGGGCAGCAAAGGTCGGCCCGGACTTCATCGACCCCGGCTATCACGCACTCGCCACGGGTCGACCCGGCCGAAACCTCGACCCCTGGATCTGTGGCCCCGATGCCATGGCGCCCCTTGCGGGCCGGGCAGGCGAGGGCGCCGATGTCCTGATCGTCGAGGGCGTGATGGGCCTGTTCGACGGATCGGCCACGGCCCGTGTTGCGGGTGATCCCGTCGATGGCGACCTCGCCTCCACGGCGCAGGTGGCCCGCCTGCTCGATGCCCCCGTGTTGCTCGTGCTCGACGCCGCCTCGGCAAGTCGATCGATCGCCGCGGTGCTCCACGGGTTCGCGACCTTCGACCCGAGCCTGCGCATCGGCGGCGTCATCCTCAACCAGCTCGGCAGCGACCATCACGAGCAGATGGTTCGAGATGCCCTCGCCGGGCTCGAGATCGCCGTCCTGGGGGCGCTCCGCCGGGACGAGACGCTTTCCTGGCGCGACCGTCACCTGGGCCTGGTGCCCGTCATCGAGCACCCCGAGGTCGTTCGAGCCTCGCTCGATCGACTCGCCTCGACCATCGAGCGCCGTTGCGATCTCGATGCGATCGGCGCCCTGGCCGCAGGCGCTCCGGTTCGCGTCGTCGAGGCCCCCCCCGGCGCAACGCCCCAGGCCGGCGACGGCAGGCGGCCCCTCATTGCCGTCGTCGGCGGACCCGCGTTCAGCTTCACCTACCCCGACAACCTGGAGTTGCTCGAACAGGCCGGCGCCGAGCTCGTCCCGCTCGATCCGTTTCACGACAAGGCTCTCCCCGAGGCCCTGAGCGGCCTCGTGGCCGGAGGCGGCTTCCCCGAGATCCATGCCGAGGCGCTTGCGGCAAACCGACCGCTGCTGGATGAGGTCCACGACCGGATCCAGGACGGCCTCGTCACCTGGGCAGAGTGCGGCGGCATGCTGTGGCTTGCCGCCACGCTCGACGGCACGCCACTCGCCGACGCCATCCCCGTCAACGCTGTCATGACGAAACGCCTGACCCTTGGCTACCGCCGAGCCATCCTCCGTTATGACGGCCCCCTCGGGGCAACAGGCACCGAGCTGTGGGGCCACGAGTTCCACTACTCCGAGGTCGATCATTCGGGTGAGGCCATGACCCTGCAGGGGCGAACGGGCGAGACGAGAGCCGGATGGGTCACCCCGACCCTGATGGCCTCCTACCTTCACCTTCATCTCGGGGCCGCTCCGCACCTCGCCGAGCAGTTCGTACGCACCTGTCGAGCACGCGCCGGGGCCATGCCTGCACGGCGTTGACACACTGGGAGACGAAGCGTCCCGATCAGGCAGCCGGTGCCTGCCGGTGTCACCACCTCACCGGACGACTCCGCCCCCGCTCCGAAAAGGGGCCGGGCGTCGACGCACGTCGTGCTCAGCTCCCGAACATCGAGATGCCGGCCAGCAAACCCCCGTCGATGACGTGCTCGGTGCCCGTGATGTAGCTGCTCTCGTCACTTGCCAGGAAGAGCACCAGCGAGGCGACGTCCTCGGGGGTGCCGCAACGTGGGACGGGCAGCTTGCGGAACATGGCGTCGTAGTCGACGCCCTCGAGGCCCGGGGGACGGATCATCGGGGTGTCGACGCCTCCGGGGTGCACCGAGTTGACCCGGATGCCGAGCGGACCGAGCTCGACCGCAGCCGTCTTGGTCATGCCCCGCACGGCGAACTTCGAGGCCACGTAGCCGATGACCCCCGCCATGCCTGCCATGCCGTCGACCGAGGAGATGTTCACGATCGAGCCACCCCCGCTGCGCTGCATCGCCCGTGCCACCGCTCGCATGCCGAAGAACACACCAACCTGGTTGATGCGGATGACGTCCATGTAGTCGTCGGTCGACATGTCGACCAGGGGCGACATGCGGGCGATGCCGGCATTGTTGACGAGCACGTCGATGCCCCCGAAGGTCTTCTCCGTCAGCTCCACGGCCTCGCTCCACTGCTGCTCGTCGCCCACGTCGTGGGTCATGGCGACGACGGCATCGCCCAACTCGTCGGCAAGCGCCTTGACCTCGTCGCCGAGGACGTCGGTTGCGACAACCTTGGCTCCCTCGGCGACGAAACGCCGGACGTGTGCCTCGCCTTGACCTCGTGCCGCACCGGTGATCAGTGCAACCTTTCCCTCGATCCGACCGCTCATTGGTTACCTCCGTGGTTGCAGGGATGCTCGAACTGCTTGGCGAGAAGCTGGTTGACAAAGGCCGGGTTCTCCAGGTTCGAGAAGTGGCCTGCGTCGGGGACGATCTCCAGACGCGCCCCGTTGATGGCCGCCGCAAGCTCCTCAGCCTGGGGCAACGGGGTCAGATTGTCCTCGGCTCCGCAGAACACCACGGTTGGCGCGGTCACCGAACCGAGCCGGCCATAAGTGTCCAGGCCTCCGATCGCCCGCATCGCCCATGCGAGACATGCGGGCGTGTTGCCCCGAAACTGCGTGTCGAAGCGCTCGAGGAGATCGGGGCGTCCGGCTCGGGTCGCGGCGGCGAACACCAACGACGGAAACCCGCCGGCCAGCGCCTCGATGCCGCCGGCCTCGACCTGGTCCGCCAACATCGCAATCCCGCCTTCGCCCGATCGGGCGAACGTGTCCATCAGGCTCAGCGTGCACACCCGTTCCGGCACGGTGACGGCGATCTCCTGGGCGATCATGCCGCCCATGGACAGTCCGACCACGTGGGCCCTGTCGATGCCGAGGTGGTCGAGTACCCCCACCGCGTCGGCCGCGAAGCCGGCGATCGAGTACCCCTGTCCAACGTCGCGATCCGAACGCCCGTGTCCGCGGTGATCGATGGCGACGACCCGATAACGATCGCCGAAGGCATCGAGCTGAGGCCTCCAGTCCGAACCGTCACAGCCCATCCCGTGCAGGAAGAGGACCGCGTGGCCGCTTCCCTCGTCAGTCACGTGCAGCCGAGTGCCGTTGACCTCGATGTCCATGGTTACCCCCTTGTGCATTGGTTTTGATTGCATCTCTGATGTCCCGGTGAAGACGATCCCACTTGCGGATGCCGGCTCAGCTCGGCGGCGCCACCCGCCTCGTCACGCCACCCGCCTCGTCACGCCACCCGCCTGGTCATCTTGACCGGCAGGCGCTCCAGTCCCCGGAGAAAGAAGGACGGCGCGTAGTGCAGCGCCTCGTGACCGACCTCGAGCTCGTAGTCGGGTGCGATCTGCAACAGCCGCTCGAAGGCGATCCGACTCTCCAGCCGAGCCGTCGTGGCCCCGATGCAGAAGTGGATGCCGTGCCCAAAGCCCAGGTGGGGATTCGGCCACCGATCGAGATCCGCCCGTGTCGGATCGACGAACACGCTCGGATCACGGTTGGCAGCCGCAAGCATGACGAAGACCATCTCCCCTGCCACCACCGGGGTGGTGCCGATCTGCGTGTCGCCTCGGGCCACGCGGACCGTGGCCTGCACGGGACCCACCAGGCGAACCATCTCCTCGAATGCCCGAGGGGCCTTCGTGAAGTCGGCGGCCAGCTTCGCACGGACCTCGGGGTGCTCGGCAAGAAACAGGGCCATGTTGCCGATGAACTTGGTGGTGGTCTCGTTGCCGGCAACCAACAACAGCACGCACGAAGCAAGCAACTCGGCATCGCTGAGTGTGCCCTCGACCTCATTGGCGTGCACCATGCGGGTCACCAGATCTTCCTGCGGCGTGATCCGTCGAGCGGCGATCTCTCGACGGAAGTAGGCACGCAACTCCTCACCTGCGTCACGTGATCGTGACTGGTCGTCCATGCCGGCCGTCTCGCTCATCCCGTTGACCAGGGCGTCGGACCACTCCTTGAAAAGCGGTCGATCCGCCGCCGGAACACCGAGCATCTCGGCGATCACGATGACCGGAAGCGGATAGGCAAGTCGTTCCATGATGTCGAGGCTCTCGCCCTCGTGCACGGGTCCGAGCAGCTCGTCGACGATCTCGCTGATCCGGGGCTCGAGCTGGGCGATCGCTCGTGGCGTGAACGCCTGTTGCACGACGCCACGAAGTCGTTCGTGATCGGGCGGATCGGCGAAGAGCATGGTCGGGGCTCCGCCGAAGGCATTGACCCGCTCGGTGGCCATCTGGGCGATGCCGACCGAGGAGAACATGGCCGGGTTCTTCAGAACCTCCAGAGCGTGGTGGTGGCTCGCGACCATCCAGGCGCCGACGAGATCGTTGCGCACGACGGGGCCAAGGGCGCGGAGCTCATCGTAGTGCGGAATCGGATCGGCGATGACCGCGGGGTCGAAGAAGTTCAGGTTCACTGCCCCGCCCATGCACAGGCACGCCACCCAGGAACTTCGAACACCAGGACCCCCTCATGGACCGTTACTACTAAGTACCCACATACTTAGCTTCCGCCATGCTTAGTCCACCGAGGACGAGATGTGCAAAAGGTGAAATCAGTCACTTTCCGGGCATGAAGGACGGGACGCCGGCACCGAGATATCCGGTCGGCATTCCGACCAGATCGGTTTGCATCAGATGTGAATATCGGTAGCATCAGATGCATGCCAAGAACGACGGTCGACCTCGATCCTTCGGTGCTCCGTGAGCTGAAGAAGCGCCGCCAAAGGGAGCACAAGACCCTGGGGCAACTCGTTTCCGAGCTCCTGGCGAACGCGTTTGAGCTCGAACAAAAGCCGACCCCTTCATTCACCTGGGTCGCAAGGGATCTACGTCCCCGTGTCGATCTCGAGGACAAAGACGCCGTATGGGCGGTTCTTGACCAACGATGAGCCAAACGATCGACACCAACATCCTCATCTACGCCACGCACACCTCGAGCCCTTTCAACGAGAGGGCTCGAGGACTCCTTGAGCATCTCGTCGCCGGACCATCGCTCACCTACGTCATGTGGCCTGTCCTGCTCGCCTATCTACGCATCGTCACGCATCCAACGATCCTCGAAGCGCCGTTGTCGAGTGAGGAAGCGATGTCCAACATCGAGAACGTCGTCTCGCCGGCACACATGCGAGTCGTGGGTGAATCTGACGACTTCTGGCAGACATTTCGCCGAGTGGCAGACGATGTGAAACCACGGGGCAACCTCGTTCCCGACGCTCACCTCGTCGCTCTCATGCTGGCCAATGGCGTGTCGGCCATATGGACCTACGACAGCGATTTTCGGAAGTTCTCCGGGATCACAACACGGAACCCGGGCGATGAACGGTATGCGCAACGGTTCGGGTGAGCGTGTCGGGATGCCGGGGTCTCACGCCGGCCGGCCGCCGGCGGCGCCTTGAGTCTCAACTTCCTCCTCGCCCGGTTCGGAAACTTCCCCGGGAACCACGTCCGATCGACGCCGGCCGGCGTCCGGCGACTAAGGTGAGCCGGTTCGTAGTGTTCGGGAAGCCGGTGCGAATCCGGCGTGGTCCCGCCACTGTAACCGGGGAATAATCCCTCGAATGCCACCGGAGACGGGAAGGCGAGGGGGCGTGTTGATCCGGAAGCCAGGAGACCGGCTACGAGCATTCGGAAGCATTTCCCACGGAGGATTGGGATGCCGGCATCACTGATCGGCGTCGGGGTCGGCCCCGGCGATCCAGAGCTCGTCACCCTCCGGGCCCTGCGCGCCCTGCGTGAGGCCGACCGGGTCTTCGCTCCCGTGAGTGACCCCGCCATCGAGGGACGAGCCGAGTCCATCGTGCGCCACGTCGCCCCTGAGGTAGAGGTCACCCGCGTGCCCTTTGTCATGGAACGCGACACCGATGCCCGCATCGCCGCCATCGACGCGGCCGCGGCCGAGATCATCGGCGAGCTCGATGCCGACCGGCGGGTGGCCTTCATCACCTTGGGCGACCCGAACATCTACTCCACCGTCACCGATGTCGTGGCCGCCGTGCGAGCGAACCGCCCACAGGTTCCCATCGAATGGGTGCCGGGCATCATGGCCTTCCAGGAGCTCGCCGCTCGATCGGGCACCGTGGTCGTCGACGGCAACGACACGCTCACCCTGGTCACCGGGCTCGAGGGCACGCCAACCATCGACGCCGCCCTCGCCGAGCCCGGCGGCGCGGTCGTGGTCTACAAGGGTGGCCACCTCCTGCCGGCCCTGGCGATGCGCCTCGAAGCCATCGGGCGTCTCGAGGGTGCGGTGGTCGGTGAGCTGCTCGGCCTCGAGGGCGAGCGCGTCGGCGACCTCGCCGCTCGATCCCATGACGGAGCCTCCTACCTGGCGACGGTCATCGTCCCTCCGGTGAGGACCAACCAGGTCACCGACAGCAATCGATGGACGGCGCGATGATCTCGTTCGTCGGTGCCGGCCCGGGTGCAGCCGATCTGATCACCCTGCGAGGTCGTGACCGCCTGGCGGAGGCCGACGTCGTGATCTGGGCATCGTCGCTGGTGCCCGAGGCGATCCTGGGTCACTGCCACGCCGAGGTCGTCACCCATGACTCGGCCACCATGACCCTCGAGGACGTCCTCGCCGTCTACGAGGCGGCCGGACCCGATGCCGGGATCGTACGTCTGCACTCGGGCGATCCATCGGTCTACGGGGCCATCCAGGAGCAGATCGACTGGTGCCTCGCCAACGATCGTGCGTTCGAGATCGTGCCGGGGGTCTCGTCGGTCTCGGCCGCAGCAGCGCTCGTCGGCCGCGAGCTGACCATTCCGGGCGTGGCACAGAGCGTCGTGCTCACCCGTCTCGGGGGGCGCACCAGCGCGTCCATGCCCGAACGTGAGTCGGTGGCCGCGTTCGCCGCCATGGGCACCACCATGGCGGTGTTCCTTTCCGCCGCTCGACCCAGGGAGCTGCAGGACGAGCTCCTGGCCGAGGGCAGCGGCTATGTGGCGGAGACCCCCGCCGTCATCGTCGTTCGCGCCTCGTGGCCCGACGAGCAGCTCGTTCGCACCACGGTCGGCGCGCTGGCCGACACCTTGAAGGCAACCGCCATCCTTCGCACCGTGTTGGTGCTCGTCGGCCCCGCCCTGGCCGACTCGCAGGAGAGCGGACCGGTGCAGCGAAGCCGTCTCTATGCGCCCGACCATGCGCATCACTTCCGCAGGCGCTCGCGTCCCGGGACCACGACCGGACGACCCGCATGACCGGACGACCCGCATGATCGGACGACCCGCATGATCGGACGACCCGCATGACCACCGAGCCCGAGATGAGCCCGGAGGTCGCGGCCCGAACCAAGGGACTTCGCACGGGCTGGACGACCGGCACCTGCGCGAGTGCAGCCGCCAAGGCAGCCACGCTCGGACTGCTGGAGGGAGCGGCGCCGAGCGAGGTGGAGGTCGGCCTTCCCGACGGGCGTCGCGTGCGCTTCCCCGTCGAGCCGTCGACCGTCGACCCCGCCCCCAATCGATGCGTGGTCGTCAAGGATGCAGGCGACGACCCCGACTGCACCGACGGGGCGCGCATGACGGCCGAGATCACTTGGACCGAGACCGTCGGCGAGCTGCGAGCGGGACCGGGGATCGGCACCGTCACCCGCCCGGGCCTGGGTCTCGCGGTCGGCGCGCCCGCCATCAATCCGGTGCCTCGACGCATGATCCTCGCCGCGATCGCCGAGGTCACCGACCGACCGGTCGTGGCGACGTTCTCGGTTCCGGGCGGTGAGCAGATGGCCGAACGCACCTCGAATGCCCGGCTCGGGATCGTAGGGGGCATCTCGATCCTCGGCACGACCGGCGTGGTGCGACCGTTCTCGACCGCATCGTATCGGGCATCGGTCGTGCAGCAGATCGACGTTGCCGCGGCGCAGGGCCACGACACCATCGTCCTGTCGACCGGGAGCCGTTCGGACCAGGCGGCACAACGCTTTCGTGCCGATCTGGGATTGGCGGACGATCTCGATGACGTCTGCTTCGTGGAGGTCGGCGACTTCACCGGCGTCGCCCTGCGTCACGCTGCCGGACTCGGCATGCACCGGGTGGTCTTCGTCGGCATGGCGGGCAAGATCGCCAAGCTGGCCGCCGGCATCATGATGACCCACTTCCACCGCTCCAAGGTCGACGTCGAGCTCCTGGCCGAGATCGCACGGGAGGCCGAGGCCTCCCGTGCCGTCGTGGCCGCCGCCACGGAGACCGCGACCGCACGGCACTTCTACGAGGCATGCGTTGCCGCGGGCGAAACCAAGCCCTTGGAGTTGTTGTGCCAACGGGCCGTCAACTCCTGCGTTTCCCATGTTGCGGGCGCCATGACCGCTGAGGTCGTCATGGTCGACTTCGAAGGCGAACGGCTGGTTGCCCGTGCGTGAGCGTCAGGGGCCGGCTGCGCAGGATCCCGTGCAGCGGGTCGCCCGCTCCCGGATTGCCGTCGTCGGCCTCAGCGGCGGCGAGCCTGTCGGCAAGGAGGCGTGGCACGCGCTGGAGACCGCCGAGCTCGTGGTGGGCGGTCGACGCCACCTGGACATGCTGCGACCGACCTGTCCCGTCGTCGTGATCGAAGGCGACCTGCTGCCGGTGCTCGATGCGATCGGGGCGCACGACGGCATGGTCTGCGTGGTTGCCTCGGGAGATCCCGGGTTCTTCGGCATGGTCCGATCGCTCGCCGCGCGCTTCGGCCCCGAACGACTCGAGGTGCATCCTGCGCCCTCGTCGGTCGCCGTGGCCTTCGCTCGCGTCGGTCTTGCCTGGGACGACGCGGTGGTCGTGTCCGCCCACGGTCGCCCGCTCGATGCGGCCATCGCCGCGCTCGCCAACACCGACAAGGCCGCCGTGCTGACGTCACCAACCAACCCACCCGAAGCCGTCGGCCGGGCACTGCAGGCCCGTGCACCCCTCGGGCCGGTGCTCCAGGCCATCGTGTGCTCACGGCTCGGCGAACCCGACGAGTCGGTCATCCGCTGCACCCTCGACGAGTTGGCCGCCGGCGCCTGGGACCCGCTTTCGGTTGTCATCCTCCTCGCCGGCCAAGCGGTTGGCTCCCGGTCCACGCTCGCCTGGGGCCTGCACGAGGACCGCTTTGCCCATCGGGACGGCATGATCACCAAGGCCGAGGTACGGGCGGTTGCGCTCGGCAAGCTGGGAGTTCCCTCCTCGGGCGTGTTGTGGGACATCGGAGCGGGCAGCGGCAGCGTGGCGATCGAATGTGCGGCGCTGGCCCCGAACCTGCGGGTCATCGCCCTCGAGCGCAACGCCGCCGACGCGCAACGCATCGTGGCCAATGCCGCCGCACACGGCGTCACCGTCGAGGTTGTGGTCGACGAAGCCCCCGACGCGCTCGCCGGGTTGCCCGACCCCGATCGAGTGTTCGTCGGAGGAGGGGGCATCGAGGTGCTCGATGCCGTACTCGCCCGTGTCGGACCGGCCGGTCGGGTGGTGGCCACCTACGCTGCGCTCGATCGGGCCCTGCAGGCCTACGACCGACTGGGTTCGATGGTGGAGGTCTCGGTCAGCCGGGCCGAGACCCTCGGCGACGGCGTACGCCTCGCCGCAAACAATCCCGTCCTGATCGCCTGGGGCCCGCGCCCGACCGGGGCATGGAACGAACCATGGAACGAACCGGGGCACGAACCGGGGCACGAACCGCCGGACAGGGACAACGGAGTACGATGAGCATCGCCGCACCCAACATCATCAGCATCTCGGTCACCGAGCGCGGACGGACGATGGCCGCATCGCTCCCCTACCTTCACCGGCACGGTGACGCCGGCGAGACGATTCGCTCGGCATGGCGCGAGGTCGACGGCATCGTCGTCTTCCTCGCCACCGGTGCGGTCACCCGCATCATCGGCCCTCTGCTCGACGACAAGGCAACCGACCCCGCCGTGGTCTGCGTGGACGAAGCCGGGCGCCATGCCATCGCGCTCGTCGGCGGCCATGCGGGCGGGGCCAACCGACTGGCCAGAGAGGTCGCAGCGGCGATCGGCGCCGAGCCGATCGTCACCACCGCCACCGACGTGACCGGAGTCATCGCCCTCGACAGCTTGTCCGGATTCGTCACCCTGGGCGACGTGGCAGGCGTGACGACCGCGGTGCTCAATGGTGCGACCCCCACGATCGAGAACCCTCGGAGCTGGCCGCTCCCCGCCGCGCTGGGCCGGCTGATCGATGAACGCGCCGGTGACGCGTCCATTCGGATCGTCGTGACCGACGAGGTGTCGAAGCCCCGACCCGGTGTGATCGTCCTGCATCCCCCGTCCCTGGTGGCGGGCATCGGCGCCTCCTCGGGGGCGCCGGCCGATGACGTTGCCGCTTTGCTCGCATCCGCCCTTGCCGGGGCGGGTCTCGACCCCGCATCGGTCGCCGAGGTGGCAACGGTCGACATCAAGGCCGATGAGGCCGGCATCGTCGCCCTCGGCCTGCCGATGCGCTGCTTCCCGTCCGAGATGCTCGCCGTCGTGGAGGTTCCCACCCCCAGCGCTGAGGTGGCGAAGGCGGTCGGCACACCCAGCGTCGCCGAGGCGGCAGCGTTGCTCGCTGCCGGCCCCGGGTCCGATCTCGTGGTCACCAAGCGCAAGAGCGCCACGGCGACGGTCGCCATCGCCCGACGGGCGGGCCCTCGTGGCCTTCTCTCCCTCGTCGGTCTCGGGCCGGGGTCACCCACTCATCGCACCCCTGCGGCAACCGCCGCCGTCAGCGGAGCGGAGGTGGTCATCGGCTACACGCCCTACATCGAGCAGTGCCGTGATCTGATCGGTCCACAGCACGAGGTCCTGCCGAGCCCCATCGGCGACGAGGTGTTGCGGGCCAAGCAGGCACTTGCCGAAGCCGCCCGCGGCAGGCGCGTCGCCATGGTGTGCTCGGGTGATGCCGGTGTCTACGCCATGGCGTCGATCGTGTTGGAGCTTGCCGAAGCCGAGGCGCCCGGGCTCGACATCGAGGTCGTGCCGGGCGTGACCGCAGCCCTCGCTGCTGCTGCCGCGCTCGGCGCCCCACTCGGTCACGACCACGTCAGCATCAGCCTCTCCGACCTGCTCACGCCCTGGGAGGCGATCGAGGCCCGCCTGCACGCAGCGGCGATCGCCGATCTCGTGGTCACCCTCTACAACCCCCGATCTCGCACACGCGATTGGCAACTCGACACGGCTCGTAAGATCCTCCTGTCCAATCGTCCCGCCGACACCCCGGTGGGCATCGTCACCGACGCCGCTCGGGCAGGAGAACGAGTGCACCTCACCACCCTGGCCGATCTCGACACCGAGCTGGTCGACATGACCACCTGTGTGATCATCGGCTCCTCGACCACCCGCGTGCTCCAGGGGCGTATGGTCACTCCTCGGGGGTATCGACCATGAGCGCGACCATGACCATCGACACGATCATCGACACGATCATCGACATGACCATCGATGCACGCTGCACGGCCTGTGGGCTCTGTGTGGTCACCTGCCCCGAAACGGCACTCGTACCCGCGCCCGGACGCCCTGCGTTCCTTGCCTCCCGGTGCAGCGACTGCCTCGCCTGCATCGAGGTGTGCCCCCGCGACGCCATCACGATGGGGGTGGGGGGATGATCCATCCCATCGAGCTCGAGAGCTACCGCATCCTCGCCGATCGGGTCGACCTCGCCGCCCTGGGCCACGGCCCCCTGGCCCAGGCGGTGATCGCACGTGTCATCCATGCCTCTGCCGACCTCGACCTCGCCGAGTCCATGCGCGTCGGCGAGGACGATGCGGCTGCCGGCATCAGGGCACTCCGGCAGGGCGAACCGGTCATCTGCGATGTCGAGATGGTGAGCCACGGCATCACCGGAGCGACCACGCGATGCTTCCTGTCCCACGCCGCCGCTCCGACGCCGGCCCCCGCCGAGCCGGCGTCGACCCGTAGTGCCGCAGGCATGCGCCTGGCCGCCGAGGCCCACCCACAAGGTGGCATCTGGGTCGTGGGCTGCGCCCCCACCGCTCTGGTCGAAATCATCCGGCTGGCCGCACACGAACACATCCGACCGGCCCTGGTGATCGGGATGCCCGTCGGCTTCGTCGGAGCGGCCGAATCAAAGGAGGCCCTGCGTTCGAGTGGCCTCTCGGCCATCTCGAACGTGGGCGAGAAGGGCGGCAGCGCCATGGCGGCCGCTGCGCTGAACGCCCTCGTACGCATCGCCGGCAGATCCGCATCGCAGGCAGAGACGAGTCGATATGAGTGACGACAGGCCGGCACTCCTGCTGATCGGCCACGGCAGCCGCTCGGAGGCAGGCGTCGCCGAGTTCTGGGACTTCACCAAGGTGCTCCAGGGCGAGGCGCCCGACATCGCCATGGAATTCGGGTTCATCGAGTTGGCCGAGCCCGATCTCGACACCGCGCTCGACGAGCTGGTCGCACGTGGGCCTTGCCATGTCATCGGGGTGCCACTCGTGCTGTTGGGAGCCGGCCACATGAAGAACGACGGCCCTGCCTGCCTGGAGCGGGCCCGCCGACGCCACCCCGAGGTGCGATTCACCTACGGAACCGAGATGGGCATCCATCCGCTCGCCCTCGGTGTTGCGGGGGACCGGGCGATGGAGGTCGTGGCCGACCATGGTCTCGATCCGGCCGAGGTGGCGGTCCTGCTGGTCGGCCGGGGTTCGAGTGACCCCGACGCCAACGCCGACCTGGCCAAGTTGGCCCGCCTGGTGTGGGACGGCCGTGGCATCGGCTGGGTCGAGCCGGCCTTCGTCTCCCTCGCGAGTCCATCGGTGCCCGAGGGGCTGGAGCGATGCCGACGTCTCGGGGCCCGTCACGTCGTGGTCATCCCGTACTTCCTGTTCACCGGCGTGTTGGTCGATCGAATCCGTGCCCAGGCCGCCGAGTGGACCATGGATCATCCCGAGGTGAACCTCATCGCGGGTCCCCATCTCGGCTGCGACCCGCGTCTCGCTCAACTCGTCATCGAGCGTTTCCATCAAGCCGGTGAGGCGACCGGCGCTCGACCAAACTGTGACTGTTGCGTCTATCGGGTCGCCCTTCCCGGCCACGAGGCCAAGGTGGGCCTACCGTTGCGGGCGGCCCACCACGACCACGACGATCGACACGGACACGACCATTCGAACGACCACCAGCATCGGGAGGAGGTGAACAACAACCATGGAACACACCGAGCAACTTGAGCGGATCAAGGTTCCCGCCCTGGCGTGGCTCCTCGTGGCCATCGCCACGATCGGCGTCTATGCCGTCTCGATGGACAACGGCGCGCTCTTGGGCAACATGGCCGGCACGGCACATGAGCTCTTTCACGACGCCCGCCACTTCGTCGGCGCTCCCTGCCACTGAGGGCAGGGTTCGCCCTGTTACCGAGGCAGGAGATGACATCCACATGAGTGCCTCCGCATCGGCGGACACACCTCCACGCCGACGAATCGGTCTCGGGGTGGGGTCACCTGGCCCCACCCCGACTCGCTCTGCACATCGCACCTTCACCCAGGAGAAAGTTCCATGACGCGATATCTGCGCAACGGCGCCATAGCCGGCATCGGGGGAGGGGCTGCACTCGCCCTGTTCCTGCTGCTGGTGGGCGAATCGTCCATCAGCGATGCGATCGCCATCGAGGAGGCCGGCGGCCACGGCGGCGACGCCATGTTCAGCCGCACCGTGCAGTTGGTCGGTGGCGGTGTCGGTTCGCTCATCATCGGCGCCGCGCTGGGCGCCATCTTCGGCACCGTCTTCGCCGCCACCCGCCATCGCCTCCCCGGCAGGGAGGACTGGCAGCGCTCGCTCTGGCTGGCGGCAGCGGCATTCGTGACCATACAGCTCGTGCCGGCGCTCAAGTACCCATCGAACCCTCCCGCCGTCGGCGACCCCGACACCGTCGGGCAACGCACGGGGCTCTACGTCCTGCTCGTCGCCTTCATGGTCATCGCCGGCCTCGCCACCGCACGCTTTGCCGGTTGGCTCGCCCGCCGGGACACGACCGCCCAAACCCGGCTCATGTTGAGCGCGGGCATGTGGCTCGCGCTCGTCACAGCAGCGCTCATCTTCTTTCCTCCGGCCCCCGACCCGGTCAACGCCCCGGCCACGCTCGTCTGGCACTTCCGAATGGCGAGCCTCGGCGGTGTTCTCGCCTTCTGGACCGCCACGAGCTGTGCCTTCGGTGTGCTGCTCTCTCCTCAGGTCGCCCGCAAGCCGTCCACAGACGTCCCCGGAAAGACACAGCCATCATGATGATGACCGAGGTCGTCCTCGTCGACACCTCGGCGCTCCGGGTGTGATCCGCGGAGCGCCGAGCCCTGTCGAGAAGCCCTGCACCGAAGGGCCGTTGGTCAGACCGTACGACAGCCGATCAACACATTGGCGCCGGCACCCTGGTTGATGCCGTAGGCACAGACGGTATGGGAACCGCCGCCCGTCGGGAGCACCGTGTCGAAGCCATGGGCATCACCGAAGCCGGGGTATGCCGAGGCGATGTCGGGGCGATTCGCATTGGCATCGAGGGCAGCGGCAAAGACGTTGTCCACGTAGACATGGACGCCGATGGGGCTTGCCGTGTCGGGATCAAGGACCCAACCCGCCACTCGCAGCCCGCCGGCTGTCATCGACGCAACATCGAACGAGCCCATCGGGTCGGTGGTCACCATCACCCAGCGACACCCGATCAATGCGTTGGCCCCATCGCCCTGATTGATGCCGTAGGCACACACCGTGTGGAACCCGGGGGCGATGGGGAGCACCGTATCGAAGCCATGGGCATCACCGAAGCCGGGGTATGCCGAGCCGATGTCGGGGCGATTCGCATTCGCATCGAGGGCACCGGCAAAGACGTTGTCCACGTAGACATGGACGCCGATGGGGCTTGCCGCGTCCGCGTCCAACGCCCAGCCCGCCAGGCGGGTCCCACCCGGGGCCATGGTTCCGACATCGAAGGAGCCGAACGGATCGCCCGGCACGGTGATGACCCGACAACCCAGCAGGACGTTGTCGCCAGGGCCGGTGTTGATGCCGTAGGCGCAGACGTTGAACGAGCCGGGCTTCGCCACGAACCCCGAATCGAACCCGTGCGAATCACCGAAGCCGGGGTATGCCGAGCCGATGTCGGGGCGATTCGCATTCGCATCGAGGGCCCTGACCAAGGACCCGTTGACGTAGACGTGAACGCCGATGGGGTTGGTCGAATCCGGGTCGAGCGCCCAGCCGGCGATTCGCAGCCCACCGGGCGCCATCGACCCGACATCAAACGAGCCGACGGGATTGGACGACGCAAAAGCTACGGACGGAGGCGGTGACGCCGCTGGTGCGACCGTGGTTGGAGGTGTCGTGGTTGGAGGTGTCGTGGTTGGAGGTGTCGTGGTTGGAGGTGTCGTGGTTGGAGGTGTCGTGGTTGGAGGTGTCGTGGTTGGAGGTGTGGTGGTTGGGGAAGCGGCGGCGCCGAGATTGCCCGAGTCGTCGACCGCGCGAGCCTTCAGGCTCGACGTTGCCGATGAGGTCGGCGTCCACGTGTAGGACCAGTTCCCACGACCGGTTGCAGGATGCCAGGTGCTGCCGTTGTCGGTGGACACCTCGACGGCGCCAACCCGTCCCCCACCGGCGTCGGTCGCCGTTCCGGTCATGGTCACGGCCGTGTTCACGGGCAGGGTGGCCCCTGCGATCGGGGATGTGATCTTCGTCGTCGGGCCGGTGGTGTCACTCGAGGCGGTCGCTGCGCTCAGCGGTGCCTGCAGCGAGGCAGGCTGCACACCCATGTCGGCGAAGAGGTTGACGGTTGCCTGTTGCATCCGCTGATCGGCAGCCGGTCCGCTGCGGTCGTGGGTGGCATCGAGGCCCCATGACCATTGAACCGTGCCCGCCCCGAACACCAGAGCGCCACTCGAGTGGCGGTACAGCGTGAGGCGATGCGTGACCTGCCCTGGTCCGTAGGTGCAACAGGTGTCCTGCAGACGTTCCTGGACGTCAACGGTCGTCCGCGAGAGCGGAAGCAGGCCGGCGGGCCGGAAGCCGTTGTCGACCTCCTCGTCCCACTCGTAGCCGAGCGTGCCCGTGGGGAAGGTCGCCACCTCACCCTCGCCGAGCGTGGCGACCGAGGTGTTGCGCCACAATCGCATCAGGCCGTCCGCCTGAGGCACCGTGATGGCCTCGTCCTGAGGACCGTTGACCGCAAAGAGGGTTCCCATCAGGGCATTCTCGGGCCGGCCGCCGTCCGAAGGAGGGCTGAATCGACCATCACGCCAGGTGCCCGTCCACGCGGGATCGGGATCGATCTTCGCGTTCGCCTTGGACTCCTTGTAGGTGACGAGCGTGCGATGGGAGGCTGCCGGCGAGCTGATGCTGTCCTCCCAGCGGGTCTTCCAGTACACGGCGTTCCCGCTGAAGAACGCCAGGTGGACACCCGCAGCCCGTGCTGCCTCGACGTTGGCGCGCTGTTGGCCCGACCAGTACTCGTCGTGGCCGACCGACATGAAGACCTTGTGCTCCTTGAGCTCCGCGCCACGACGATCCGTGTCGATGCCCGAGGTGTAACTCACGTCATAGCCGTTTTGCTCGAGCCAGCGGACCATGGGGTACTCGGCGTTGAACACCCAGTCCTGCGCACCGTTGGTTCGAGTCGTGAACGGGCGGTTGTAGCTCACCTTGTAGGCCCGACCGTCGGGGCTACCGGCATAGAGGCTGTTGCCGCCGAACTTGTTGTAGGCCTGCCAGGTGGTGTCGGACGTCTGGAAGAGCAGGTCCGAGCGACTGGTGTCGTTTCGGACGACGAACACCACATGGTTGGCGCCTGCGGTGCCGTCCTCGCGGACGAGCTTGGCGAAGTAGATGCCGGAGACCGAACCGGCGGGAATGGTCCACTGAGCGGAGACCTCCCAGTTGCCACAATCGACGAGACCCGTCGTCGTGTCGCCCAGGCAGGTCGGCTGCGTCTGCGGCAGTGGCACCGACGGTTGGGTCGTCCCGATCTTCCGGGCACCCTTGCCGCCGTAGTAACCCATCCGGTAGATGTCGAGTCGATAGTCGCTCGCCACCGTCTTGACCCGGAAGTTGACCACGGCACCCGGCAGGTAGCTGATGTCATCGGCGAAGCCGTTGATGTTGGCGGATCCGGTACCGGGGACGTCCCACTCGCTTGCCGGGTTCCCGGCCTTCGAGTTCTCACACTGGATGACGCTCTGCACCGGCGCGTCACACGGCCCGGCTGCCTGAGCGGCAGGTTGGAAGGTCAACAGGCCGGCGACGACTGCCCCGGCGGAGAGGGCGTAGCGTGATCCGCTACGCGCAGCGTTCAGCGCAACGCGCAATGAGGTTCCCATGGGCGAATGCTACTACCCACGACCGTACTCGCACAAACCTGATCTTTGGCAGCAGCGAGCGTGAAGGGCGGCCTCAACGCGGCGCGACGCCCAGGAGCATGACGTCGGCGATCTCGTCGGCCCTCTTCTCCAGGTCCAGGGGCACCCCTCGGAAATGATGGTCGACCGCCAGGGTGAAGCACGCCCCCATGCCCATGGTCGCGATCATGTCAGGCTTCGCCAGAGGGTTGGCGATCCCCTCGGTTGCCTGAGTGATGACCCCGGCGAGCAGGTCGATGATGGGCCGAAACGTCTGCTGGAAGAAGGCCGAGCCAACCCCGGGATCGGCGAACATGGCCACGCCCATGGCAGGGGCGACACTGCTCATGATCTGCAGGAACTCCCTCACATAGAACCTGGTGAAGGTCCGAACCGTGTCGATGTCGGCGGACATCGAGGGCAGTGCCGACTGCGCTGCCGCCACCGCATCGAGGACCTCGCGCATCGGTTCCACCACCGCTGCATCAAAGAGCGCTTCCTTGGATGAGAAGTGCTGGTACAGCAGCGCTTCGTTGACGCCGGCCGCCTCGGCGATCTCCCGCGTTCGCGCACCCGACAGCCCGCGGCGCAGGAACACCGATCGAGCGGCCTCCAGGATCTCGCGTCGCCGCTCCGGCGCCGACAGACGCTTGCGCGGCGCCCGATCGGATGCGGTCAAATCGATGACCGATGACGCTTCAGGCTCTGTCGACGTCTTCGAGTTCACTCCGCCACACTTTCCCTCGATCTCGCATTCTCCGCCCCAACCTGTTCCAGCATCGGAACGAACTGCCTTGCATCGTGGAACAGATCGAAGTTCGGCGCCAACACCGTAGCCAGGCCATCGAAGTACAGCAGCTGCTTGAGCAGAAGGATCAACGAGGTCGGAAACGGCAACTCGTACTTCGAAGCCATATCGAGCATGTCCCGCAGCAACAAGCCCATCCTCACCTGCGCAAAGTCTCCGCTGCCGAGATGTTCGGCCACCACGGATGCCACCGCTCCGGCTGCTGCGTCATCGGTGTGGCCGAAGGCCTGCATGCGCAACAGCCCTTCGGCGAAGCGATTGAAATCCTGCTGAAAGACGCCCGCCAACATGCCTGCGCACGCCGCTCGGTCATCGGGGAGAACGTCACCGACGATGCCGAAGTCGAGCATGACCAGCTTGCCGTCCGTGCCGACGAGCACGTTGCCGCCATGACCGTCGGCATGAAATCGTCCCTCGACGAAAGCTGATTCGAGCAACGCTCCCAACACCGAACGCAACAACGCCTCCGGCTCGGCTCCGAGGGCCAGGATCTGGTCTCGGTCACGCACGGGGACCACGTCGACGAAATCCATGACGATCACCTGGGGTCGACAGAGCTCGGCGTGGATGCGTGGCACGTCGATCTCCCAACGAGCGAGCACCGGGCGCAATCGTTCCATGCTGGTCGCCTCGGCGGTGAAGTCCAGCTCCTGCTCGAACCCGACTGCGAAGTCATCGACGGTCTCGACCAACTTCAGGGGCGCAAGGGAGGGTCGTGCCCTGACCAGAATCGCCGCCAGCACCCGCAACAGTCGAACATCGGCCTCGAGGTTCTCGGTGATGTCGGCACGCTGAAGCTTCACCGCCACGGGCGTCCCGTCGGCAAGGGTCCCACGGTGCACCTGGGCCACCGACCCTGCGGCGATCGGCGACTCCGACAGCTTGATGAGCTTTCGCCAGTCGTGTCCGTAGGCATCCTGGAGAACCGGCTCGATCACGTGAAACGGTTGCGGTCGAACGTCGTCGTGCAATCCACGCAAAGCCTGCACCAAACTCGGGGAGAACGACCCGGGGCTCGCCGCCACCAGTTGGCCGATCTTCACGAACGGCGGGCCCAGATCGCAGGCAAGAGCAGGAAGGGCCCGGTGACGCGTCGCCCCTCGACCGAGCGCCCAGGCACGCCGAGAGGACAGGGCGCCGATCTGAGCGGCTCGACCCAACACCTTTCCCTTTGAAAGCGGCTCAGCGCGCCCGAACATTGCCCGCCCCGCTGACGAGTGGATCCGCCCTGCGAACACGCCGTGACGGTGCAGGCCTCGACGAACGTTTGATGGCAGTCTCGTCCTCCCCCAGGTACGACGAGATCACCAGAGGGTCGGCAAGAACCTTCGACGGCACCCCGTCGGCGATCACGGTGCCCATGTGCATGCAGACCAGTCGATCCGAGATGCTCGACACAACCGGAATGTCGTGCTCGACCACCAGCATGGTCATGTCCGTGTCGTCACGGAGCTGGAGCAACAGTTGCGCCAGAGCCTCGCTCTCGGGCTGGGCCAATCCCGAAGTCGGCTCGTCGAGCAACAGCACGCTCGGTCGATGGGCAAGGGTGCATGCAAGCTCCACGATTCGCCGGGTCCCGGTGGAGAGCTCCGAGATGAACGAGGTCTCGAATCGCCCAAGGTCCAGGCGTTCCAGCAACTCGTCGACCTTCCTCGTCACCGCACGCTCGGACTGCACCGCCGCGTGAAGTCGGAACATCCCGGCCACCGGTTCACGGACGTCCACAAAGCGCTCGAAGGCGACGGCAACGGTTTCGTGCACCGTCAGCGAGGGAAACAGGCGAGCGTCCTGGAACACCCGGCCCAACCCGACACGGGCGCGATCCTCGGGGCTCTCACCGGTGACATCTGCCCCGAGGAGCGCCAGGTGACCGCTGTTCGGGGCCAGATAGCCCGAACAGACATCGAGAAGTGTGGTCTTTCCTGCTCCGTTGGACCCGATGACGCCGACGATCTCGCCCCTCGACACCTCGATCGACACGTCGCGCAGGGCGTGCACGCCTCCGTAGCTCACCGACACATCGCTCACAGCGAGACCACTTCTGACCTCGATGGCTCCTGTCTTCTTCTTCCGGGCTGCAGGCCTCAGCTTCACGGACCCGAGAAAGACGGCGCGAGCGAGGTCGCCCCGGCCCGACAACTCGGCGGTGGGTCCCACGAAACGAACCGTTCCCCGCTCCAGGAACATCGCCCGTGGGGCGAGCGAGGCCGCAACATTGAGCGACTGCTCGACCACGACGACCGTCACCCCTTGTCGGTTCAGGTGTCTGACAGCGGTCAGCAACTCTCCCACCACCACCGGCGAGAGGCCCAGCGACAGCTCGTCGATGAACAGCAATTGAGGCCGGCACATGATCGCCTGAGCGATCGCCAACATCTGCTGCTCACCGCCCGAGAGCGACCCTGCCAGGGTGGCGCGGCGCGTTCGCAACGACGGGAACAGGTCCAACACCTGTTCGACAAGATCGACGCGGGCCTGCGGCTCCGAGCGCAGGGTCCAGCCGGCGACGCGGAGGTTCTCGTCAACCGTCAGGGAGTGAAAGACGCCACGCCCGCCCGGCACCATGACCAGACCATGACGCACGCGTCCCTGGGTGTCGAGCCCGGACACGTCCTCCCCGTTGACGTACACCGAGCCCGACGTCGGCAGGAGTCCGGCAAGAACACGGAGGAGAGTGGATTTCCCTGCGCCATTGGTCCCCAGAAGTCCCAGGATCTCGCCCTTCGCGACCCCTCCCGAGACGCCGAAGAGGATCTGCACCTGACCGTAGTGGGCGTCGACGGCCTCCCATGTGAGATGGGCCGTGGCAACCCCGGCAGGTCCATGACCGTTCGACCCCCTGCCATTCGCCGCGTCGCCATCGGAGAACCCGGTCGCGACGCTCCCGGAAAGTGCATCCACCACGTCGCTTGCCGCGAGAAACCCGGGGGCGTCGATGCCCCGATCGCTCGCCAACTTCGCGATGAAACGATCACGAATCCGGTAGAGGATCTCGCCGAGACCACCCGGAATGACCATGAGCAACACCAGAAGCCCGGCGCCGGTGGCCAGCAACTGCATGGCCCCGTCGAGGAAGTACATCGCCAGTTGGACGTAGACCGCCCCGAGAATTGCCCCCGACAACGACCCCAGACCGCCCACGACCACCATCGTGAAGACCTGCAGGCTCTGCTCGGGGTTGTACGCACCGAACCCGATGCCACGCACGCCCAGCGCGTAGAGCCCACCCGCGAGCCCCGCAATGGCGCCTGCCAACCCGAACGCGAAGAGCTTGGTGCGCACCGGGCTGATCGAGAACCCCGCCGCCGCGCGCTCGTTGTCGTTGACCGCCACCAGGACGCGCCCGGTTCGACTCATACGAAGGTTGCGGGCCGCCACCAGGACCAGAACCAGAACCACCAGGCAGAACACGTAGAACGAGAGCTCGGACTCGATCGAGATTCGTCCCCCGAGCAATTCGGGACGAGTGATCTGTGCCGGCGTGAGGCTCGGAAAATACGTTGAGCTGAGGAGGAACGACGACACCGGCACGGCGAAGGCGAGGGTCGCGACAGCCAGGAACAGCCCCGGAATCCGCAGTGCCGGCAGGCCGACGAGGACCGCGGCCATCGCGCTGATCGCCGCGCCTGCGGCCAGCGCCACCAGCAGATCCGCTCCGCCGTTGACGATGAGGCCCCCGGTCACGCCTGCGCCGATGCCGACGAAGGCGAACTGGCCGAGACTCACCTGCCCCGACCAGCCCACGAGGATGACGAGGGCGACGGCCACGATGGCGTAGATCGCGATGTTGGCCAACAGGCTGATGTTCGCATCCGACAGGAGCAGCGGAACGGTGAGGGCGACCAGGGCGAGGAGCGCGGTGAGACCGAGTCGGATGGCCCGCATCACCGGCAGGTCACGGATGGCCGCAGGGATCGGGCGCACGAGTTGCACGAGGCTCTCGCCGTCGACTCGCCCGCCACGCTTGAAGGCCTCCCGCTGGAGCAGCAACGCGCCCAGCACGATGACCACCTGGACGACATCGACAACCGTCGATCGAGGGAACGACCAGAAGATGGCTTGTTGGAACACGCCCAGCAGCAATGCCGCTGCCATCGTGCGCCACAGGCTGGTCATGCGACCGAGCACCGCTGCGGTCAGTGCAGGCAACAGGGATGACGCCCCGGCGATGACGCCGACGTTCACCCCACGAATCGGCGTGGCGAGGAGCACCCCTACCCCGGACAGCAGAGCGGCCACCACCCAGGTCAGACGTGAGAGCGATCGAACCGGAACACCGAGCAGCATGGCTCGCTCGACCGAGTCGGACACGCCTCGAATGGCAACACCGGCATCGGTGCGCGACAGGAACCATCGCAGCCCGAGGGTCGCGAGCACCGCGACGATCAACGCCAGGACGTGGTCGCCCGTGAAGAGGATCGGCCCGATGGTGAGCTTCAGCTGAAAGGGCGTCGTGAAGCCTGACAAGGGTCTCAGGTCGCCGAACAGGGAGGGCAGGGCGAGCTGGGTGGCGCCGATGATCTGGGCGACACCGATGGTGGCAACCGTGAAGATCAGACGAGGCGATCGCTCGAAGCGCTTCACCACAACGGCATCCACCGCGAGGCCCGTTGCGGCTGCGGCGAGCAGGCCGAGCGGCACGGCCAGGAGGTAGGGAAGCCCGTGACCGGTCACCATGAGCACGGCCACGGCAGATGCCAGGCCGCCGATCTCGGCCTGCGCGAAGTTCACCACGCGCGTTGCCCGGTAGACCAACACCAGGCCGAGTGCCGTCATCCCGTGCAGCGAGCCGAAGACCAGGCCCAGGATCACGACCCCCAACGGCAGGCCCTCAGGGAGGAGAAGGTGCGCCGCCAACCAGACCAGGAGACCGCCGACCACTGACGCCACGGCGCGCTTGAACGGGGTGTCCGGAAAAGCCGGCCGGGACCGCAGGGACGTCATCACGGACTCCACCGAGCTCATGGCCTCACCTGGCGATGGAGAGCCGGGAGAGCGAGCATCGCCGCGCGCATGCTCGCCGACGATGGCTTGTCCTCGAGCTCGAACGAGAGCAGCCAGGTCGGAAGCTCGGCTGCGGAGCCGGCCCATTCACGAGCAACCGTGGCGACGTCGGCCGACGAGGTGGCCACGCTGACCGAGAGCGGAACCGGCTCGGCACGAAAGCCCGATACCGCAGAAAGAACCGTCTCGAGCAGCAGGGCTCGTTGCCCCTTGTCCAGGGATACGGGAGGAACCGAGACGCCGACAAAGTTCACATGTGAACGGGCCTCCTCCGAAAGGGCGTCGTGGAGGCGATCCCACACCACCGAGTTGCCCGCCAGGTCTGCGGGAAGCCCGATGCCGACGAGCTGACCGACACGACGATTCTGCGCCGCCGCCGTGACCGCCCCCGACAACAGGCCCTGAGCTGCGTCGACGTTGCTCGTGTTCCCTGATGGCGGAAGGCTGATCTCCCAGGCACTGACCATGGGAAGGGCTCGAACCGTCTGGCCGACCCAGGTGCGAACGGTTGCATTCGTGGAGTCGCCCTCGGATGCCTTGTCGATCACCAGACGAACCATCACGTCCTCGCGATCGAGCGCGGCAACCTCTCGGATCCTCTCTCGCAACTCGATCGGATCCGACCACCGCAGGACCATCGTGACCACTCGCTCCGCAGCGCCTTCGATCGGTGTCGAGGAAGGCTGCAGGGCCAGATCGCCGGAAACGAGCTTCGCCGGCGCCACTCCCGCGGCGGCGACGGTCACGCCGACGCAATCGCTCTCCTTCAGACCCGCCAGTCGGCGAGCCTGAGGCTCCAGGGCCGCCACCAGCTCCCGTTCCGCGTCGAGAAGCTTCGGCATCTGCTTGTCGATGAACGGCTTGATCGGTTCCAACAGGCGGTTCTCGAACGCCACGATCGAGGGCGTGGCGCTCTCCACCGCGGGGCTGATCTGATCCAGGAAGGGCTGGATCATGGGAATGACGGGGAGGATCTTGGGCAGGAAGGGGCCGAGGAGCGGCAGCAGACCCAACACCAAGGGGGTGATCGGTCCGATCAGCGGAAGGATTGGGCCGGCCACGCGGAGCAGTTGCGCGATCGGCAGCTGCGTCGAGCCCGAGGTCTCCCCGGAAAGGCAGGTTGCGAAATCCGGGAATGGCTCGTCGGGCAGGGGGCTCACCAACGGGGCCGAGACGGGGCTCGTTGCAGGCAGCGCGACGTCGGTGGGGGTGGTGTCAAGGGGTTGGACAACCACCGCGCCACTCCTTCGCTGCGGCGCGGTGGTCGGCGAGGGCGACGGCGCCGTGATCGGAGCGAGGGCGACGGGGGCCGGTTCGTCGTGCGGGGCGGTTCCCACCTCCGACCCATCCGGCTGGTAGGAGGACCAACCGCCGGCCGGTGCGGCATTCCCCATCTCCGGTGGTCGGCTGGGGGTCAGCGTGACGATCAAGCCGACCACCACCACCAGGGCGAGCAGCCCCACGTAGCGCCGGCTCCAGTCGGCGGCCACGCGCCGAACGAGCTGCGCCACCATCGACTCGTCCCTCACCTCGGAGGTCAGGTCCTCAGTAGTCCCGCCCGCTCCGGGTATGGTCACGTCGATCGGCGATGTCGAGTCGACATCACGTGGCGTCTTTCCTCTCATCGGAAGCACCCCATCTGGCCCGAACCCCAGGCGCTCTGGTCGTCGAAGGGGAAGAGCTTTCCGCCTTCACACGATCGCCAGGTTCCCAGCTTGCCGTTCCCGCTCTTGTTGGCCGTGTCCCAGAAGACCACGCCGATGGACTTGATCGGGGTGTGACGCCCGGGACCACCCTCCCAATCGCCGAACTCGCCTCCCGGCAAGGACGGCGGCATCGAGAACACCCCGTTGCGGAAGGACTCGGGATTGAGGTTGGGCCCGGCCATCTGAAGGCCGGAGAAGACGTGGAGCAGAACCTCGTAGGCAGCCTGGTAATAGGGCGACGCGGGCTCGCCCTTCGGATCGACCAGCTTGTAGGCCGCGTAGGCCTCCGACTGCGAGGGGGGCAGCAGTGCCGGGCCGGGCGCCATGGCGTGGGCCATCTGTTCCTGGTCGGTCACCTGTTGGATCGGGTCGAAGTCGTTCTGGAAGATCCATTCCGGACGATACGCCTGAGCGGTGGCCGCATTGGAGATGAAGATCGGCATCAGGGGATCGCAGAAGCAGATCACGGTCGTCACGCCGGATGCCTTCATCTGGGCGATGATGGAGCCGGCATCCTGCTGGAGCGTCCCGACGTTCTCCGCATAGCTCGCCCGCTTGGCAACCTGCACGCCACACTGCGAGGCGAGACGATCGGCGATGTTGTTGGTGACCTGGAGCCAGGTCGGAAACTCCACACCCACCAGGCCGAACACCCGTTCCTTGTTCTGCAGTTCAGGGTCGCCCGCAAAAGCAGCGGGCATGCCCTTCATCCTCTGGCAGACGAGGTTGGCGACCCATTGCTCCCAGTTCTGTCCGCTCAGGAAGGTGTTGTACTGGTACGGGCTGTTCTTCTCGTACCAGTCCTGGGGGTTGAGCGGAAAGTCATAGGCGACGACGCCCTGCGATTGGAGCGCTTGGGCGAAGAACAACGAACCAGCGCTGGGGAAGGTGACGTCGGCGAAGCCGCCGATCTCTCGAGCGGTGATCCCATCGGCAGCGGCAGCCTGTTGACCCTGTCCGAGGTCCTCCAGCAGGTAGTCCCCCTTGCCGTTGAATGCCTTCAGCTGGACCTTGCGGCCGTAGAGCTCGTAGTTCCGGTTGAACAGGGCGATGAAGACGTTGAGGTCGTGCTCGTACTGCGCATCGCTGGGCGTTGCCTCACCCGCAATGGCCTGGATCGCCTGAGCCTGGCCACTGTTCTGTCGTCGGTACGTGAGGGTGACGGTCTCCGGTGTGACCCCTTGGCCGGTTGCCCCTCCGTTGTTGCCCTCGAAGCGGGGCATGCACATGGGTGAGTACTTGGTCCAGGGCACCTGACGCACCCCGGCTCCGCACGCAACGCCGCTGCGAGCCGTTCCCGTTGCTCCGGCGGGCGCCGGCGTGGGCTTGGCGGGATCCGGTGCAGCTGCGCCGGGAGACACCGCCCTGCCGGCCGCGGCCGATCCCTGGGCGGCCCCGGAGGGGGCCGAGCCGGATGACCCGGAAGCGGGTGTCGCACCCGGACCGGATGTCGACGACAATCCGCTCGCGCCCCCCGGAACCGACCCGTCCGACCCGTCGGCAGTGCTTGCAGGGTTGGTCGAGACCGGGCCGGCAGTCGTGGATGTCGTCAGCTCATCGTCGGGTGAGCGGAGGGCCACGATCGTCAACAGCAGAACCATGACTGCCGCTATGGGCAGGCTGCGGCGCAGCACGGAGGCGAGGTAGTGGCGAACCACCCGCTCCACGTCGAGCTCAGGCGACGCGTTCATCGGGCGATCACCTTCAGGTCGGTGAGGCCACGCAGGAAAAAGTTGGGGCCGTAGGTGAGGGGTACCGAAGGTTCGGCCAGGGTGAAGCTCTCGACTCGATCCAGCAGGAGCTCGAGCATGATGCGGGCCTCGAGACGGGCCAGTGAGGCCCCGATGCAGTGGTGAATGCCAAAACCGAATGACAGGTTCCTCGAAGCATTGGCTCGCCTGATGTCAAAGACATCGGGGTTCTCGAACACGCCCGGGTCGCGGTTGGCGCCGGCGTTCATGGCAAAGACCATGTGTCCCGCCGGGATGAGCACGCCATCGATCTCGATCTCACTGGTCGCAAGCCGTGGTACGGCCTGAACCGGGGGGTCGAAGCGCAGCGCTTCCTCAACCGCGTTGGCGATCAGGCTTCGGTCCCCGCGAAGGATCGCATACTGCTCGGGGAACTGTGTGAACGCCAAGACCATGTTGGCGAGAAGATTCGTGGTGGTCTCGTTGCCCGCCACCAACAAGAGGACACATGCGGCGAGGAGCTCGGCCTCGCTCACCGTGCCGGACTCGTTGGCCTCGATCAACCTGCTGATCAGGTCATCGCCCGGGCGCTCGGTCCGAAAGACGATCTGTGCCCGCAGATAGGCGATCAGCTCCTCGACCACCCCGCGATTGCGTTCGGTGTTCTCCGGATCGGCCATGCCGTTGAACCCGATCACGGCGTCGGACCACTCCTTGAATTGATCACGATCGTCGGGAGGAACACCGAGCATCTCGGCGATCACGATGACCGGCAGCGGATAGGCCAGCTGGGCCACGATGTCGAAGGGCTCACCCAATCGGAGCGCACCAAGCAACTCCTCGGTCACGAGCCTGATGCGCTCGGCCATTGTGGACACGGCCCGAGTCGTGAACATAGGTGCCACGACCTGGCGGAGACGCTCGTGGGTGGGCGGATCGGAGAACAACATGGTGGGCGCCTGGAGCACCTCGCCGAGTTGGCCCAGTCCGATCCACTCCGAGGACAGGTGGGCGTGATCACGAAGCACCTGCTGCACCTCGTCATACCCATTGGCCATCCACATGCCCAGCATCGGGTTCTGGAACACCAGCGCCTCTTCGCGCAGTGCCCCGTAGACGCCGTAGGGATCAGCACGAATCGCCGGATCAAAGATGTTGTAGTTCGGCGCGGTCAATGCGTTGGACACCTGTTCCCCCTCGGGTAATCGCTTACTTACTTGTACTCGATATGTGACGTTCGTCGCAAATGGCTATTTCGCCTTCCTGCACGCCGCCCCCCACCTTCCGGTGGTCGTGCATTTCCATCCAAATGGCGGTGAGTCCTGCCCCGGCCTGACCGGTCGACCGTCCGCACGGACTATGCCGTCTCGCCCAGCGCGGTCGCCAGGCGTTCGAGGCCTGCCGCTCCCGGCACGGCGATGCGGACCGTGTCCCGGAGCCCGAAGGAAGCGCAATCGCGCACGAGGACCCCTCGACATGCCAGACGATTGCGGAGGTCCCCGGCAGCGGGAACGAGCAGCCAACTCGCCTCGGAGCGCATCGGGTGCCGGCCGTGGGACCGGAGGAGCGCGGCCAACTCGTCCCGCAGCATCGTCAGGTCGCCGGCCCATCGAGCCAGGTCGGTTGCAGCCAACAGAGCCGGCAGCACGGCGAGCGCAAGGCCGTTGACCGACCAGGCGGGTTGCCGTCGCTCCAGGCGGGCGATGAGTTCGTGGTCGGCGATGACATACCCCAGCCGCAAACCAGGACAGGCGAAGAGCTTCGTGAGCGAGCCGACGACCGCGCAGTCGGCGTCCCCCCTCGTCCAGGTGCCCGTCGCCAACGGATAGAACGCCTCGTCCCAGACCGCCGCCCGCTCGCTCCGATCGGCCAGTAGCCCGGTGGGGTTGTTGGGATTGGAGCGCCAACGGGGCCCGTCGTCACTCAGCGCACCGAGGTGACGGCGGTAGAGGGAGAACTCCGGGTCGTCAACCCGTCCCACGCCCATCTCGGCTCCCAACAGGGCAATGGCCTCCGCGCCGCCGTTGGTGAGCAGCACACGTTCGCGACCCACGCCGATGGCCTCCGCCAGAAGCGCCGTGGCCGCGGACGCATCGGGGTAGTGCCGAAGCACGTGCAGGCACGCTGCCGCCCGACCCTCCACATCAGGGGCAAACGGGTTGAGACTTGCCGACAGGTCGAGTACCTCGTCGGGTCCGACCTGGAGCAGCGCTGCCAGGCGCGCGCCCTCGCCGCCATGGGCCCCCGGCGGCAGCAGAGATGCCATCTCGACAGGCGTCACGTCTCTCACGTGCGCCGGCCGCCACGAGTCGCCGTTCGGCGCGCGAGCCACACCGCTGCGGGAGCTGCGGCGAACGCACCCGCGAGCGCAACACCGACATCGCGCGAGAGGCGGATCGCCCGGTCGATGTCAGCCACCGTGGGGGTCGCTCCGCCTCCCAAAGACGGGCGCTGCTCCAAGGAGGTGCCGTAGACGGACTCGCCTCCCAATCGCACGCCCAACGCCGCGGCGAACGCCGCCTCCACCACGCCGGCGTTCGGGGAGGGATGCGCACGAGCATCTCGACGAACCGTTCGAAACACCGCTCCGGCAGCGCGTGGGCGAACGACCATGACCAGCAATGCCGCCACTCGGGCCGGAACCCAGGCTGCCGCATCGTCGAGCCGCGCGCTCGCCCAGCCGAAGCGGCGATAGCGAGGCGTTCGATAACCGACCATCGCGTCCAGGGTGTTGACCGCCCGGTGGCCGAGCACGCCCGGCGCGCCGGCCACGCCCGCCCACAGGGCAGGCGCAACCACGGCATCAACGGTGTTCTCCGCCACGGATTCGACCACCGCCCGCACCACCTCCGACACACTCAGGTCGTCCGTGTTGCGACCCACCAGCGCCTGCAGGCGGACCCGAGCCTCATCAAGGTCATCGGCCACAAGGGCTTCATGCACCGACTCGGCGGCATCGCCCAGGGCCCGACCGGCAACGGCCAGATAGGTCGCCGTGGCGGTGGAGCGCATCGCCCTGCCGACGAGAGCGCCCAAGCCGATCCCGATGACGGCATGGGCAACACCGGCCGACCGCCCATCTCGGTAGATGCGGTCCTCGACGAGGGTCATCGCCGATCCGAAGACCGCGACCGGATGCGGTCGCAACGGTGGCTCCCCCCATGCCCGATCGGCCATGAGGCCTGCGGCGACACCGAGCGACCGGACCGCCAGGTTCACCATCGCAGGTTCACCATGACAGGCTCACCATCGCACCGTCGCCAGGACCAGACCGACGGTCTCACCGACCACGCCGGCGGCCCCCAACACGTCACCCGTGAAGCCTCCGAGCCGACGACGAGCCAACTGCAGCACCGCCCAAGCCCCAAGTGCCACTCCCATGACGCCGAGCACCCCGGAGCCGATCGGCGAACCTCCGAGGGGATCATCGACGAGGACCGCACCCAGGGAAACCAGCCCGAGGGCGACGGCGCCACCCAAAGCGGCAATCGCCCAACCCGGCCCTCCATCATCGACGAAGGCCGAGGCCAGACCGGCGGATCGGGCATAGGGCATCAGCCGCGCAGCGGCGGCCATCGCGGTGCGTGACAGGCACCACAAGCCGGCGAGCAGGAGTGGTGACGGCGCCAAGGCCGCCAATGCGGCGACACGCAGGAGGAGAAACGACACGATCGCCACCACCCCGAATGCACCGACCTCGGGCGTGGCCATCACCTCGAGGCGACGCTCCCGATCGAGGGGCGCGAGAAGCCCATCAGCGCTGTCGGCGAGTCCGTCGAGGTGCAACATGCCCGTCAACACCAGGTCGGCCACCACGACCAGCGTCGCCGCCACGAGGGCCGTGAACACGCCGTCGGCAGCCCACCAGATCAGGCCGAGCGCGAGCCCCTGGCCTGCACCCACGACCGGAAACCACGAAAGCGCCGTGGCGGAAGGGGACGATGCCCCGCCGAAGGGCGTGAGAAAGGAAATTGCCGCCCGCATCAGGGCTCGTCCATTCCCTCGACGTCCGTGATCCAAAGCGTGGAGTCGAAGGCATCGAGAGGCAGAACCCTGCCGGCGACGACCAGGAACACGTGATCGGCGATGCCCGCCACGGCCTGGTTGACCTCACCGAGCACATCACGGAATCGTCGTCCGACCTCGGTTGAGGGATGTACGCCCATGCCGACCTCATCGGAGACCAGCACCGTGTCACCCGCACGATCCAGCAGGGCCAGACACAGGTCCTCGACATCCACGACCAGGTCGTTCGACGCCACCCAGGTACCCAACGCATCGACGAGCACGCTCCCCCTGTTCGCACGCAGGGCCTCGGCCAGGTCGGCTCCCGCCTCCGAACTCGTCCAGGAGGCGGGTCGTCGGCGTCGATGTCGCGCGATCCGTTCGGCCATGTCCTCGTCGTCGGGATCGAAGGAGGCGGTCGACACGTAACAGTGCGGACCAGCCAGGCGCGCGAACGCCTGTTCGGCCACCACCGACTTCCCCGAACGGGTGCCACCCAGCACCAGCACGATCAATGAGCGACCTCAGCTCGATTCGGTCGTTCGGCGTCGCATGACGAAGCCGAACACCCCGATCGCCAGCAGCAGCGCCGCGCCCGAACCGAAGTAGACCGGCACCGGAAGCGGATCGCCGACCACCCGGGGAGCCACGGTCGTGGAGCTCGAGGGTGCAACGCTTGACTGCGGGGTCGTCTCGACGCCTTGGCTCACTTCCATGACTGCACGCTAGCGGTGCACGATGGCCCGCCCCTGGTCGGCATCGTCCCACGGCGCGGCCAACATGCAACCGTTCCCATTCGTCGCTCGCGTGGCACGTCCATGCGCCCCACCGGTGCCATGATGACTGGTGATGTTGGCTGCCATTCCCTACACGACCTTCCCCGAGATCTCCCTCGGCCCCCTGACCCTTCGCACGTTCGGCCTCATGGTCGCACTCGGTGTCATCGCCGGTTCGACCATCGCATCACGATGGGGCGAGCGATGGGGCGTACCGAGGGAGAAGACCATGACCCTCGCGACGCGCATGGTCATCGCCGGGATCGTGGGGTCACGCATCACCTGGGACATCACACACTTCTCCCAGATCGACACACCGATCGACCTCATTGCCGTGTGGAACGGTGGGCTCCAGTTCTCCGGCGGTTTCATCATGGCGGTTGCCGTCGGACTCCCGTCACTTCGCTCGTTCGACGTGATTCCCCGATGGCGCCTCCTCGACGGCATGGCCCTGGCGCTGACCGTGGGCGTCGCCTTCGGCCGTATCGGTTGCTATGCCGTGGGTGAGCATCTCGGCAACCCGACATCGTTCTTCCTCGCGACCCGCTATGACGGAGGCGAGACCCGCGAGGGCCCGCTCCTGGTCGGTCAGGCGATCCACAACACGTCGCTCTACGAGTTCATCAGCCTCGTGGTCCTCGCGCTCGTGCTCTGGTGGCTGCTGTACAGGCGCAAGGCCTCGCCCGGCACCGCCCTCGGCGTATTCCTCGTCTGGTACGCGAGCGCTCGACTTGCCACCGACTTTCTTCGGGCCTATGACGATCTCACCATCGGCCTCACCGGCGCCCAGTGGATGTGCCTCGTGCTCGTTCCGATAGGCCTGTGGGTGCTCGTGCGCAAACGGCCGGCTCTCGCAAACCTGCCGGCCGCTGACCCCGACCTCCCGACCGGCCGCGACGACGTTTCGGACCCACCGACCGACCCCGGTGACGTTTCGGGCCCATCGACCGACCCCGGCTCCGTGGTGCCGGCGGATGGTGAGGGGACCGTCGGAGTGTCCGAGACGAGCGAGCCGACCTGATGGTCGCACCCTGGCGGCTCCAAGGGCCTGGCCGGTAGGATCGCCGACGCATGGAACACGTCACCATCGGCTCCCAGGGAGGCCTTCTCGCCCTCCCGCAAACACCCGGACCGACGCCTGGTGTCATCGTCCTCCACGAGATCTTCGGTCTCAACGACGACATCAAGGCCATCACCCGACGACTGGCCGACGCCGGCTACGCGAGCCTCGCCCTCGATCTCTACTCCGCAGGAAACAAGGCGCTGTGCATCGCCCGGGCCATCACCGACATGGCGACGGGAAACGGGCCCACCGTCGATCGGATCGAGGCCGCTCGATCGTGGCTTGTCGCTCGTCCCGAGGTGGCGGGCAGCCGAATCGGCGTGATCGGGTTCTGCATGGGGGGTGCCTTCGCTCTGGCCGCCGCGATCCATCACGATTTCGCGGCCGCCTCGGTCAACTACGGGAGGGTCCCCAAGGCCGCCGGAGCGCTCGAGGGCGTGTGTCCCGTGATCGGCTCCTACGGGCGCAAGGACATGTCACTGCGCCGTGACCCTGCTCGCCTCGAGGCGGCGCTCACCGAGCTCGGCGTCGCCCATGATGTGAAGGTCTACCCCAACGCCGGTCACAGCTTCCTCAACAAGAGCGCACCGAGTTGGATGCCGCCCATCCCCATGATGTCCGCCGGCTACGTGCCCGATGCGGCGGACGATGCCTGGGCGAGGATTCTTCCGTTCTTCGACGAGCATCTCCGACACTGACCACTGCCCGGCTCCCAGGACCGGCGTTGCACATCGTCATCACTGCCCTCTCGGGGGACCTGTCCCGGCGAACCCCTCAGAGCCCCGGCTATCTGCCGGCGCTCCGAGGGATACCGGCCTTCAGACCTTGTCGGGCTGAGGCGTGACCCGCAGGTAAGGCTTCTTGGCGATGAAGCCCTTGGGGAACCGCTCCTTGGCCTCATCGTCGGACACGCTCAACGCGATGATGACGTCGTCGCCGTCACGCCAGTCGGCCGGCGTGGCCACGCTGTGCGCCGCCGTGAGCTGGAGCGAATCGATCACCCGCAGCAACTCATCGAAGTTGCGACCCGTGCTCGCCGGATAGGTCAGGGTGAGCTTGACCTTGTTGTCGGGTCCGATCACGAAGACGGAACGGACCGTCAGCGTGTCGTTGGCGTTGGGGTGGATCATGTCGTACAGGTCGGCAACCTTGCGATCGGGGTCGGCGATCATCGGGAAGTTCACGGCGTTGCCCGTCACGTCGGCGATGTCCTTCTCCCAGTCCCGATGTGACTCGACCGGGTCGACCGACAGGCCGATGACCTTGACGCCGCGCCTGTCGAACTCCGGCTTGAGCTTGGCAACCGTCCCGAGCTCGGTGGTGCACACCGGCGTGAAATCCTTCGGGTGTGAGAAGAGCACCGCCCAACTGCCGGCCTTCCACGTATGGAAGTCGATGGTCCCCTCGGTGGTCTCCGCCGAGAAATTTGGTGCTTCGTCGCCTAGTCGAACAGCCATTGGTGGCCTCCTGTGGGATGAGATACGGGGGTGGATGAACCCGAGCCTAGCGACCCTGGCACATTCCCGATACAACTGGTCGGGAATTACGGCGAAGGCTCGGTCGACGTGTCGTCCCGGAGCGCCGTGAGGTAGCCCATCGCCTCGTCGCGGTCCTTGGTGCGGCGCATCGGTGGCAGGCTGCGAACGAGATCCCAGCGATAGGACGCGGTCGCCAACCGACCGTCGAGCACGGCCACCACACCACAATCGTCACCGGAGCGGATGAGCCGCCCGACTCCCTGAGCCAGGAGCACCGCCGCCCGGGGCAGGTCCACCTCGGCAAATGCGTTCCTTCGGGCTCTGGTGGCCGCCTGACGGCGGGCTTCGACCAGTGGGTCGTCGGGGCGACTGAACGGGAGTCGATCGATCACCACGAGCGAACAGGTGCGTCCGGGCGCGTCGAACCCCTGCCAAAATCCCATCGTTGCCAGCAGCACCGATGTCTCGTCCTCCAGAAAGGCCCGGTGCAGCACCGGCCGGGGGAGCTCATCCTGGACCAGCACGCGGAAGGGAACCCGATCGCCGAGGTGCCGAGCAGCCGCCTCCATCGCTCGACGACTCGTGAACAACGCCAAGGTCCTGCCCCCGGCCGCCCGCATCAACGATTCCATCTCGTCGAGCATCGCCGGCTCGAAGTCCCTCGCCCGTGGATCGGGCAGATGCGCAGCGCAGTAGAGCAAGGCCTGGCCCGGATAGTCGAAGGGGCTTCCCACATCGAGACCGTCCCACGCAACGGTCGTCCGATCGAGTCCGAGCCGCCCCGCCAACGACGAGAAGGACCCGCCGACCGCAAGGGTGGCACTGGTGAGGATCACCGTGGCGGGAGCGGCGCCATCCGGCCCGGCGGAGAACAGCAGCGTGGCAAGTCGATCCCCGACGTCGACCGGCGCCACCCGCAGGGCCGGCGACTGCCCGTCCTCGACCCAGGCGACCTCGTCGTCGTCGAGCTCACCGATGGAGCGAAGGTCGTCGAGCAGACCGCTCGCGAGCTGCACCAACCGGTCCCGCCGTGACCCCGCCTCGGCTGATCCAGCGAGATCAAGCGTGCGTGCCGCAGCCAGCGCCTCGGCAACGGCCTCGCTGCAGCCCAGCAGCACCATGGCCAAACCCTCGCCTCGTGGATCGACCCTCTCGCCGGCGGCATCACCCAGGGTTGCTCGCAACCGTTCGGCCGCACGGGCCAGGGCAGTCGCCGCCGGATGGTCGGCGGTGAACAGGGCGCGCAGGCCCCCGAGCACGTGATCGAGCCGGCCAGGGCCCAGACGAAGCCCCAACGTGTCGGCGGCGATGTCCTCGAACGCGTGTGCCTCGTCGATCACCACCACGTCGTGTTGAGGGAGCACCGCTCCCCCGCCGGCGAGATCAAGCCCCAGCAGATGCGTGTTGACCACCACGACGTCGGCCTCGGCCGCCTCGGCTCTCGCCCGTTCGGCAAAGCAGCCCTCGGCAAACGAGCAGCGGCCTGCTCCCGGGCACTCCCCCACACCCACCGAGAGCCGGGCCCATTCACGATCGCTGATCGCCACGGGGGCATCGGAGCGGTCACCGCTCACGGTGCGGTGCGCCCAGGACACCACCTCGTCGAGTCGCTCACCGGTCAGGGGCTGATCACCGAACCCGGCGCCTGGTGTCAGGACGCCTTGGGCAGCCTGATGCTCGACATCGGCAAGGGCCGCCTTGCAGAGGTAATTGGATCGACCCTTGAGCAACGCCGCACGAAAGCCGACGCCGAGGCTGCGCTCGAGCAGGGGGATGTCGTGGTCGATGAGTTGTTCCTGGAGAGCCTTGGTCGCGGTTGCCACCAGGACACGACGCCGCGCCAGGATGGTGGGCACGAGGTAGCCCAACGACTTTCCCGTCCCGGTGCCCGCCTGGACGACGAGGTGGCGACCCTCGGCGATGGCCGATGCCACGGCCTCGGCCATCGCCTGTTGTCCAGGGCGATCCCGCCCCGCAGGCAACGCACCGGTCACCCTTCGCAGGCCGTCGGCGACGTTGGGTTCCACGGTCATCTCGTCACCCACCGTCTGTATCTCTCACCTTGAGTGCTATTTCCTGTCTATCTGTAATTGAGATGGGACCTATCATAACAATGCGTTGGAATGATTGACGTTTACGTTAAATAATGATGAACGGCGCCTTCACCCTGTGAGGCGCGAGCTTCCCCCTTCGCCCCAAGCTTTCACAGCGCAAATCAGGACGGTGCCCCATGGCCGATGTTCTCTACATCTCACATCGTTGGACCCAGCAGGATTGGATGTCCCGGGTCGCCTGCACCGGCCAGACGCAGCACTTCTTCCCTCCCCACGGGGAACAGGCCGACGCCCGTGAAAAGCGCGAGGCGGTCGCCAACGCGATCTGCCATGCGTGCGAGGTGCGCATCGACTGTCGCGACTACGCCCGCGAGAACCGTGAGCAGGGGTTCTGGGGTGGCGAGAACGACGACCAACGGATGGACATCCGCCGGAAGACCCGTGCGCGCACCATGCTGACGTCGCCTCTGCACCTGGACGACATCGCTCTCGAGGCCTGAGTCCGCCGGCTGAGTCCGCCGGCTGGGTCCGCCGGCTGGGTCCGCCGGCTGAGTCCGCCGGTCCACGACTCAACCTTGCACATCACTCGGGCGGGTGCGGGTGAGGCGGCGATAGACACTGCGGACGAGCCAACCCACGAGGCCGCCGAGCACCAGGTAGCCGATCGGTGTCACCCACCCCTCGACCCGATCCCAGTTCTCCCCCAGCGTCCAGCCGGCTCCGATGAACACGGCGTTCCAGGCGGCGCTGCCGATCGCCGTGAAAGCCAGAAATCGGGCAGGCGGCATCCGCTCGACGCCCGCCGGTACCGAGACGAGGCTGCGCACGAGTGGGACACATCGACCGAACAGCACGATCTTCCCACCGTGGCTCACGAAGAACCGGTGGCCTTTTTCGAGGTCGGCCTGAGTCGTCAGGATGAACCAGCGCTTGCCCGCCATCTCGTGCAGCCGGTCGTAGCCCACCACCGCCCCCACCCCGTAGAGCACGCAGGCACCGACCAGCGCTCCCAGGGTCGCCATGACCCAGGCTGCCACCACGTTCATGTCGCCCTGCTTCGCCGTGAAGCCCGCGAGCGGCAGGATCACCTCGGACGGAATCGGCGGGAAGAGATTCTCGAGGGCGATCAGACCGCCGACTCCCAAGGCACCTACATGATCAATGACATCGATGACCCAATCGGTGATACCTCCGCTCATCACTCGAAACTAGCGGGCGACGCCCCCGTGGTCGGCATCGACCCCGCCTGATCCATCGTCCGGGGGGTGTGGCAACCATGCGGGATCGGGATGCACGCGCAGTGTGCCTGCACCCGGATAGGGCGCTCCGGTGTGGTCCTCGAGTCTGGCCATCAACCCTCGAGAAACGCCCGTGCCGCGGCAAGGACGGGCCCGATCGCCTTCGCGTCTTCGGCGCGGGCCAGTACGACCAGCGGTGCCTCATCGCCGAGCTGAGGGTTCGCCGAACGCAAGAACCGCGCAGCCACCGCAGGTGAGTACACCGGTGCAAGCGCTCGAACCACCCAGTACACGACGTCGAGTCGGAGCGCGACCGCGTGCTCACGTGGCTCGATGTTCTCGACGGCCCAGCGCTTCACCTGGCGAGCATCAGCAAGACCGAGTGCCGCGCTCGTGATTCGTGGACCGAGTGCATCGAGGAGGTAGCTCGCCTTCTGAGCAGCAGGGTCGTTGACGACGTCCTTGTGGGCCCGCTCCCATGCTTCGGAGATAGGAGTTTGGATCATGCTCACTGTCGTCCCTCCTGAGGTCCCTGGTGATGTGCCTAATGTACTCTCTATCGACGTTCCCGACCACCTCTTGAGTTCGGTGCCCGACCGCACCGGATGCATGGCTCGAGACCTCGCCGAGCACCAACCGTGGGAGCACCACCTACTGCATCACCAAGACCGGACACCCGAGATTGCCGCCGACCCCAAGCCGCTGAAGCCAACCGCAGGCACTTCGCTCGGCGACCTGACCATCAAACGACACGCGAACAACTTCAGCGGGATGGGCTAGGAACGCTGGGCGGTGAAGCGGGTCACATCGGAGGCCAGGCGCTCGAGTGAACCTGCCAGATCGCCCAGGTCGTCGGCTGACCAGTCGTTGAGCAACTTGGCAAGGCCGATCCTTCGAGCCTGACGCACGCGCTCCAAGGCATCTTCGCCCTTGGCGGTGACATCGAGGATGGTCGATCGTCCGTCGGTGGGATCGGGCCGACGGTCGACCAGCCCATCTCGTTCGAGCTGGGCTACGTGGCGACTGACCGTCGAGATGTCGAGACCCAGGTTGGCGGCCAGGTCGGACAGGCGCATCGCCCCCACATCGCCCAGGCGGCTCACCACCACGTATGCCGCCCGATCGAGGTTCATGCCGGTCGCCTGCATGAGGCGCTCGTGCATACGGGGAAGGTTTCCACGACCCAAGAGGGTCGTGAGCGCCTGTTCGATCTGGGTCAGGGCGTCGGTGTCAATGCTCATCGGGTGGTGGCCCCATCGTCTCGTGGTCATGTTCTGGCGTGGAGTTCGGGTGCCCGAAGGCCGGCATCTTCAGTGGGAAACACTCGGTGTGCGACATCGACGAACACCCTAGGGGTCGATTGGAACAGCACGCCAGGACAGCGGGCGACTCACCGACGGACGGAATCACCGAAGCACACTCCGGTGATGGGGATCGAAGCGACGCAGGGTCCTTCAGCCCTTGCCTGCCCCGATGTTGCGGGCCACACCCTTGACCGACTGACCGTTGGTCACGGTACGAGGTGACAGCACGACTTCATCACCCGCCTTGACCCCCGTGACCGCCGTGAACACGCCGTCGGAGCCGATGATCTGGACCTTGCGTGCCTTGGCCTTGCCGTTCTCGATCACGTAGAGGAAGCTCTCCGCCTCGTCGTCTCGTACGATCGCCGCGTCGCGAACCACGGTCCCCGGTCCGATCTTGTTCAGGTTGACCGTGATCTGGGCAACCATACCGCCCAGGAGACCGGCCATCTGGCTTGGATCCGAAGGCTCCAACGTCACCTCGGCCTCGAAGCGAGGCGTGCTGCCCGATGAGGTGCCGTTGGGAGTCACGAAGGTCAGCGTGCCCGGAATCGTGCGACCCAGAGCCTCGAGGCGTACCTCCGCCGGCGCGCCGGTGACCAGCTTGATGACCTGGGCCTCCTCGAAGTCGGCAACGGCCAGGAAGCCGCCCATGTCGTAGACCGTGAGGAGCCCTTCACCCACACCCACGTTCGTCCCCACCGAGAAGCGCTTGCGATTCGAGCCTCCACCGCCCAACGCACCGAGATCACCCAGACCAAGGGGGAGCGCGCCTCCCAGGAGTCCGCTGATCGAATCGAGCGGGTTGGTCCCGTTCGCCCCACCGCTGTCGCCCAACACCACCGTGCCCGCAGCCGGTGCCTTCACCACCAGGTCGTTCTTCGCCTGTTGGGCGACGAGGACCGTCGAACCGGTGGCATCACGCAAGGTGCACGCGAGCCCTTGGGCTGCATCGGCAACGGGCTGGGTGCCGGGAGCCGAGGCCGTGACACCCATCACCGAGGCCGCGAGGCCGCCCAGCGCCTGGGTGAAGTTCTGTCGGAGTGGCTCGAGCGACGCACCCAGGCTCTGCAAACCGGCCATCGACGTCTTTGCCAACTCGACCTGGAAGTTCACGGCCTGGTCGACCAACTTGCCGATCTCACCACCGAGGCCCTCGGTCACCGAGGCGGTGAGCTTCTCCGAGATCGCCTTCGAGAAGGTGGCGCCCAATGCCTCGCTCAGCCTGGAGGCGATGGCGGCGGCGAACTCGTTCGAGGCGCTCGTTCCCATCAGGTCGGTTATGACGGCGGTGATCTCGGTGGTGAGCGCGTCACCGAAGGCCTCGGTGATGGATTGGTCGAGTTGGGGGCCGAGGGCCTGGGTCAAGTTGTCGACCAGGCCGGTCTCGAGCTGTTTGCGCAACGCCTCGGGATCGAGGCTGCCCGGGCCCGTTCCGAGAGTCAGGCCAGGGGGGATCAATCCTGCCAAGGTCCCCTGTGCCTGATCGGCGATTCCCATGAGGGCTCCGAGCGCGCCCCCGAGGGTTGAGAGCGTCCCGCCAAGTCCATTGGTGGTGCTGATGCCCGCAACCGACACCCCCGCGGAGCACTGCTCGGCCGCGTCGGCAGCGGAGCTCCTCGACTGGGCGAGCAGACCTTCAACCAGCGGCGAGTCGATTCGCATGACCGGCTGCCCGGCCTCGACCTGATCGCCATTGCGCACGAAGAGCTCGGCAACCTTGCCCGGCGATGGAGCCGTCAACGGCCATGATTGTTTGGCCGCAAGGCTGCCGGTGGCCAGCACCGACTCGTCGATCGTGCCCGACGTGGCCTGGGCAACGGGCACCTCCGCCGGTCCCTTGCCCGAACATGCAGCAGCGAAGAGCGCCGCCACGGCGAACAATCGAATGCCATTCCTTCCCCAAGCGCTCATGTCGCCACAGTACGCTTCAGCCTCGCGAACCATCAAAAGCCGCCCACGGGAAATCTCTCCGGCCAGGCTCCCGGTTGCAGCGCAGCCCACAACCGAGCGGGTCGCCACGGCGCTTGTTTGCCCAACGCCGGCTTCATCGGTCATTCTCTGGACCAGGCATCGCACGCTGCCGCACCGAGGGACGGTGATTTCACGCCCCTTCCGGGACCGAGGAGACCACGTCATGACCGCACCCGCCGCCGCCAAGGCCCGAAAGGGGCGCCTGCCCCTCGTGGCCGTTGACCCGGTGAGTGCCTGGAACGCGGCCAATCCCGACGTGAGCAAGCCCAGCGGCGCCATCCTGGCCCTCGATTCGGTTTGGAAGATATACGGGACCGACGAGCACCGGGTCGAGGCGGTCCGGAACGTCTCGTTCGAGGTCGACCAGGGCGATTACGTTGCCATCACCGGTCCCTCGGGGTCAGGCAAGTCGACGTTGCTGCAGATCATCGGCCTGCTCGACCGACCCACGACCGGCGGGGTGCTCTACCAGGGCCAGGATGTCTCCGACCTGACCGACGCCCACCTCTCCGCAGTTCGCAACCTCGAGGTCGGCTTCGTGTTCCAGGCCTTCCATCTGCTGCCTCGTGCCACCGCGCTCGCCAATGTCGAGCTGCCCCTGCTGTATCGAGGGGTGCCGCGGCGGGAGCGCGAACGACTCGCCCACGATGCCCTCGACATGGTGGGCCTCGCGGATCGGGCGACCCATCGACCCAACGAGTTGTCCGGCGGTCAGCGACAGCGGGTGGCCATCGCCCGCGCACTGGCAGCCAACCCCGCCCTCCTCCTTGCCGACGAGCCGACCGGCAATCTGGACTCCAGGTCGAGCCGCGATGTGATGGGCCTGCTGGGCAAGCTCAACGAGGATCTGGGCGTCGCCATCGTGTTGATCACCCACGAGGCGGACGTCGCCGCACACGCGACGCGCGAGCTGCGCATGCTCGACGGCGAGTTGTCCGAGGTTCCCTCCGCCGAGCGAATCCCCTCCACGGTCACGCTCGAAGCGACCTCCAAGGCACGCAAGCCCTCGTCGAGATCCAATCCGCCGGCGAGCGAAGCGGTCACGTCGGACGCAGCGGATCCGGCTCCTCACGTCGCCACGAACGGTCACCCATCCGCTCGTGCCGAAGACGCATCCGACCGAGCCGACATCTCGCGGGCGAAGTCGGTGCTGCTCACGCGTGACCTGATCTACCTCGGCTTCGGGGCGCTCCGGGCAAACCGGATGCGCTCGATGCTGACCAGCCTGGGGGTGATCATCGGCGTGGCTTCCGTGGTGATCCTCATCGCCGTCGGCACAGGGGCGCGCAACGCGATCACATCGGGTATCGAAAGCCTGGGCTCGAATCAGGTGCTCGTCTTCCCCGGCAGCATCGACGTCTTCGGTTCGGGTGGTCTGCCCCCGGCGTCACCGCTTCGTCAGAAGGATCTGGACGAGCTTGCCCGACGGCTTGGACCCGAAGCGGTCATCACGGGCACGATGCAAAGCGGGGGCCGCGCAAGCGCAGGTCCGAACCGCCACTTCGTCAACATGACCGGGACCACGGCCACCTATCTGGACGTCCAGGACAAGAATCCCCTCATCGGGAGCTTCTTCACCCAGTCCGATGTGCTCAGCCGCAGGCGCGTCATGGTCCTCGGGTCGACGGCGGCAGAGGAACTGTTCCCCGATGGGGAAGCCGTCGGACGAACCGTCTCGCTGCAGGGTGCGGAGTTCCGCGTCATCGGACTGCTCGACGAGACCAAAGGTGGCATGTCGATCGGCTTCGACCCGGACAACTTCGTCTACATGCCGCTCACGACCTTTCAGGACCTCACGGGACGAACGCCACTCGATCTGGTCCAGGTCAAGGCGCCCAACGCACGCCAAGTGGACGAGTCGGCCATCATCATGAAGGAGTACCTGCAGGAGAACTACCCGGATGACGAGCTGACCGTGCTCAGCCAGGACGAGATCCTGGGACTGGTCGGCCAGTTCCTCGACATCTTCACCTTCTTCCTGGCCGGCATCGCCGGGGTCTCGCTCCTGGTGGGCGGCATCGGAATCATGAACGTCACCCTGGTCTCGGTAACCGAGCGCACACGTGAGATCGGTGTGCGCCGAGCGATCGGCGCCCGCTCCCGCCATGTCATGGCACAGTTCCTGTTGGAGGCGGTGGTGACCTCGTTCACGGGCGGCGCAGTCGGCTTGACCCTCGCCGTCGTCGGCGCCCGTGTCGTGGCCATCTTTTCGCCCGTTCCCGCCGTCGTGACCTTCTGGGCGGTGGGCCTGGCGCTGCTGGTCTCGATCGGTGTCGGCGTCTTCTTCGGGGTGTGGCCCGCACGTCGAGCTGCCCTGCTCGACCCGGTTGAGGCCCTTCGACACGAGTAGGCCGTTCCGCTGCCAACAATGGACTTTCGCCCCTCCCGTCGTCCCCGACACGGCCCGACAATGAGGGAGCGGATGCGGACGGGAGTCCGCTCGACAGTGTGAGGGAGCCCATGAAAGTCCTGATGGTCGAACATGACACCGAGCCTGCCCACCGCATGGCCGAGCAACTCGTGGCGGCCGGCCACAGCGTCCATTCGTGCCATGACGACAGCCTCGACATCGATGCGGGCACTTGTGTGGCCCTGCAGGGCAGGCCGTGCCCACTGAGCACCACCCCTATGGATCTGTTCCTCGATGTCGTGGCCCCCACCGACGATCGGTTCGGAATCGAACTGCTCATGAGGGAGGAGGGGGTTCTGTGCTCGAAGCGCCGCAGGGTTCCCATCGTCATCGCCGGCACGGCCGAGGGGCACCCGTTCAGGCGATTTGCGACGGTGGAACGCTCCGACCTCCCCAGTGTGGCCGACCTCGAGGCGGTGGCCTCGGCCCCGCTTCCCGACCACTCGGCCGTTGCCCTCACGGCGTTGCGCGGCGCGCTGCGGGCCCATGGCATCGAGGTCGGGCGCGCCGAGGCAGAGGTCCGTCGACGCGAGGGTGGACTGCTCCTCCACATCGACGTGGGCGACCTTGCCAACCCCGCCACGGCGCAGGCAATCGCCATCAAGGTCGGCCAAGCCGTTCGCCAACTGGACCCCTGGGCCCTCTCGCTGGACATCACGCTCACCAAGACGGCAAGCTGACACCTCATGCCCGGGACGCTCGTGTCCGCGGTCGATTCGGGAGCGACCACGGCGATCTTCCCCGACGTGACCTTCGAGGCAATCGTCTTCGACTGGGACGGCACCGCTGTCCCGAATCGCCGCTCCGACGCCGAGCCGGTTCGCCACCGGGTCGAGGCACTGTGTCGGGCGGGCCTTGATGTCGTCATCGTCTCCGGCACGCATCTCGCCAACATCGACGGACAGCTGGGGGCACGGCCGATGGGTCCGGGCCGCCTCTGGCTCTGCGTGAACCGGGGGTCCCAGGTTGGCCTGATCGGTCCCGACGGCGCCGAGGTCGTTTCGGAACGTCACGCGTCCGCCGAGGAGGATGCGGCCATGGACCGCGCAGCAGCATCGGTCGTCGAACGGCTCGGTGCTCAAGGCCTCAGGGCCGAGGTCGTCACCCAACGCATGAACCGACGCAAGATCGACATCATCCCCGACCCACGTTGGGCCGATCCCCCGAAGGCGCAAATCGGCGCGTTGCTGGAAGCGGTCACCGATCGACTCGTGTCGCATGGCATCGCCGGGCTCGACGCCGTGGTCGCCATGGCCGTGGCGGCCGCGACCGATGCAGGGCTCGGCGATCCCCGCGTGACCACCGACGCGAAGCACGTCGAGATCGGCCTCACCGACAAGTCGGATTCCCTGCGGTACGTGTTGCACGATCTGGGCCGTCGAGGCATTGGGCCCGGCCTCGTCCTCATCGTCGGCGATGAGATGGGCTCTCTCGGCGGGGCAGCCGGCAGTGATGCCGCCATGTTGATCGCCGAGGCCGGACGGGCCACGGCGGTCTCGGTCGGCGTGGAGCCCGAAGGTGTTCCCGCAGGCGTCCTCCACCTGCCCGGCGGACCTGAAACCTTTCTGGCCCTCCTCGACAACCAGCTGGTTCGGCGGGCAACCCGTCGGGTGCCCGCCATCGACCTCGACCCCGGATGGACGCTGGTCCGGACGGAGACCGGGCCCACACTCGAGCGGGTCCGCGAAAGTCTGCTCGTGGTGGCCAACGGGCACTTCGGCACCCGTGGCTACCGGGAAGAGGACGGGAGCACGACCAACCCGATGGTGATCGCCGCCGGCGTGTACGACGAGCGGGAAGGCGTGGAGAGCTATCTGATCGGCCCCCGATGGACCGACCTCGAACGACAGGGCCCGAGCGAGGGAGGCGAGTGGGTCCTCGACCTGCGTTCGGGGGTGCTGACGAGAACAAGGCGGGACCGTGACGGCGGCCCGGACTTTCGATCGATGCGCTTCGCCTCGCGGACACGTCCCGGCGCCATGGCCCTTCGGGCCGAAGGTGACTCGGCCCGGCTCAGCCCGGGACTGTCGTTGGTCCTTCCCCGCGACGGGAACGGCGCCCATGGCTTGAGGGACCAGACCTCGTGGGCGTCGACCCGGTCAAGCCTCGGCGGTGGGATCACCGCGGCGGCCCACACGAGATCGCACACCGCCGCAGGCCTGCGAACGATCGAACGCCTTGCCCACTACCTCGCCGACCCCGAGAGGGTGCCGGACCCCGCGAGCGCCGACGAAGGCCTTGCCGGGGACATGTCGGTGGGTTTCGACGAGCTCCTCGCCGAGCAACGACGCGCGTGGGCCGCTCGCTGGGCCAACGCCGAGGTGACCATAGCCGGCGACCCCGATGCCGAGCTGGCCGTCCGCTTCGCGCTCTTTCAGCTGATGGCCTGCGTCGGTGACGGGGACGAGGCAGGCGTCGGCGCACGGGGCCTCAGTGGCCCCGCCTACGCGGGCCACGTCTTCTGGGATGCCGAGGTGTTCGTCCTGCCCGTCCTGGCCGCGACCCATGCGCCCGCCGCCGAGTCGATGTTGCGCTACCGCCTTGCCCGTCTCGATGCCGCCCTCGCCAACGCCGCCGCAGCGGGGCGGACCGGCGCTCGATTCCCCTGGGAATCCGCGAGCACGGGCATGGATGTCACCCCTCGATCGGCCCTCGACGCACACGGTGTGACGGTCGCGATCCTCACGGGAGAGGCCGAGGAGCACATCGTCGCCGACATCGCCTGGGCGGCCTGGCACGCAGCGGCGTGGACCGGCGATCGGACGTTTCTCCTCGGCCCCGGTCGTTCGCTGGTGATCGAGACCGCCCGCTACTGGGCCTCACGGGCCGAGAGGGACGCCGACGGCACCGCCCATCTGCGTGGCGTGATAGGCCCCGACGAGTATCACGAGCTGGTCGACGACAACGCATTCACCAACGTGATGGCCGCCTGGAACCTGCGACGCGGGGCAGAGCTGGTCGAGGCGATCATCGCCGAGGGTCAGCCGGTCGACGTCACACGAGAGGAGGTGGCGGACTGGCGAGAGGTGGCCGACACCCTCGTCGACGGCTACGACGCCGACACCGGGGTCTACGAGCAGTTCTCGGGGTTCGCCGCGCTCGAGCCGCTGATCATCAGTGAGCTCGCGTCGACCCCGGTGGCCGCCGACGTCCTGCTCGGGCGGGAGCGGGTGGCAGGCTCACAGGTCATCAAGCAGGCCGACGTGCTCATGTTGCATCAACTCGTTCCGGAGGCATGCGCTCCGGGCTCCCTCGGTCCGAACCTTGCCTTCTATGCGCCCCGGACGGCACACGGCAGCTCCCTGTCGCCGGCGATCCAGGCCTCATTGCTGGCACGAGCCGGCCGGGCCAACGAAGGCCTCGATCATTTTCGCCTTGCGTGTCGCATCGACCTCGACGACCTGACCGGAACAACCGCGGGCGGTCTGCATGTGGCCGGACTCGGGGGAATCTGGCAGGCAGTTGCGTTCGGGTTCGTCGGACTGTGGCCGGGTCCTGACGGCCTGGTCGTCGATCCACATCTCCCCGACGCGTGGGATGCCGTCGAGATCACCGTGGTCTTCCGAGGCGTCCGGGTCACCATTCGAGTCGAGGGCGACACCATTGACGTCAGCTCCGATGGCGACGTCATCGTCGTGTTGGCCGGTATGGCCCCGACCCTCGTGCGACCCCCCGGCATGCGGTTCACCCCTACGGCGAACGCCCGACCGATGGAGGCATCGTCATGAAACTGATCGCTGCGATCGACGACAGTCCCGTCGCTCAGCCTGTGCTCGACACCGCGCTCGTCATCGGCAACCTGCTCGGCCTCGACATCGAGGCGGTCCATGTGACGAACCAGGGAGGACTGAGCGCATCGGGCGCGGCGAGGTCCGCGGGGCTCCCGATGCGACAACTGAACGGCAACGCCGTCGATGCGCTTGTCGATGTCCTCGAGGATCCCGACGTCGCCATCGGCGTCGTGGGCGCCAGAGGCCATGCCGGTGGCCCTCACCCTGCAGGCCACGCGACCCTTGCCATGGTTCAACGAAGCGGCACGCCACTCGTGGTCGTGCCGCCCGAGCTCTGTCGCCCCGCATCCCAACGCATGACGCGTGTTCTCGTGCCGCTCGACGGCTCACCCGACACCACGGCCGCGGTCCAGAGCGTCGTGAAGGGCTTCTCGGAGGCCGGCGTCGAGGTCGTCATGTTGCACGTCTTCACACGCGAGACGGTCCCCCGCTTCATCGACCAGACCCAACACGGTCTTGACGCCTGGGCGGACGAGTTCACCGCGCGCCACGAGATCGACTGCCCGCGGCTCGTCACCCGATCGGGCTCACCCGGTCAGGCGGTGATCGGACTCGCGGTGGCCGAGGACGTCGATCTGATCGTCATCGGATGGTCCCGAGATCTCTCGCCCGGTCGAGCCCAGGTCGTGACCGAGGTCCTGGCGCAGTCGTGTGTGCCCGTGTTGCTGGTGCCCGTCAACGCCCGACGTCGCCCCGACGACGAGCGACCGTCGACGCGGACGACCACATGACCACCTCAGCCCTCGGAGGCGCCGGGGGGACGCGATGCGAGACGAGCGGCAAAGACGGCCGCCTCGGTGCGACGCTGCATGCCGAGTTTTGCCAAGAGGTTCGAGACGTAGTTCTTGACGGTCTTCTCCGCCAGGAACATCCGATCGGCGATCTGGCGATTCGTGAGCCCTTCGGCCAACAGGTCCAGGATCCGTCGCTCCTGGTCGGTGAGGTGCGCGAGCTGCGAGGTCTCCTGTTGATCCTGACGAATCCGCTCCATGACCCGCCCCGTCATGGCCGGGTCGAGCAGCGATTCACCACGGGCCACCTTGCGAATCGCCCCGGTCAGGTCGTTGCCCTTGATCTGTTTCAACACGTAACCGGCGGCGCCGGCGACGATGGCGCTGAACAACGCCTCGTCGTCGGCGAAGGAGGTCAGCATGAGGCACTGCAACCCGGGCATGCGCTCCCGTAACGAACGACAGACCTCGACACCGCTCCCATCCGGCAGGCGGACGTCGAGGACGGCGACATCGGGGCGTACCGCAGGGGCTCGTCTCAACGCCTCCTCGACCGTTCCCGCATCGCCCACCACGGTCAGACCCTCCTCGGATTCGATCAGCTCGCGTAGCCCCCGTCGGACGATCTCGTGGTCGTCGAGAAGGAACACCCTGATTTCCCCGACACCGTCGTCGCCGGCTTCCGCCTGCTCATTGGTCACGGCCATGAGCTCCATCTTGACTCGTTCCCGTGCGCAACGCGGCACCCGGGACCGGTTGGACCGGCAGCAACTCGTCATCGGACACCAAGCGCCGGCCGGAGACCATCCGGGTTTCGACGCGGATGAAGCGCGTTTGATGCACCCCCACCGCCCACGGGCTGAGATTCAGTTGCTCGGCAGCCTCCAGGTCGATGGCGGCCATGACCTCCGACGCGGTCCCGACGACCATGACACTCCATCCCAGACGCCGTTCATCGTCGAAGTCGTCGACCTCGAAGGCCACGACGCTGTTGGTCACCGCCGCAGCCAGCTTCGTTCCGGTCCCGGTACGAAACACGACATCTTCACCCAGCATGGCGAAGTTCACCGGGAAGATGGCGGGAAGGGCGTTCATCGAAACTGCCACCCGCCCGACCGAGACCTGTGCCAGCAGCATCAGGCACTCCTGGCGGGACAACACCACCAGCCCGTTTCGGTCGAAGCGGACCTTCGCCTCCCCGTCGATGATCACTTGTTCGATCTCCCACACACGTCAGTCCCTGCCTCGTGCGCCCAAGTCTCGATGATCCGCCACAAGACATCCTGTCCAGGTTGCCGGCGAGATGGATAAGGTCGAAGGTCCTCGCGTACCGGGACCTCCTCCTTCACTTGATCCCCTCCTTGCCCTGATGGCGGACGGCATGACCGGATCAGTCTCGACCGAACCCGCAGCCGTTGCCGAGACACACGTCTCGGTGGTCCTCTTCGTCGGTGACCGGGCCTACAAGGTGAAGAAGCCCGCCGACTTCGGCTTCCTCGACTTCCGCACCCGGGAGGCACGCGAGGCAGTCTGTCGACGCGAGGTGGAGCTCAACCGGCGTCTCGCCCCCGATGTCTATCTCGGCGTCGTGGATCTGGTGGGTCCCGACGGAACGCCCTTCGATCACCTGGTCGTCATGCGACGTATGCCGAGTGGGCGACGACTCTCGACACTGGTGACCACCGGCGGGGACGTGGGTGAGGAGCTGCGTACGATCGCTCAGGTGCTCGCGGACTTTCACGCCCGGGCCGACGTCTCCGCCGAGATCGCCGAGGCAGGCAGTGTCCACAACATGCGCCGGAACTGGGAGACCAACAGCGATCAGCTTCGCTCGTTTGCGGTCCCGACCCCTGGCGGACCACCTCTGCTCGACCCGGGCACGGTGGAGGCGGTCGCCGTGCTGGCGGAGCGCTACCTCGCAGGTCGAACCCCCTTGTTCGACCGGCGCAGCACCGAGGGGAGGATCCGGGATGGGCACGGCGACGTGTTGGCCGACGACATCTTCTGCCTGCCCGACGGCCCGCGCATCCTGGACTGCATCGAGTTCGATGACCGGCTGCGACACGGTGATGTGCTCGGCGACGTGGCATTTCTGGCCATGGATCTCGAGCGCCTCGGCGCACCCCGGCTCGGTGCAGAGCTGTTGAGCCGGTACCGGGAGCTCACGAACGAGACGTACCCCACAACCCTCGAGGACTTCTGGATCGCCTATCGAGCACAGGTACGGACGAAGGTGGCCTGTCTGCGTGCCGAGCAGGGTGACGGGACGGCTGCCGTCGAAGCCCGTCATCTCCTGGCGATGACCCTTGCCCATCTGAAGCGCTGCCAGGTCAACCTCGTGCTGATCGGCGGCGCACCGGGCACCGGAAAGTCGACCCTTGCCAAGGCCCTCGCAGCCCGGCAGGGCTGGGTCCTGGTTCGATCCGACGAGGTGCGCAAGGCGCTCTTCGGGCTGACGCCCACCTCGCGCTCGGGGGCACAGAACGGCATCGGCGAAGGCATCTATGACCAGGCGTCAACCGCTGCCACCTACGACGAGATGCTCGCCGGCGCGAGAAAAGACCTCGAGCAGGGGCATTCGGTGGTCCTGGATGCAAGCTGGGCCGACCCCCGCTTTCGGGCCGCTGCCGCAGCTTTGGCGTCGGACACGAGCTGCGACCTGGTCGAGCTCCGTTGCGAGGCCCCGATGGAGGTGACGCTCGCCAGGATCGAGGCCAGAGCGGCTCGAGGCGACGACCCGTCGGATGCAACGGCGGAGGTTGCGCAGATGCTTCGGGCTTCCTCGCCGCCCTGGTCGACCGCCACCGTGATCGACACCGGCGGAGGGCGGGACGACTCGATGGCACAGGTCTGGGCAGCACTTGGACCGGAGATCCTGAGGGCAGAACCCGACGAGACCTGACCAGAGCCGGGATCGACCCGTTGCAGCAACCCCCACGACCACCGCCTGCACCGAGGTGGCCCGACCGAGACGCCCGACCCGCCGCCGGGCAACGGTCAGGTCGGCCGGTCCGTGAGGGGGACGGTCCACTCCAGGACGGTGCCCGATGACTCACCGGCGCGAAGCTCGAAGGTTCCTCCCAGCGTCTTGGCCCGCCTGGTCATGTTGCCCAGACCGTTTCCGCCCGCCCGGCCCGATCCCGAGAAGCCGACACCGTCGTCAACGACTCGCAGGACCAACGAGGTGCCGGCTTCGATGAAGACGTCGACGCGATTGGCCTGCGCGTGGCGGGCCGCGTTCGACAACGCCTCCCGCACCACGGCCAGGAGTTGCTCACCCACCTCCACCGGGACCTGAGCGTCGATCGGGCCCGCAAGATGCAGATGCGGCTCGAAGCTCAGAGGACCTGCTGCCTCGGCGATCACCCCCATGACCATCGCCCGCAGCCCGCGGTCGCCGGCCGGGCTCGCCTGAGGCTGAAGAGCGAAGATGGCCGAACGGATGTCACGAATGGTGACGTCGAGATCGTCGATCGTGTCCTGAATCCGCTCCGCCACCATCGGCTCGGCCAGACGGGCAGCCCCCTGAAGGGCCATGCCCGACGCGAACAGGCGCTGGATCACCGTGTCGTGGAGATCGCGAGCGATGCGTTCACGGTCCTCCAGGACGGCAAGGGCCTGGACCTGACCCTGCAGACGAACGTTCTCGATGATCACGCCGGCAACGGCTGAGAGCGCGACGACCAATTCCTCGTCCTCCTCGGTGAACGCGTCGGAGCCGATCTTCTCGGTGAGATAGAGGTTGCCGAACACCTGTTCACGCACCGAGATGGGTACACCGAGAAAGGAATGCATCGGCGGATGGTGGGGAGGGATCCCATAGGAGTCGGGGTGAACGGCGATGTCCGCGATGCGAACGGGCTTGGGGTCGACGATGAGAAGACCCAACAGGCCCTGCCCTTTGGGCAGAGGGCCGATGCCGAGGGCGTCCTCGGACGTGATGCCGACATGGATGAACTGCTCCAGGCTCCGATCCGGGCCGATGACCCCGAGAGCCCCGTAGCGGGCATCGACCAGGGTACATGCCGCCTCGGTGATGTGGCGCAGGACAGCGGGCAGAGCCAGGTCGGAGGCGACGAGCAGGACGGCATCCAGCAAACCCCGAAAACGGACATCAACCCCGGGTGTCGACATGAAGCGAATCCTACGCTCGATCGTGCCGGCCGTACCGGCCGCGCCACAACTGCGTGATCTGGCCGCGCCACAACGCGTGATCTGCGTGATCTGAGGGCCTCACCGCCCTCTAACGACGACGCGCCGCCTCGAGCAGGATCCTGCGTTCAGCGCCTGCGAGGGTGCGACGCGTGACATCGACCGCATCGGGGTTCACCGACACCGAGGTGATGCCGAAGCGGACGAGGCGCTCGGCGAAGGCCGGGTCGTTCGATGGGGCTTGACCACACAACGACGAGGTCACGCCGGCGTCGGCGCAGGCCTCGATGATGCGCCGGATGGCGTCGAGGACGGCATCGTCGCTCTCGTCGAACAACTCCGCACAGACCTGCGAGTCCCGATCAACCCCGAGCATGAGCTGGGTCAGGTCATTGGAACCGATGGACACGCCGTCGATCCCCATCGCCACGTACTCAGGGATGCGATACACCACCGAAGGGACCTCGGCCATCACCCAACGATGGAGCCCCCGCGAACGCCCGAGCTCACTGGCATCGATGGCCTCGAGGCAGACCTCCAGCTCCCAACGCGTCCGCACGAAGGGAATCATCAGGTGCACGTTGGATGCCTGCTCACGGGTCCGTGCCAGCGCATCGAGCTCCATCGCGAACACCTCGGGGTCGCGGACATAGCGGTAGCAGCCGCGATAGCCGATCATCGGGTTCTCCTCGTGGGGCTCGAATCCGTCACCCCCCTCGAGCTCTCGAAACTCGTTCGTTCGGAAGTCCATCGCCCGATAGATCACCGGACGAGGATGGAACGCAAGCGCCACCCGCCGCAACGACTCGGCGAGCGACGACACGAACTGCTCACGCCTGCCCTGTGCCAACACGTGACGGGGGTGCTCGCCGCCGAGGGCATCGGCGATCATGAACTCGGCTCGCAACAGACCCACCCCGTCGACGGGAAGCGCCGCCACCTCCTCGGCACGATCGGCGATGGCAAGGTTCACGTAGAGGCGGGTCGCCAGGGTCTCGACCGAGGGTGTCGTCGGCGCCCGGTCGGCGACATCCCGTGTCCCGGTGATCGCTCCGGGTTGATCGGATGAGAGTGCCGCGATGAGGTCACCCGGATAGACCGCACCACGGGCACCGTGGACGGTGACGATCTCGCCGGTTCGCAACGTTGTCGTCGCCGATCGTGCCCCCACCACCGCAGGCATGCCGAGCTCGCGGCTGACGATGGCGGCGTGACAGGTCATGCCCCCGCCGTCGGTGACCAGGGCGACGGCTCGGCGCATGGTCGGCACCCAATCAGGCGAGGTCATGGGCGCGACCAGGACCTCGCCTGCCTGCAACGTGTCGGCCTCGTCGATCGAGGTGAGCACCCGTACCGGCCCGCTCACCACCCCCGGCGACGCCGCCAGTCCGTGCACCAACGGCTGGAGACCTGCCACATCGAGTGCCTGCGCGTCCGTCCGTGGTGAAGCCTTGTCCAACGTGGTGATCGGCCGCGACTGCACCAGCCACCACCGACCCTCGACGTCGACTGCCCACTCCATGTCCTGGGGCGCCCCGTAGTGGGCCTCGACCTCGATGCCCTGGCGGGCAAGGCGCAACACCTCCTCGTCGCCCAACACCCGCCGAGTTGCCTCCTCGACGCCTAGCTCGACGCGCTCGTCGTGACCGTCGAGTCCACGAACGATCTTGTGACCCTTCGTGCCCACGTGCACCTGGCGCAGTCGTGGGCCCGTCTTGTCCACGAGGTACGTGTCGGGCTCGACCTGGCCGCCGACGACCACCTCACCGAGGCCGAAGGCCGCCTCGATCACCACGGCTCCCCGGTCCCCGGTAGCCGGATCGGCCGAGAACATCACCCCCGAACGTTCCACGTCGACCATGCGCTGCACGACCACCGCTATGGCCGGCTCTGCGGTCACCCGTTGGCTTGCCCGATAGGAGATGACGCGTTGGCCGTAGAGCGAAGCCCAGCAGTCGCCGATGCGCGCCAACAGCTCGTCGTCGCCGACGACGTTGGTGAACGTCTCGTTCATGCCGGCGAACGAGGTGTCGCCGGTGTCCTCCGACGTGGCCGATGAGCGAACGGCAACGGCCACGGCGTCACCCAGGCGGTGGTAGGCATCGAGGACCTCCTTGGCCAGAACATCGGGCACGCCCCTCTCCCGAACGAGGGTCTGGAGGGTGTCGGCCACCGTTGCCAACGCATCGGTGTCGGTGGGGTCGAGCGAAGCGATACGGCTCTGCAGGACCGCCCTGGCACCCGCCTCGTCCATCGCCTGGAGATAGGCGGGAGCGGTCACCACGAAACCCGGCGGAACCGGAAAGCCCGCGCCGGCCAGCTCACCCAGGTTGGCCCCCTTTCCGCCGGCGAGTGCGACATCGCCTCGCCCGAGATGCTCGAAGAAGACCACACCTCGACCTGGGGTTGTCCGAGGGCTCGGACTCGCTTGGGCAGACACGTCCTGACGCTAGGGCGACCCCCGATCATGCCTCAAGGGCACAAAGACCCTGAGCCGGCCGTCCCGAAGACCCCCCAATCGTGGCGATCGACTCTGGTCAAGCCGTGCCCATCCAGGAAAGAATGCTCCCGTGAGCCGGCTTCTCGACCCCTCGGAGGTGGGCGAGAGTCGTTCAGCGCTCGGTCTCACCGCTGCCCAGGCCGCGGAACGCCTGAGGGCGGAAGGGCCCAATCGCCTTCCCAAGGCCAAGTCGGTTTCGCCGTGGCGTCAACTTCTCGCGCAGATGACGCACTTCTTCGCCGCGATGCTCTGGGTCGCCGGAGGGCTGGCCTTCGTTGCAGGCATGCCCCAGCTGGGGTTCGCCATCTTCCTGGTGATCGTGGTGAACGGCCTGTTTGCGTTCACCCAGGAGCATCGGGCCGAGCGAGCCTCCGAAGCCCTGCGAGACCTGCTCCCTCGCCAGGCGTCTGCGGTGCGCGACGGCCTTCCCGTCACGGTCGACGCCACCGAGCTGGTTCGAGAGGATCTCGTCGTTCTCCGCCCCGGTGATCGAGTCTCCGCCGACATGACGGTGGTGGAGGCCCACGGCCTGCTGCTCGATCTCTCGACCCTCACGGGCGAGTCGGAGCCACAGGCGGTCGACAACGATGACGCCATCTGGGCCGGGACCTTCGTCGTCGAGGGTGAGGGGCGAGGAGTCGTCACCCACACGGGCCGGGCAACACGGCTCGGGGACATCGCTGCCCTGACCAGGGAGGGCACACGTCCCCGAAGCCCCTTGGCCCGCGAGCTCGACCGACTCGTGCGCACCATCACGTTCATCGCTCTCGGGGTCGGCGTGGGCTTCTTCCTCATCGCCCTCGCGGTGGGCACCTCGGCAAGCGACGGATTCCTCTTCGCCATCGGCGTCACCGTTGCACTGGTACCCGAAGGCCTCCTGCCGACCGTCACGCTCTCGCTCGCCGCAGGCGCCCAACAGATGGCGAGTCGCAATGCGCTGGTGCGGCGACTCGAGGCGGTCGAGTCGCTGGGCTCGACCACCTTCATCTGCACCGACAAGACCGGTACCCTCACCAGCAACGAGATGGCCGTGGTCCAGGCCTGGACGCCGCTGGGCGCCGCGGTGATCACCGGATCGGGCTACGAGCCCACGGGGACCGTCGAGGCCTCCGATGAGGTGCATGTGGCGTTGCGGGAGTTGGCGGTTGCCGGGGTGCACTGCTCGGATGGACGGTCGGTGCTCGAGAACGGGCGTTGGCGAGCGGAGGGCGACCCCATGGAGGCGGCCATCGACGTGCTGGCACGTCGGCTCGAGGTGCCCGATGACGAACGACGCGCCCCCATCGGACGACGCTTTGCCTTCGACCCACGACGACGGCGCATGTCACTGGTGGCGGGCGATCGCCTCGTCGTCAAGGGCGCCCCCGACGCCGTCCTCCCTCGCTGCTCGAATGCCCGAGGAGCGGCCGAGGCACTCGACGTCATGGCCGAACGAGGACTGCGGGTGCTGGCGGTGGCCGGTCGGCCGGCGGCCGAGGTCCCCGACGGGGCAAGCGCCGACGAGGCCGAGAGCGGACTGATCCTGCTGGGGTTGATGGGCCTGGAGGACCCCCCTCGACCGAGCGCCGCGACGGCAGTCGAGGCCTGCCGTCGGGCAGGTATCCGCCTCGCCATGATCACCGGCGATCATCCGGCGACCGCCCTGGCGATCGGGCGGGAGGTGGGGCTCGTGACCGAGCACTCCTCGTCGGTCGGCGAGGTGATCCTGGGACACGAACTTCCCGATGACGAGGAGCTCCTGGGCGCGCTCCTCGATCGGGACGGGATCATCGTGGCCAGGGTGACGCCCGAGAACAAGTTGCGGATTGCCAAGGCGTTGCGCAAGCGGGGCCATGTCGTGGCGATGACCGGCGACGGGGTCAACGACGGGCCGGCGCTTCAGGCCGCCGACATCGGTGTCGCCATGGGACGATCGGGCACCGACGTGGCGCGTGAGGCCGCCGACCTCGTGTTGCTCGACGACGACTTCGGCACCATCTACGCCGCCGTCGAGCAGGGCCGAGCAACGTTTGCCAACATTCGCCGGTTCCTCACCTATCACCTCACCGACAACGTGGCCGAGCTCACGCCGTTTGTGGTGTGGGCGCTGTCCGGCGGGCGGTTTCCGCTTGCGATCGGTGTCGTACAGATCCTCTTTCTCGACATCGGGACCGACCTGCTTCCCGCTCTGGCCCTGGGGGCCGAGCAACCCACGCATCACCTCATGCAACGGCCGGCGAGCGGACGTCGACTGCTCGATCGTTCGGTGGGCCAACGGGCGTTCGGCGTGCTCGGCCCGACCGAGGCCCTCGTGGAGATGAGCGCCTTCGTCGTATCGCTGTGGGTCTCCGGTTGGCGACCCGGTCACGCTTTCCCGTCGGGAACGCCGTTGTTGACGGCATCCGGCGCGGCGTTCACCGCCGTGGTGCTCGGTCAGTTCGCCAATGCCTTTGCCTGTCGCAGCACCGCCCGGCCGGCGTGGTCAATCGGGCGTCCCACCAACAGGTTGCTGATCGGCGCGGTGATCATCGAGCTGGTGATGCTCCTCGGCTTCCTGTTCATCGGGCCCGTGGCCTCGGTGCTCGAGCACGCCTCGCCGAGCGTCGCGGGCTGGGCCGTGGCATCGTTGGCCATCCCGGCAGTCCTGGGTACCGATGCAGCAGCCAAGACATGGCGACAACACCGAGGAGCACCGAGATGACCATCAGATGCATCGTCGTGGGTACCGACGGATCGGAGAATGCCGCTCTGGCACTCCGTTGGGCGATCGACGTGGGCCTTGCCTTCGATGCCGAGATCGTGGCCGTGCACTCCATGGGCCTGCTGCTGCACCCGAGTCCCGGCCGCACCGTGCCCAGCTACGGGCATCGTGACGAGATTCGCAAGCAGCTCGAGGGGCCCTGGTGTGAGCCCTTGCGCGAGGCGGGCGTCCGCCACCGGGCGGTCTTTCTCGAGGGCAACCCCGTGTCCGGTTTGCTGCAGACCGCCGAGGACGTGAGCGCGGAGCTGATCGTGGTCGGGGGCCGCGGCCATGGCGGCTTCCCGGAGCTTCGCCTCGGCAGCACGAGCCATCAACTCCTCGAGTACAGCAACCGTCCGGTCACCGTCGTCCCCCGTGACTGGTCGGGCGTGCCCGACGTTCCCGTGCCGTGACGATCGAGACCGATCGGGGCCTCTCGGCTGCGGAAGCAGCGCGACGGTTGGTCGCCAACGGCGCCAACGAGCTGATCGGCCGGCCCCGACCAGGCGCTCGACAGCTCCTGGTCCGTCAACTGGCCAACACGATGACGGTCCTGCTCGCCGTTGCCGCAGCAGTGACCCTGTCGCTCGGCCACTACACCGACGCCATGGTCATCGCCCTCATCGTGGTCCTGACCGCCGTCCTGGGCTTCATCCAGGAATACCGATCGGATCAGGCAATCGCTGCCCTCGAGCAGCTCAGCTCCCCGAATGCTCGCGTGGTCCGCGACGGCCGGATCTGTGAAGTGCCGTCAGTCGAGCTGGTCGTCGGTGATCTGGTCGACGTCGGCGCGGGCGACGTCGTTCCCGCCGACCTGCGCCTCGTCGACGCCCACGCCCTTCGGGTCAACGAGGCAGCGTTGACCGGCGAGTCCGAAGCCGTTCCCAAGCTGCCCGACGAACTTGTCCTCAGGGGAACGGCGATCACCTTCGGACGAGCCACCGGCACCGTCGTGGCCACCGGCATGCGAACCGAGTTGGGCAGGATTGCCTCCCTGCTCCAGGGCGGAGGTACTCGCCCGACGCCGCTTCAGAACCGCCTCGGCACCCTCGGACGCCAACTTGCATCGGTCTCGCTCGTCATCTGCGCGGTGGTCTTCGCCGTGGGCATGGCCGTGGGCGAGCCGGCGTCGAGCATGTTCCTGATTTCGGTCAGCCTTGCCGTAGCGGCCATCCCCGAGGGGCTGCCGGCGGTGGTGACCGTTGCCCTGGCGCTCGGGGCACGGCGTATGGCCGATCGTCGTGCCCTCATCCGCCGACTTCCGGCCGTCGAGACGCTCGGCTCCGTCAACATCATCTGCACGGACAAGACCGGCACCTTGACTCAGAACCGAATGATGGTCGAACGGGTCTGGACACCGCAGGGACTCGTGGGCGTCACGGGTGTCGGCTACGACCCTGAGGGTGCTCTCGAATGCATCGAGGGCTCGGCTCGCGCAGGCGCCACTCCTGTCGCTCGCCCGCGTGGCCGCTGCATGCAACGACGCCACGCTTCACCCTCCTCGTTCGGAGGGAGACGAGTGGACCGTCATCGGCGACCCGACGGAGGCAGCGCTGCTGACCTTCGCCGACAAGGTCGGTGTCGATCGTGAAGACCTGCTCCGTCGTCATCCGCGTCGTGGCGAGATCCCGTTCGATCCGACCCGTCGTCGCATGACGACCGCGCACGCCGATGGGGACGGCATCTGGATCGCCGTGAAGGGGGCTCTGAGCGATGTCATCCCTCTCCTGGGTCCCGAGGGGTCCGAGGAGGTCCCCGCTGCCCTCGCCGCATCCTCCGGGCTTGCCGACCAGGGCTTTCGGGTTCTCGCCTTTGCCGAGCGTCGCGTCGAGGGACCGGTCGCCTCTCTCGAAGACCACGAGAGGAACCTGCGCCTGCTCGGCCTCGTGGGCATGACCGACCCTCCGCGTCCGGAGGTCGCCGACGCCATCGCACGATGTCGACGAGCGGGGATCACGCCGATCATGATCACCGGCGACCACGCCCGCACTGCTCTCGCCATCGCCCATCGCCTCGGTCTGATCGACAACCCCGGTGATGAGGTGCTTACGGGCGTTGAGCTCGACACGTTGGACGACGCTGCTCTCGTCGATCGGGTCGAGCACGTCCGGGTCTACGCCCGCACGAACCCCGAGCAGAAGGTCCGCATCGTGCAGGCATGGCAGACACGGGGAGCGGTCGTGGCGATGACCGGTGACGGCGTCAACGATGCACCGGCTCTCGAGCTGGCCGACATCGGCGTCGCGATGGGCATCACCGGAACCGAGGTCAGCAAGGAGGCTGCGGACATCATCCTCGCCGACGACAACTTCGCGACCATCGTCGCCGCCGTCGAGGAGGGACGCCGCATCTACGACAACATCCGTCGCTTCGTCCGCTACCTTCTCACGACGAACTCCGGTGAGATCTGGGTCATGCTCCTGGCCCCGGTGTTCGGCCTTCCGTTTCCCCTCACGGCGATCCAGATCCTGTGGATCAACCTCGTGACCGACGGCCTGCCCGCCATGGCGCTCGGGCTCGAGCCGGTGGCGCCCGACACGATGCAACGGCCCCCGCGCCCGCCCCGGGAGTCGATCCTCTCCGGCGGCCTCTGGCAACGGGCTCTCGTCATCGGCCTGGTCATGGCGGTGGTCACGATTCCGCTCCAGGGCCTTGCCCGATCTGCCGGCCGGCCTTGGGCCACGATGGTCTTCACCACGATCGTGTTTCTCCAACTCGGCAACGCCCTCGCCATGAGGTCGGAACGCCGCAGCGCGTTCAGGATCAGCCTGCGATCCAACCCCACGCTCGTCGGGGCAGTGCTCATGGGTGCGATAGGTCAGCTCGTCATCATCTACGTGCCGGCGTTCCATGACATCCTGGACACCAGATCCCTCGATGGCATCGAACTCGGGGTGGTCGTACTGCTGTCGACCGCCGGTTTCATCGCCGTGGAGCTCGACAAGTGGCGATTGAGGGCGAAGTCCCCGCGAGTGCCTGGCGGGGCCTACCGACCGTGATCCGTGCAGGCTGTTGACCCGGCATGCCAGGTGCACGCGATTGGCTCGCCACCCGGGAAAGGGCCGTCGACGAGGCCTCGAGCGAGCTTTCCGAATCCGCCTTCCCGACTATGGTTCTCCGCATCGAGCTCCACACGATCAGGAGAGTCAACATGAACCGACACGATCGGCACTCCAACCCAGGCAGACGGCTGCGCGCCGGCGTCCTCACCGCGGCCCTGGCCGCCGGGGTGGGCATCGGCGCCCCCGCAGTGTCAGCCCGCGTGATGGATTCCGTCGGGACACCGGGCATCGGGCGTCAGAGCAATGACCTCACGGCGGGCGAAGCCAAAAAGATCCGACTGGCCACCCACCGGTTCCGAGCTGTGGACGAGGCACTCGATGCCGGTTACGAACCCATGGGCGGCTGCATGGACATGACCGGGGACGGCGCCGTGGGCCAAGTCTACATGAACCATGCCCTCATGGAGGACGGGCGGATCGACCCCACCAAACCCGAGATGCTCCTGTACGAGATGCAACACCACGGGGACCTTCGTCTCACCGGCGTCGGCTACCACGCCGTTGACGACGACCAGGACACGACCACCGACGATGACCGCCCGTCGCTCATGGGCCACCCCTTCGACGGACCCATGATGGGCCACGAGCCGGGGATGCCGATCCACTACTTCCTGCACGCGTGGGTGTTCAAGCACAACCCATCGGGCGACCTTGCCGCGGAGAACCCTCGCGTTTCCTGCGACGCTGCCGGTTGACCAGGTCCGACTGCACCAGCAGGTCCCACTGCACCACCAAGCCTCGTGGTCATTGACGTCTCGTGGTCAATGAGGCCTCGTGGTCAATGAGGCCTCGTGGTCAATGAGGCCTCGTGGTCATTCGACCGTGAGCGTGCCCTTCATGCCGGCGGCCTCGTGACCGGGTACGTCACATTTCATGGTGTAGACGCCGGGTTTCAGGGCGCTGAGGTCGAGCTCGGTGGACTTGCCGCCATCGAGCATGGGCGAGGCCACCCCGTCCACGCTCAGGTTGTGCATCGTCGTTCCGTCGTTGCGAACCTCTATCGGCGCGCCACCCGATGACACCTTGACATCGCCGGGCGTGATGGCGAACTCGGACAGGCTGATCGTTGACGCTGCTGCCGTCGATCCACCCGAGGCACCCGAGCCGCCCGACGATCGGGCTTCATCGACCGCCGTCGCCGCGAGGACGACCGCGAAGATCGCTGCCAGGAAAGCGAAGATCGCGACGAACAATCCGCCCATCGCCAGGGTCTCGGTGTTGAGTCCCTGACGTCGACGGGGGGACGCCTCGACGTCCTGGCCGTCGGATGGGGCTTCAGAGATGGTCACAGGGGCTCCTCTACTTGCTTGACGATCGGGACTACTTGACGATCGGGACTACTTGACGATCAGGACGCTGACCATGCCGAACATGCCCTGGGGGCTCTCGGCATGGGAAAGGATGTGGCAGTGGAAGGCCCACAGGCCGGGGTTGTCGGCAACGACGATCGCGTCCCACCGCTCACCGGGAGCGACGGTGATCGTGTCGCAGCGGAAGGGCTGTGGCAGTGGGTACCCGTCTCGCGCGAAGATCTCGAACGTCAGTCCGTGCAGATGGATGGGATGGACCATCTGGCCCTCGTTCATGAAACGGAAGCGCACACGTTCGCCGAGCGCAGCGGTGTAGGGGGCCGTGGCAGGAAACCCCTTGCCGTTGATGGTGAAGCCACCGAGCGAATCGTTGAGGATGTAGAGGTAGTCCTTGTCGTAGGCGGGCTCGTCCGCTCGGTTCGCCGGCTCCACGAGCAGCGCACCCAGCATCCCCTTGCCCACCTGCTCGGTCGCATTGTGGTGCGAGTGGTACATGTGACTGCCGAACGGGCCCGGGGTGAACTCGTAGCTGAAGGAGTCGCCCGGCTGGATCGGGGGTTGCGTGACAAAGGGCACGCCGTCCATCGCGTTGGGCACACGCTGGCCGTGCCAGTGCACCGCTGTGCTCTGATCGAGCTCGTTCCTCACGTCCACCCGCACCGGTTGGCCCTCCACCACACGAAGGGTGGGTCCGGGCACGATGCCGTTGTAGGCCATCGCCTTTTCCACCTTGCCGGGCGTGACCTCCCAGTCCACGTTCCGGCAGGTCAGCTCGAAGACGCGCACGCCATCGACCATCTTCCACTCGAGCTCGGTCGCCCCGACACCCTTGGTGATGGGGGATTCGGCGTTCTTCAGGAAGAGATCGACTCCCTCCTTGTGCATGGCGTCCATGTCGGCGGAGGACTCCCCGTGGGCGGCCGCCATCCCGGCCCCATCGGAGACGTTGGAGTTCGACGCAGCGGAGTTCGACGCAGCCGAGGCCGAGTCGTCGTCGCGGGGCCACGCTGCGGCAGCCGTTGCCGCGACCATGGCCGCTCCTCCGACACCTCCCGCGAACAGGCCGAGAAATGCGCGCCTGTCGACACCTCCGCCCTCCTCGCCTTCCTCGCCTGTCTGTTCGGTCACCATTCATTCCTGCCTTTGCGATGCATGCCCCAAGTCTCGGCCATCCGGGCACGCCGCCCACAGGGTCAAAGGTTGTGGCAGACCCTGCCTTTGGTCCCATGGCACCCCCGGATCCCGGCAAGCGGACAACCGGGCAGATTCCCGCGGTGAGCCTTACCGACGGCTGCTGCGATGCGTGTCGGCCGGAATCGCCATGGTGCCATCGGCGAGCGCTCGGTCATCCGCCGCCACCTGGGCAAGGGTCGAATCCGACAGCACGTCGATCAGCGACTGCTGGGCCGCCGACCACACCTCGTGCAGCGCGCAGACGTTGGCCCAATGGCACGGCCCGCCCCGGAGCGCACATTCCTGAGCAGCGAGCGCACCCTCCATGGCCTCCACGATCGCTCGAATCGTGATCCGCTCGGGATCTCGAGCCAGGGCGTAACCGCCGTTGGGGCCCGAGCGAGAGCTGACCAATCCGGCCCGCTGCAACTCCTGAAGCACCTGATGGAGAAAGCCCTTGGGAATGTCCATGGCCGCACCGATGTCAGCGGCCTTGGCCGACTCACCGTTCTGATGTGCAAGGAAGAGGCACGAGCGAATCGCGTAATCGGTACGCCGGGTGGGGACGAGCTTCACCTTCAGGAGGATAGTGCAGTGGTACGCGGCACAATCGACTTTCCCCCGCTTCGCACAAGATCGATGTCGCTCGCGGCCTCGCCGAATCGGTGCCACGTCTTGGTCTCGAAGTCGAAGAGCTGACACGACCGAAAGATCCAACGGATCGCCGACCAGGAGAACCGGTATTCGTGCAGATAGGGACCCCAGTCGGCCTTGATGGCCTCGTACGCCGGGGCCAGATGATAGAACGGCACCCGCGTGTCCACATGGTGGGGAACGTGAACCAGGATTCGATGGGTGAGCAGCTCGGTCACCTTCGAGCAACGCACAACCGTTGAGCAGAACAGCCGGCCGATCGTCGCGCTCCATTCATCCCTCACGTCGAAGAAGGGCACCGCCGGGTGCGTGTGGTGGATGTAGACAAAGAACGCGATCACGTAGGTGAAGACCAGGAAGGGCACGATCACCGCGGCGATGACGCCGATGAGTCCACCCGCCATGGTCCAGGCCGCGTACGACAGCGATAACGCAAACGCCAGGGTTCCCAGCTTGGACAACGTGAATCCCAGGCGATGGCCCTTGAAACGGGGCTTGAATCGAACCATCCCCGTCCACCACACCCGCAGGAGATAGTGCAACCCACAGGTGAGGAGGCTGCGCTCCCGGCGATAGACGAATTGGGCCCACGAGCTCTTGGACTCGTATTCGCCCGGGGTGAGGGGCCGCCAGATCCAGTCGATCGGACTGAAGCTGGTGAACCCGTGATGCACCTTGTTGTGACCGTACGACCAAAGTCGATACATGTTCATCGAAGGCAGCATCAGCAATGTTCCGAGCACCTCGGACCCGAGCCTGCTGCGAAACAGCGCGCCATGCGCTGCGTCGTGCGCCCACACGAACATGACGGCAACCGCGCCGCCGGCAAGAACGCCCGCAAGAAGTTGGGCAATGGGATGTCGGCCGGCGAACACCAGGGAGATCGCTGCGACATACAGAGCCAGGTCGAGGACAAACCAACCGAGTGCCTTGGCCGTGGAACGCCGATAGCAGGAATCCGGAATCGACTCCCGTACGACTCCGAGCTTGACGCGACGCAAGGTCAGGTAGTCGATCGATGCCGCGCCCATACCCACTGCATCGACCTGAACAGCGGCGGGCGACCCCGCCTTCATGTGAGCCACGTTGGATGACACGGGCTCTACGGACAGAGCTCGGGCTTCAACGAGACCGCCACCGGCGTGGTCTCGGCGAGGTGATGCTCCTTGGGGCAGGCCACCTTCATGTGCAGATCACACCGCGAGCAAACCCAGCTCTCGCTTCCCCGCTGCTGCCACATCGTGTCCCCGCAGGAAGGACAGCGCCGCTGCCAGATGGCGCAGTCGAAATCGGCCAATCGCTTCGAGCCGAGCGGGCATCCCTTGGCGTGGCAGACCGGCCATGCCGGGTCGGGCTCGATGCATGCCACCGGACACTTGGGAACGCACAAGCCGCAGTCATCACAGGTATAGGGGTCGATGGCAAAGATTCCGAGGAAGCTGTCCGTCTTCGCCAAGGCGCCGGTGGGACAGGCGTACTCGCAACCACCACAACCAATGCACACATCGGCAACCACTCGGAAACTCACGGACGTTCCTTCCTCGGAATCAATGCCATGGCGGGTTCAGCCATCGGGACCTGGAGCGCAGTCGCCCTAGACGGGTGCGACCACCCTGGGGGAGCTGTCCATCGGGTGGAACTCGGGTAGCCCGGTGAGACACTCCGCACAGGCGAACTCCGGAGCGGCAACACCCTTGCTGGTGTAGCGCTTCGCATACCCCTCGCCGTCCCACTCCCACCAGCCGTAAGGTGCGTCGACCACGCGCCTGAGCTCGGTGCCACAGGTCGGGCAGTGCAAAGTCGGTGCGCTCATGATCCTTCTCCTTGTCGTGCCGTGGCGAGTGCTGCGGCTCCGTCGAAGACGCTCTGCAGCGTCTGGTTGTACCGAAAGAACAGGTCGACGCCCATTGCATCGTGACCCTTCACGGCGATCCGGTCGGCCAAGAGGACCAACGAGCTGAGCGTCTGCTCACCGGTGGCCATGCCGTTTTCCGCGATGTCGTCGAACACGGCCTGCCAGTGGTCGAGATCACCGACGAGCCAGCAGTCGAGGTGCTGATTGCCCCCCGGCTCGAAGAGCGTCACCCCGTCGCAGCCGTACGCCCGAAGTTCCAGGGCCACGGCGAACGGCGCACGACCGTCCCGACGCATGACCACGCCGACGTCCATGTCGCACCAGCCAAGGCCTTGATAGACCTCGGGATGGGCGTTCATCTCCTTGGCCAACGACTCGAAGAGCTCGATGCTGTCGACGGGGACAGCCAATGCCGCAGATGGGCTGGGTGATCCGGCCATCAGGACACCGCCAACTGTGAGCGATCGATGCCCATCATCTCCAGCGGGATCAGCGTGCGCTCGACGCGGTTGATGCCCGCCCGTTCACAGCGGGCCAGATAGGAGGTGAACATCTTGGCCATCAGCTGCTGCAGCAGGGGGAAGCCCTTCTCCTCCACGTTGGCGGTGCCGCCTGCGAGCAGTACCGCGAGCGCCGTGAACACCTCGGGCTGCATGGTGAGTTGCGCGATGACACCTTCGCCGACATCGAGGGCTTCGTGGATCTCCTCGGCGACATCGGGATCGGCCTCGACAGCCTGCCGCAGGTGCAAGGTGCCATAGGCGACGTGACGAGCCTCGTCCTGCATGGCCATGCGAAACATCTTCTTCTCCACATGGGTGGGCGAGATCAATTCGCCCTGGCGGAAGATGTCGAGCACGAAGCCCTCGCCGAGCAGGTGGAGGAGGGCAGAGGCCTGCGTGAAGCTCTTGGCCTGGAGAATGGTCCGCAGGAGCTCCTCGGTGCCCTTGCCCGCCTTCAGGAGCCCACCGCCATTGGCGAGGGCCCGCTTTCGGAACACCTCGGTGTGGCGCATCTCGTCCATGATCTGGGTGCCGAGGAACATCTTGGCCTCGACGAAGTCATGGTTGACCCGCCACAGCCACTTGGCGGGAAGATCGGCGGCGATCATCTCGACCTCGGTCAACAGGGTGCAGAGCTGACACATGGCGTGCTCGACGTCGGGGTCGAGCGTCTGCAACTCGGCCCAGGGAATGGCAGAGGTCGCCGACCACTGGCGAGCGACGGCCTCCTCGTACAGCTCGGCGACGTTCTGCGCCCACACGTCGGACTTGGCGTTGAGCAGATAACCCATGTCGGGAACACCATCCGGAATCGCCGAGCCACGCGGCGCCATCGTGCGCAGGGGCGCCACGTCAGGGATCTCCCCGTAGCTGCCGACGGCAATGTCCATCATCGTCAAACCACGGGCACTGGGCTTGGCCGCAACGCCCCACTCGCTCTTGACGCCACGCAACCAACTCCAGTCGAGGGCCATACCCATCGGCCCGACCTCGGGCAGATCTGACCTCGCGTCCTCGGCCCCCATCAGTTCCCTCGAGTCAATTGCCATCGTGATCCCCTTCCCTCGGTCCTATAGTTCGTGACTGTAGGTTAGCGCGGACTGGGGAGGGCTGCCAGGGACCTTTGTCCCAGCCCTGCGGGATTCAGTCCCTGAATCGGGGGGCAAGGGTCAACGGGCGAAGGGTCAATCGGCGGTGCGCAGGGCGACCGCCGGCTTGATCCGGGAGGCTCGATAGGCGGGCACGAGCGTGGCGACGAGCGACACCACAAGGGTGGCGAGCACCAGCTGGGTCACCTCCACCTCGGAGACGCTGAAGGGAAGCTTTGTTCCGAGAATCTCCGTACTGGTCACCACGTTGTAAGCGGTGATGGAGGCCAACACGGTCCCGATGACGATGCCCTCCAATGCCACGAAGGCTGCCTCGATCAGGAAGCTCGCACCGACCCGGGCAGGCATGAAGCCCAGCGCCCTGAGGACCCCGATCTGGCGGCGACGCTCACGCACCGCTCGGACCATGACCACCCCGAGTCCGGCCACGCCTGCGATCAGACCCAGGCCCAGATAGCCGCGTGCGAGCTCGAAGAACTGACTCTCGGTCGCGGCCGTGTTGGCCACGATCACCGAGAACGGATCCACCTCCGCGCCGTTTGCGCGATAGGTCCGTACGAGGCGATCGGAGAAATCCTGCGGGTCGACACCATCGAGTGCGACGTACGCCCGGTTGGGCACCAACCCTGCACCGAACAAGTCCTGGGCGCCGGCTTGCCCGTAGAGCGCGCCGTTGAACGCGAGATCGAGCTCCCCCATGGCCGCGACCGTGACACGCCGGCTTGCGCCGGAAAGCGGGTCGGTGACGTTCATGACGGTTCCCACGCCGATGGATCCGATCGGCCGCTCACCGCCGAGTTGCAGGAAGAGCGGGTCGACGATGATCAGTCCCGGGTCCGTCAGGACGGCGCGATAGGCAGCGAGGTCGCTCGGGTACCTGCCTCGATCGCGCAGCGTCGGCGGACCCAATGCGACGAAGCGTTCATCGAACGCCGACAGCAGCCACTGCGCCGGCTCCTCCTGCTCGACGGTGAAGGTCGAGGGAACCGTCGAGAACGCTGCGAGTCCCGAAACACCCCTTGTCGCTGCCACCTCGTCGAAGGGTACCGGGTTCGCCGGGCTCGACCGCAGGGCCACATCGAAACCCCCGGCCATGCGGTGTTGGAGGTGTTCCAGACGACCGTCGAGGATGCTCGAGAGGATCGTGACGAACGTCAGGGTGAACACCACCAGCGAGTACATCGCGACGGTCAGGCCCGTGCGCATCAACCGATAGAGGGGATAAGCGAGGCCGAGGTGCAGGGACAGGGCTCGATCCCCTCCACCCAGGCGTCGCAGCACCGTGGCGATCCGCTCCTGCTGAGCGGTCACCAGGGCGACCGCTGCGCCGGTCAGCGCGATGCCCTGTGCGACGAACAAGGTGATGTCACTCGTCTCGACCACGTCGTCGGCGACCAGGCGCAGCGAGAAGGTGCCCCACGCGAGGGCTGCCATCGAGACCGCCGTGATCACACCGGCACCCGGTTCCGGGCGTCCCAGCAACGGCGCCAACCCTGCCAGGGCGATGAGGGGACCGAGAAGGATGCCGAACTGACCGTCGGTTCCGAAGCCCCACACCGTGGCGACTCCGCCGACGACCACGCCCACCCCTCCGAGGACCAGGCTCCGCCAACTCCTCTCTCGTGCCGGTGGTGGTGGCAGGTCCCGAATCGCACGGATCACGTTGATACGACTGATCCGGACACTGGTCGCAACCACGGTGACCATGGAGATCGCCGATCCGACGGCGAACCCTTGCCACAGACTGGAGAAGTCGGCGAAGAATCGAAGGCGCAGACCCAACTCGCCACCGGCGGAGGCAATGGCTCGGGCAACGACGATCACGATCACGCGCCCGAGTCCCAGGCCGACCAGTGAACCGAGCACGGCGCCACTGACCGCATAGAGCCATCCCTCGGCCGTGAAGGCTCGGACAAGCACTGCCCGACGCATGCCCAACGCTCGCAGCATGCCCATCTCGGGCTTTCGCTCCTCGGCGAGCATCACAAAGAGATTGACCACCAACAGGATTCCCGCAAGCGCGCCGAAGGCCCCCATCGCCGCGAAGAGATCGCCGTAGCGCCTGGAGGAATCAGCAGCCGTATCGAGCACGTCGCGTTTGACCGACAGAACCTGAACGCCCAGATCCCCGAGTCGTCGATCGAGCTCGGCTCGGACAACATCGGTGAGTCGGGCTCCTTCCTCGACCCCTCCGCGATTCGAGACGGCGAGGCTGCGGGACGGGGGCACGAACCTCGGCTCGGTCGTCGCCGAGAAAGCAGCGAAGGCCAGGGGATCGATCGTGCCGGGTGCCACGAAGACGTTCGCCGCTCGTGTCCCCTGACCGCGCCAGAAGCCCGCAACCCCCCTTTGGACGAGAACACGATCCACGGACAGGGAGACTTCCCTCCCGTAGACGTACACCGAGATCACATCGCCAGGCCCGACCGCAAGCAGATCAGCTGCGTCCTGCGAGATGACGGCCCTACCCGTCTCAGGCGTCGGACCTTCCATGCCCGTCGCTTCGGGATCGCCACCAAACGCTCGAGCCGAAGCGAAGTCAACCTCGAGCAGCTGTGCCCGGGGAGCCACCCGGACATCCTTCCCCTCCCCCGACGTGGCCGATGCCTGGAGCGTCACCATCGACAACATGCCGTCGACGCTCCCGCTCATCTTCTCCCGGAAATCACCGAGGCGAGCCTGCATCTCGGCCCACTGGTCGGGAAGGTACGTGCCGGCGATCTCATCGATCGGACCCAGTTGCTCATGGGCCACTCGACGGATGGAGAAGTCAAGCGTGTCGCCCACCACGAGTGAGCCGGTGATCATCGCCGTGCCGAACATCGCCCCGAGCACGACAAGGGCGGTCTCACCACGCCGCCGATTGGGGTTGCGAAGGGCGAGACGGCGCACGATCGGGTCGCGCACCATCAGCCAGAGAAAGGGCGTGACCAGAGCAGCGAGGAACACCGGCAGGATCATGGCTCGACCGGCGCCGAGTCGACCGCAGCCGGCGTCCCCTGCGACTGCACCTTGTCGCTCACGATCTCACCGTCGCGCATGAACACCAGGCGCTTGGCAGCTGCGCCGATGCCGGCATCGTGGGTCACGATCACGATGGTCAGACCCTCGACATTCAGCTCGTGGAGCAGGGCCATCACCTGACCGGCGGTCTCGGAGTCAAGGTTTCCCGTGGGCTCGTCGGCCCACACCAGTGCAGGGTTGCCGGCCAGCGCCCGGGCGACGGCCACTCGTTGCTGCTCGCCCCCGGAGAGCTCGAGCGGACGACGATCGAGGCAATGACCGAGGCCGACCCGCTCGAGCGTGTGGCGCGCCTGCTTGCGCGCCGCTCCCACGGGCACCCCGGCCAACAGCAGGGGCAGTTCCACATTTTCGGTCGCCGTGAAGACCGGGATCAGATTGAAGGCCTGGAAGACGAACCCCATGGATTCGCTTCGATAGCGCGTCCGATCGACGTCGGCCATGTCGTGGATGCTGTTGCCGTCCACCATCACGCGCCCCTCGTCGATGTCGTCGAGCCCGGAGAAGCAGTTCAACAAGGTGGTCTTGCCCGATCCCGACGGCCCCATGACCGCGATCATCTCGCCCTGGCGAATCACGAGGTCGACCGAGCGCAACGCGGCCACGTCACCGGCTTCCGACCGGTAGATCTTCGTCACGCCCTCCGCTACGAGGATGGGCTCGCCGTCGGCCGGTCGATGGGCCCCGTCGGGACGCACGTGGGTTGCAGACCACGGAAGGCGGTTGAACAGGCCCATGGTCAGGAGCTCCTCGCCACGAGGTAGCCCACGAAGCCCCGCAGCGTCGAGACGTGAGGGTAGTCCCGCTCGGGAACGTCGATGCCGCTGCGCTCGTGCACCCCCACGACCAGGTTCAGAAAGTCCATCGAGTCGATGTCGAGTTGCTCCTGAAGATCGCCGTTCGGGTCGGCTCTCCGAAGGTCGGCCTCGGGGGCAATCCGATGAAGGACGGCCGCTATCAACTCGGTTGCCTCATGCTCGGTCACGACGTATCCCCCTTGGGTGTTGGTGTGCTCATAGTTCCTCCGGTCGCTGCAGGAGGCGATCGATCGCATGCAGAAAGAGGCCGCCGACGTGTCCGTCACCCGCCCGGTGATCTGCTGCGAGCGTGGCCGTCACCACGGAACGCACCCCGAGCAGGTGCTCGTGCGCCCATGGTCGCTCGGCGATCCTGCCGAAGCCGACGAGGGCGACCTGTGGGGGGTAGATGACCCCGTAGACCGCGTCGGCGCCCTGATCGCCGAGATTGGACACGGTCAGCGTGGGTGCGGACATCTCCGAGGCGCGCAGCACACCGCTGCGGGCCCGGTCGACGAGATCACGCAGGCGGACCATCAGTTCGACGAGCGTGCACCGGTCCGCTTCGAGGATGGCGGGAGCCACGAGGCCACCCCCGCGGAGCGAGATCGCCACGCCCAGATGCACCGACGTGGCCGGCTGGAAGCTGTCGTCAACCCAGAAGCCGTTCAGCTCGGGCACCTCCCGAGCTGCAAGCGCGGTCGCCCGGAGCAGCATCGCTGCGGGGAGGACCCGCTCGGTCACGGGCCGGTCCAGATTCACTGCGGCCAACCAGTCGAGCGCCGGCTGGAGATCGATCGTCGTCTGCAGGTAGTAGTGCGGAATCTCCCGGTTCGCTCGCTCCATCAGGGCTGCGATGGCCCGGCGCATCGCCTCCTTCTGCTCGGCACCGCTGCGAAGCGGCCGAGGAGGGACACCCACGACCCGTGATCCCTGGGCCTGTTCGGGCGTTGAGAGGGGCGCTGCCACCTGTTCCACATCCGCCTCGGTGACCGCGCCGTCCGGACCGCTGCCAACCACTCCCTCGAGAGCGACGGCGAGCTCGACGGCCCGGCGCCTGGCTCGGGGCGAGGCGCGCACGAACCCCGTCGTTGGTGCGACGACGGGCGCGTCGGACGCCTCTTCCATCTCCTCCGCCGCACGTTCGACGTCCGACCGATGCACCATTCCCCCCGGGCCGGTGCCCGTCACCTGGGTGATGTCGACACCCAACTCCTCGGCGCGGTGACGAACCAGCGGGGAGATCACCCCCGACCGCACCGGCACTGCTGCCGTGTCGGGCACTGCTGCCGTGTCGGGCACTGCTGCCGTGTCGGGCACTGCTGCCGTGTCGGGCACTGCTGTCGTGCGCTCGCCGACAGGAGTTGCGTCGTCGGCGTCGAGACGGGCAAGGACCGTGCCCACCGCCACCTTCTCGCCGACGGGAACAAGGATGTCCTGGACCGTTCCGGCGTCGAAGACCTCCACCTCGATGTCGGACTTCTCGGTGTCGACGACCGCGACGATGTCGCCCCGTTGAACCCGGTCTCCCGGCTTCACCCGCCATTCGACGACGGTCCCCGACTCCATGTCGGCTCCGAGCGAGGGCATGCGGAACTCGGCCATCAGCCGGCCGTCTCCATCACGGTTCGGACTGCGGCCACGATGCCGGGCACCTGCGGGAGCGCGGCCTCCTCCAGGTGTCGTGCGTAGGGAATCGGAACCTCGGCGCTGCACACCCGCATGACCGGCGCCGCCAGGTCGTAGAAGGCGTGCTCGGTGACCCGTGCGCTGATCTCCGCCGAGATGCTCCCGCTCCGCCACCCTTCGTCCACGACGACCATGCGGTGGGTCGATCTCACCGAGGCGAGAATGGTGGCCGTGTCGAGTGGGCGGAGGGTGCGCAGGTCGATCACCTCCGCATCGATGCCCTCGCCCGCCAACTCGTCGGCGGCCTGCAATGTCTTGGCCAGTGAGCCACCGTAGGTGACGAGACTGACATCGCCGCCCGGCCGACGGACCGCTGCCTTGTCGATGTCGACGGGCCCAAGCCCATCAGGCAGCACATCCTCGGTGTTGTACAGCGCACCGTGCTCGAAGATCAACACGGGGTCGGGGTCCTCGAGCGCGGTCCACAACATCCATCGGGCATCGGTCACCGTCGCCGGGGTGAGCACCCTGAGACCGGGAATATGGGCGTACCAGCCTTCGAGGCTGTGGGAGTGCTGCGCGGCGAGCTGACGTCCGGCGCCGGTGGTCATGCGGATGACCAGGGGCACGTGGCACTGCCCGCCGGACATGTGTTGCAGCGTCGCGGCGTTGTTCATGATCTGGTCGAGTGCCAACAGGCTGAAGTTCACGGTCATGATCTCCACGATCGGCCGCATGCCCCCCATCGCCGCTCCGATGCCCGCCCCCACGAAGCCCGACTCCGACAGGGGCGTGTCGCGCACCCGCTCGGGCCCGAACGCCTCGAGGAGTCCCATGCTCACGGCGAAGCAACCCCCGTAACGACCGACGTCCTCGCCCATGAGGAAGACCCGATCGTCGCGAGTGAGCGCATCGTGCATGGCCTCACGCATGGCATCGCGGTAGGTCATCGTCCGCCCGACGGCCGGCGACGACTCCGCTGATCCCGCCTCGGTCGTGCTCATCGCCCGGACTCGATCGATCGGAGCGGCTCGGAATAGACGAATCGGGTGAGCTGGTCGATCGGCTCGAGGGTCCCGTTCTCCGCTTCCTCGATGGCAGCCTGCAGCTCTGCCGCAATCTCGTGCTCCATGTCGTCCAATTCGTCCTGATCGAGGAGTCCTGCGCCACGGAGCGCCTCGGTGAGGGTGGCGATGGGGTCTCGCTGCTTCCACATCTCGACCTCGCTCCTGTCCCGGTACCGCTCGGGGTCGTACATGGAATGAGCTCGAAAGCGATACGTGCGCAGCTCCAGGAAGACCGGACCTCCACCGGCGCGAACGACCTCAACCGCACGGTGTGCTGCCGACTCGACCGCCAGGACGTCCATGCCGTCAACCGACCATGCCGGCATCTCGTAGCCGGCCGCCTTGACGGCAAGGTTGGTCTCGGCCTCCGAGAGATCCAGCGCGGTGCCCATGGCATAGAGGTTGTTCTCGCAACAGAAGAGCACGGGCAGCTTCCACAGCGACGCAAGGTTCATCGCCTCGTGGAACTCCCCTTCGGCCACGGCGCCCTCACCGAAGAAGCAGGCCGTCACCTGCGGACGGTGCTGCATGTGGTCGGCCAGTGCCAGCCCCACTGCCACGGGCAGTCCGCCGGCCACGATGGCGCTGCCTCCGTAGAAGCCACGGGCGACATCGAACAGGTGCATCGACCCGCCTCGCCCACGGCTGCAGCCCTCCACCTTGCCGAACATCTCGGCCATGATCGACGCCGCCGGAACGCCACGGACGAGCGCGTGACCGTGCTCGCGATAGGTCGAGATCACGGCGTCATCGGGCTGCAACGCCTGCGACACACCGACGGCGACGGCCTCCTCGCCGATGTAGAGGTGCATGAAGCCACGGATCTTCGCCGCGCTGTAGAGCTCGACACACGCCTCCTCGAAGCGGCGGACGCGCAGCATCTGCTGCAACAACACGTGTCCATGACCTCGATCGATCCCGCTGACGTTCATGAGTCACGCTCGAGGGTCGAGAGGTCGCCCTCGGGAAGCCCCAGTTCCCGGGCCTTGAGCAGGCGACGCATGATCTTGCCGCTCTTGGTCTTGGGCAGGTGCTGATCGAAATCGAGCTCGCGCGGCGCGACGGCCGGCCCCAGGCGGGTGCGGGCAAAGCCGATCAGCTCCAGACGCAGGTCGTCGGTGGGTTCGAAACCCTCGCGCAGCGAGACGAAGGCCTTCACGATCGACCCGGCAACGGGATCGGGCTTGCCGATGACGCCCGCCTCGATCACCGCGGGATGCTCCATCAAGGTGCTCTCGACCTCGAAGGGGCCGATGAGGTGTCCGGCGGACTTGATCACGTCATCGGCACGACCGACGAACCAGAACCAACCGTCCTCGTCGAAGCGTGCGACGTCACCGCTCAGGTACCAGCCTCCTGCGAAGCACGCCTCGTAACGCGCCTCGTCGTGGAGATAGCCACGGAACATGGAGGGCCAACCCGGGCGAATTGCCAGCTCCCCCTCCACATTCGGCTTCTCGATGACCTCCACCGTGCCGTCGCCGGCAACCTTCGCTCGACCGTCGTCGCCCTGGGCGAGCACGGCCACCTCGACGCCCGGCAGGGGACGCCCCATCGAACCGGGGCGAATGTCCATCGTCGCGTAGTTGGCGATCATGATGCCGCCCGTCTCGGTCTGCCACCAGTTGTCGTGGATGGGCCGACCCCAGGCTTCCTGACCCCACAACGACGGCCTCGGGGTTCAGGGGCTCACCGACGCTGGCGACAAAGCGCAACGCGGACAGGTCCGCGTTGCGCGCCGCCTCGGTGCCTGCTCGCATGAGCATCCGCACCGCGGTTGGGGCGGTGTACCACACGGTCACCTGCTGCTCGGCCAGGATGCGATACCAATGCTCGGCGTCGAACTCACCTTCGTCCACGATGCACGTGACGCCATGGGTGAGCGGCGAGATGATGCCGTAGGAGGTGCCGGTCACCCAGCCCGGGTCCGCCGTGCACCAGAACACATCCTCGGGATGCAGGTCGAGCGCATACGCCCCGGTCACGTGGTGGGAGAGAACTGCCTGGTGCACATGGATGGCCCCCTTCGGGGTCCCGGTCGTGCCGCTCGTGAAATGGAGCAGGGCCATGTCCTCGGGGTCGGTCGGAGCGATGGCGAAGGAGGGATCCCCTGCACCGAGCGCTTCGTGGAAATCCACCGTGTCGGATCGGCCCCCGTCGCCTCCCTGACCGATGACCAGCACCCGTTCCAGGCCTGGCAATGAGTCCCGGAGCTTCGCCACCTTCTTCACGTAGAGCGCCTCGGTCGTCACCAGCACACGTGCATCGCCCAGCGACAGGCGCTGACGAATGGGTTCCGGTCCGAACGCGGAGAACAACGGTGAGGCGACACATCCGGCCTTGAGGGTTCCCAGCACGGCGATGTAGAGCTCGGGAATGCGACCGGCAAGGACGAAGACCCGCTCCCCCCGGGCGACGCCCATCGTTCGCAACGCGTCGGCGAAGCGATTGGTCTGCTCCTGCAGGTCGCGGTAGGTCAGATCGATGCTGTCGCCTGTGCGATCGAGGCACCGGAGCGCCACACGATCTCCACGCCCGTGGGCGACGTGGCGATCGACGGCCTCGTAGGCGATGTTGATCCCACGGCCACCGGGCAACCCGTCGAGCAGCTCGCCGGCCTTCTCCCAGGAAAATGTCCGGTAGGTCTCCTCGTAATCGACCAGGTTGGGAACCGCACCCCCGGCCACGGGCAACTTCTCGATGGTCCTCCAATCCATGCACGCGCTCCACTTTCCCCCGAGTGCCCTCGAATCCGTCGCCGCCCGATCTGATGCCGAGCCCACCTCGTCGTTTCAGGGTCGAACAACCCTTGCAGGCAGGGACCACACAAGCACCTGCGGTGCCTCGTGGAGCCTGCCGGGCTCATCCCACGCGCTCCTCCCGCTCGCGGATCACGACCACGGGACACGTTGCATGGTGCACGCATTGGCTGCTCACCGAACCCAGAACCAGGCCGAGGAAGCCGCCATGGCCGCGCGACCCGACCACCAGCAGGTCGGCCCCCTTCGAAGCGTCGAGGAGTGCCGACACCGGGTGGTCGCAGAACACCCGTTGCTCGACGACCACCCCGGCGGTGCCATCGCCGACCACCTTGCGCACCGCGTCGGCCAAGAGGTCCTTCGCGATGGCCTCGCCCTCGCCCGCCTGGAACACGGGTGCCATGGACTCGAGCGGCGAAACCTGGGAGTAGGGCAACCAGGATTGGACCGCAACGACCGTCGCCTTGCGGAACGTTGCCTCCTCGATGGCCCAGGCCAGAGCGGCCAGCGACCCGGCGGAACCATCCACCCCCACGACTATCCGGCCCATCCCTGCCTCCCATCGCATTCCTGTGGTGCGCCCATCCGGGCCCGACCCCAGCATCGGCCGAGTCGAGGTGAGGGCTCCAGGGTCCAAAGCCCTCACCTTGAGGACCAAGGGCCCCTGCCGGCGGTGACGAGGTCGGCGACGATGGAACGGCCCTCTACTCCACACAGGTGAGCACGCATGAAAGTCGCCGTCTTCAGCGCCATGCCCTACGACCGGGATTTCCTCGACGAAGCCAACCGAAGCAGCGGGCACGGTTTCGAGCTGTCATGGTTCGAAACCAGTCTGAACGCGACGACCGCACCTCTTGCCGCCGGCCACGACGCGGTGTGCGTCTTCGTCAACGACGCTCTGGACGCGTCCACCTTGGAGCAACTTGCCGACGCCGGCATCCGTTCCATTGCGCTGCGATGCGCCGGCTTCAACAATGTCGACCTCGATGCCGCCGATCGGCTGGGCATCGCCGTGACACGGGTGCAGCAGTATTCGCCCCATGCCGTCGCCGAACACACCATCGCGCTCATCCTGTGCCTGAACCGCAACATTCATCGGGCCTACAACCGGGTGCGCGAAGGCAACTTCTCCCTGCAGCACCTCTTGGGTTTCGACCTCCAGGGCAAGACCGCAGGGGTGATCGGAACGGGAGCGATCGGCGCCGTGGTCACGAAGCTGTTACTTGCATTTGAATGCCGGGTTCTCGTCTCGGACCCCATTCCGGACCCCGACTGCCTGGCCGCAGGAGCAGAGCCCACAGGGCTCGACGACCTCTTGGCCTCCGTTGACCTTGTGAGCCTGCACTGCCCGCTGACCCCCGAGACCCACCACCTCATCGATCGGCGGGCCCTCTCCTTGATGCGACCGGGCGTCATGCTCATCAACACCGGGAGGGGGGCGCTCATCGACACCCTGGCTGTGATCGAGGGGCTCAAGAGCGGCGACGTCGGCTCCCTTGGAATCGATGTCTACGAGGAAGAGGGCGATCTCTTCTTTCGGGACCACTCGCAAGAGGTCCTGCAGGATGACACGTTTGCCCGGCTGCTCACCTTTCCGAACGTGCTCATCACGGGCCATCAGGGATTCTTCACCCGCGAAGCCATGCAGCGCATCGCGGCGACCACCATCGAGAATCTTGCGGCCGGCCCAGCGGCTCGAAGGACCTCCACATGAGGTCGATGTGCCTCCGGCTCGCGTGCCACACCCCGGGAGACGATCACCGGGACTCTGGGTGCTCGATGATCGAGGCGACGAAGAGCACTGATGCAGTCCGAACGGAACGGATAGGGTTCGTTTTGGCCCGTTCAGGATGCCCCGCTGTTCATCGTGTACCCGGGTGGAACGTTTCGCCTCGCTGACCGAACAAAGGAACGCACATGCCAAAGCACCGCCGCTCACGCTCGTCCGGCCCCGGCCTCAGGATCGCGTTGGTCATGGTTCTGGTGATTGCAGCCCTCGGTATCGGCTACGTCATAGGCGACAACGCCGACGACGATGGCCAGGATGTCTCGTCGGGCTCGACCTCGTCCACAAGCCCGACGACCTCGACGTCGACATCGCTTCCGAGTGCCGACATCGCCACGGCCGTGTGGCCGTTCGTCGACAGCGACACTCGGTACACCGATCCGGTTGAGGCAGCACGTGGTTTTGCGACCGAGTTCGTCGGCTTCAAGGAGCCCACGGTGGGTCCGTTCCAACAAGGCGACAGCCGCTCGGGTGAGGTTGAGGTTCGCACGAAGATCTCGACCCCCACGACCGTGTTCGTCCGGTTGATGAGCGACGACACCTGGTGGGTCCTGGGCTCGGCCACCGCCGACATCGTGGTCGACGAACCGACCACCGACGAGATCGTGACCTCGCCGCTGTCGCTGAGCGGCCGGGCCCGGGCCTACGAGGGGACCGTCAACGTCGAGGTGCGTGAGGACGGCTCGAACGAGCCGATCGGTGAAGGGTTTGTCACGGGAAGTGGCGGAGCAGACCTGGGCACCTTCGAGGGAGAGGTCACCTTCTCGGAACCCACCCAAACCCATGGATCACTCGTCTTCGTCACCTACAGTGCCGAAGACGGACGGATCAACGAGGCAGGAGTCATGCGCATCCGTTTCCGATAGGCTCCAGGGGATTCGTTTCCCCTCAGGAGGTCCGTCGATGTTTGCTCGGCTGGGAAGGTGGTGTCACGACCACCGTCGCATGGTGGTCGTGACGTGGGTCGTCGGTCTCGTCATCCTGGGAGGCGTCTCCCAGGGAATCGGCACCGACTTCCGCGACGAGTTCACCCTGCCCGACAGCGAGAGTCGTGACGGGTTCGACGTCCTCGAGCAGGACTTCGCCGGTCAGGGCGCAGGCCAACCCGGAACCATCGTATTTCGGACGGATCAGGGCGTGGATGACCCCAAGGTGAAGGCCGCGATGCAGGCCTGGTTCACCAAGGTCGACGCCATTCCCGACATCAAGGTCACCAGCCCCTACTCGCCAGAGGGTGTGATCCAGATCGCCCGAACCGGTGAGAACGCAGGAAAGATCGCGTACGCCAAGGTGGAGGTGCCGTACGAGACGAGCTTCGACGACGCGCAGGACATACGCAAGGAGATCCTTGCCGCGCAACCTGAGATCCCCGGTGTCCAGGCCGAGCTCGGAGGACAGATCCTCGCCGAGTTCGAGCAGCCCTCGTCCGAGTTGCTCGGCCTTGCCTTCGCCATCTTCATCCTCATCGTCGCCTTCGGATCGGTGATGGCGATGGGTCTGCCGATCGGCGTCGCTCTGGCAGGCATCGGCGTAGGCACCGTCATCATCGGGTTGTTGACCCAGGTCATGGCCATGCCGAGCTTCGCGACGGCGATCGCCACCATGATCGGGCTGGGTGTGGGCATCGACTACGCGTTGTTCATCGTGACCCGCTTCCGAGAAGGCCTGCACCATGGCCACACCGTGGCCGAGGCGACCTCCATCGCCATCGACACGTCCGGTCGGGCCGTGACCTTCGCCGGGGCAACGGTGGTGATCAGCCTGCTCGGCATGATCGTGATGGGGGTGGGTTTCGTGACCGGCCTCGCCATCGCGGCTGCGACCATCGTCACCGTCACCGTCGCCGCATCGCTCACCTTGTTGCCGGCTCTGCTCGGGTTCGTCGGGCCGCGGGTGGAGATGACGAGATGGCGAGGGCTCATCGCCGCCGGCCTGATCTCGGTCGCCCTGATCGGCATGGCACTCAAGGTCGACGCCTTGCTGGTGTGCGTACCCCTTGCAGCAGTGGTCCTGGCCCTCGGGTTCGCCGTCGCTCCACTCAAGAAGGTCGTCCCGCATCGGGCCACGAAACCGGTGCGCGAGACACCGGCCTATCGGTGGAGCCGTTTGGTGCAGCGCCACTCCTGGGCTTCGGTGTTCATCGGGGTCGTGATCTTGGTCGTGATGGCCATACCCGTGTTCAGCCTGCGACTCGGCTTCTCCGATGAGGGCAACTTCAGCGAGGAGTCCTCCACGCGCAAGGCCTATGAGCTGCTTGCCGAGGGTTTCGGTCCTGGCTTCAACGGACCCTTCCTCGCCGTGACGAAGCTGTCCAACGGAGCCGGGCCCGAGCAGCTCGCCGAGATCGGTGCCGCTCTGTCCAAGGCAGAAGGCGTTGGGTTCGTGTCGCCGGGGGTGCCGAACAGCCCGACTGATCCGACTGCTGCGCTCTGGCAGATCATTCCGAAGACCGCGCCTCAGGACGAGGCGACCACGGAGCTGGTCGGTCGGCTCCGTGACGTGGTGTTGCCCCCCGTGGAGGCATCAACGGGACTCGACGTGTTCGTTTCCGGCGCCGTGCCCGTCGGTGTCGACTTCTCGTCCTACCTCGGCTCACGCCTTCCGTGGTTCTTCACGGCCGTGCTGGCCTTGTCGTTCCTCCTGTTGATGGCGGTCTTCCGCTCGTTGCTGGTGCCGCTCAAGGCCGTGATCATGAACCTGCTGTCGATCGGCGCGGCCTACGGCCTGGTGGTCGCGCTCTTCCAATGGGGATGGCTGGGCGACCTCACGGGCATCGAGCCTGCCCCCATCGAGCCGTTCGTTCCCATGATGCTCTTCGCGATCGTGTTCGGTCTTTCCATGGACTACGAGGTCTTCCTGCTATCCCGCGTGCGGGAGGAATGGGTGCGGACCGGCGACAGCCGGGAGTCGGTGGCCGACGGGTTGGCCGCAACCGCCAAGGTCATCACGGCGGCGGCTGCGATCATGGTCTTCGTCTTCGGCAGCTTCCTGCTGGAGAACGACCGCATCCCCAAGCTCATGGGCCTTGGCCTCGCGAGCGCGGTGCTGTTGGATGCCTCCATCGTGCGCATGCTGTTGGTGCCCGCCACCATGGAGTTGCTCGGCGACCGCAACTGGTGGCTTCCGCGCTGGATCGATCGACTCCTGCCCACCATCAATGTCGAGGGCGACGCCGAGGATGTCAACGAGGAGCTCGAGTTGGATCTGCTGGGTGAGGACCCCGACCTCGTCCACTGACGCTCGGTTCAGCTCCGGGTCGGGCCCTGTGCCCGGTCCGGCCCTATCGAAAGTCGCGTGATCGCAGTGCTGGGCCTCCGGGGAGCGGGCGGAGGCGCACGGCTCGGAGGTTGGTGACCCCCTGCCTGCGCTCCAGGACACCACGGACGATCAATGCACCACTGGTACGGGCAACCTGTCGGTGGCGACGCCACACCCCCGGGGTGCAGATGACGTTGAGCAACCCGGTCTCGTCCTCGAGGTTGATGAAGATCACGCCTTTGGCCGTCGCCGGTCGTTGGCGATGGGTCACGATGCCGGCCACCTCGATCACGCTGAGGTGCTCGCGGCCACGCAGGTTCTCGATGGCCACCACACCACGTTCATCAAGCATGGCTCGAACCAACCCGATGGGGTGATGTCCGGGCGAGAGTCCCATCGACCAGAGGTCGGCGGCCAACTCGTCCGCTCCGCTCATGCCGGGAAGCGTCGGCGCCTCGACGCCGGCGATGAGGCCGGGAAGGGTGTCGGGCCTCGCATCACGCAACGCACCTGCTGCCCAGAGGGCCGATCGACGATCGAGATCGGAGCAGTCGGCGAAGGCGCCCGCCATGGCCAGCGCCTCGACGGCATCGACCGGGGCTCCGGTGCGACGGGCGAAGTCCTCCATGTCGACAAAGGGTCCATGAGCGCGTTCTCGTCCGATGCGGTCGAGCAGCGCCGATCCAAGGTTGCGCACGTAGCGCAGCCCGATGCGCACGGCGAATGGCGTCGGCTCTGCATGCCAACCGTGACCGGCGTGACCCTGCGCGCCATCGGATCGCTCGACAAGCGTGCAGTCGCGGGCCGAGTGATTGACGTCGGGCGCGAACGTCTCCACTCCATGGCGGGCGGCGTCACCCACGATCGTGTTCGGTGAGTAGAAGCCCATGGGCTGGGCGTTCAGCAGGGCACAGGTGAACTCGGCCGGATAGTGGTACTTCATCCACGCGCTCGAGTACACCAGGTAGGCAAAGGAGACCGAGTGGCTCTCGGGAAAGCCGAAGTCGGCGAAGGCCTCGAGCTTGTGGGCGATGGCCTCGGCGACCTCGCCGGTGATGTCCCGCTCGGCCATCCCAGCCATGAGCCGGGTGCGCAAACGGGCCATCCGCTCATGTGAGCGTTTCGAGCCCATGGCCGAGCGCAGTTGATCCGCCTCGGCCGCGGTGAAGCCGGCGACGTCGATCGCCATCTGCATGAGCTGTTCCTGGAACAGCGGCACACCCAGCGTCCTCGCCAGCGAGGACTCGAGCAGGGGGTGCAGATAGGTCACGGGCTCCTCGCCGTTGCGTCGACGCAGGTAGGGATGCACCGAATCACCCTGGATGGGGCCGGGGCGGATCAGCGCGACCTCGACGACGAGGTCGTAGAAGCAGCGGGGCCGCAGTCGAGGCAACGTCGCCATCTGCGCTCGACTCTCGACCTGGAACACGCCGATGGTGTCGGCGGCACAGAGCAGGTCATAGACCTGCTCTTCCTGTGGGATCGTCGCGAGGTCGATCACCGTCCCCCGGTGTTGGCCGATCAGATCGACACCGAGATGGAGCATCGTCAACATGCCCAACCCGAGAAGATCGAACTTCACCAGGCCGGCAGCCGCGCAGTCGTCCTTGTCCCACTGGAGCACCGATCGGTTCTCCCTGCGTGCCCACTCCACCGGGCAGAGCTCCACGAGCGGACGGTCGGCGATCACCATGCCGGCGGCATGGATGCCGAGATGACGGGGATGGCCCTCGACGGCACGCGCCAGGGCCCAGACGTTGGCCGGCACATCGGCGGGCGCCTCCTCCTTGCCATCGATGTCGCCGAAACGACGAACGTCGACCTGCTTGGCCAGGTCGTCCGCCTCCTCCGGGCTGAACCCGCAGACCTTGGCCATCTCGCGCAGCGCCGAGCGAGGACGATAGGTGATCACGTTGGCAACCTGGGCGGCGCGCTCACGCCCGTAGCGGTTGTAGACGTACTGGATGACCTCTTCCCGGCGAAGGTGCTCGATGTCGAGATCGATGTCGGGTGGACCGTCACGGGCGGGTGACATGAACCGTTCGAAGAGCAGCCCCAGACTGACGGCATCGGCATTGGTGATGCCGATGGCATAACAGACCGCGCTGTTCGCCGCGCTCCCCGACCCTGACAGAAGATGTTCTCCCGGTTGCAGAACGCCACGATGTCGTGCACCAACAGGAAGTAGCCGGCAAAGCCCAGCTGATCGATGATGCCGAGCTCGTGATCGATCTGATCGAGTGCGTCGTCATGACGAGGGTGTCCCGTCGGGTAGCGCACCTCGGCGCCCCTGCGGGCGAGGAGTCGCAACCAGGTCATCTCCGTGTGGCCGGGCGGCACCGGATGGTCGGGAAGGTTCAGGCTCGCCAGACGCAACTCGAAGGCGGAGGCCGTCGCAAGCTCGACGCCGGCCTCGAGCGCCCCGGGATAACGCGCCAGGCGACGAGCCTGCTCACCGGCCGATCGGAGATGAGCAAGGGGACTTGCCGGAAGCCATCCATCGAGCGCGTCGAGACTCCGACGGGCACGAACACCGGCGAGGGCCATGGCCAGTGGACGCTGTGCCGGGGTGGCGTAATGCACGTTGTTCGTGGCGACAACCCGCACACGTGCCTCCATCGCAAGGGTGGCGAGGGCATCGTTGCGTGGACGATCGAGCGGGTCGCCGTGATCCCAGAGCTCCACGAGCACCCGGTCACGGCCGAAGGCCTCCACCAGTTGCGCAAGTGCCCGGCGAGCCGCCCCCGGCCCCTCTCCCCCCAGCGCACGCGCGACCGCCCCCTTGCGACAGCCGGTCAGGACGTACCAACCGTTGTTGTGGGTGCTCGGTTGGGGGTGTCGATGCACCGCTGCCCTCGCCGCCTCGGCAAGAGCAGGAAGGGAGAAGCGTGCGAGACCCTTCCTGCCTGCGAGTTGGGCGTCGCTGATGGCCCGGGCGAGTCGGGCATAGCCAACCGGACCCTCCGCGAGCACGACGAGATGCGTGCCGGCCGGGTCGGCCTGCCCAGTGCGCTCGCGGGGTGCATCGAGGGTGAGCTCGGCGCCGAAGACGGTCGGCAGCCCATGAGGACGCGCAGCCTCCGCAAGTTGCACCGCCCCGTAGAGCCCGTCGTGATCGGTGAGGGCCAGACCGGCGAGACCCAGGCGCACGGCCTCGTCAACGAGCTCGTCGGGATGACTCGCGCCGTCGAGGAACGAGAAGCTGGAGTGGCAGTGCAACTCCGCGTAGGCCATGCCCTCGGCCATCAGGAGCACGAGCCTTCAGCCACCCGCAGACCACCCTTCCGTATGCGTGCGTCGGTCATGCGTGCGTCGGTCATGCGTGCGTCGGTCATGCGTGCATCAGTCATGCGTGCATCAGTCATGGATGGCCTCGACGCCCGCACGGCCGTGCTCGATGGCCACCAGGCACGCGATGCCATGGGTCTCGTCGCCCACGAGCACCCGCCACCATGCCCGGCGGCGGCGCGATGACGCTTGCCACCAGCGGAGGTCGTGCAGCCATGGCCCCTCCCATGCGGTGATCGATCCCCCGCCGCCGGGCAGGGCTCGACAACGCAGCTGTGCAGGCGTGCCTGTCGGCTCACCTCGAGCCGAGACGGCGACGGGCCGACCGCCCGCATCGAGCAACTCGGCAGGAAGTGGCGGGTCGAAAACACGGGCGGGCGATGGTGGCGGAATGCTGCCCGGCCAGCTCGGCATCTCGCGAGATCGAGCTGCACGTCGCACGCGTGGACCCGTACCGTCATGTCCGAGCGGCTCACCCCAGGGAATCCATCGGGTTCGCTCGAGGGGTGTGCGCCCCGGTCCCACCTCACCGATGAGCACGGAGGAGAAGCCCAGGAGACCCTGCAGTGAAGCGACAAGACGCTCGACCCGAGCGAGGTCCGCGTAGCCGACTCCCCAAAGGTCGCCTTGACGCCCCGAGAGGGGGGCGATCTCCTCTGCTCGCAGGCGCACCACGGCAACGGGTCTTGTCGGCAGCGCGTGGTCGCCGGGCTCGAGTCGACGACGGACCAGCTCCGCGAGCACGCGGGGCGTGAAGTCCTGTTCCCAACGCCATGACGTGCTGAGCGAAGAGCCCTCATCGTCCTCCAAGGTCATGGACGCGCCCACACACGCCTGACCGCGGGCACGGAGGCGATCGAAAAGGCGTTCGGCGAGACCTCTGGCGGCGAACACCATGGCCTCCGCCTGCTCGACGGCCGGCTCGAAGGTGAGCTCCTCGACCAGCTCCGTCGTGGGAAACGAGAGCTCCATCGGAGCCACGTCGAAGCCCTGACACAGGCGCTGCAGACGCCGGCCCTCGGACCCGAAACGCGTCACGAGTGACCGGGAGTCGAGTGCGCCAACCGCGCCAAGGGTGTGCAACCCCAGGCGCTCGAGCAAACCGACCATCTCCGCGTCGGCCTGGGCCAGGCGGACGAGCGCGTGCAGCTGCCAACCGGCGAGGAAGGCGGCCGAGCCACCCTCGTCGATCACCACGGGATCCGGTGAAGCGCTGATCGCCGCAAGACGTGCGCCGAGCATGCCGTCGGCGATGCCGACCCGGGCGTCGAGAACCTCGGCGGAGGTGACCGCCGCGATGAGCGTCATGGCCAGGGCCACATCGCCGCCGAAGTAACGGGCAGGCCCGCGCGCGGGAAAGAACAACAGGCCCGGCCGCTCGACCGCGAGGCGAGGGGTGATGTTCTCGACCGCACGGACCACCCGTCCGAAGCCGCTCGCATCCTCCTCGGGCCAGGAGGGACAGACGAGACAACAGGTCCGAACCGCCGAGTCATCGGCGTCTCCGGTGTATCCGATGTCTCCGGTGCGCTCAGTCGACACGTTGATCGACGAGGGGCATCGAACGAGGAGCCCCCGGTCTCCCGTGTCCCTCGACAACGAGATGAACGAGACGATCACCCAGGGACGCACCCGGTTCACCAACCTGAGCCCGCCAGGTCGAACGTTCCACCTTGATGCGCAGGCCGGATTCTCCCGGCCATGCGCCGGTGACGACCAGGATCGTGCCGCGTCGTCGGGCTCGTGCCACCAGACGCCGGGCAGTACCCAAGGTCAAACCCGGCGGGACTCGGCACACGACCAGAGCGACGGCATCGCTGAGTTGGGCGACCACCGTCGGCCAACGGGCAACCGGCACGTGGCGAACGACGAGAAATCGCTCGAGAACGACACCGAGCTCGACCGCCGCCGGGGTGGCCGGTGTCTCCTCGTCGTCGACCATCGCCGCCCACCCACCGAACGCCGTGGCCGCAGCAGCGAGCTGAAGGGATATGGACATTGCGCCGGCGCCGAGCGGGCCGTCGAGCAGCACCACCGAACCCAGTCGGACACCGCCGCCGGGCAACAACGACCCGAGCGGGCCGGGCACCACGAGCATGCGATCGACACCCGGACTCGTGGGTTGGACGGCCGTCGCCAATGCCTCGAGTGAGGCCGGGGTCGACAAGGCCATCGCAGCAAGCTGCGGCGGGGACATGTCCTCAGTGTATCGAACACATGTTCGATACCACAAGGGCCCGGTCCATCCCCAGCCCGGTCCATCCCCCGCCCGGTCCATCCCCCGCCCGGTCCATCGCCCGCCCTGCCCATCCCCTCGTGCATCTCGTTCAGTCACACCCAGGGTCCATCCCCATCCCTGTCCATCCCCCTCGTGTCATCTCGTTGTCACACCGACCTGGGAGGATGGGGGCATGGGAATCACGGCGGTGCGGGAGCTGGGCGAGCAGTTGCATGCGCTCGTGGGCGCCTTCGACGCGCAATGCTGTGACGGCGAGCTTGCCAAGCAGTACGTGGAGGCCTTCGCCCGTCTCGAACGCCTTGCAGGTGCGGGAAAGACCCTGGCGCTGGGCCAGGTGGATCGCACCCGTGCCTGGGCACACGGCGACAGCGCTGCACGTTCCAGCGCCGATTGGTTGGCGGGACGAACCGGCACCTCGCTGGGCGATGCCGTTCGTGAGACCAACACCGCTCGCAACCTCGAGGCTCTCGGCGCAACCGAGGAGGCCCTGCGCAACGGGGAGCTCTCGGGTCCACAGGCAAGCGCCATTGCCGATGCGGCCGCTCAGGTGCCCGATGCCGAGGAGAGTCTCCTTGCGCTCTCGAGGAAGGGCTCGCTCGAGGAGCTTCGCAGGCGTGCCCGACAGGAGAAGGCAGCAGCAGACGACGACCGCCGACGTTCACAACGTCAACACTCGTTGCGTCGGGCACGTCGTTGGACCGATGCCGAGGGCATGCGCTGTTATGGCATCTCCTTGACACCCCGACAGGCGGCGAGCTTCGAGCCCATCTGGGACCGCTTCACCAATCGGGTGCTCAACGATGCCCGCCGCAGGGGACTGCGGGACTCACACGAGGCCTGTGCCGCCGATGCGCTCATCGAGATGGCAAGGGCTGCACGCATCACCGGCGGGACACCGGCCGGAGGCGGTCAGGGCGGCGGAAGGGACGGCACGCACGGGGACGGCGGATGACGCACGGGACGGTGGTGACGCGCAGGGCGGTGGGACGCGCAGGGCGGTGGTGGCGGTCAGGACGGTGGTGACGGGCAGGACGGTGGTGACGGTCAGGGCGATCGGGGCGCAAGCGGCGAGGGTGGTGGGGACACCCAGGCGAGTGGGAACCCAGGGGCGGGCGTGACGGCCCATGCGCTGTTGGTCATCGATGCAGCGGCGTTCCATCGTGGCCACACCGACCCCGGTGAGATCTGCGAGGTCGCCGGTGTGGGTCCGATCGACGTCGCATCGGCCAAACAGCTCTTCGGTGACGCCATCGTCGACATCATCGTCACCGACGGGGTGGACGTGCGCACGGTTGCCCACGCGGGGCGCACCGCCAACCGTCGTCAGAAGGCAGCGCTGCTGGTGAACTGGGAATGTGAGATCCGAGGCTGTCACGTCACCCGCAACCTCGAGATCGACCACATCGTTCCCTACGCCGAGAGCGGACTGAGCGACTTCGAGCACCTGGGGCCGAAATGTCGTTGGCACCACCACCTCAAGACCCACAAGGGCTGGCGTGACGGGCCACGGGACGCCGACGGCAAACGGACGTTGATCCCCCCGAAGGGTCCGGACCGAACGAACGAGCACGCCGGAGACCATGAGCCCGGCGGGTGGGAACAACAACGGTTCAGCTGAGCGCCCGACCTGACGGGCCGCCCGACCTGACGCGCGCCCCGGCACTGCCGGACGACGAGCCCGGTCCGGGGGACGCTCAGCTCAACAACGGTTCAGCTGAGCGCCGTGAGGGCCAGCCGTCCCGGCACGCCCGACCTGGGCGGCGCATCAGAGCGCGTCATCGCCCGCAGGAACATGATCCGAAATTCCTCAGGAAATAGTGATCCGTCCTGCTCCTCGGCGACGAACCGCTTTGGAGACCGCAGGAAGCGGCGAAAGGGAGTGAGGACATGAGCAGACAGGTCGAAACCGTGATGGACATCTATGCGGCGTTTGGACAGGGCGACGTCGCCCGCATTCTCGACAAGCTGGACGACGACATCCGGCTGGACCAGGGCATACGCTCCACGTCCATTCCGTACCTCCAGGCAGGGACCGGCAAGGAACACGTGACGACCTTCTTCACCAACCTGGCTGCCCATATGGAGTTCACCGTGTTCGAGCCGGGCGTCATCTGCGAAGGGCCCGACACGGTGATCGTGCCCATCAGGGAGGCGGGTCGCAACCGGTTGTCAGGGGGCGAGATCGCCGAGGACACCATGATCCACCTCTGGACATTCGGATCCGACGGCAGGGTGATCGCTCTCCGTCACATCGGGGACTGGGCCCATCACGAGCGGGCCGCTCAACCCACCACCGCCGCACCTCCCGCAGGCGCGACGCTTTCCGTCCTGAGCGACACGATCTCCGTCCTGCAATCGGGCGGCGAGTTCGAGGTGTTCGCACTCACGGGCCCCGAGGACTCCGGACCCCCTCCGCACGCCCACCCCTGGGTGGAGGCGTTCTACGTGCTCGAAGGCGCCGTCGAGGTGACCACCGACGTGACCCAGTCGTTCGAGAAAGGCGAGTTCTGCTCGACCCCTGCGGGCGTGGTGCACAGCTATCGCCTGATCGGCGCCGACACACGCATCCTGGTGATGAGCTCGGGCAGCCACGGGTCGGCCTTCTTCGCGGACATGGACGCCAATCTCGTTCCCGGAGCGCCGACACCCGAGTCCATGCCTGCGGTCATCGACATCGCCAAGCGCAACGGCCTGACATCGCCGCTGTTCGCCTGATCCTGGCTCCCCATGGCCCTCGCCGCCTTGGTCCGGGAGTGGCGGTCCCCCTTGTGGTGGACCGCCGATTCCGCCTGCCTCCACCGGGGACGACGCCGTGTAATGTCATCCCCGGTGGAGGTGGAGGACGATCTTCGAGCATGGGATCGCGCGATGATCGCACGGATCCGGGTTGGCGACGATGAGGCCCTTTCCGCCGTCTACACCCGGTACAGCTCACTCGTGCACGGCGTCGCGACGCAGTTGCTCGGGCCCGGCGACGCTCCCGATGTCACCCAGGAAGTCTTCCTCTCGCTGTGGGAACGTCCCGAATCCTTCGACCCCGGACGAGGTGGCCTTCGCACGTATCTTGCGGTCAGGACCCGCGGCCGATGCCTCGACCGGCTCCGCAGTGCCACGAGGCGGGCCCAACGCGAAACCCGGGTGGCGCATGCGACCCCGACGACCACCCCCCAGGTCGACGACGCCGCGGTTGGCCTCGTCGCCGCGCACCACGTACGCGAAGCCCTGTCACGACTGCCCGATGAGCAGCGCCGGGCCGTGCAACTCGCCTACCTCGACGGCATGACCTATCAGCAGGTCGCCCTCGCCATGGGAGCGCCCGAGGGCACGACCAAGTCACGTCTGCGCCTCGGCCTCGCCCGCCTCGCGCGGGAACTGTCCGGTTGGAACCTGGTCAATGCGGGAGACCCGAGATGAGCCTGAACCCGAGCGAGCCGGACGACCTCCTTGCGGCATGGGCTCTCGGCGCCCTCGACCCCGTGGAGCGAGCAGCGATCGATCGGCTCGTGGCCTCGGACCCCTCGGTGGCGGAAAGAGCCCACGAGCTGCAACGCACCGTTGCTGCACTGGACACCGATCTGCTCACCCCGCCCCCGACCGGGCTGGCGGAACGCATCCTTGCCGAGGCCAACGCACGGCCGCCCGTGCTGGCACAGCCATCCCTGCCGCTCGAGCTGCTCACCCACCAGACCGACGCACTCGGTGAGCTGCTGGACCATCTCGAGCCCGCCGATTGGGACCGACCGACCCATCCCTACGATTGGAACGTACGGGGCCTGGTCGCCCACCTCCTGGTCATCGAGCAGTACACCGCAGGCATCCTCGGGCTCGAGGCCGATGGGCCCGTTGGCGATGGTCACCTGACGATGGGAGCCGATCAGATCGCCGGATGGGTCGACAGCCCGACCGCCTCGCTCGCCGACGCATGGCGGGACCGCGCCGACCGCACCATCGAGGCCTTGCGATCGGGGCAGGGGCCGGCGCCCGACACCGAGGTGGGCTTCCACGAGTGGTCCTTCTCCGTGGATGGCCTGTCGATCGTCCGCGCCTTCGAGATGTGGACCCATGCCGACGACATCCGTCGGGCGACCGGCCGACCCCTGTGGACACCGCTGCCGAGCGATCTGCGGGCGATGTCGGCCTTCTCGGTGTCCACACTCCCGTCCCTCATGGCGGACGTCGCCCCCGACACGCTCCACAACGCGCGGGTGGTGCTCACCGGCGAAGGGGGTGGGACGTTCAACCTCGGCGACAGGGCCGCAAACTCCCCGAGCCGCCAGTTGACCCTGGTCACCGATGTGGTCGACTACTGCCACCGAGTGGCCGGACGTGTCGATCGGGAGGATCTGGACTTCACCGCCGAGGGCGATCTCGATCTCGCACACCAACTCCTGGATGTCGCATCGGCCTTCGCCGTCTAGGCACGGCACCGTTGCCACGATGAGGTCGCAGGCGGTGATGGGTGGGCGTTGAGGGGCTCGAACCCCCGACCCCCTCCTTGTAAGGGAGGTGCTCTGGCCAACTGAGCTAAACGCCCGTGCGCAGGTTGCGGCGGGCCACCAGTCTGCCGGCACCTCCCGAAGCCATGCAGTTTTGACCTGTGGTGATCCAAAGCTCCGACGGTGACGAACAACCCGTGACGGCCGGAACAGCCGGCCCGCATTCAGGAGCAGACGAGCATGCGAGAAGAAGTCGATGTGGTGATCGTGGGTGGCGGCATCGCCGGGGGCGCGCTGGCTTCGGCGCTTGCGGACGACGGGCTTGATGTCGTCGTACTCGAGGCATCGGCGCACTACGAGGATCGGGTGAGGGGCGAGAGCCTGATGCCGTGGGGTGTCGCCGAGGCCCGCGAGCTCGGCGTCGAGAAGCTCTTTCTGGACGCCGGAGCCCGTGTGTCGGCGTCCTGGGTTCACTACGACGACGATCTGCCGCCCGACATCGCGGAGGCGAACCCGATCCCGGCAGGGAGGATGCGCCCGGGAATCCCCGGGTCCCTGAACCTGCGCCACCCCGAGGCCTGCTCAGCGCTCTGCGAAGGTGCACAGGCAGCGGGGGTGCACTTCCTCACCGGGGTCAGCGATGTCACCGTGCAGGCCGGGACGCGTCCCATGGTCACCGCTGTCGGCCGTGACGGCATGCCGATCGCTGTCGGGGCACGCCTGATCGTCGGAGCCGACGGGCGCAACTCGACGGTGCGGCGTCAGGTGGGCATCGAGCTGAGCCGCCATGAGGCAACCAACATGGTCGGCGGGGTCATCCTCGAGGGAGACGGGATCTGTGGCAGCCACGACTTCCTGGCGTCGAGCGATGATCTCTTCATGGCCTCGTTCCGCCAACACGACCGCCAACTGCGCGTCTACCTGTGTCCCTCCGTCGAGCAGAAGGCCCGATTTGCCGGACCCGACGGCATGTCGAGGTTCCTTCGTGAGGCGAACTTCAAGGGACTGCCCTTCGGCGAGGCCATCTCCGACGCCACGCCGATCGGACCGCTCGCGACCTATCCGGGCGATGACACCTGGACGGCGAGGCCGTTCGTTCCCGGCGTGGTTCTCGTGGGCGACGCTGCGGGATGGAACAACCCGATCATCGGCCAGGGCCTCTCGATCGCCCTGCGCGACGTGCGAATGGTTCGCGACGCAATCCGCCAGGACGCTTGGGGCGCCGACGCCTTCGAGGCCTACGGCGTGGAGCGAATCGAGCGCATGCGCCGACTCCGCACCGCGGCGATGACGATGGCTGCCGCCATGACCGACGGAGCGGACAACCGGCCCGCCCGCCGGGCAAGGTTCCTGGAGCTCCAACAGAGCGAGCCCCTCATGGCGGGACTGATGATGGGCCTCTTCGGGGGTCCCGAGAACGCACCGCCCGAGGCCGTCGACGGACGCCTGCAGAAGATGATCGAGGCAGCGTGACCGGGGCCGTCGTCGTGAGGCGATCGGCTTCGGGTGCCTCTGAAATCGGCACGCCGCTCGATCGGGATGTCCCTCGCTGGAACGCCTGAGGTCGCAACGACCCCCTCATCGGCGGGTCGACGAACGGGCCATCGGTCGGGCCGTCGGGGACGGCAGGGACTCAGAACGACTCAGGTCGATGCCCCACGAAACCAAGGGTCAGCTCCGAGGGCTCCGACGGGACATAGACCAGCGTGGGCGCCTGGCGTCCGCGCAGCTCTTCCTCTCGGCTCGAGAGCCAGTACGTTGCCTCGTGGCCTGCCCGGTCGACGGACATCTTGCTCGCCAGGAGCCGCTCGGGGTCGGTCTTCGCCAGCTCGGTCAGGCGTGCTGCCTCGTTGACCGGGTCACCGACGACGGTGTATTCGTAGCGCTCCTCCGAACCGATGTTGGCCGCAACGGCCATCCCGGACGACACGCCGATACCGACGTCGAGATCGGGTTGATCCCGCGCGAGCAGGGTGATCTGGTGGCGCAACGCCCGGGCGGCACGCAGCGCCCGTGCCGCGTGATCGGGCTGGTCGTCGGGGGCGCCGAAGATGCACAGCGCGCCATCGCCCTCGAACTTGTTCACGGACCCGCCCTCGGCCTTGACGACTCGGACCAACGTCGAGAACATCGTGTTCAACATGGCCACGAGTTGGTTCGGCTCCATCGTCGAGGCCAGCTGCGTCGAACCGATGAGGTCGATGAACAGGACGGAAACCTCTCGTTGCTCACCACCGAGTCCGGCGTCGGTCTCGAGCGCGTGGCGGGCCACCTCGTCGCCGACGTGACGCTCGAAAAGGTTCTGAAGCTGCTCACGCTGACGAAGTCCGGCCACCATCTCGTTGAACCCGGCCTGGAGACGTCCGAGCTCGCCACCGTCGTCAACCAACAGATCGACCTCGATGTCACCCTCCTGCACTCGCAACATCGCCTGGCGCACCACGGCAAGGCGAGCCGAAACCGAGCCTGCTGCGATGTACACCATGGTGCCGCCCGAGGTGATGCCCAGCCATGCCAACAGGGCGAGATCGATGATCGCTTCGCGATCATCCCGGCCGAAGGGCGACAACGCGATCCACAGCATGGGGATGCCCGATCCCATAGCCCACGACAACAACAGCTTCGCCCGAATGCCGAGCGCCAGGCTGTTGTCGATCACCTCGCCCTCGAGGGCCCGGATGAACACCGGCCGGAGACTGACCTCGACGAAGAGATAGGTGAAGGCCGATGCGCTCACCCCACCGAGAAAGACGCCGAGCATGACGCGCAGGATCTCTGCCGCTCCCATGTGCTCGAGGATGTTCAGGGCAGCGAATGCCACGACGGCGCCGAGCCAGTAGCTCATGGCTTCGCGGGCCATGGTGATGGGAAGGTGCAGCGCCATGACGCGTTCGTGCCCCTGCAGCGGGCGAGGCCGAATGAGCCACTGCCAAACGGGACGAATCGCGGTGATCATCCGTATCCCCCCGATGATCACCGCGATCGATCCGTACACGACGAAGAGCACAAGGCGGTTCGTCGTGTTCTTGTGGGTCACATCCGAGAGAGGGTCGGAGATGTAGTTCAGATAGATGAAGACGACCATGCCGCCGATCACGTTGGCAGCGCCGATCCAGAAGAGGACCACGAATGGCGCCCGGCGCTCCGATGGCTCGCTCGCGAGGTGCGACGTCACGGTCTCGCGCAGGGTCGCGGGCGGCCCCCAGGACATCCAACGTGCGGTGAAGGCAGCCGTGAGCCTGCGGAGGAAGTCCATCAGGCGACCTACTGTAGCGTGACGAAAGTCACGCACCTGGCGGGAGCCCAGCGAGGCGCTCGATCTTGAGACCGAGGTCGGAAAAGGCCTCCATCGGACGGTGGTAGCCACGCTCGAGGTGGTGGACGTCATGGATCACGGAGGACCCCTGCGCTGCTGCAGCAGCGATCACGTAGGCAAATCCGCCGCGAATGTCGGGCACCACGATCTCGCTCCCGTGCAGGGGGGTGGGGCCACGAACGACCGCGGAATGCACCGCTGAAGCCTCGTTGAACCGGCAGTCCAGGCCCCCCAGACAGGCGTCGAACAACTCGATCTCGGCTCCCATCTCCTTGAGCGCCGCGACATAGGGGAAGCGGCCCTCGTACACCGTCTCATGGAGCACCGACATGCCCTCGCATTGGGTGAACAGAACGGCCAAGGGCGACTGCCAGTCGGTCATGAACCCCGGATGCGTGTCGGTCTGGACAACGGCATGACCCAGCCGTTGCGCGCCGGCCGCCACCCATTCGTCGGTGATCTCGAAGTGGGCGCCCATGCGCTGCAACGTCGAGATGGCCGTGACCAGCCGACCCTGCACGCACCCGCGAACCCGCACCCGCCCACCGGTGACCAAACCCGCAACCAGATAGCTGAAGGCCTCGATCCGATCACCGGCGAGGAAGTGCTCCGCTCCCCGAAGGCGATCGACCCCTTCGATCACGAATCGGCGATCAGGCCGCAACTCGATGCGAGCACCCATGCGCTGCAGGAACAACGCCAGCTCGATGACCTCGGGCTCGACGGCTGCGTTCTCGAGGAGGGTGCGACCCTTCGCGAGCACGGCGGTGAGCAGCACGGTCTCGGTCGCGCCCACACTGGGGAACGGCAGTCGAATGCGCGCGCCGTGAAGTTGGGCGCCCTTGGCATGAAGACCCTCGGGCGTCATCGTCACCTCGGCCCCCATCGCCTCGAGCGAGGAGACGTGGAAGTCGATCGGCCGGGGGCCGATGCGGTCACCACCGACCAGCGGAACCAGGACCTCACCCATGCGGTGCAGGAGCGGCCCGACCAACAGGATGGGGATGCGATTCAGCCCGCCGTACGAAAGGGGAACCTGTCCGCTCGACAGCGCTCCGGGCGCAACGCTCACGGTGCTCCCCTCAACCTCGACTTCGCAGCCGAGGGCCCGCAACATGCCGGCGGTGATCTCGATGTCGCCGATCTCGGGGCAGTTGAGGATCCGGCTCGGCGTCTCCCCCAGCAATGCGGCAACCATGTGCTTGGTCACGGCGTTCTTCGAGCCACGAACGGTCACGTCGCCCACGAGGGGGCCGATCGGCTCGACTCGCCACGACGTCGAGGCGGCAGGCATGGACGGGTTGGACATGGCCGACATCCTACGTCCTTCGTTTCACCGATCTTCGCCCGGGGGATGTACCCCGCTGCCCTGGTCGAGTCGTGCCCGTCGACCTCGGCTCCGTCTCGATCAGGAGCGACCGGGCATGCAGGGCCCCCACGGTCTCGGTCTGCAGCTCGTCCCGCTGGTGCAGCGCGTTGATCTCGTCCAGCGAGACCCAGCACACCTCCTCGATCTCGGGCGAGCCGTGGCCGAGCTGGTGGGGATCCTGGCCCGGGGCGGGGCAGGCCGAGAAGATGACGTCCACGCGTTGCTGCACGGGCTCCACCACCACAAAGGGCCTCCCGATGAGATCGACCTCGATGCCGACCTCCTCGCGGACCTCACGACGAGCGGCGACATCCACCTCTTCGCGGCGCTTCACGATGCCGCCGGGCAGGCCCCATCCGGGGCGATAGGAATGTCGCACCAACAGGATGCGTCCGTCCTCGTGCTCGACGAGGCACAGTGCTCCCACGGTGAAGGTGGGCGACACCAGGCGGAGGACGCGGCGACGCAGTCGAGCGGGCAGGTAGGCGAAGGCCTGCAAAGCCAGACGATGGTACGGGGCCGGCATCGGTCGTCAGGGGGGCAGTGTCTCGAGAGACCTGTTTCCCTGTTCCCCTCAGGTCCCGCGCGCCGCGGTCATCAGTTCACCGAGCAATGCCGTCGTGGCCGCGGCCACCGGCGCTCGCCGGGCATCGTGTTCGATCACGACGAGGTCGCGACCTCCCATCTCGGCGACCACCGCGCCGGCCTCATGGCAGATCAGCATGCCCCCGAGATAGTCCCAGGCGCCGTGAATGCCATCGCTCGTGTCGAGATAGGCGTCGAGTCGCCCGCACGCAACGGCGCACAGATCGAGGGCAGCCGCTCCAAGCGCCCGAAACTGGTGCCAGCCCGGCCGCGCAGCGGGCATGCCCGAGATCCCCACCATCGCATCAGCGAGCGAGGTGCACCCACTCGCCACGATGGGCCTGCCGTTCAGCCGGGCGCCCCCGCCGCGGACGGCCTCGAAGCGCTCCCCCGTCGCCTGGTTCGCGACAACCGCCACCCACGGGCCCTCCTCGTCGAGCGCACACAGACTCGTCGCGTACCACGGCACCCCGCGACTGGCGTTGGTGGATCCATCCACGGGGTCCACCACGACGGTCACCCCGGAGGTCGAATCCGTCGGGGCGTGGAGTCCGGACTCCTCGCTCAGGACGGCCACTCCGCTCGGGGCCAACACCTCGAGGGCAGCGGCGTCGGCAACCAGATCGATGGCGTACTGCGTCGGGCGCTCCGTCAGGGGTCGCCAGTCCTCGACGACCGACAACGCCTCGTGGACGGCATCGACGGTCTGTCCGAGCAGACTCAACATCCGGCGGTCGTCCACCCCCTGACGGTACAGCCTCACGACGGGCTACCCTGCCAGGCGTGGCAATCATCGACGTACCCGGTTTCATCTCCGACCTCAAGGACCACGCGGTGGATCACGGGTTCCACATCCACGACGAACGTCACTTCGTCGAGACCTACTCCCTGCGCCAGGCATGGGAGGTCGACTTCCACCCCGAGGAGGGGTGCGGCGGACCGCTCGACCTGCACCTGTCGCTCGAGGTCGATCCACGGGTCCTGCTCGCGTTCGAGGACGCGATCATGGAGCTCGACCCCGAGGAGGTGCCCCCGGACGAGTACTTCTTTCCCCTGGTCTTCAACTGGGCGCTTCCCCCGCTTCCTGCGGGCCCTGATCTCCTGGTGCTGGCCACCGAGCTTGCCGGGGTCGGCGGTCCGGACCTGCCGATCGAGGTGTCGGCCATCGACTCCTACGGCGCCGTCAACGCCCCTGAGCGAAGTCTCACCGTGGTGGCCCGCCGACAGATATCGCTCTCCCAGCTCATCCAGAACGAGGAGGAGCTGTGCGACACCCTCGACCGCTGCCTCGCGGTGAGCCGCTATCTGCTCGAACGAGCCCCCGCCTGGTTGGGGGGCTGAACACTGCTCAGACGGCTCCGCATCATGGTCGCGATCTCGGCGTTCGCGTAGCCCGCCCACGCCACGTCGGCATGGGGGTCGAGCGCCACGGCGAGCGGTCCTGGGGGCAGGGATTCGACGACGACCCCCGCGGCGCGGGCGATGACGAGCGCCGCCAGATCATAGGGGTGAGCGGCCATCGTGCCGGGCGCCAGGAGCGGGCGGGGGTCCAGCACCGCTGCGTCCGAGCCCGTTGCGAGGCCCATGAGCAACCCGCCCGTGCAGAGCCAGGGGTCCTCGTAGACCTCCAGGCCCGCAAGCAGGCGGTCCTCCCATGCCCCGATGACCGCCTTGGCTCCCGGGGCGAAGCGGGCAACGGTGACGAATGACCGGTCGACGATGGCGCCTCGGCGAGGCCGCAGCGTGACCGGCCTCGACCCTCGCCGCCCACCAGTGAGGTCTTCATCGAGCACGTGAGGTTTGCCGAGCGTCGTCGCCCAGGCGACGAGACCACGATCGACACGCGCCGTGGGCACCTCCACGGCAACGCCGAGCTCCAGGTCCTCGAGGGTCTCGGCATGACGCCCTGCGCCGATCAGGATCCACGCACTGCGCTTGTCCGCCAGGTAGGGCCGAGTGCCGTCGAGCGGGTCGACCAGGTACCGCCAAGGCCCCTTCCCCGTGCCGACGGTCAGCGGCTCATCGTGTCCCTCCATCACGAGGAGGCCCGGCCAACGAGGCCCGATCAGCTCGGCGAAACCCTCGAGCAGCGCCGCGTCCGCCCGTTCGTCGACCCCGAACACCTCGTCACCACCCTCCACGCGCAGGACCGCCTGGTCGTCGTCGGAGCGCGCCGACCGATCGTCTCGAACGGCATCTCGTGCAGCCCTCGCCACCCGGGCGAGAACCTGAGCGAGGCGTGCGGGCGCCTCGTCGTCGGCAGGCACGTCGTCGGCAGGCACGTCGTCGGCAGGCACGTCGTCGGCAGGCACGTCGTCGGCAGGCACGTCGTCGGCAGGCACGTCGTCGGCAGGCAGGTCCGCGGGGCCGGGCACCCATCATTCCTAACACCTCCGGGCACCGTCGGCGCCCGGAGACGCGGGCGAAGATGCAGGCGTGAGCGGAGGCGAGAGACGAGACATGGATGAGTGGCGGTCCACTGCTATCGTGCGTTGGTTCCATTCCGGGGTAGCTCAATTGGCAGAGCAAACGGCTGTTAACCGTTAGGTTCTCGGTTCGAGTCCGAGCCCCGGAGCCACCACCTGGGGGAAGCCACTGCTCTCCAGGCCGGCACGGGGCGGTAGCTCAGTGGTTAGAGCAACCGACTCATAATCGGTCAGGCGTGGGTTCGATCCCCACCCGCCCCACCCGCCCGGACGCTCGCCCTCCCGGACGCTCGCCCGCCCGAACCTCTCAAGTCCTCACCGGCTTCGCCGATGGGGTTGCAGGACAGCCGGCCGAGAAATCCCTTGCGGCGACCAAGACCGGCGACTGAGGACAGGGGGCTCACGATGGTGGGCATCATTGATCTTGCCATGTCGCATCGAGGCAGAGGGGCTTGTCGATGAGCGCCCGAGTCGGTGGCCTCACCGCCGGCCAATGGGAGGGCGTGCAACTCGCCGCGGCCTACGCCGCCGCGTTCTTCGAGCAACGTCAGGACGATGCCCTGCAGCTCGTCGAAGCGGCGAGCGCCGAACAACTCGGTGAAGGAGCTCTGCTCCTGGCGTTGTTGATGATGAGCGGTCAGGCGGCGAAGACCACCGCCTCCCCAGCCGACGTCGCCCGGGGCTGGGCCTCACTGGCGGCGAACGCTGCCAACGAGCCCAACTGGAACGAACCGGGATAACGTCCCGAGTCCGAGCGTCTCGGTCGGACGAGGAGGCCACTTCTCCCTCGGTCCACGGCCCCTCACGGGCCGTCGAGGTAGTCCCGCAGCTTCTGACTGTGATCGGGGTGTCGGAGCTTCTTGAGGGTCTTGGTCTCGATCTGGCGGATGCGCTCACGGGTCACCCCGAACTCACGACTCACCTCCTCGAGGGTACGTGCCTGGCCGTCGTCGAGCCCGAAGCGCATGTGCATCACCTGGCGCTCGCGCTCGCCGAGGTTCTCGAGGGCATCGAGAACCGCCGCGTTCAACAGCTTTCGTGCGGTGGCCTCCCCCGGGGACTCCGTGTGGGTGTCCTCGATGAAATCGCCGAGATGGCCCTCATCCCCCTCACCGACCGGCAGGTCGAGTGAGATCAGGTCCTGGGAGATCATCTGAAAGTCGATGACCCGCTCCACGGTGAAGTCGGCCCGGTCGGCAATCTCGTGAACCGTCGGCTCACGCTCGAGCTCTTGATGCAGCTCCCGCTGGACCTGCGAGACCTTGTTGATCATCTCGACGATGTGGATCGGTATGCGAATGGTGCGAGCCTGATCGGCGATCGCCCGCGAGATCGCCTGGCGGATCCACCACGTGGCATACGTCGAGAACTTGAAGCCGCGTTGGTGGTCGAACTTCTCCACCGCCCGCATGAGACCGAGATTGCCCTCCTGGATCAAATCGAGGAAGTGCATCCCACGACCGTTGTAGCGCTTGGCGATGGACACCACGAGACGAAGGTTGGCCTGGATGAGCGCCTTCTTTGCCTCCTGGCCGTCGGCGGCAAGCATGACGAGCCCGCTGTCGCAGGCCGCGTCCCCCATGGCCGCCAGGGCGGTCGAGGCGGCGATGCCCGCCTCGATGCGTTTGGCCAACGCGACCTCCTCGGGAGCGGTCAACAGTGGCACCCGGCCGATCTCCTTGAGGTAGGCGGCCACCGGGTCGAACGCGTCGCCGGTCAGACTCGATCCCGCGCCCGAGGTCTTCTTCCGCGCAGGCTTGGCGCCGACAGCGGCTGCCTTCGGCCCCTTCCTCCTCGCAGCGGGCCCGGTCGACGAGGTGCTCGGCGACGGCTGCGCCTCGCCCTCCCCGGTGAACGGCTCCTCCGGGTCCACGAGGATGTTCTGGCCCGCCAGGAGCTCCGTGATCGCCTCGATGAACGCAGGAGTGGGCTCCGGGGTGCCGAGAGCGACGAGCACCTCGTCGACCGTGACCGTCCCGTCGACCTTGCCGATGGCGATCAGCCTGCGCAACTTGTCGAGTGGCAGCTCGTCGCCCGGGGAACCAGGAAGCCCTTCAGTCGTCACGATGCCTCTTCTCCCGCCCACTCCCGGAGAAAGGCTACCAACTCATACAGGAGTTCCCTGCTCGGCGTCGTGGTTCGAAGACGCTCCATGCGCAGCGCAAGCCAGGCCATGCGAGGTTGATGCACCATTGGGTCATCGGCAGCTCGAACCTGCATCTCGAGCTGAACCATCACGCGACTCGCGGCCCTCTCCACCAGGCGGGCGACTGCGTCGAGGGCCTCGACGTCCGCATCCTCCACGGCAAGGCGACCGAGCGCCTCGACGACATCAGGGTCCGCATCGGTCAACGCCTCGTGAAAGGTCGTCGCACCCACCAGCGATCGATAGATGCGAAGGTGCATCTCGTCGTCGAAGAGGACCTCATCGAGCAGGTCGGCGACCTCCTCGGGCCGCTGGACCGCGAGGCGAAGGGTCATCAACGCCGAACGATCGTCGCCCTCATCCGATCTCGGCCGTGGCCGGTTGAGCACCGGACCCGGGCCGGCGACCCCAGGACCCCCCGACGTCACCCTCGACAGCTCACGCAGGTGGCCAGGGTCGACACGGCATCGATCCGCCACCTGCATCAGGTACTGATCCCGAACAAGTGCGCTCGGGTGCTCGCCCAGCAGATCGACCGCGGCCTGGGCTGCTCGGGCACGGCCCTCGGGGGTCGAGAGGTTCGAGGCGGCCAGCAGCCTCTCGATCCGAAAGGCCAGGAACGGCACCGCTCCGCTCACGGCCTTCTCCAGGAGCACCGGGTCTCGCTGGGCCAACTCACCGGGATCGCTCCCCGGCGGCATCGCCGCCACGAACACATCGACGTCGTAGCGACGTTCCCACTCGTAGAACCGTTCGGCGGCGTTCTGTCCGGCCGCGTCGGCGTCGAAGGCGAGCACGATCCGCCGCGAGAAGCCCTTCAGGAGCGCAACATGGCGTTCGGTGAGTGCCGTGCCACAGGTCGCCACCGCCCGCTGGACTCCCGCCTGCGCCATGCCGATCACATCGGTGTACCCCTCGCACACCACCACCTCGCCCCGCTCGACCACCTCGGTCTTTGCCCAATTCAGACCGTAGAGCACCTCGCTCTTGTCATAGATTGCCGTGGCAGGCGAGTTCTTGTACTTGGGGCCCTCGGCACCGGGCATGATGCGTCCCCCGAGCGCCACGGCGTCACCTCGAACATCGAGGATCGGAAAGATGATGCGACCCCGAAAGCTGTCCTGCATGCGGTCCCGGCGGTTGACGAAGCCCAGCCCTGTGTCGCGCAGGACATCGGCGGGAACATCGATCGCCCGACAGAGCTGGTCCCAGTCATCGGGAGCCCAGCCGAGCTTGAACCGACGAACGATCTCGCCGTCGTAGCCGCGCGAGCGCAGGTACCCTCTGGCCGCCGCAGCGTCAGGAGCGTTCAGCAGCCGTTGGTGGTACCACGCCACCGCCTTGCCCATTGCCTCCACGAGGACGCCCCGCCTCCGGTGCGCGCCGCTCTGGGCCTCGTTGTCGTAGCGAAGCTGGATGCCGGCCCGACCCGCCAGCAACTCGAGCGCTCCGGCGAAGTCCAGATGGTTGATCTCACGGACGAAGGTGATGACGTCGCCCTTGGCCTGGCACCCGAAGCAGTAGTACAACCCCAACTCGGCGTTGACGGAAAAGGATCCGCTCTTCTCCGCATGAAAGGGGCAGAGCCCGACCCAACGAGACCCCGAACGACGGAGCGCAACGTGCTCCCCGATGATCGCCACGACGTCGGTCGATGCCCGAACCCGGTCGATGTCCTCGTCAACAATGCCCACGGGCTATGCCTCGTCGTTCGCCTCGTCGCCGGTCGCGTCGTGCGCCTCGTCGCCGGTCGCGTCGTGCGCCTCGGCGCGCAGGGATGCAACGACCGACACCGTGAGCGTGACGGCGATCACGGCCAACGATGCCCAGGTCGGCACATGGTAGAACCCGGACACCAGCATCTTGACGCCGACAAAGCCGAGGATGACACCGAGGCCGACATTCAGGTAGCGAAAACGATCGGACATGCCCGCCAGCAGGAAGTACAGCGCGCGCAGGCCCAGGATCGCGAAGGCGTTCGAGCTGAACACGATGAACTGCTCCCGGCTCACCGCAAGCACCGCCGGCACCGAGTCAACCGCGAAGACCACGTCGGTGGTCTCGATCATCACCAGCACCGCGAACAGCGGTGTCGCCAAACGGCGACCGTTCACACGGGTGAACAGCTTCTGGCCGTCGAGCTCGTTGGTGGAGGGCACCACGCGCCGCACCAGGCGAAGGGCGACGTTGCTCTCGGGATGAACCTCGGCCTCGTTGTGGTGCGCGATCTTCCAGGCCGTGTAGAGCAGGAAAGCTCCGAAGATGTAGAGCACCCACTCGAAGCGCTCGATGACGGCCACCCCGCCGAAGATGAAGATCGCCCGCAGCACCAGGGCGCCGAAGATGCCCCAGAACAGCACGCGAAACTGGTACATGGCGGGCACGCCGAAGAACGTGAAGATGACGGCCCACACGAAGACGTTGTCGATCGAGAGGCTCTTTTCGATCAGGTAACCGGCGAGGTACTCGCCTGCTGCCGGACCGCCCTGCCACGCCAGGACCACAAGACCGAAGGCGAGGCCGATGCTGATCCAAACGGCACTCTCGATCGCCGCCTCCTTGAAGGAGATCTCATGAGCGCTGCGGTGCACCAACAGCAGGTCGGCCACGAGAAGGACGGTGATGAAGCCCAACAGCGCGAGCCAAGCCCACCAGTGCACGTCGAACTCGGCGAAGTTCTCCGACGTGGACGTCGAAGCAAGGATCAAGCGGGACATCTGTCTCAGCGTAGTAGGGACCGGCCGGAACCCCGGCGGTGCCTCGATCGCCTCGCTCGGGCCGGGCCGTCGGGGACCGACGGGCCTTGGGACCTCGGGTCCTTACGTGAGGCTGATGACCGGCTCGTGGGCGGCGACCGCCGCGACGATGACTTCCGCAATCTGATCGGGCACCTCGAGGACCAGCATGTGGCCACCACTGGGCACGCTCACCACGGTCGAACCGGTGATGCAGGCGCTCACCTGGCGGGCCAACCAGGGCGGGGTCAATCCGTCGAAACGGCCCGAGACGATCGTCGTGGGAATGTCGAGTCCCCGGAGATCGGGGCGAAGGTCCATGGCCTGCATCGCCCTCAGGCACGCTGCACGAACCGGGGGCGGGCAGGCCACGAGCATGTCACGGGTCAGGACAAGATGGCGCCGGCACGCCCGGCGACCGACCGTCGCCCGCACGAGTGCGGGTCCGATGGCACTGCGCACGATCGGATCGATGAAGGAAGCCCCGATGACCTTTTGCAGCAAGGTGTCGATGGGTCCGAACCCGAGACCGTTGGCTGCCGTGGACACCAACACCAGGCCACGCGCTCGCTCGACGAGCACCTCGCGATGGTGAGCGGCCAACGAGAGGACGGTCATGCTCCCCATGGAATGGCCTGCCAAGATCGCGTCCCTGATGTCCAATTGCTCGAGCACGGCCGCCAGATCGGCACCGAGGCGGGCGATGGTGCAGCCATCCGAACCGAGGGTGGAGGATCCATGGCCCCGCTGGTCGTACATGACCACCCTGTTGCCTGAACGAATGAGGCGATGAGCGACCGGGGCCCAGACCTCGCGTGCCCCCGTCCAGCAATGGGAGAGCACGACGGTCGGACCCTCGCCGGCGATGGTGACCGCCAACTCGGCCCCGTCATCGGTGGTGACGACGCGGGCCTCACCGCTGGGGACCACGTAGTCCTCCGGGCGGGTCGGGTCCTGGGCTCTCGCCCAACGCTCATCGGTCCGGCGGGCAACGACAGCCCCTGCCGTCAGGAGTCCACCCAGCGCAACGGTACGCCTCATCAGTCGGGAAACCATCAGCCGGCACCTCTGCTCTCCATGTCCACGATCCCCGCCGCGCACTCGTAGCTCACCATGTCGAAGCGCCGCGCCCGTTCGCTGAAGGCAAAAGTGTAGCCGGGCCACAGGGTTGTGTTCCGGCCCTCGGCGTCGAGATACCAACTCGCACAGCCACCCGAGTTCCACACGGTTCTCGCCGCCTTGCGCTGCACGTCGTCGCTCCACCTCTGCCATGCGGTCTGCCGCACCTCCACACTGTCGACACCCCGCTCCCCCATCTGGCGCAACCCGTCGATCACGTATCGGATCTGCGCCTCGATCATGTAGACCAGCGACGTGTGCCCGATGCCGGTGTTGGGGCCTGCCAGCAGAAAGAAGTTGGGAAACCCGGGAACGGCGGTCCCCAGGTACGCCTGGGCACCGCTCGCCGACCAGTGTTCGCCCAACGTGCGCCCGTCGGCTCCCTGGACCTTCTCGGCGATCGGGTTGTCGGTGACGTGAAATCCCGTTCCGAAGATGATGGTGTCGACGGGGTGCTCAACGCCACCGGCCGTCACGACGCCATGGGGACGCACCTCGATGATCGCGTCGCTGACGACCTCGACGTTGTCACGCTGGATGGCCGGGTAGTAGTTGTTGGACAGGAGGAGCCGCTTGCACCCGGGCCGGTACTTCGGAATGAGCTTCTCCCGGAGTTGTGGATCGCGAATGCGCATGCCGATGTAGGCCGCGATCGCCCTTTCCAGAACCCGGAGAACAGGCGGGTTGTAGACCAGGAAGCCGGCAAAGATCTCCCGGCTCCAGTACACCCCGGTTCGCACCAGTCGCTGAAGAACCGGCACCCGCCGGTACAGCCGACGCTCCAACGCCGTGATGCGTCGATTGGGATGCGGCAGCACCCATGGCGGCGTCCGCTGAAAGAGACTGAGCTTGTCCACCAGCGGCTGGATCTCGGGAACGAACTGGATCGCCGATGCCCCCGTGCCGATGACCCCCACCCGCTCACCGCCCAGGTCGTGGTCATGGCGCCACCGGGCCGAGTGGAAGGTGGTGCCCTCAAAGGTGTCGAGACCCGGGATGTCGGGGATTGCCGGCTCGGCAAGGGGGCCGTTGCCCAGCATCATGATGTCCGCGGTGAGCAGGCCGGCGCTGGTCTCGATACGCCAATGCCGAGCGTCGGCGTCCCAGGCGGCATGCATGACCTCATGGTCGAAGCGGATGTGTTTGACGACACCGTGCTTCTCGGCAGTTTGCCTCAGATAGGCGAACAACTCGGGCTGGGGCGAATAGGTCTCGGTCCAGTCGGGGTTCGGCTCGAACGAGAACGAGTAGAGGTGTGAGGGAACATCGCAACGACAGCCCGGGTAGTGGTTGTCACGCCAGGTGCCCCCCACGTCGGCACTGCGCTCCAGAACGGTGTACTCGATGCCCTCTCGCTCCAACGCGACGGCCGCTCCGAGTCCGGCGAAGCCGGCGCCGACGACGGCGACACGGACATGCGGTGGTGACCCCGGTTGGTCTCTGGACATCGTCCGATGTTAGTGAGCCCCGCCCGACGACGCCAGAAGACGGCCGGGCGGCTCCTCGACGGGCGGCGCCTCGACGGCGGCTCCTCGGCGGGAACCCTGTTCGATCTCTCAGCTCATGACCAGGAACCCGATCGCCAGTCCACAAAGCGCCATCCCCACGATCTGTGTTGTCGAGCACCGCTCGCGGAGGAGGAAGATGGCGAGCAGGACGGTCGTGGCCGGATACATCGAGGTGAGGATCGAGGCCACCGCCAACGCTCCCTGGCGGGTCGCCATCAGGAACAGCACCGCTGCGGCAACGTCCAGCGCTCCGGCCACGAGCGTGGCGCCACGAACCTCAATCGAGGGAAGGATCCGCCTCTCGGCTGCCAACGCCACCGCCCCGAGCATGACAACCGATGCAACCCGTGCGGCGAGAAGGGGCCACACGCCGGTATCGCCTCCCGTGCGATCCAGGCAGACGTAGAACATGCCGAATCCCAGGCCACCGACGATCGCATGCACCAGGCCCGGCTGTTGGATCCAGGTTCCGAACGAGCCCTGAGAGCCTCTCGGACCTCCATCATCGGGCGCCATGGCGACAAGCACCACCGCGGGGAAGGCAAGACCGATGCCCAGGAGCCCGAGGTTGCTGATCACGTCACCACCGATCAGGCCGATCAGGACGGGAACGGCCGCAGCCTGCGCCGCGGTGACAGGAGCGACCACCGCCATCCGACCCACGGCCAGACCTCGGTAGAGCAACAACGTTCCCAGGCCCCCGCCCACCCCGCCGCCGACACCCCACAGGAGGTCGGAGACCTCGACAGAGGACCGGATGAGCGGGGTGAACACCGTGAGCACGATCAAGCCCACCATGTGACTGCCCACCACGATGCGCAGGGCCGACGATCGGCGGCTCGCCGTCCCGGCCACATAGTCGGCTGCACCCCAGGAGATCGCTGCCAACAGGGCGAGTGGGGCTGCCAGGGTCGACGAGTGCGGGAAGCGGATCCCGAACGCCCCGCTCGTGGGTTCGGCCCCGAGTGCGGCGACCAGGCCCGCCAAGAACACCACGGCAATCACGCCGGCCAGAGCGCGCCGCTGCTTCTCGACCGCGTGGGCGGCACTGCTCGCGGAGAATCCGGGCGCCATCACGGTCATAGTGTACGAAGCTCCATGGAGCCCACCGGGATGGCGGAGCACCCGCGGACATGCTTACCGGTCGCCTCGTGCCGCTCGACCATCCGACGTCGATGAGACGTCATGCCGGAGCCGGCCACCGGTCAACCCGGACGTTGCGAGGTTGTGGTGTCGATCGTGGAACCGGACTGCTCCGCTCGACAAAGTGCACAGCCGGCGCCGACCTCGGAAAAGGCAACGAGGCGCATGCGGTCCTCGCTGCCGGTGCTGCACAGGAGCTTCTCCGCGGCGACACCGGTCATCCAGTCGAGTTCGGCGAAGCTCTCGTCGGCCACCACTCGATCGACGACGGCGGCCTCGAGCAGCCGACCCGGCGAGTAGATGCTGAAGCGACTCACCATGTGGCCGTCGAAGACCCGCCAACTGCGGTCGTCGACCAGGCCCACCACGTAGGCGGCAAGTTCCCCGTTGAGACGCAGCGTCGCGATCTCGACCATGCCCACCTCGTTGTGCGCGCACAGCACCCGGTACCAAAAGGTCTTCGCCGCAGGATCATCGAGGTCGCTCGAACGACGGGTGAGGTGGTCACGCTCCAGATGGGCATCCACCAATTGCGGCAGCAGCGCGGCGATCGCGTTGATCTCACGTTCGAAGTCGATGTCGACGTGGATTCCCTTTGCCTGAAGGTGGGTGTAGGCGCGACGGATCTGCTTGCGCATGTTCCGACTCAGGTAGCCGTCCGACGTCAGCCTCGAGGAGAAGGTAACCCGTGGTATGCGAAGATCCGGAAGCAGGTGCGCGTGGGTCAGTCGCTCCTGGAGGGCCAGGGCAACCGGATCGCCCTGGGGAAGTTGTTCGAGCTCCATGCGCCATCGTGAGGGGATGCGCTCCAGGACATCGCCGATGGCCTGGGCGAGCGCCCGGGTTGCGCGCTCATCACGTCCGGGAAGCCGGGTACAGGAACTGCCATGGCCGAGACCGACCACCTCGAGGCCGTCGGAACGGAATCGCTGCGCCAGCAGAGCCGCCGCTTCGATCTGCAGCGAGGTCCGGTCCCGCACCGCGATGCCGATCGGCTCCCAGGTGTTGTGCGCCTCGGCCCAGGAGGTGAGCCACCGACTCCTGGCCATGATGGGCAGTTGCGTGAACGCGTGGAGATCGTCAAGGGCGTCGCCCAGGCCTTCCAGGGCACCGGTGCCGTGAACGACCTCGATGCTGCATCGGTCCTCTTCGGACCCGGGAGCAAGCGACACCTGGGCGGGCCCTCCGGTAACGGTTGTTCGCAGGCCTGCGTTCGTGCCCGGGCCTACGGATGTCCCCGGGCCTACGGATGTCCCCTGGCCTGCGTTCGTGCCCGGGCCTGCGTTCGTGCCCCAGTCCGCGTTCGGCCCCGGACCGGCGTCCGTGCCCCAGTCCGCGTTCGTGCCCGGGTCGGCGTGCATCGCCCAGCCCGCGTCCGTCCCCCCGGTCACGTCGGCAACCAGGAGCTCCTCGAAGAACCGTTCGATGGCTCGGGGCTCCTGGGGAACGGCCATGAAGAACCCTTGACCGAACTTGCAGCCCATGTCGGAGAGCACGGTCAACTGCTCGGCCTGCTCGATGCCCTCGGCCACCGCGTCGAGGCTCAGGGCCCGTGCCAGATCGACCATCGACGACGCGAGCGCCACCGCACGGTCGCTCCCTCCCAATGCGGCGACGAAGGACCGATCGATCTTGATGATGTCGACGGCGAAGCGATGCAGGTAGCCGAACGAGGAGTAGCCGGTTCCGAAGTCGTCGATCGCGATCTTGACGCCAAGGCTCTTCAACTCCTGGAGCACGAGAGCGCCGAACTCGACGTCGTGCATCAGCACGCTTTCGGTCAGCTCCAGTGTCAGATGACGTGCCTCGAGCTGTGAGGTCCTCAGGGCCTCGGACACCTTGAACACCAGATCGGGGTCGTGCAACTGGCGAACCGAGAGGTTGACCGACACACCGAGGTCGTCGCAATCGGTGCGTTCCCGTTGCCAGACGCTCACCTGGTTGCACGCCTGCTTGAGCACCCAGTGACCGAGCTCGATGATCTGGCCGATCTCCTCGGCAAGCGGGATGAAGGTGTTCGGTGGAATGAGCCCCCGAGTCGGATGATGCCAACGCAACAGGGCCTCGACCGAGGCCACATGGTGACCGCCCATCTCGAAGATCGGCTGGTAGTAGACCTCCATCTCACCCCGACCGAGCGCCTGCTGGAGGTCGGCACGAAGCTCGAGACGCTCGACCGCTTCGTCGTACATCCCCTGTTCGAAGCACTCGAAACGTCGCTTGCCCTTGCTCTTGGCGGAGTACATCGCGACATCCGCGTTGCGAAGCAGGGTCTCGTAGCCACCGCTCTTCAGGTTCGCCACGGCGACCCCGACGCTGGCGCTGCAGAGGACCTCACCACCCTGCAGGGCGACCGGCACGTTCATGGCGTCCACCACCCTGCCGGCCACCTCGATGGCTTCCTGCTCGTCTTCCCGATCACGGAGCAGGAGAGCGAACTCGTCGCCTCCGAGCCGAGCCACCATGTCACCCTCGACGACGCAGCCGGCCAGCCGTGCGGCAACCTCCTTGAGCAGAGCGTCCCCCGCCTGGTGACCGAGACGATCGTTGACCGTCTTGAAGTCGTCCAGGTCGATGAAGAGCACGCCCACGAACGCCCCCTCGGGAGATTCATCGAGCAGGTTCTCCAGGCCCTTCGCCAACATCGCGCGGTTGGCGAGGCCGGTGAGTCCATCGTGCAGCGAGTTGTACGTCGCCTGTTCGTGACCCGCCTTGATGGCGTCGAGGAGCAGCCAGACTCGACCGAGCACGAGGAGGAACAAGGCGATCGAAGCCCCGGTTGCGACCACCTGGTCGACCAGGGTGGATGCGCCCCACAGAAGATTGACCACCGGCACGTTGATGGTCAGGAGCGCCAGCACCAACAGTCGACCGGTTGTCAGCCTTCCGGGCCCCTGGGGGACGGACTCGACCGATTCTCCCATCGACGGGTGCAGCGCCGCCGCGGCGAAGAGCACGTAGAAGAGCATCCAGAAGGCATCGATGAACGATCCGGTCGCGAAGGTTCCCGCAAGCGTCGTGACCAGGTACCCGACGTCGGCGACGAGCAGGAAGCCGATACCGCCGATCATCAGGAAGAGCGACGTCCCCCGCAGGCGGATGACCAGGGCGAAGCGCGCCAGAACGGCCAGGAGGGCGACATCCATGACCGGATAGGCGAGAGAGGTCATCCGTGCGAGGACCGTCATCGAGTCGTCGGTGATGTAGGCATCCATCACGAGCACCCACAGAACGGCAAAGACCGACACGGCGGCGATGGCCGCATCGATGAGGCCCGCCACGTCGCGTCCGGGGGCGTGGGAGCGAATCAGGATCACGAGCCCGGTGATGACCAGGGGGTACATGGCGAGATAGAAGGGGTCGGCAGGCGAGGGGAACGCCGTGACGTCAAGGATGTCCTGCAGGACGTAGTACAGGACGTCGGCGGTCAGGAACGAGGCGAGGCCGGCGGCAAAGAAGTACCAGGCCCGAACCTGCGCGGGACGGTTTTTCCGGATGCCCACCACCATCGCGACCACCGCGGAGAGACCGAGTCCGTTGTAGAGGACCAATTTGGAGATGGAGGTGGACGGCAGAAGGAAGTAGGCCGCTGCAAACGGAAGGCACGATGCGACGTAAAACGAGGCGATCCGGCTGCGCATGACCCTTTGATCGTCACCCTGTGTGGGCAGTTGAGTCATTGGCCAGATTTGTGCCTCTGGGGCAATCCGTCGCGATCGAGGCCCCGCGCCGGACATGATCCGCCGGAACACGGTCAGGAGAAGTGCCAAGACTCCTTGCGCGGCGCTTCCAAAGTCAACCTTTGCGTCTACTCACTTTGGGCCTTCGGCGGCGCAAGGAGTTTGGTCTCGGGTCCTCAGCGTGAATCGGACGCGTCGCCCCCGGCGATGAGATGTTGGGCGACCGCGAGCCGGGCGATGGGAACGCGGAACGGCGAGCACGAGACGTAGTCCAGGCCGGCGCCGACGAAGAACCCGATCGACGCGGGCTCGCCGGCATGCTCGCCACAGACGCCCACCTTCAGCCCCGGACGGCACTCGCGTCCACGGCTCACGCCCAGCGCCACCAACTCACCCACGCCCTGCACATCAATGGTCTCGAAGGGGTTCTCCTGCAACAGGCCTGCCTCGAGATAGGCCTGCATGATCCGCCCCTCGACGTCGTCGCGGCTGAATCCCAAGGTCATCTGGGTGAGGTCGTTCGTGCCGAAGGAGAAGAAATCGGCAACCTCGGCAAGCTCGTGGGCCACCAACGCGGCACGAGGAGTTTCGATCATGGTGCCGATGCTCACCTTGATGGGCGAAGCGGTACCACCGGTCACCTGGCTGATCGCATCCTCGACCCACCCCCTCGCCAGGGCCAACTCCTCCCGACTGATGGTGAGCGGAACCATGATCTCGACGACGGGCTTTCCCCCCGCCCGCACCCGTTCGCTCGCTGCTGCCATCAGCGCGCGAACCTGCATGGCGTAGAGTCCGGGCTTGAGGACACCCAGTCGCACGCCGCGCGTTCCCAACATCGGGTTGATCTCACTCCAGGTCCGCGCGGCGCTGAGGAGGTCGGCCTCGTTGGCCGACAGCCCGACCGTGGCCTCCTTGAGCGCAAGGTCCTCCACGTCGGGGAGGAACTCGTGCAGCGGTGGGTCGAGCAGGCGCACCGTGACGGGAAGCCCGTCCATCGCCTCGAGGATCTCGAGGAAATCGGCCTTCTGTGCATCGTGAAGTGCCTCGAGCGCCTGGGCCTCGTCATGAGGCGTGGCGGCGAGGATCATGGCCTGGATGATCGGTAGACGATCATCACCGAGGAACATGTGCTCGGTGCGACACAGCCCGATGCCCTCGGCTCCAAACGCCCGAGCACGTGCTGCGTCCGCTCCGGTGTCGGCGTTGGCGCGCACCGCCACCCGCTTGCCGCGAATCGCGTCCGCCCATCGCAGAATCGTCGCCAACTCGGGAGGCGGCTCCGAAGCGTGGAGAGCAAGGTCGCCCAGGAAGACCTCGCCCGTCGATCCGTCGAGCGACACCACGTCGCCCTCGTGCACCACGACCTCGCCCACGGAGAAGGACGATCCGACGATCCGCAGCTCCTCGGCGCCGCACACCGCGGGCTTGCCCCAACCCCGCGCCACGACGGCGGCGTGGCTCACCAACCCACCTCGGGCTGTGAGGACCCCCTCGGCCACGGCCATGCCGTGCACGTCCTCGGGCGAGGTCTCGTTACGCACGAGGATGACCCGCTCACCTCGTGCCACGGCCTCCTCGGCGGCCTCGGCGCTCAGACAGACCCGGCCCACCGCTGCGCCGGGTGACGCCCCGAGCCCCGTTGTCAACAAGGTCCGAAGATCGTCCGTGGCGAACTGCGGGTGCAGCACCGAATCGAGGTGGTCCGCCGTGACCCGCTGCACCGCCTCGGCTCTCGTGAGCTTGATGACCCGATCACGAGTCAGGTCGATCGCGATGCGAAGCGCTGCGGCTCCCGTTCGCTTCCCGACCCGGGTTTGGAGTATCCACAACTTGCCCTGCTCGATCGTGAACTCCACGTCGCACATGTCACGGTAGTGGCGCTCGAGACGCGTGAAGATGGCGAGCAACTCCTTGTGAACGCCGGGAAACGGGCCGGAGAGCGCCGCGAGCGGCTCGGTGTTGCGAACACCGGCGACGACGTCCTCGCCCTGGGCATTGATCAGCACGTCACCGTAGGCGCCGGGCTCGCCCGTGGAGGGGTTCCGGGTGAAGCCCACCCCCGTGGCGGATCGGTCGTCCCGATTGCCGAAGACCATGGCCTGCACGTTGACGGCGGTGCCGAGATGGTGATCGATTCGCTCCCGATTTCGGTAGACCACCGCTCGTGGCGAGCTCCACGAACGGAAGACCGCCTCGATGGCGCCTCGAAGCTGGTCCGCCGGGTCCTGGGGAAACGGTGTCCCGCTCTCTCGCTCGACCGTCTCCCGGGAGCGCCGGACAAGGTGTCGTAGCGTGTCGACGCTGATCGCCGCGTCACTCGAGACCCCGTCCCAATCCTTGGCGATATCGAGAAGTCGCTCGAAATGGGCGCCGTCGACGCCCATGACGATGCGCCCGTACATGGCGATGAAGCGCCGATAGGAATCGAGGGCGAAGCGCTCGTCACCGGTCCGTGCGGCCAGACCCTGCACCGACTCGTCGTTGAGGCCGAGGTTCAGCACCGAATCCATCATTCCCGGCATCGAGAACCTCGCCCCGGATCGCACGCTCACCAACAGCGGATCGCTCGGATCACCGATGCCCTTGCCCATCGCCTTCTCGAGCACGGCCCGGTGACGGGCCACCTCGGTCGTCAACGCCCGTGGCCACCCATGCCTCAGGTGATCACGGCACGCCTCGGTGCTGATGGTGAAGCCGGGTGGGACCGGCAGCTGGAGGACCGACGTCATCTCGGCAAGGTTGGCGCCCTTACCCCCGAGCAGATCCCTCAATGACATCGGGGGCTGCTGGTGCTCGTGGTCGAAGTCGAACACGTAGGTCATGGAGACTCCCGGGCTTCAGTCACTTCGAAGGGTCAGGTCAGTCGATCACGCAGATAGGAGGCCAGCCGGTCGATGGCCACACGGTCCTGCGTCATGGCGTCGCGCTCACGGACCGTCACGGCTCGGTCGTCGAGGGTCTCGAAGTCGATCGTGACGCAATAGGGGGTGCCCAACTCGTCCTGGCGACGATAACGGCGCCCGATCGACTGGGTCTCGTCGTAGTCGCACATCCACTGGGGCTGCAGGAGTGCGAGGACCTCCCGCGCAGCCGGCAACAGCTCCTCCTTGCGCGACAGCGGAAGCACCGCAACCTTGTAGGGGGCAAGGCGATGATGCAGGCGCAACACGGTTCGCGTCTCGCCCCGCACCTCCTCCTCGTCGTAGGCGGCGAGGAGGAAGGCCATCATCGTGCGCGTCGCTCCTGCGGCGGGCTCGATGACGAAGGGCACATAACGCTCGTTGGCTGCCTGGTCGAAGTACTCCAGCTTCTCTCCTGAATGAGCGGCGTGCTGCTTGAGGTCGTAGTCGGTGCGGTTGGCGATGCCCTCCAGCTCGCCCCAACCCCAGGGATAGAGGAACTCCACATCCGACGTTCCGGCGGAGTAGTGGCTCAACTCGTCGGGATCGTGGGGCCGCAGCCGGAGCTTCTCCTCGGGAATGCCGAGGTCGAGGTACCACTGGAATCGCTCCTTGCACCAGTAGTCGAACCATCGGGGCGCCTCGTCGGGCGGCACGAAGAACTCGAGCTCCATCTGCTCGAACTCACGGGTGCGGAAGATGAAGTTGCCGGGCGTGATCTCGTTGCGAAACGACTTGCCCACCTGCGCGATGCCGAAGGGAGGCTTCTTCCGTGAAGCGTCGAGCACGTTCTTGAAGTTGATGAACATGCCCTGGGCGGTCTCGGGGCGCAGATAGGCGGTGTTCGCGTCCCCCTCCACCGGACCGGCATGGGTCTTGAACATGAGGTTGAACTGACGAGCCTCGGTGAAGGTCCCCGTCCTGGCGCAATTCGGACAGGTCTCGGGATCCTCCAACTGATCGAGCCGGTAACGCTCCTTGCAGTTCCGGCAATCCACCAGCGGATCGGTGAAGTTCTGCAGATGGCCCGAGGCCTCCCAGACGGCCGGGGGCGAAAGGATCGCTGCGTCCAGACCGACGACATCGGTGCGGTTCTGCACCATCGCTCGCCACCAGGCATCCTTGACGTTGCGCAACAACAACACCCCGACGGGCCCGTAATCGTACGTGGAGCGAAACCCACCGTAGATCTCTGCCGACGGGAAGACGAAACCTCGCCGCTTGCAGAGATTGACCACCTGGTCGAAAAGTTCAGCCATGGGCGGCGAGGCTAGCGGGCGATCGAAGCGGACCGACTCATTGCGTTCCGCCGAGTGCCCCCGCGGCGCGCAGACGACGCTCCAGGAGATGCTCGAGGGCGCTCGTCGCCAAGTGCTCCACCTCATGGCCTGCCGTGGAGGGGCCCTCGCCCAGCACCGACACGAGTTGACCCCCCAGGATGCGCCGCAGCAGAGCAAGCCCCTCGGGACTGAGCCGGGTGCCCCGACGACAGTCCCGACACAGGACGCCGCCCTCGGTGAGCTCGAAGGCGACAAGGTCGTCCCCTCGCCCGCAGGACGCGCAACAGGCCACCTCGGGACGCATCCCCTCATGGGCCAGGAGCTTCCAGAAGAACGCCGGCACGATCAGCGGGGCATCTGCCTCGGCAAGGGCACGAATGGCGCCCAGCAACATGTGGTAGAGACGGGGGTCGCTTCTCCCCTCGAAGGTCACGGCATCGACCACCTCGAGGATCGGCATCACCCGCCCGAGGCGATCGAGGTTCTCGCGAACCGGGCGAAAATGCTCGAGGAGATCCGCCTGGGTGATGGTGTCGAGTGATCGCCCTTCGTACAGGGTCAGCTCCACGTGGTTCGTTGCCTCGAGGCGTCCACCGAAACGGCTCTTCGTCCTCCGAACACCCTTTGCCACTGCTCGCACCTTGCCGCGACCCTCGGTCATGAAGGTGATGATGCGGTCGGCCTCACCGAGATCGAACGAGCGAAGCACGATCCCCCGATCGTGATAGGTCGCCATCGCCGCCCCGTCAGGCCTGTGACTCGACGCCGCCGAAGCGGCGCTCGCGTCGCTGGTACTCGCGCACGGACTCGAAGAGGTGCTCCCGACGGAAGTCCGGCCACAGCACATCGGTGAAGATCAGCTCGCTGTAGGCCAGCTCCCAGAGCAGGTAGTTCGAGATGCGATACTCGCCCGAGGTTCGCACCATGAGATCGGGGTCGGGCATGTCGGGGTCGTACAGGTGGCGGCGGATCATCCGTTCGTCCACACGCTCGGCGGGCACGCCCGAGCTCACGATGGCCTTGACCGCATCGACGATCTCCGCTCGACCGCCGTAGTTGAAGGCGATGTTCAACGTCATCACCTTGTTGTCCGCCGTCAGGGCGATCGACTCGTCCATGCGCTGCAGCACCCGCTCGGGCACTCGCCAGTCGCGACGCCCGAGAAAGCGCATCCGCACGCCGCGCTCGTGCAGCTCGTCACGACGACGGGTCAGCAGGGACTCGTTGAACTGCATGAGATAGCGCACCTCGTCGGCAGGTCGGCGCCAGTTCTCCGTTGAGAACGCGTACACGGTCAACCAGGAGATGCCCAGATCGAGGGCCCCCTCAACCGTGTCGAGCAACGCCTCCTCGCCCGCTGCGTGTCCGTCGGTGCGGGGCAGCCCTCGCCGAGCGGCCCAACGGCCGTTGCCGTCCATGACGCAGGCCACGTGCCGGGGGATCCCCCGTGGGTCGATACCGTCGATGTCCACCCGCCGACGCTACCGCCCCGCCGCCGCGGGCAGGGAACGGCGCGCCGTGAAGGTTGTTGTCTCCCATCCCACACCGACGCCCTCAGGACCAGTGACAAAACTCCTTGCGCGGCGCTTGACCATTGAACCTTCGTGGTGCATTCACTTTTCGGCCTTCGGCCGCCCAAGTAGTTTGTCTCGGGTCCTCAGTAACCGAGCCGCTCGAGCGCCTTCGGATGCCGCTGCCAGTCCTTGTCCACGCGGACCACCAGCTCCAGATAGGCGCCCGGCGCGAGCTGCTCACGCACCGCGGTGCCCACGGCGCGCAGCACCTCGCCCTTCTTACCGATGACCATGCCCTTCTGCGAGTCGCGCTCCACCAGGATCTCACACCGGATCAGCGGCCATTCCCATTCGGTCACCCGGGTGGCGATCGAATAGGGCATCTCCTGGCGCATCACCGCGAAGAGCTGCTCGCGCACGAGCTCTGCCACCCAGAACGCCTCCGGGACGTCGGTGATCATGTCGTCGGGATACAGCGGGGGGCCTTCGGGCATGGCGGTGATCAGACACGAGACGAGCTCGTCGACCCCCTTGCCGGTCCTGGCCGACACCGGGAAGTAGTCCGCCAGCTCGAGTTCGCTCACCCGTTGCAGCTGGGTGATCACCTGATCGGGGGTGGCGATGTCGATCTTGTTGACCACCACGATCGCGTCTCGAGGCACCCGGTCGGCGACGAACTGGTCGCCCTTGCCGAAGGGCGCCGTTGCGTCGAGGACCAACAGAACCCGGTCGACGCCGCCGAGTGAATCGGTCGCCGTGTCGTTGAGCCGAGTCCCGAGCGCGGTGCGGGGCTTGTGGATCCCGGGGGTGTCGACGAAGACGATCTGCGCATCACCCCGGTTGAGGACGCCTCGCACCTGCGTGCGCGTCGTCTGGGGCTTGTTCGAGACGATGCTCACCTTGACGCCCAGGATGGCGTTCAGCAGCGTCGACTTGCCGCCGTTGGGCCGACCCACCAACGCCACGAAACCCGATCGCGCCGTCACGAGGGCTCCGATTCCACCGTCTCGGTTCGAGGGAGCGGCGTGATGCGGACTCGACCGATCCGCCTTCCCTGCACCCGCTCGGCTCGGAGGCGATGATCCTCGAGCTCGACGGTCTCACCCTCGGCGGCCGGATGCCCCAGCAGGTTGAGCATCAGGCCCCCCACGGTGTCCCAGTCGCCCTTGGGGAGATCGAGATGGAGCAACTCGTCCAGCTCGTCGACCGAGAGGCGGGCGTTCACCCGGACGCCGCCTCCGGCCAACGGTTCCAGCATGGGATCCTCGACGTCGAACTCGTCGACGATCTCACCCACCAACTCCTCGATCAGGTCCTCGAGCGTGACCAACCCGGCCGTGCTGCCGTACTCGTCGACGACGATCGCCATGTGATACATCCGCGACTGCATCTCCGGCAGCAACTCGGCCACCCGTTTGGTCTCGGGGACGAACTGCGCCTCACGCATCAGGCCGGCCACCGGGGCAGCCCCCGATGCCGGATCGAGCTCTGGATCGACCGCTGGATCGAGCGCTGGATCGAGCGCTGGATCGACCGCTGGATCGACCGCTGAGTCGTCGCGTCGTCCGTCTCGTGTGGCCCGCAGGAGATCCTTGGCATACACCATGCCGACCACGTCGTCGATGCCGTCACCGCAAACCGGCACGCGGCTGTAGCCGTTGTTGACCACGGTCTCCATTGCCTCACCGACGGTCGCGTCGACCTGGATGGTCACCATGTCGGGCCGCGGCACCATCACCTCGCGCACCACGGTGTCACCGAAGTCGATGATCGAGCGGATCAAGGCCCGCTCCTCCACCTCGAGCACATCCGCCTCCACGGCGACGTCGGCCATGGCCAGCAGTTCCTCCTCGGAGACACCGGGGCCTTCCTTGCGGCCCTTGCCCGGCAGGACCACGTTGGCCGCACCCATGAGCAGCCGGGTGACCAGGCGGTACGGGGCGAAGTTCACCAGGCCGTTGACGACCGGCGCCACCACCAGGGCGGACTGTTCCGGGTGTTCCAGTGCAAAGGTCTTCGGCGCAGCCTCGGCCAGCACGAAGATGGCGACGATCTCCATCACGGTGGCGAGGACCAGGCCGGCTGCGCCGAAATAGGAATGGGCAACGAGACCGAGCATCACCGCTGCGCCCAGATGACACGTCAGCACCGCGAGGAGCACGGGATTCAGCGCGCGCTGACGGTTCGCCAACAAGTGCTCCAAGCTCGCAGCGCCCCTCCGTCCCTCCTCCAGGAGCGCCTTCGCACGGGCGTGGGGCAGGCGGGTGAGACTGGTCTCGGCCATCGCCAGAAATGCCGCTGCCACCAACAGGAGCAGGGACGCGAGCAACGCGAGGACATGACCGAGCGCCACTAGGTGCCACCATCGCTCGACATCGGTCGCTCCCCGAACGCCTCGATCAGCGCACGCTCGCGCTCCTGCATGAGCGCCGCCTCCTCGGCTTCGGCGTGATCCATGCCCAGGACGTGCAACACGCCGTGGACCACGAGGAGCGCCATCTCGCCCTCGTAGTCGCCTGCATGTTCGGGGGCATTCCGCGTGGCCACCGCCGGACACACCACGACGTCACCGAGCAGCAGTGGGAGCATGGACGGCTCTGCAGGCGGGCGGTCGGGGCCGGAGGAACCCGTGTCGGGCAGGCGACCGCCTTCGATCACCTCGTCGTCGAGAGGAAAGGCCAACACGTCGGTTGGACCCTCACCGTCCATGAACCGGGCATTGAGGTCGGCCATCGTCGGCTCATCGACGAAGTAGAGGGACAGCTCGCAATCGCCCCGTACGCCCTCGGCGGCGAGGACCGACTCGGCCAGACGCGTGAGCCTGGCGACGTCGACGACGTGATCGGACTGCTCGTCGGCGGCGAACACGACGGGATCGCCCTCGGGAGGGCCGCTGCGGCGCGCTCGCGTCGGTGGGCCGGGAAAGCTCATTGGGCTTTTCGTCGTCCGCTCGGCCTTCGGTTGCCGTCCCGGGATTGGGCGCGCTCGGCATCGGCCGACTCGTAGGCCCGGACGATGTCCTGGACGATCCGATGGCGCACCACGTCCCGGTTCGTCAGGTGCACGAAGCCGAGGCCCTCGATGTCGCCCAGGATCTCCTCGAGACCCAGCAGACCGGATCGACCGTGGGGCACGTCCACCTGGGTCATGTCGCCCGTGATGACGGCCTTCGAACCGAACCCGATGCGCGTGAGGAACATCTTCATCTGCTCGGGAGTCGTGTTCTGTGCCTCGTCGAGGATGATGAAGCTTCCGTTGAGCGTTCGCCCACGCATGAAGGCGAGCGGGGCGACCTCCACGATCCCACGCTCGAGAAGACGCTGTGCGGCCTCGGGCTCGATCATGTCGTAGAGCGCGTCGAAGAGCGGACGAAGGTAGGGGTCGACCTTTGCCATGAGGTCGCCGGGGAGAAAGCCCAGGCGCTCCCCTGCCTCCACGGCGGGCCGTGTCAGGACGATGCGCTTGACCTCGTGAGACTGCAGCGACTGCACGGCGCCGGCGACCGCGAGCCAGCTCTTGCCGGTGCCCGCCGGACCGATGCCGAAGGTGACGACATTTGCGGCTATGGCATCGACGTACCGCTTCTGGCCACTGGACTTCGGCCGAACCGACCCACCGGCCACCGACCGAAGCACCTCGGTGGTCAACACCTCCGAGGGCCTCTCGTCGAGTCGGACCATGTCGATGGCCCGCCCGACATTCGTCGTATCGAGACGTTCGCCCGCCTCCAGGAGGGCCAACAGCTCGGCGAAAACCCGCCCGACGACCTCCTGATCAGGCCCCACCACGCGGACCTCGTTGCCACGAACGTGGATATCGGTGCCAACGAAGGCTCGTTCGATGAGGTGCAGCAACTCATCGCGCTCGCCGAGAAGGCCCACCATGAAACGGTTCTCGGGTATGAGGATCTTGGCGTTGGAAGGAGTCACGGGCGTTCTGGACTCAGGTTACCCGGGCGGCCAGGTCATCGGACGTCCCCCGATGACATGGAGGTGAAGATGGGGGACGAGGTTCCCGGCGTCGTTGCCGATGTTGAACACGAGCCGATAGCCGCTTTCGTGAATGCCCTCCGCAACAGCCACCTGCTGTGCGAGCATGACCATCTCCGCCAGGAGTTCGCCGTGATGGGCCTGGACATCGGAGGCATTGGTGATGTGATCCCGGGGAATGACAAGGACGTGAGACGGGGCGACCGGGTTGATGTCGCGAAAGGCCAGCGTTTGCCGACCGGTCGCCACGACATCAGCAGGCAGCTCCTCGGTCACGATGCGACAGAACAAGCAGTTGCTCATCCCCATGACCGTAGTCAGCGCGACGAGCCGACGGGCGCAGGAACGAGCAGAACCTGATCGGTGAAGATCAGATCGGGGTTCGCCGCGTCGGCCAATCGATCACGGTTGGCGGCGATCAAGGCTGCCCAGTAGCGAGCGATGTCGGCTTCCGAAGCACGGTGGAAGCCGTGTTCGGCCATCACGGATTCGGCGATCCCCCAAAGATGATCGCCGGGCCGCACGGTCCACTCGCTCCCACCCGTCGCCGGCGGCGTATCCTCACCCGTCACCGGCACGGACGGGTCGGCCCTGAGCACCGTCGTCGTGGGACTCGTCGTCGTCGGCACCGTCGTCGTGGGACTCGTCGTCGGCACCGTCGTCGTGGGACTCGTCGTCGGCACCGGCGCGGTGTCGACCCGGGAATCGTGAAGTCGAGCCATGATCGGAGGCGCTACCTCGGGCGAGGTCACCTCCGGCGTCGGGACCCGGTGCGCAGTCGCCACATCGACCGTCGTTGCGCCTGCCGACGGCGATGCACCCGTCAGAACCGGACCCACCGTGGTCACCCCGAGCAAGCCCACGCCCATCATCGAACGGATGCTGCGCTGCAGGAGTGGCAGCGCCACACGCCCGACGACGCGGGCGCACAGCCCCCGAGGTCGCAGCTGCGCGGCCACGACGAGGATCGAGGAGATCAGCAGGTGGACACCCAGGCCAAGAACGATCAGACGAGCCAGGGCAAAGAAGGCGTCGAGCGCCGTTCGGCCCGACACCCATGCATACCAGGTACCCGGTTCGAGGAGATCGGGTGGCGGCGCCAATTGGGCACCGACGCCGGCGAGGCCGGTGACGATCGCGGCCAGGCCGGCGACCCAAACCACCAGAAGTGACCATTGAACCCACGCGCGAGGTGCGACCGGGGACTGGGAAGGCACGTCTTCGAATCCTCTCACAACATTTATGGTGCCATCGAGATCCATCATGGCCAAATCCATGTCATTCCATGATGGACGGCCCGGTACCGACCTGTCTGGACCGGTTCGCACCGAACCGGCGGAAAAATGCCTCAGATACGTCCCGACGATGCCGATCGGGCCCCACAACGCTATGGACAACGCCCTCTATCTCGCCCGGCAACCTGTGATCAATCGCTCGGGCGATGTCATCGGCTACGAGCTGCTGTACCGCGACAGCGCAGCGAACAGGGCGTCGTTCATCGACCCGGACGACGCCACTCGGGAGGTGGTGAGCGTGGCGTTCTCCAACATGGGCCTGCGCCGCCTCACGGGTGATCTTCCCGCCTTCATCAATGTGACCGGGGCGTTCCTGGCCAACGGCCTGCACCGCTCGATGCCCCGTGAACGAGTCGTGCTGGAACTGCTGGAGACCGAGATCGTCACCCCCGAGCTGGTCGACGTCCTGCACACCGTGAAGGCCGAGGGCTATCGGCTTGCCCTGGACGACTTCTCGCTCACATTCGCGCATGACGACCTCGTCGAGTTGGCGAACATCGTCAAGGTCGACCTGATGCAGTGCCCGCCCGGGCGCCTCAAGGACCTGGTTTCCCACCTCCAGGGCCGGGGCCCGCTCCTGTTGGCCGAAAAGGTGGAGACCGCTTCGATGTTCGTGGAATGCCACGATCTCGGCTTCGACCTGTTTCAGGGATATCTGGTTTCGCGTCCCCAGGTCATGGAGGGCAGACGCGTCACGGCCAACCGACTCGCCACGTTGCATCTCGCGTCGCAACTCGACCGGCCCAACGTGACCTTCCGCGAGCTCGATGCCGCCATCAGCACGGACATCGGCCTCACGTATCGCACCTTGACCCTGGTCAACTCCGCCGCCACCGGACTGCCCTCCAAGGTCCAGGGCGTGCGTCAGGCGCTCGTCATGCTCGGCCTGGACAAGGTTCGGGAGATCCTCCTGATGCTTGCGCTGAGCGACATCGACAACGAGTGCTCCGAGCTCACCGTCATCTCACTCATTCGTGCAAAGACCTGCGAACAACTGGCCCGCTCCCATGGGGTGAGCCCGATGTCGGCCTTCACCGTCGGGATGCTCTCGCTCCTCGATTCCCTGCTCGACGCCCCGATGGCGTCGATCATCGATCACCTTTCGCTCAGCGACGAGGTGGCCCAGGCCCTGATCCATCGGTCCGGCCGTCTCGGTCAACTGCTCGACGCCGCCATCGCCTACGAGCACGGCGATCTTGCAGGCGTGGAGGAAGGCGCCATCTCCCTCCAGCCGATGGCAGACGCCTACCTCGTTGCCGTCGCCTGGGCCGAAGATCTCCGCTCAACGCTGAAGTCGCCGGAAAGTGTTAAGGCCGGCTCAGCGTCGTGACGATAGATCCAGCACTGTGAGCGAACGCATCTTTCTCGGAAGACAACCCATCTTCGATCGTGTCCGCAACGTCATCGGCTACGAACTGCTCTATCGCGACAGCATGTCGAATGCAGCGAACTTCGAGGACGCGGACGATGCCACACGCCAGGTTGCCTCCAACGCACTGGTGGAGATGGGTATCGACCAGTTGACGAGCGGCGGCCTCGCCTTCATCAACGTCACGCGCTCGTTCCTGCTCGACGGCCTGTATCGAGCGCTCCCACCTCATCGTGTCGTTCTCGAGCTGCTCGAGAACGAACAGGTGGACGACCTGTTGTTGAACAAGTTGCTCGACATCCACCGGGAGGGTTACCGCTTCGCCCTCGACGACTTCTCGTTGAACAGCCTGCACAACGGCCTCGTCGAGCAGTCGGCGATCGTCAAGGTCGACCTGCCCCTGTGTCCACCGAAGGACCTGAGCGGTCTCGTGGATCGTCTCAAGGCAAGGGGCGCCCTCCTGTTGGCGGAGAAGGTCGAAACCCCGGAGGACTACGCGATCTGCCATGCCCTGGGCTTCGATCTCTTCCAGGGCTACTTCTTCACCAGGCCACAGATCCTCTCCTCGCATCGAATCACCAGCAATCGCCTTGCGGTTCTCCAACTGCTGGTGGAGCTGAGCTCACCCTCGAGCGACATCGAACATCTGGGTGACATCATCAGCCAAGATGTGGGGTTGACGTACCGGACCCTTCGTCTGGCGAACTCCGGCTTCTTCTCGCTGCCCAAACAGGTGCAGGACATTCGAGAGGCGCTGGTCCTGCTCGGCCTCAACGCGGTCAACAACCTCGCCGTGTTGGTCGCCTTCACGACCATCGACAACAAGCCCCATGAGCTGACGACCGTGGCGCTCATTCGAGGCAAGATGGCCGAGCAACTCGCCGACCAGCTCAACCTCGATCGCCGTGCGTCGTTCACCGTGGGCATGCTGTCGGTGCTCGATGCGCTGTTGGACGCACCCATGGCCACCCTCGTCGAGCAGCTCCCCCTCACTGCAGAGGTGCGGGCCGCCCTTGTCCACCGCAGTGGCGAGTTGGGCACGTTGCTGGACGCAGTCGTCGCCTACGAGCACGGCGAGCCCGAGAAGGCGGACGATCTGGCCATACCCGCCGAGCTCACGGCACGGACCTACGTGCAATCGGTGATCTGGGCAGAGGATCTCTGCAACACCTCCGTCAAGGCGTAGCCATCGGGCGTGCAGCTCGGCTCGGGGCGCTTCCACCAGCTCCTCCCGTCAGCTCCTCCCGTCAGCTCCTCCCGTCAGCTCCTCCGGCCCCCTCAGGTCGGCCCCCTCAGGTCGGCCCACCGTCACGGAAGGACCACGTGGTGCGCTCCCTCGGCGTCGGTCACCTCGATGGCGTCGTGGTCACCAGGTTCATGCTCGATGACCGTCGCTGTTCGCGCCCGGGCGATCGGCTGGGTCGCAACGCGCTCCGCCGGCAGCTGCTCGCCGTCTCGGGCCCAACCCCGAAAGATCCAGACCTCTCCCGTGGTGGATCGCACAAGGCCCGGGGTCGCCGTGCCGTCGCCGTCCCAGTCGCCGATCACCACAAGGTCGCCCTCTGCGCCGATGCGCCATGACACACCGCCGGCCTGTGCAACGCCTCCTTCCAACCGGATCGGCTCGACACAGCCGTCGCCGTCCACGTCGGCGAGGAGGCGGGTCGACGACATCCGGGGACCGCAGTCGTCGGCGCCCACGGGCGTACCCGCGGAGAGGGAGGCGGGAGCCTCCGATGTGCCCAACTCGTGGAACACCCCGACCATCCCGACCACCATGCCGACGAGCAACGCCGCGACACCCGCCAGGCGCAATGGAGCACCGCTGATCGTCGACCGATCGAACCCGCGCCAACCGGAGACGGCGCGTCGGGGCCCGCTCCGGCGCGCCGTGCGCTTTCCGTGGATCGCTCGGCCCAGGAGAACCGTGGCCGGCATGTTCCCGGGACCCGGCACCGCCTCGAGCGGGGCCAGGGCACGAAACGCTCCGGCCATCGTCCCCATGGAGAGCGAGGCACCTGCGGACAGACCCGAGGGTGTTTCGGGGGGCACCCGCCGAGCCACCGCGCGCAGTTGACGAGCCAGGGCGCCCGTCGACTCACCCAGCAACTCGATCACCAGCATCGCCACGCCCAAAACGTCGTCACGCACGGCCCTGTCGTGCGACGTCGCGCCCGAGGTCGCGCCGCCGATCATTGCTGCCTCGGCCCATCCGCACAGGACAGGCGAGACCGATGTCGGCGCAAGCACATGTTCTGCGCTGACACGACCGTGGACCAGCCCACGGTCATGCGCTGATGCCAAGGTCTCACAAAGCGTCGCCGCCACGTTTGCCACGACCTCCGGGTCCACTCGGCCGCGGCATGCCAACTCGGCCAGCGACCCGCCGCCGACGAAACAGGTGACCAATGCGGCCCCACCGGCATCCGAACGGAACTCGACCATCTCCACCACGCCCTGACCCGCAGCGTGCGCCAACATCTCGGCCTCGCGCGCCAGGCGAGCTGCCGATGCACCGGAAGAGGCCCGCTTGATGAAGACCGCCCGTTGATCCACGGTCGCGACGTGGGTCGTGACTGACATGCCAACCATCTTGCATGAAGATGAGCTGAAATACAATTGGATACATTGAAAGTTCTCTACTTGAACGAGGGAGGAGGGACGGTCGCGGGCGTGGAACATTCCCCTTCATGGCCTTTGACCCGTTGCTGTCGTTTCTCGACGACGAGCGAACCAACGAGATCCATCGGCTCCGAACGCGCTCCCAATGGCTCCGCCAACAGGCTCAGGCAGAGGCAACGCTCGAGGGAACACTGCTCGACCTCGCGGAGCAGCAGTCGCCGGTCGCCATCAGGACCAGGGCGGGCAACACGCACTCCGGCGTCATCCGCTCGGTGGGTCGTGACTTCGTCGCCCTCTCAACCCGAGCCGGCACCCACATCTACTGCGCGCTCGGCGAGGTGACGACGGTCAGGCCCCAAGCGGACGGGCGCCACGGCCCCGCCTCGGGTGGAAGAGAGGGAACCCTCGACCTGCTGTTCCGCGAGTTCCTCGATGCCGCAGCCGAGGACCGACCCTGGGTGACGCTCACCCTCGCCTCCGGCGAACAAGTTAGTGGCCACCTCTGCGCGGTGGGCGTCGACGTGGTGACGATGCAACTGGAAGACGACGGTTCGAGCGCGTGCTACGTGTCGTCGGCCGTGGTCGCCGAGGCGCTCTTTCGCTCGGCGAGCAGATGACCAAGGGACCCGGGCTCGATGAGCGCGTTGGCGATGTAGGCGTCGACATCGGCCTTCTGAACCCGGAAAACCCGACCCATCTTGTAGGCGGGAATACCGCCTTCGTCGATGAAGCGATACAGCGTCCGAGGCGTCACGCCCATCCGGCGGGCGGCCTCCTGGGTGGTCATCCAGACGATCTCGTCGTTCTGCTCGGTGGTGCTCACCCGAACAGCCTAACGCTTTTGCCGAGTGTTCATGGTGTTTCATGACTTCTCAATTTGGCCACTCGACGGGCTTTCCCTCACACTACGTGGTAGTCCATCACGAAGGATGCGCAATCTTCAATGGTTTCTGTGCTTTCACACTCATCTCGTTCCACGACACCCTCGCCGGCAGCGTCCCCACCTGAGGCCCGCCGGGTTCACCGTCGGCGTGGGCTGCCGAGCGGACGAGCGGTCGTCGGAGGCTTTCTCGTCGCAGCGGGTGCAGTGGGCATCTTCTCGGCCTATCAGGGAGCCTCGGGGGGGCGGGAACGTTCGTATGTCACGGCGAATCGCGACATCGCCGCCGGCGAGCATCTCCGCCGCTCCGACCTGTCCGTGGTGGCCCTGGACCTGACCGACGAGCTTCGCCGGCTCGCCGTCTCGTCGCCCGATGCACTGGTCGGCACAACGACGCTGGCGCCGGTCCTCGCCGGTCAGCTCATCTGGCGCAGCGGCGTGGTGAAGCCTGACGGCAGTCCACAACTTGCCCAGATCTCGATTCCCGTCCATCCGGCGAACGCCCTTGGAGGACGGCTCCTGCCGGGCGAGCGCGTCGATGTCCTGCTCACCTCGACCGCCGCCGGCGCTCCCCAGGTCACCACGATCAGCTCGGGCGCCCGCGTGGTGCGCGTCGACGCAGGCGATCGAACGGTCGGGAGCAGCGGGGCGATGACCCTCGTCCTCGCCGTCGCTCCCGAGGAGCTCGAGCGCCTCGCCGAGGCTGCGGCCGCGGGCACCGTGACGGTCGCCCGCGTCACCGGTCTGGGCTGGAGCGATGACGACACGCTCCGCTCCTCGCACGCGACGGGCAAGGACACGTGAACGCCGGTCATCGTTACGTCCTTCTGGGGCTTGCCCGGCCGCGCGCATCGTGGTTCCGCTCCGTCAGCCACTGGACCACGTCAGCCGCCATCCCTGCGGAGTTCGTCAAGTGCGTGTCGGTCGAGGAGCTGCGAGCCCGCCTTGCGGGAAACCGCACCTTCTCCGCCGTTCTCCTGGACGGCAGCCTGCCCGTCGTCGACCGCGAGCTTCTCGAAGCCGCACGGGACGTCGGCTGTGCGGTCCTCATCATCGACGACGGTCGTCGCCCCAGGGACTGGGTCGAGCTCGGCGCAACGGCAGTGCTGTCGACCACGCTCGAACGTGAGGCGCTGTTGGACGCGCTGGTCACCCATGCAGAGATGGTCGGAGTGGTCGCGTCCACGCTCCGGACGGCAACCGAGGTCGACCTCGACATCACCCGGTCGCTCGCACCGGGTGAGGTCGCCGTCGTGTGTGGACCAGGCGGCACCGGGGTGTCAACCCTTGCCGCAGCACTCACCGAGGGGCTCGGCCGGACGGCCCGACACGCCGGGCGGGTCCTCCTTGCCGATCTGGCGCTCCATGGCGAACAGGCGATGCTGCACGACGTTCGTGACGTGGTCCCCGGCATCCAGGAGCTCGTGGAGGCTCATCGCATCGGTGTTCCCTCGACCAACGACGTACGTGCCCTCACCTTCGAGGTCGTCGAGCGGCGTTATCAACTCCTGCTCGGCCTGCGCCAGGCCCGCCATTGGCCCTCGATCCGACCCCATGCGTTCCAGGCTGCCTTCGACTCACTCCGAAGGGCCTTCGACGTCCTCGTCTGCGACATCACGGCGGACTTCGAGGGTGCGGGCACAACGGGATCGGTCGATGTCGACGAGCGGAACCTCATGGCCCGCCACAGCGCCATCCATGCCGATGTCGTCTTCGTGGTCGGACGTCCAGGTGTCAAGGGCATGCACGCCCAGGTGCGGGTGATCAGCGACCTGGTCGGAGCCGGAGTCTCACCCAGCCGCGTCATCCCGGTGATCAACGAGGCGCCGGGGCGACCGGGGACGAGGGCCCGGATCAACAAGGGAATCGCCGAGCTGACGGCCATGGTCGTGGTCGACCTGCCGATGGCCTCACCGGTGTTCGTTCCCTCGCGCCACGTGGAGCCGGCGTTGCGAGACGTGGTGAGCCTCCCCGCCCCGCTTCCCTCCCTCATGACCGGCGCCTACCGGGCGCTCATCGATCGGCTCGGGCCGAACCCCGATTCGATCGATCACGAGCCCCAGCTCGTGGCGCCGGGGTCCCTCGGGACATGGAACGAGGAGGGGCCAAGTTGATGGACGGCCTCGAATCGTCGTCTCCCCTCGCGGAGATCGAATCCCGTGTCCAGGCACTCGGCAAGGATCTCGCACTCGATGTCCGCGGCGAGTCGGGCATGGCTGCCCTGCGCCGGCTCATCGCGGACGAGATCTCCCGCTGGAACGCCGATCACCAACGAGGGCTGCGGTCCTTCGATCTCGCCAACCCCGACATCGTCGCTGACCGGGCGCTGCGCAACCTCACGGGATACGGCCCGCTCGAACCTCTCCTGGCCGACGACGACGTCTGGGAGATCATGATCAACGCTCCGGACGCCATCTTCGCCAAACGACACGCCGGCGTCTCCGGCTACCACGACGAGGTCTTTCACGACAACGAGCACGTCCTTCGAACCCTGACGAAGATCCTCGACGACGCGTCGGGGTCACACCGCAAGCTCGATGCCGCCGAGGGCCTCCAGGATGCTCAGCTCGACAACGGGTCTCGCCTTCACATCGTCCATGGCGACGTCGGACGTGACGGCCACGTGCTCGTCAACATCCGCAAGTTCACGGGTGTCGCGTACCGCTCCCTGGATGACCTCGTGGAGCTCGGCATGCTCGAACCGGCACCCGCGGCGTTCCTCCGTGCCGCAACACGTTCGCGTCAATCCATCATCTTCGCCGGCGCTCCCGGATCGGGAAAGACGACGCTCCTGTCGTGCTGCACCGCCGAGCTCGACCCGTCCCTGCGTGTGGTCAGCGCCGAGGAGGTCTTCGAGGTCGACGTGCCACTGCCCAACGTCGCAGCCATGCAGACGCGCCCCGCTCGATCGGATCGAGCGGAGATCGACCTGCGCCGACTGGTCTCGGGGTTCCTGCGCATGGCGCCCGATGTCGCCGTCGTCGGGGAGGTCCGCGATCGAGAGGCACTACCGCTGTTGTTGACGCTCTCCTCGGGCGTCAAGGGATACACGACCATTCACGCGGGGTCCGCTCGCCAGGCCCTGACACGGTTGCGGTTCATCTGCCAGCTCGCCGAAACCTCCTCGGCTCTTCCCCTCTCGGCCCTGAACGCACTGGTGAGTGAATCCATCGATCTGGTCGTCCATTGCGCTCGAGTGCGCGGCAAGCCGCGGGTCACCGAGATCATTGCCGTGGAGGACCTGCAGACCGGACCGGAGGGAACGGCGTTCACCGTCACGGAGCTTTTCAACCGCACCCGCTGGGACGCTCCCCTGGCCTGGACGGGCGACCTCCCGGTGCGCTGTCAACGTCCCTTCGAGGAGGTGGGCTACGACCTTCGAGCGCTGCTCGATGCCTCCGGAACACGACCCCCCGCCGACAGGAAGGGCTTCGCTCCATGATCGCCCTCCTGGTCACGCTCGCCGGCGCCTACGGCATCCACCTCATCTACACCGCCACCGCGTTCCATTGGCGCGGCATCGGGCCAGGCCCGTCGGTTCGCGGCCGACGCCCTCCCGGCCATCACCTCCGGTCGTGGATGGTTCAAGCCGGCCTGGAGGACACGCGGCCCCAGGAACTGTTCGGAGCGGGCCTCATGCTCTTCGTCGTCGGAGCCGTTCTCACCCAGGCGGTCTTCGGAGGCATCGTTCCCTCGCTGGCGGGCGGTTCCTTCGCGACCACCTTTCCCGTGGCCGCGGCGCGAGCCCGTCGCGAGCAGCGGCGCAACGAGGCTCGGGAGGCATGGCCCCGACTCATCGAGGAGATCCGCCTGACGACCGTCTCACTTGGGCGGTCTGTTCCCCAGGCGTTGTTCGAGGTCGGCGCCCGTGCCCCTGAGGACATGCGTGGAGCCTTCGAGGCGGCCCATCGGGAATGGCTTCTGTCGACCGACTTCTCACGCACGATCGCCGTGCTCAAGGATCGACTGGCGGACGCGACCGCCGACGCTGTCTGCGAAACCTTGCTGATCGCCCATCAGATCGGCGGCAACGACATCGATCGCTGCCTGACTGCCCTCGTCGACGATCGCATCATCGACGTGCAGGGACGCAAGGATGCCCGCTCCCGTCAGGCCGGGGCCCGTTTCGCCCGCAAGTTCGTCCTGATCGTGCCGCTGGGCATGGCCATGATCGGGTTGAGCATCGGTCAGGGGCGCGCGGCATACGCGGGCGCCACCGGTCAGTTCCTGGTGTTGGTCGGGCTGGCCATCATGGCGGCATGCTGGTTGTGGGCCGGGCGCATCATGCGACTTCCCGACGAGCAGCGGGTGTTCGATGGTGTCTGATCGACCGACCCGGTGCTGGGGGCTCAGGCCATGACCCGTGTCGTGGCCCTCTGCGGGCTCTTGTTGTGGATCGGGGCCACCCTCGCTCTGTCGGAGCTCCGGGTCTTCTCGCGCCCCTCCCTGTCCGATCGCCTCCGTCCCTACGGACCGGGCGGCATGGCTGGTCCCGGCAGGACGGGGATCTTCTCGGTGGCCTCGTTTCGTGATGCCATCGCACCGACCTCGAACCTGATCGGCTCGCGCCTCGCGCGGGTTGTCGGCATCACCGAAGACCTCGATCTGCGCCTCACGAGGATCCATGCGCCCGTGGACGCCACGACATTTCGGGTGCGCCAGGTGGGCTACAGCGTCCTCGGTCTCGGCATTGCCGCCCTTGTCGTACTGGCGCTTCGACCACCCAGCCCGGTCGGGCTGGCATTCCTGCTCGCCGGTCCCATCCTCACCCTGCTCGTCCAGGAACAGCGTCTCGCCAAGGCCTCCGAGCGGCGACAACGTCGTTTGTTCCTGGAGCTGCCGGTCGTCGCGGAGCAACTGGCCCTGCTCCTCTCGGCAGGATGGTCGATGTCCTCGGCTCTGAGTCGGCTTTCCCGTCGCAGCACGGGAGCATGCGCCACTGATCTCGAGCGCGTCTGCAATCGCATCGGTCAGGGCCTCTCGGAGACCGAGGCGCTTCGCGAGTGGGCCATGATCGCCAAGGTCGATGCGCTTGATCGTCTGGTGCCCGTCCTCGCGCTCAATCGCGACACGAGTGACCTCGGTCGTCTCGTCGCCGAGGAGGCCCGATCCATCCGTCGTGACATGCAGCGGGAGCTCATCGAGATCGCCGAGCGACGTGAGCAACAGGTGTGGATCCCCGTCACCGTTGCCACGTTGATCCCGGGCGTCCTGTTCATGGCGATCCCGTTCATCGAGGCTCTTCGCATGTTCGGCGCCTGACCGAGTCGATGAGCCGGAAGTCAACCAGAAAGGCAACGTCAATGGAAACCAAGGAGCAGTCAATGCAATCTCACGTCCACAGCGATTCGATCTGCACGGAAACCCCGGTCACACCGGAGCGTCGGAGCAGCCGGCTTCGATCCCGGCTTGTCGACCAGGCGGGCGAAGGCGTGATCTCCACCGCCATCGCGGTGCTGATCATGGCGCTCATCGGTCTGTCCATGTGGGTCGCGTTCAAGACGGTCTTCGACGACGCGAGCACCAAGATCAGCGACAACGTGGAGCAGATCGGGAGTTGACCATCGTGCGATCCTCGCCGGGCAACGAGGATGGCAGCGGCCTCATCGGTTCGATCACCGGGGTCACGGTGTTCCTGGTCCTCCTCTTCCTGGCCGTCCACCTCGTGCTCAACCTCTACGCCACCACCACGGTGACCGCCGTGGGCTTCGACGCGGCCCGGCTCGTCGCCGGCCGCGGAGGCGGCCCCGATGCCGAGGCCCATGCAGAAGGACAGGCTCGGCGCATGCTCGACCACTACACGAGGGCGGGAAGCCTGCGATTCATCTGGAACTACCTCGACACCGATGGCGACCCCGAACCCGACCGCGTGGAGCTGCGAGTGATCGCCGACCATCCCACCAATCTGTTGGCCATCGTTCCGATGCCCTACCAACATGTCGATCGGACGCTTCGCGTCCGCATGGAACGCGTTCGATGAATCGGCGATCGCCGGCGGCCTGCCTTCGAGGCAGATGCATCGACGAGTCCGGCTTCGCCGGCGGCGCCGAGGCCCTTCCCTTCGGCGTGCTGGTGTTCGTGATCGGCTCGCTCCTGTTGGCAAATGCCTGGGGCGTCATCGACGCCAAGATTGCGGCATACGCCGCGGTGCGCGAGGCAACCCGCGCCTATGTCGAGTCATCCGGCCCCACCGCCGACGACGCATCCCGGGATGCGCAACTGGCTGCGGAGGCCGCCTTCACCGGCCACGGCCGCGACGCCTCGAAGATGACCCTGCAGAACCGAGGTGCCGCGACCTATGCACGCTGCGCACCGATCACCTTCGAGGTCTCCTATCCCGTCCCCACCATCTCGCTGCCATGGGTGAAGGATCTGGGACCGGGAGCCATCACCGTTCGAGCGAGCCACAGTGAGGTGGTCGACCCCTATCGAAGCGGCGTGCCCTCGATCGAGTCGCCGACGGACACGCCATGCCGGTGACCCGCAAAGGGCTTCCATCGTCGCCACAAGAGGGTGGGAGCGTCCTCATCCTCATGCCCGCTGCCGTGCTGGTCTTCATCATCCTCGGCGCGCTCGCCGTCGATCACGCCATCGCCTTCATGGGCGAGCGCGCCCTGGCCAACGCCTCCGCTGCAGCAGCCAACAACGCAGCCTCCGCCTTGGGCGAGCAGACCTTCTACCAGGGCTCCGTGGTCGCTCTCGATGCGGCGCAGGCTTCGGCCATCGCCCAGAAGACGATTGAGGGCCTGCAACCTTCCGGCGTCCACGACCTCTCGGTCGACACCGCCGTCAACGGCAACGAGGTGACCGTGACCGTGACCGGCCGTGTGGACACCATCTTCTCGCGGGCCGTTCCCGGCGGGATGCAGACCTTCGATGTGGGTGCCACGTCGAAGGCCATCGCCGAGATCCCACCGGAATCCCTACCCGGAATCCCTCCGCGGCCCCTGACCCGGTCAGCCGCTCAGCTCGACCCGACACCCAACTCTCAAACGCTCAGCAGGCGGGACCGCCCTGGTCGCCGTGAGCGATGGGATCGGGCGATGAACCCACGGGCGTCTGCTGTGCGGGATCGATCCGGCCGAATCGCTCGACAGCCCACACCACGCCGTCGGGGGCGCAGTAGATGCCGACGCCGACGGCGCCGTAGGCCGCCCACACGATGTTGTCGCGGTGGGGGTCGGAGCTCATCCACGTCATGTGCAAGGCACCTGAGGTGGCCTTGGACCGATACTGCACGTTTTCGCCGTAGTCCCCGCCGGCGCCCGGACTGTGACGCATCCCGGATCGGCTCATCTCCTCGGCCCAGTCGCGAGCACCTCGGGCGAGGCCTTCATCCCAGGCCATCGGGGCGACGCCTCGCGTCGCTCGCTCGTCATTGATACGGGTCAGAAGGTCCTCCACCATCCAATCGACGCCTGCCGATGCGGACGTCGTTGCGCTCGGTGCGCCGCTCGAGGGAGCGCCCGCCAGGGGCGGAACCTGACCGCACCCCAGCAGGGCATTGCCGCCCAATCCCTGGTTGATCCCGTAGGCACAGACCTGAGAGCCCTCGGGAACGACCATGTCGAAGCCGTGGGCGGACCCGTAACCGGGGACCGTGGCTGCCACGTCCTCACGACCAGCCGCAGCCTGCCCTGATGCGGCAAGGCGATTGTCGACGTAGAGGTGCACATCGATGGGCGCTCCCGTGTCGGGGTCGATTGCCCAGCCGGCCGCATGCACGCCATCCGCCGCTCTGGTGACCGCGTCGAGAAGACCGAACGGGTCGACGGGGACCGACCTGCAGCCGAGCAGCGCGTTCGCGCCCGGCCCCTGGTTGATGCCGTAGGCACAGACTTGGGAACCAAGGGGCACGACAACGTCAAAGCCATGCGCCGCGCCGTAACCGGGGTAGGCGCCCGCCACATCGCCGCGCGGAGCACTCGCCTGGCCCAGGGGAACCCCCCTCCCATCGACGTAGACATGCACCTCGACCGACGCGGTCGTGTTCGGGTCGATCGCCCAGCCGGTCACACGCAGGCCACCCGACACCCGGGTCGCCGTGTCGAGGTAGCCGACGGGGTTCCCCGACGCCGAGGCGCCGACTGCCACGGCCGGAAGAACGACACCACCCGAAGCGAGCGCTCCGGCAACCAACGCACGTGCCATGCGGCGATGCCTGTGCAATCTCCTCACGCGTACCTCCGCCTTTCGGGACCGCCACACCTGGACCACTTTTCCCGGCGTGATCGTTCGATCAACCTTGCCGAGCGAACCTTAACCCAACCGTCATGTTTCCGCGCGCATTTCGTAAAATATTGGCGGAGTGTGATCGCTCTCGGCGCCAACGCCCGCGAAGGTTAGCCCATGGGCAGCCGAAGCTCGCCGATGGCGCAGCCCGCTCGCCATCCGTCAACCGGATGGGAAGCAGACACCACAGGCTTCGCCATCGTCACCGAACGCTCGCCAAGCACGAGGGCGCCGAGCGTCAAGGCTCGGCGCCTCGTCTCGTCCGTCGTGACGCCCGAACGTGTCCGGCTCAGTCCTCGCGTTGGAGGATGTGCACCACGCAGACCGAGCCGGCGCCCATCATGTGCACCAGTCCGGTGCGGGCCCCTTCCACCTGGCGGGGGCCTGCCTCGGCTCGGAGTTGCTGGGTCGCATCCCACACCTGCGCCAGTCCGGTCGGGCCTCCGGGGTGACCACGGGCGGTGAGTCCACCGTCGGTCGAGAAGGGGATGCGCCCACCGATCCTGGTTGCGCCCTCGGCGACGAGCTTGTCGCCCTCGCCGTCGCCGCAGATGCCGAGCAGCTCGTAGTACATGAGCTCCTCGATGGGGAAGGCGTCGTGCACGTGCACGAAGTCGAGGTCTGCCGGCCCGAGACCGGCCTCCTCGTAGGCAGCGTGCGAGGTGGTGCGGGTCAACTCACTGGGCCCGACGACCGCGCCCATGAAGACGTGGCCCTGGGTGTAGCGCTCCGACTCGAGTTGCGAGGCGACAACCTTGACCAGTGGACGTCCGTTGGCCAGTCGCTCGGCCACCTCACGGGTCGCCACGATGGCCGCCGCTGCGCCGCCGCCCGCCGCGCACGCCATCTTCGAGGTGTGCGGGTACGAGATCATCCTCGAGGCCAGAACTTCCTCGGCCGTGACCTCGTGATCGGCCCGACGCTGCGCGTACGGGTTCAGGCGCGCATGGTTCCAGTTCTTCGCCGCGATCTCGGCGAACGTCTCGACGGTCGTGCCGTAGTCGTGCATGCGCCGTACGGCCCACATGGCAAAGAAGGCCGCCGGCAACAGGATCGTCTCCACACCGGGCTTGCCCATGCTCGCCGCCATCGACTTGACCATGCGGTTCATGTCGTCGAAACCGAGCGCCATCGCCACTTCCGAGTGACCACCGGCAACCGACAGGACGGCTTCACGAAAGGCGGTCGAACCGGTCGCCGAGGCATTCTCGACGTGGACCACCGGCACACCGGTGAGTCCGAACTCCTTGGCGATCGAAACCCCTTCGAGCCCGTAAGGGCCGATGTAGCCGTTGTAGAGATAGTCGACGTCCCTGAAAGGGATGCCCGCATCGCTCAGGGCGGCGATCCCCGCGTCGTAGGCCATGTCGCGCACCGGGGTGCCATCCTGGTTGAACGGGGCCATGCCCACACCGATCACGTACACGTCGTCGATCATGCCGAGACCTCCTTCGTGCCGGCGGGTCCTTCAAGGGGAACGAATCGGAACGTGCACAGATCGTTGCCGTCGCCGTCCTTCATGATGGGCATGAGGTCGAGACCCATGGCCATGCCGCATTCCCAGTCGCCCATGTCGCCCTCGATCACGCCCTGCACCCGAACACCCTCGGGTAGGTCGATCTGGCCCACGCCGTGACCTTGGACGCCGTCGGCGAACTTGCCCTTGCCCATCCAGGGCGAGACCACAAAGGTCCACGAGTACAAGGTGCCCTCGGACGAGAGCTCGACGTCATTGACCGGCTGCTCGGTGATGGGACACCGCTTGCGACGTGGAAAGAAGTAGGTGTCGGCCGCAGGACTGTAGGAGCCGAGAAGGCGAGGACGCTCACCTTCCTTCTCGGGCACCGTGAAATAGCCCTCTTCCAGGGGGAGCATTGCCATGACGTCCCTTTCGGATCCAGGAGGGAGGAGCTCTCCCCCCGAAGTGCCCCGATGATACAGAATCAGCTACCTGTCTCGTCCAATCCACTTGGAACCGGATCACCGCCGACCATGAGCGCGAGCGCCACCTCGTTCGCCAACAGACGGCCCTTCTGCGTCAGCACCAGCCGATCGCCGCGGGTCACCACGAGGCCGCCGAGCACGCCGCCCTCGGCGATGTCGTCGGCTGGAAGCGCCCAGGTCGGCACACCCTCTCGGGTGCGAAGCGCGAGCTGAAGCGCCTCGATCGCACGTTCAGGCTCATCGAGGACCTCGGCGCCGCCCTCGGCCGATTCCCCCGCCTCCACCAATGCCAGGTATCGCTCGGGGGTGCGCACGTTCCACCACCGTCTACCCCTCTCGTGCGAGTGGGCGGCACATCCGAACCCTCGGTAGTCCCCCTGTGACCAGTACAGGAGATTGTGGCGACACTCCTGACCGGGAACGGCCCAGTTGGAGATCTCGTAGTTGACCAGGCCTGCCTCTCCCAGCAGGGCATCGGCGACGTTGTACTTGTCGGCCTGGTCGTCGTCGTCGGGCGCGCGACCCGGGTCGTTCGCAAGTGGCGTGCCGGCCTCGACCGTCAGCCCATAGGCACTCACGTGCGGCGGATCGAGAGCAAGCGCCGCGTGAACGCTCCGTGCCCAGTCCTCAGGGCTCTCCCCCACCGTTCCATAGATGAGATCCAGGTTGAACGAGTCGAAGCCCACCTGATGGATGGCGTCCACGGCGGCCTTGACATTGTCGATGTCGTGGAGGCGTCCCAGCGCCACAAGCACGTGGGGAACCATCGACTGAACCCCGAGCGAGATGCGGGTCACCCCCTCCCGGCGATAGCCCGCCAACCGCTCGACCGAGACATCGTCGGGGTTGCACTCGACGGTGACCTCGGCGCCCTCGGCGAGCTGAACCTGTTCCAGGATCGCCCCCATCTGTCCGTCGGACAGCAGCGACGGGGTGCCCCCGCCGAAGAAGACGCTGGTCGCCGCCGGAAGCCCGACCCGTGCCGCCGCCCGCATCTCGGCCACCACTCCCGCCACGTAGGCCGGGAGCAGGTGCTCGCGATCGTCCCAGGTGGCAAAGGCGCAGTAATCGCAGCGCCGGGCGCAGAAGGGAACGTGGATGTAGAGCCCGAAGGGGGCCGAGGGGTCAGGCGGAGAGGAGAAGGCCGAGCTCCTCGAGACGCGTGGACGCCTTCGCCGGTGGCGTGTCGAGAATGGCGCCCAATGCCCAGATGTCATCGCGACGCACGGTCAGCATGCGTCCGTTGAAGTCCCCACGCTGCAGTTGCAGCGCCTGCAGGAAGCGCCCGAGACGCTCGCGCTCGGGCGTCGCTGCGGCGTCGGTGATGCGGCGAAGGTCGATCGTCACCGGACCGGGCACCGTCGTCGAGGTTTTCTCCTCGCCCAGGTCGATGACCTCGACAGCACCCCTAGCCTCCATGCGGGGCAGCAGCTGATCGACGGGGATGCTGTAGAAAGCCGCCAACCGCTGCAGGCGAGGAACGGAGATGGCTCGCTCACCACGCTCGTACGCGCCCAACACCGACGCCTTGAACTCCTGGGAGGACTGGGACTCAACCTCTTGCAGCGACAGCCGCTTCTGCTTGCGGATTGCCCGCAGCCGCTTGCCAACCTTTGCCGCGTAGGAAAGGTCATCGGCCTCGAGTGCCATATCTTCAATGTTTGTCACGACGTCGACTCCTCATAGTCCTCGGTGGCCCGTACGTTATGCCCCAAGCGACCGATGTTCAACACTACGAATTGCGTTCTTCTGTCTACCAGGTGTGCGTCGGTGGTTGGGTGATGCCGAGTCACGATTTGAACGGCTTTCGCAGGCGCGACATCAAGCCTTTGTCGCCCGTCGCCACCGCGTCGCCCCGAAGCTCGGCGAGTCGCCGAAACAGCTCCTCCTCGGCCTCGTTCAGGTCCGTCGGCGTATCCACGATCACCTGAACCAACAGGTCGCCCCGACCCCTGCCATCGACGTGGGGCACGCCCTTGCCGCGCAGGCGCACCACCTTGCCGGTCTGCGTTCCCGATGCGATGGTCAGCTCCTCGACCGAGTCGAGGGTCTCGAAGCTCAAGGTCGTCCCCAACGTGGCCTGCGTCACCGGCAGGTGCAGCTCGTGGACGAGATCGCTGCCGGCTCGAAGGAATCGCTCGTGATCGCGGACTCTGAGCTGCACATAGAGGTCGCCGGTCCCGCCACCTCGGGGCCCCGCCCCGCCCCGCCCCGAGAGGCGCAGGGTCGAGCCGTCGTCGACGCCCGCCGGCACCTCGATGGTGTAGGTCCGCTCCTCCGTTCGACGTCCCTCACCCCGACAGGCATCACAGGGGTCGGTCACGACCTGACCCGAGCCGTTGCACCGCGGGCACACACCGGCGGTGACCATCTGGCCGAGGATCGACTGGCGCACGCGCCGCACCTGGCCGGCACCCTGGCACTCCCCACAGGTGGTGGCCTGCGTGCCCGGCTTGGCCCCCGTCGCATCGCAGACATCACAGGCCACCGGCGCCCGCACGCTGACCTCATGGGTGCCGCCGAAGACCGCCTCCTCGAACTCGACCTCCACGTGGACCTCGAGATCGGGTCCCCGGGGTGGACCCGACGCGCCCCCACCCTGGCGTCCCCGCCCGGAGCCGAACGGGCCCTGTCCCCCGAAGAACGCCTCGAAGATGTCGCCCACGCCGCCGAAGCCGAAGTCTCCTCCCCCTCGGCCGCCCCCGAGACCCTCGGCGCCGAAGGTGTCGTAGCGGCGCCGGGTCTCCGGGTCCGAGAGGACCTCGTAGGCCCGCGCCACCTCCTTGAACCGCTCCTCGGCGGTCGGGTCGGGATTGGTGTCGGGATGGAGCTCACGTGCCAGACGTCGGTAGGCCCGCTTGAGCTCGTCGGCTGAGGCGTCGGACGCGACACCCAGCAGTTCGTAATAGTCACTGGACACGATGCAACCTTCTCACTTCTATTCCGGGGACTGGTCCTCGGCGGCTCGGTGGGACACTCAGGTCTCGCTCAAGCGACGCCCCAGGCTCTGACTCACCAGCGCCACGGCGGTCAACGCCTCGGGATAGTGCATACGAGTGGGGCCGAAAACGCCGATGAGCCCGGCGCGCTCGCCGTCCACATCGTAAGGGGAGACCACCACGGAGCAATCGGCCAGGGGTTCCAGGCCGTGCTCGTGACCGATCGCAACCGTCAGTCCGCGGTCGAGCACGTCCTGGAGAAGGCTGACCACGAGGTACTGCTGCTCGAGCGTGTCGAGCACCTGTCGCACGGTCTCGACGGCATCGAATGCCTGGGCCATGCGCGACGCCCCACCGACGAAGACCTGGTCCGATGCACGATCCTCGGCAAAGGTCAGGGCCTGGATCGCCGAGGAGCACAGTGCCGCTGCCGATTCGTCCGCGGGCAGCGGAAGCGGAGCGGTGGGCTCACCTGGCGAACCGGCGCCACTGACGCCGTAGCGCACGGTCTGGCCGACAAGGCGCTGCGAGAGGTACCGGGTGGCCGCATCGAACGAATCCTGTCCGACCTGGCCCACCACCTCGATCGGGGCACGCTCGACCGAGCCGTTGGAGAGGACCAGGACCACGATGGCCGACCGATCGCCCAGGGAGACCACCTGAACCGAACGGATCACCGCGTCCTCGTGCGGTGACCCGATGACCACGGCCGCGTAGTCGGTGAGATCGGCGAGCAGCTTGGACGTGCCGTGCAACATCACCTCGATGGCGCCACGGGTGCGGGAGAAGAAGTCGCTGACCTGCTCCCGACGGACGGCGTCGATGCCCGCCGGGTCGGTGAGCGAATCGACGAAATAGCGGTAACCCCGGTCGGTGGGCACCCGTCCGGCACTCGTGTGAGGCTGCATCAGGTATCCCTCGTCCTCGAGAGCCATCATCTCCTTGCGGATGGTCGCCGGCGAGACACCCATGCCCGGCAGGCGCGCCACCCAACTCGAGCCGACCGGTTGCGCCGTCTCGATGTACTCCCCGACCACTGCCCGGAGGATCGATGCCTTGCGTTCATCCATCATGTTCACCTTGATGGTACCTGGCACTCCGTGCACACGAGTGCCAAGCGAGGCCCGGCACCCGATGAGGGTCGCGGCGTCCAGGGTCTCCGGGTCTCCGGGCGTCGTCAGTCGTCAGTCGTCAGTCGTCGAGACGCAGCGCGGAGATGAACGCCTCCTGGGGCACCTCGACCCGACCGATCGATTTCATGCGCTTCTTGCCCTCTTTCTGCTTCTCCAGCAGCTTGCGCTTGCGGGTGATGTCACCGCCGTAGCACTTGGCCAACACGTCCTTGCGCTTGGCCTTGACGGTCTCACGGGCGATGATCCGACCACCGATGGTGGCCTGGATGGGCACATCGAACATCTGACGGGGAATGAGCTCGCGGAGCTTCTCGCTCATCCGCCGCCCGTAGTCGTAGGCCTTGTCGCGGTGCACGATCGTCGAGAAGGCGTCGACGGGGACACCGTTGAGCATGACGTCGACCTTCACGAGCTGCGATGGCTCGTAGCCGACCGGTTCGTAGTCGAGACTGGCGTAGCCCTTGGTGCGACTCTTCAGCTGATCGAAGAAGTCCACCACGACCTCGGCGAGGGGCATGCGGTAGACGAGCTCGAGCCGTTCCGGACTCAGGTACTCCATCTTCTCCATGACCCCACGGCGTTCCTGGCAGAGCTCCATGAGCGTCCCCGTGTAGTCCGAGGGCGTCAGGATCGTGAGCTTCAGGTAGGGCTCCTCGATCCGGTCGATCATGTTCGCCGGCGGCAGCAACGAGGGGTTCGCGACCTCCATGATCTCGCCCGCCGTGGTGGTCACCTCGTAGGCCACTGACGGAGCGGTTGCGATGAGGCTCAGGTTGAACTCCCGCTCGAGTCGCTCGCGGATGATCTCCATGTGCAGGAGCCCCAGAAAACCACAGCGGAAGCCGAACCCGAGCGCCGTGGAGCTCTCGGGCTCGTAGGTGAAGCTCGCGTCGTTGAGCCGGAGCTTCTCCAACGACTCCCGGAGGGTCTCGAAGTCGTCACCGTCGACCGGGAACAGCCCGCAGAAGACCATCGGCTTGGGGTCGAGGTAACCCTCCAGCGGCTCGCCGGCCTGCCGGGCGGCCAGGGTCACCGTCTCACCCGAACGTGCCTGGCCGACGTCCTTGATGCCCGCGATGAGGTAACCGACCTCACCCGGGCCCAGGGAGGCAACGGGCTGAGGGCCCGGCGTTCGCACCCCGATCTCCTCGAGGTTGTAGATCGCTCCCGCGTGCATGAAGCGCACGCGATCGCCGCTCGACACCGTGCCCTCGACCACGCGGATCGAGGAGATGACCCCTCGGTACTGGTCGAACTGGGAGTCGAAGATGAGCGCCTGCAATGGGGCATCGGGGTCGCCGACGGGTGGCGGGATGCGCTCGACGACGGCGTCGAGCACGTCGGCCACGCCCTCGCCCGTCTTGGCGCTGATGCGCAGGATGTCCTCGGCTGCCAGCCCCAGCACGCGTTCGATCTCATCGGCGTAGCGATCGGGATCGGCGGCGGGAAGGTCGATCTTGTTGAGCACGGCCACGATCTCGAGATCGTGTTCGAGCGCCAGATAGCAGTTGGCAAGCGTCTGGGCCTCGATGCCCTGCGCTGCGTCGACGATCAACAGCACGCCTTCGCACGCCGCCAGCGATCGCGACACCTCGTAGCCGAAATCCACGTGACCGGGTGTGTCCACCAGGTGGATGATGTGGTCCTTCCACGGCACGCGAACGTTCTGGGCCTTGATGGTGATGCCGCGTTCTCGCTCGATGTCCATCGAGTCGAGGTACTGCGCCTTCATCTCCCTGGCGGTGACCACCCCGGTGATCTCGAGGATCCGGTCGGCAAGGGTCGACTTCCCGTGGTCGATGTGGGCGATGATGCTGAGGGAGCGAAAGCGTGAAAGATCGGCGATGGCTTCGAGCGTAGCCGGCTTGACTGTGGTCACCGCATCGCCGGGCTGCTATCGTCGACGTGTTCCATACGTCTGCCGGTAGGACTTGTCATGGCCAACATCAAGAGCCAAATCAAACGCAACAAGCAGAACGAGAAGCGACGCATCCGCAACAAGGATGTTCGCACCGAGCTGAAGACCCGGGTCAAGGTCGCGGTCGCCGCCACCGAGGCCGGCGGCGAGAGCCTTGACGACGCGCTGAAGCTCGCCGTCAAGCGCATCGACAAGGCCGCCACGAAAGGCATCATCCACAAGAACGCGGCCGCCCGCCGCAAGAGCCGCCTCATGAAGCGACTCACCAAGGCGACCACCGACTCCTGAGCGTCGGGCCCGACGGCTCCTCCTCCGCTCGGCTCACCTTCTCGGCTCACCTTCTCGCCGCACCCCCCCGGGGTCCCAGGCGGCTGAGTCGGGCCACCAACACCTCCATCACCAGCTCCTCAGGCCATCCCTTGACCCCACGCAGGTCGAGATCGGCCTCGCCGAGCAGACGGATGGCCTCCACCACCCCGCCGTGACCCAGGCGCCGACCCTGCGTCAGTGCCTTCTTGGCGGGAAAGGTCGAACCCTTCATGCCGAGCACGTCTGCGGCGGCGGCCTCGTCGGCCACGTTGGCTCCATCGAGACGCAGCATCTTTGCGTAGTGGCCGTGGAGCACCGCCATCATCTGCAGTGGATGGCGCTCGCCGGCGCCCATCATCCGGCTCAACGCGTGCAGCGCCCCGGGCGTATCGCCACGGTCGATCGCATCGGTCAGCTCCCAGGGCGGGACGTTGCCCGCCTCCCCGAGGAACGGAGCGATGTCGTCTCGTCCCAGGCGGGCCCCCTCGCCGAAACACGCGACCAGCGTTTCCAGCAGCGACGACAGACGTCCGAGATCATCACCGAGGTGGGCATCGATGAGCGCTGCGGCCTGCCCGTCGAGCTTCACGGGCGATCGGTGCAGCTGTTCGCTCAGCCAGGCGTTTCGGCCCTTGCTCTGCTGGGGTACGTCGGTGGTGAGGATGTGGCCAACCTGTTTGACCATCGCGGACAACTTGGTCGAGAGGCGGCCCTTGTCCGCGGTCACGAGCACCATCGAGGTGGTCGGAAGGGGGTCCGAGAGATAGTCGAGCAACGGCTGGAGCGCGTCGGAGGAGTAGGTGGTCACGTCGCGCACCACGACCACCCGTCGATCGGCGAGGAACGGTGGGGTCTGCGCCGCGTCCGCTGCGCTCGTGGTGTCGCCCACATCACCGTCGGGACCGAACTCCTCGACCATCAAGGAGAGGTCCGCGTCACCCACCAGCTCGTGGATGAGCTTCGACACCGCCTGCGATCGCAGTGTGGGATCCTCACCCTTGACGAGGTAGACGGGCAGGGGCGCCGTCATGCGCCCGCTGCTTCGAGCATCGCCGCCATGACATCGGCCACCTGGCAGGCGCCTCGAACGTCATGGGCCCGCAGGATGCGACAGCCTCCCACGATGCCCATCGCATGGGCGGCATGGCTGATCTCGCGCCGCTGATCGATCGCGAGATCGAACATCGTGCCCAGGAAGGTCTTGTTCGACGCGGAGAGCAGGACGGGAAAGCCGAGCGCCGCGAGACTCGACGAATGGCGCAGCAGCACAACCGACTGCTGCCACGTCTTGCCGAGATCGAGGCCGGCGTCGAGCACGATGCGTTCGGTGGGAATGCCCGCAGCGCGTGCCCGACGCGCCCGTTCGAGGAGGAAGGCGTTGACCTCGCCAACCACGTCGTCATAGTGGGGCTCGGGATCGGGGATGCGAGGACCGAGGCGAATGTGGGTCGCCACGACCGTCGCGCCGGCAGAGGCCGCAACCTCGAGGTAGGCCGGGTCGGCGAAACCGCTGATGTCGTTGCCAACAACCGCACCAACGGCGTAGGCAGCCTTGGCGACCGACGCCCGCCAGGTGTCACACGACAACGGCACGTCGAAACGCCGGTGCAGCTCCTCGATCACCCCGACCACACGGTCGAGCTCCTCCGCCTCGCTGACCTCGGGACCGGGACCCGCCTTCACCCCACCGACATCGAGCAGATCAGCCCCCTCGGCCACGAGGGCGTCGGCTCGACGGTAGAACGCCTCGATGTCCCAGAACCGGCCACGGTCGTAGAACGAGTCGGGCGTCCGATTGAGGATCCCCATCACCAACGCCCGATACGTGACGTCGTAGGTATGAGGTCCGAGAGCCAGTTCCATCAGCCCTGACGCTACCGCCTCAACCTCGGCGCCCTCCCGGTCGGGAAGACCGCAGCCGGACCTGTGGCGCCGTCTCCCCGGCGCCGGCGAGTTCCTGATCCGACGCCGGAAAGGTGACCTCCACCTCACCCACGGCGACCACCGAAGGGGCGGCGATGACGATCGCGTCCCGAATCTCGTGGCCCTCGGGAGCAAGCACGGCCCGAACGGGAACCCGGCGGCGAACGACCGCAACGGCATCCGACGTCACACCGCTGCCGTGGCGGGCCACCACCACGTCGACACGGCGGACGCCCCGGGAGCGAAGACCATCCAGCAGCCTGAGCGGATCAGGTCGGTCGACCACCAGGACCACCGCCCCTGCGCGGTCCCGCCAGAGCGTCGCGCCCCGGGCCGGCTCGACGCCCGCGAGCACCGTGCTCGGCGGCCACAGGGTCGGTGCTCCCACGATCAGAGCCATCAACCCCGCTGCGACCGGCACCGCCATGGCTCTCGCTGCGACCCGTCGCAGGATTCCGCGGGGTGGGACCCAGGTGACACAGGCCAGTGCGACAAGGCCCGCGAGATGAGGGAGTCCGATGCGCCCCAACGGCAGGCCTGCCGCCCACTCGGCCACACCGGCCACCCAACGCAGCAGGAGCGAGGTGGGCAGGTGCAGCACCTGGTCGAAGGGTGGCCCGAGCACACCCGCCGCCAGGCCCCCGGCCAGTCCCCACATCATCAACGGACCGGCCGCCGGCACCGCGAGCAGGTTGGCCGGCAACGAGGCGACAGGAAGGCCGCCGAAGGCGGGGATGATGACCGGTGCCACCCCCACCTGGGCGGCAAGGGTGACGGCAACCAGCTCGGCCGTCCATCGAGGACCGGGCAGGCGAGCGGCAAACGGCCCGGCCAGCACGACGATGCCCAGCGATGCTCCGACCGACAGCTGAAACCCCATGGCGTGGACGAGCAGGGGGTCGAGCAGCACAACGGCAGCGACGGCCAGAGACAGCACCCGCAGGCGGCTCGCGGGTCGTCCCCGCTCGACGGCGGTGGCCGAAACCGCTGCCATGGCCGTCGCCCGCAACACCGAGGGTTCCGCACGGGTGATCACGATGACGAACCCGAGCAACAACATCGTCGCGACCCAACGACCTCGCAGCCCGAACCGAGCGACCAGGGGTCGCGCCAGGACGAGCACGAACGCGACGTTCTGACCCGAGACCACCAGCAGATGCGTCAGGCCCGCGGTGCGAAAGTCGGAAGCGACCTCGTCACGTTGACCGCGGTCGTCGCCGAGCACAAACCCGCTGAACAGCGGTCGTAGACGGTCGTCGAGGGGCCGAGCCCCCGTCACAAGGGTACGCCGAGCGCTGTTCGCCACCCGGGAGAGGAGCCCACCCTGACGCCACCCGCGCACCTCGTCGACCTGGAGGCGGGCTGCGACATGACGACGGGCCAACCGGTCGCGCGCCTGCGACGACGGCGACACCAGGCGACCGCTGACCTCGACACGCTCGCCCGCGAGGCGATCACGCAACGCCGCCGCCGGCTTGCCTCTCGCCCATGCCTCGGCCCGCCTTCGGCCGACACGAACATCGACTCGCAGCGCGCCACGCACATCGACCGGGTCGCTCAGCAACGTCACCTCGTGCTCCACCGCCACGGGCCGCTCCGGCGGACGAAGCCCCGACCAGGCAAGAGAGCCGAGGGCCGCTGCCAGAACTGCGCTCGCGCCGATCAACAGTGCGACCCGACGACGAGCGATCGCCCCTGCGATCAGTGCGAGTGCAACGACCACGACCCAGACGGGAAGGGTGGGTGACCACCAGGCGCCCGCCCATACGGCCAGGGCCAGGCCGACCGCGGCCCGGTCGCTCACACGCGCACCAACGGACGGATCTCCGCCAACTTGGCCTCGCCGATGCCCCGAACATCGAGCAGGTCGTCAACCGAGCCGAAGCGTCCCTTTCGCCGACGCTCCTCGAGGATGGAGCGCGCCGTTGCGGGGCCGATGCCCGGGAGGGTGTCGAGCTGCTCGGCGGTGGCGGTGTTCAGATCGATCACCGACCCCGACGGCGTGCCGAGCTCGGCAACCGATGCCCCGGGAACCACCTCGCCCAGTCGTGGCACATGGACCCGTTGGCCATCGACGAGCAACGCCGCCAGGTTCATGGCGTCGAGCTGAGCCGCCTCGGTGGGTCCCCCGGCCTGCTCGATCAGGTCCACGACCCGCGCCGTCGGTGGCACGCGATAGACGCCGGGTCGGCGCACCGCTCCGGCTGCGTGCACGACCAGCTCGGGGGCAGTGGTCGTGGTTGTGGAAGCCACCGCCGCCTCAGCGGCGGTGCCCGCCATGGGGAGGCTCAACTCCGGTGGCGGCGCCTGCCTGCGAACCAGCAGAACCCCGACCAACGCTGCCGCGACCACCGCGACGGCGACGAATGCCCAGCGAGTCGGCTTGACCGGACGGACGACCAACAACTCCAGACGTTCGCGCCATTCGGCAAGCGGGTTTCCGGTCTCGACACGCGGGGGTTGCAGCGACCCACGCCGGCCTGCAGGACTCTCGAGATCGGACATGCAATCCCCGGGAACAGGGGCCTTCCAACAGGCCACGCAACGAACCGGGGAAGCGGGGACGCCCGGAACGACCGGGATGATCCAACCGCAGCGTATCCCGGAGATCAACCGCCTCGCCACCCGCGGACGTGTCCGGCGGGACTGTCGACATGACGTCACCACCTGTAGGTTGTGGGCATGAGTGCGCTTCATGAGCTCGTGGCCGAACCTGTTCTGGTCGAACCCCTGCTGGTTTCCTCGCTCGACGGTTGGGTCGACGCGGGGATGGCCGGCATGAGCGCCATGGCCTACCTGCTCGGCAATGGTTCAACCACGCTGGTTGCACGATTCGACACCGATGCCCTGCTTGATTTCCGCTCGCGTCGCCCTGTCGCCCATCTGGTCGATGGAGTCAACGGCGGCCTGACCTGGCCCATGATCGAGCTCCGCCACGGCCACGACCTCGACGGACGGGACCTGCTGTTGCTCACCGGCTCCGAGCCCGACACCCACTGGCGCTCCTTCTCCGCCGAGGTCGTCGGGCTCGCCCAGCACTTCGGCGTTCGCCTCGTGGTCGGACTGGGAGCCTTCCCCGCCCCCGCTCCCCACACACGGCCCCCCAAGGTTGCATGCACGGCGAACCGCACCGACCTGTCCGATCGTTTCATGGGCATGCGACCGACGCTCGATGTGCCCGCGGGCATCCAGGCCGTCATCGAGCGATCATGTGCCGAGGTCTCGATCGATGCGCTCGGCCTCTGGGCTCAGGTGCCGCACTACGCGTCGGCGATGAGCTACCCCCAGGCGGGAGCGGCACTGCTGGAGTGCCTGGCGGAGGTGGCGGGTTTGCGACTCGACACAAAGGAGCTGAAGGAGGCCGGAGCCGTCCTGGTCGATCAGTTGAGCAGCAGCATCGCCAACAACCCCGAACACCTGCAGATGCTCCACAACCTGGAAGTCGCCTACGACGCCCAGACGGACAGCACCCAGGGTCCGGGCCTGGGACCGATGCCGTCCTCGGAGGAGCTCGCTGCGGAGGTCGAGAGCTTTCTGCGTGAGGTGAACCGCGGCGAGGCCGAGAACTGAATCGCTCCGCCGACCGCTGAGCCGTCAGGCGACGGGGCTCCAGACGGGTGCCATTCGAACCGATATCACGGACATGCTCGGTTCGTTCCTCCAAACCCTGGCCGGAAAGCTCGCGCTCGCCGGCCTGGGCGGGGCGGCGGCGATGGGGAGCCTTGGGGCGGCAGGGGCGCTGCCCGGTCCGTTCCAGGAGGCATTCCGTATGGGCATACAGGCTGCGGGCTTCGCCGCTCCCGCCAACCACACCGGCACCTCCTCCGCCGGCCCGGTTGAACCCTCCATCGGGGCGGCGACCAGGATCAGCAACGAGTTCGACAACGAGTTCGACAACGAGTTCGACAACACGGCCATCCCCCCGGGGACGGAGCCCGGTCTCCTCGACCCGATGCTGCTCGATCTCGGCATCGACATCGCCTTTGCCGGTGAGCCCACAGCCGATGCCGCCTACGAGGCGGCGAAGGCCCACATCGACCATACGTGCTCGCAGGCGCTCGTAGCCCTCGCCGAACGATTTGCCGTGGCGAGCGCTGGGACACACGACGGGGCCGAGCAGGTTGCACGACTCGAACGACGCCGGCGGGATGCCCGGGCCGGGATCATGGCCCGCTGTACCCATGCGCTCGCCCGTACCGAGCACCGACGGGCAATGACCGGTAACGGCTCTGCCGGCGTCCCCGGAGCACCCCCGATCGGGACATCGCCCGACCCATCGGTCCCGGCTCCGCGCCGTGGCTCACCGCCCGGCCCGGATGACCCCTCGGACATCCGTCGGGGCCCGTTCCCAGGGGATGGCACGGCCCCGGTGACGCCGACCCCACCAACGCCGTGGCCCGAACCGCCGTCCAAGGATCCGCCGGCCACCGAGCCCCCGGCCACCGAGCCCCCGTCCAAGGATCTGCCGACCCCCGAGCCCGACCTGGACGACTCGGGCCCCGGATCGGGGTGGGACTGGGTCGATGACAACGACCCCAGCGAGGGTCTCTCCATCCCGACGGGCGGCCTTTGGGTTCAGATAGGCAACGATACGGACCGAACTCGTCCCGCGTATGGCGGCTGATCGAGTGGTGAGCCTGGTCGAATGAACCTGGTCGAATGAACCTGGTCGAATGAACCTGGTCGAAAACGAGCGAACCCGGGCCACGCTGCCCGGGTTCGCTGGTGCTCCGACCGTCATGCCTGACGACGGTTGGCCTATACGGGCTCGAGCTCCTCACCCAGATAACGGGTGCGGCACAGGGACCGCTGAAGCTTGCCCGATGAGGTCTTCGGGATGGTGCCGGGCTCGACCAGCACGATCTCCGAGGCAGGAAGCCCGACCGCCGCGAGCACACGCTCGGCGACCAACCTACGAGTTGCTGCGGTGTCGTTCATCTTGGTCTCCGCGACCACGATGATCGACTCCTTGCCCTTGCGACCCTCGACGCCGAAGGCGATCACGTTTCCGGCGCGGACGCCGTCCACCTCCGACACGGCCCGCTCGACGTCCTCGGGAAAGACGTTGCGTCCTCCGACGATGATCATGTCCTTGCTGCGCCCACACACCACAAGCTCACCTTCGGCGAAATAGCCGAGGTCACCGGTGTGGAGCCACTCCCCCTCGAACGCGTCGGCCGTGGCGTCCGGGCGCTTGTAATAGCCCGGGGTCACCGAGGCGCCCCGCACCTGGACCTCGCCCACCTCACGCTCGATCAGCGGGTTGCCACCGGTGTCGACGATCCTCAGCTCGAGACCCTTGACGGCTCTTCCGAGCTTGACCAGGGAACGGGAGCCCTCCGAGCCGGGCACCATCGCAGCGGCAAAGTTGTTGTCCTCCAGCACCCGGCGGTCAACGACGTCGACGCTCATACCGCTGAACGGCTCGGGGAAGCTCACGGCGAGCACGGCCTCGGCCATGCCGTAGGCAGGGAAGACCGCCCGCGGGTCGAGCTTGTGGGCCGCTCCGGCTGCGCAGAACGCCTCCACCGTCACCGGGTCGATGGGCTCGGCGCCGTTGAGCGCGATGCGCCAGCGGGAGAGGTCGAGTCCGGGAGCCCGGCCCAGGGCCCTCGCCAGCAACGAGTACGAGAAGTTCGGGCCGGCCGTTGCGGTCCCGTGATAGCGGTCGAACCACTCCGCCCACCGGAGGGGCGCTGCGAGAAAGTCCTGCGGAGCCGCCAGCACCAGGTCGGTGCCCGTGGTCATGCCCAGGCTCATGAGACCGATCAGGCCCATGTCGTGATAGAGCGGCAACCACGAGACGAGGACGTCCACGTCCGGATCGAGTGCCGTTCCCATGGCGATGGCATCCAGGTTGGCGCCGACCTGACGATGGGGAAGCATCACGCCCTTCGGGTCGGATGTCGAGCCGCTCGTGAACTGCAGGATGGCGAGTGCATCGAGATCATCGGCAGGCCGGACGAAGGCCGACGACGGGACCCTGCCCGTCACCTCGGCGAACAGCGCCATCGGCGGGTCGCCCGGAATGGGCTCTACGAACGGAGCCAGGTCGGGGTCGATCAGCAACAGGTCGATGTCGGCACTGGCGAGGCGAACCCGCGTCTGGGCGACGAACTCCTCGATGGAGCCCATGCGCATCGGCAGGGGCAACACGACCACGGCAGCGCCGCTCAGCCAGGTCGCCTGGATGGCCGTGACCAGGGAACGACTCGTCGGGCCGAGAAGTCCCACGTGGGACCCCGGTCCAACCCCCCTCGCCTGCATCGCGGCCGCCATGGATCGAGCCTCGTCGTGGAACTGTGCCCACGTGACCTGCTCGCCCCCGCCACTGCCCTCAAAAGTAATGGTCCCACCACGGTTAGTGGCTGTTTCGATACGTTCCTGCAACGTCGTCATTGAGGTTGTCCGACTTCCCTTCGGTGACCCTGGTTACATCCCGATGAACCCATCATGACGCACTGCCGGCGGCTGCCTCGGGAACGGTGGCGCGCGCTATACGCTGCCACTTCATGTCCGCCGGTTCATCTTCTTCTTCTCCTCGAGGCGAAATCCCTCCCCACCGCTACACGGCGGCCCTTGCGAACGCCATCGAACGACGCCATCAGGACCGGTGGGAGGCGGAGGGCGTCCACCACTCGCCAAATCCGACGGGCCCCCTGACCGATGGCGCCGTCGCCGCGGATCGGCCCAAGCTCTACGTGCTCGACATGTTCCCCTATCCAAGCGGTTCGGGACTGCACGTCGGCCATCCGCTCGGCTACATCGGCACCGATGTTTTCGCTCGATTCCAGCGCATGCAGGGCTTCAACGTGTTGCACGCCATGGGTTACGACGCCTTCGGCCTTCCCGCCGAGCAGTACGCCGTCCAGACCGGGCTCCACCCCCGCATCACCACCGAGGCGAACATCGCCAACATGCGCCGCCAGTTCCGGGCGATGGGCCTGGGCCACGACGACCGGCGCAGCGTTGCCACCACCGATGTGGCCTTCTACCGCTGGACCCAGTGGATCTTCCTGCAGCTCTTCAATGCCTGGTTCGATCCGGAGGCAAACCGTGCCCGCCCCATCGACGAGTTGATCGCGGCGTTCGAAGCCGACGAACGCGAGGTGATCGACGACGACCACCCCGACGGGCGTGCGTGGTCGTCGCTCACGGCCTTCGAGCAACGGGGCGTGATCGACGACCACCGCCTCGTCTACCTCGACGAGGCTCCCGTGAACTGGTGTCCCGGACTCGGCACCGTGCTGGCGAACGAGGAGGTCACCGCGGACGGCCGTAGTGAGCGCGGCAACTTCCCGGTCCACAAGCGTCCCCTCAAGCAGTGGAAGATGCGGATCACCTCCTATGCCGAGCGGCTGCTCGCGGACCTCGACCTGATCGACTGGCCCGAGCCGATCAAGCTCATGCAACGAAACTGGATCGGACGAAGCGAGGGCGCTGCGGTGCGCTTCCCGCTCGCCCACGACCCCGACACGGCGATCGAGGTGTTCACCACCCGCCCCGACACGCTCTTCGGCGCGACCTACATGGTGCTCGCTCCCGAGCATCCGCTCGTGGAGCAGATCGTTGCCGGATCCTGGCCGGCGAACATTCCGACCTCATGGCGAGGAGCGGGCGAATCGGGGGCGATCCCCGACGCCCCTCTCATGGGATGGGAATCGCCGGCCGAGGCGCTTGCGGCGTACCTGCGCTATGCCCAGGTCAAGTCCGACGTCGAGCGCCAGGTCGAGTCACGGGTGAAGACCGGAGTCTTCACCGGCGCCTTCGCCGTGAACCCGACAAATGGCGAGCACATCCCCGTGTTCGTCGCCGACTACGTGCTCATGGGCTACGGCACCGGCGCGATCATGGCCGTGCCGGCACACGACACTCGGGACTTCGAGTTCGCGACCGCGTTCGACCTGGCCATCGTAGGTGTCGTGGAACCGCCCCCGGCATGGTTCGAGCGCCACGGGCTCCCGGTGGGAACGTCCTCGACATCGTGGCCGGAGGCCTTCACCGGCGACGGCCTCGCCATGGCCTCGGCAAACGATGGTGTGACGCTGGACGGCCTCGACACCCCGGCGGCGAAGTCCGCGATCATCGAGTGGCTCGAGTCACGGTCCGCGGGGACCGGCACGGTCAACTACAAGTTGCGCGACTGGCTCTTCAGCCGTCAGCGCTACTGGGGCGAGCCCTTCCCCATCGTCTACGACGAACACGGCCTGCCCGTGGCGCTCCCCGAGTCGATGCTGCCCGTCGAGCTGCCCGAGATCGAGGACTACGCCCCGGTCGTGGTGGGCGAGGGCGACGACAGCGTCCCCGAACCCCCCTTGGGTCGAGCCGGCGAATGGGTCAACGTGACCCTCGATCTCGGCGACGGCCCGAAGGCCTATCGCCGCGAGCTCAACACGATGCCCCAATGGGCCGGCTCGTGTTGGTACTACCTGCGCTACCTCGACCCCACCAACACCGAGACCTTCGTCGATCCCGCCGTCGAGCGCTACTGGATGCAGGGCTCCCACCCCGACGGCACGCCCGCCTTCGGCGGCGTCGATCTCTACGTGGGTGGCGTCGAGCATGCGGTGCTCCACCTGCTCTACAGCCGCTTCTGGCACAAGGCGCTGTTCGACCTCGGACACGTCTCGACGCCCGAGCCGTTCCAGCGCCTCTACAACCAGGGCTACATCCTTGCCCCCGCCTATGTCGACGCACGCGGGGTCTACGTGGACGCCGAAGCGGTCCGCGGCGACGTGGAGTCGGGCTTCACGATCGACGGCGAGCCCGTCACCCAGGAATTGGGCAAGATGGGCAAGAGCCTGAAGAACTCCGTCGACCCCGAGACGATCTACGGCTCCTACGGCGCGGACACCCTGCGGCTCTACGAGATGGCCATGGGCCCACTCGACGCCGACCGACCGTGGAACGCCCGCGACATCACCGGTGTGCACCGCTTCCTCCAACGACTGTGGCGGAACCTGGTCGACGAGGACAGCGGAGCGCTGCGGGTCGTCGACGAAGCGGCGACCTGCCGACCTGCGCCGTCTGCTGCACCGGACGATCGCCGGGGTCGCCGACGACATGAAGGCGCTGCGCTTCAACACGGCGATCGCCAAGCTCATCGAGCTCAACAACGCGTTGACCAAGCACGTGAGCGACCACACCGGAACGCCGGTGGAGGTCGCCGAGGCATTGGTCCTGATGCTCGCGCCCCTCGCTCCCCACGTTTCGGAGGAGTTGTGGGACCGTCTCGGCAGGACGACCACCGTGGTCTGGGAGAGCTTCCCCACGGCCGACCCGGCCCTGCTGGTCGACGACGAGATCGAGATTCCGGTGCAGGTCGACGGCAGGATCAAGGCCCGCATCATGGTCCCCGTCGGATCGGCCGGACCCGACATCGAAGCCGTCGCCATGGCCGACCCGCACGTCGTGGACGCCCTCGCCGGTCGCACCCCGACGAGGGTGGTGGTGGTCCCGGGTCGCCTCGTCAACATCGTCGCCTGACCGCACATGGCGACATCGTGATTCGCGCATTCCACTGCTAACGTTGCCCGCTTCACGGGGCTGTAGCTCAGTTGGTAGAGCACTTCCATGGCATGGAAGGGGTCAGGGGTTCGATTCCCCTCAGCTCCACTCCAAGGGGGTCACCCACGCCCACCGGACCCGACTTGACGAATGCCCTCGACGCGGGAAACGACCGAGCAGTACCATTCGCCCCACCCCGGCAAGACGGTGTAGGCGGGCAAAACACCCACGATGTGGGCGTACGCGGGAGGACTTTCCATGAGTGACGCCAAGCTCGGGAGCGCCGTCGTGATGGGCGGGAGCCTGGCAGGTCTTCTCGCCGCCCGCGCCCTGGCGATCCGCGCCGAGGAGGTCGTGATCGTCGAGCGCGACGTCCTCGCCGACGAGGCACAGCCTCGGCGGGGCGTTCCCCAGGGCCGCCAGATCCACGCGCTGCACGCGAGGGGGCTGACCGTGATGGAGTCGATGCTCCCCGGCCTCGGCGACGACCTGGTGGCCGGTGGCGCCGAGAGGGGCGACGTCGGCATCGACGTCCAGTGGTACGTCGACGGCCTCCGACGTCCGTTGGTCGCGACCGGCACGACCGGAATCTCGTGCAGCCGTCCCCTCCTCGAGCAACACGTCCGTCGAAAGGTGCTCGCCTGGCCGAACGTCTCGGTGCGCCGCGCCAACGTCACTGGCATCAGCCACTCCGCCGGGCGGGTCGATGGCGTCCTCATTGCCGACCGGCCCGACGGCGAGCCCGGCGAAGAAGGCGCCGTCGATCGCCTCGCCGCCGACCTCGTGGTCGACGCCACCGGCCGCTCCACCCGCGTGCCCACATGCCTCGCCGAGCTGGGTTACGGCGTGGTCCCCGAACGCCAGATTCGCATGGACATCGGTTACGGCTCCCGGTACTTCCGCCGGGAACCGGGAGAGCGCCTCGACGGCGCCATCGTCGCCCTGTCGCTCGCCTCGCCGAAGAGCGCGCGGGCCAGAGGTGCGCTGGTAGCGGCCATCGAGGGCGATCGGTGGCTCATGATGGTCGGGGGGTACCACCACGACAGACCCACCGCCGACACCCAGGACTTCACGGCCCGGGCCCTCGATGACCCCGCTGTCGTCTTCGGCAAGCTGGTCCAGCGGGCCGAACCGGTCAGCGAGGTGCTGACCTACCGTTACCCGGCCAGCCTCCGGCGTGACTACTCGAAGCTCGATCGCTTCCCGGCCGGCCTCGTGCCCGTAGGCGACGCCGTCGCGTCGTTCAACCCGGTGTACGGCCAGGGCATGACGTGCGCCGCGCTCTACGCCGAGCAGTTGGGCGCGTGGCTGGCCGAGCGGCCGAACCTCGACGAGCCGGCGTCGGCCTACCTGCGGCGGGCAGAGAAGGTCGCCAACTCCCCGTGGGACGTCGCCGCCGCCGAGGACTTCCGGCTCGCCCATGTCGTTGGCGACCGCCCCCGGGGGCTGGCCGTCGCACAGCGGGTCGGGGCGCTCTTCGCCGAAGCGACACGCCGCGACGAACAGCTCCACGCCACGTTCCTCAAGGTCATCAGCATGCAGGCCGACCCCACCTCGATGATGCGCCCGGGAACCATCGTCCGCGCCCTGCCGCGCCGCCCGCCGGCCGCTGCCCGGGCCGGTCGGCCGGGCCTAGCGTCGCAGGTCGGCAATCGGCAACGGCAACGGCAACGGCAACGGCAACGTTGCACGGCCTACAAAGGTCGTCGCCCCCGACTGAGATTGCGCTGGGGAGGCGCGTGGGCAATGGTGTCTCGAGTAGGCGGCGAGCGCGGTACACCGGTACCGATATACTGAGGGACATGGCGTCAGAGACGTACTCGCGACACCTCATCCGGATGGCGCGCCGCCAGGTCGGTCTGACCCAGACCGAGCTCGCCGAGCGCGCCGGCACCAGCCAGGCGGCGGTGTCGGCGTACGAGTCGGGGCGTCGCTCGCCCTCGGTCGACACGCTGGTGCGGATCCTCGCTGCGACCGGTCTCGAACTGCGGATGCGCCTCGCCCCGCCCGACACGCACACCTCGGCCCTTGCCGCGGCCGAGGCGATGCTGCCCGCCGAGCAGCTCGCCGGCCGGCGCGAACGCGAACGCTCACGTCTCGCACGACACCGGACCAGTGCCTGAGCTCGACCCCGGCACGATCGTCCGTGTGCTGAACAAGCACGGCGTGCGTTACGTCATCATTGGCGGCATCGCCGCCGAGATCCACGACCTCCCCGTACCAGCCACCGTCGACATCGACGTCACCCCATCGCGCGACCACACGAACCTCGAGCGCCTCGCCCGAGCGTTCGACGAACTCGAGGCCGGCCTCTACACGGCCGAGGACGCCGGAACCTGGTTCCCGCGCTCGCCCATCGAGCTGTGGTCGCAGTACGACACCTTGCACCTGATGACGAAGGCCGGTCCGATCGACATCGTCTTCGCCCCCGACGGCGCACCATCGGGCTACGCCGACCTCCGGCGCCGACTTTCATCGACGAATCTTGCAGTCGTCGGCGCCGCCGTCACGTTCGACGACCGCAGTATTGACGCTGCAACCTCACCCTGCGTGGCAACCGCAGACCCGCGGAATCGCCGACCTCAGGACGCGAGAGGACGCCTCGCCTGAGGCTTCCCTCCTCTCAGCGCCGTACGGCGGCGGCAGTCGGTACCTTGGAGCCATGGCCAATCCCGGCTTTGACGAGGTTTTGCAAACGGAGGGAATGTCATGTTGAAGTCACTCACCTCGGGACTGGCGTTGAGGATCGGCTTGGGCCTTGGTGCCGGCGCCCTGGTCGCCGGCGGGTTCGCCCTGGTGGACGACATCGGGGACTCCTCGCCGGACAAGGCGACCGTTGCGGCGGACAGGGCACGCGATGACAACCTCGACCCGGACGTCATGCGTGTCGTGGCAGCCGCAGGCGCCGCTCAGGACGACTACCGCGCCGCCTGCGAGAAGCACGTCAAGGCACTCGGCTCCGAGATGCGATCGGCCCTCGATCGCGTCGTTGCCGAGCACCCGGACCTTACCTCCTCGATGCCCGAGATGGGCGAGGGAACACCCGAGTCGGCGTGCACCTTCGACTGGAGGACCTTCGTCCACGATGTCTGCACGACCGCCGTGGAAAAGCGCCCCGAGCCCTCCGCCGAGGTGATCGATGCGCTGCCGAAAGGGCTCCGGCCGCTGGTGATCGATCCCTGTAATGCCGAGTGGTCCAAGGTCGACTGGGCCGAGGTCATGTCCGACTTCGACCTCTCCGGAGTCGGCGACTTCCTCAACGAGTTGGACTGGAAGTCACTGCTCCAGGGCCGGTTGCCCTCGGAGGAGGAGATCGACCGGCTGAGGGAGACACTCGACCGAGACGGCGAGCTGACACCACAGGCCTGACCGGCAGGTTCGGCTTCTTCCGCTTCTCCGCTTCTTGCGCTCAGGTTCGGGCCCGGCCGGATTCAGCCCTTGGCACGGGCGGCGCTCCCCGGTCGTCCAGGACGATCCTCGGCACATCACCCCAGAGCCGCTCGAGGTTGTAGAAGGCCCGGACCTCATCGAGGAAGACGTGCACGACCACATCGCCGAAGTCGAGCAACGCCCATCGACCGTCGTCGAGCCCTTCGGAGCGAAGGGGGCCGGCGCCTTCCGCCGATTTCATGGCCACCTCGACCTCGTCCGCGATCGTTCGGACCTGGCGGACGTTCGACGCACCGACGATCACGAACCAATCGACGATCTGCAGAATCTCGCTGACGTCGAGGAGCACGACATCGGTCCCCAGCTTTGCCGCCGCAGCCTCGCCGGCGAGGTGGGCACGCCGAGTTGAATCCCCATTATCGTGCACGTCGATCAGTGTCTCATCCTTCTTGTTCGGACCTATCCGTGGTCATGCGGCCGGCTTTCCGGCGCTCATCCGACCGACGAGGTCCTGGCCCATGACCACCATGACGTCGACCAGCATGACACTTCCACGGCTTCGCACCACCTCGCCCACGTCGAGCGCCTTGCGCATGGCCTCGGCTGCGGCCCGATCCTCGGGGTCGGCGTAGACCACCAGGGTGGTCTCATGGTCGAAGCGCGAGGCATTGCCGGTCAAGGTCACCTGTGCGCCCGCAGGGGTCAGCAACGGCACGACGTGCTGCGCCAGGCCTGGCGTTCCCGTGCCGTTCAGCAATTGCACCGTGATGCGACTGGTCGCCGTGGGGCCACCAAGGCGGGTCAGGAGCTCCTCGGCCTCCGTTCGGCGCAGACGAAACAGCTCGTCGCTCCCATCGGTTCCACCCGAGATCGATTCCACGGGAAGGACGTGAAAGCTCGTCTCGCCTGCCGCCAGTGCCCCGACGGCCGAGGTGAACCCATCGGTTTGATCCGCCCACGCCGGCTGATCCCTTGCCGCCTTGGCGAGCAATGCCTCCCAGATCGCCTGATGGCGGACCAGGCGATCGAGCTCGCTCTCGCCGGTCACCCCGGCGAACAGCGCTGCCAGGTCGCCGGGGTCGACCTCGGTGGTGCCCGGCCCGAGGCGCAGCACCGATCGTCGGTTCCCCGATTGGCTCGACGACGCACGCGGGACCTCCACCGAGGTCGGAAGGTCCACCGACAACACCCCGAGGGGCCTGACGGTGTCGGCCAGCTCGCCGGAGCTCACGACGTCGACCCCGTCGAAGTTCAGACCGACCATGTTGGCGACGGTCTCGGTCAGGAGGTTGTCGTTGCCCAGGCTCGGAACCTCACGCAACGGACGAAGTCCGAACGACGCAACCTCGGCCATGATCCCGAGAGGGACGAAGATGATGTCGCCTCCGCTGCGATCTCGCTCGGGGACCAGGATGCCAAGCGATGCCGGATGCCCCTGAGGATCCTCGAGCACCACCAACGTGAAGAGGGGTTTGGCCGCCGCCGACCCCGAGGGGGTGGCACGACTGAGGCCCTCGGCGCTGCGCTTGTCGAGGGTGGGCTCGTTCAGACCGAAGCCCAGGAATCCGGCGGCGATGGCACCGATCCCGACCAGGGCCACCAGCAGCTCGAGGCCGAGATCTCCCCACCGTCGGCGACGTCGATCCCGACGCAGCTCGCGACGTGTCGCCGGCCCCTCATCGCCGTCCGCCGCCAGGGCGACGTCCCCGGGCTCGTGCGCCGGCTCGTGACTCGAGGACTTGATCTTCGTGGCCGGGGTCATCTCCTTTCAGCGTATAGACGTCGATCCGAGATCACGTGGATGACAGGTTCGGTCACCAACCACTTCAGCGGACGGCCCTCGACCACCCTGGCCCGCAGATCCGTGCTCGACACCTCGAGGCGGGGAACCTCGACCTGTCGTGCCTTCCAACCCTGCGGAACGGCCGTGGCCTGCGCTCCCGGTCGATTCACCACGACCAGGGTGGCGAGGTCGCTCAACTCCTCGGCACGCTCCCAGCTGTCCAACAGATGTGCGGCGTCGCTTCCCATGATCAGGTGCAGCTCGGCGTCGGGTTCCCGGAGGTGAAGCTCTGCGAGCGTATCGGCGGTGTAGGATGGGCCGCCTCGATCGATCTCGATGCTGCTCGCCTCCAGGCCTGCAACATCGGCAACCGCTGCCTCGACCATCGCAAGGCGGTCCAGAGCTGGGCTGACAGGGAGGCCGGCCTTCTGCCAGGGGTCGTTCGCAACGACAAGAAGTACCTGATCGAGATGGAGATCATGCAGGACGTTGATGGCCGTGACGAGATGCCCGACATGGGGCGGATCGAACGTCCCGCCGAACACACCAAGACGTTTCACCGAAATCCCTTCAGTTGATGAGCAATGCGGTCGACGAAAAGATCTCGCGAGACTTCTTGCCGATCCATGTGGTCATGCCGAAGAGTAAGTCAAGGAGACAAGCACGGAAACCCGTACGTCCGTTCCCCCTGGTGACGGGAGTCACGGTGAACGCGGGAATGACCGCCGGTCATATTTTGTTGGATGGGGTGTCATGAGAGATTCAGTTGGACAGTACTTACATGAGATCGGGCTCGTTCCCCTGCTCAATGCCGAGCAGGAGCGTGAGCTTTCCCAGAAGATCGAGGCCGGCCGTGCGGCTCAGGCCAAGATCGACAGCGGCGAGCGAGGCGTGGAGCTGAAGCGTGCTGTCCGGGAGGCAGCCCGTGCCCGCGACTACTTCATTCGGGCCAACCTCCGCCTGGTGGTCAGCATCGCCCGTCGTTACCCTCTTCCCTCGGGCATGGATCTTCTCGATCTGATCCAGGAGGGCAATCTCGGCCTCGAGCATGCGGTCGAGAAGTTCGACTGGCGCAAGGGCTTCAAGTTCTCCACCTATGCCACGTTCTGGATCCGCCAGGCCATCGGCCGTGCGCTCGATCAGAAGGCAAGCCTGGTGCGTCTCCCCAGTGAGCGTTCCGCCCAGCTCCGAGCCGCGCTCCGCGCCGTTTCGGGCGAGGGTGACGATCTCGACGACGAGCTGGCGAACCTGCACCGCCTGTCCACGCCCACCAGCCTCGATCGCACCATCGGCGAGGACGGCGACCAGGAGCTGGTCGACCTCATCCCCGACTCGGCGCCCGGACCCGAGCACCTGGTCATCGAGCAACTGCAGGACGAGATGATCAACAGCCTTCTCGACAACCTCGAGCCTCGGGCCCGCATCGCGGTGGAGCATCGCTTCGGACTGCTCGACGGTCAAAGGCGCAGCTTCCGTGAGGTGGGCGAGGTGTTGGGTGTCACCGCCGAGGCTGCTCGACGCATCGTCAAGCGGGCTGTGGAGGATCTCAAGCTGGATGCAGAGAGCATCGTCGCCGCCTGACTCCAGGTGTGGGTCGAAATCGCTTTGCCTGTGACCTGATGATCCGCCACGCTGGTGCCATGCCTCCCCAGCATTGGTCACCGACGTCGTGGCAACATCACCCCGCTGCTCAGCAGCCGGATTGGCCCGACCACGCCGAGCTGAGCGCCGCCCTCAAACAGCTCTCGACCTTTCCCCCGCTGGTGTTCGCAGGCGAGGCCCGAGCGCTCACGGCAGGGCTGGCCCAGGTCGCCGACGGCAGGGCCTTTCTGCTGCAGGCAGGTGACTGTGCCGAGTCCTTCGACTCGTTCTCGGCCGACGCCATTCGCGACAAGTTGCGGGTGATCCTGCAGATGGCCGTGGTGTTGACCTACAGCTCGGGCGTGCCGGTCGTGAAGGTCGGGCGCATCGCCGGCCAGTTCGCCAAGCCGCGCTCATCGCCGACCGAACGCGTCGGCGATGTCGAGCTGCCGTCGTTCCGCGGCCACATCGTCAACGACATCGCGCCGACGCCGGCCGCCCGCGTCCCCGACCCCGGCCGCCTCCTCACCGCCTACCACCAGTCGGCTTCCACGTTGAACCTGTTGCGCGCCTTCACCAAAGGTGGTTTCGCCGACCTCTCCCAGGTGCACACCTGGACCCAGGAGTTCGTCGCAAGCAGCAACGAGGGTCGCCGCTACGAGGTCATCGCCGAGGAGATCGATCGGGCGATGCGCTTCATGGAGGCCTGCGGCATCAACCTCAGGGCCGAGCAACGGCTGCACCAGGTCGACTTCTACACCAGCCACGAGGCGCTGATCCTGGGCTACGAGGAGGCGCTCACCCGTCAGGACTCCCTGACCGGCGACTGGTACGACTGCTCTGCTCACATGTTGTGGATCGGCGAGCGCACCCGCGACCCCGAGGGCGCGCATGTCGAGTTCCTCAGCGGTGTCGCCAACCCGATCGGCTGCAAGATCGGACCGAGCGTCACGACCGATGCGATCATCGAGTTGTGCGAACGGCTCAACCCCGGGAGGACACCCGGTCGGCTCACGTTGATCTCACGGATGGGCGCGGATCATGTCGGTGAGAACCTGCCGCCGCTCGTGCGAGCGGTACGCGATGCCGGCCATCCGGTCGTGTGGGCCTGTGACCCCATGCACGGCAACACCTTCACCTCCGAGAGCGGACACAAGACCCGCCACCTCGACGCCGTCCTCGCCGAGATCAGTGCGTTCTTCGCCGTCCACCGGGCCGAGGGAACATGGCCCGGTGGTGTCCACATCGAGCTGACGGGTGAGAACGTCACCGAATGTCTCGGTGGCGCCGAGGAGATCCTCGACGCCCATCTCGACCAACGCTACGAGACCATGTGCGATCCTCGCCTCAACGCCCGCCAGAGCCTCGATCTCGCCTTCCAACTGGCCGAGCTCTGCGCTCTGATGAAAAAGTTGTAATTTAATGGAAAGATTCAGAGAAAAGTGAAATAGGGTCGGTTCGGTGGGTGATGGGACTGGTGGATCGGCAGAGATTCGATCTGCAGCCAGATCAGCGAACGACACAGGAGATGTCCGCATAGAGCTCGAGTGATGCTTCGGCGGCGGCGATACTGGGCGGGATCGGCGCCTGGTGGTTCTGATGCCTTCACGATCACGGCGTGAGCTTGACGCGGTTGAATCAGGTTGGATCGGAACGTTAACACGCAAGATCGGCAGCACGAGATCCGGTCAACGAGTCATCGGCAGCATCTGTCGGACAGGTCCTTGATGTACATTGTGCTCGACGATGGGGTAACGGTGTGGGCACGCGATAACGCGCGCGTTCGCGCGGCAGTTGCAGGGGCGCAGCGCGGTGAACAACGAGACGGCCAGCGTGTACGTGATGCGTTGGTTTGGTGTGGCGCGAAAGGAACGGCGCAGATCGCGCATTCTGCGAGACACGATGCACCGATGGTGCGATGAAGAACACGGAGCAAACGCGGGTTTATAATAGAAAGTTTGACAGAAGATTGATGATTGATATTTGGTTGGATGAGTTCTAAGATTAGTGATAAATATAATTAATGATCTCCTGCGTTCCCAACCATGAGGGAGAAGTCCTGAGGGAGAAGTCCCGAGGGCAAAACCCTGAAAACTTGATCGGATTAGTCGGGATTCGACTACAGTGGTGGCTTCGCACGTGAAGACAAGGAGGCGTCGCCATGATCCACGCCGAGATCGACCCCGCCGCTCAGGCCGACATCGACAAGTTCGAGACCCAGCTTGCCCGCTACCTCGCCGGCGACCTCGATGAGGATGCCTTTCGCGTCTTTCGTCTGAACAACGGCATCTATGGTCAACGCCAGGGCGGCCACAACCAGATGGTCCGGGTGAAGATTCCCTACGGTCGCATCGAGCCCGAGCAGATGGAGATGTGCGCCTACCTCGCCGAGGAGTACTCCCGGGGTTGGGGCCACATCACGACACGCCAGAACATCCAGTTCCACTTCGTGCAGCTCGAGCGCATTCCCGCGCTCATGCGCGACATGGCCTCGGTCGGACTCACCTCACGTGAGGCATGCGGCGACACCGTCCGCAACGTGCAGGGCTGCCACCTTGCGGGCGCCTGCCCCTTCGAGGTGCTCGACATCAGCCCCTGGGCCGAGGCGGCGCACCAGCACTTCCTGCGCTCCCCCATCGCCCAACGCCTCCCGCGGAAGTTCAAGATCAACTTCTCCGGCTGCGCCACCGACTGCGGCCAGGCCATGTTCAACGATGTCGGCGTCATCGGGGTCAGCCGCCCGCTGCCCGACGGCACGGTGGAGCCCGGTTTTCGGGTGTTCATCGCCGGCGGCCTCGGCGCGAACCCTCACCCTGCCCAGGCGCTCGAGGAGTTCACCTCCCGTGAGGACCTGCTCGCCACCATCGAGGCCATCCTGCGCATCTTCGATCGCATGGGCAACCGCGACAACAAGCTCCGGGCCCGGCTCAAGTGGCTCGTCGACACCGTCGGCATCGACGAGTTGCGTGAGCGCATCCTGAAGGAGCGCAAGTTCCTGGTGGCCTCGGCCACCTGGCCCGGCGGCGTTCCGCAGGTCGTCCTGGAGGAAGGCGACGCCCCTGCGGGCGTCTCGACGGCAATCACGCCCACAGCCATGGGGCACGGCACACCGGTCACCCTGACCCGCAAGGACACCTACGGCCGCTGGGACGATGCCAACGTGGTGCGCGGCGAGGCGAAGGGAACGGTTTCCGCCTACGCCTACGCGCGACTCGGCGACATCACCACCGCTCAGTTTCGGGCCCTGGCGAGCATGCAGCGCGAGCTCGGCGCCGAGGTGCGCGTCACCAACCGGCAGAACTTCGTCTTTCGGGGCTTGCGCGAGGATCAGCTCCCGGTGCTCCACGATCGCCTCGCAGCCATCGACATGGCCGAGCCCGGCGCCGAGCTCGTCCGCGACGTGGTGGCGTGCCCCGGGGCGGACACCTGCAACCTGGCCGTGACCCAGAGTCGAGGGCTTGCCGACGAGATCGGCCGGGCGCTCGACGAGGCGGGCCTCGCAGAAGTCGGCGGCATACGGGTCAACATCTCGGGCTGCACCAACTCGTGCGGGCAACACCACATCGCCGACATCGGCTTCTTCGGCGTCGAGCGCCGAGCCCATGGGCAGGCTGCCCCGGGCTATCAGATGCTGCTCGGCGGCAGGGTGGGCGATGCGGAGATCGAGTTCGGACAAAAGGCACTGCGTCTTCCTGCTCGAAACGCCGGTATCGCCACGGTTCGGGTGGTCAGTCGCTTCGCCGCCGAACGAGAGGCGGGCGAGGTCTTCGGCCATTGGCTCGACCGGGTCGGCGGCGCCTCGGCCCTCGGGGTCGAGCTTGCCGAGCTCGACGAGTTCCCGCTGCCCGACGAGCACCCCGAGTTCTACACCGACTTCGGCGAGACCGGCCCGTACGTCAAGGAGATCGGCGAGAGTGAATGCGCAACATGAGCTCGGCGGCCGACGTGGAGTCGGCCGCCCTCGACCTGATCGAGGCGCGGATCGAAACCGTCACGTCGGTGCGTCTCGCCCCCGGCACCCACCACTTCAGCGCCGATGAGCTCGCCGAACTGAACGAGCGCTTCGAGCATGCCCCGGCGGGAACGATCATCCGTTGGGCCCATGAGTCGTTCGGTGCGGGCCTCTGCCTCACCGCCTCGATGCAGGACACGGTGCTCATCGACCTGGCGGTCAAGGTCGACCCCACCATCGAGGTCGTCTTCATCGACACCGGCTACCACTTCCCCGAGACCCTGGCGACGGCCGAGGCGGTGCGGGCGCGCTATGGCCTCAACCTCAACATCGTCTCGGCATCGGCTCCCCTCGACGACCGCTGGCTGGACGACCCCGACGGCTGCTGCCAGGTACGCAAGGTGCAACCCCTCAATGACGCCTTGGCCGGAAAGTCTGCATGGCTCAGCGGACTCCGACGCGACGAGGCCGGCACCCGAGCCTCGGCTCCCATCGTCTCGCGCGATCGTCGGGGACTCGTGAAGGTGAATCCCCTGGCCGGATGGACCCACGACGACGTCGCGGGCTACGCCGCCGACCACGATCTGATCGCGAACCCGCTGCTCGCCGACGGCTTCCCCTCGATCGGCTGCTGGCCGTGCACCCGCAAGGTCAAGGATGGCGAGGACGCCCGTGCCGGGCGGTGGACGGGCTTCGCCAAGACCGAGTGCGGCCTCCACGACTGAACCGGAGGCAGCTGGGCCGTCGGCCAACCTGGCTTGCCACGTCCAGGCGTCTGCTTTGATCACACTTGACGCCGGCGGAATGGCTCGGTCAGGATCATGGTCGTGGGGGAAACGACCGTTCTGATTCCGACCAGAGTGCTCGTCCTGGGCATGGCCCATGACGACGGCACCATCGCCGCCGACGAGCTGTACCCCATCGCCGAAGCCTGCGGGCAAACGCCCGAACAGGTTCGCTCCTGTCTCCGTCGCCTGGTTGCCCAGGGGTTGTTCACCCGCACGGGCGCCGGCAGGCGGGCCACCTACGTGCCCACCGAAGCAGGACGCGGCGTGATCGACAACGTCCTCCAGCGCACACGCCTGGCATTCGCTCAGGACGCCGCAGGCCGGGGCTGGGATCGCCGGTGGCATCTGGTCGGCTACGCCGTCCCCGAGACGCGTCGACACGGTCGGGACGCGCTGCGCGACCGACTGGTCGCCTTCGGGGGGGCGCCACTCCATGGCGGCCTCTACGTCTCGCCTCATCCATGGGAGGACGACGTGCGTCGTGAGGCAAAGCGCCTCAACCTCGCCGATCACCTGACGCTGGCCCAGACCGACGACCTCGAGGTCGCGGGCGTCCGTGATCCGCGTGAGCTGGTGGCGATGTTGTGGCCACTCGAGCAGGCGGCCGAGCGCTACACCCACTTCAATGAGAACTACGGCCAGGTGCTCGATCTGCTCGAGGGCCTCAAACGCGACCATGGGCGCATTCCCGACACGCTCTTTCTGCCCTACGCGCTGCGGATGGCCGTCGACTACGCCGAATGCTCCGCCATCGACCCCTACCTGCCACCCGAGCTGCTCCCCCGCCCGTGGGCCGGTCGAGCCGCCCGCGAGATCCTCGGACGCAGTCGCAGACTCGCTGTCGTGCTACGCGAGGGTGGTCCGCGTCCGGCGCTCTTCGGGACCTTCGACGAGCTGCTGGAAACCCTTCCTTGATCATGAACCCACAACGATCATGAACACACAACGACGGAGGTAAGCCATGAAGTTCGGTGTCTTCTACGAGCACCAGTTCGCCCGTCCGTGGGATCGCGACGGCGGCGAGCACCAGCTCTTCAAGGACGCGCTCGATCAGGTCGAGCTCGCCGACAAGCTCGGCTTCGAGCACCTTTGGGAGGTCGAGCACCACTTCCTGGAGGAGTACAGCCATTCGAGCGCGCCCGAGGTCTTCCTCGCCGCCGCCAGCCAGCGCACCAGCCGAATCCGCATCGGTCACGGCATCGTGCCCCTGCCCATGGAGTACAACCATCCCGCACGGGTGGCCGAGCGCATCGCCACGCTCGATCTCGTCTCGGACGGAAGGGTCGAGTTCGGCACCGGCGAGACCTCCTCGGAATCCGAGCTCGGCGGCTTCGGCATCGATCGCTCGACCAAGCGCAACCAGTGGCACGAGGCCATCGACGCGGTGACCCGCATGTTCGTCGAGGAGCCTTTCGCCGGCTATGACGGTGACTTCCTCAAGATGCCCATTCGCAACGTGGTGCCCAAGACCTTCCAGAAGCCTCATCCCCCGCTGTGGGTTGCCTGCAGCCGACGGGACACCATCTTGTTGGCGGCCCGCAACGGCATCGGCGCGCTGAGCTTCAGCTTCGTCGAGCCGGCGGAGGCCAAGAAGTGGGCGGACGACTACTACGGCCTCATCGAGAGCGACGAATGTGTACCAGCGGGCTTCGCCGTGAACCCCAACCTGGCCGTGGTCATCCCGCTGATGTGTCACGACGACGAGGAGACCGCCATCGAGCGCGGCCTCGACGGTGGCCACTTCTTCGGGTACTCCCTGGCGCACTACTACATCTTCGGCGACCACAAGCCTGGTAGGACCGACGTCTGGGCAGAGTTCCAGGAGAACCGTTCCTCCTGGGGCTTCGACAAGGAGATCGCCTCACAGACCGGTCAACCCCTCGGTGCCCAGATCTTCCAACGCGGCCTGGGCTCGCTGCGCGGTGCGGTGGGAACGCCCGAGCAGATCCGTGAGCTGCTGATCGGCTACGAGGAAGCCGGCGTCGACCAGGTCATCTTCGTGTCCCAGGCGGGCCAGAACAAGCACGAGCACATCTGCGAGTCGATGCAGCTGATGGCCGAGAAGGTCCTGCCGGAGTTCCAGGAACGCGGTGGCGCCCGGGAGAAGGCCAAGATGGAGCGCCTCGCGCCTGCCATCGAACGGGCCCTCAAGCGCAGGTCCCCCGCCCGAGTCGCCGACCCGGACTATCACATCCCGTCGGTTCCTGCCCCGTGAGAGCGCCGGAGGATCGGGCTACGAGCCACCTGGGTCAGACCGGTTGGCGAGTGCGCGCTTCCAGCGAAGCGCGTGTTGGGTGGTCAGGTTCTCCTGCTCCAGAAGCATGAGCGCCTGACGGTCGTTCGAGCACAGGTCCAGCTGGGCCAGGATCGATCGCTTGTAGCGCTCCGAGTACTTGGCCGGGCGGTGCGTCGGCCCGGACAGCTCGTTCGAATGGAGCGCTGCGACGACGAGATCGATGGAGCCCGGACGAAGATCGATGACCTCGTCAGCGAGATCAGGCGATACCAGGACGGGGGCAGCGGGCTCGGTGCCGGCGGACACCGGCTCGATCTCGACATGTTCGCTGATGCCGAAACGCTCGTGGATGCGCCGCAGCGGCGCGGGGGCCCACCAGTTGGCGTTGCCTGCGAGGCGCATGAACGCCGGCACCAGCGTTGCGCGGATCAAGGTGGCATCGAGGACGACGGCCAGGGCAAGGCCGATGCCGAAGACCTTCACGTGGGTGATGCCCGATGTCGAAAAGGCAAGGAACACCACCGCGATCAACGCTGCCGCTGCGGTCACGATACGTCCCGTGCGTTCCAGGCCGACGGCGACCGAGTTGATCGTGTCGGCGCCGTTGTCGTGTTCCTCCTTGATGCGCGACAACAGGAACACCTCGTAGTCCATCGAGAGGCCGAAGGCGACGCAGAACAACAGGACGGGCATCATCGTGTCGGTCATACCCGTCGGAGTGAAGCCGAGCACTCCCGCAAAGTGGCCTTCCTGAAAGATCCAGACGAGGGCGCCAAAGGTCGCGCTCAGGCTCAGCAGGTTCAACAACACCGCCTTGGCGGGCACGAGCAGGCTGCCGAACATCAGGAACAGCACGACAAAGGTGACGACCCCGATGATGAGCCCGGCAAGGGGCGCTCGCCTGAACAACGTCTCCTTGGAGTCCAACAGGTCGGCCGCGGCGCCACCGACGTCGACCGGATACCCGAAACCGGCGGCAACCTCACGGACCTCACGGACCAGCGCCTCGCCCTCGGGAGACAGCGGCTCCACGTCGGCGACCACCGACAGCCACAGTCCCTTGTCGTTGCTGAAGCGATTGCTGTCGCCGGGGCGGACGAGCGCCTTGCCGTTCGCGTAGAAGCCCGTCATCGCGTCGACTCGGGACACGCCGCCGATCCCCGACAGGTCCAGGGCGAGACGATCAACCTCGGGGGCGAGGGCCTGGGGATCGGTCCCGACGTCGCCGGCCACCACCGAGATGGGTGACGCCTCGTTCGACAGGAAGTTCTCGCGAATCTCACCGGCGGCGACGCGGGCCGGGTTGTCCTTGGGCAACATGCGATCGTCGGGGAGGCCGAACTCGATACCGAGAAACGGTGCGCCCAGAAAGAGCAGCAAGGCCACACCGCCCGCGATGATCGGCAGGGGTCGGGCCATGACGAACTTCGCCATCCGATACCAGAACCCCGTGCCGACGGGCTTGGGCTTGAGCTTGCGAATCGACAGTCGGTCGACCCTGGGTCCGAGCGCGCGCAACAGCGCCGGCAGGACGACAACCGAGACCGTCGCCGCCATGAGAACCACCGAGATGCCGCCGTAGGCAAAGGAACGAAGGAATGCCAGGGGAAAGACCAGCAGCGCCAGCAGCGACGCCGCAACGGTCACCGCGCTGAACACGACGGTTCGCCCGGCGGTGCTCACCGTTCGGCGAACCGCAACCTCGGTCGAATGGCCCGCGTGCAACTCCTCTCGGAAGCGGGAGACGACGAACAGGCTGTAGTCGATGGCGAGCCCGAGGCCCATCGCGGTTGTCTGGTTCAGGGCGAAGATCGACACCTCGGTGAACTCGGCGATGATCCGCAACAGCACGAGGGTGCCCACCACCGCGAGCGCCCCGATGATGAGCGGAAGCGACGCGGCGACGGCGCTGCCGAAGATCAGGAGGAGCAACACGAGGGTGATCGGAAGGGCGATCAACTCCGCTCGCTTCAGGTCCTTCTCGACGGTGATCTCCGCCTGCCTGAACACCTCGCCGTAGCCCGTGACGGCGATCTCCAGCGTGGCCGACCCGGCCTTGCGCGGCGTGCCGTACTTCGGGGACAGAACCTTTGTGAGGCGTGCGACGTCGTCACCGGTCCCGCCGATCCGGGCGAGCACGAGGGCCTGAGTCTTGTCCGGGCTGCGAAGTGGCTCTGCTTGGCCCAGCGACCAGTACGACAGTGCCTGGGTGATGCCCGGCTCGTCGGTCAACGCCGCGGTGAGCTCCTTGCCGGCCTCGACCACCGCCGGGGCATCGACCCCGCCGGGCACCGTGACCAGGAGCACGAAGTTGGGTTCGCCCTGATCGAAGTCGTCCTCGAGCGCCCGCGAGGCCCGGGAGGCCTCGGCATCGGGGTCGCCGAAGCCCCCGGCACTGAGCTTGGACACCACCCCGGCCCCGAAGACGGCGGCCAGGATCGTTGCCAGCAGTGCGCCGACGAGCACCACTCGGTACCGACCGACGATGACACCACCCAAACGCTCAAACACGACGAAATCTCCCTAAGCCTTCCCAGCTCACCCGACGCCCGGCAGGCGGCTCATACTCCAAGACGTGCCCTTCACGACTACCTCTCCAATTCCACAGGATGACGCTGATCACCTACTCCACGAGGTCAAGGTGAGCAGCGTCGTTGTAACAGGCGAGCGACCAGTGCACAGCCTGGCCGGGCGAGACGGTTGCACGCCATTCGGTGATGGACGCATTCGTGGTGTGCAGCCCGTAGGTGCTGCCACGCTGGGTCGGCAGGCCGAGGAACGTGGCGATGGAAGCGTCGATGACCCCACCATGGCATGCGAGCACAACCGTCTCGCCGACGTGGGTGGTCGCCAGCCGATGCAACGCTCGACCGACCCGAACGAAGAAGTCCGCCAAGCTCTCCCCACCCGGCGAGAGCGGCGTGTAGGGGTCGGCCCGTGGGTCGACGTCATACAGCTCGACATAGTCGTCCCACGTGATGCCGTCACATTCCCCCGGGTCCAGCTCGTGCACCTCCGCGTCGATCACGACCGGCAGGCCGTCGAGCGCCGGGCGCAACAGCTCGGCGGTCTCCTGTGCCCGGGGCAGTGTCGAGGCAATCAGGTGATCGCCGTGCATGCCGCTTCGAAGCCAACGGTCCCGCAGGGCCTCCACCTGTCGCCTGCCGCGCTCCGACAGTCCCCTGCACCCGAGTGGACCACCGACAACCCGACTCACCTGCACGGCCGACTCACCGTGACGAACCAGGATCAACCTGGTCATCTGCGGATCCGAAGGAGGTTGGCCGGTAGTCATATGCCATGAAGCTACTCGCCACGCCCCCAACGCGGGCAGTGATCGCCGGCGCGTAGAATCAGCCGATCGGCCGTCGATCGAGGGAGTGAAGCCACATGGAAGACGTCAACGCCTGGAACCGGAAGATCATCGAGGAGTTTCGGGCCAACGGCGGCAAGTGCAGCGGACCGTTCGAGGGCGCTCCCATGCTGCTCCTGCACACGAAGGGCTCGAAGACCGGCATCGAACGGGTCAACCCGCTCGTCTGCTCCCCCGACGGTGCGAACTTCGTGGTCTTCGCCTCCTTTGGAGGCGCACCCGTGGATCCGGCGTGGTTCAACAACCTCGTCGCGCACCCCGAGGTGACCATCGAGCACGGGACCGAGACCATCGCGGTGAGGGCGAGGGTCACCACCGGAGAGGAACGGGCACGTCTCTGGAGCGCCCAGAAGGCGGCTTCGCCGCAGTTCGCCGAATACGAGGCCGCCACAACCAGAGAGATCCCCGTCGTCGTTCTCGAGCGCGTGGGGTAGTCGGACGCGTGGGGTAGTCGGAGCGCGTCCCGTGGAGCAGCTTGGCCGAGCTCTCGCCGGCTAAGGACCAGTGACAAAACTACTTGCGCGGCGCTTCCAGATTTAACCTTTGTGGTGTATTCACTTTCGGCCTTGGCCGCGCAAGTAGTTTTGTCTCGGGTCCTAACCTGCTCCCGGGACCTATTGGGAGAGGCAGTCGCATGGCCACGAAACTCGCCGACGATCATCCACATGCACAAGGCATACGAACGCTGTTGACGGCGGCGTTGGCCATCTTCGTGGTGACGGTCGTGATCGGCATCCTCAACGGGACCGACCTTGTCGATTTCGACCACAAGACGCTCATGGGACACGTGCACTCCGGCACGCTCGGTTGGATCAGCCTCTCGGTCATCGCTGCATCGTTGTGGCTCTTCGCCGACGACAACGACCGTGACCCGATCGCGGCCGCCCTGCCCGGAGCTTCCATCGTCGCCGTCAGCGCCTACGTGGCTGCGTTCTTTCTCACGCTGGGCGTCATGAGGCCGCTGACCGGGACCCTGGTGCTGATCGTGATGGTGGCGATGATCGCCTGGGTCGGGTCCCGGGCATCGCAGGTCGTCCTGAGCGTGCCCCGCCTGGGCATGCTTGCTGCGCTCACCACCCTGGCGGTCGGCGCCGTGCTCGGCGTGCTCCTCGGCCTGGAGCTCGCCGGCACCATCGACTTCCTCCCCGATGGCGCCTACGATGCCCACCCGGCAACGATGGTCGTGGGCTTTCTCGTTCCAACCGGGATGGCCCTTGCCGAGTGGCGCCTCACCCCCGACACACTCGAGATCGTGGCTGATCGGGCGGGACGCACGCAGATCGCCGCCCCGTTCATCGGTGGGGTCCTGCTCATGATCGGGTCCCTGTTCGACGTTGCGCCCCTCATTGCGCTCAGCCTCCCGCTGGAGATCACCGGTGTGGTGATCCTGGTTCGGCGGCTGCGGAAGCCGATCGGCGACATCGACTGGACCCGCGACGGTTGGGAACGAGGATCTGCAGCGACGGTCTTCTTCCTGGTCGCCGTGCTGACGGTCTTCACCTACATCATCGGCCGCTACAAGGGCGAGGTGGACGAGGCTCCCGCTCGCCTGCTCCTTGCCGTCGACCACATGACCTTCATCGGCGTCATGACCAATTCGCTGTTCGGACGCGTCCACGCAGCCGGACAAGATGAAGGGGCGCATCCCCTCGACAACTGGATCTTCTGGGGCATGAACGCCGGCATCGTGGTCTTCGCCCTCGGGCTCCTCGGCGATGTCGTCGCGCTCAAGCGCATCGGTGCGCCGGTCATGGGAACGGCCCTCCTGACGGGCATCGTCATCATGGCGATGCGCCTGGTCGGTCCCGGCTCCTCACCCCGCCGCGACCTTGACCGGCCGGCCCTTCGCTGAGTCCGGCCCAGGGCGGGAACCTCGACCGGGCGGGAAACTCGACTACGCAAGCACCTCGACGAAGCGCTCGAGCTGACGCAGGTTGCGGCACTCGTAGACACCGTCGCAATGGGTGGAGTACTCGCCGATGATGGAGTCACCGGTGTCCCAGTAGGAGCGTGGCTCAGGGTTGAGCCAGTAGACATGCCGGGCCTTCTGGCGCATCTCCTTGATCACCCAGTTCTGTGAGGCGTGGTAGTTGTTGCGGGCGTCGCCGAGGAACAGCACCGTGGTACGCGGCCCGACCTCATGGCCGTATCGCTCCCAGAACACCTCGAAGGCGTGGCCGTAATCCGAGTGCCCGTCGACCCAGACGACATCGGCCTCGGTGTTGACCCGGTGGACCGCCTCGTTGATGTCCTCGACTCCCTCGAAGAACCTGGTCACCTCATCGAGACCATCGATGAACACGAACGAGCGCACCTTGGAGAACTGGCCGCTGATCGCGTAGACGAGCTGCAGGGTGAAGCGAGCGAAGGCGGCGACCGAGCCGGAGATGTCCGCGATCACGAAGATCTCGGGCTTGTGCGGACGGGGATAGCGGAACTTCGGCTCGGCCGGCACGCCCCCGTAGCTGAGCGAGCTGCGGACGGTCGCTCGAAAGTCGAGTGGGCCCTTGCGTCCGTGACGACGCTTGCGGGCCAAACGCACCGCCAGCTTACGGGTCAGGGGATGGAGCAGGCGCTTGAGTTGGGCCATCTCCTCACGATTGGCATGCATGAAGTCGATGTCCTCGGGCAAGGGCTTGCGCAAGGTGCGTGCCATCGCTTCGATGCCTCGGTCGGCCACGAGGTGACGGCGAATCTCGGCTTCGACCTCCTGCTTGAGCCTGTCGACCCGAGCCTCGAGCTCGTCCCGTTCGAGCCTCTCCTCGAGCGGCGTCAGTGGTGACTCTGCCTGTTCGCGGGCTGCCTCCATCATGCGCTCGACCACGTTGTCGAGATCGAGATTGCGCAGCGTCCGGTAGAGGTAATAGGTCCCGCCGACCGGGCGGCCCGGCTCCATGCCCGAGAAGCGACGCACCGCCTGGCGGGCAACCGCTCGCATCTGTGCCTCGTCGGCGTTCAACAGCGCCTGGTAGAGCATCTCGGCCAGCTCTTCGGGAGTGAGCGCCTCCATTGCCCCACCGCCGGCGGACTGAGGCGTCTGCCCCCCTTCGAGATCACGCAGGGCCCCCATCTCGGCCTCATCCCGGGCGATCTCGTATTCCTCGCCTCGAAGGGCGAAGTAGACCTCGAAGACGGTCTCGAAGGCCCTCCAGTGCGACGAGTTCTTCACCAGCGTGGCCGCCAGCGTGTACTTGAACGCGTCGCGGTCCTCGATGGGAATGTGCTTGACCGCCTCCATCGCGTCAAGGTTCTCGGTCAGCGAGACCGGCACACCTGCGCGACGAAGCTCCTGGATGAAACCGGCGAGAAGCTCGAGCATGGCAGTCGACCGCCGGCGCTAGGCGCCGTTGGTCGACAGCTCCTTGGCTGCCTTGGCGATGTCGGTCTGGTACTTCAACAAGATGTGCAGCGTCTCGGTGGCCTGCTCGGCATCGACGCTCTCCACGCCGAGCAACACGAGTGTGCGAGCCCAGTCCAGCGTCTCGGAGACCGACGGCGACTTCTTGAGCTCGAGCGAGCGAATCGAACGCACGATGCGGGTGATCTGATCGGCGAGGTTCTCCGACACGCCTTCGACCTTCGTGAGGACGATCTCCTTCTCACGCTCGAGATCGGGATAGTCGATGTGCAGGAACAGGCACCGACGCTTGAGGGCCTCGGACAGCTCACGGGTGTTGTTCGAGGTCAGGAAGACCAAGGGCGTTTGCACGGCCTGGATGGTGCCCAACTCGGGAATCGACACCTGGTACTCGGAGAGCACCTCGAGCAGGAGCGCCTCGGTCTCGAGCTCGACACGATCGACCTCGTCGATGAGCAACACGACGGGCTCTTCCGAGCGGATCGCCTCGAGCAACGGCCGGGTCAACAGGAACTCCTCGGAGAAGATGTCGTCGGACAGCTCCTTCCAGTCCTCGGCGTTGCGCTCGGCCTGGATGCGCAGGAGCTGCTTCTTGTAGTTCCACTCGTACAACGCCTTGGACTCGTCGAGGCCCTCGTAGCACTGCAGGCGGATCAGGCGACTACCGGTGATCTCCGCGACCGACTTGGCGAGCTGGGTCTTGCCCGTCCCCGCCGGGCCCTCGACCAGCACGGGCTTACCCAGCCGATCGGCGAGGAACACGACGCCGGCGATGCCGTCGTCGGCAAGATAGTCAACCTTCTTCAGGTCGGAACGTACGTCGGCTACCGATTCGAAGCGCAAGCCCATGGCCGTGACAATCCTCTCGTGGGGTTCCTACAGGGTAACCGGCACCCTTCGACCGAGTCACGTTGAGAGGGTCAGGGACGGACTCAGATGACGATGTGGCCATCGCCCTGGACGATGTACTTGCCTGTGGTCAGCTCCCGCAGGCCCATCGGTCCCCGGGCGTGGAGCTTCTGGGTGCTGATGCCGATCTCGGCGCCGAAGCCGAATCGTTCGCCGTCCACCCAGCGCGTCGATGCGTTGATCAGCACCGCTGCGGCGTCCACCTCACGGGTGAAACGGGTGGCGGCGGCCAGTGAGCCGGTGACGATGGCCTCGCTGTGTCCCGAGCTGTGGTGATTGACATGGGCGATCGCCGCTTCGAGCGAGGGGACCACCGCAACGCTCATCTTCAGATCGAGGAACTCGGTCGCGAAGTCCTCCTCGGTCGCGGGCTCGATCGAGGGGACGATTGCACATGAACGCTCGTCGCCGACAAGGACGACCCCCGCCTCGATCAAGGCGGCCGCGAGGACGGGAAGGCATGACTCGGCAACGGCCTCGTGGACGACCAAAGACTCGGCCGCGTTGCACACCGACGGACGTTGCGTCTTGGCGTTGATCACGATGCGCGTCGCCATGTCGAGATCGGCCTCGGCATCGACGTAGACATGGCAGTTCCCGTCACCGTCGATCACATACGGAACCGTGGCGTGCTCGAGGATGCCGGCGATCAGCGACGGCCCGCCCCTGGGGATGAGCACGTCGATCGACTCTCGCAATCGCATGAACATCACCGCCGACTCACGGCTGGTCTCCTCGACCAGGACCAACGCATCCTCGGGGAGCCCTGCCTTCGCAACGCCCTCTCGCAGGACCGCGGCGATGGCGATGTTGGACGAGATCGCTCCCGAGGACCCCCGCAGGAAGGCGGCGTTTCCCGATTTCAGACAGAGTCCGAACGCGTCGCTGGTCACATTCGGCCGGTTCTCGTAGATGATGGCGACGACGCCGAGGGGCACGCGCACCTTGCGGATGCTCAGACCGTTGGGCCGGACCCAGCCCTCGACGATCTCGCCCACCGGGTCGGCCAGTGCCGCCACCTGGCGCAGGCCGTTCGCCATGGCCACGACCCGGCTGTCGTCAAGCCGGAGACGGTCGATCACCGTCGACGACACGCCCTCGCTCTCGGCTCGGGCGATGTCGATCCGGTTGGCGGCGAGAATGTCGGCCGAGCGCTCAACCAGGAGATCGGCAGCTGCATGCAGCGCCCGGTCCTTCGCCTCGGTCGATGCCATCGCCAGCACGGCCGAGGCAGCCTTGGCCCGGCGTCCCAGGCCGGCAAGTGCAGCCTGAACGGCGTCGGCGGAATCGGGGGAGGAAACATGCGTCGTCATCGCGCTCAGCGTACCGCCACGGGAAAAGACGCTTCGAGGCGAGCGCCTCAGACGGCCCGGGCAATGAACGTTGCCAGAGTTTTCAAGGTTTATCATGCTTTGATAAACCTTGAATGTTTCTGGTTTCCGGCTAAGCATGGGCGATGGTTGAAGGTCCGACCGGCGCCGCAGCGCCGCAGCGCAGCGTGGTGCGGTCGAGTGCGATGGTGGCGGTGGGCACGGCGCTCTCACGCATCACGGGCTTCGGTCGCCTCGCCGCGATCGCCTATGCATTCGGCTTCACCCGGCTGAGCGACACCTACCTGCTGGCGAACACCACGCCGAACATCGTCTACGAGCTCCTGCTCGGTGGCGTGCTCTCGGCGACGTTGGTGCCCACGTTCGTCGAGCAACGGGAACAAGGCGACGAGGAGGCCACGTCGGCGATCATCAGCGTCGCCCTGGTCGTGCTGGTGGGCCTGACGGTCGTGGGGATGCTGGGAGCCCCCCTGATCATGCACTTCTACACCCTCAATGCCTCAGGCTCGCCGGCTGAGGTCGAAGCCCAGCGCGAGGTGGCGACAGGGCTGCTCGTCCTCTTCATGCCACAGATGCTCTTCTACGGCCTGACCACGATGGGCACGGCGTTGCTCAACGCCCATCGTCGCTTCAGCGCCCCAGCCATCACACCCGTGCTCAACAACGTGATGGTCATTGCGATGCTCGTGACCGTTGCCCACCTGACGGATGGCTCACTCACCCTCGAACCGGGTCCACGAGGAGCGCGTCCTTGCCGCGGTGATCGGGCTGGGCACCACCGCCGGCGTCGTCGCCATGACCGTGGCGCTGTGGCCCTCGATACGTCGAGCCGGCATCAGCCTGCGATTCCGTCTCGACTGGCGTCATCCGGCGGTGCGCCAGGTGGGTCGCCAGTCCGGCTGGACGCTCGGCTACGTGATCGCCAACCAGGTCGCGCTGGTCGTCATCATGCTGCTCGCCTTCGGTGACGAGGCTCGCCTCTCGGCCTACAACGCCGCCTTCGTCTTCTTCCAGCTGCCGCACGGCCTGATCGCCGTGTCGCTCATGACCACCCTGGTGCCCGAACTGACTTCGGCGGCGACCCGGAAGAACTGGGTCGCCTATCGGGAACGCTTCTCCAGCGGCGTTCGTCTCATGGCGCTTGCGGTGCTCCCCGCCGCCACCGGCTACCTGGTGTTGGCCCGCCCGATCGTCTCGTCGCTGCTCGAGCGGGGTGCGCTGTCGGGAGCCTCGGCTCAGCTCACCGCGGAGGCGCTCGGGGGCTTTGCCGTCGGACTCTTCGGCTTCTCGGTGTACCTCTTCACCCTGCGCGGGTTCTATGCGCTGCGGGACACCCGCACGCCGTTCTTCCTCAACCTGGGGGAGAACGCACTCAACCTCGTGCTTGCCCTCGCCCTCACCCCATGGCTGGGGGTCCGTGGACTCGCATTGGCCTATGCGCTCGCCTACAACCTCGCCGCCGTGGCCGCGTTGGTGGTGCTGCGGCGAAGAGTGGGAGGCATCGACGGACGTCGCATGATGACCTCGATCGGACGCATCACCCTTGCCTCTGCGGCAATGGCCGTCGTCGTGATCGCCGTCGCCGGTCAGGTCGGCGCCGACAGCGGCTCGGGCGCCATCGTCCGCACGGCCGTGGGCGTCACGGTCGGAGCGGTGACCTTCGTCCTGGGCGCTGTCGTCCTGCGAGTGGAGGAGGTGGGCGGACTCCGAGCCCGCCTGACCAGGACCCGGACCGGGTGACCGAGCCGTTCGCCGGCGTCGGCGCAGCCCCCGTCCTCAGGGGAGCACCACGAGGTCGTCACGGTGGACGACCTCGTGGGGCGTTCCCTCGGGCAACGACTCGGTTCGGGCGCCTGCGAGAGCGCTGAGCGTCGCGGCATCGATCCGGACGAGGCCCTTGGCAAAGACGTTGCCCTCCGGTCCGGCGATCTCGACCGCATCCTCGGCGGCAAACCGGCCTCGCACCTCGACCACGCCTGCGGGGAGCAGGGACACGTTGCGCTCGCACAGCGCCCGGCGTGCACCCTCGTCGACGACGATCGTGCCGGAGGAACCCACGGCGAAGGCGATCCAGAGCTTGCGGGCGCCAAGGCGTTTGGGGCGGGCCCGCACGAGTGTGCCCACCCCCGGCACACCTCCCAGCGCGTCGGCCAACACGTCAGGGCGATCGGCTGCCGCGATCACCACCCGCACACCCGACCACGCGGCGATCTTTGCCGCGGCCAGCTTCGAGGCCATCCCGCCACTTCCCCGATCGCTTCCCGCTCCCCCGGCGACGGCCTCGAGCTCCGCGTCGACCTCGACGATCTCCTCGATCAGTCCCGCGGCATCGTCGAGTCGGGGGTCGGCGGTGAGCAACCCGGGAGTGTCGGTCAACAGCACCAGCACCTCGGCCTCCACGAGATGGCTCACCAGCGCGGCGAGCCGGTCGTTGTCGCCGAAACGGATCTCGTCGTCCGCAAGGGCGTCGTTCTCGTTGACGACGGGCACCACGCCCAACGCCAGGAGTCGACACAGCGTGGAACGGGCGTGGAGATACTGGCGGCGAATCGTGAAATCGAGAGGGGTGATGAGCACCTGACCGCCGATCAGACCGTTGCGGGCAAGGGTGTCGTCCCACACGCGCATCAGGCGGCTCTGCCCAACCGCCGCCACCGCCTGCAGCGTCACGATGTCGGGGGCATCCCCCCGAGTCATGCCGAGTGCCGGAAGCCCTGCCGCGATGGCGCCACTGGTGACGACGACGACCTGATGGCCTTGCGCCCGCAGGCCCGCCACCTCGGCGCCGCACTTCGCAATCGCCGATTCGTTGACCCGACCGTCGGGACCCGTGACGGAGGAGGACCCGATCTTGACGACGACCACGCCCATGGGCTCAGTCCTCTTCGTACTCGAACGAAAGCTTGCCGATGGTCACGAGATCGCCCGATCGGGCGCCCGCACGTGCCAGGGCACGATTGACCCCGAGCCGCTGAAGCTGCGTGTGCGCATACTCGAGCGCATCGGCCTTGGTGAGGTCGTCGAGCGCCACCGCCCGCTCGGCCTGGCGGCCGACGACGAGGAAGCTGCCGTTGTCCCGGCGCTCGACACGAAAGCTCTCCAGGATGGGGCGGTGCACGGCGAAGGCCTCGGGTGCGGGCATCGCCACACGGGCCCGGGAGACCAACTCGGCCATCCTGCCGACCAGCCAGGCGATTCCGGCGCCGGTTGCAGCCGAGATCCGCTCACCCGGCCAGAGCGCTGCTGCCTCGTCGGGCGAGACCATGTCGGCCTTGGTCCCGATCGTGATGCGGGGACGCTCCAACAGATCGGGTTGGTACCTGCCCAGCTCCCGCAACAGCATCGCCTCCTGGTCGGCGGGGCTGGTTCCATCGGCCGCTGCAAGGTCGAGCAACACCACGAGGACCCTCGCACGCTCCACGTGGCGCAGGAACTGATGGCCCAACCCCCGGCCCTCGCTCGCGCCCTCGATGAGACCGGGGATGTCGGCGATGACCATCTCGACATCGTCGACCCGCACCACCCCCAGGTTCGGCGTCAGGGTTGTGAAGGGATAGTCGGCGATCTTGGGCTTGGCGGCCGAGATCACCGAGATCAGCGTGCTCTTGCCGACGTTCGGGTAACCGATGAGCGCGACGTCGGCCATGAGCTTGAGCTCCATCCGGAACCACTGCTCGGCGCCGACCTCACCCTGCTCCGCGAAGCTGGGGGCTCGCCGACGGTTGGACAGGAACCGCGCGTTGCCGCGCCCACCACGGCCCCCCGCTCCCGCGAGCCAACGGTCGCCCTCGTTGACCAGGTCGGCGACCACCTTGCCGGTTTGATCCTTGATGACGGTCCCGACCGGGACGAACACCAGGAGATCCGCTCCCGAACGTCCGTGTGCCCGCTTGGACGTGCCGTGCACCCCGTTCTCGGCCCTTCGGAACGGGTGGTCACGAAAGCCAAGCAACGAGGCCACGTTGCGATCGGCGACCAACCAGACGTCGCCACCCCGTCCTCCGTCGCCACCGTCGGGGCCGCCCTTGGCAACGTGTGCCTCACGCCGGTAGGAGGCCGCGCCTGCCCCACCGTCACCGCCCTTGACGTGAAGGCCGCTCTCGTCGACAAATTCAGGCACAACCGGCAAGGATACGACCCTTCCCGGAAATGGCCGCTTCTTTGGCGCCTTCACATCGAGCGGGAGGATGCGACCGTCGTCCCTGCGACCGTCATCCTTTCGACCGTCGTCCTTTCGACCGTCGTCCTTTCGACCGTCGTCTCTCCGTGGCTCCTCGGTGTCGCACGTCATGGGTAACCTCCTGACATGGAGGACGTACGGGGAACCGACCTGAGCGAGCGGGCAGCGCGATGGGCCTCCACCATGCACGGCCATGGGGCGGCGATGCCCATTCGTCTGGCCCACCACGACAGCACGGCCAAGGTGGGTGCGATCACGTCCCTCGAACGCGAGGAGCGTGAAGCCCTCGAATCGCTCGGTCTGGCTCCCGGGGCAACGCGATCCCGAGGCGCCGGCACCCGACGCCGGGAGGAGGAGCCGGACCCCTTCCGCACCTGTTTCGAGCGTGATCGCGACCGCATCCTCCACAGCACGGCGTTTCGCCGCCTGGCAGGCAAGACCCAGGTGTTCGTCTTTCCCGATGACCATCAACGCACTCGTCTCACCCATGCGATCGAGGTCACCCAGGTCGCCGCCGCGGTGGCGAGGACGACCCGGCTCAACGTTGCGCTGACCGAGGCCATCGCACTGGGCCACGACTGCGGCCACGGCCCGGGCGGACATGCGAGCGAGGATGCGCTTTCCCCCTATCTCGCCGAGGGCTTCGACCATGCGCAATGGGGTGCCGACGTCGTGCTCGATCCCCTCAACCTGTGCGCCGAGACGCTTGACGGCATACGCAACCACTCATGGTCCCGACCTGCACCCTGGACCGCCGAGGGTGAGGTCGTGTCGTGGGCCGACCGCATCGCCTACACCTGTCACGACCTCGAGGACGCCGTTCAGGCGGGAGTCGTCACCTACTCGATGCTGCCCAAGAACGTCATCGAGCGTTGCGGCGCCTCACGGTCCGCTCAGCTCAGCGCATTCATCGCAGGCATGGTCGAAGCCGTGAACGTGACCGGCCAGGTGGGCATGACCGAGCCCATGTCCGAGGCGCTCGGTGAGCTTCGTGCCTTCAACTACGAGCACATCTACCTGCGGGATGCCTCCGTGGCACAGGGCAGGGCCGTCATCGATCTGCTCCAGGCCCTCGTGGAGTACTACATGGCCTGTCCGAACGCGCTTGGGATCGATCAACGCGATGAGTCCGAATCGAACGAACGTGCTCGTCAGGCCGTGACCTACGTGGCCGGCATGACCGATCGCTTTGCCTGCCAACAGGCGATTCATCTGCTGGCATGGCCCTCCAACCGTCTCCCCCACGGCTTCGACATTCGCACCAACCCCTGAGAAGCGCGGGGCCAGGGCGTCGCCGCACGGCAATGCCCTGCTCAGCCAATCACGAAGGGTGGCTCGATGAGGTGGACGCCGGGTCCGCCATCGGAACCTGGACCGTCCGGCACCAACATCGCCTGACCTGACGCCGGCACCCCGGGTTGGTGCCCACCGGGACGCCAGCGATGCCACACCTGATCGACGCCGAGTGGATGCACCGTCAACCGACCGTCGTTTCCGATGTGCAAACGGAGGAAGCACTTGTGACGGGTCAGACGCAGGGACGAGAATGCCTCGTTGCCGTGCAGACCGAACAGCGCGGATGCGGAGGCAAGGTAGGCCCCCATCACGAATGCGCCGACCAAGGCGCCGACCCCGGCGGCGATCACCACGAGTGACGCGGTGAACCCATACCCGCTTGCCACCGACCCGGCCACTTTCACCCCGAACATCTCCACGCCGATCACGGCGGCGACCTGGCTTGCCCCATGCGCAGCACCCATGACCACCTTCATGAGGACGCGCGCCCGTCGGTTCTTCGAGGAGGGAGCGGAGGGTTTGGCGAAGGCGACAAGGAGCGCCGTCACCGCCACGATAAGAAGAATGGAGGCCGGCGAGCGAAACAGCCCCGAGGCGAGGTCGAGGAATCCCAGGGTCGAGGCCCGTTCTTCGAGGTCGGCCGCCGATCGACCTGCAAGATCGGTGAGGCCCACCTTGTTGGTCGTCAAGAACGCGAGATGCAGCGGCGCGGAAAGCATGAGGAAGGAAGGGTTGCGGATCGGAAGCAGGACGGCTCCCCAGGCGAGCCGCCGCGAGGTCCGCCTGGTCGGGTAACACCGGTCCTCCAGGCGATAGGTGACCGAGGATGTCGCCGGCGGCGCGGTCCCTCCCGGTGTGGGCGACTCCAGGGTGATGGTCCCGGGCAGATCGTGGGTCGGATGCAGGAAGGCCCCGCCTCCCCCGGCGGTCACCTTGTGGCTGCCGTCGTCACCCACGTAGTGGGCATAGTGATGGGAGTCACCGCTCAGCATCAGCAGCACCCGGGCGCCGATCGGCTCGATGAGCTTGCGCTCGAGAAAATCGAGCGCCGCGTAGGCACTCGGATCGCCCGCCGCATCCACCCACGCCGGTTCGGGCACACACAGGATGACCTTCGCGTCCGGGCCCATCAACTCCCTGGCGATCCCCTCGAAGTAGTGCCTCTGGGGTTCGTCGAGCTCCGCCCCCTTCTGCAGGTCGATCGCCCACAACCACCAATTGTGAGGTAATTGCACTGCTGCGTAGCTGCGCCGCTGAACGCTTCGCCAGGCCCCGATCCAGCGTTCCTGGGTGAAGAGCCGGACAAAGGCCGTCAGCCCGTCGTACCAGTCGTGGTTACCGGGGATCGCCACCAGGCTCGGGGCCGCGTTCTCGTCATCGATCAACGGGAACGCCGCACGAAAGGGACCCGCGAAGCGATCCTCATAGGCCGACGGGGCGGCGCACGGATACACCTGATCACCGCCCAGGACCAGCAGTTGTGCCCGCGGGAGCTCCCGATCGGATCCGGTGACCCGAAGTCGTTCGCGGCCGGCCAGCCACGCAACCGAATAGGTGGCATCGAAGCCGTCCCCCGTGTCGGCGATGAAATCGAACCAGAGCTCCTCCTCCTGGCCATGGCGAATGATGCACCCGCTCGGGAAGCTCTGCTGCAGCTCTCGCTTGTCCATGTAGGAGCCCAGTGCACCCGCCAGGACCACCCGCATCCCGGACATGGCCAGGACCGTGGGGCTGAACCATCGAACGGCATCCCGGGGGACAAAGTTCACCCCCGCCTCCCGGGCCGCCCTCCTTGTTCGCATCACCATTCGAGTCCAAGGTAACCCCAAGAAATACCCAAGATCGTCGTCGGATACTCGCAATGCCTTGGATTGAGGCGACGTTGAAGGGAGAGCCCGTTGAGTGACATGACATCACCACCGATCCACGAGGTGTCTCCGGGAACTTTGGTGCGCTGCGCTCAGGCAGGCGACCCGCGTGCCTGGGACGAGCTTGTCGAGCGGTTCGGCTCGCTCGTCTGGTGGACAGCCCGCCGGCGAGGCCTCTCGGATGCCGACGCAGGCGATGTCTCCCAGACGACCTGGCTGCGATGCGTGCAGTCCATCGACAAGATCCGCGATCCGGAGGCCATCAGTGGCTGGCTCGTCACCACGGCCCGCCGCGAGGCCATTCGGCTCTCGAAGCGTGCGGGACGTCAGGTGCTGATCGGTGATGAAAATGAGCATCAACTCGATGCGATCGATGTCCGAGACCGGACTTGCCCGGATGCCACGTTGATCACCGAGGAAGAGGCAGCGGGCGTGCGTCAGGCCATGAAGCGCCTTCCACAACGTGGTCAGGACCTTCTCCTGATGCTGATGGAGGACGATCGTCCGAACTACGCGGCGATCGCCGACGCCTTCGACATGCCGGTCGGCAGCATCGGCCCGACCCGGGCCCGACAACTCGAGCGCCTGCGGAGCGCTCCCGAGCTTCGGGCCCTCGCGCCGCATGGCTAGGTCCACCTCCCACCTCAGCTAGATTGCCGTCCAACAGGGCACTCCCGGGAGGACCTCCGGATGGCGGGCACCGCATCAACCATGGAGCATGCCGAGGTCGTCGTTGTCGGGTCCGGCTTCGGCGGGTCGGTCACCGCCGCCCGCCTCGCGGCGGGCAATCTGGGAGTCATCGTCCTCGAACGGGGCAGGCACTACCCGCCGGGCTCGTTTCCCCGAAGCCCCCACGGATTGGCCAACAACGTGTGGGATCCCGGGACACAGCATCTGGGACTCTTCGATCTCTGGTCCTTCGCCGGTATCGACGCGCTGGTGTCGAGCGGCGTCGGGGGTGGATCCCTGATCTACGCGAACGTGCTGTTGCGCATGGAACCCACGTGGTTCCGGACCACGTTCCCGGATGGCACCGAACAGCACTGGCCGGTCACTCGACGTGACCTCGACCCCTTCTACGACTTGGCCGAGGCCATGCTCGGCGCTCAGCTCTACCCGATGGATCAACCCGAGTACGCACAGGTGCCGAAGGTCAGGGCGTTTCATGACGCAGCCACGGCATGTGGCCTGACGGCTCAACCCCTGAAGCTTGCCGTCACCTTTGCCAACCCCGGACAGCCTGCCGGCCGCAACCAGGCGATCACCGACGGTCGCAACCCCGCCGACAATCGTCGCACGTGTCGGATGTGCGGGGAATGCGACATCGGCTGCAACGACGGGGCCAAGAACACCCTCGACCACAACTATCTGGCCGACGCCGTCAGGGACGGCGCCGAGATCCGCGAGCTCTGTGAGGTCATCCAGCTGGAGGTGACCGCACAGGGCCGTTTCGTCGTCACCTACCTCGATCGTCGCGCCGGCCCCGACCGATCCCCGGTTCATCGTTCCATAAGCGCCGAACGGCTGGTTCTCGCCGCCGGGACGCTCGGCACCACCTATCTGTTGCTTCGCAATCGAGCGGCATTCGGCCCGCTCAGCCCTGCCCTCGGCACCAGGTTCAGCGGCAACGGCGATCTGCTCGGATTCCTCGGTCGGGCACGAACCCGCCAGGCGGGGCGATGGAGGCCGACCAACCTCGACGCCGCACAGGGGCCCGTGATCACGAGCGCGATTCGCATTCCGGATCGGTCCGAGGGCGGCACCGGACAGGGTTTCCTCATCGAGGACGGCGGCAACCCCGACTTCGTCAACTGGGCGGCAGGAGTTCTGCCCTTGCCGGCGACACTGCGTCGCGTCGCTCACGTCGCGCGAAGGGTGATGGTGGCGAAACTGCTCGGCTCGTCCCGGAGCCGTTACGGCGGCGAGCTGGCGGCACTGGTGGACCGCTACGCCTCGTCGTCGATGCCCCTGCTCGGCATGGGACGCGACACCCCCGACGGCATCATGCGACTCGAGCGCGACGACCTCGCCATCGACTGGAGCACGAAGACGTCCCGGCCCTACTTCGACGACGTCGAGGAAGTCATGCGACGACTGGCCAGGGCAACTGGCGGGAAGCTCCGCCTGAACCCGCTCTCGATGTTGCAGCGGGTGATCACGGTCCATCCCCTGGGGGGCTGTCCCATGGGCGAGCACCCCGCAGATGGCGTCGTCGACAGCTTTGGTCGAGTCTTCGGCCATGAACGGTTCTCGATCGCCGACGGCTCGATGCTCCCGGGCCCGACCGGCGCCAACCCGGCATTGACCATCGCCGCGCTTGCCGAGCGTGCGGCCGCCGAGGTGCTGTCCTCGTGAGCAACAGCCCGCCCACGGAGGCGCCGACCCGGCGATCGCTGATCCTCGCCGGCGGGGGCATGAAGGTCGCCTTCCAGGCGGGTGTGCTGCAGGTGTGGCTCGACGAGGCGGGCATCACCTTCGACCATGCCGACGGAGCGAGCGGCGGCGTGTTCAACCTCGCCATGTACGCCCAGGGGATGACCGGCACACGGATCGCCGACAACTGGCGTGGCCTGCGACCGCTCGCGATGGTTCGGCCGAACTGGCGAGGCATGCTGCGCGGCCCTCGGCTGAGATCGTTGTTTCGCCTCGACCACCTCCCCTCGGAGATCTTTCCCGACTGGGGTCTCGACTGGGGCGCCATCAACCGAAGCAGGGTTGATGCCACCTTCAACGTGTACGACTTCACCGATCACGAGCTCGTGGTCCTCCCGCCGGCGGACCTCACCCCCGAGCTCCTCGTGGCCTGCGTGTCGTTGCCCGTGTGGTTTCCACCCGTCGTCACCTCGGGTCACCAATGGATCGATGCCGTGTTCGCCACCGACGCCAACATCGAGACCGCCATCGTCGACCACGGGGCGGACGAGGTGTGGGTCATCTGGACGGTGGACCGCAGCGGGACCTGGCGCGACGGGCTCGTCGCCCAGTACTTCCAGATCATCGAGGCCGCAGCAAACGCCGAGTTGGGAGCGATCACGCGACGCATCACGCGCAACAACGAGCTCGTCGCCCAGGGCCTGGGGGGCGAGTTCGGACGGCACATCACCCTCCGGATGCTCGAAGGCTCCGTGCCGCTGCACTACCTGGTCAATGTCAGCGGGGACCGCAATCGCCGAGCGGTGGAGCTCGGCGTGCGCCATGCCCGCGAGTGGTGCGCCCGTGAAGGCATCTCGCTGGAGAACCCGTCGCCGACCCCCTACCGCGACGACACCTCGGTGCGCTTCAGCGAGACCATGCGCGGCACGATCACCTTCGCCGACACTCCCGTCGAGGGCGCTCCCTTCGGACCCTCACACCTGCGCCACCCGCTTCAGTTCCATCTCGACATCACCGTCGACGGTGTCGACAGGTTTCTCGCGGAGCCCGCTCACCTGGCTCGAGCGAGAGGCGCCATCGACTGCGATGCCCTCGGAGGCAGGCGGCCGGTCACGGCCGGGTGGTTCAACCTGTTCGTCCACGATGACGACCCCGCCGTCAAGGAGATGCGCTACCACCTCTGGTTCACCGACAGCACCGAGCACCCGCTCACCCTCGTCGGCGTCAAGACGGTACGCAACGACCCGGGCTTCGACGTGTGGCACGACACCACGACGCTGGCCTGCACCATCCGCGTCGGCCACATCGCGCCTGACGGGACCGGGGCGAGCCTTGCCCAAGGGACACTGCGCATCACACCGGGCGCCTTCGTGCGCCAGCTTTCCACCTTCCGCGCACGCGGACCCAACCGGGCTCGTCGCATCGGCGGACTCGGCCGCTTCGTTCGGGCATTTCTCGGCGACCTGTGGGACGTCTACGCCCGGCGATGGCTTTCCTGGGGACCGATCTAAGGACCCGAGACAAAACTACTTGCGCGGCCGAAGGCCGAAAGTGACTGCACCACAAAGGTCAAATATGTAGCGCCGCACAAGTAGTTTTGTCACTGGTCCTAGACCGACGGGAACAGGGCGGCCACGTCGACGAGGTCGATCCGCGCCCCCCGGTCCAGCGCAGCCTGGTACTCCTCGTCGGTCAAACATGCACGCGCGTCGGCGAGGATCGCCTCGAGCTCCTCCTCCTCCAACGCGGTCGCCGCACCATGGGATACCCGATGGAGCTCCTTGGCACGGCCGGCGAGCGTCACGACGTCGACGGGCCTTCCCTCGGCCAGCGCTACTGCCGCCAGCTCCTGGACGCCGATCGCACTCACCACGTGGTTCTCCGCCTCCCGACAGGCGGCCAAGCCCTCCAGAAGGATCGGCCGTGCAGACGACGGTCCATCCACCGCGCGGGTCACCCTTCCCAGGAACACCAGCGCGGTGCCCAAGAGGATCTGGTCGCCCACCCGATAGGCCAATCGACGCGCCTCGGTGGTGAGCTCGGTGGCCCGGATGCCATCGCCCTTGAGCAACCACGCCTGACCCAGGTTTGCGAGCGGAAGAACCTGGGCCTGCTCATCGCCCATCTCGCGAAAGGCCTCGATGGCCGGCTCGAGCAACGACATGGCCTGATCGAGATCTCCCATCCGTCGAGCGCCGACCCCCCAGAACGATTGACACCACGCCATCCCCCACGCATCGCCCAGCCTCTCGCAAAGTCCGGTTCCCTCGACGAAGCATGCAATCGCCCGATCGACATTGCCCTCGAATACCGCTGCAGCGCCCCGAACGATGAGGGCGATCGACAGCTCCCGGGGGTCATCGAGGCCACGGGCTGCCGCGAGTCCCTCCTCGCCCAGCTCGACAGTCATCGCGTGGCGTCCGAGCAGGAACGCGATCGTGCTCGCCGAGGTCAGCGCCAAGGTGCGCAACTCCGGTGAGAGCTCGTCACGACGCTCGAGAATCGGTTCGATCCAGCTCAGACCCTCCTCCAGGAATCCGAGTCGACTGAAATACCAACGGAGCGCGCCCGCCAGGCGAAGCGCGTGCTCGAGGTCGTCGTTGACGAACGCCCAGTCGATCGCGGCTCGGAAGTTGGCCAGCTCCACCTCGACGAGTGGCAGCCAGGTACGCACCTCCCTGCTGTGGGCGCCGTGGTTTGCCTCCTCGCCGAACGCCAGGAAGTGGTGCATGTGGCGTTCTCGGGTGTCCTGCTCGTCCCCGGAGTTCCTGAGGCGCTCGAGCGCGTACAGGCGAAGGGTCTCGAGCAGCCGATACCTGGTCGGCCCCTCGTCGTGCCTGACGATCGTCACCATCGATTTGACCACCAGTCGATCGAGGACCTCGAGCACCTCCTCGTGGTCGATCGCCGCCTGGCTGTTGGGGTTCTTCCCGCTCGCCACCGCCTCCGCTGCACTGAGCGTGAAGGGCCCCACAAAGACCGAAAGACGACTGAAGAGCAGCCGTTCCGTGGCGTCGAGCAACTCGTAGCTCCAGTCGATCGCCGCACGGAGCGTCCGCTGGTGGGCTCGAAGCCCTCTCGATCCTCGTACGAGCAGACGGAACCGGTCGTTCAGACGATCATCGAGCTCGCCGGGCGAGAGCACACCGAGCAATGGCGCAGCCAACTCGATGGCGAGCGGGATCCCTTCGAGCTTGTGGCAGATGCCGGCAACCGAACCCACGTTGTCGGCGGCAAGCGAAAAATCTGGGCGAACCTGGCGAGCGCGGTCGACAAAGAGCCTCACCGCATCGGACCCTCCGCATTCGACAAGGTCGAAGTGACCATCCTCGGAACGCACGGGAAGGCCCAGCGCATCCAGTCGCCACACGCGCTCACCACGTACCCGCAACTCCTCGCGACTGGTGCAAAGGATCTGCAGGGACGGACACCGACCGAGCAACGTCGTCGCCGTGACGGCAACGACGTCGACGACCTGTTCGCAGTTGTCGATGACAAGAAGCAGGTCGCGCTCGGCGATCGCCTCGCCAAGCGCCTCCAGGGCAAGCGCTGCCTTGTGCACATGGACATCCAGCGATGCCGCAAGGACCGCCGGAACGACCGCCGGGTCGGTCACCTCGGCCAGATCGACGAACCAGACACCCTCAGGCCACCGACCGTCGAGTCGTCTCGCGACCTCGACCACCAGCCGAGTCTTGCCGCAGCCTCCGGCGCTCGCGATCGTCACCATCCGGGATTCACCAAGCAGCGTCGCCAAGTCGGCCATCTCCCGTTCTCGACCGACAAAGCTGGTCACCGCCGCAGGGAAGTGATGCAGAACCGGGGCGTGGCGGGTCCGGGCCTCGCCGCCATCACGCTCAATGCCGTCGCGTTCGAGGCCGTCGCGTTCGAGGCCGTCGCGTTCGAGGCCGTCGCGTTCGAGGCCGTCACGTTCGAGGCCTGCCAGGTCGATCCGAACGTGGTCGATCGATGCCCTGCCGGGCCCGGCTTCGCCTTCCGAGGTCATGGACAACGACATCGGCACGGCGGCCATCCAGTCCAGCTCGGAGCGCTGCAACAGGATCGCCTCTTCGAGATCTCGCAACGGGCCGCTCGGAAGAATGCCCAGCTCCTCATCAAGGTTTGCGCGAAGTTCCTGATACGCACGCAGCGCCTCGGCCTGGCGCCCACTGCGGTAGAGCGCCAACATCAACTGACCCCAAAACCGCTCGTGCAGCGGGTGGTCGGCGCAAAGCGACGACAACTCCGTCGCCAACTGCCCGTGCGAACCGAGCGCGAGGTCGGCCTCGATTCGCTCCTCGATGGCCCAGAGACGCAGCGTATCGAGGCGGGCGGCGACCGCGCGAAATGTCGTGTCGATCGCGGCGAACTCCATGACATCACCGAGCGCCGGCCCCCGCCACTCACGCAACGCCGTCCCCAGCAGTCTGCTCACCTCCCTCGGGTGTTGCGGCTCGCGTGCGTCACGCACTCGACACACCGCCTGCTCGAATCGTCCCGCGTCCAACCGATCGTCCTCAACCGAGAGCTGATAGCCCGCAGGACGAGTGAGGATCACGCTGGCCCTCACCCCGGGCAGGGGGAGTGCCTCTTCGGGCGTGAGGACCTTGCGCAGCTCGGAGATGTAGGCCTGCAGCGTCGCCGGCGACCCGGGGCGGACCTTGTCCCCCCACAGCTCGTGCATGAGCTGGTCCGCCGAGACGGTCTCGTTGCGAGCGACCAGGAGGCGGGCGAGCAGCACACGTTGACGCCTGCCCGACAGCTCGATCACCATGGTACCTCGACGCACCTCGAGGGGTCCGAGGAGCGCAAAGGACAATGGCGGTGATGGCGCCGACTCGTTGGCCCCGCCACCCTGCACCTCTTTCGCCATCCTCACGCCCTGTTGTCTATCACGGACCAAAATGACGAGAAATGTGATCCCGATACCGGCGATGCCGAGAGGGCCAATGGACACCATCAAGTTCACCGAAATCAGCGGCTGGGTGCTTCGCATCGGGGCGATCAGCAACGTCCTCGTGACGGTGCCGGCCTTCCTCGTCTACGACGCCTACATCGACCTCCTCCTTGATCAGGCGCCGGACACCCCATGGCTCGTGTGGATCTGGAGCGGCATGGCATTTCTCTGGGGTGTGATGATGTGGGACCTTTCCGGCAACCTGGGCGCGAAATGGCCGCTGCTCCGCTACCTCATCGCCGAGAAGGCGGTGACGTCGGCCAGCGCTGTGGTGGGTTTCCTCATCGGGGATCTCCCGGGCAGAGCACTCGCCGCCCTCGTCGTCACCGATGTGATCTGGATCCCGCTCTTCGCGATGATCCTGGAAGGGGCCCGCACGCGATTTGCGGCGGGTGGCGAGGACTCGCGCTAGCCGGGAAGAACGTCGACCAGCTTGCGCCCCTTGCGCGAGCCGAACTTGACCTTGCCCGGTGCGAGCGCGAACAGCGTGTCGTCGCCGCCACGACCCACGTTCTCACCGGGGTGGATATGGGTACCCCGCTGACGAACGATGATGGCGCCGGTGCCGACGGCATGACCGTCGAAGACCTTGACGCCCAGGCGCTGGGCGTTCGAATCGCGACCGTTGCGCGTTGATCCGCCACCTTTGGTCTTAGACATGGCTCAGCTCCCTTGGGAAATCGAGGTGATCTCGATGGTGGCGTAGTGCTGGCGATGGCCCCATCGACGACGGTTGTTCGACTTGTTCTTGTAGGTGAAGCCACGGATCTTGGGACCCTTGGCATCGCCCACGACACGAGCAGCCACCTTGGCGCCCTGCAACTCGGCGGGGGTGGACAGAACCGTCTCACCGTCGACCAACAACAGGGGCTCGAAGCTCACCTCGCCATCGGTGCCCAAACGCTCCACATCGAGCTGTTGACCCTCGTTGACGCGATATTGCTTTCCACCGGTTCGAATGACTGCATACATAGGGGAACTACCCTACCGGACTCCTGATCATTCGGGAAGTTCCCGCCCGGTACCCTGAGTCGATGCACGACCACGTTGGCTCCGACGGTTCGACAGCCGGCCTCGCCGGGCGGGTCGTCGTCATCACCGGCGCAAGCCGTGGCCTGGGAGCCGGGATGGCCCGCACGTTCGGCGAACACGGCCTGAAACTGGGGCTCTGCGCCCGCCACGAACCAGCGCCGACCGTTCCCGGGACGGTCGATGTGGTGACCGCCGCCGTGGATGTCGGCGACGCGGCGGCGATGCAGGGCTTTGCGTCACGGGTGGCGGCGAGGCTCGGCCCGATCGATCTGTGGATCAACAACGCCGGCGTGCTCGGTCCGATCGGCCCGCTGCGGGACCTGGACCCCACCGAGGTGGCCTCCAACCTCCTGATCAACCTGCTGGGCGTGGTGCACGGCTCGCAGGTGTTCATCAGGCATCGCCACCAGGTGGGCCCGGGTGGCGTCCTCGTCAACATCTCGTCGGGCGCCGCCTCGCACGGCTATGCCGGTTGGTCGGCCTACGCGGCGGCCAAGGCAGGAGTCGAACGCCTCACCGAGGTGATACGGCTGGAGGAGCAGACTGCGGGACTGCGGGCCTACGCCGTCTCGCCAGGTGTCATCGACACGGACATGCAGGCCGAGGTCAGGTCGAGCACACCCGAGCAGTTTCCCGAGGTCGAACGCTTTCGGCGACTTCATCGAGAGGGCCGATTGCGTCCGCCGGCTCACGTCGCCGAGTTTCTCCTCCGGCTGGCCTTCGACCCGACCTGCACGGACGACCGGGTCTCGCTACGGGTGCCCGACTGATCGCTCGACGGTCCCATCGTTCGACCGGACGACCGATCGGCGGCGGTCCGGGAGGACCCGAGCCGCCCGCCGGGGCCGGTCATTCCAGCAGGGACGGGTCGAAGATGAGACCCCGACCATCGCACTCCACGCACGGCCCGGACATCGACTCGATCAGTCCCTCACCGATGCGCTTTCGGGTCATCTCGACGAGACCCAGCTCCGAGATGTCGAACACCTGGGTTCGGGTCTTGTCCCTCGCCAACGCGTCGCGAAAGGTTCGGATGACCTCGTCACGGTTGCGCGCGATCTCCATGTCGATGAAGTCGATGACGATGATGCCACCGATGTCCCGCAGACGGAGTTGACGGGCAACCTCCTCGGCGGCTTCCAGGTTGTTCCTGAAGACGGTCTCCTCGAGGTTCGACTTTCCGACGTTCTTGCCGGTGTTGACGTCGATGACCGTCAGCGCCTCGGTGCGCTCGATGATGAGCGAACCTCCGGAGGCCAGCCACACCTTGCGATCGAGCGCCTTGTGCAGCTGCTCGTGGACATGGTGCAGCTCGAACAACGGCAGGGGCTCGGTGGTCCGATCGTAGAGCTCGACGCGATCGGCGAGCTCGGGGCTGATGCCTGCCACATAGCTGTGGACCTCCTCGAACAGCACCGGGTCGTCGATGATCACTCCTCGGTACGTCGCGTTGAACTCCTCGCGGATGACCCGAACCGCCATCCCCGGCTCCTGGTACAACAGGGTCGGCGCAGCCGATGCCTTGGCCAACGCCTCGATCTTGTCCCACTGGTCCAGGAGACGGATCACGTCGCGCTCCAACTCCTCGCGGGTCGCCCCCTCCGCGGCGGTGCGGACGATGAGGCCGTGATCGGCGGGCTTGACCTTGTCGAGGATGCCCCGCAGTCGCTTGCGCTCGTCGTCGGCCAGCCTCTTGGAGATGCCGTAGGTGCTCGAGTTGGGGATGAGCACGACGAAGCGGCCCGGAAGCGAGACCTCCTGGGTGAGACGGGCGCCCTTCGCCCCGATCGGATTCTTGGTGACCTGACAGACGATCGCCTGGCGGGCCTTCAGGATGCTCTCGATCCGAGCCGGTCCCGAGCCCTCCACGATGTCCTCTGCGTCGTACTGCACGTCACCGCGGTAGAGCACCGCGTTCTTGGGCGTGCCGATGTCGATGAACGCCGCCTCCATGCCCGGTAGGACGTTCTGCACCCGGCCGAGATAGATGTTGCCGTGGATCTGGGAGTCGTCGTCCGAAACCCTGGAGACGTAGTGCTCGAGGAGCGAGCGACCTTCGAGCACGGCGATCTGGGTCACCCCGTCGCGCACCTGGGCACACATGAGGTAGCGGCCGACCGGACGGCCCTTGCGTTCCCGACCACGGCGGCGCGCCCGTTCCTGCTCGTCGAGGTCGAGATCCAATGGTCCGTCGATTGCCGACGACACGGGCTTGCGGTCGGTGGTCTCCGCCGCCTTGCCCGATCCCCGGCCTCCCCGGCGCCGACGCCGTTCAGCGCTCGGCGAGCCCGACGATCCCGGCGACCGCGTGCCGGTGGAGCCGTCCTTCATCGGCGCGGAACCGGGTCCGGATGCCGAATCGGCGTTCTTCGGTGGTCGCTGCCGTGAGGTCGACTTCGGCACCGCGTTGGCCGCACTCGGCGGAGGGGGCGGGGCGGGCATCGAGTCGCCGATCTGGGGCTTGCGCACCAGGGCCCGGTCGGCGGCGGCAGCGGAGGGGCGATTCTCACTGAGGCGCTCGGGCAACTCCTCGGGGCGGCGATTGGCCTCCTTCGCCGACGGCACTCCCGAAGCCGAGGGCGCTCCCGAAGCCGAGGGCGAGCTCTCCCCTACGGGGCCCTGAGAGCCCGATCTGCTGCGATTGCCTCCACGCGACCCTCGGCGCCGAGGTTTCTTGGGCCCTTCAGGCATTTCGGATGGTGCGGTCCGGGCTTCACTGCTCGTTGCGGCCGGACCCACGGTTGGGACCTGGGGTACAGGTTCGGACATGGGGAATGTTCCCTTCTCATCACACACGCACCAGGGCGTGCGGGGGCGACATCGCCTCGGGCGATGCCACCCCGACGAGCGGCTCGACTCGAGCGCCGTCGTTCCAGATCCATTGTGCCAATCGCCGAACCCGGCCCTCTTCGACGCCGTCGGGGAAGACCCCGCCGAGCAACTCGGCGGGTCGTGCGCTGCGAGGGTGGACACCGAGCTCAGCCTCGAGCTCGGTGCCTTCGGCCGTGGGGCCGACAACCGAGAGGGAGCGAATGGCAGGACGGAGGTCATCGGTGACCTCTCGCCCCTTACGTGTACGGGTAACAAGCAGCTCGTCCTTGGCCAACGCGGCCGTCACCAGCTGCTCCGTGATCGCGACATCGAAACCCACGGCCTCGATGCGCCACAGACATGACGTCACCGACTCCTGGAGAGAAGGCGTGCCGGGTGCGATCTCGGCCGCCGTCACGACCTCGATGCCCACCGGGAGCAACGGGGTGAGCAGGGCGGCCAACGCGTCGACGTCAAGGGGACCGACGTCGAGTGGCGCCGATTGATCGGCCAGCTCGACGTCGAGGTATTCGGCCATGGACTCATGACCTGTTGACAATGCCAATCCGAAGGACAGCTTCGGCCTGGGGGAGAAACCCGCGGAATACGCCACGGGCAGATCGGCCCGTCGCAACGCACGTTCCCACATGCGAGCAACATCTCGATGACTGGTGAACCGGACCTTGCCGGTCTTGGTGAAACGCAGGCGAACCTTCATGACCCCGCCTTGATCAGGGGCCGAGGCACGATCGAGACAGGGACCACGCCCCCACTGCGGAGATCCTGGCCCGTGCCCTGGCTGCCTCCCGCCGGGGGCGTTGCAGAGGCGACCACATGTTCGATCGAATAGCCCGTGCAGGCGCCGCAGTCGTAGCAGGGCGTCCAGCGACAGTCCTCCAGACCCACTTCCTCCAACGCCGAACGCCAGTCCTGCCAGAGGAAATCCTTGTGCAGGCCTGCCGAGAGGTGATCCCAGGGAAGCACCTCATCCTCCGTGCGATGCCGATGCGCCACGTCGTCGACACTCATCCCGTGCGCGGCCAGGGCCTCGGTCCACAGGTCGAGGCGGAAGTGCTCCGACCACTCCTGGAAGACGCCCCCGTTGCGCCAGACCTGCTCGATGACCGGGCCCATGCGGCGGTCCCCTCGGCTGACCAGACCCTCGGCAAGCGTGGCCTTCGGGTCGTGCCACTTCAGCTGCACCGCCTTGTCGCGACGAAGGTCGTCACGCAGGAGGTTGACCTTGCGCTGCAACTCCTCGGTCGTGTTCTGACCGAACCACTGGAACGGTGTCTGGGCCTTGGGCACGAAGCCTCCGACCGAAACCGTGATCGAGGCCGAGCGACTGTGCCGGCGACCGACCTCGACGCAGTTGCGTGCCAACTCGGCGATGCCGAGGGTGTCCTCGTCGGTCTCGGTTGGCAGGCCTGTCAGGAAGTAGAGCTTCGCCCGCCGCCAGCCCTGGCTGAACGCCCCTTCGATGGCCCCGTACAGGTCGTCCTCACGGATGAGCTTGTTGATGACCTGGCGCATGCGCCACGAGCCCGCCTCCGGGGCAAAGGTCAGTCCCGTACGTCGAGCACGTTGGAGCTGCGCGGCGAGGCCGACGGTGAACGCGTCGACCCGCAACGAAGGCAGCGACACCGAGACCCGGCTGCAACCCGTCGCGTCGTCGAAGGTGTCGGCGACCACCTGTTCGATGCCCGAGAAGTCCGCGGTGGACAGCGAGGTGAGCGCGACCTCGTCGTAGCCGGTCCGTCGCAAACCGTCCCGAACCATCTCGCGCACCTGATCGGCAGGACGCTCGCGAACCGGACGGGTGATCATGCCCGCCTGACAGAATCGGCAACCGCGCGTGCAACCCCGGAAGACCTCGACGTTCAGGCGGTCATGGACCACCTCGGTGAGAGGAACCAGGCGACGCCTCGGGTAGGGCCAGTCGGCCAGATCCGCAATGGTGCGCTTCTCGACCTTCGCGGGCACATCGGGGTGCAGGGGCGTGACCGCAACCAGGCGGCCGCCCTCGTAGGTGGCTTCGTAGAGGGAGGGAACGTAGACCCCGGGCACGGTGGCGAGCGCACGCAGAACCTGGGCCCGCGACCCCTCGGTGCGACCCCCGGATTTCCACTCCCCGACCACTTCGGTGATCTCGGAGACCACTTCCTCCCCGTCGCCGAGCACCACGAAATCGAGGAAATCGGCAAGAGGCTCCGGGTTGAACGTGCAGTGCCCGCCGGCGCCGATCAGGGGGTGCTCGGGTCGCCGTTCGACGGCCCGCACCGGAACCCCGGCAAGATCGATGCAGTTCAGAACGTTGGTGTACACCAGCTCGGCCGAAAGGTTGAACGCGATGATGTCGAACTCGCCCGCCGGGCGATGGGAGTCGACCGAGAAGAACGGGATGCCCCGCCCGCGCATCATCGCCTCGAGATCTCCCCACGGGGCATAGGCACGTTCGGCTACGGCATCGGGACGTTCGTTGAGGATCTCGTAGAGGATCTGCAGGCCCTGGTTGGGCAACCCGATCTCGTAGGTGTCGGGGTAGGTGAGCAACCAGGCCACCTTGTGGGGCCCGTGCTCGGGAACGTGGGCTCCGTCTTCACAGCCGATGTAGCGCGCCGGCTTCTCAACCTTGGCGAGGATGGTTTCGAGCTGGGGCCACAGTGAAGACATGTTCCTGACGAGCCTACCGGACGTGGCCGCCGGCGCCCCGCCTCCATGGCATGGTTTCTCGGGACGCCCACACGTTCCGATGACCCACGGTTTCAGATGACCCACGCTTTCAGATGAATCGCCGCATGTGCACGTTGAGCACCAAACCCACTGCCAGAAACATCGTCACCATCGCCGAGCCCCCATAGGACATGAAGGGAAGCGGGATGCCGGTGATGGGCATGATGCCCATCGTCATGCCCATGTTCTCGAACACCTGGAACACCAGCATCACGAGGACCCCCGCACACAGCAGGGTGCTGAACATGTCTCGGGATCCCTGTGCAACCAACCAGATCCGCCATACGAGCAGGCCGTAGAGGATGAGCAACAGGGCCGAGCCGATGAAACCGAACTCCTCACCCACCACGGTGAAGATGAAGTCGGTCTGCTGCTCGGGGACGAACCGCAGCTTCGTCTGGGAGCCGTTGAACAAGCCCGCTCCGGCAAGCCCGCCGGCGCCGATGGCGGTCTTCGACTCCGCCAGCTGAAATGCTGCATCGCTGCGCCCCACCGTCTCCGTGTCGGAGTGGAGAAAGACGCTCAATCGATCGCGCTGGTAGTCGGCAACCCGGCCCGTCTGAAAGATCCCTACGGCCAACAGGACCGCCGTCAAGGTGAGCGCCAGCAGCAATCGCGGCCTGATGCCGGCGACAACGACCACACCGAGCGTGATGGCGACCAGGACCAGGGACGAACCCAGGTCGGGCTGCAGGAGGATGAGCCCGATCGGAAGTCCGGCCACCAGCAGGCCACGGAACACGTGTTCGGTGGTCAAGGCGCCCTGCGCTGCCCCGAACCAGGCAGCAAGCCCCAGCAGCATCGCCACCTTGGCCAACTCGGCCGGCTGAAGCTGCACCGGCCCGAGGACCAGCCACGACTGGGCCCCGTTCACGGTCGACCCCAGAGGCGACAGGACCACGAGCATGGGAACCAACACCCCCAGGTAGATCAGGGCAACGTGATCCCGATAGGTCCGGTAGTCCACCAACAGGGACGCGGCCATGACGCAGGCACCCAAGACGACATAGACGAGCTGACGCTTGGCGTAGAAGTACGGGTCGCCACCCTCGATCTGCAGCCCGTTGCGGGTGGCGCTGTAGACCATCACGACGCCGACCAAGCCGATCAACACCGGAATCAGGAGGAGGAAGGGGTCGATCTGTTGCCACGGGTTGGCCGGGTCGCGCCCGACACGCCTCGATGCCCCCACGAGCTACTCGCTCCCCGTCACGGGCTGCACCGGGGCGCCGTTCTCGAGGCCCGACAGGAAGCCGAAGATCCTCCTGGCGACCGGCGCCGCGGCGACCGAGCCGAACCCGCCCTGCTCGACCACCACGCTCACCACGTAGCGAGGTGCGTCCGCCGGCGCCGCTGCGACGAACAATGCCGTGTCCTGCTTGGGCGTGGCCTGAGCGGTTCCGGTCTTGCCGAGGATCGGGTACTGCGCCAGCGGGAAGCCGTCGAACGCACCGGCCGCCGTTCCGTCTCCGGTCGCCGTCACGGCGAACCGGGTCACGTCACGGAGACCCGCCAGGACCGGGGCCCTCACCTCGGGGGTCAACGCCAAGGTCCCCGCGATGCGAGGTGAGATCCTGCGAACGACCGCAGGCGTCTCGCCCTCCCCCGCCTGGCGGTCGATCCGGAGCGCGATGTTGGGCTGATGGTGGGTCCCCCCATTGACAAAGGTCGCATAGGCACTCGCCAGCTGCATCGGCGTCACGGTCGTCTCGCCCTGCCCGATCGCGAAGTTGACGTTGTGTCCCACGTACCAGTCGCCGAAGGGAAAGAGCTTCGCCGTCTTCTCGTTCGTGCTGAGCTCCTTGAGGCCATCGGGGGTGAGCACGCGACCATCGCGCTCATGGGTGAGCTGCACCCCCGTGGTCGAGCCGAAACCCAGTTCGGCGGCCATGTCCTGCATGGGATTCTTTCCGAACTCACCCCGACGGGCCCAGAAGGCGTCCCCCAATGAATAGAAGAAGACATCACTGGAGACCGCCAGGGCGCGGCGCATGTCCACCGACCCGTAGGGGTGGGCGCCGGCATTGCGCTTCACGCACCCTTCCTTGCAGTTCTTGATCTCATAGGTGCCCGAGTCGTTGATCGTGTAGTTCAGGGGGATCAGACCCGTGCGAAGCGCTGCCAGCCCGGTCACCAGCTTCCAGGTCGATCCGGGCGCGTACTCCCCCTGGATCGCCCGGTTGAGGAACGCCGCGTCGCCGGGCTGGTTCAGTGCCGCGTACTCCTCGGTGGAGATGCCGTCGACCAGCGCTCCGGGGTCATAGTCGGGTAGTGAGGCCATCGCGACAACCGAACCCTCCTGGGCATCGAGAACCACGACCGAGCCGGCATTCGCCTTCAGCCACTTGCCGTCGTCCTCGAAACGCACCTGCCGAGCTGCGGCCATCGCCGAGCCCAGGGCCTCCTCGGCCACCTGCTGGGCGTCGGCGTCGATGGACAGCACCAGGTCGTTGCCCTGTCTGGGGGGACGATGCCTGATCACCCGAACGGGACGCCCACGGCGGTCAACCTCGATCTGGCGCTCGCCGGCAATCCCTCGCAGGTCGGCTTCGTAGGTGCTCTCGACCCCCGATCGCCCGATCAGGTCGCCGGCCCGATAGGGCTCGCCTCGCTCCTTCAACTCGTCACCGTTGATCTCGCCCACATAGCCGAGCACGTGCGAGGCCAGGCGGCCACGAGGATAGAAGCGAACGGCGACCCGCCGCGTGACCACGGACGGGAACTCCTGTTGGCGTTCGCGGACCTCGACGAGGAGGTCCTCGTTCACGTCCTCGGCGATCGGGACCGGGGTGAACGGCCCGAGGCGCTTGTTGGCCATCCGCTTGACCACCTCATCGGCCGGGAGGCCGAGGAGCACGCCAAGGTCCTCGGTCAACCTGTCGGCGCGATCGGGCTCGAGATCCTTGAACTTCGTTCGATCGATCGCGATCACATAGGAGATGCGATTGTCCACGAGCACCTGACCGTCCCGATCGAGGATGCGCCCCCGAGGTGCGGGCTCATGGATCGTCCTCACCTGGTTCTCATTGGCGGCGAGCTTGTACTCCGAGCCGGCCATGATCTGGAGGTACCACAGTCGGGTCGTCAAGGCGACGAACAGCGAGACGACCACGATGCCGATCACGTTCAATCGCAGTTGGGGCCCGACTTGACCGGCGGCTCCCGATGGGCGCGAAACGCTCATCGCACGGGCCTCGGCTCGGAGACGGGTCGCAGAGCCCACCGGAGACTCTTCGTGATCAGCGGACCGAATGCCATGTTCAACAGGGCCACCACGCCGGCGATCATGGGCACCCGCCACGACCACAGATACTCCTGGCCCATCATCATTCCGACGGAGACGAAGGTCATGACACCCAACGCGCTGGCCATGAACGTGATCGCCGCAGGCAGCCACCAGCTCATCTCCAACACGCCGACCCGCAGCAGTCCGACGCCGTAGCCGACCAGGCAATAGGTCAGGGCGGAAAGCCCGAACGGAGTCCGGGTGAAGCAGTCGGCGATCAGGCCGGCAAGGAATCCCGTCCACGCGGCTTCCCTCGGGCCCGCAACCAATCCGGCCGCAATAGCAGCCAGCAGCATCACGTCGGCACCTACGCCGAACAGCCGCACGTGGGGAAGAACGGCCGTGTGCAGTGCCACGACCAGAAGCGCCAGAGGAGGTAACCGGATCGCCGACCTCACCGCTGTGGCTTCCACTGCAGGACCTTGACCATGTTCAGACGGGCGAGATCGGTGCTGAGCCGCAGGGTAACCGATCGCTGCAGTTCGCCGGGAACGGCCTTGCTGCGGGCCACATGGCCCACGGGGATCCCCGGCGGAAAGCTGCCGCCAACCCCGCTGGTGACGACCACTTCACCCGGCGCCACCTTGACCTCGGGTTCGATGAAGTCGATCACCAGGTCGCGATCGGTGCCCTCGCCCTCGGCAGCGCCGCGCTCGTTGGAGCTCGGCAACAGAACCCCGACCGCCGACGTCGAGTCGGACAGCAGCTGAACACGGGATCGATGGGAGGTCACCTCGGTCACCCGACCTGCCAGTCCCGCCGCCGTCACCACCGGCATGCCGACATCGATTCCCTTGTCGGATCCCTTGTCGAGCTCGATCACCTGCTCGAAGTTGGAGATCGGCGTCGAGAGCACTCGGGCGGATACCGTCGGGATCGAACCCGCATAGGAGAGGTCCTGCAGCGCGAGGGCGTCGGCCAGCTCCTTGCGCACCTCATCACCCACCGCAGCGCGCCGCTCCAGGTCAACGATCTGATCCTTCAGGCGAGCGTTCTCGTCTTCGAGCGCGCCGTAGTCCGTGATACCCGAGAAGGCGTTGCCGATGGGCTCGACGACGGCGCCGACCGCGCTCTGGATGGGTGAGAAGAAGCCTTCGACCCCGTGTCGCAACCCACCGGTGATACCGCCGCCGTCACCGCGAAAGTCAAGCGTGATGAAGGTCAGGGACAACAGGACGAGAAAGACGAGGACCGTCCTGGAACGTCCGGGTCGCCGAGGAATCGCCACGATTCACCGACCCGCTCAGTAGGTGGAGGACGATGGGAAAAGCACATCCTTGATCGCATCGAACTCTTCCAGGATCTGCCCGGAACCGAGGACGACGGAATACAGGGGGTTGTCCGCGACCTCGATCGGCATGCCGGTCTCGGCCTGGAGTCGTTCGGGCAGCCCCAGCAGGAGCGCTCCACCGCCGGTCAGCACGATGCCCCGCTCCATGATGTCGGCAGCGAGCTCAGGCGGGGTCTGATCGAGCGTGATCTTCACAGCATCGACGATCGCCGAGATCGGTTCGGCAATGGCCTCACGAATCTCCTCGGTGGAGGTGACGATCGTCTTGGGCAGTCCGGTGACCAGATCGCGACCACGAATCTCCGCCGTGAGCTCTTCCTGCAGCGGCCACGCGGAACCGAGCGCGATCTTCACCTCCTCCGCGGTGCGCTCACCCAGGGCAAGTGCGTACTCCTTCTTGATGAACTGGATGATCGCGTCGTCGAGCTCGTCACCGGCGACTCGGGCGGACTGGCTGGCGACGATGCCGCCGAGCGAGATGACCGCCACCTCGGTCGTGCCCCCCCCGATGTCGACGATCATGTTGCCGCTCGGCTCCTGGACGGGCAGGCCGGCGCCGATGGCTGCCGCCATCGGCTCCTCGACGATGTGGACGACCTTGCGGGCGCCTGCATACTCCGCAGCCTCCTGCACGGCGCGCTTCTCCACCCCGGTCACGCCGGCAGGAACGCAGATGACCATGCGGGGCTTCACCCAACGCCGCTGGTAGACCTTGTTGATGAAGTAGCGGAGCATCTTCTCGCAGATCTCGAAGTCGGCGATGACCCCGTCCTTGAGGGGTCGAATCGCCTGGATGTAGCTCGGCGTGCGCCCAACCATGCGCTTGGCCTCGATGCCCACAGCGAGCGGACGTCCGTCCTTGACGTTGACCGCCACCACGGATGGCTCGTTGAGGACGATGCCGCGTCCGCGCACGTAGATCAGGGTGTTCGCCGTCCCCAGGTCAACGGCCATGTCACGGCCCATCATGGAAGTGAACATGTTGTCCGACATTGTCCACAAGCTTCGCACATTCTTCGTCCGATCTCATGTCGGACCTGTCAAGGGCGAGCGGTGCAGCCCCGAGTTGAGGAAAGCTCAGGCGTGGAGCGCGGGAAAGAAAAGAGCCGTCTCACGTTCGGCGGCCTCCGGGGAATCGGAGCCGTGCACGAGGTTCTCGGTCAGAAGGATGCCCAGATCGCCGCGAATGGTCCCCGGCGCGGCCTCCCGCGGATTGGTCGTCCCCATGAGCGTTCGGACCACCTTCCACGTCTCCTCGGGACCCTCGAGAACCAGGAGGAACGAGGGCCCACGGGTGATGAACGACACCAGATCGGCGAAGAACGGCTTGCCATCGTGCTCGGCATAGTGGCGACGGGCGGTGGCCTCGTCGATGACGCGCAGCTCCCCGGCGACGAGGGTCAGACCCTTGCGCTCGAATCGATCGATGATCGCACCGACGAGACCCCGTTCCACGGCATCGGGCTTGCAGATCACAAAGGTACGGTCCATGTGCGGCAGCGTAGTGCCGGCGACCGAAAAAGCGGTGACTCGGCCAACCGGTTGGTCGGCCGAGTCACGGGCAACGTCTCAAACTCGCGAACCGCGGAACAAGAAGCGGTTCCGATGGGCAAGCAGCCCGACGACGACCATCATCAACGCCAGGGACACAGGCCCCAGGAGATGATCCGGTTCGCCGGCAGACTCCCCTCGCTGCACGATCGGACGGAGGTTCGCGATGTCCACCGGCTCGGCGCCGGTTTCCACCGACCGATCCGAAGCGGCCATGCTCACCGTTGTGGGCAGCGAGGAGGGCGTCGAAACGACGGGCCCACCGCCCAACTCCGATGCGACCGATTCGGTCGCTCCTTCGTCTTCAGGTGTCCCCTCATCGGGGACGAGGAGATCAGGTACGGTCACCGTCCCGTCGGCTGAACGCTCGATCGCGATCGCCTCTCCGATCTCCACATCGACCTCGTTGTCGATCGGCTCCTCGTCGGCGATCCACTCGTCACCGAGCGGCTCGTCATCCTCGAAGAACGTCTCGTCATCGACCTCGTCCGGCAGATCGACGGGCGGGGTTTGGTCGACGATGGTCACCGGAACGACATCGTCGACCGAGATCTCGGCCGCGGACACCTTCCCTGCGCTGACACTCAAACCAAAGGCCACTCCCACCACGATCAGCAAGCTGTTGACAGTGCGTTTGCGCTGCATGGGATCTCCCGTCCGTAAGGTCGGACACCCCGATGGGTGCCCGGCGTTTGGGCGGGCCGGTCTCGCCACTCACTACCCGAGCGGTCAGGCGACCGATGTTCCTCCGTGCCCTTGCGGGTCGGTGAGGACCACTCGGATTAACGTGTCCCTCGAACCCACCGCCGCCCGAAGGCGGAGATGCGTCCAGGTACTTGTATCGGGATTCGTGCCACGCGCTTGAGGGCGAATCCGCCAGGGCCCTCAGACGGAATCCGTGGCGCGATGAGCACGCGCCTCCGTCACCAGATAGAGCGACCCGGTCACGAGGATCACCTCCTCAGGCCGGGCGAGTGACATCGCTCGGCTCACGGCATCTCCCACCCTGGGCACCACGATCGTCTCGACGCCGAGCGCCTGCGCGACCTGCACGATCTCGGCTGTCGGCATGGCTCGCGGCGAGTCGGGTTCACACACCACCACCACCCGGGCACGGGAGACCTCGAGGGATTCCAGCATCTCGCGAGCGTCCCGCCCGCGATTCATGCCCACCACCAGCACGTAGCCCTCACTGTGGAAGTCCGCGAGCGTCGCAACGGCGCTCGCGGCACCTGCCGGGTTGTGGGCGCCGTCCACCACCGTCAACGGCCGGCGCCCGACGATCTCGAAACGCCCCGGGATCTGCATGTTGGAAAAGGCGAGGCGAACGAGATCGTCCTCCAGGGGCCGGCCGAAGAACGCCTCCACGGCCCCGAGGCCGAGCAAGGCATTGGCGCCCTGGTGCGCCCCGTGCAGGGGCAGGAACACCTCCAGATAGGACGCATCCGGTGTGATGAGATCGAGCAGCCTGCCACCCACCGCCGGTTCGTTCGCCCGACAGGAGAGATCACGCCCGACCCGCCAGATCGCGCCGGCCCCTCGGTCGCGGGCGATGTCTGCCACCAACTCGGCCACCTCATGGTCGAGCTCACCCATGACCAGGGTTGCCCCGGGCTTCACGATACCGACCTTCTCGACAGCGACCTCCGTGATCGTCGGACCGAGGATGTCGAGATGATCGTTGCTGATGTTGGTGATGACAGCGACCGCCGCGTCGGCGATGTTGGTGGCATCCCAACGACCCCCCATCCCCACCTCCAGGACGGCCACGTCGACCGCGATCTCCGCGAACCAGCGGAACGCCACGAGGGTCAGGACCTCGAAGCGCGACAGACGCACCCCCGTCAGGCGCTCGAGCTCCTCGATGCTCTCGAGTGCCTCCGAGAACTCGTCATCGCCGATCGGTTCGCCGTTGCAGGCAATCCGCTCATTGACCCGTCCGAGGTCAGGGCTGGTGTAGACGCCCACCGAGACGTCGTGCGCCATCAACAGCGCCGTGATGACCGCGGTGGTCGAGCCCTTGCCGTTCGTGCCCGTCACCTGGATGACCGGCTGCGCCCGATGGGGGTCGGCCATGCAGTCGGCAATGCGAAACACGCGGTCAAGCGTAGGAGCATGCGCCGCGCTCAGATCCTGCGCCTCAAGGTTGACATGGGCATCGAGATACGCCATGGCTCGGTCCAGCCGACTCACGTTGACAACTCCTCGGTCCATGATTTACAACTCAACCCTCACCAGTCGCCCATCCTCTCAGTCGGGAGCCCCTCCCCCATGACCTCGCCTGCTTCGGCGCCCGCCATCTTGGTGGAGGCGGTAACCAAACGCTTCGGAACCACCCAGGCCCTTGCCGGGGTCGACCTCGAGGTGCCCCGAGCCCACGTGGTGGGCCTTCTCGGGCCCAACGGCGCCGGCAAGACCACCATCGTACGCATTCTCTCGACATTGTTGCGGGCCGACACCGGCCGGGCCACCGTCGCCGGTTTCGATGTGAAGTCCCAGGCGCAGAAGGTGCGTCAGACGATCGGACTCACGGGACAGTACGCCGCCGTCGACGAGAATCTGACGGGCTTCGAGAACCTCGTGATGATCGGTCGGCTGAACCAGCTCACCAAGGCCGCGGCAAAGGTCCGGGCCGGGGAGCTGCTCGAACGCCTGGACCTCGTCCACGCGGCAGGCCGTACCGCCCGCGGCTACTCAGGGGGCATGCGTCGGCGTCTCGACCTCGCGGCGAGCCTGGTGGGTCGACCTCAGATCCTGTTCCTCGATGAGCCCACGACCGGCCTCGACCCACGCAGTCGCCTTGGTCTCTGGGATGTGATTCGCGAGCTCGTGGCCGATGGAACGACCCTCCTGTTGACCACCCAGTACCTCGAAGAGGCGGACCGCCTCGCCGACACCATCGTGGTGATCGACGACGGCACCATCATCGCTCGCGGAACAGCGGACGAGCTGAAAAGTCACGTCGGCGGTGAGCAGCTCGAGCTCACCCCGAGCGACCCGACCAAGCTGGATGCCGCGGCGTCGGCACTCGCGACGATCTCGAACAGCGCCGTGCGCATCGACCGCGCCAACGGTCGCCTCACACTTCCCGTGGGAAGCGACCGCAATCGCCTTGCCGAGACGATCCGACGACTCGACGAGGCCGGCATCGACATCGCCGACCTCTCCATCCACCGCCCCAGCCTCGATGACGTCTTCCTGGCTCTCACCGGACATGCCTCGACCCACGAGGATGACCCCAACCTCAACTCGACACAAAACTCGTCCCACCATGCCGGCCAGGAGCACTCATGACCACCGCCGTAGCCCCCGTCCCCGCCTCGGCGACCCGCGGCAAGATCCTCTCGACCGCCTCGGACATCTCCGTGGTCGTCGTTCGCAACCTGTTGCGCTACGTCCGCCAACCCCAGCTGCTGGTCTTCACCGTCATCCAACCGGTGATGTTCGTGCTGCTCTTTCGTTACGTGTTCGGCGGCGCCATATCGGTGCCGGGCTTCAACTACGTGGACTTCCTGATGCCCGGCATCATCGTGCAGTCCATTGCCTTCGGAACCGCCGGCACCTCGGTGGGACTGGCCGAGGACATCGCGAACGGCATGATCGACCGCTTTCGTTCACTGCCGATGGCAAGGTCGGCTGTTCTTGCGGGCCGAACGCTCGCCGACACCCTGCGAACCGCCTTCACCATCGTGTTGATGGGCGGCGTCGGGGCGCTGGTCGGCTTTCGCATCCACACCGACCTGCTCCACACGGCGGTCGCCATCGTGTTGTGCCTCTACTTCGCCATGGCGTTCTCCTGGATCGCCGCGACCATCGGCCTGAGCGTGACCAGTCCCGAAGCAGCCCAGACCGGAGGGTTCGTCTGGCTCTTTCCGGTGACCTTCGCCAGCTCGGCGTTCGTCCCTGTGCAGACCATGCCGAGCTGGCTGCAGCACATCGCGAATGCGAACCCCATCACCCTCACGGTGAACGCCGCTCGCGCCCTGACACTGGGCGGGCCGACCGACCCCGTGCTCTATCAAGCCCTGGCCTGGGTGACCGGCATCCTTTTGTTCTTCGGCCCACTCGCGATTCGTCGCTACCGCCGCATGAGCAGCTAGCTGTAGAACCCAGCAGCGTTAGGCAGTTCGCTGGATGCGGCCGGCGGGCGGCTTGTGGCCGAGGGCCGGCCGAAGGCTCGCTACGAAGCAGCCCGGCGGGGACGGCTGCGTGCAGCCGGCTCGGATCGGGGCACGAGTGTCGGATTGACCTTTTCGAGGACCACCTGGGCGTCGATGACGCACTTTCCGATGTCCTCGCGGCCCGGAAGGTCGTACATGACATCGAGGAGCACCTCCTCGAGGATCGCCCGCAGACCTCGGGCTCCGGTTCCCCGCAGGAGTGCCTGAGCCGCGATGGCATCGAGCGCGTCCGGCGTGAACTCCAACTCCACGTCCTCGAACTCGAAGATCTTCTTGTACTGGCGGACGAGCGCGTTCTTGGGCTCGACCAGGATGTTGACCAACGCCTCGTTGTCGAGGTTGGAGACGGCCCCGATCACCGGCAGGCGGCCGATGAACTCGGGAATCAGGCCGAAGCGCAGCAGGTCCTCGGGCAGGACCTTGGTGAGGATCCGGCCGATCTCCTTCTCGCTCGAACGACGAATGTCGGCGCCGAAGCCGACACCCTTCCTGCCGATGCGGCTCTCGACGATCTTCTCGAGCCCTGCAAAGGCGCCGCCACAGATGAACAGGATGTTCGTGGTGTCGATCTGGATGAACTCCTGATGGGGGTGCTTGCGGCCACCCTGGGGTGGCACCGACGCGGTGGTGCCCTCCAGGATCTTGAGCAATGCCTGCTGCACGCCTTCGCCGGACACATCACGGGTGATCGACGGGTTCTCGGCCTTGCGGGCGATCTTGTCGATCTCGTCGATGTAGATGATCCCGGTCTCGGCCTTCTTGACGTCGAAATCGGCAGCCTGGATCAGCTTCAGGAGAATGTTCTCGACGTCCTCGCCGACGTAACCGGCCTCGGTCAGCGCGGTCGCGTCCGCAATGGCGAACGGAACGTTGAGCATGCGTGCCAACGTCTGGGCCAGGAGGGTCTTGCCGCAACCCGTCGGGCCCAGGAGCAGGATGTTCGACTTCGCAAGCTCGACATCCTCACCATGGGTCGCCCGGAACTGAACACGCTTGTAGTGGTTGTACACGGCGACCGAGAGGATCTGCTTCGCATGGTCCTGGCCGACGATGTAGTCGTCGAGAAACTCGTGGATGGCACGCGGCTTGGGGAGCTCCTCGAAATGGAGCTCGGAGCTCTCCGAAAGCTCCTCCTCGATGATCTCGTTGCACAGCTCGATGCACTCGTCGCAGATGTAGACCCCGGGGCCGGCGATGAGCTTCTTGACCTGCTTTTGGGACTTCCCGCAGAACGAACACTTCAACAGGTCGCCGCCGCCGTCTCCGATCCGTGCCATCTTTCTCCCGGTGTCCGTAAGGTGAGTGGGGCTTCGAGTGCTTCGAGTGCTTCGACAGGTTGCTCAGGTTGACGAGGTCGCTGCCGCGTCCTCGGGCGCCGACTCACGGGCCGAGATGACCTCGTCGATGACGCCGTAGTCCTTCGCCTCCTGGGCGGACATCACAAAGTCACGGTCGGTGTCCTTGTGGATACGCTCCACGGGCTGACCCGTGTGCTCGGCAAGCAGTTCCTCGAGCGTGGTCCGCATGCGATCGATCTCTCGCGCTGCGAGCTCGATGTCGGTTGCCTGCCCCATCGCCTGACCGTACGGCTGGTGGATCAGAACCCGTGCACGTGGCAATGCCATCCGCTTGCCCTTGGTGCCGGCGGCCAGGAGCACCGCTGCTGCCGAGGCAGCCTGACCGAAGCAGATGGTCGCGATGTCGGGCTTGACGTACTGCAGGGTGTCGTAGATGGCGAACAGCGCCGTGATGTCGCCTCCGGGCGAGTTGATGTAGATGTTGATGTCCTTGTCGGCGTTCTCGGACTCGAGGTGCAGCAACTGCGCACAGACCAGGTTCGCGATGGTGTCGTCGATCGGCGTGCCCAGGAAGATGATGTGCTCCTTGAGCAGCCGGGAGTACAGGTCGAATGCCCGCTCTCCTCGATTGGTCTGCTCGACGACCGTCGGCACGAGGTACCCGTAGGCCTGGAGACGTTGCTCGCCTCCGGCCAGTACCCGGAGGTTGCGAATCGGATCGGTCATTCCTGCTCCTCGGCTGTCTCGTTGTCGGCCTCGAACGCATCGAGCTCGTCCAGGGGCGAGTCGTTGATCAACGGCTGGATGGCTGCACGGTCGATGGTTTGACCTTCCTCATCGACGATCTCCACGTGCTCGACCAGCCACTGCAAGGCCTTGCCCCTCTTGATGTCCGAGCGTACCGCCTGAAGTTGCTCGGCGCGCTCAAGTTGGCGTCTCAACGCCGCAGGCTTTTGGTTCATGCGGGAGGCAAAGCGTTCGATCTCCGAGTCGAGGTCCTCGTCGGTGGCCTCGATCCCCTCCGCCTCCACGACCGCCCGCAGTGCAAGATCGCTCTTGACCGCCTCGATCGCCTGCCCGCGCAGTTGCGCGCCCAACTCCTCACCCGTGCTGCCCATGGCCTCGAGGTACTGGTTGACGTCGGCTCCCTGGGCCTCGAGCCGTTGCACGAGATCCTGCGCACGCCGATTGACCTCATTGGAGACCAGAACCTCGGGGGGATCCTCGTCCACGAGGCTGACGAGGGCCTCGACCACCTTCTCGTGCAGCGCCAACTGCGACTGCACTCGCTTCATCGCCGACAGGCGACCCTTCATGTCGTCGCGCAGGGCGACAAGGGTCTCGAACTCCGATGCCTCGTTGGCCCATTCGTCGTTCAGGTCCGGAAGCACCTGGTGCTTGACCTCTTTCACCAGGATCTTGAAGGTGAAGTCGAGATCTTCGTCCGGGTCGGGGTGGGACGCGTCGAACGAGAGGATGTCGCCGACCTTGGCGCCACGAAGCTGGTCATCCAGCTCGGCCACGATTGCGCCGCTTCCAACCTTGTAGAGGTAGTCGTCAGCGGTGAGGCCTTCCACGGGCTCGCCATCGGCCGACGCCGAGATATCGATCGTGACGTGGTCGTCGTCCTGGATGGAGCGATCGACCGTCTCGAGCGTGCCGAACTGGCCCCGCAGTCGTTCGATCTGCGCGTCGAGCTCCTCGTCGCTCACCTCGGGGGACGGAATCGTGACCCGAAGGTTTGCGTATCCGGGGACCGACACCTTCGGACGGACCTCGACGACAGCGTCGAAGGACACCGCTCCGGACTCCTCGCCGGCGGTGATGTCGATCTCGGGAGGGGCGATGACATCGACGTCATTTTCGGTCACCGCCTTGACGAAGTATTCGGGCAGTGCCTCACGCAATGCCTCCTGGCGAGCCGCCTCGGTGCCGAAATGGGCCTCGAGGACCCGCCGGGGGGCCTTGCCGGGCCGAAACCCGGGGATGCGTGCCTGATGGGCGATGCGCTTGAACGCCGCGTTGATCGCCTTCTCGAACTCTTGCTCGTCAACCTCGACCACGAGTTTGACCTTGTTGCCCTCCAGGGCTTCGACACTTGTCTTCACAGGGCGGTGAGCTTACCCGGCCCTCGGGCGATGACCGCCAGGGGTTCGGAGATTTCCTCCAAACCGGGACAACACCAGCCTTGCCCGCTGCTGCCGGTAGGGTGGATCGGCAACGGGGAGTGGCGCAGCTTGGTAGCGCACCTGCTTTGGGAGCAGGGGGCCGGAGGTTCAAATCCTCTCTCCCCGACCATGCCGTAGTTGTTACGGTGAAGGGCGCTCACGGACATGGCGTCCTTGAGCGTTGGGCAGGGCAACCTTCCCGACCGCGCGGGTGTAGCTCAATGGTAGAGTTCCAGCCTTCCAAGCTGGCCATGCGGGTTCGATCCCCGTCACCCGCTCCACTGCATCGGCCCAGGTCAGCTGGTCGTAGGGGCGCCTGGGCCGAGGTCGTTGTCAGGCCATGAGCGGCGGCGCCAGGCCGCGAGGAGCATGCCAAGTCGTCAGGTACCCCTTCTGATCCGGCAGTCTCCGGTACCCTTGTGAGCATGTCCGTTCGTCCCACGGCACCCACGACGCCGGCAGTCACCCCCGCTGAGTCGATGGAGGAGGCGATTGCCTCGACCCGGATCGAGGGCCTCGACCTTCCACAGGAGTTCCTCGCAGACGCCACGCTCGTCGCCGCCGGCGAGATCGACGCCGACGAGCTGCGGGCACGGACGAACGCACGCCACGCCCTTTGAACGACGATCCCTACGTCGATCCCTCGACCGGCGTCCTCGTCAACCTGCTCGGCCTGACCGACGCCCAGGCACTGGCGAGAAGTGAGGCTCAGTACGTCGCCCTCGGTCTCCATGAGCTCGACCAGCGCCCACTGCCCGGCGACTACGACGTGGCCCACCTCCAGATGTTCCACCGGCACCTGTTCGGCGACGTCTACGCCTGGGCCGGCGACTTCCGGACGGTGAACATCGCTCGGTCGGCGTCGTTCGGCGACTGGCGACATATCCGGACCTACCTCGACGATGTCTTCGCCGACCTCGCCAGGGAGAACCACCTGACCGGACTCGGCCGCGAGGAGTTCGTTCGTCGGCTCGCGCACTACTTCGGTGAGGTCAACGCCGCCCACCCGTTCCGGGAGGGCAACGGGCGCACGCAGCGGGCGTTCTTCCGCCGGCTCGCTCGCGACGCGGGGTGGAGCCTCCGTTGGGTTCACGTGAGCGCCGAGGAGAACACGGCGGCCAGTGAGGCGAGCCTGATGGGTGACAATGGGCCACTCGAGGCCCTGTTGAACCTGGCACGGGGACACCGACCGAGGGCCTGACCGCCGACCCCACTCGACCCAGACGCTCACAGCCCGAGATCTCGGCACGAGCGGGGTACCTGCAAGGCCCGCAGGCTTCTGACGATTCACAGCTGGTGAACATCGCGAACGACAAGGGCCGGGAAGTGCGGTCGGGAATCGGCGATGCCGCCCTACGGAACGCCTTCGCGCACCGCGGCTTCGAGGTGGTCGGCGACGAGGTAAGCCTCTCGCCCCAACGGCGTAGGAGCAGTGCCGGATCGACGGTCACGATGGCCTCGAACAATATGAGCGACCGCATCGCCTCCGCGATCTGGTCGCGCTCGATCTCGTAGTACGACTCGAGCACGTAGACCGTCTCGGCCGCGATCAGGTCGGGTAGGTACAGCTCGTCGGCCGCAGCCAGGTCCGGCCCGGCGCTCGGCCTCATCCCCCTTGCTGATCGACGCCGGCCAGGTCTGCCCATGTGAGCGACCTCGTGCGCGCCGCCTGTGCCGCGGCCAGAAGGAGGAGTGCGGCAACCCAGGCGAACCCGGCGAGCAGGTGGAAGCCCACCGCCTGACGGATGAAGCCCGACGCGAATCCCGCCACACCTCCGCTCAGACTCATCGCCAGGTCTGCCACACCCTGCACGGCGACGCGCTCCGTCGGCGGCGTGCTGTCGACCAGCAGGCTCGAACCTCCGATGAGGCCGCAACTCCAGCCAAATCCGAGGAGCCAGAGCGAGGGAAACAGAAGCTGCTCCACGTCGCCGGACAAGGCGGCCAACAGCGTGGCGCCGACCAGTGCAGCGCCACCGAGGCGGATCGTGAGCACCCGGCCGTGAAGATCGCTGAGGCGCCCCACCAGCGGACTGAACCCGTACATGCCCGCGATGTGGAGCGACACCACATACTGGCTGACCCCCTCGTGACCGTGGAGCCTGAGGTGCACGGGCGTCATGGCCATCACCCCCACCATGGTCAGCTGCGAGATGACCATCGCCCCCACCGCGAGGCGTGAAGCGGGACGGCGGGCGATGGAGCGGGCGGTCGACGTCACCCGTCGGGCAGATCGGTCTGCGCCCGCATCGGCCGAGTCTTCACGCACCGTGCCACCGGCGGCGATGAGGGGATCGGGTCGCAGGCGCACCGCCGTGTTGATGGCGGCGACCGCGAAGAAGGCGGCGCTGAAGACCCATGGGCCCGTGTACCTGTCGAGACCGAACCAGGCCTGGCCTGCATGTTCGGTCGGGCCCAGGAGCAGCGGACCGAGCACCGCTCCCACGGTCGAGGAGAACACGACACGACTCATCGCACGAGCGCGTTCCTCCGGTTCGGCCAGATCGGTGGCGGCGTATCGCGCAAGGAGGTTCGACGCCTGTCCATTGCCGTAGAGGAAGAGGCCCGACAGGAAGACCGGCAGCGATGCAAGTTCCACACCTGCGGCGGCGATCAAGCCACCGACGACCGCAAGGACGTAGCCGAGCTCGAGACCCGCACGGCGACCGTGACGCTGCATGAGACGGGACAGGAGTTGTGCCATGAAGGCAGTACCCGTGGTGACCGTGGCAGCCGCCGCACCCGCCCAGGGGGTGTCCTGACCCAGGATGTCCTGCACGACAAATGCGCCCACCGTGACCGCAGATGCCAACGCCATCGCGCCCACAACCTGGCCGGCGGCAAGCACCCGAAGCGTGCGCCGCTGCAGCGCCGCCCGTTCGGAGGAGTCAAAGGCCATGGTCACACCGGTCGCCCGCACACGTTGTCACCGACACACCTTGTGACCGGCGATCAGTACGAGCGCGGAAGGCCGAGGACGTGTTCGGCGATGTAGTTCATGATCATCTCCTGGGAGATGGGCGCGATGCGCATGACCCGAACCTCTCGCCAGTACCGCTCGACGTCGTACTCGCGTGCGTAGCCCATGCCGCCCAGCGTCTGCATCGCCTGATCGGCAGCCTGGAACCCGGCGTCCGCGGCAAGGTACTTCGCGAGGTTGGCCTGCTCGCCGCAGCTCAGGTTGTTGTCGTAGCGCCAGGCTGCATCGCGCACGACGAGCTCGGCCGCGCGCAGGCGGGCGTAGGCCTCGGCAAGTGGAAAGGCGATGCCCTGGTTCTGCCCGATGGGTCGTCCGAACACCACCCGGTCCTTGGCGTAGGCAACCGCCCGATCCAGGGCCACGCGTCCGACCCCCAGCGCCTCCGCCGCGATGAGGATGCGTTCGGGGTTGAGCCCGTCGAGCAGGTAGCGAAAGCCCTCGCCCTCGTCACCCACTCGATCGGCGACGTCGACGACCAGGTCGTCGTAGCGCACCTCGCACGAGGCGACCGCATTGCGACCGGTCTTGGGGATCGCTCGAATGTCGACCTCGGGCCGACGCAGATCGGCCAGCAGGAGCGTCATGCCCTCGGTACGACGAGCACATTGATCGAGGGGAGTCGTGCGAACCAGCAGCAGCACCTTCTCGGACTCGAGCGCCTTGGAGGTCCAGATCTTCCGACCTCGCACGACGTAGTGATCGCCCTCGCGGATCGCCCGGGTCGTGATCGCGGTCGTGTCGGTGCCCGCGTCAGGCTCGGTCACCCCGAATGCGACGTGCAGCTCACCGCTGGCGACCCTGGGCAGGTAGCGCTCGCACAGGTCGATCGAACCGTGCCTGACCACCGGGTTCATGCCGAACACCGAGAGGTGCAAGGCGGTGCAGCCGTTCATGCCGGCGCCCGACGCGGCCACCTCCTCGAGGACGATCGAAGCCTCGGTGATGCCTCGTCCACCCCCGCCGTAGCGTTCCGGAATGGCCACGCCGACCCAGCCGCCATCGGCCATCGCGGTGTAGAAGTCCCACGGGAACTCATGGCCCTCGTCACAATGTCGCCAGTAGGCGTCGTCGAAGTCGGCACACACGCGGCGCACCGCGTCACGAATGAGCTCATGGTCGGGGTCGGGAGTGAAATCCATGGAGGACCCCGTCACGCCATCGTCAGGCCGCCGCTGACGGACAAGGTCTGGCCCGTCGTGAAGGCCGCCCCGTCAGAGGCGAAGTAGGCCACTGCTGCGGCGATGTCGTCGGGTTGGCCCAATCGACGCATCGGCACCGCATGGCCGGTCGCCGCCGGCTCACGACAGATCGCCGAGCCGATACCACCCGCACCACCGGTTACGAACGCGACTCGAGACACGGGACCTCCTGCAGGCTGCCCATGACGACCAGGGCGGTCGTCATGGGCAGGTTAGCCTTCGCCGGGGCCCTGTTGAGGGGCCGGACAGGGACGGAGATCTGGACGCATGGACTTCAACGAGACTCCCGAGCAGGTGATGATCCGTGAGGCGGTCGCCCGGATCGCCGGCGACTTCGGCCACGACTACTTCGTCACCAAGGCCCGCTCGGGTGAGAAGACCACCGAGCTGTGGGACGCCCTGGCAGCAGCGGGATTCGCCGGCGTCGGTGTGCCGAGCGAGTACGGCGGTGGAGGAATGGGGGTCACCGAACTGGCCATCGTGTGCGAGGAGCTTGCCGCCAAAGGTTGTCCGTTGCTGTTGCTGATCGTCTCGCCGGCGATCTGCGCAACCATCATCGCCCGCTTCGGCGACGACGCCCAACGGTCCAGGTGGCTCCCGGGCTTCGCCACGGGCGAGCTCAAGATGGCCTTCGCGATCACCGAGCCCGACGCCGGCTCCAACTCCCATCGCCTCTCGACCACCGCCCGTCGCGACGGCGACGTCTACAAGCTCCGGGGCACCAAGTACTACATCTCGGGCGTCGACGAGTCCGACGCCATCCTGGTGGTCACCCGAACGTCGGTCGACGAGGAGACGGGCAAGGGCCGGCTCTCCCTGTTCGTGGTGCCCACGGATGCTGCGGGTCTCGATCGAACGGTCATCCCGGTGGAGATCACCGCGCCGGAGAAGCAGTTCACCCTCTTCTTCGACGACGTCGAGGTGCCGGCGGAGAACCTCATCGGCACCCAGGACGACGGGCTGCGTCAGGTCTTCCACGGACTCAACCCCGAGCGCATCACGGGCGCGGCGATGGCGTGCGGCATCGGTCGTTACGCCTTGGACAAGGCAAGTGCCTATGCCAGGGAGCGTCGCGTCTGGGATGTGCCGATCGGCGCGCACCAGGGACTTGCCCACCCCCTGGCCAAGGCCAAGATCGACCTCGAACTTGCCCGTCTCATGACCCAGCGCGGCGCGTGGGCCCACGATTGCGGCGATGCGATGGCTGCCGAGAGCGCCAACATGGCCAAGTACGCTGCCGCCGAAGCTGCCCTCGCCTGTCTCGACCAGGCGATCCAGACCCATGGCGGCAACGGGCTCGCCACCGAGTACGGCCTCGCCGACATGTGGGGGATCGCGAGGCTGCTGCGAACCGCGCCGGTCAGCCGGGAGATGATCCTGAACTTCGTGGGCCAACACTCACTTGGTCTCCCCCGCTCGTACTGACCCGCCACGCAGCGATGCTCCCGCTCCTGAGCTCCCGAGTGGGATCACCCAACCACGACGGCGTCGACGAGCAGCGCCTCGGGGAGATCGACCACACGCGAACGAACGAACTCGCCGAGGCTCTTCGCCTGCGCATCGGGGCGAGTGGAGGAGCCAACCCCCTCACCCAGCAGGCCCACCACCACGAAGTTGAGCGAACGCAGCAGCGGAAAATCGTAACGCCGCACCTCGAGACCCTCGACCTCGGGCACCAGAGCCCTGAAGCGTCCGACGGTCAGGTAGGCCCGCAGCCACTGATGGCCGGCATCGCTGCGGGCCCACAGGCCGACGTTCGCGTTGCCGCCCTTGTCCCCCGACCGGGCTCCGATGACGGTGCCGAGTGGCAACCGCCGCGTCGGACCCTCGAGCGCGCCCGCCGCCGGTGACTCCCCCGCCGGTGCGTCCCCTCCTGGTGAGTCCCCTCCTGGTGAGTCCCCCGAGGAACGAGGCATCGCTGCCATGGCCGGCCGGCCGTCGGCCCCTGCGGGCGGGATCTCGACAACTCGGCCGTCGTGGTGCACGACCACCTGGTGGATCGCCTCGGCGGGGACCAGTGCCGGCCAGAAGACCCCGTAGCTCGACGCACTGGCCGGAGGTGAGGTGAGGTAGCAGCCCGGATAGCCGGCCAACAGTTGCTCGACCACCGCGTTGGAGAACGCCCGACCGACCTTGGTGGGGTCGGGATCCTTCACGGTGATCTGCAGCCAGGCGCTTGCCTCCTCGTTGGTCGGTGCGTCGGCCCGAGCGGTGTTGCGGAGCCGCACGTCGGTCGCGGCAAAGCTCTCCCGTCCACCCAGATCACGAAAGAGGCTGTCGACGACCATCTCGGCTTTCGCCTCGATGTCCAGGCCGGTGAGCACGAAGGTCATCGTGTTTCGATGACCACCCAGGTAGTTGATGCACACTTTGGTCGTCGGGGGGGCCGGCTCCCCCTTGGCACCGAAGACCCGTACCCGGTCCGGGCCGTCCTGCGCCAACTCGACGGTGTCGAACCGGGCAACGACGTCCGGGTTGGGATACGCGGCGCCGGCGATCTCGTAGAGGATCTGCGCCGTGACCGTTCCCACCGACACGAGCCCACCGGTTCCCGGGTGCTTGGTGATGACACAGCTTCCGTCATCGGCGACCTCGGCGATGGGAAAGCCGAAGGGTCGTCGGTCGGTGACCTCGCCGAAGAAGGCGTAGTTGCCGCCCGTCGCCTGGGTGCCGCACTCGATGATGTGTCCGGCCACCACCGCCCCGGCGAGGCGATCCCAGTCGTCACGAGCCCACCCGTGATGCCACGCGGCGGGACCGACCACGACCGACGCATCGGTCACCCGCGGACACACGACCACGTCGGCGCCGCCGGCCAACGCCTCGGCGATGCCCCAGCCGCCCAGGTAGGCGTTGGCCGTGACCGGCTCGACACCCGCGTCGGAAAGCGCCACGCCCGTATCGAGGTGCTCCAAACCACACCCCTGAGCCTGAAGGGAGTCGAGATCACCGAGCAGATCGTCACCGGTGATCCACGCGATCGCGGGAGCCAGGCCCAATCGATCGGCCATCGCTCCCAACGCCGTGGCGAGACCCTCCGGGTTCAGGCCACCGGCGTTGGTCACCACCTTGACGCCCCGGTCGAGGCAGGCGCCGAGGGTCTCCTCCATCTGTGCCAGGAAGGTCCCGGCAAAGCCTGCCTCGGGGTCGCGCCGGCGTGCCTTCCACAGGATCATCATGGTCAGCTCGGCGAGATAGTCGCCGGTGAGCACATCGATCGGCCCGCTCTCGACCATCTCGCGTGCCGCAGAGAATCGATCGCCGAAGAAGCCTGAGCAGTTGGCGATCACCAGCGGCCGCTTGGCCCCCGGACGACTGGCCCCCGGACGACTCACCTGGCCCCCGTCCAGCGTGGGGCCCGTCCCTCGCTGAACGCCCGTGGCCCCTCCCGGGCGTCGTCGCTCAGGTACGCAGGCTCGAACAGCTCCTCGCCGCGGTCGATGGCCGCCTGCCAGCCGGCCTCGGCGGCGGCATAGACCATGGCCTTGCCGGCGCGAACCGAAAGGGGCGCGTTGGCGGCGATCGTCGCCGCCAACGCCTGCGTCGCGGCACGGAGCTCGTCCCCGGGGACGACCTTGTTGACCAGCCCGATGCCGTACGCCCGCTGTGCGTCGATGGGCTCGGCGGTGAGCAGCAGCTCCATCGCCACCCGCGGCGGAATGAGCCAGGGAAGCGGGCCGGCCCAGGGGGCCCCTCGACCCCAACGGGCCTCGGTGATCGCAAAACGGGCATGATCGGCCGCGACGCACAGGTCGCACATCTGCGCCAGCAGGAATCCTCCGGCGTAGGCCACGCCGTTCACCGCCGCGATCACCGGCTTGTCCACCTGCAGCGTGCGGCCGAGATAGGGGATGAAGTCGGGCGGGGGCACCTGCAGGCCCGACTCCGCCATCTCCTTCAGATCACCACCGGCCGAGAAGGCTCGGTCGCCGGCGCCGGTCAGAACCAGGACGCCTGCAGAGGAATCGGCCCCGAATCGGGTGAACCCCTCGAGGAGACCCTCGCGGACCGCTCGGTTGAGGGCGTTGCGGGCCTCGGGACGGTTGATGGTCAGCCATGCGACCCCGTCCAGGACCTCGTAGAGGACGGGCTCGCTCATGGCTCGAGCACCACCAGCACCGCCCCGGCGTCGACCGCTGCGCCCACCGAGACCGCCACCTCCCCGACCCTTCCGGCGACGGGCGCGACGATCTCGTGTTGCATCTTCATCGCCTCGATCACCGCCATCACCTCGCCTTCGTTCACCAACTGTCCCACCGAGGCCGCAACGATCACGACCATGCCCGGCATGGGAGCCACCAACGATCCTGCCGGCACATCGGCGGCGGGACGTGGGAAGCGGTCGAGAACGCGGAGCAGGCTGTGCCCGAGTGGGCTGTCGACGTCGACGGTGAGGCCATCGGGGGCGGCGTCAACCTGATAGGTCCTCCGGACACCCTCGGCGACGAGCTCGACGCGGTCCGAACGCGCGGACACCACGGTTAGATCGAGTGTCCTGCCGTTGAGCTCGACGCAGGCGTTGCCTCCCATGCAGTAGCCGACGTCGTGGCGTCCGGAAGCCCCTTCGAACGAGGCCTGCTGGAGTTGCGAGCGATTGTTCCGCCACCCCGACGGCAGCGCCGAACCGGTCGTCGCGCTCGCACGTCGTTCCGCCTGGCCGGCGAGTGCTGCCGCAACGGCATGAAGCCCCTCGGCGAGCGCATCGGCACGAGGCAGTCGCAGCCCGTCGCGGTCGTGGCGCTCCAGGAAGTCGGTGTCCGTCGCGTCCGGAAAGGAACGCCTCGTGGCGCAGGACACGCACCAGCAGGTCACGATTGGTCACCACGCCGTGGAGCCGCGCCCGGGACAACACGTCGGCCAAACGAGATGCCGCCTCGGTCCGCGTCGGAGCCCAGGCGATGACCTTCGCCAACATCGGGTCGTAGTGCACGCTGATCACGCCGCCGTCGTGCGCGACACCGCTCTCCACCCGAACACCCTCGCCGGCATCGATCTCGAAGCGTCGCAACGTACCCGCGACGGGAAGGAAGTTTCGTTCCGGGTCCTCGGCGTACAGACGGGCCTCGATCGCATGGCCGGACAGGCCGGCCGAGGCAACCTCGTCCGGCAAGGGGTGGCCCTGCGCGACCAGCAACTGGAGGCGAACCAGATCCAGACCGGTCACCGCCTCGGTCACCGGATGCTCGACCTGCAGGCGTGTGTTCATCTCCAGGAAGAAGAACGCACCGTCGGGCGCGAGCAGGAACTCCACGGTTCCGGCCCCCACGTAGCCGATCGCGCGTGCGGCCTCGACCGCCGCCGCGCCCATCCGCTCCCGCAGCTCGGCGTTCACCGCCGGTGACGGAGCCTCCTCCACGATCTTCTGATGGCGTCGCTGGATCGAGCACTCCCGTTCGAACAGGTGGACCACCCGACCCTGTTGGTCACCGAAGACCTGAAGCTCCACATGGCGAGGCGCGTCGAGGCATCGTTCGAGGAACACGGCTCCGTTGCCGAAAGCCGCGACGGCCTCACGGCGAGCACTCTCCACCGCTGCCGACAGCTCGGGCATCGAGCGAACGCAGCGCATCCCCTTGCCCCCGCCCCCGAAGCTCGCCTTCACCAGCACCGGCAGCCCGACTCGCTCCGCTGCTGCCTCGAGCTCGGGACCCTCGAGCATCGTGACATCCTCCGATGGCAGGATCGCGACCCCGGCAGCGGCCATGAGCTCCTTGGCCGTCAACTTGGAACCCATCAACTCGATCACCCGCGGCGACGGACCCACGAACACCAGCCCTGCATCGATGCAGGCCTGCGCGAACTCGGCGTTCTCCGACAGGAATCCGTAGCCGGGGTGCACCGCGTCCGCACCGGTGCGCAATGCGGCCGCGACGAGGGCATCGATGCGCAGGTAGGAATCAGCCGAACTCGAGCCGCCCAGGGCAACCGCCTCATCGGCCTCCAGCACGAAGGGGGCGTCCGCGTCGGGGTCGGAATGGACCGCCACCGTGGCGATGCCCATGGCCCGACACGTTCGCATGACCCGACGGGCGATCTCGCCCCGGTTCGCGATCAGCAGTTTGGTGATGTGTCCCATGGGCCTCGCTACATCCGAAAGACGCCCCAGCCACGACGGCCATGGACGCTGTTGGAGTGGACGGCCGAGAGAGCCAGACCGAGCACCGTGCGGGTGTCCCGCGGGTCGATGATGCCGTCGTCGTAGAGGCGAGACGACATCGCAAAGGCGGACGACTCGCCTTCGATCTGTTCCTCCACGGCCGCTCGGGATCGGGCGTCGGCCTCCTCGTCGAAAGCTCGCCCGGCGGCGAGCGCGGACTGGCGGGCGACGATCGACATCACTCCCGCGAGCTGCTGGGGACCCATCACCGCGGACTTCGCGTTCGGCCAGGAGAACAGGAGCCGAGGGTCGTAGGAACGCCCGCACATGCCGTAGTTCCCTGCGCCGTAGGAGGCACCGATGTTGATGGTGAGGTGCGGCACCGTCGAGTTGGTCACCGCGTTGATCATCTTGGCCCCGTCCTTGATGATGCCCCGTTGCTCGTAGGCCTTTCCCACCATGAACCCCGTGGTGTTCTGCATGAAGACCAACGGCGTGTCGATCTGGTTGCACAACATGATGAACTCGGTCGCCTTCTGTGCCTCCTCGCCGAAGAGCACCCCCCGGTGGTTCGCCAACACGCCCACCGGAAAGCCGTGGATCGATGCCCAGCCCGTCACCAGGCTCGCACCGTAGAGCGGCTTGTACTCGTCGAATCGGGAACCGTCCACAACCCGAGCCAGCACCTCGCGAGGATCGACCGGGACCTTGAGATCGACAGGGGCGATGCCCAACAACTCGTCCGGATCGTGGAGCGGCTCGTCGGGCGACTCGGTGGGTCCGCCGCCAAGCTTTCGCCACCGGAGATGGGCCACGATGTCCCGCCCGATCCTGATGCAGTCGGTCTCGTCGGCCGCGAGGTAGTCCGCCAGGCCCGAGACCCTCGCATGCATGTCTGCCCCGCCGAGCTCCTCGTCGTCGGACTCCTCCCCCGTGGCCATCCTCACCAGCGGCGGACCACCGAGAAAGACCTTCGCCCGATCCTTGACCATGACCGAGTAGTCACACATCCCGGGTACGTACGCTCCTCCGGCCGTCGAGTTGCCGAACACCAGCGCCACGGTCGGGATGCCCATCGACGAGAGGCGGGTCAGGTCGTGAAAGAGCCTCCCTGCGGGGATGAAGATCTCCGCCTGGTTCGGCAGGTCGGCCCCGCCCGACTCCACGAGGTTGACCAGGGGAAGGCGGTTCTCCCGGGCGATGTCCATCGCCCGCATGACCTTCTTCCAGGTGTAGGCGTTGGACGAACCGCCACGAACGGTTGGATCGTGCGCGATCACGACGCACTCGACATCGCAGACCACACCGATGCCGGTCACCACACTGGCGCCGACCGTGAACTCCGTCCCCCACGCGGCCAGGGTCGAGAGCTCGAGAAACGCCGTGTCGCGGTCGAGGAGCAACTCGACTCGTTCACGGGCCATCAGCTTGCCACGCTCACGGTGGCGTCCGACATACTTCTCACCGCCCCCGGCACGCCCGATCGCCTGTTGTTCCTCGTGGGCCGCCAGAAGGGCGAGCAGACCCTCACGATTGGTCTGATAGGCCTCGGAGCGGGTGTTCAGCGTCGAGGTGAGCGCGGGCACGACCCGCAGACTAGGCGTTCGGGCCGACGAGGGGACCCATCCCGGTTGCCGGGGCCGGCGACTCTCGAGGTTGCCAAGGTCCGCCATCCGCGGCGAGACTCTCGCTCGCAGCGGATGGACCAAAACGGGAGGATTGTTTCCATGGGCAGAAAAGTGTTTGTCATCGGGGTGGGCATGACGAAGTTCGAGAAGCCCGGCAGCAAGGATTGGGACTATCCCGACATGGCCCGCGAATCGGGAACGAAGGCCCTCGAGGACGCAGGCATCTCGTACGACCTGATCGAGCAGGCAGCGGTCGGCTACTGCTACGGCGAATCGACCTCCGGTGAGCGTGCCGTCTACGAGCTGGGTCTCACGGGCATTCCGGTCTACAACGTCAACAACAACTGCTCGACGGGCTCGACGGCGCTGTTCATGGCCAAGCAGTTCGTCGAGGGTGGTCTGGCAGAGTGCGCCCTCGCCCTCGGTTTCGAGAAGATGGAAAAGGGTTCGCTCGGCGCCAAGTACATGGATCGCACCCAGCCCATGGACAAGCACATGACGCTGATGTTGGAGCTCCGCGGCTTCGGCGCAGGCCCACCCGCGGCGCAGATCTTCGGAAACGCGGGACGCGAGCACATGGAGCGCTACGGCAGCACTCCCGAGCAGTTCGCCATGATCGGTCACAAGAACCACAAGCACTCCGTGAACAACCCCTACTCGCAGTTCCAGGACGAGTATTCCCTCGATGACATTCTGGGCGCGCCGCTCGTGTACGACCCACTGACCAAGCTCCAGTGCTGCCCGACCTCGGACGGATCGGGCGCCGCAATCCTCGCGAGCGAGGACTTCGTCAAGAAGCACAACCTCCAGGCCCAGGCCGTGGAGATCGCCGGCATGGCCATGACCACCGACTTTCCCAGCTCGTTCAGCGAGAAGAGCTGCATCAAGCTGATCGGCTCGGACATGACCAAGGCGGCCGCCGAGAAGGTCTACACGCAGTCGGGCCTCGGCCCCGAGGACGTCGACGTCGTCGAGCTCCACGACTGCTTCTCCGCCAACGAGCTCGTCACCTACGAGGCGCTCGGTCTGTGCGCCGAGGGCAAGGGCGGCGAGCTCGTGGCATCGGGTGCGGTCACCTACGGCGGCGACTGGGTCGTCAATCCCTCGGGCGGTCTCATCTCGAAGGGTCACCCCTTGGGCGCCACCGGTCTCGCCCAGTGCGCCGAGCTCAACTGGCAACTCCGTGGTCTGGCCGAGAAGCGCCAGGTCGAGGGGGCCAAGGTTGCTCTCCAGCACAACCTCGGCCTCGGCGGCGCGGCGGTGGTCACGATGTACAAGGCGCCCGAGGCCTGACGCATGAAGATCGTGGTGGACTTCGACAGGTGCGCCTCACACGGGGTCTGCATGAGCATCGCCCCCGAGATCTTCGAGGTCCGCGACGACAATTTCCTGTACCTCCTCCAGGAGGAGCCGCCGGAGGAGCTGCGGGGAAAGGCCGAGAACGCCGCGTTGATGTGTCCCACGGGCGCCATCAGCATCGAGGGCTGAGCCCGTGCGCACCATAGCGGTGGTCGGCGCCTCGCTCGCCGGGCTGCGCGCTGCCGAGACGCTCCGCTCGGATGGCTACGACGGTGAGCTCGTGATCATCGGGGCGGAGGATCGGCTTCCCTACGATCGACCGCCCTTGTCCAAGAGCGTGCTGGAGGGGACGCGCGCCCCGGAGGAGACCACACTTCGCGATCAGAAGGGCTTCGATGCGCTCGGCGCCGACTGGCGTCTCGGCCTTCGAGCCACGGCACTGGACACCCGGGCACGACGGATCCACCTCGAAGGTGGCGAGCAGGTTTCCTTCGACGGTCTGGTGATCGCCACCGGCGCTTCCCCTCGCCACCTGCCATCGACCCCTGACCTCGAGGGCATCCACGTGCTGCGCACCCTCGACGACTGCGTGGCCATCGCCAAGGAGCTCGACGCCTCGCCCCGGGTCGTGGTCGTCGGGGCGGGGTTCATCGGACTCGAGGTCGCAGCGACCTGCAGGAAGCGGGGACTGACGGTCACCGTGGTCGAGGCGCTTCCCGTCCCGCTCGGACGTGTCCTGGGCGACGACATGGGCAGGGCGTGCGCATCCCTTCACCTGGACGAGGGAGTCGATCTGCGGTGCGGAGCGGGCATCGAGCGCTTCGAGGGCACGAGTCGGGTCGAGGCGGTGGTGCTCACCGACGGGAGCCGCATCGATGCGGATGTCGTCATCGTGGGCGTCGGCGTCGCTCCGGCAACCGACTGGCTGGAGGGATCGGGCCTGACCGTGAACAACGGCGTGGTCTGTGATGCCACGTGTGCCACGAACGTGCCCGGCATCGTCGCCGCGGGAGACGTCGCCCGGTGGCACAACCCACGATTCGGCGAATCCATGCGCCTCGAGCACTGGACCAATGCCGTCGAGCAGGGCATGGCCGCTGCCAGACGCCTGTTGGCCGCCAATGGAACCGCCGAACCCTTCGCACCCGTGCCGTACTTCTGGTCCGACCAGTACGCCACCAAGATCCAATTCGTCGGCCGTTCCGCTCCCGGCGACGACATCCGGGTCGTGCACGGATCGATCGAGGAGCGACGGTTCGTCGCCCTCTACGGGCGAGCAGGCCGACTCGTGGGTGCGCTCACCTTCAGCCGTCCACGCCAGCTGATGGATTTCCGTCGAATGGTCGAAAACGACGCACCTTTCGACGATGCATTGGCACACGCCGCCACGCTCTGAGGTGGCGTAGACGAACTACGTGGGATCCATCGCGTCGGTTCAGGTCCACCGGAGACTCGCCGATAGAGTGCACGCAGGCAAGGTTTCCACCGCCCTTGTGATCCGAGTTCCACCGTCCCCCATCTGAGGTTCCCCCTGTCCACCAAGTTTCACCGTGCGCTCGCCGTCGGCATCCTCATCGTGTTCCTCTCAGGGATCGGCGTTGCGGTGGCGCGCCTTGGTGACGGCGACGACTCCCCGGCAGACCGCCCCACGGCGCTTGGGCCGACGTCGACGTCGGTCCCGGTCGCCGTCGTGCCCCTTCCCCCCGGCACCACGACCCCTGGTGGCACAACCCCCGGTGGCACAACCGGCCCGGGAACGACGAAGGCCCCCGACATCGACGGGCTTGCGGACACCGGGCTCGACGGCTCGCTGCAGTGGATCGGCTACGCCCTCCTGCTGGCCCCGCTCGGTCTGTGCCGACTCCTCGCCTGCTCCAGGCCCGAGGTGCACGGCCCGGGCGACGAGTGACCGACCGCAACGAGCGCCTTCGGCAGGATTCGAACCTGCGACCCGCTGCTTAGAAGGCAGCCGCTCTATCCGGCTGAGCTACGAAGGCATACTCCATCGCTCAGCGTGCCACATCCTGCGCCCCCGACCGCACCTTCACCTGAACCTTTCCTTTCCCGACTTCCTTCCCTACGGTGCCGGCCGCGGCTGATGATCGTCGTTGATGCGGATCGGGCGCTCGGACACGCCCGTCAGGACGCGCCCCTCGAACGAGACCTCGAGCAGGAGACCGTCGCGCACCCCCGGGTTCTTCGCCTCGTCCTGGTCGAAGACGAAGTTGCCGAGCGAATAGGCGATGACACCCTCGCCGTAGCGCTCGACCGGCTGGGCGACATGAGGATGATGAGCCACGACGACCGTTGCGCCCTCGTCGATGGCGCGCCGTGCCAGGCGTCGGGTCTTCGAGGAGGGAGAGGATTCATACTCGGTTCCGGTGTGCATGGAGACGATCACCACGTCGGCAATCGCTCGGGCAGCGGCCACATCGGCCGCCAGAGTCTCCTCGCGGAGCCAGGCGATGCCGCTCCTTCCTGCACGGGCGAAGAAGGCGAATCCGGATCGACCGTCGCGGGCCCGCCACTGGCTCGAACCCTTGTCGGTGTAGGCAAGGTAGGCGAACGTCGTGTCGCCGACCTTCAGGAGAGCCGGCTTGCGCGCGTCGGTGTCGGTCTCGCCGAAGCCAACCGGGAGAATCCCGCCGGAGCGCAGCCGCCCTGCACTGTCGGCCATGGCATCGCGGCCGAAGTCACCGGCATGGTTGTTGGCGACCGAGACGACATCGAAGCCTGCGTCCTGCAGGCCGGACAGGGCGGGAGGGGGTGCACGAAACGAGCAACACAGGAAGGAGGGCTTCATGCGCTTGCCCCGGTCGGAGATGATGCTCTCGAGATTGGCGAATGCCAGGTCGGCGTCTCGGACCACGGAGCGCACGTGGGCAAACGGAAAGGACCAGTCGGCGTTTCCCGCGGTGAGAACGGACTCCTGCACACCACGATCCAACATGACGTCGCCCACGAAGACGAGCTTGGTTGCCGTCCCGTCCGGTGCGGCTGCCTCCGCCGACCCGCCGGCGCCCGAAAACACGAACGCAAGACACCCCAACACCGCGCCGAAACCCACAGCGATCCCTCTTGCTCGCATCGAAATCCCCCGCTCCCCCTCCGCTCGGCAAGCCCTCGTGACACCCCGTGGCACATCGGCCACCCCATCATGCACCCATTGGGCCAAGTCCCGCCGGCCGGGAGTGCACGACAACGCTGCAATGGCAAGGGCCATCGCCTGATGTGCCATGCTGGACGTCACTTGGTGGCCGTAGCTCAGCCTGGTTAGAGCGCCGCGTTGTGGTCGCGGATGTCGGGGGTTCGAGTCCCCTCGGTCACCCTCAGATCGTTCGTTCCAAGTCGAACACGCGGAACGAGCGGCCGGTACAGTCACATCACTGCGCCTCTAGCTCAATGGCAGAGCAACGGACTCTTAATCCGCAGGTTCTGGGTTCGAATCCCAGGGGGCGCACTTCACATCACCCCAGGTCAGACCCGGTTTCCGAGGTCGCCTGGGGTCCCGTCGCTTTGGCGCCGGAAGGCTCTGTGGTCACACGGTGGTCACATGAGATCCGGCGTCATGTCCGCGCGACCGAGCCGGGCGCTCGGCCACGTCACCCCAGGACGTCGCTCGCGGCAATGGGCTTGGCCCCGAGTCCGTCGTCGACAATGTCGAAGTAGCACTTCAGGATCCAGATCCTTCGGACGAGGGCTTCATCGAACGGGCCCTCGGCGCACCACGCGAGGTCGTAGAGGTCGCGGGCAAGACTGGCCCGGCGATACCTGGCCAGCTTCTCCGCGATCTGCTCCTCGATGTCCATGATCGCGATGCTCGGGACGGTGACGTCGTAGCGCTTGTGGATCGGCAACGGCACCAGGGCCTCTTCCATGGCGGGCAGCCACAGGCCCCGAGTCGACAGGTCGATCTTCGCGGGAAGCCGTGGCCGGCCGAAGGGCGTGTCGACCACCAAGTTCGCACGGCGATCGCCGTCGCGATCCTGGAGCTCGAAGCCGAACCCGTCGATCTCGCCACCATCGAGCGTGTCGAGAACCAGTGCGGCCGTCGCATCGTCTTCGACGGCGAAGTCGAGATCGGTCGAGAATCGACCTGCGTTTCCGGCTCGGAACTTCCGCAGCGCAGTGCCGCCCTTCAGGACCACCTCGAGCTCGAAGACCCCATGTTCATGGAGCAAGGCGAGGGCGTGGTCCTGTGCGATGTCGAGCAGCGCCGGGTCTCGACCGCCGGATCGGCCCTGGTAGTGCTGAGAGAGGTAGCCCTCGGTGATCCTCACGTCGCGGCCTTGATCGACCACCAGGTGGGGAACACGTGGTCGACGACCTCGAACCGAGAGGAGTACTTGGAGGGCATGTCGCGGGGCCCGAGGTGGAAGGGCCCGCGACCCGCGGGTGCGGCTGACAGCAATTCGCCGGCCATCTCATCGCGCCCGCCCCGAGACAGCAGGTAGCTCGTCCGGGTCCAACCGCTACGGGGCTGACCGGCGAGCTCGTCCTGCAACGCCGCGATCGACACGCGTTGCGCAGCGTCTGCGAGCCATTCGCTCACGTTGGGCCAGTCCCGGAACTTCTCCGCTCGTGCACCCATGAAGGCGACAAGCGTTGTCACCGACCACAGCGGCAGCCCATCGCTGTCGCCCAGGTCACTCGCCGCGACCCAGCGCACCACGCGAAATGCGTCGAGCGACTTCGGGAGGTTTGCGCCCGGCGGAAGCGCGATGACGTGAGGATCTGGAGCGCGGGTCGACAGCCCGTGGAGCCACGCAGCCGACTCGGCTGCGACGGCAACATCGATCGGCCGCGTCGCAAGTCGGGCGCGCAGCTCGATGAAGGGGTCGCCCCCTCCCCAGGCCCCGGCCCTTGCGCCCGGAGCGAACTCCCACACACCCGGGGTCCGGAGCGGCAACAGCCATCCACGCTCTCGGAGGATCCGTGCTGCGTGGGTGGCAGACGCAGGCGATTCGGTCTCGGCGATGAGCTCCTCGAGACGGCTCAACGTGACCAGCGTCGGCTGATCAAGCTCCAGTGCCTCTAGCAGCGGAGCAACAGAGCGTGGAACAGTTCTGGGGGACGTGGCCATCGATCGTCCTTAGTCAGGAGAACACCACTTTAGACGTATATGGGTCGGAGGTGGTGCTCTGCTGACAAAACCGGTTGAGGACGAGACGTATCGCCATAGGTCGGCGGCCGTCTTGGTCATCAGACCAAGGCACTATGCCGGACTTTGATTCGCTGGGCGGCACGATCGAGATGGATGCATCCCCAAGCCAGCTCTCGGACTGGCTCATCGGTCACGGACGACACTTCATCTCCACGGCCGAAGTCGCGGAGATCTACGACATCAATCCCGCGTCCGTGCCCGCAGGCCTCGAGCGCGCCCGCGGGGCGGGAAAGCTCATCTCGCGCCTGGTCACCGCTGAGTCGGTCACGTTGCTCCGGTCGCCGATGAGTCGGTCGCTCGCGTCCTTGAGGATGTCGGCGACTCCTTCAGCTCATTCCAGAGCCACTTGCCCGCCTTTCGGGGTCCCGGAGGTAATCACAGCGCGGTGTTCCCTTTCACGATCTTCTTGCCGAACGGCGCAAGGGCTAGCCCTGCGAGCTTGAACATCTGCAGACCGAACGGGATGCCGATGACCGTCATGCACAGCAGAGCGCCGCTCACGACGTAGCCCGCACACATCAGGACACCTGGAACAATCCAGAGAATCGCTCCGATGGTGCCGAGTCTCGTGGCAGTAGGGTTTGGGCACTGCGACGCGTCCGAACGGCCAGAGGCTGAACTGAGCGAGCTTCACGCACTGCAGGGCGAATGGCAGTCCGACAACGGTGATCGCGAGAAGTGCGGCGCAGAGCAGCCGGCCGAGCGCGAGTCCGAGGCCACCCAGGACGAACCAGAGGATGTTCCCGATCGTCTTCATCGTCGCCGACCGCGCCTCGCACCGGCGGGGAGGGAGTCGAGTCTCGTCACCTGATCGCCATCGAGATCGGGTCGAACAGGAAGCGGCAGCTCGACTCCAGACCTGCCAGTTCGATTCCTCGAAGACGCCGAAGGTCCCAACTCGCCTAAGCGTTGAGTAGGCGCTGGAGCGCGTCGGCCCACCGCTCATCCTCCCCGACGGTCTCGTCGAGGATCTCGGCGATGGCTTCGACAGTTCGAGGCTCGACCCTCATCCCGCGGGCTTCGAGCGCCCTTCGTACCGAAGGGATCCGCTCGTCGTCCCGGTCGGCCACCTGACGACTCTTGCACACGATTGCCCGGTCGTCCACGAGTCTCAGCGTGGATCGGCGTCGCAACCGTTCGGCGATGAGTCGTCCAGGAGGATCGATCAACAGATGCACGTCGAGATCGGTTGAGGTGTGCAACTCGATCAGCTTCAAGAACGCCAGGAACTCTCAGCCGCCAGGCGCTCCTCGCACGCCTACTCGTCTGCTGCGACGTCGAAGCGTTCGACGGCGACCAGGCACGCGCGGTCGGCGCGCTTGCTGCCAATCTCCCCGAGCGTTCCGTCCACTCGAAATCGCAGGTTCGTGGCCCTCGAAATCGTAGGTTCGTGGCCTCCGGCCGTGGCGTCCGGGCGAATCCGTTGCCGTCAATGCCGTGGCGGCAGTCAGTCGGCAAACACCTCTCGGCTGTGTTGGATGAAGAAGGTGTGGTCGTGGCCCTTGTGCTGGTCCTCGGCGTTGTACTTGGCGCCGGTCGGTGTCCCGTCGGGCACGTGCTCCTCGGAGTAGATCGCCCCCACGGGACAGACGTCGGGCTGATAGCACGCCGTGCAGGACGTGCACTCTTCAAGGTTGACGTACAGGATGCTGTCGCCGAACACGGCGATCGCATCCGCGCTGGGCGTATGCGTGTTCTCGATGACGCCGCTGCCTGCTTCCTCCTCCGAGAACAGCAGATTCCTGGCGGGGTCGAATTCGTAGATGCACTGCACGGGACACACGTCGACGCAAGCCCGATCCTTCACGTCGATGCACGCCTCGGTGATGATTGCCAGACCAGCCATGGCAGCTCCTTGAATCGAGCGCAGTCAAGATCATAGCGCGGGGGCCGTCGGTAGCGTCCCGACCATGTCTGCCTGTTGGCGAACCAGGGGGAGCGGTCTGCACAGCGATGACCTCGCGAGGTCCCGGTTCCACACGTCAACCGCGCTCCGCTTCCTTCCGGTTACGCTTGTGTGCATTGTGTCAACCCGAAGGAACCGACCCCACTTGCGCCGGCGCCTCGCCTGCGCCGTGCTTGTCGTCGCCGCGCTGTTGGCGACACAGCCCGTGTCGGCTGCCCCACCCAAGTCCGACCCCCGCAAGGAACGCGAAGCGATCCGCAAACGCAGGGCGGAGGTTGCCGCCCAGGTTGACGTCACGCGCGCCGAGGACGCCAAGGTCGAAAGGGCGCTGAAGGATCTGACGGCCGATCTCGCCACCCAGGAGGCCTCGCTGCAAAGCGCCGAGCAGGCCGTTGCCCAGGCACTCACCGAGCTTGCGAAGGCCAAGGCCGACGAGGCACGCATCATCGCCGAGATCGACCGGCTCCAGGCCGACATCCTGGACATGGCCATCCGTGCCTACATCGGGGGCGGTCAGCCCCTCGAGTTCGGTTCACTGGCGACCTCGGGCAACCTCGGCGACGCAGCTCGCCAGGCCGCCCTCGCCCAGGTCGTCTTCGGCAGTGCCCAGGACACCAGGAATGCGCTGCGGGTTGCCCGAGAGGACCTCACCATTGCCCGTGAGCAGGCACAAACGGCAGCCGAGACCGCTGCGACAAGAAGGGCCGAGGTCAGTCGACGCCTCGAACAGGTTGCCGCTGCCCGCAATCGCCAGGCGGCATTCGCCGATCAGCTCGAGGCTCGCATCGAGTCCCAACTGGCCGAGGCGGCATCGCTGGCGCAGCTCGATCAGCAACTGAGCGCCGAGATCGCTCGCCGCCAGGCGGCCCTCGCCCGACAGAACCGCGGCGGCAGAACCACCGCCGGCGGCTCCTCCGCACCGATCGGTGACGTACCCGTGCGCAACGTCGGGGGCATCTGGGTGCACGAGTCGATCGCCGAGGACGTCGCGGCGCTGCTGGAGGCGGCCTCGGGTGATGGCATCGTCTTCGGCGGGGGTGGCTATCGCAGCTCCTCGGACCAACAGCGACTGCGTGAGGCCCATTGCCCCGACCCCGTGAACTCGCCCGCATCGTCCTGCAGCCCCCCGACCGCTCGTCCCGGCATGTCGCAGCACGAGCGCGGATTGGCGATCGACTTCACCTACGACGGCGGGGTCATCACCTCTCGCTCGAACCCGGGCTACCGCTGGCTGGCCTCCAACGCCGGCCGTTTCGGGTTGAAGAACCTTCCGTCCGAACCCTGGCACTGGTCGACCACGGGCAACTGAGTCGAAAATTGGTTTTCCTGATTAACTAACCAGGTGAACGAAATGGAGACCGACCGGTCACCGACCGCCGCCAGGTTGAGGCTTTCGCTCGTGCCGCTGGTGAGGCGCCTGCGTCAGCACAACGACGAGGGCATGACCGCCAACCATGTTGCCGCGCTCTCGACCGTCCTGCGCCTCGGTCCCGTCACCTTGGGCGAGCTTGCCGAGGCCGAGCACGTCTCGGCCCCGATGATCACCAAGATCGCCCGGTCACTCGAAGGCGAGGCACTCGTGACCCGAGTGGTCGATGCGACCGATCGTCGAGTGCACCGCCTCGAGATCACCCCCCTCGGCAGGCGCCGTCTCGAACAGGGTCGACAACGCAAGAACGCCTGGCTGGCGGATCGACTCGCGACCCTGACCCCCGACGAGCTCGCGACGCTCGAAGCTGCCCTCCCCCTCCTCGAACGCCTCGGTCAGGAGCCCGGCCGATGAACCGAGCCACCCTCCGCGACAACATGAGCCGTACCTTCGGATCGCTTGCCGGCCGCAACTTCCGGGTCTTCTTCATCGGCCAGGCGGTCAGCCAGATCGGCACCTGGCTGCAGCTCATCGCCCAGGCATTGCTGGTGCTCGACCTCACGAACTCGGGCATCGCGCTCGGCCTGGTCACGGCCTGTCAGTTCATGCCCATCCTGCTGCTCGGCTCGTGGGCGGGCGTGGTTGTCGATCGGGTCGACAAGCGACGTCTCATGCTCATCACCCAGACCTCGATGATGCTGTGTGCCCTCGTGCTCGGCGTCCTGGTCATCGCCGATCGGGCCACACTGCCCCTGATCTACGTGCTCGCGGCGCTCACCGGTCTCGGCAACACGTTCGACCATCCTGCCCGACGGGTTCTGGTCACCGAGCTCGTGCCGGAGGACCGGATGGCCAACGCCATGAGCCTCACCAGTTCGCTGATGACCGGCTCCCGGGTCATCGGTCCCCCGATCGCCGCCGCGCTCATCGCGACCGTGGGCATCGGATGGTGCTTCATCGCGAACGGTCTGTCCTTCTTCGCGGTGCTGATCGGGCTCACCCGCATCGATCTCGGCGGGCTGCGTCCCGTGGAGCGAGCCGTGCGGGCCAAGGGCCAGGTCCGGGAGGGCTGGCGCTACGTGTGGGACGACGACGACCTGCGCCTGACCGTGATCATGATGGCTGTCGTCGCCACCTTCTCGTACAACTGGAACGTGCTCCTGCCGCTCATGGCCGAACGGACCTTCCATGGAAACGAAGGGACCTACGCCTTCATCACCACCGTCTTCGGGGTCGGCTCGTTGATCGGCTCGCTTGGGGTGGCGCGGCGAGGTGCCGTCGACCCCGGGTACCTGGCACGCTGCGCCATCGCCTTCGGCAGCGCAAGCCTGGTCATCGCGGTCGCCCCCAATCCGCTCATCGCTGCCGGCGCCGGCGCCGTTGCGGGAGGCTTCGGGCTCTCCTTTCTCGTCGGCACCACGACGTGCCTCCAGCTGCGGGCCCAACCCACGATGCGGGGCCGGGTCATGGCGGTCTACACCGTGCTGCTCTTCGGCTCGACGCCTCTCGGCGGACCGCTGATGGGCTGGATCGCCGAGGTCGTGGGGATACGGGAGTCGATCGGACTCGGCGCTGCGGCCGCGCTCGGCAGCGGTCTGATGGGCCTCGTCGCCCTTCGCCGACGCACCCCGGTGGAGGCGCAGTGCTTGAGATCGGAGCCGCTCGCGAGTTGAATGGCGGTGCCACCAGGCCACCAAGGGGGGAATGCCGTGCGTACTGCTGTCACCGACATGTTGGGGATCGAGTTTCCGATCCTCGCGTTCAGCCACTGTCGAGATGTGGTGGCAGCGGTCACCAACGCCGGGGGCCTGGGGGTCCTCGGGGCCGTCGCACACACGCCTGAGCACCTGGAGATCGATCTCAAGTGGATCGAGGAGGAGACCAAGGGCAAGCCCTACGGCGTCGACCTGCTGATCCCGACCCACTACGTCGGCGAGGAGCAGGGCGGGCTCGATCCCTCCAGCCTGAAGAACCTCGTCGACGACGAGCACCGGAACTGGCTCAACGAGCTGCTCGACCGCTACGGCGTGCCACCCCTCCCCGAGGAGGATCGCAGCGACAGCGATTCCGCCGGCGGGTTCACCGGCATGCGGATCGACCCCAAGAGCATGGCTCCCCTGCTCGATGTCGCCTTCAACCACAAGATCTCGCTGATCGCGAGCGCACTCGGTCCTCCCCCGGCCCATCTGGTCGAACGCTCGCGCAAGGCAGGTGTGCCGGTGGCCGCCTTGGCAGGCGCAACCGAGCATGCGATTCGTCATGCCGAGGCGGGCGCCGATCTCATCATCGCCCAGGGCACCGAGGCAGGCGGCCACACCGGCCAGGTCGCCACCATGGTCCTGGTCCCCGAGGTCGTCGACGCCGTTGCCCCGGTCCCCGTGCTGGCGGCCGGTGGCATCGGTCGCGGTCGCCAGATCGCGGCATCCTTGGCCCTCGGCGCCGAGGGCGTCTGGTGCGGCTCGGTGTGGCTGACCACCGAAGAGGCCGAGACGCCACCGGTGGTCAAGCAGAAGTACGTGGCCGCCGGTTCGAGCGACACCCTCCGTTCGCGCTCGATCACCGGAAAGCCCGCCCGCATGCTGCGCACCGCATGGACCGACGAATGGGACTCGGCCGGTTCCCCGGGCACGCTGCCCATGCCGCTTCAACCGATCCTGGTCGGCGAGGCGCTGCAACGCATCAACCGCGTCGCCCACCACGAGGGCACCGGTGCCCATGATCTCGTGACCTATTTCGTGGGTCAGATCGTCGGCAACATGAACAGCATCAAGCCGACCCGTACCGTCGTCCTCGACATGGTCGACGAGTTCATCGACGCCACCCAGCGCCTCGACCGACTGATGACCGAGGAGCCGGCGCCTCGATAGTGGGGTTCAACCCCTCCCGAACACCGCGACCGTCTCGATGTGCGAGGTCTGCGGGAACAGGTCGATCACCGTCACGCTCTCGATCCCGTAGCCCTCCGCCCGAAGCAAGGCTGCGTCGCGGGCCAACGCTGCCGGGTCACAACTCACCAACACCACGCGGACCGCTCCGGTCATGGCGATCGCCCTCACGCCCGGGGCCTTCAGTCCCGTCCGTGGCGGGTCGGCAATGACGACATCGGCCGACGAGGGACGCCAACTCGTGACGTTCAGCCGGTGGATGCGAACGTTCCGATCGGCGAGATTGACCCGGGCGTCGGCAACCGACGAGGCGCTCCATTCGACGAGCTCGACCTTCCACCCCGGGTCGACCGTGCCGGCGAAGAGCCCGACGCCGCCGAACAGGTCCACCAGACGACCATCCCCGCTGCCGACGTCGGCCGGCGCACCAACCCCGCCCCGCACGGCATCGACCAGCGCCTCGGCGCCATCGGGTCGGTCCTGGAAGAAGGACCTCGCCGAGAATCGCCACCGCCGCCCGGCAACCTCCTCGTGGATCCAGACGCGGCGGCCGGCCTTGAGCTCGTTGAGCCCCACAACCGTCACATCCTCGGGCACCTGGAACCCCTCGGTGGTGGGGTTGGCGACGATCATCCGTTCCCCGGTGCGGGCGCCGCATCGCAGCGTGACCTCCTTGGCAGCGCCGAAATCGGCTTCGTGGATCAACTCGTCCAACAAAGGGTGCGCCACCTGACAGCGATCGACCGCCACGAGCTCGTGGCTGCGAGCCAGTCGATATCCTCCCCTGCCGCCACCGGCTCCGGCGAGCCGCACCGTGGTGCGATACCCGGTGGATGAAAGGACCGGTCCCTCGGTGATGGCGACCTGCTCGATGCCCCCCAGTCGTCGCAGGGCGTCGCCAACGATGCCGACCTTGAAGCCCGGCTGGGCGTCCGGCGCGACATGTTGCCAATCGCAACCTCCACAACCCGATTCGACGTACGGGCATGCCGGGTCGACCCGCTCACGTGCCGCCTCGATGACCTGCAACACCTCACCCCTTGCGAAGTCCCGACGGGTCTCGGTCAGCTCGACACGCACCCGTTCGCCGGGAACGACTCCCGCCACGAACACCACCTTGCCGTCATCACCACGGGCCAGCCCGTCTCCCCCGGCCGCGAAACCGAACACCTGCAACTCGACCGGCGGCAGGCCCGGAGGGACCCTGTCGGGCCGGTTCGCAGGCGCAAGGGCTGCTTCGGGCATGTTCGTTTCGGACAGGACCGCTTCGAGGGGTTCGTTTCCGGCAGGGCTCCTTCGGGATGGGTCGTTTCGGGGTTGTTCGCTTCGGATGACGTCACGTCGTGAGGATACGGCCGGACGGCGTAACGTCTGTGTTCATGGCCCGACCCCTGCAGATCGTCCCCTCCGTGTTGCCCGCCGACTTCGCCAGGCTCGGCGAGGAGGTCGTGGCGCTCGAAAAGGCCGGGGTGGACTGCATCCAGTGGGACATCATGGACGGCCGCTTCGTTCCGAATCTGACGTTCGGCCCCGACGTCGTGGCCTCCGTCCGTTCGTTGGTGACGGTTCCCTTCGAGGCACACCTGATGATCGAGGACCCGGACACGATGATCAACCAGTTCGTCGAGGCCGGCTGCGAGTTGATCATCGTCCATGCGGAGACCACCCGTCACCTGCACCGCACGCTGGGCTTGATCCGGGATCTGGGCGCCCGATCGGGAGTCGCGCTCAACCCGGGCACGCCCGCCGAGGTGGTGCGCAGGCTGCTCGACATGATCGACATGGTGCTGGTCATGACGGTCAACCCGGGCTTCGGGGGCCAGAGCTACATCGCCTCCATGGAGCCCAAGATCGCCGAGGTGGCCGAATGGATTGCCGCCGCGGGGGGCGGGATCGATCTCGAGGTCGATGGCGGCATCGGACCGGCAACCATCGCCGGTGCGGCCGCAGCGGGGGCAAACGTCCTGGTCGCGGGGACTGCGCTGTACCGGGACCCCGAAGGCCTCGCCCACGCGGTCGGCGATCTGCGGTCCCGTGCCGAGGCCGCCCGCCCGTAGGGTTCGCTCTGCCTATTCGACGCCGATCTCGATGGTGTGGGCCCTTTCGACGAAACGACACAGCCCATTGACGAGGCGAAGCTGCTCGGGACGACGACAGCGGGTGGCGAGCAGCGTCGGGCTCCCCACGACGATGGCGAGGGCTTGGGCCCGGGAGATGGCGACGTTGAAGCGGTTGGGGCTGAAGAGGAAATCGAGACCACGGGGCACGTCCTCGGCCGATGAGGCGGCCAGGGAGTAGATCACGACCGGGGCCTCCTGGCCCTGGAATCGATCGACGGTCCCCACCCGAACACCGCCCGGGAGCCGCTCACTCAGCAGCCCCACCTGCGCGTTGTAGGGCGCGATCACCATGATGTCGCCGAGCGTCAACGGACGCGTGTCGCCCAGCCGGTTCGTGAAGCCACATCCGACAAGGCGATCCACCATGGCAACCACAGCCGCGACCTCCTCCGACGAGCGGGTACGGCAGCCCTCGTGCGTGACGGGCGCCCAACCCAGGCCTTCGCCCGGCATCCCCGGCCCACTCTCGATGTGCAGGCGCGAGCAGGCCGCGTTCGCCTGCAGGCGCCCGTCGTAGGCAAGATGCGAGACGAAGTCGCAGATCTCGGGGTGCATCCGAAAGCTGTGCTCGAGGAAGATGCCCCGCGTCGGCGGCATGGTCGCCACGCCACCCAGGATGTGCTCCAGGGCAGACACGTCGGCGCCGGCCGGATGGACGGCCTGGGTCGGCTGCGCAAGCTGTTGAGGATCACCGAGCAACACCAGATTGGCGGCGGCGCCCCCCACCGCGACCAGGTTCGCCAACGAGAACTGGCCGGCCTCGTCGATCACCAAGGTGTGCAGCGCGTCGACCATCGACTCCCGAGCCATCAGCCAGGCCGTGCCTGCCACGACGTCGACCTCACGCTGCCTGACCAGGGATTCGACGACCTCGTTGTCCTTCTCCACCCGCACCGACGGGTCCGGACCCCCCGACGTCTCGACATCGAGGTCCGAAGCATTGACCTTCCTGACGGCCCGGATCTTGACGCCCTCGTCTTTCGCCCTCGCACACACCGCATCGAGGAGGTTGTCGATGGCCTTGTGGCTGTGCGCCGTGATCCCGACCTGACGGCCCTCCTGCACCAGAGCGACGATGAGCCGAGCTCCGGTGTGGGTCTTTCCCGAGCCCGGTGGGCCCTGCACGGCCAGGTAGCCGGCGTCGAGACGGGGAGCCAGACGGACAGCAGCGTCGCTCCCCGACTCGCCCTCCCTCACCAAGGCCCCCGAAGTGCCGGAAGTGCCGGAGCCATGGCATCGAGGGGGCTGTCTCGCCAGGACATCGCGCACTGCCCGCCAGGGGCCCGAAGCCTCGATCCCGTTGTCCGCAACAAACCGGGCGACTCGTGCCACCCCTTGACGGAGCGGCGCGTCGGCTAACGGGCCGGCCGGGACCAACGCCTTCGGATGGGGTGCGGCGTTCGTCCTTCCTCGCTTGAGGTCGACGAACCCGCGCCGCTGATCCAGGGCGACAACGGTCCCCGCGCCCTTCCCGGTCCTCGGGTCATGGGGACTGTCGCCCGGCGACACCTTGTGCTCCTGTGTTGGATCGAAGGAATAGCGGTGAACGCGGGACCGGGGGGCGTTGGCATGTGGAGGCACCTCTTTGACGTAGGTGAGCTCGCCGATGGACTCGTGGTCGAGCACCAACTCCTCATCGGACTTGAGCAGACGGTCGAACCAGGCCCACCACTTCGGTTTGGCCTCGCGACGATGCCAGCCGACGAGCTGAGCCAGCAACCAACCGACTTGCTGCGCCTCGTCCCGCTCCCCGACCTCATCGGGAACACCTGCCGACAGGCGCGCCACGAGCTCGGCGGACTCCTCGTCCTGCCTCGCGGCATCCGCTGCTCGAAGCTCGGCCTTCTCCGCGTCCGCAGGCTTCTCGTCCAGCTGGGGTTCGAAACGGGGAATCGGCGCTCCCACCGCCGTCTCCAACTCGCAGCGAAGCGTTTCGAGCCAGTCACGAAGAGCGAGGGTCGAGCGGCAGTCCAGCTCGTTGTAGTCCTGCAGCTCCTGCAGGGTCTCGTCGTCGTGCTGCTCACGCCACGCCTCATAGGCGCTGACGCTCGCCGCCCCGTCGGCAATCGCACCCTGGCGTTGCGGCCAATAGAAGGGCTCCAGCTTCTTGAGCCCGTAGCTCTCCAGCGAGACGCGCACGCCCTGGGTCACGACCCGGTAGAGGTCGACCATGACCTCCCCACGCAGCAGCCGATCGACCTCTGCCTCACGGGTGGCGTAGCGGCTCATGAGCTTCTTCATGGCCTGCACCTCGTAGGGGGCATAGTGATAGACGTGCATGGCCGGGTCGGCGTCGAGGCGCTCGATGATGCCGTCCACGAAGGCCTCGAACGCTGCCTTCTCGCCCGCGGCGTCGTGCGCCCACAACGCGAGGTAACGGGGCTCCTCCGTCGAACCGTCCACGCTCTGGCTCCCGCCACCCGTGCCACCCTCGTCACCCGGACCCGGTCCTTCGAGCACGCCGAGCAGGTACTCCAGGCCATGTTCGCCCACCCACGGATCGCCCTCGAAGTCGACGAACAGATCGCCCGGCGAGGGCAGGGGCAGTCCTGCCAGGCCACGCCGACCGTCCCCGGTGGGATCCAACAACTCGTAGCGCAGCACGCCGTCATCCCGGCCGGCCACCTGTAGGCCGGCCTGGCTGTCGCAGGCGATCGATGGTCGAGGCCCCCATGCCCGGAATCGGGAGATCAGACGACACTCGAGCCAGTTCGCTCATCGTCACGACACCTGCTCGTTCGAGCTTGACCACCTGATCGCCCCGCATGCGGGCGACGAGTGAGAGGTGGTCGTCCGCTCGACGTCGGTTGTCGCAGACCTCCTCCCACGGACACCGCCGACAGTGGCTCACGGGGTCGGGGTAGGTCTCGGCCGGGTCCGTCCCGGTGACCACCTCGATGAGACGCTCCTTGGCGAAGCGGACATAGGAGGTCACGTCGGCCACTGGAAAGCGATGGTGCGTGCCGTCACCCGCGATGACGGTCATCGACTCCGGCCATACTCCCTGGAGCCGAGCGACCTGTTCGCTGTAGCACGCCATCTGCACCAGAGCCGACGCTCCTGCCCGACGCGCCAACTTGGTGTCGGCAACCTCGTAGCTCCAGGAGCCCAGATCGCTGGGGGTCTCGACCCGGAACAGGAAGTCGGCGTGGCCCCGCCACGTGCCGTCGAAGAACGTGGCCTGGTAGATCACCGGTGCGCCCGCCCGCATGGCGGCGAGCGTGGCTTGCTCGTCCGCCCGGAGGACTTCGGGTGATGAGCCCGAGGCCTCGATGCGCACGACGCCTCCATGGACCGCATCGAGACGGGCGAGCTCGGCCCGTTCATGGTCGTCACCCTGTCGGGCGAGCAAGTCACCGTCGGGGTCCTTGCGGATGGGCCGCTCGAGCTCGCCGAACGCAACCAGCCGTTCGAGGCCGGCCAGATGCTCGCAGGCCAGGAAGGCCGTGAGATCGCTCGGACTCAGGATGAGGGACTCGCCGACTCGGTACATGTCTCACCAGTGTGACCGGCCGGTACGACAGCGGGGGCTCGACGGCCTCGACCGCCGAGCAGGCTCGGTCCGGGCGGTCAGGGACCGCCGCGCCCTACGAGCCCGACTGGCCCCGCTTCGAGATGACGTGGTCGATGATGCCGTAGGCCTGGGCGTCCTGAGGCGTGAACCAACGGTCGCGTTCGGAGTCGATCTCGATCTGCTCCGCGGTTTGACCGGTGTGGAAGGCGATGCGCTCGGCCATGACCTTCTTGATGTAGTGGATCTGCTCGGCCTGGATGGCGATGTCCGACGCCTGACCCCGAACACCACCGGAGGGCTGGTGCATCATGATTCGTGCGTGGGGAAGGGCGTAGCGCTTGCCCGCGGCGCCGGCGCAGAGGAGGAACTGGCCCATCGAGGCGGCCAGGCCCATGCAGATGGTGGCGACGTCGGGCTTGATGAACTGCATCGTGTCGTAGATCGCCATGCCGGAGGTGATCACCCCACCGGGACTGTTGATGTACAGCCAGATGTCCTTCGTGTCGTCCTGGCCCTCGAGGTAGAGAAGCTGCGCGATGATCTGGTTGGCCGAGACGTCGTCGACGTCGGTTCCGAGCACGACGATCCGATTCTGCAGCAGTCGGTTGAACACCTCGAACTGCGAGGCATTGCCATTGTCCTTGTTGACCGGCTCAGGCGAGTTGGCAATCACGTGCTCCATCTGGTGTCCTCCAGGCGACAGGTTCTGGGGGAAGGTTAGCGTCACAATCCGCGGATGCGGGCCACTTTCGGCCGTTCGGGGTTTCGTCGCCCAGACCGTAGGCTGGGGCCCACCGGTCCTCGTCCTGCGGGCGTGGCGGAATTGGCAGACGCGCCGGGTTTAGGTCCCGGTGGGCTCCGGCCCTTGGAGGTTCAAGTCCTCTCGCCCGCACGAATGATCCTGATGAACGCGTAAAGTAGACTCTTCGTCACACGGCGACGGCCGGAGAGGCGGCGCATGACCCCGAGTCCCGCGACAGTAGGCGTCATCATGTTGCTCAGCGGCATGGTCTGTTCGGTGGCAGCGCTGTACGTGCAGCGTCACCGCCACGCCGTCGCAAGCCACAGCCTCACGGCCATCCTCGGCTTCTCGGCGGTCTGGGCTGTCTTCTACGGCTTCGAGTTGATCGCCCACGACGCCGCCCTCAAACAGGCGATGGGCAACCTCAAGTACATCGGCGTCGTGCTCCTGCCGACGAGCTGGCTGGTCTTCACGCTCCGGTTCACCGGACGAGGTCGGCTCATCACCCGTCGAGCGCTGGCACTCCTCGCCATCGAGCCGGCCCTGGTGCTCATCCTCCTCGCCCTGCCCGCGACGCGAGAGCTGATCCGCTTCTATCCCGAAGAACCGCTGGAAGCCTTCCCCATCGTCTCCACGGGGCCCCTGTTCTGGGTCAACGCCGTCTACCTGAACGTGTTGACGATGACCGCGACCGTGTTGTTCCTCGTCACGCTGTCTCGACACACCCCCCAATACCGCCGCCAGCGTTCGTGGCTTGCCGTCGGCTACCTCCTGCCGTGGGTTCCCAACGTCATCCACAACCTCGGCATCGGGCAGGCGGAGCACGTCGACCTGACGCCGGTTGCCCTCGGCATCTCCGGGCCCATCCTGGTCTGGGGGTTCTTTCGATCACGGTTGCTCGACCTTGCTCCGGTTGCCCGTCGCCACGTGGTGGAGCACATGCCCGACGGCGTGATCGTCCTCGACACCTACCTCCGCGTCGTCGACCACAACCCTGCGAGCTGCGAGCTCCTGAACATCGAGGGCGGCGACCTCGTCGGCGTGCATGTCGCACGACTCCTGCCCACCCTCGTCGGCGCGCTCGAGGACCCCGCTGCGATCGGTCCCCATCGCGTGTCGATTCCCGCGGCGGCCGGCACCGGTGCCACCGGACGGGCCGAAGCGTCCAGAATGCTCGAGATCGAGGTCACGACCCTGGAGGGCTTCGCGACCATCACCGATCGATCGGCCGGCCATCTCTTGATCCTTCGTGATGCCACCGAGCGCCTTGCAAACGAGGAGCGGCTCCAAAGGCTCGCCCACCACGACCCACTCACGGGTCTGCCCAACCGCAAGCTCTTCGGCGATCGCCTCGCCCAGGCCATCGCCCATGCCCGACGCAACGACCAATCGTTCGCCCTGCTCTTCCTCGATCTGGACCGCTTCAAGGTCGTCAACGACACCCTCGGACACCAGATCGGTGACCTCCTGCTCCAACAGGTCGCCCATCGTCTCCAGCGCTGCCTCCGGGAGGAGGACACCATCGCCCGCATCGGCGGCGACGAGTTCATCGTGCTCATTCACGAGATCAATCACGAGAACGATGCGAGCATCGTCGCGGACAAGCTGATCACAGCCCTGGATCAACCGTTCATCGTCGAGGGCCATGATCTGTATGTGACCGCGAGCATCGGTGTGGCCCGCTACCCACTCAACGGGACCGATCCGCACCAACTGATGACGCGTGCGGACAGCGCGATGTATCTGGCCAAGGCCCAGGGCAAGAACCGTTTCCATCTGGCCGACGACCGGAAGTTGCCCCTCCCCGATCATCTGCGGTTCGAAGGCGATCTACGCCTGGCACTCGAGAACGATGAGCTCGAACTGGCCTTCCAGCCGTGCCTCACCATCGGCGGATCACCCGAACAGCAGGATCTCATCATCTCGCTCGAGGCTCTTGCCCGATGGCATCACCCCGATCGGGGGACGATCCCGCCCGACGTCTTCATTCCGATGGCCGAAGAGGCCGGCTTCATGCCGGCCCTCGGCCTGTGGGTGCTCGAACGCTCATGTCAACAGGTCGGCATGTGGCGGGACGAGTTGGGACTGCAGATCACCGTCTCCGTCAACGTCTCCGCTGCCCAGCTCGGGCGCCATCTCCTGGCCCGCCATGTCGGTGAGGCGGTGGCGCACTCGGGACTGACGCCGGGCCAACTGGTGTTGGAGATCAGCGAACGCACCGTTGTGGCGGAGAGTGACCCGGTGATCGCCGAGCTCGAGACACTGCGTGAGTGCGGTGCACATCTGGCGCTGGACGATTTCGGAACGGGCCACACGTCACTGGGCCAGCTCAAGCGCCTGCGGTTCGACCAACTGAAGATCGATCAGGCCTTCGTCCGGGACATCACCACCGACCGGGACAACGCGGTGATCGTTGCCGCCATGATCAACCTCGGCCATTCGCTCGGCATGCACGTGATCGCGGAAGGGGTGGAGCATCCCGATGAGCTGGACGCGCTGCGCCTTCTCGGCTGTGACGCCGTGCAGGGGTTCCTGCTCGGACGACCGCTGTCGACCGATGCCATGACGGCCATGCTCGTGGCGCGGGCAACCGCCTAGCCTTCGAGGTCCAGCTCCCTGGCCAGGATTCTGAAGGCCTGGCCACGATGCGACAGATCATGCTTCTCATCGGAGCTCATCTCGGCGAAGGTGCGGCCGTCCCCCTCGTCAGGGATGAAGATGGGATCGTAACCAAACCCGTTCGCCCCCCACGGTTCGAAACCGATCCGGCCTTCACACACGCCCTCCGCCCACAGCTCATGGCCGTCGGGGTAGGCGATGAGCGCCAGCGTCCGCCATCGGGCCCGACGATCCTCCACGCCATCGAGCGCGTCGAGCAGCTTGGCGATGTTGTCCTCGGCACTCGCCCGGGGTCCCGCATAGCGGGCCGTGTGCACGCCCGGGGCGCCTTCGAGCGCCGCCACCTCCAGCCCGGTGTCATCGGCAACCGCCGCGACACCCGTGGCGATGACCAGGGCACGGGCCTTGATCCGAGCATTGTCGAGAAACGTGTCGCCGTCCTCGATCGGCTCCGGAACATCCAGGGGTCGGCCGATGAGCTCCACATGACCCACCTGGTCGAGAAGCTCCATGATCTCGCCGGCCTTGGCCGGGTTCGCGGACGCAACGATCAACTTCACCGACGAGTCGCCTCCGGCGATGTCCGTCTCACAGGGCCCGCCGGCGAGAACGGCACAGCGAGGGAACCCGCGGGCTCAACAGCGAGGGTTTCATGTCCTGGGGGCAGGAGGGTCGACGAGCACCGCTGCCTGGAGACCCAGGATGTCCCGGATCCCGCCCGCGGCGAGATCGGCCAGCGCATCGAGCTCGGCACGGGTGAAGGGCTTTCCCTCGGCGGTTCCCTGCAGCTCGAGGAAGGCCCCGCTCTCGGCCATGACCACGTTCATGTCGACCTCGGCTCCGGCATCCTCGACGTAGGCCAGATCGAGCATGGGGGTGCCGTCCACCATGCCGACCGAGATGGCCGCACATGCCTCGGTCAACGGATGGGATTTCAGACGCTTTGTTGCCACCATCCGGCTGAGTGCGTCATGGAGCGCGACGTAGCCCCCGCAGATCGCCGCCGTCCGGGTGCCTCCGTCGGCCTGGATCACATCGCAGTCGACGATGATCTGCATCTCGGCCATCGCGCTCAGATCGGTGACCGCGCGCAGCGATCGTCCGATGAGGCGCTGGATCTCCTGGGTGCGTCCGCTCTGTTTGCCCTTGGCCGCCTCCCGCGGCACTCGCTCACCGGTCGATCCCGGAAGCAGGGAGTACTCGGCGGTCACCCACCCCTTGCCGGTTCCCTTGAGCCAGCGCGGCACCTGGTCGTCGACCGATGCCGTGCACAGCACCTTGGTCCTGCCGAAGCTCACGAGCACCGAGCCTGCGGCCAGCTCGGTGAAGTCGCGTTCGAAGGTGATCGGGCGAAGCTCGTTGGCGACTCGGCCGTCATGACGGGTCATGCGTGATCTCGTACCTCTCGTCGATGGCGGCGAGCTCGACCGGGCCGCCAAAGGCAGTCGTTGCCTGCCTTTGGGACTCGGCGGAGTCGACACCGGGTTGGATGTGGGTGATGACCAGACGCCGCGCGCCCGCTGCCCTGGCCGAGATGCCGGCCTGGCGAGCAGTCAGATGTTGCATGGTGCGCTCCTGGTCGAGCGGAAGTGAAGCCTCGCACAAAGCAAGGTCGAGACCTGCACCCAACTCCGAGATCGACCAACCTGCTCCCGTGTCCGATGAATAGCCCAGCGATGCTCCGTCATCGTGATCGATGCGCACCGCCAGCGTCTCGGGGCCGTGGTCGGTACGAACGAAGCTCAACGTCAGCGCGCCGATGCGCGTCCGGTCGCCGTCGCCGACCACGGTCCAGTCGAACGCCGGGCCGAGTCTCCCGTTCACCTCTTCGGCGAGGCGACGAACCTCGCCGGGTGAATAGACCCGCACCCCCTCCCGCTTTCGGATGTAGCGAACCACGTTGTGATAGGGCAGGACGTCCACCCAATGATCCGGATGGGCGTGGGTCAGCACGATCGCATCCAGCGTGTCCAGGTCGAGGTGACGCTGCAGGTTGGCCAACGTACCCGGCCCGGCATCGAGCCAGATCGAGACGCCGGCGCCCTCGACGAGGTAGCCGCTGCACGCTCCCCCGGGCGCCGCATAGGAACCCGAGCAGCCGAGCACCGTCATCGTCAGGCCCGCGGTCACCCCGACGGACTCGCTCATCGGCAAGGCGATCGAGTCACCATCGCACGACTTCGACGACATCGAGCTCGGGACCGAGCAGGCGCCGACCGAGTTGTCGGAACCACTCCCCGTCCCCCGAGGACAGAAACCGATGACTCCCGGTCCCCGCCCCCGGGTCACGGGCGAAGTCCGTCGCCATCAGGAGCGAACGAACCTCAAAGGCCGTCTCGTCGGCCGAGGAGACCAACACCACGTCTCGGCCGACGGCGTCGCTGATCGTTCGGGCAAGGAACGGGTAATGGGTGCAACCGAGCAGCAAGGTGTCGACCTTGGCCTCACGGATCGGCGCAAGCAGGCGCTCCGCCAGCACATGGACCTGATCACCGGTCGTCTCGTCTCGTTCGACGAACTCGACGAAACCGGGACAGGCGGCGCAGACCAGGTCGATCTCGTTCATGGGAATCGCCTGGTTCGCCACCTCGAACGCTCGCTGATACGCCCCCGACGCCATCGTGCCCACCGTGCCGATCACCCCTACCCGCCCCCTCCGAGTGGCCGAGACCGCAGCCCGAACACCGGGCTCGATCACGCCGACCACCGGAATGGCGAGCGCGTCCTGGAGCACCTCGAGCGCCGCTGCCGCAGCGGTGTTGCAGGCCACGATCAGCAGCTTCACCTCGAAACGCTCCACGAGATGCGTGGCGATCTCGCATGCGAACTCGCGCACCTCATCGAGGGGCCGGGGTCCGTAGGGATAGCGCGCCGTATCCCCCACGTAGACGAGATGCTCCGCCGGCAGGAGGTCGATGAGCGCCCGCGCCACGGTCAGGCCTCCGAAACCGCTGTCGAACATACCGATCGGGCGATCGTCCACCCTCCAAGGCTACGCCCTCCGGGGGCGTGCCCTCGGGCTCAAGGGGCCCTCTCGGGTCCTTGGTGAGGCGCTCGGTGACGTCCCTTCCCATGGCCCCAAAGGGCAGGATTCGCCAGAACCTCGTGTGTGATGGCCGTCGGATAGGTACTGCCGTCCATCGGAGCTGCGTCCTTGGGTCCTCCGGGCTCGTTGGTTGCGTCATGCCGGACTTCGCAACCGACGTGGGCGGGGCCACGCTCAGCGAGCCCTCATCGTCGGCCCATTCGGCCGCGACGTGGCCCGTGTGAACCTCGGAGGCCTGGACACGTCGCACCGGTGATGCATGAACCGGATACCACCCATCCCCATCCCTACCCGTCCCTCTCGTGTCATCTCGTTGTCACACCGACCTGGGAGGATGGGGGCATGGGAATCACGGCGGTGCGGGAGCTGGGCGAGCAGTTGCATGCGCTCGTGGGCGCCTTCGACGCGCAATGCTGTGACGGCGAACTTGCCAAGCAGTACGTGGAGGCCTTCGCCCGTCTCGAACGCCTTGCAGGTGCGGGAAAGACCCTGGCGCTGGGCCAGGTGGATCGCACCCGTGCCTGGGCACACGGCGACAGCGCTGCACGTTCCAGCGCCGATTGGTTGGCGGGACGAACCGGCACCTCGCTGGGCGATGCCGTTCGTGAGACCAACACCGCTCGCAACCTCGAGGCTCTCGGCGCAACCGAGGAGGCCCTGCGCAACGGGGAGCTCTCGGGTCCACAGGCAAGCGCCATTGCCGATGCGGCCGCTCAGGTGCCCGATGCCGAGGAGAGTCTCCTTGCGCTCTCGAGGAAGGGCTCGCTCGAGGAGCTTCGCAGGCGTGCCCGACAGGAGAAGGCAGCAGCAGACGACGACCGCCGGCGTTCACAACGTCAACACTCGTTGCGTCGGGCACGTCGTTGGACCGATGCCGAGGGCATGCGCTGTTATGGCATCTCCTTGACACCCCGACAGGCGGCGAGCTTCGAGCCCATCTGGGACCGCTTCACCAATCGGGTGCTCAACGATGCCCGCCGCAGGGGACTGCGGGACTCACACGAGGCCTGTGCCGCCGATGCGCTGATCGAGATGGCAAGGGCTGCACGCATCACCGGCGGGACACCGGCCGGAGGCGGTCAGGGCGGCGGACGGTGACGCACGGGACGGTGGTGACGCACGGGACGGTGGTGGCGGTCAGGACGGTGGTGACGCGCAGGACGGTGGTGACGCGCAGGACGGTGGTGACGGTCAGGGCGATCGGGGCGCAAGCGGCGAGGGTGGTGGGGACATCCAGGCGAGTGGGAACCCAGGGGCGGGCGTGACGGCCCATGCGCTGTTGGTCATCGATGCAGCGGCGTTCCATCGTGGCCACACCGACCCCGGTGAGATCTGCGAGGTCGCCGGTGTGGGTCCGATCGACGTCGCATCGGCCAAACAGCTCTTCGGTGACGCCATCGTCGACATCATCGTCACCGACGGGGTGGACGTGCGCACGGTTGCCCACGCGGGGCGAACCGCCAACCGTCGTCAGAAGGCAGCGCTGCTGGTGAACTGGGAATGTGAGATCCGAGGCTGTCACGTCACCCGCAACCTCGAGATCGACCACATCGTTCCCTACGCCGAGAGCGGACTGAGCGACTTCGAGCACCTGGGGCCGAAATGTCGTTGGCACCACCACCTCAAGACCCACAAGGGCTGGCGTGACGGGCCACGGGACGCCGACGGCAAACGGACGTTGATCCCCCCGAAGGGTCCGGACCGAACGGACGAACACGCCGGAGATGGCAACCCCCCGCGTGACGGCAACGGCGAAGTGAATGGGGTGGGCGGGCGTTGTTGCGGCATGCCTGTCGCCAACCTGCAGCAAGGCCTGTTTGACGGCCGGTAATCGCTTTTGCCGAACCCACCGGGCAGGTGCAACGGCAGACAGTCTCCCGGAACAATCCCGGCGAGGGAACGTGGGTCCTCAGAAGTAGATGATGTGACGGGCCCGCTCGGTGACCTCATCGATGTCACCGGTCCAAGCGCCCGTCGACAGGTACTTCCAGCCACCGTCGCAGACGATCGTCACGATGACGCCCTCGTCGATGCGCTCGGCGCACTTCACCGCTGCGGCCATGATCGCTCCCGAGGAGATGCCGGCGAAGATGCCCACCTCGGTCAGGCGACGAGTCCACTCGATGGACTCTCGGGGCCGCACGATCATCTTGCTGTCCAACAGCTCAAAACCGTTGTTGTCCACGAAGACCGGCGGGACGAACCCCTCGTCGAGGTTCTTCAGCCCGTCGACCATCTCGCCTGCAGGTGGCTCGACGGCCCACACCTGGATGCCAGGATTCTGTTCCTTGAGGTAGTGGCCGACCCCCATCAGCGTGCCGGCGGTTCCCAGTCCCGCGATGAAATGGGTGATCTCGGGAACATCACGCCAGATCTCCGGGCCGGTTCCCTCGTAGTGGGCGCGAGGGTTTGCCGGATTTCCGTACTGGTACGGGAAGAACCAATCGGGGTGATCGGCGGCAATCTCGTGCGCCTTGCGCATGGCCCCGTTCGAGCCCTCACTTCCGGGCGAAGGGATGATCTCGGCTCCCCAGATCTCGAGCAGCTGTCGGCGCTCGATCGAGACGTTCTCGGGAAGCACGACCTTGAACGGATAGCCCCGCATCCTGCAGATCATGGCCAACGCTATGCCGGTGTTCCCCGACGATGACTCGAGCACGGTGACTCCCGGCCCGAGCCGCCCGTCCTTCTCGGCCTCCTCGACCATGTACTTCGCGGCACGGTCCTTGACCGAGCCTCCGGGATTCTGCCCCTCCAGCTTGGCCAGGATGCGAACTCGGGGGTTCGGACTCAGCGAGGAGACCTCAACGATGGGCGTGTTGCCGATCAGATCGAGTATCGACTCATACACAGCCACGGAAGCCTCCTCTCAGTTGGAGCTCGACGATGCCGGCAGGAGCCGGCGGTGACGACACGAACGACTTACGCCGCCCCGCCGGCAACCGCCGGCAGGATCGCGATCTGATCGCCGGCACCGACCTTGGTGTCGAGCTTGTCGAGATAACGGATGTCCTCGTCGTTCACGTACAGGTTCACGAACTTGTGGATGCCACCCTCCGGTGACCTGAGGTTGGCGGCGATGCCGGGAAACCGGCGAATGAGATCTTCGACGACCTCACCCACCGTTGAGCCTTCGGCCGTCACCTCGGAGTTGCCACCGGCATGGGTGCGCATGATGGTTGGAAGACGAACACTGACGGGCACGAAGGACCTCCGTGAGCAACCCAACCACGAGGGGCGGGAAAAGTTGACTGAACGAGTCATAATTCTACAGGCCGAGACCCTTGATGCGACAACCGCACCCGCCGCCGGCCCTGTCGGGCGCCGGTCTTCCGTGGCCTGCCGACACCTGGCCTGCCGACACCTGGCCTGCCGACACCTCGCGCCTGCCGACACCTCGCCTGCCGACACCTCGCCTGCCGACACCTCGCCTGCCGACACCTCGCCCGGCTCACGGTGCATCCATGCCGGTGATCGCTTCTTCGCGCGCAACACCGTCGATGATCCGATACGAGCGCACGGCAGGGTCGGGGTGACGCAGGGAGACGATCACATAGTGCCAATCGGGGTCCGGCGCCTGGTTGACATCGGTGGGTGACGGATAGGCGTCGGTGTGCGTGTGGCTGTGCACGACCCCGATCACGACAAGGCCCAGGTCGTCTGCCGCCCGATCGATTCGCAGGTGATCCCGGGGGTCGAGCGTGTAGAGCTTCGACGACTCAGCCGCGTTCCTGCAGGGATGGAAGGAAGTCACCCGACCGTCGGGATGGCCCACGAGCAATCCGCAGGCCTCGTTGGGCAGCTCAACCATGCTGTGAGCCACCATCTCGTGCCAGATGTCCCAGGAGAGTGAGATCACGAGGGCGAGGCTACCCGACGGCCCTCAGCTACCCTCGACGGCATGAGCGCGCGAGACGAGCAGGTGATTGCCTCCAACCGCAAGGCGCGCCACGACTACGAGATCATCGACACGATCGAGTGCGGCATCGCGCTCCAGGGCAGCGAGGTGAAGTCGTTGCGGGCGGCCAAGATGCAGCTCAAGGACAGCTACGCCTACGTCAGGAACGGCGAGGTCTGGCTCCACGGCGCTCACATCGCCCCCTACACCTTCAGCCATGGCATCGACGGTCACGACCCCGAGCGCGAGAGGAAGCTCCTGTTGCATCGCGGCGAGATCGAGGATCTTCGCCAACAGGTCGAGCGGGAACAACTCACGCTCGTGCCGCTCTCGGTCTACTTCAAAGGGTCCCGGGCGAAGGTCGAGCTCGCTCTGGCCCGAGGCCGCAAGCGTCACGACAAGCGTCATGCGCTCGCCGAGCGGGACGCCAACCGCGAGATCGCCCGCGCCATGGCTGACGATCGCCGAGGGCGATAGCCCCCTCCTCCCCGTCGCCCGGGCCCGTTCGGCTCCGGCACGAGTACTCGACGTCCGTCACGAGGACTCCATCCTGCACGGGGACTCGACGTCCGAGAGGACCACACGGGCGGTATCATGGAGACCCGTCGGCTTTCGCAGCGACGGGACGTACCTTGACATGGGGGTGATCGGTTTCGACTCTGGTTGTCGAGACGAGTGAAGCGAGCCGTGGTCTCCGAATCCACGTAAAAGAGTCGGAACAAACAAACAAATGCCGACGATTACGTCGCACTCGCTGCCTAAACAGTAGCGACGTTCTCCCGTTCCCAGCCCTGCGGAGCGGATGAGGGCGCCATCCAGCGGGGCTTACCCACACGGCTGCACCAACCGGCCGGGTGGGGACATTTTCGTTGGTGACGGCGGTCGTGCAGTGCCGATGGTGAGCGACCGCCGAACCTTCCATCGGCTGCGCTCGGAGAAGAATCGTCAAAGCGCTCGAGGACGCGGGTTCGATTCCCGCCACCTCCACCCCTGTTCAAGAACATGCATTTCATCCCTTTGCCTCGATCCACGATCGACCTCCAGCGTCGGTGGATCGAGGCAAAGAAGGTCCACCCTTGCGAAGGGAACCCTCAGAGGTAGAGCATCGGATCGACGGGTGCGCCGTTGACCCGAACCTCGAAGTGCAGATGAGGTCCGGTCGAGAAGCCGGTTGAGCCGACATACCCGATCACCTGGCCTCGCTTCACGGGGTCGCCCACACCGACGGCCATCGTCGACTGGTGGGCGTAGAGGGTCGCAAGGGACGCCCCGTCGTCGACCAGCACCGCATTGCCGTAGCCGCCCCGTTCGCCCGCCGAGACGACCACCCCGTCTGCGGCCGCGAGGATGGGGGTGCCCATGTCCGCTCCGAAGTCCAGACCGTCGTGCATGCGCTCGGTGCCGTAGATGGGGTGAACTCGAGGGCCGAACTCCGAGGTGATCCGAACCGTCTTCAGCGGCCAACCGAGCACCCCGACACCCGAGCGGATGGGTTGGCCGCCCGTCGGGCGCCGTCGGAGCAGCTCCGAGATCGAGTCCGACTCCCGCTTCAGCGCCTGCATGCGCGTGTCGAAGGCGTTCTGACGTTCACGCAGCATCGCCAACAGGCGGCGTTGCTCCTCGGCTTCCCGCTCGGCTTCGCGGCCGGAGCGGCGCTGCTCGGTGCGGACGGCTTCGATGGCGTCCGTCCGGCTCGCCACGTCGTCCCGCAGCGAACGAGCGGCGTCACGAGCCAGCTCCTCGCCGGCCTGAGCCTCCTCGGCCTGATCCCGCAACCCACGGTAGGTCTCGATCACCTTGTCCTGCTCCTCGGCGACGACATCCAGGAAGGTGGACACCTCGTTGAGCCGGCGCCAACTCGACACCTCCACGAGAAGCTGCAGTTGTTGGCCCGCGTCGCTGCCATGGTGCATGAACGCGTTCACCGCCTGCTCCTCGAGGATCGATTTGGCCTGAAGCAGCCTGGACTTCATCAGGGCGGTTCGTCGGGCGGTCTCCTGATAACGGACGTCGGCGTCCTCGAAGGCTGCCTGGGCAAGATCCAGGTCGGCCCGAGCCGCCAGCACCCGGGCATCGAGGGCTGTCAGGATGGCATCCAGCTTGCGTGCGCGAGACGTTGCGACCCGAAGCTCGGCGATCAACTGGACCTCCTCGGCATCAGCCTCGTGCAGCTGACGTCGCAGGCTCTCGAGCTCTCGCTCGACCTCCACGCGGCGCTGATCCTGGTCGGCCGAAGAGGGAGCAGCGGCGGTCGCTCCGCTGAACGGCACGGTTACCGCCAACAGCAACGCCACCAGGCTGACCCCGACCCATCGACGGCTTGCATGCGGTGCACGGGCACGGCCGACAACATCAGACATGGCCTTCCCATCGGTACGCGGCGCACCACGTCAAGGATTCGGGTTGGCACCACCGGTTGGCTCGGCCTTCGGCCCGGTTCGGCTCGGCCTTCGGCCCGCTCGGCCCGTTCGGCCCGTTCGGCCCGCTCGGCCCGTTCGGCTCGTTCGCTCGGCTCGCCTGCCCGCTTCTGGCTAGATGTCCAGGAACCTGCTTGCGGCCACGCCGGCGCCCACAGCCCCGAGCAGTGAACCGATGACGACCATGAACAAACCCGTCGTGAGCACCTGGGAATCGAAGATCGCGAACTGCTCGAAGAGTCGGGCGTCTCGAATGAAGCGCTGCGCAGGATCCTGTGCGACATAGAGCACGGCAAAAGCGCTGAGCGTCCCGGCAAGTCCCTGGAAGAGCCCTTCCAGCATGAACGGCACCCGGATGAACCAGTTGGTCGCGCCGACGAGCTTCATGACCTCGATCTCCCGCCTCCGGGCGAAGATGGCCATGCGAATCGTGTTGAAGATCAGCAGCGATGCCGACATCAACAGCACGAGGGCCAGGCCCAGGATCACCGCCTGGATCACCCGCGACACCTTGAGCAGATCGCGTACAGCCTCCTCGGCGAAGACCACCTCGCGCACCCCGGGCTCGCGGGTGAAGCGTGCGCCGATGGTCTTGATGATGTCGGGATCCGCCTCCCTCGGCACCACTCGATAGGAAGGCGGGAGCTTGTCCAGGGTGACGTTCTCGAGGTACTCGGGCTGGTCGGCGAAGTAGAGCTTGAACTGCTTGTACTGCTCCTCCTGGGAGATGTACACCACGCGCTTGACGTCCTTGCTGGTCTGCAGCTCGTTGCCGATCCGCTGGGACTGCTCAGGGGAGGCATCGCTGTTGAGGAACACCTCGAACTCGACACCGTTCTGCCAGCGATCGGTCACGTTGTTGACCCCGTAGCGGAGGAGGACGGCGCCGCCGACGAGCGACAGCGACACGGCAACCGTCAGGACCGAGGCCAGGGTGAGCGAAAGATTCCGACGAACGTTCTGAGCGGTCTCCCGAACGCTGTAACCTAACTTGGTGCTCATGATCAGGAGTACACCCCACGATCCTGGTCGCGCACGATGGAGCCGTGGGCCAGCTCGATCACCCGCCGGCGCATGGCGTCGACGATGCCCTGATCGTGGGTGGCCATCACCACCGTGGTCCCGGTGCGGTTGATGCGATCGAGCAGACGCATGATCCCCTCGGAGGTGGCCGGGTCAAGGTTGCCCGTCGGCTCATCGGCCAGGAGGATGAGTGGTCTGTTGACGAACGCCCGGGCGATGGACACCCGCTGTTGTTCGCCACCGGACAACTCATGAGGAAATCGCTCACTCTTCTCCGCGAGGCCGACGAGGTCGAGGATGGCGGGAACCTGCGATTCAACGACGTGGCGCGGCCGACTGATCACCTCGAGTGCAAAGGCGACGTTCTCATAGACCGTCTTCGACGGCAACAGCTTGAAGTCCTGAAAGACGCATCCGATGTTCCGCCGAAGAAAAGGCACCTTCCACTTGCTGAGATGCGCGATGTCCTTGCCCGCAACCCAGATACGGCCGATGTCGGGCGACTCCGACTTGTTCAACAAGCGGATGAACGTGGACTTGCCCGACCCGGAGGGACCCACGAGAAAGAGGAACTCACCCTTTTGGATGTCGACCGAGGCGTCACGAAGCGCGACGACCTCCTTGCTGTACTTCTTGGTGACGTTCTCGAGCTTGATCACCAGGATCCATTCCCTGAGACGATGATGTCGGTCAGCTGCGCCATGGGCGGGAAACGCCTCTGTGACGGACCAATTTGGTCTGCTCAGCCTACCAAAGGCATCACTTGGGGTGGCATCGGCGGAAATCGGGCCGTCAAGAATTCCGTCAGGTCACCATGCGCTGCAGCAGCGAGCTCATGGCCAAGGGGGTCAGAGGTCGGTGAAGATGGAAGCCCTGGCCTTCGTCGCAACCCAGCGCCAGCAGCTCGTCGAGTTGGCTCCGGTTCTCGATCCCCTCGGCGACAACCACCAAGCCCAATTCGTGAGCAAGTTGGACGACCGATGCCACGATGGCACGATCCGCCGGCCTGGTGGTGACGCCGTCGATGAAACAGCGATCGATCTTCAACTCGGACAAGGGATAGCGGGCCAGATAGGACAGTGATGACCAGCCCTTGCCGAAATCGTCCACCGCAAGTCGGACGCCGAGGGCGGCGAGGGCGATGACGCTTTCGAGAACCTCGACGGAATCGTTCATCACGACGCCTTCGGTGATCTCCAGAACCAGGCGCGACGGTGCAAGTGCCGTCTGGTGGAGAACCCCGAGAACCATGTCGACGCAGCCCGGATCCTCCAGCTGCACCGCCGAGAGGTTCACCCCGATGCGGGGGGCTTGCTCCCCCATGAACTGTTGCCAACCTCGGGCCTCGAGACACGCCTGGGTCAACACTTCGCGACCCAGGTCCCAGATGAGGCCGGTCTCCTCGGCGAGGGGAATGAACTCATCGGGGTCCACGGCGCCGTGAACCGGGTGCTGCCAGCGTGCCAGCGCCTCGACCGAGACAATCGCTCCCGTCGAGAGCGACACCACCGGCTGGTAGGCAACATGGAGGCCTCCCCCGGTAAGCGCCCTACGCAGCTCGGTTTCGGTCTCCATGCGCCGACGCGCCCTGGCGCGGAGGTCGAGGTCGAACAACTCGAAGCGCGAGCGGCCCGCCCGCTTCGCGCCGTACATGGCCAGGTCTGCATCACGCAACAGCGTGGTGGCCTCGATCGACGGGGAGTCCTCGTTGGTCGCGACCCCGATGCTGAACGTGACCACGATGAGCTCCCCCTCGATCGCAAAGGGGGTGGCAAAGCCCTCGAGGATCGCACCCGCCAGGTTCATCGCATTCTCGGCTGTCGTCCCGTACGACTGGATGGCGAACTCATCGGCTCCGATACGGGCAACCATCCCGTTGGAACCCACCAGGCTGAGCAGACGCGCCGCCACGGCGTCGAGCAACGAGTCGCCCATCTTGTGACCCAGGCTGTCGTTGATGGTCTTGAAGCGATCGAGGTCGCACACGAGGACAGCGGTCACGCCCTCCCGAAGACGCTCGTGAAGGCTCTCCAGAAACCAGGCTCGGTTGGGCAGGCCGGTGAGGTGGTCGTGTGACACCTCGTAGGCCAGCCGGTCCTCGAGGCCGCGCGTCTCATCCAGGTGGCGGGAGGCCTCGAACGCCGCTCCTGCGTGCGCTGCGAGCAGCTCGAGGCACTCGATCTCGGCGGGCAGGATGTGCCGGGCATCCAGCGTGCCTACTCTCAACACACCGATCACCTCACCCGCCCGCCACACGGGGACCCCCGCGGCGAGGTGGATGCCCGATTCCGTGCCCTCGTCATCGGTGGTCGTCGCATCCGAGACGCGATCGATCACCACCGTGTGGCCTCTGGCGTTGACCTCCCCCACCAGGCCCGCCTCGTTCCCACCCGGGTGCTCCACCCGAGCGCTCGGAAGCCCGACGTGCCCGGCAAGAGACCACGCCCCGGCACCGTCGACCATGAAGAGGTCGACCGCATCGAAGCCGAGCCGGCTCGCTCCGAAGAGCACGGCGTCCAGGACAGGTCCACCCTGTGCCGTCCCCAGGGAACGACTTGCCTCGGCGGCGATCTTCAGAAGATCCGATCGCCGGTCGGCATCGATGGCCTGGCGCTTCACCCGTCGCATCTGGCGAGCGGTTCGCTCGGCGAGGATGCCCGTCAGGAGAACCACCAGCGAAAGGGCCCCCAACTGGTATGCCAGCAACTCGAGATCCCCTTCGTTGCCGGCGTCATCGGCGAGGAGCCGGGCTCCCACGACGAAGGAGCCCCCTGCGCCCAGCGCCGTGATCGCAGCGGCGCGCAGACCGAAATAGGCGGAAGCCTCGTAGATGGGAATCATCAACATCACCACACCGGGTTGACGACCCTCGTACAGCGCCGTGAGCGTCGCCAGGAGAACCACGATGCCGTCGAGGAACACGGCCCACCTGGCCCCGAGAACCAGGCCCTGGATGCCGCGCACCCCGGCCCGGCTCGACAGCACGTTCGTGGTGACGAGCAGGACCGCAAGGACCACGCCCGTCCATGCCGGATCCCAGGGTGTCTCCTTGCCGCCGGGAGGAACGAGCAGGATGAAACGTGGCACGATGATGACGAGGGCCAACCATCGAACGAGGCGAAAGACCCTGGCGGTCTCCTCGAAGTGCTCCTCGTCCGCATGCAACTTCTCTGATGCAGGGTTTCCCTCAGCCGTCATCGGCTGAACCGTTCACAAGCGATGCCCGTATCGAAACCGTACAGCGCAACGGCATGGGCAAGAGGCTAGCCCCTCGGCGTTGCCAAAAGGCTCCCTTTACGAACTGACGCCCTGGGCTCGTTCCCAACGTAGAAACGCTTCCATGAACCCGCCGATTTGACCGTCGAGCACCCCGTCGACGCTGCCGGTTTCATGATTGGTGCGAAGGTCCTTGACCAATTGATAGGGGGCCTGCACGTACGAGCGGATCTGGTTGCCCATGGCAGCCTGCGACGCCGTCCCCGAGATGGCCGCCATGTCGGCCACACGCTGTGCCCGTTGGAGATCAACCAGCTTGGCAGCCAGGATCTGCATGGCCCTCGCCTTGTTCTGATGCTGACTTCGCTCGTTCTGACACGAGACGACAACACCGGAAGGATTGTGCGTAATGCGAACGGCGGAGTCGGTCACGTTGACGTGCTGACCCCCGGCGCCCGATGACCGATAGGTATCGATGCGAAGGTCCTTTTCATCGATCTCCACCTCTTCGGACGCATCCTCGATAAAGGGAGTGACGTCGAGGGAGGCAAAGCTGGTCTGTCGCCGCGATGCCGCGTCAAAGGGTGAGATCCTGACGAGCCGATGCACCCCTTGTTCGCCTCGGAGCCATCCGTAGGCAAATCGACCCTTCACCATGAAAGTGGCTGAAAGAAGGCCGGCCTCTTTGCCTGCGGAGACTTCGTCAATCTCCGTTGCGAAACCTCTGGTCTCCGCCCAGCGCAAATACATGCGAAGCATCATCTCGGCCCAGTCCTGAGCGTCGGTGCCACCCTCCCCGGCATGAATTTCGCAGATGGCATCAGATTCGTCATGCTCGCCGGCAAAGAGCGATCGAAGCTCGAGGTCGTCGAGTTTGATCGAAAGCACGACGATGCCGCCTTCGATCTCTTCCTCGAACGAATCATCCCCCTCTTCCCGAGCCAACTCGTACAGCGTCTCGATGTCTCCCAGGTCGGCCATCAGGCCGTCGACGATCGCGAGGTCATCACGGACATTCGCAAGCTCCGAGGTCACCCGCCTTGCCTCATCCTGGTCATCCCAAAGATCCGGACGCGATGCAGCGTGCTCCAATTCGACGAATCGCTCCCGCTGAACATCGATGCGCAGGTAGTGCTCGGCCTCTCCGATTCGCTTCTGGAGCCCGGCGATCTCATCGGTGAGGTCCCTCACGACACGCGCCCGGCATGCGCCGTCTGCGTCGGAGTTGACGACCGGGCACAGCGAAAACCCACGACATGGAGGTCGCTCATCGGGGATCGCGGCATGTCAGGTCTGATTGCCATGGCAGAGCTTGAACTTCTTGCCACTCCCGCACCAGCACGGGTCATTGCGACCGAGCTTCTCTTCGGCAGACTTCACCACCGGCCGGTTCACCGGCGGTTCCTCGTTCTCCTGGAGTATCGCGAGAGGCTCGCCGGTTGCCTCCGCCTCGGCCACCGCTGCGGCCTGGAGCCCACCAGAGCCCTGCACCGGATCCTCCGGGGCGCTGTAGGTCAGGCCGCTCACCTCCTCAACCGGTTCCTCGGCCGGGAGAACCTCGAGGTGCATGACGTACTTCACGTAGGAATCGGTGACGACGCTCATCATCGCGGCGAACATCGCATAGCCCTCACGCTGCCATTCGACCAGCGGATCCTTCTGGCCCATCGCTCGAAGGTGAATGCCCTCCTGCAGATAGTCCATGTCGTACAGGTGCTCGCGCCAATTCGCGTCGATGACCCGAAGCATCACCTGACGCTCGATGTCGCGCATCGTCTCGGCGCCGATCGTCGCCTCACGCAGCTCGAACTGTTCGATGGCCTCGGTTGTGAAAGCCTCGACGATGGCATCGACATCGCCGATGTGGGCGAACTCCTCCGGCGTGTGTCGCGTCGGGAAGTACTCGTTCACCTCCGCGATGAGACCCTCGAGATCCCAGTCCTCCGGCAGGTCGGCGACACAGGCATTGCGAACGACCCCTTCGAGTGTCTCCTCGAGGCTCGAGATGGTCTCGTCGCGGAGATCACCGCCCTCGAGCACCTGGTTCCGCCGTTGGTAGATCACCTTGCGTTGCTCGTTCATGACTTCGTCGTACTTGAGCACGTTCTTGCGAATCTCGGCGTTCCGGGCCTCGACGGTGCTCTGTGCACGCTCGATGGCACGGTTGACCATCTTCGCCTCGATCGGGACGTCATCGGGCAGGGTCTTGCCCATCACCCAACTCATGGCGCCGGTGGCGAAGAGGCGCATGAGCTCGTCTTCGAGCGAGAGGTAGAAACGGCTCTCACCGGGATCGCCCTGACGCCCGGAACGGCCCCGAAGCTGATTGTCGATGCGGCGACTCTCATGACGCTCGGTTCCGAGCACGTACAACCCGCCGAGCTCACGAATCCTGTCACCCTCGGCGCGGCATTCCCGCTGAGCTGCCTCGAGCAGCTTGGCGTACAGCGCCTGGCCCTCCTCGGTCTCCGGGTCCATGCCCTGGGCGGCAAGCTCACGAGCGGCCAGACCCTCGGGGTTGCCGCCGAGCAGGATGTCGACGCCTCGACCGGCCATGTTCGTGGCGACCGTGACACCCTGGAGTCGACCGGCCTGGGTCACGATCTCCGCCTCACGCGTGTGCTGTTTCGCATTGAGCACCTCGTGCTGCACGCCACGACGGGTCAGGTACCGTGACAGGCGCTCGGACTTCTCGACCGAGACGGTTCCGACCAGGACGGGCTGGCCACGGTCGTGGTGCTCGACGATGTCCTCCACCACCGCATTGAACTTGGCGTCCTCGGTCATGTAGATCAGGTCACCGTTGTCGATACGGGCAAGCGGCTTGTTGGTGGGGATGGGCACGACCGGCAGGTTGTAGGTACTCGAGAACTCGGCTGCCTCGGTCTGAGCGGTACCGGTCATGCCCGCGAGCTTGTCGTACAGGCGGAAGTAGTTCTGCAGCGTGATCGTGGCGAGGGTTTGGTTCTCCTCCTTGATCCTGACGCCCTCCTTGGCCTCCACTGCCTGATGCAGCCCCTCGGACCAACGGCGTCCTTCGAGGATGCGCCCGGTGAACTCGTCGACGATCTTGACCTCGCCATCGGCGATCAGATAATCACGGTCACGCTTGTAGAGCTCCTTGGCGCGAAGCGCTGCCTGAAGTTGGTGCACCAGGTTCTGCGAAAGCTCGTCGTAGAGGTTCTCGACCCCGAGCGCCTGCTCCACCTTGGCGATGCCCGAGTCGAGCGGCGCGACATGGCGCTTCTCCTCGTCGACGTCGTAGTCCACGTCACGCTCGAGACCTCGGACCAGACCGGCGAACGTGTAGTACATCTGTGCCGCGTCCGCCAACCGTCCGCTGATGATCAGTGGCGTGCGTGCTTCGTCGATGAGGATCGAATCGACCTCGTCGACGATCGCGAAACCGTGTCCACGCTGGACCTTGGCGTCGAGCGTCAGGGCCATGTTGTCACGGAGATAGTCGAAACCGAACTCGTTGTTGATGCCGTACGTGACGTCACACGCATAGGCGGCACGCTTCTCGTCGGAACCGGTGATCTCGGGGACGACGAGCCCGACGCTGAGCCCGAGTCGGCGATGGATCTGTCCCATCCATGCAGCGTCGCGCTTCGCGAGGTAGTCGTTGACGGTGATGAGGTGGACGCCCTTGCCGGCCAAGCCGTTCAGGTAGGCCGGGAGCGTGGAGACCAGGGTCTTGCCCTCACCGGTCTTCATCTCCGCGATCCAACCGAGATGAAGCGCCGCCCCACCCATGAGCTGGACGTCGTAGTGCCGCTGGCCGATGGTCCGATGCGCCGCCTCTCGCGTCACCGCGAAGGCCTCGATCAACAGGTCGTCAAGACTCTCACCGTTGTCCAGCCGTTGACGGAACTCACCGGTCTTGGCGCCCAGAGCCTCATCGGAGAGCGCGACCATCTCCCGTTCGAGCTCATTGATCTCGGGGACGAGGCCGGCGACCGCCTTGACCCGACGGCCCTCCCCAACACGCAAGATTCGATCCAGAACTCCCACGGTGGGGCAGTCTACCGGGGAACCCGGCCGGTCCCGAGCAGGTTCACGAACGCACCGCGGACCCGGTGCGACGAAAGCAGAGGAAGGAGCTCTCGGGCCTCGACCTCACCCTCAGGCCTCGACCTCGAGCAGCTTCTCCCGCAGCGCGAACATCACCGCTTCGGTTCGCGAGTGCAGGTGCAGCTTCTCGAGGATGTTGCGAACGTGGTTCTTGGCCGTGTTCTGCGTGATCCCCAGGAGGTCACCGATCTCACGGTTGGTGCAACCCCGAGCGACGAGCTTCAGAACATCGAGCTCGCGTTCGGTCAATCGGGGGCGCTCCGGCGACCATCCGTCGGCTTCCCGGGACAGACTCGCAAACTCGACGATCAACTTCGATGCCATCGAAGGCGTGATCAGCGTCTGGCCGTCCATGAGGGCGTTGACCGCATCGGCGACCTCGCCGATGGAGATCTCCTTGAGAAGATAGCCATGCGCCCCTGCCTTGATGGCCCTGAACAGGTCATCCTCCTCATCACTCACGGTCAGCATCAGCACTCGGGTCGTCGGCGCACATTCGCCGATCCGTCGAGCCGCCTCGATACCGTCCATCCTCGGCATGCGAACATCCATCAGGACGACATCGGGCATCAGCTCCTGGGTCAGGCGCACCGCAGCCTCGCCGTCACCGGCTTCACCCACGACCTCGATCTCGCTCTCGCTCTCGAGTACGAGGACCAGGCCTCGGCGGAACAGCTCGTGGTCGTCGACGATCAGGACCCTGATCGGCTCGCCCCCGCCTGCACCGGTGGTCTCATCATCGGGGAGATGATTGTCGCCCATTCTCGTCAGCCCGCCTCATCGATAAGTCCCACAGTGCCGTCGTGGCGCATGTACACCACGGCGGCTCGGCCAGTTGCGACATTCGAGAAGAAGTAGAAACCGTGTCCCAAAAGTTCCATCTTCTCGGCTGCCTCATCTGGTGTCATCGGCTCCATGGAGAAGGACTTGACCTTTACGATGACCGAGCCCGGCTCTTCGACTTGGATCGCACCGTCGTCGTGGCCATCCTGGAGCGCCTCGAAGCGATCGGTCGGCCCCGCCGACAGGTCGGGAAGAACCGGCTCGCCGGCAAGGACGGTCTCCCTGGGACGCGCATGAGCCCGGGCCACCAGCTTGGTCTTGACCTTGTGCAGCTGGTGCTCGAGCTTGGCCACGACGCCGTCGATCGCCGCGAAGGGGTCGCCGGCAGCGACCTTCGCCCGGAGGTGGTGCCCATGACCCTCAACCGTCGCCTCACAGATGTCCTTCTCGGCAATACGAGGATTTCGCTCTTCGAAAAAGTGCACCTCCGCCCGTTCGATCCCGTCGAGGAAACGGCTGAGACGGCCGATCTTCTCCTCGGTCGTCGAACGCAAAGACTCGGTCAGCTCGATGTTGCGGCTGCTCACGGTGATATCCACACGTCCTCCTCGGGTTGGTTCCTTGGTACGGGCTCTGGTGACATCATCGACCGGTGTGGGCGTTCTCCGTAGCGGGATGGGCCACCATGAACAGGTGTTGCGTACGGCTGACCTGGTCTTTGACCCCACACTCGCCTGCAGAGGAGGTGGCACGAGACAGCTCGGCGGTCATAGGGACGACCCGGCAACGCTGCAACCTCGCACGATTCCTTCTCGCACCCAAGCCGCCAATCGGCCTGTGGTGCGGCAGGGCTTACTTCTAAGCCGCACCATGCTCGGCGACCATGGGTCGCCTTACGTGGGTCGTTTCGCCTGCGACTGGCATCGACTTGCAACCACAGACCCGTACGCAACATGACCAATGGTAGGCCATTCCTCGCCGGTCTGTTGACCCGAAAGGCCAACACCCCTGGAACGTGGCGCCCCCTACCTCGTGGCCCGGTCCTCCACGAAGCGCTTGGGTGGCGTTCGTGCAATCGTCACCAGGACGACGCCATCGGCCCCCGCATCGCGCAACGCCCGCGCCGCTGCGGACGCAGTTGCGCCACTCGTCACCACGTCGTCCACGAGCAGCACCCGGGCCGGGGATCGGCCCAGTGCCGACATTCCCGGCCCCGACCTCCGGGATCTCAGATCTCGGCCCGTCTGGGCGGGGCCGGGTCGGTGTGCCAACAGGGCCCGGGAGGGAAGCGCCAACTCGCCGGCGACCGCCCTCGCCAGGAGTGCCGACTGATCAAAGCCTCGTTGGCGCCGACGCACGGCGGTGGTGGGCACCCACGTCACCATGTCGAAGGTCTCGATCGGCTCACCCCTCACCAGGTCGGCCAGGGCACGGGCAAGGCCGGGAATGAGCGCCCGGTTGTTGCCGTACTTCAGCCCGGTGACCAGGCGTCTCGCCCTGCCCTCGTAGGAGAACAGGGAACGGTCGAGGTCGATTCCCGGTGGCGAAGGCAGCGTCACGGCAGCCTTGAGATGCATCAGGCACCCGTCACAGAGCGCCTGGCCGCGCGCTCCACACAGGGGACAGGTCAGGGCCAGAAACATCGCCAAACCCTAGGAACCCCCTGTGACAACGATGGTCCGGGTGAGCCAAAAGGCTCCCGGTTCTGAAACGCGCCACACAGCGGGTTAGCGTGGCGCGATGATCGCGCAAACCGCCTCGCCCGAAACCACGCCCGAAACGCCGTCCTCGTCCAAGACCACCCTCGGCGCCTGGGTCACCGTGCTGGTCCTCGGTGGCCTGCTGGCTCTCTCGGTCGCCTTCTTCGCCTTCACCACCACCAACACGCCGGCAAGCGTCGACGGGACCACGGTCACCTCCAGCAGCAGCCAGGAGAGCGGCAGCCAGAACTGAGCGGGGCGGCGAAACCCCCCGCGCCCGCCATGATGTGACAGCCCTGATCTGCCGGCCCTGATCTGCCGGCCGGGATGTGACCTACGGGCTGAACGGTGTTGGGACTAGTAGCGGTACTGCTCCGCCTTGAAGGGGCCCTCGAGTGGGATGTCGAGGTAGTCGGCCTGGTCCTCGGTGAGCTGGGACAGACGAACGCCGAGGTGATCGAGGTGCAGACGCGCCACCTGCTCATCCAGTCGCTTGGGCAACACGTACACCTTGTTCTCATAAGCCTTGGCGTTGGTGAACAGCTCGATCTGGGCAAGCACCTGGTTCGTGAAGCTGCACGACATCACGAAGCTGGGGTGGCCGGTGGCACAACCCAGGTTGAGCAGTCGACCCTCGGCGAGCACGATCACCGTGTGGCCGTCGGCAAACAGCCACTCGTCGACCTGGGGCTTGACGGTGGTGCGCACCACCCCGGGCGTACGAGCCAGGCCCGCCATGTCGATCTCGTTGTCGAAGTGGCCGATGTTGCCCACGATCGCCTGATGCTTCATCCGGGCCATGTCCTCGGCGGTGATGATGTCGCGGTTGCCGGTCGCGGTGATGAAGATGTCGGCGGTCTCGACGACGTCGTCGAGCGTGAGGACCTGATAGCCCTCCATCGCCGCCTGAAGCGCACAGATGGGATCGACCTCGGTGACGATCACGCGGGCGCCCTGGCCACGCAGCGACTGGGCGCAACCCTTGCCCACGTCACCGTAGCCGCAGACAACGGCGACCTTGCCGGCGACCATGACGTCGGTGGCCCGGAAGATGCCGTCGATCAACGAATGACGGCACCCGTAGAGGTTGTCGAACTTCGACTTGGTCACCGAGTCGTTGACGTTGATGGCCGGAAACAACAGCGTGCCGGCCTGCTCGCGCTGGTACAGACGATGCACGCCCGTGGTCGTCTCCTCGGAAACACCCTGAATGCCGCCGGCGATCCCGGTCCAGAGGGTCGTGGCCTCGTTGAAGGTCTTCTGAAGCAGTTGGCGGATCACGCCCTCTTCCTCGGAGGTTCCCCCCGCGGGGTCCGGAGCCGCTCCTTCGCTCTCGCATTCCGATCCCCAGTGGACGACCAGGGTGGCGTCGCCCCCGTCATCGAGCAACATGTTCGGTCCCGAACCGTCCGGCCAACGCAACACCTGTTCGGTGCACCACCAGTACTCCTCGAGCGTCTCGCCCTTCCAGGCGAAGACGGGCACACCGGACGGCGCCTCGGGCGTGCCGTCGGGCCCGACCACGATGGCGGCCGCGGCATGGTCCTGGGTCGAGAAGATGTTGCACGATGCCCATCGGAGCTCGGCGCCCAGCGCAACCAGCGTCTCGATCAGCACGGCGGTCTGCACCGTCATGTGGAGCGAGCCGGTGATGCGAGCGCCTGCCAGAGGCTGAGACGCCGCGTACTGGCGGCGAAGCGCCATGAGCCCCGGCATCTCATGTTCGGCCAGGGAGATCTCCTTGCGGCCGAAGCTTGCGAGTGAAAGATCGGCGACCTTGAAGTCGCCCTTGGCCAGGGTTGTCATGGTGGGACTGCTCCGCTCGAGAGGGGTGACGAGACGACGAGCCTACCGGGCGACCGCCGCCTTGACGTGATTGAGGATCGGCACCGGCCCCGGGTCGAGACCCTCCTGGGCTGCCAGCTCGAGTGACACGAAATCGCCGAGCAGGACCAGATCGAGCAGCTGGGCCAACGGACCCCGGCCCTCGGCTCGAACCTCGACGATGCTCGCCACCACCTCGTCGAGCACCTCGTCGACGACGCCGGCCCGACGCCTGACCTGCGGGTGCTCGAAATCGTGGCGCAGCTCCACAAGGGTGAGGATCTGGCGGGTGAGATCGCCCTGTTGGCCCCATCCTGCCAGCTCGTTGTGGCACAGCTCGGGGTAGGTGTTCCAAAAGGCGGGGGACTTCGCGTTCTCGTTGACCTGGTTCTTCCAGCGAGCTGCCGCGGTGGCCCCCAGGGGGCCGCCCCCGTAGATCAGAGGGATCGTGCGGCCGATCCGCCGGGCCAGGCCACGCGCCGGGCAGTCGGAGGCGCCGAACGAATCACGTCGACGACGGAGCTGGTCCACGGCGTCGTCGATCCAGCTCCGCGCACCCGGCAGCAGACCGATGTCCTCGAGCACCACGAGCGGCGGAATGGCCACTGCCCCGATGCCGGCCCTCGGCTGGGGGATGGTCTCGGGCACGGGGACGACCGGGGCGTTCCGATCGCGGGCCAGCTCGGCCAACCGTCCGCCCTGGGTCACCGCCACCATGGAGGCGCCTGCTTCGGTCGCTGCCGTCGCTGCCTCGATGGTCTCCTCGGTGTTCCCCGAGAAGGACACCGCGAACACCAACGTCGAGGGGCCCACGAAAGCCGGAGGCTCATAGCCCTTCACCACGGTCACCGGAACCGGGAGGAGTGGGCCGGCAATGGCCTGCAGGAGATCACCTGCGACCCCGCTGCCGCCCATGCCGAGCACGACGACCGACGTGACGGCGTCAGCCGAGGGAAGCCCAACGAGACCCGTGCTCGAATCGACTGCGCCTGCAACCTGTTCGGGCAGGGCGTTGGCCGCCGCAAACATGCCCTGGCTGTCCCGTGCCGCCCCGGTGGTCGAGGCGTCACCCGTCATGCTCACGACCTACGCCCTGAACGTCGGAGCGATGCCCTCGGACTCGACGAGCGCCATGATTCTCGCATGCTCGTCCTCATCGAGGGTCACCGCCTCGTCGATGAGCATCACCGGAATGTTCTCCCGCACCTCGTAACGCCGCTTCAGCCGCGGGTTGTAGAGGCTTGCCTCACTCTCGATGTAGTACAGGGGACCCTTGTCCTCGGGACAGGCCAGTATCTCCAACAACGCCGGGTCAAGAGCCACAGGTCATCCTTTCTCGATGAGTGTTCGCAGAGCGGCCACCCGGTCGTCCAACTCCTCGGGGTTCGAAGCCTCGACATTGAGGCGCAACAACGGCTCGGTGTTCGATGCCCGCAGGTTGCACCACCATGACCCGGCATCGATGGTCAGGCCATCGAGACGATCCTGGGGAAGCTCGGCAAAGGCCGCCGCAACGTTGTCGATGACGGCCGAGGGGTCGCGCACCGTCGTGTTGATCTCCCCGGAGGCGACATAGCGGTCCAAGGGTGCAAGCAGGGCGGAAAGTGGTTTGCGCTCGACCGACAGCTGTTCGAGCACGATGAGCGCCGCGATCAACCCGGAGTCTGCCCGGTAGTTGTCACGGAAGTAGTAGTGACCCGAATGCTCACCGCCGAAGACGGCGCCGGTCTCGGCCATCACCTGCTTGATGAAGCTGTGGCCGACCCTCGTCCGAACCGGATTGCCGCCGCCCTCCCGGATCACCTCGGGCACCGCCTTCGAGCAGATCAGGTTGTGCAGAACGGTTGCCCCCGGGTGCTTCGCCAACAGACCCTTGGCAACCAGGGCCGTCGTCAGGGAACCCGACACGACGTTGGCCTGCTCGTCGATGAGAAAGACCCGGTCTGCGTCCCCGTCGAAGGCCAGACCGATGTCGGCGCCGACCTCCAACACCCTCGCCCGGAGGTCGGCCACGTTCTCCGGTTGAATCGGATCTGCCGGATGGTTGGGGAACGTGCCGTCGAGCTCGGCGTAGAGGTATTCGACGTCGAAGCCCAGGGGCCCGAAGACCGCGGGAGCCACCAGACCTCCCATGCCGTTGGCGGTGTCGGCCACGATCTTGAGGGGCGCCAGCAACGACGTGTCCACGAACGACCGAACGTGGTCGGCGAAGGCCTCGAGCAGATCGGCGCTGCTGAGGGAGCCCGACACCGGCGCCGGCGCGAGACCCTCCGAGGCCCACTGCTTGATCACGCCCAGCCCGGTGTCCTCGCCCACCGGCGCCGCCCCGCCGAGGCACATCTTGATGCCGTTGTAGCCGGCAGGGTTGTGGGAAGCCGTGAAGATCGCTCCGGGCGCACCGAGGTGCCCGGATGCGAAGTACAGGAGATCGGTCGAGGCCAGTCCGAGCTCGACCACATCGACGCCCTGCTCCATCGCCCCCGCGGCAAATGCCGCGCTGAGCTCGATGCCCGATGGTCGCATGTCCCGCGCGAGCACCATGCGCACCCGCTCACCGTTGCCCATCGAGACCGCGGCATCGGCTGCGAATCTGGCAAAGGCTGCGCCGATGCGCCGACAGAGGTCGGCATCGAGTTGATCGGGCACCGTCCCCCGGACGTCATAGGCCTTGAACACCGCATCAGGAGAAGCCATCGACCGACAGCCTAGTTGGCCTGCGGGCACCGGCCATCTCCCGTGCCGGCCCGTCTCCCATGCGCGTCTCGGCGGTTGGGGCAATGCATGATGGACCCGATGGCCACGACGCCCGCGGTATCCCTCTCGGTTGTCATGCCTGCGCACAACGAGGAGGGCTATCTCGAAGGAGCGGCTCGTGAGGTGGTCGCCGAGCTCGACGCGCGACGCTCCGGCGGCTCGCTCACGGCGGTGCAGGTCATCGTCGTGGAGAACGGCTCGACGGATCACACCACGGCGATCGGGCGTCGTCTGGAGGCCGAGTTCGACATGCTTTCGATGATCTCGTTGGATCAGCCGAACTACGGAGCCGCGCTGCGAGCGGGCTTCCTGCAGGCGACCGGCGACATCGTGGTCAACTTCGACGTCGACTACTACGACTTCGGCTTTCTGGATCGTGCGATCGCCCTCATCGTCGACCCCGATGCGGGCGCGGACATCGTGGTGGGCTCCAAGCGGGGCGAGGGAGCGGAGGACACTCGGGCATGGCACCGCAGACTCGTCACGGCCACGTTCTCGACCATTCTTCGCCTCGGCTTCGGTCTGCACGTGTCCGACACCCATGGGATGAAGGCCATGACCCGGGCATCCGTGCTCCCCCTGGTGCACGAATGCCGACAGGGCACGGACCTGTTCGACACCGAATTGGTCCTCCGAGCCGAACGCGGAGGTCGTCGTGTCATCGAGACACCGGTTCGCGTCGAGGAGAAGCGTCCCTCCCGATCACCGATCGCCGGACGGGTCGCTCGCACCCTCTGGGGCCTGGCGAAGCTCCGGATCAGCATCGGCCGCCCCTGAAACCACGACCGGCGTGGGCGGTTCGTCGGTTTGATCCTCCCCCGGCAGTCGGTCGGTCGGCGCCCCATCGGGATCGGCCTGCAGGTGATCCCCTGGGTGATCCCCCGAGTCATCGTCGGGATCCCGATCGTCGATCGGGTCGACACGCATCGGTCGCCGTGCGAGCACGACCAGTCCGGCGACCCCGATCAGGGTGAGGAGACGGGCGAACCAGTCCACTCCCGTCAGGCCGTACGACAGAACCACGTGTTCGGACGTGGGGACAACCACCATGAGGCTCGGCGTCACCCGCCACGGACCCTTTGCCCCGGACACCTTCCAATTGGGAAAGTACGAGGCCTTGACGAGCACGGGTGTTCCCGGCCGATCCACGTCGAACGCAATGCGGTCGGTGTCCACATCGATACCGGTGACCTCGGCCTTGCGAACCCTGTTGATCTCGGGCGCCCTGCCCGGCTTCACCCTCGGCCAGGTCGCCGGGCCCTTGCTCACCAGAGGCACGTCCCATGCGTCGGGATCCAGATACCAGGCGACGGACGGATCCAGCCACCCCTCGCCTGCGCCGTCCACCCCCGTCATGACGGCAGGTTCGACCCCCAGGGCCTCGACGAGCTCGGCATCCTCGACCTCATAGATGTGCCATGCGCCGGTGACGGCCACGGCGGTCAGCTCGCTGTTCCGGTCGGCAGCCGCGATCGCCTGGGGCGAGAAGGCCATGTAGTACCTCACGCCCAGCATCTGCAGGTGATCGACACCTTTGTCGACGTCGAGGGTTCCGTAGGGGAGGCCGCGCTGGGGATTGGACGGGCTCTTCGAAAGCTCCGCCGCGTTGAGAAAGTGATACGGCGTCGTCGATGCCGACTCGAAGTAGAGGCCCTCCATCGATCCGATGCAGCCGTCGGTCCAGTAGGGCAACAGCATCAGTGCCATCGGGGTTCCGAAGCGGTTGAGGTCGCCTTCGTACTCCCACATCGCCCGCCCGCAACCCTTCTGCTCCCCGACCCACTTCATCGTGCCCACGACATCTCGATACTCCGGAAACGCCTCCTTGCGCTCATAGCCGGAATAGTTCCACTTGGCCCAACCTCGCACGTAGCTCTGGTCCCGCGTACGCAGACCCAGCCAGGAGTAGGACGTTCCGTCCTTGGAGACCTTGCCGCCGGGCAGGATGCGCAGCGGCAACGAGACGACCACGAGGGCGATGACGGACGCAAGGGCGGGCGCAACGAGAAGTGCCCCCCGGTGGGGCCGACTCGGGCGGTCCGAAAGAAGCACCGCGACGGATTGCGCCGCCTCGGAGACGGCGAGCGCTGCGAGCAGGTACAGGTTCAGGTACCAGAACGGCAGCAATCGGGGGTTCCACAACCGACCCTCGGGAAGCAACACGAAGGCCAGCCCGAACACCAGCGCACTCAATGCCAGGAACATCCCGAAGCGTTGCCGATAGGCGACGGCGATGCCTGCGCCCACCAGCGCCAGCACGAACACGACGGTGACGTCACCGGCAACCGCAGGGTCGGGCTTTCCTCCGAACCAGTCCGTCAATGTCGAACCGATGCGACCCGGAAAGAGACCTTGGAGGTAGTGCGTCGACTTCTCGTACGCCATGTTGGTCATGTAGCCACGCCGCGCCAGAAACGGAAGGGCCCAGAACCCGGTCACGGCACTACCAACGAACCCCGCCGTCGCGAGATACCAGAAGGACCGGCGGGAGGCGTAGACCACCAAGACGATCAGCGTCGCCCCGACCGCAAAAACGGCTGGGATGACGTGGCAGAGCACCACGATGGCGAACAGCCCCGCCGCGAGCGCCCGATGCCGGCCGGTGTGAACGCCGCGAATGATCACCCCGAGGTAGACCAGCGCGAATGCCAACGAGATGGTGAAGGAGAACTCCCCCGCCATGGTCGAGGCGATATTGCCGCCGTAGATCGTGAACGACCGATCGAAGAGGAAGAGAGTGGCGGCAATCGACATCAACGGAGGACCGGGGAACGGCATTCGAACCAGACGCCCGAACAGATAGGCGGCAAGCGGCAGCGCCACCAGCCCCGACATGGTGATCAGCTTGAACGCCACGCCATAGGGAAGGAGAACATCGAGGGCGACGATCGCCAACGCGGGGAGCACCATGTAGAACTGATAGGCCGGAAAGCCGGCGTACCAGTCGGGCGTCCAGCCACTGAGACGGCCGTGCGGAATGAGGTGGTCGCGCAGAAATGCCGGCCCCCAGACGTGGGCGCCCATGTCGCCGCCCGCAGGGGTGGTGTTGGCCAACACCAGGTCCGGGTGGAGGGTCAACATGACGAACAGCATCGACCCCGCAACGACCAGCGCGCTGACCGCTCCCTCCAGGGACGGAACGAGTCTGCTGGGAAGTCGTGCCGACAAACCCGGCTCAGGCACTGGTGATGCCTCGACGGAGTCCGATGCCGGGCTCTCGGGGTCGCTCGGCGATGGGTGCGAAGTGGAGGTTTCCATGTCGTGGCTCATGTTGGCACGATTCGGCCGCGCTTCGCGCCAGGCCCTCGAACCGCGTCAGGTGGACGTGGCAGCCTTCGGTCGACGGTGACCTGCGTCGCGGTGGCCACGCCGCTGCGACGGAGGCGGGTTGTCCCTCATCGCCCGCAGCACCTGACCGAGCGGCAAGGTCTCGTCCCCCTCCTGCCACCAACGGGTGTCGCACGCGGAGCAAGAGCGCATGACCACCTTTGCGTCTCCCAGCTTCAGTGGGATCACCACCAGGGTGTGCGCACATCTTGGACAGATTCCTTCGAGTTCAACGGAAGCCACGACTAACTCCTTCGGCTCAGCCGTTCCCGTCTTGAGGTCCTCCGCCATGATTTGACGCCTATCCGACTTCGACGGACTCGCCTCAGAGCAGGCTGATCACCGCGGTCAGGTTGAACGCGACATGGAACCAGATCGCAGGGCCCAGTCGACCGAATCGCACGGTCAGCAGCGCTGCCAGGAGACCGACACCGGCAAGTGCGGGAAAGTCGTACGGCTGAAAGTGAACCGCACCGAAGAGCAGCGCCGAGAGACCCACGGCCCAGCCCGTTCCCCAGCGACGCTCGAGTGCACGGAGCCACAGGCCCCGGTAGAACAACTCCTCCAACACCGGAGCAGCGACCACGACCACCACGACGAGGAGCACGACACCCACCGGGTCGGTGGCGTTGTTCGTGAGATCCTCGGCGGCCTGCCCGATCTTGTCGGTGTCCAGATCGAGTAGCCGGTAGAACGCCTGGAGGACCACCCCCATCACGATCTGGGCGGCAAATCCCGCCCCGAGACCGATTGGAATGTCCCTCCACTGCATCCGGAGACCGAAATCGGCGACCAGGCTTGCCCGTCCCTTCCGGCGGGTCGCCCACAGTGGCGAGCCCAACAGGCCAACCCAGAGAGGGATCTGGAGCAGGGCCACCGCCCAAAGCGCCGGATCCTCATCGGGGTCGAGGCCGGCCACCGTCAGAGCAATGGCGCCGACGATACCGGGGACGATGATCGTGAGCGCCAAGCCCGCCAGGGCATCACCCAGACCCCAATGAACGGTGACACCCTCCTCCGAGGGGACGTCTTCGCCTTCGAATGCGGTGGAGTCAGACAGCGACGTCGCCGCCCATGCCCGTGAACGGCAGGCGCAACAAGGTCCGCCTGTCGGTCAACACCCAACCCTGTGGCACGGTGAGGCGGTCGGCATGACGGGAGCACAGGTCGTAGCTTTCCGGGTACGCCTCCGGGATGAGATCGTCCACCCACACCGTGCGCGCGGCATAGCCGTAGGTCATGGTTGCGGTTGCAGCAACGTCACACGTCGGACGGGCACAGATGCGCGGCATCGTCTCAGCGTAGCGAAGGGCTCCCCGGAGCGCCGGCACCCTTTGTGAGCTCTCGGCCGTAACATGGGCCCCATGGCTACTCCCCAGTCACCGCCTCCACCTCCCACCGGCAAGGGACCCACCGGCGATGGTCCCCCCGGCAAGGGAACGGGCAGAACGCCGCCCTTCGGCCCCGACCAGCCGGATACGTCCTGGACACGTCGAGCGTTGCTCATTGGCCTCGGCGTGGTTCTCGTCACGATCCTTGCCGCCGAGCTCTTTGCCGCGCCGACCGGGAAGTCCATCACCTATTCCCAATTCCTGGCACAGGCACGGGCAGGCGAGATCGCACAGGCAACGATCAACAACGAGAGCTCCGGCATCTCCGGCAAGACCACAAGCGGGAAGAACTTCCGCACGACCGGTCCGGTGGAGCTCTCCCCCGCCGATCGCCGGCTGCTGGAGGACAACAACGTCAAGATCGAGTTCAGGACGCCGCAGACCAATTTCTTCACCAGCCTCGTCCCGCTCCTCCTGCCCGTGATCCTCATCATCGGCTTCTTCGTGTGGATGCAACGCCGCACCCAGGGTCAGGTCGGCAGCGTCATGCAGATCGGCCGCTCGAAGGCGAGGACGTACTCGACCGAGAACCCGGGAACGACCTTCGCCGATGTCGCGGGTTACGAAGGGGTGAAACAGGAGATCAACGAAGTCGTCGAGTTCCTGAAGACCCCAAGCCGTTTTGCGGCGATCGGTGCCCGGATCCCAAAGGGCATCCTTCTCGTCGGCCCGCCCGGAACCGGAAAGACCCTGCTCGCCCGTGCGGTCGCAGGCGAAGCCGGAGTGCCCTTCCTCTCGGTGACCGGCTCGGACTTCATGGAGATGTTCGTCGGCGTCGGCGCCAGCAGGGTTCGTGATCTGTTCCAGACCGCCCGCAAACTCGGCCGCTCCATCATCTTCATCGACGAGATCGACTCGATCGGCCGCAAGCGCGGAGCCGGGCTCGGGGGCGGCCACGACGAGCGCGAGCAGACGCTGAACCAGCTGCTCTCGGAGATGGACGGCTTCGAGTCTTCCGAGGGAGTCGTGGTCATGGCCGCGACGAACCGCCCGGACATCCTCGACCCGGCACTGCTGCGACCGGGCCGCTTTGACCGCCAGGTCGTGGTGCCGCTCCCCGAGATCGGCGAGCGATTCATGATCCTCGGCGTTCACTGCAAGCACAAGCGCACGGGCCCGGACGTCGATCTGCACACCGTCGCCCGGGGCACGCCTGGGATGAGCGGCGCCGATCTCGCCAACCTCGTCAACGAGGCAGCGCTCTTCGCCGTGCGCCGCAACGCGGACCAGATCGAGATGGTTGACTTCGAATCGGCGCGAGACCGTGTTCTCATGGGCATGCGGCGTGACTCGATGGCCCTCTCCGATGCCGAGAAGGAGATCGTGGCCTATCACGAGGGCGGGCACGCGGTCTGCGCCGCGCTGCTCCCGCACGCCGATCCCCTGCACAAGGTCACGATCCTGCCAACCGGCATCGCCCTCGGGGTCACCCAACAGCTTCCCGAGGAGCGGCATCTCTACCCTCAGCCCTACATCGAGGACTCGTTGGTCGTACGCCTCGGTGGACGCATCGCGGAGGGCCTGGTCTACAAGGTGTTCTCGACCGGTGCGAACAACGATCTCGTCGGAGCGACCGAGCTCGCACGCAAGATGGTTCGCGAATGGGGCATGAGCGAGCGAATCGGGCCGATGGCATGGGGATCCCACAATCAGGTCTTCCTCGGTGAGGACATCATGGCGAGCCGTGAGTACAGCGATGTCACCGCCCACGTCATCGACGAGGAGGTCGAGCGAATCCTCCGCAAGCAGGAGGACCGCTGCCGCGACCTCCTCGAGGAACATCGTGGCGCGCTCGACCTCGTCGCCCGTTCCCTGTTGGAGAACGAGACCATCGACGGCGCCGAGGTGCACCGCCTGATCAACGAGGCGACCGCCGTGGGCCGACCGGAGCCGGAGCCGGTCGTCCCGACCTCGGAAGGCTCGGCCCTCTAACCCTCCAACCCTCTCCCGGCATCTTCCCGAAGATCGGCCATCGCCGCCCAGAGCTCACTCGCAACCGGAGGCCCCACGAACGACGCGCGAACGACGCCCTGTCCATCCGCGATGACCATGGTCGGCACCACGTCGATATCGTAACGACGGTGCAGGGCCGGGTTCTCCCCCACCTCCACCTCGGTCACGGCCACCTCATCACATGCCATGACCTCGGTCTTGGCCACGGTGCCGGCACATGCCCCGCAGGTTGTGGAGGTGAAGACGACCACGAGCCATGGAACGTCAGGGCTCGTGAAGTCGGATCGATCGATCTGGGACGGCACCGACCAACGAGCCTGGGTGGGCGCGTCGGGACGACGCCGCTGAGCAACAAGTGCGACAGCCATGGCGCCGGCGACCACCAGGGAAACGACGACGAGACGCTCAACCTCCACTGTCCACCTCCGCTTCGATCAACACCACACCTGTCTCCGACCGGCGAAACAGCCTGGGCATCCGCCGGCTGCCCACCGTCAGCCGGGCCTCTCCGGCGACGGAACCCCCATGACCCAACTCGATCCGCCCCCGGCCATCGAGGACATCTGGCGTTCGACCACCACGGGCCCCGATGCCTCGACGATCAACGGCAGCGACGCGAGACGAATCACCTCGAGGAGCCCCACGCTCATCCGAGCACCGGGCTTCAGCTCCTGATCCTGCAGGGCGCTCAACTCGGATTTCACACCGTCGGCGAGGGTGAACACCGAAAACCGAACAACGGATCCTCCGGGGTTGTGGACAACCAGCCCCTCGTGCACCGCATCCGATGACTCCCCGACGGGGAAGACCCACCTTGGCGCGGCCCGAGGCGCCCCCAATGCGGAGGACCAACCCCGAGGCGGACTCGGCGAACGCCCGTTCACCTCGCGCTCGGCCACGACCGGCACCCCGTTCAACGAGCGGACCTGGGACGAGTAGCCCGCCCCGGCCGGCACCCTTGCCTGCTCAGCGGCATCAACGGTGGTTCGCGACCCCGGCGGGATCACCAGGTCGATGGGTTCGGGCGACAGAGCCAGGTCATCGGGCGTGATCTCGATGCTCACCTGCGCCTCACGATCGCCGGGGTTGTAGATGTGCCAACGTTCGGAGGTCTCGGCGTCGTAGGCGCCTCGAGGGAAGTGCCAGATCGTCGCCGGACCGGAGGCGGCCGGTGCGAGTGAGAGCCCCGTCCGATCCGCCGAACCGTCGAAGCCCTGCAATCGCTCCACCACGACCTGGCCCGTACGAGCCCTGACCGATGTGGCGGTGAGATCCCGACGTCGCTCCCCGAGGTCGATCGCCTTCAGGGATCGCGGCGCCACCGGCAGACCCTGCAGCGGCGTGGGTGCGTCATTGCCCTCATTCGTGGCAAAGGTCACGTCGATGACCGCGTCAGCCGGAAATGGGTTGAAGACCATCAGCACCTGTGAGGCATCTCGCGCGGTCGATCCGTTCGCGAAGAACCAGGTGGGCGATGGCCCGGACGCACAGGGTGCGGCGTTGGCGCCTCGCGGCCCCGTCACGGTGTGCTCGACTGCCACATCACCGCCGTCGAGTTCAACCTTCGCCGCAACGTAGGGGCCGGCCACCTGCGCAGGCACGGGGAAAACTGCCGACCGAAAGCCCTCGATCCGAAGGTCGGTGACGACTGGGGTCCCCTCACCGGTGTACCAGGTGATGGCCCCCTGGCGAGGGGCCTCCCCGATGTTGACGACGACGACCGAGATCGCGGCGGCTCCCCCGGTTGCGGTGCCCCCGACGCAGTACCACGTCGAGTCCTGGGTACCGGGGGGGTCGAGCTGGGCCGCCGACGATGCCGCGGGCAGGTCGAGATCGAGACCATCGCCGCCTCGTGGCTCACGAGCGGCGACGAACAGACCCACGATCGAGAGGAGCACCAAGGCGATGGTGATGGGACGCCTGGTGGTCACGGGGCGACCTTGCCGACGACCTTGGGGCGGCTCTTGAGCAGCGATCGCACCACTGCCGCCCACCCGGCCAACTGAACGATCGACACCAGCACGAACCACCACGAGGTCGCCGGGTCGGGGGGCTCCGGTCCCGGTGGTGCCTGCCATGCCATGTTCTCGTACAGCGTGACGGCCGGGTCGATGTCGAGTCGTCGCAGATCGAGCTGACGGGCAACCGACCGGGTCAGACCGAGCGGCAGCGAGTGCACCGCCGTGTTCGTCCGATCGGGAGCAAGTTGTTCAACCAGGATGATGTAACGAATGCCGAATGGCGCCACGGTCCGACCGAGACGGTCGGTCTGGCCGCGTGCCGTCGCGAGCATCGCCCCGACGATCTCATCGGAAGCGGCGCTCGGGGGAAGCTGCCAATGATCGACGAGCTTCGGAAACCCGTTCGCCGAAATCCCGATGGCGACGTCGCCGGCAAGCACTCGGCCCGCCATGGGCAGCACCTCGGCATCCCCCATCCAAAGGACTTGATAGTCCGGACCCGCCTTCGCCTCATCCTCGAGAAATCCCAAGGTACGATCGAGACCCACCTCGGGGACCTCAACCCGTCCGTCGAGAGCTGCACCAAGTGCGGGCAACACGCCCAGAACAACGCCCGCCGCAGCGACCAGGGACAGCGCCTGGCGCCACCCGAACCCCTCGCCCCGGAGATCGTGCTCGAATGCACACATCCCGAGACCGACGCCGAGGGCCAAGGCCACCGCGGCAAAGCTCAACGACACCTCGGGGCCCGGCAACGGGATCGGCAGCCAATCGTGATCCCCCACGAGAGCCAGAGCCCACGAGCCGATGAGGATCCCCCACATCTGTGTCGCAGCACGCAACCGCCACTGCTTGCCGATCGCCAAACCAAGGGAGGCGGCGATCACCAGTCCCACGACGAGCACCGATCGGTGAGGACCCACGCCGAAGGCAATCAGGTCGACCATGCCCGCATCGCCGGGGCCCAGCGGCGAGACGCCGGCGAAGAACTCCCACCTCGCGCCTGCGATGGCCATGCCCACGAGCCACGGGGCATGCAGGGCCGCCGCAAGACCGCTGGCGCCGGCCACCAGGCCGACAACGGAAAGGGACGTGTCGGCTCGGCGCATCCCCGTTCCGGAAGGGCCGGCCACCCATCCGAAGATCGCAACGAGGATGCTCACCGCGAGAAGCAGCAACACGGCCATCGGGACGAAGGCCGCGACAGCAGCGAGGATCAGCCCGAGCGCGAGAACCGGTCGACCGCGGTGTTCGGTGTCGTCGACCTGCCTGTCCTCGCCTCGGCCGGCTCCCCATGGCCCGGCCGCTGTTGCCTGCAGCACGAGGTGGAGCATCCAGGGAGTCGCCGCGTACAGGACCAGACCCGCCCAGCGCCCTTGGGCCAATGCATTGAAAGGGAGCGGGATGGCAGCGTAGACCGCCATGGTGACCACTCGGGCGGGCCGGGAGCCCAGTGCCGAGCTGATTCGCCAGATGCCCACCAGACCCAGCGGCATGGTCCCGAGGACGAGGAGGTGCTGGAGGACGCCCATGGCTCCGAGGGAGACCAGCCCGGCAAGACCGATCAGGGCGCCCGCCGTGGGGGCAGGCGCCCTGCCATCGAAGCCGACCGCATGCAAGCCCCGGAGGTGCCGGCTCAGCAGGGAGACAGGACCCGCGTCAAAGCCTGCGACACTGCCCAGCTCGGGCCACGCGCCTCGGAGCAACCCTCGAAGCGCGACGAGCAACACCAACGCCGTCGCGCCCATGGCGATGGGCACGATGCGCGACCTTCTGTCGGCAAGGGACTCCGTCAGGTCCGCAAATTCCTGGCGAGCCTCCTCCAGCGCCCTCGCCGGATTGGCCCTGCCGAGCTCACCGCGGAGAAAGCCCAACAGACGTGCGCTTCCCCTGACCTGCAAACGACGGATCTCGTGATCACTCAGCACTCGGGTCTGCTGGATCTGACGTCGTCGCCGACGCAACTCGCCGATGCGCCGGAGGTTCCACGCCCACGCCCCGGCCACGTCCACGACATGTCCCGGATGTCCGGTCACCAGGGCATAGAACATCTCGCCGAAGGTGAACAGGATGGCCTGGGGCAACACCCGCAGGAGGTGCGCGAGGCCGTACACGCTGAGCATGGTTCGCAGTCGGTGGCGGGCCTGCAGCCGGCGGCGATCGTCAACCGGGCGCCTCGATGCGAGCGCCTCCTGGTGTTGGGCCCTCGCATCGGGGACGACCAGCACTCGGGCGCCCGCCACATGTGCACGCCAACAGAGGTCGAGGTCCTCACCGAGGAAGTCGATCGCAGGGTCGTACCCACCGAGCATGTGAAAAAGGTCGGCTCGTACAAGCGTGCAGCCGCCGGGCACCACAAAGACATCTCGCACCGAATCGTGTTGTTCCTGATCCAACTCGCCACGATCGACATGCGAGGAGGCGACACCGGTCTTGTCGACGGACAGTCCGACCTGCAGGAGCCGATCCGGAGCGCCCCATGAGACCAGCTTCGGGCCGACGATCCCCGCGTTCGACCGGTACGCCTCCTCGACGAGCAGTCGCACGACGTCGGGTTCCAACAGGATGTCGTCGTGGCACAGCAAAAGGTACGGTGCGCCTTCGACCATGGACAGGACCTCATTGGTTGCTGCGCCAAAGCCCGGATTGGTGTCCAGACGGCGCACGTAGGCCGAGGGCATCACCTCGGCAACGCGTGGCAATGCCTCCGTCGGGCCCGCTGCATCGATGACCAGCACCGACATGTTCGGGTAGTCCTGCGCGGCAATGCTCGCCAGCGATTCCTCGAACCAGGGGCCGCCTTCGTGGGTCACGACGACGACCACCACAGCCGGCGCGTCGGAAATCGAGGCGGCTGCCTCATCGGATTCGGTATCGGTCGGTGTGTCAGCCATCAGGGTCGCCCGAGGGTAGCGCCCATTCGGGCCCGGCAGGCAACGGCCGGGCCATTCCGGGACCTTCGGCGGCAGGACTGCCGGGGCGCACCCGAGCTTTCGGCTTCAAGGCCTAGCGACGGAGCTTGTCGCTTTCGAGCTTCAGGTCGTGCTCGACCATCATCGAGACCAACTCGGGAAAGCTGACCGACGGCTTCCACCCAAGCTTGGTCCGGGCCTTGGTGGCGTCACCGACGAGCAGATCGACCTCGGCGGGACGCATGAAACGCTCGTCCTGTTTGACGTAGCGCTCCCAGTCATCGATGTCGGCCGCAGCGAAGGCCAGTTGCACGAACTCACGAACCTCGTGGGTCTGGCCGGTTGCCACCACGTAATCCTCGGGCTGGTCCTGTTGGAGCATCAACCACATGGCCCGCACGTAGTCACCCGCAAAACCCCAGTCACGCCGCGGGCTGAGATCGCCGAGCATCAACTCGCCCTGCAGACCGAGCTTGATGCGGGCAACGGCATTGGTCACCTTGCGCGTGACGAACTCCATGCCGCGGCGAGGACTTTCGTGATTGAACAGGATACCGCTGCACGCGAACATGTCGTAGGACTCGCGGTAGTTCACCGTGATGTCGTGACCGAACACCTTTGCCACACCGTAGGGGCTGCGGGGATAGAAGGGGGTCTGTTCGGTCTGGGGGGTCTCACGAACCTTGCCGAACATCTCGCTCGACGAAGCCTGATAGAAGCGAATCGGGTTGTCGCGCCCACCCACGATACGAATGGCCTCGAGCATGCGCAGCACACCGAGACCCGTCACGTTTGCGGTCAGCTCAGCCTGCTTGAACGACAGAGCGACAAAAGAGATCGCCCCGAGGTTGTACACCTCGTCCGGCTGCACGTGCTCCAGGGCGCTGACGAGCGAGGTGAGGTCCTGCAGATCGCCACTCACCATCTCGATGAAGGGGAACTCCTCCGCGACGATGTCGGCGCGGGTGTTGCTCTGGCCCTTGACCAGGCCGAATACCTCGTAGCCCTGCTGATTGAGGAACTCCGCAAGGTACTGACCGTCTTGACCGGTCACACCGGTCACGAGAGCACGGGGCATCAAAACTCCATTCGAGATCACCGAGGCGTGAAACCGTCAGCCTATCCGAGACGCGCTCGACGCCCCATGGCCGCGGCACTGCCGGCGCAGGACGGGCGAAGATTTCACCCTGGGCAACCTCGGCGCTAGCGTCGCCTTCCTCGATTCGAATGCTTTCGATTCGAATCTTTCGACCTGCACATCCGACCCTGGAGCACTCTCCTGAGCACGCGCGAACGCCTTGACCGTCTCAACGAGCGCAACCCCCTGCCCGAGGGGACCCTGGCGGTGGGAACAGGACTGCTCCTCAACGGCTTCACCACCTACGCCTTTCTCGTCCTTGCCGCCCGCGCACTCGGCACGGAGCAATATGCACCACTCTCGGTGCTGTGGGCGTTGGTCTTCCTGGTGGGCCCCGGCCTCTATCTCCCACTCGAGCAGGAGACCAGCCGTGCACTGGCCGACCGCATGGCTCGGGGCCTCGGCGGCGGGCCGCTTGTGAGACGGGCCATGTTGCTCGGTCTCGGGTTGACGCTGATCCCCCTCGCCGCAACCTTGGCGGCCAACGGGCTCATCCGCGAGCACCTCCTCGACGACCAGGTCATGCTGTTCGTCGCCTTTGCGCTCTCACTCGTGAGCTTTGCCGTCGTGTACCTCGCACGCGGCGTGCTGTCGGGCATGAACCGCTTCAGGGGCTACGCCACCTACATGGGGGCCGAGGGCACCGGACGCCTCCTTGTGTGCATCGTGCTGATGGTCCTCGGCGTCTCCAGCCCCGGACCCTTCGGGCTGACGGTCGCATTGACCCCACTGGTCGGCATCGCCATCGCGATGCGCGGACAGCGCCGTCTCCTGGAACCAGGCCCGGAGTCTCCGTGGAGCGAGCTGTCCGCCGCCATCCTCGCCCTGTTGGCAGGATCGTTGCTCGCCCAGCTTCTGGTCAACGCCGGGCCTCTGACCGTCGAGCTCCTGGCCAAGCCCTCGGAGGAAGCAGCTGCGGGCCGATTCCTGGCGGGCGTCATCGTCGCCCGCATCCCACTCTTTCTCTTCCAGGCCGTCCAGGCCGCGCTCCTGCCCAAGCTCTCGGCGCTCGCCGGCGCCGGTGAGCTCGATGAGTTCCGCAGTGGACTGGGCAAACTGCTCCGTGTGGTGGTTGCGATCGGGGTGATCGCAACCCTCGGAGCCTTCGCCGTCGGACCGTGGGCTCTTCGCGTCTTCTTCGGACCGGAGTTCGACCTGACACGCCAGGATCTCGGGCTCCTGGCACTCGGGAGCGCCGCCTACATGATGAGCATCGCCATGGCCCAGGCGCTCATCGCCCTTTCCGGCCATTTGCGGGTGGCAACGGGCTGGCTCGCCGGCGTCGTGGGGTTCGTGGTCGTTGCGGCCCTGGGACAAGAGCTGTTCCTGAGGGTTGAGCTGGGACTGCTGGCCGGCTCGGCGGTCGCCGCCCTCACCATGGGTCTGCAACTGGTGGGCCAACTCCGTCGAGGTGCGATCATGACCCGCTCGGGCATCATCGAGGCCCTTCACGATCTGCCGATGGAGCCCTGAGGCGCCCGAGACCCGGGAGTGGTTCCTGATCTCGGGCCACAGGTGATACAAATCAGGCTGTATGAAAGGCCTGATCCTCTCGGGTGGCGCCGGCACGCGCCTTCGCCCCATCACCCACACAAGCGCCAAACAACTGGTGCCGGTCGCCAACAAGCCCATCCTGTTCTTCGGGCTCGAGGACATGGCCGAAGCGGGGATCAAGGAGGTCGGCATCATCGTGGGCTCGACCGCCGACGAGATTCGCGCCGCAGTCGGCACCGGGTCTCAATGGGGCCTCGAAGTCACCTACATCCCACAGGATGAGCCCCTGGGCCTTGCCCATTGCGTGCTCATCGCGCAGGACTTCCTCGGCGACGACAACTTCGTCATGTATCTGGGCGACAACCTGCTGCGTCAGGGGGTCAAGGACTTCGTGGACGGTTTCAACGCTGCGGTGCTGCGAGCAGGAACACCAACGCTGGATTCGGAGGAGGAGGCGCCCGCAGCCCAGATCCTGCTGGCGCGCGTGCCCGATCCCGAACGGTTCGGGGTGGCCGAGCTCGACGCCTCGGGCGCCGTCGTTCGTCTCGTCGAAAAGCCCGAGGTCCCCCCCTCCGACCTTGCACTCGTGGGGGTCTACCTCTTCGACCCCTCGATCCACGAGGCGGTTCGGGCCATCCAGCCTTCGCCGAGGGGCGAGTTGGAGATCACCGATGCCATCCAGTGGCTCATCGATCAGGGTCGCCGGGTTCGCCATGAGGTGGTCGACGGGTGGTGGATCGACACGGGCAAGCTCGATCCGCTGCTCGAGGGCAATCGCCTCATCCTCGAGACGATCGAGCCGAGCGTGGCGGGCTCCGTCGATGCCGAATCCCGTCTCGAGGGTCGTGTGGTGATCGAGGAGGGCGCCGAGATCGTCAATTCGACGGTACGAGGACCGGCCATCATCGGCCCTCGGACCCGACTGGTGAACAGCTACGTGGGACCGTTCACCTCCATCGCGGGCGACTGCGAGCTGTTGGACTCGGAGATCGAGCACTCGATCGTGCTCGATCACAGCACGATCACCAACATCTCACGTCTGCAGGACTCGCTCATCGGTCGGGAGGCTCGGGTCATCCGCAGCGGCACCCGGCCCCATGGCACACGCCTCATGCTGGGCGACCATTCACGCGTCGATCTGGAGTAGACAACTGTGGCAACGATCACCGAGTCAACCGTCATCGCCGACGTCTTCCATGTCGTGCCGACCATGCACCGTGACGAACGAGGCTTCTTCGTCGAGACGTACCGACGGTCATGGTTTCCCCTCGGCCGTGAGATGGTGCAGGCAAATCGCGGTGACCGCCAAGCCGGGTCCGTCGTGGGGCTGCACTATCACCTGCACCAGGCCGACTACTGGTACGTGCCCTTCGGGCTCGCACGGGTCGTGCTCCACGACCTGCGCAGCGGCTCGCCGACCGACGGCGCAACCCTCACCCTCGATCTCGGCGCTCCCCCAGGCGTCGACAGCGATCACGCCGGGGTCTTCATCCCCCCCGGCGTTGCCCACGGCTTCGCCGCGTTGACCGACATGACCATCACCTATCTGGTCGACGGCTACTACAACGCAGCCGATGAGTTGGGCGTCGCATGGAACGACCCCGCCGTCAAGGCCGACTGGGGCATCGCCGAACCGATTCTCTCGCCTCGCGATCGGGCCAACCCTCGCCGGGATGCGCTTGACCCCGGTGTTCAACCCCATCACCTCCTTCGAACCTAGGACACTTCATGAAGCTCTTCGTCACCGGTGCGGCAGGATTCATCGGCTCGAACTACGTCCATCAGGTGCTCGCCAACAGCGACGACGAGGTCACGGTGTTCGACGCCCTCACCTACGCGGGAAATCTCGACAACCTGAAGGACCTGCAGGACAACCCCCGCCTGTCCTTCGTCAAGGGCGACATCTGCGACCGCCAGAGCGTGACCGACGCCATGGCAGGCCACCAGGCAGTCGTTCACTTCGCCGCGGAGAGCCATGTCGACCGATCGATCCTCAGCCCCGACGAGTTCGTGCGAACGAACTGCGACGGCACCAACGTCGTGTGCGACGTGGCCCGCCGGATCGGCGTCGAGCGCTTTGTCCACATCTCGACCGACGAGGTCTACGGCTCGATCGAGGAGGGATCGTTCGGCGAAGCCGACCCGCTGGGTCCCCGCTCGCCCTATTCCGCATCGAAAGCCGGCTCCGACCTCATTGCCCTGAGCTACTTCACGACCTACGACCTACCGGTCATCATCACGCGCTCCTCGAACAACTTCGGGCCCTACCAGTTTCCCGAAAAGGTGATCCCCCTCTTCGTCACGAACCTGCTCGACGGCAGGAAGGTTCCGCTCTACGGCGATGGCATGAACGTTCGTGACTGGTGCTACGTCGAGGACAACTGCGCCGGAGTCGACCTCGTCCTCCGTCACGGAACCATCGGCGAGATCTACAACATCGGCGCCGGCAACGAGGTGCCCAACCGGCACTTGACCGATCGTCTGTTGGAGCTCTGCGGGGCGGACGAATCGTCGGTCGAATATGTGGCCGATCGTCTGGGCCACGATCGCCGTTACTCCATCGACACCACGAAGATCGAGGGTCTCGGATGGCGTCCGAGGCGCGAGCTCGATGAGGCTCTCGATGCCACCGTGGCGTGGTACCGCGACAATCGCTGGTGGTGGGAGCCACTCAAGGCCCGCTGATGCGCGTGTTGATCACCGGAGCCGCCGGACAGGTCGGCCGCGAGCTGGTCGAGATCTTTGCGGACCACGAGGTCATCGCAGCCGACCGGGGCCTCCTTGATATCACCCGTCGAGACGATGTCCTGCAGATCGTGACGACCACCCGGCCCGATGCGATCGTGCATGCGGCCGCCTGGACCGCGGTCGACGCATGCGAAGGTGACCCTGATCGGGCCTTTCTCGTCAACACGTTGGGTGCCCGCTTCGTCGCTGAGGCGGCACGAGCGGTCGGCGCACACCTGTGCCAGATCTCGACGGACTACGTCTTCGACGGCACCAAGGCATCTCCGTACGTCGAATGGGACGAGCCCAACCCGCAGTCGGTCTACGGACGTTCGAAGCTGGCGGGCGAACGGGCGCTCGGTCCGGAAGCCACCATCGTGAGGACGTCGTGGGTCTGCGGACGATATGGCTCCAACATGGTCAAGACCGTTCTCCGCCTGGCCGACGAACACGAACGACTGAGCTTCGTCCACGACCAGGTTGGGCATCCCACCTTTGCCGATGACCTGGCACGGGCCGTTCGCCTCCTGGTCGTCGATCGGCGTGCCGGGCTCTTCCATGTGACCAACCAGGGCAGCTGCTCGTGGTACGAGTTCGCCCGCGAGGTGCTGAAGGCAAGCGGTGCCGACCCCGATCGAGTCGGCCCGATCGCAACCGCCGACCTCGTGCCGGCGAGGCCGGCCCCTCGACCGGCGAACTCCGTTCTGGACAATGCAGCCCTGCGCCTGTCCGGACTTCCTCTTCTTCCGCACTACGGCGAGACCCTCGACCGTCTCGTCAGGGAGCTCCGAACCTGAGCCTCGGACCGCCGATCCTCTCGAATCGTGCTCTTCGTCGTTCTCACGCCACTTTGGGCGAATCTTTGCAAATCAGTTAAGGCTCTCTCCCTGCGCGCCGATCATTTGCGTAACGCCCGCCGTCGTCGACCCATCGACGAACCAAGGCAGCTCGCGAAGTCAAGGAGATCGACGCAATGCGCCGACGAGGCAAACATCTTCTGGCCCTACTCCTCCTGGTGCCCATGCTGGCCGGGTCCGCTGCCTCCAGCAGCGCTGCCACGCCGGAGTCCCAGGAGTTCAACTTTCTCCAGAGCACCAACGATGCCCGGGCGGCAGCCGGGCTCGCACCCCTCCGGATGAGCACGTCCCTCGTCGAGTACGCCCGGAGCCACTCCGCACGAATGCTCCAGGCCGGGACGATCTTCCATACCGAGGACCTTGCTGCCGTGGCCAACCAGCGGGTGCCCCGATGGCAGCGAGCGGGCGAGAACGTCGGCGTCGGCGGCAGCGTCGAGAGTCTGCACAACGCCCTCATGAACTCGCCCGGCCATCGGGCGAACATCCTCGGGGACTACAACTACGTGGGCATGGGAGTCGTCCAGGGATCGGGGCGGATGTACATCACCCAGTTCTTTGCCAAGACGCCCGCCGACCTCGCGGTCTCCAACGGTCCCGATGTCTCGCCTCTCGGGTCGTTGGACGTGGTCCGGCGCGCCCTTGACCTTGCGTCCGTCACCGGCTGGGCGATCGACCCCGACACCGCCGCGCCCATCGACATCCACGTCTACGTCGACGGACGTTTCTCCGGCAACGGGACCGCCGACGTGACCCGATCGGACATCGGCGGTGCGTACCCGGACTACGGCAGCCAACACGGCTTCTCGTTCAACATCCAGCCGGGTCCGGGGTCACACAACGTCTGCGCCTACGCCATCAACACCGGGCCGGGAACCAACACTGGCCTCGGCTGTCGGGCACTGGACATGAACCCGACGCCCTTCGGGTCCTTCGACAGCGTGCAACGCGTGGCGGGCGGTGCTTCCGTGCAGGGTTGGGCAATCGATCCGGACACGAGCTCTTCGGTTGATGTGCATGTCTATGCCGATGGCGCGTTCGCCGGGGCGAGCCGCGCATCGGTGGCGCGCTCGGATCTGGCATACGCGTTTCCCGATTACGGAGCCGGCCACGGGTTCGGCTTGACGATCCCCCTCGGATCAGGAGCCCATGACGTCTGCGCCTATGCACTCAATCTCGCCGGAGCCGGCAACAACGCCCTTCTCGGTTGTCGATCGATCACCCTGGATCCCAACAGCTTCGGCTCACTTGATGTGGCGCAGGCAGTCCCTGGGGGCATCCGGGTCTCCGGCTGGGCCATCGATCCCGACACCGCGTCGGCGACCGACGTGCACCTCTATGTCGACGGCAGCTTCGCCGGCTCGTTCCCGGCGAAGACCAGGCGCGATGACCTCGCCGTGATCTTTCCGAGTTGGGGAGCCGGCCATGGCTACGATGCAACGCTGAGCGCTTCGCCAGGCAGCCATGTGGTGTGCGCCTATGCGATCGACGCTGCGGGGGGTGGCACCAACACCGGACTCGGGTGTCGCGTGACATGACCGTCGTGCGACGGGATTCGGCAGGTCCCTCGGCCCTCGGAGCGATGCTCCTGACCGTCATGATCGTTGCCGGCCTCCTCCCCGTCCTCGCCTCACCGGCTCGCGCCGACGAGATTCGACCGATCCGATTTCCGATCGAGGGTCGGTCCCGTTTCACCAACGACTTCGGCGCGCCACGCTCGGGAGGGAGGAGCCATCAGGGCAACGACGTCTTCGCCTCGAAGCTGCAACAGGTCGTGGCGGTCGTCGACGCCAAGATTTCCTTCGCCCGCCTCGACAGCTCCGGCAATGCGGGCAACATCATCGTGCTTCGTGACGCCCAGGGCTGGGAGTACTCGTACATGCACCTCAACAACGACTCCCCCGGTACCGACGACGGCGCCAACATGGTCGCCTGGGCGATGGCACCCGGACTCCGCCAGGGCAGTCGCGTGGTCGCCGGCCAACCAATCGCCTATGTCGGCGACAGTGGGAACGCGGAGGGCACGGCGCCGCATCTGCACTTCGAGATCCATGCACCCGACGACGCGGTGCTGAACCCGTTCGAAAGTCTCCGGGCCGCTTCTCGCGAGCCCTTCGCGAACGATCACCCCGGAGCGGCCTCACCGGTCGGCTCCATCGATCTGGTCGACCGAGCACCCGGTGGGATCCGCATCAGCGGCTGGAGCATCGACCCCGACACGACCGGGCCGGTGACGGTCATGGCCTACCCCAACGGCCAGTGGGGCGGAGAGGCGAAGGCGAACAAGGAGCGAGGCGATCTCGCCGGCGCCTACCCCACCATGGGATCCAGGCATGGGTTCGCGATGCTCGTTCCCGTCTCGTCCCCCGGGCCGGTCACCACCTGCGTCTACGGGGCCAACGCCGAGGCCGGCCTGGCCGGCAGGCTGGGATGTCCGTCACTGGACGTCGCGGTCAACCCGTTCGGCTCGATCGACAGGGTGGATCGCCAACCAGGTGGTGTCAACGTCAGCGGATGGGTCATCGACCCCGACGTCGCCGAATCCACCGACGTCCACGTCTATGTCGACGGGGCGTTCGCCGGATCGGCCGGTGGGGCGATCCAGCGTTCGGATGTCGCCTCGACCTTTCCCGCCTACGGCGACGCTCACGGCTTCAGTCTGGACCTCACCGTCAGCGAGGGTTTCCACGTCATGTGCGCCTACGGCATCAACGTTGCGTCGGGGCAGAACTCGCTGATCGGGTGCCGCTGGATCATGAACGTCACCGACCCCTGGGGCAACCTCGACCGCGTCGAGAGACAGGGCTCGGTGATCACCCTCGGAGGATGGGCGACCGATCCCGACACCAGGGCGCCGATCTCCCTCCACGTCTACCTGGACGGGGTCTACGCCGGATCCGCCGGTGCTGACGTCCCGCGACCCGACCTGCCTGCCTCCTACCCCCGGTACGGCGAACGGCACGGCTTCGAATTCGATCTCCCGGTCACCGCCGCGCCCCACACGGCCTGCGTCTATGCCATCAACCAGGGCCCGGGCCGCAACACCCTTGTCGGCTGTCGCACCGTTTGAGACGGGCTCACCGGGAATACATCGTTCCGGTCAGTTGTGCGACCTCCACCCCCGACCACGGAAGTCCATGAGTGGCGCCGCAAAGGCACGCGGCGGGTTTGGCGAGAGAGGCGCCGGGGTAATCTCTGGCCCATGATCCTCCGTCGGCATCACCGCGATGGAGTTCGACGTCCATGAACACATCGTCCGCCCCATCGCGGCCCCTGGTTCGGGTGGTCGTGCTCAACTACAACGGCGGCGACATGACGCTGGCATGTCTCGAACGATTGATCGGAACCGACTGGCCCGCCGAGCGCCTGGAGCTGGTTCTCGTCGACAATGCCTCGACCGACCATGTCGTGGCGGACGTGCGCAGCGAGATGCCAACGGTGTCGATCGTGGAGTCAGACGTGAATCGCGGTTTTGCCGGTGGGTGCAATCTCGGTCTTCGTGACCTGCACAACATCGATTTCGTGGCCCTGGTGAACAACGACGTTCTGGTGGAACCCGGTTGGCTTGCCCCACTCGTGGCGGCGCTCGAATCGGACCCCGCCCTGGGTGCTGCATGTCCCCGCATCCTTTTCACCCAGGCGTACCTCGATCTCCACATCACCGCCCCGACCAGGCGCCGTGGTTGGGGCGATCAACGGGACCTGGGGGTTCGACTTGGCGGGGTGCGAGTCGCCAAGGAGGAGTGTTGGCGCCAGGCCCAACTCGTGGAGGGCTTCTGGGGCCAGGAGCACGCGCCCGACCATGGAGACGACTTCCAGTGGACTTCAGGACACGCGCTGGTGCGTGTGCCGATAGCCGGTGGCACGGACCTCCCGTGCTCCACCGAGCTCCTCCTCGCCGCCGACTCGTCGGTTCCCGTGACCCTGCATGCCGGCGGCGAGGTCGCCCATCATCTGGTGGGAACCGAACCCGCCTGGTACGCGGTCGAGACGAGGGGGGAGCCCTTCGACGTGATCAACAACGTCGGATCGATGCTCACCCCGGACCAACACGGAGCCGACAGGGGCTACCTGGAGCCCGCCGAGGGGCGTTACCTCGACAGTGAGGATGTGTTCGCCTGGTGCGGAGCGGCGGTGCTCCTCCCACGTCGCTACCTCCAAGAGGTGGGGCTGTTCGACGAGCGATTCTTCCTGTACTACGAGGACCTCGAATTGTCGTGGCGTGGGCGGGAGCTTGGATGGCGCTACCGCTATGTGCCGGCATCGACCGTCCGCCACCACCACTCCGCCACAACGCTGGAGGGATCCCTGCTCTCGCAGCACCACAACGAGAGGAACAGGCTCCTCACACTCCTCCTGCACGGCTCGATGCGGACCGTCTCCGCCGCGCTCGGTCGCCATCTCCTCGTCACCGGGTCCTATCTGCGACGGGACGTCCTCAGCCCACTTCTTCGCGGTCGGCCTGTTCGGCCCGAATCGGTTCGACGTCGCCTCCGGGCGTTCGGGGCAGCGCTACGACTGGCGCCCGCCATGGTCGCGCAAAGGGGTGCACGACGGCTCCGTCGTCAGGAGGCGATCAGATCGTCACCTGACGACATGCAATGAGACTGTTGGAGCCCACGCCGACATTGATGCCGTAGACGCACACGGTGTGGACCCCGCCCGCTGCAGCGATGGTCGTGTCGAAGCCACGCAGGTCACTCCCACCTATGCTCAGGGCGACGTCGGACCTCGACGCGTCGGCGTACAGTTCAGCAACGAAAGCACCGTCGAGGTAGACGTGGACCCTCACACTCGCGTCCGTGCTGAGGTCGGCGGCCCAACCTGCGACCCGGATGCCGCCTGCCGAGGGCGTGACGACATCGAGAGACCCCAGAGGGTCCGAGGGCACGGTCACCTGGCGGCATGCGATGAGCGTGTTGGTCCCTGCTCCGACGTTGATGCCGTACAGACAGACATCGTGTGCTCCCGCATCGGAGCCGAGGAGAGCATGAAATCCATGATCGGCTCCGGTCCCGGGATAGGCGCCCGCCACATCGGGGCGAGCAAGATCAGCCGTGAATGCCCGGGCAAAGGCGCCGTCGATGTAGGCGTGCACGTCGATCGAATCAGAGGTGCCGGGATCGAGCGCCCAGCCGTCCACCTGGAGCGCTCCGGGAAGCGATCGGAGCACGTCGAAGGACCCGATGGGACTCTGCTGCACCACGACCGACCGACAGGCGATGAAGCCGTTCGAGCCGGCGCCGACGTTGATGGCGTAGACGCAGACGCTGTGCGATCCGGCGGGCAGTTGCGCCCCGATCAACGCATCGAAGCCATGAGATCCACCGAAGCCCGGAAATGCGCCTGCGATGTCCGGGCGAGCCACGTCAGCGGCGAACGCCCCAGCGATGGCGCCATCCACATAGGCGTGAACGTCGATCGGGCCCGTTGCGTTGGGATCGAGCGCCCAGCCCGCGACTCGCACGCCGCTCGGCCCTGCCGACACCAGATCGAACGAACCGAAGGGATCGGCCCCCAACACGATCTGACGACACGAGATGAGACGGTTCGTCCCGGGACCGACGTTGATGGCATAGAGACACACGTTGTGATTGCCTCCGCCTGCAGGCACGAAGGCCGAGAATCCATGATCGGTCCCGAGCCCAGGGTACGGTCCCGCGAGATCGGTGCGGGACGACGAGGCACGGATGGATCCTGCGAACGAGCCGTCGACGTACGCGTGCACCTCGATCGGATCCACCGTGTTGGGGTCGAGGGCCCAACCGGCGACCTGGACCCCACCCCCGGCGGCAGTCATGACATCGAACGACCCGAACGGATTGGTCGTCACCGTGCGACAACCGAGCGCCACGTTGTTTCCGGCATACACGTTGATCGCATACGCGCAGACCGAGTGGTCCCCGGGACCGACGGCCACGGTGGCGTCGAAGCCGTGATTCGATCCGTACGACGGGTGGGCAGATTCCACGTCCGTCCGGACAAGGCCGGCGGTGACCCCCGCAACAATTGCCCCGTCGACATACAGATGCACATCGATCGGATCAGCGGTGTTGGGATCGAGGGCCCAGCCGGCGACACGCACCCCGGCCTCGGTTCCCACCGCCAGGTCGAGCGCGCCGAACGGGTCGACGGTGGTGACGAGCGACGTGCTCAGGAGCTGCACGTCGAGTCCGCCACCCTCGTTGCTGATCCCGCTGTTCACCACCTGGCGGAATCGGGCGCCGGTCACATCCTTCGTTCCTGCACTGCCCACCAACCGGGCGGTCGCCTTGTCCACCCGGCCCGAGACTCCGAACGGGCCGAGCATCGATATGGACGACACCGTTCCCACGTTCGTGTCGGCAAATCGGGCCAACCAGGCGCTGAGCTGGTCGGTCGTGTAGGTCCGACTCCATCGGTGACGCGGGCTGTCGTAGCCATCCTCGGGGTCGGGCACGCCCTTCAGGTACGGAAGCGTCGCCGAGAACACCTTCTCGCTGTTCTCGGTGTGACCCCCACTGCTCGAGTGGTAGAAGGCCTGGACCACCGTCCCCTGATAGGTCACGACCTGGCCCGAGGTCGCATTGACCGCCGCGACCCACGAGCCCCCGCTTGCCCCAACCTCCTTCTCGTAGCCCACGTATGCCTGGTCCTGGACCGTGGCGTACAGATCAAAGGGGGCCGGCGGGTTCTGACCACGACGACTCGCCGCAACGTGCTTCGCGTAGCTTCGGCCCGCAACCGCCTGCGCCTTCAATGCCTCCGAGGGCCACGAAGATGGCATCTCACCCAGACCGTAGAGGTACTGGTCCATACCGAGACCCTCGAGCACGACCCGCAGCACGCCCGGCCCTGCGATGGTGATCGCCAGGCGTCCGTACTGATAGCGGTTGCCCGTCGTCGACACCCTCATGGGCCCACCGCCGGCAAACGTGACGTAGAGGGTGTCCTGCGGACCTCCGATGGGGCCGAATGAAGCCTGGCCACTCGCCTGGAACTGCTCACCGACGGCCGCGATCGTCGTGTCGCCCGACCCCGGGGCAGTAGCAATGGGCGTGCCGTTCAGCTCGAAGGAAATCGCCCCGGTGGGAGTCAGCACCGTGTTGGCCGGCTCACCGAGCAGCACTCGGAGATCGTCCGGCCCGGGCTGGGTCTCCACCGCTGTCGACTGGTAGTAGTACCCCAATATCTGGGTGTACGTGGCGCCGTTCGTGGCCCTCCCCCGGGCGCCGTACTGGCTCATGCCCACCCCATGGCCCCAACCGCCACCGTCGAAGCGGAAACTCGGGCCTGCCGCCGATCGAACCACCCCGACCGGCTCCTCGGACGGGCCGGCTGCCGAGGCCTCCGAAGGCGCCCAACCGGTCGCCAGAACACTCAAGGCCAGCGGCAGGGCTGCCCCACGCACGATTCGACGGGACACGTTGAACATCCAGGACCTCGATCATTTTTGACACACATTCCGCCCGAGCGGCCTCAACTCTACCCGCGAGCACCCGACAGGAGGTGAGAACGTTCCCGACACATGAGGTGGTGCTGTCATGCCTGTGGACCCGTCGACAATGATCCGGCCGACCAACACGCGGAGGCGCCGGCGACTGGCCGGCATCGGTCTGATCGGCCTGATCGCCGGACTGTTGCCACTCATGCCTGCGGGGGCTGTTGCGAGCACGATCTCGCTCAGCACCTCTACCGTGGTCGCATCACCCGACTATGCAGGTGAGGTCATCTCCGACAGCTGGGATTACTCGAACGCCGAGGACTTCTCGACCATCGACAACCTATCGAGTGGTGGGACCACGAACATGTCCATCGATGGAGGCATCCTCTCCCTTGACACCAATGCGGGAGGATGGCTCACGCTGGCCGGAACCGGGCTCGTGGGCGCGGTTCCCCTGGATCGAGACCTTTCGCACTACCCCATCGACCCCTCCCGCTACAGCCGGATCTCCTTTCGCATGTACTCGAGCGTGGAAGGTCCCGGAGGCGTCTTCTGGTACAACTGCCCGAACATGTTCCCGGAGTGCCAGGGAGGGTTCCCATTTCTGACCAAGGCGGGCTGGCACACCTACGACTTCCCCATGTCTCCCGGCTTTGCCGGCGCTGCCCTACCATGGGCGGGCAACATCACCGGCGTGCGATTGATTCCACTCGGTGATCGGTCGTCACACATCACCATGGATTGGGCCCGTCTCTACAAGCCCGAATCGTCGGTCACGCTGACGGTTGCCGCGAGCACCTCGAGCGCCCTCGACGTCTACTGGGACGCTGACCGGGACATGGCCAACAACACGGCAGGGAATCCCGGATGGGGGCTCGTGACATCGGTCGCGGCACCCGCAACTTCCAACGGTGTGAGCTTTCCCGTATCCGCCTACCCACAGGGGAGCTACTCCTTTTACACGACGCAGGCCGGCGCCACGTCCGACTACAGCGCGGCGCTCAACGTCAACGGGGCGCCCCAGCCCGTCGTGCTCAATCCCGACCGCAAGGGCGGCGCCGACTACGCGACGACCGTCCGCGGCGACGCATGGGACTTCGGCCAGGCAACCGACGTCGCGGGGCTTCAGAACGCCGTGGGCACCGCCAACGGCAACACCTTCGACGGCACCAACGTCGGCCCCTGGGCCCACGACTCTCAGGTTCGGTTGCCGGTCCCCACGCCGATCGATGGCTCACGATTCCACCGCCTGACGTTCCGGGCAGGCTATGACGGCCCATTCGGCCTCCAGGACGCTCCCGGCGGTGGGATGAACGCCCGGATCATCTGGGCGACTGCCGGTGCGCCCGGCGCGTGGCAGGACTCCGACGACTTCGTCGTCTTCCCGGGTTGGCATGAGTACACGGTCGAGCTGGCGACAAATCCCCCGACCGCGATCAACGAGCCGACCACACCGGTCAAGCTCGGTTGGGCCGGTCAACAGATCACCGACCTTCGTTGGGATCCGCACGAGGATCCTGGGGCTCGAGCCTTTTCCATCGACGACATCCGCGTCGCGGAGGACGACAAGGGAATCGGCAGCTACGCGATCGAGTTCAAGGACAACAACTGGGAAGCCGGCACCAAAGCCGACATCTACATCGATTCCGATGCCGATGGCTTCAACGGCTCGAAGATCGCCGGAAACCTAACCGTGAGTCCGGGAGTGAACACGTACACCTGGTCGGGCATGAACGTCTCACCGGGCCGCTACTGGGTGTACGTCGTGATGAACGACGGGGCAGGCCAGGACGGCGCGTACTCCACCGGCCCGGTTCACATGTCCCCCACCGAGACCGATGCATACGGCGGCTTCCAGGGCGGTGGCACGGTGGCCTCGGGAGACCTCAACGGCGATGGTCGCGATGAGTCGATCACCGGTGCGGGCCCAGGCGGCGGCCCTCATGTCCGGACGTTCGACGCTGCGGGCAACCCCGGCAGCAGCTTCTTCGCCTATGCCCCGGTCTTCACCGGCGGTGTTGATGTGGCTGCCGCCGACATCAACGGTGACGGAGTTGACGAGATCGTCACCGGCGCCGGCGCCGGTGGTGGGCCACATGTGCGGATCTTCACCGGCGGCGGCAACGATATGGGCAGCTTCTTTGCCTTCGACCCTCGATTCCGAGGCGGCGTGACCGTCGCAGGAGCCGATGTCGACGGGGACGGAACGGACGAGATCATCGTCGGAGCCGGCCCGGGTGGTGGCCCGCACGTGCGGGTCTTGCGAGGAGATGGAACCGAGTTGAACGGCTACTTCCCCTTCCCCGAGGGATTCAGGGGAGGTGTCGACGTCGCCGGTGGTGATATCGACGGGGACGGCCGCGACGACATCATCGCCGGCGCGGGCCCGGGGGGAGGACCACACGTTCGGGCCTTCAACGTTGCAGGAGCGGACCTTCGCAGCTTCTATGCCTTCCCCGAGGTCTTCCTTGGGGGCAGCCATGTGGGCTCCGGCGATGTCGACGGGGACGGCCGCGACGACATCGTCGTGGGCGCCGGCCCGGGAGGAGGAGCCCAGGTCATGACCTATCTCGCCAATGGTGGTGCGGCCGGCGGATTCCCGTACGGACATTCGGGAGGCGTCTGGGTTGACGCCGGAGACGGGGACGGAGACGGACGTGCCGAAGTGGTCACGATGCCGGGGGCCGGAACGATGCCGTACCTCTATCGCTACCGACCCTTCTGATCGTCGACCGAACCAAGCGAGCAGGAAGCATGCATGGGATGAAGGGGGTCACCGGAAGGGATCCCCTTCATCTATGCTCGGAAAGAGGAATGCCCGGCACGAACGAGGTTTGTCTCCTGCAACGAACGGTGGCCCTGGCGTGAATCGAAAGCTTCGCAGGATGCAGACGGTGACCGGTTGGGTCATCGTGGCCGGACTCGCCGGACTCATGGGACTTGCCGGCCTGACGATCCATCCTGCGACCGCGGACGCCGAATCATCCGAGACTACCACGGTCGAGACGATCCCGGTCTCGGGATCAGGCGCTGTTCAGGCCCAGTCGACGGCACAGGGCCCACTCATCGCGTCGGGGACCGGAATGGAATCGTTCCGCTTGATCGGCGCAACCTGGTCCGGAGGGGGCGCCACGCAGATGCGGACCCACAGCAGCCAGGGCTGGAGCGCGTGGACCACCATCGAGATCGACAACGACGACGCTCCCGACCCGAACGGCCCCGAGGGTCGTGCGACTCGGCCGTCGAGCAAGCCAACCTGGGTGGGCGTCGCCGACGGCTACGAGCTCCATTTCCCCGACTCGGCATCGCAGGCAGAGGTCTTCCTGGTTCGCGACAACGGCGAACAACGGGTGCAGGCAGCGGCCGCTCCGAACCAGCCGGCCGTTCAACCTCGATCGGCATGGGGCGCCCGTCAGCCGAAGACGTCGTTGATCAACGCGCCCAAGGTTCAAATGGGCTTCGTGCATCACACGGTCAATGCCAACGACTACGCCGCCGCCGACGTGCCGGCGATGCTGCGCTCGATCCAGGCGTACCACATGGACAGCAACGGCTGGGACGACATCGGTTACAACTTCCTGGTCGACCGATTCGGAACCGCTTGGGAGGGTCGCGCCGGGAGTCTCGACGCACCGGTCGTCGGCGCCCACACGGAGGGGTTCAACACCGGGTCGGTGGGGGTGGCGATACTCGGTGATTTCCGGACAGCCGGCCCCACACAGGCCTCGGTGGCTGCGGCAAGTCGGGTGCTCGGCTGGAAGTTGGGAATCTCCGGCGTCGACCCCAACGGAACAGCGACCATGACCTCGGGGGGCAACGACAAGTTCGCCCAAGGCGAGGTCGTGGTGTTCCCGGCGATCGCAGGCCACCGGGACGGCAAGTCGACCACCTGTCCCGGACAGCTGCTCTACGATCAACTGCCGGGGATTCGCAACGCCTCGGCCCTCACCGCTGCCGCAGTCACCACGCCCGTCGGCTCGCTCGATCTCGTGTCCATGGCTCCCGGTGGCGCCCGCGTGGCGGGATGGACCATTGACCCCGATACCGCCGATCCCATCAGCGTCCATGTCTACGTCGACGGATCCCACGCAGCGAGCATCACCGCAGGCGTGAGCCGTCCCGACATCGGTGGCACCTATGGGGGCTACGGATCCGACCACGGTTTCGACTTCTCCGTCGGTGTCGGAGTCGGCAACCATACCGTTTGCGCGTACGGCATCAATGTTGGGCCAGGGAGCAACAACCTGCTGGGCTGTCGAGGCGTGACGATCACCGATCTCCCGATGAGCTCGCTGGATCTCGTCACCATGGCGCCCGGAGGCATCCGGGTGGCCGGTTGGACGCTCGACCCGAACTCCGCACAACCCGCCGCCGTGCACATCTATGTCGACGGCTCGTTCGCGACGAGCCTCACCGCCGAAGCCTCCCGACCGGACGTGGCCGCCATCCTGCCGAGCTACGGACCATCGCACGGGTTCGACACGATCGTCGGGGTCGGTCCCGGTTACCACCAGGTGTGCACCTACGCCATCAACATCGGGCCCGGGACGAACACGCTCATCGGATGTCGCACCATACCCACCTCGGACAATGCCATCGGCTCGCTGGATCTCGTCACCACGGCGCCCGGAGGCGTCCGGGTGGCCGGTTGGACGCTCGACCCGAACTCCGCACAACCCGTTGCCGTGCACATCTATGTCGACGGCACGTTCGCGACGAGCCTCACCGCCGAAGCCTCCCGACCGGACGTGGCCGGCATCCTGCCGAGCTACGGACCCTCGCACGGGTTCGACACGATCGTCGGCACGGGCCCCGGGAGCCACCAGATCTGCGTCTACACGATCAATGTCGGCCCCGGGACCAACGCCCTCATCGGTTGTCGCAAGAACCAGTCCTGAAACAAGCGAGAGCCCGGCAGCAGTTCCTCGACGCCATCTGGAGGATCACCGGCGCCCGTGGCTGGGTGGCCGAGTCCATAGGCTCGGCGCCATGTCCTCCAAGCCGTACACGCCCTTGCAGGAACGCCTGCTGTCGGGGGTGCTGAAGGCCATGTCACCGGTGAACACTGCTGTCTATCGCATGAGCAGCGGCAAGGTCGGTGGACGTTTCTCCCGTCGTGCGCCCATCTGCCTGCTCACCACGACGGGGCGCAGGTCCGGTCAGGCGCGTACGGTTCCGCTGCTCTATTTGGCAGAGGGCGATGACGTGGTTGTGGTCGCATCCAAGGGCGGGACGGCCCATCATCCGGCCTGGTACCTCAACCTGGTCGACAACCCCCAGGTCACCGTCCAGATCGGAGGGACCACGACCCGGATGGTCGCCCGCACAGCGACACCCGAGGAAAAGGGGCCCCTCTGGCAGCGCCTCGTGGCCATGTACAGGACCTACGACAGCTACCAGGCTCGCACCGAACGCGACATCCCGGTCGTGATCTGCACGCCGGCATCCTGAAGGGTGACTCGTCCCGCCCCCGCGCTCAGCGCGGCAGGCCGAGCACCCGTTCACCGATGACGTTGTGCAGGATGGCGTCGGTGCCTCCCTGGATCGTGTAGGCGGGGGCGTAACAGGCGCCTCGTGACGCACGGTTCCACAACATCGCCTCGGCGCCCCAGATGCGCACGCACAGTTCGGCCACGCGTTGCTCGAAGAGCGTGCAAGCGGTCTTGGTGGCTGCCGAGAACCCGCGAGGCGCCTGGCCCATGACCTCACGCAGCACGAGCAGTCGCCCGATGCGATAGAAGCCCTCCGCCGCTCCGACGGCCTGGCGAATCAACGGATCGCTCAGATCGGCACGGCCCAGGCTGTCGCGGTAGAGCGCACGGTTCGAGAGCAGGCGATCGATACCGCCTCGTTCATGCTCGAGCTGGCTCATGGTCTGCTTCCAGCTGCCGTTCAGCTCACCGACGAGATTGCCGACCGGCACCCGAACGTCCTCGAAGATGACCTCGCAGAAGTGCGAGATGCCCGTCATGTCCATGATGGGCCTGACGGTGACACCGGGGCTCTTCATGTCGACGATCATCTCGGACAGCCCCTCATGGGCACGAGCGTCGGGGTCGGTGCGACAGATCAGATAGCACCAGTCGGCCAGGGCCGCGAACGAGGTCCACACCTTTGCCCCGTTGACCACGAACTCGTCGCCCTCGCGCACCGCACGGGTCCGGAGGGACGCGAGATCGGAGCCCGAGTCCGGCTCGCTCATGCCGATGCACCACGCTGCCGTGCCGGCAAGCATGTCGGGAAGGAAGCGCCTGCGCTGCTCCTCGGTGCCGAACGCCAGCAGCGACGGGCCCATCTGACGATCACAGAACCAGGTTGCGGCGATGGGGGCGCCGTTGGCGATCATCGCCTCGAAGACCACGAAGCGCTCCAGCGCACTGCGACCCCCTCCGCCGTACTCGGTGGGCCACGTCATGCCCCACCAGCCCCGCCTGCCCAACTCGGCGGAGAAGGCTCGATCATGACCGTTGATCCACGAGTCCTCGAGGATCTCACGGCCCGCTGCGCCCTTCAGCGCAACATCCTCCGCTTCAAGGCGAACGGCTTCGATATCGGATGGCCAGGCAAATTCCATGCCCATCACCCTACGACCCGCCGCCCCACGGTCTTGTCCGGCATGACTCGCCCGGGCGGGGTGAGCGGCTCAGAACTTCGGGACGGCCTCGAGAAACTCGAGTGCGGCGTCGATGAACCCGAAGTTCTTCGGGGTGCCGAAGTGATCGACGCCCTTGAGGACGATGTGGGTGGCGTTCGGCAACGCCGCGACCAGGGGATCGGCCGGACCGGCGAAGTCCTGGTCACCCATGACCACGAGTACGGGACAGGTGACCCTCGCAAGCAACTCGGGTGTGAGCGCGGGACGCCGTGCTCTCATGCAGGCTGTCAAGGCTGCCGCGTCGTTCTCGGGGAGCGCCGCCGCGCGGGCGAAGAAGTTGCCGATCGGGTGATCGGTGGCGACCTCGCCCGACACCAGCTGAGCCAGGGGTTCGGTGTCCATCTCGGTCATCACCGCCGTCCCGATCCCAGCGACGACGATGCGCGCGAAGCGTTCCGGCTCGCGACAGGCGAAGCCGAGCAGGACATGGGCCCCGAGGGAGAAACCGATCGCGTCGACCTGCTCGTCGGTGGGCAGTGACGCTCCCAGGTCACCCTCGAGGTCGGCGTAGGCAGCAGGATCGTGCGGCTTGTCCGCCGCACCGTGGCCGAGCAGGTCGATACCGATCACCTGGCGCCCCGCCTCGCTGAGCAGGTCCGCCCAGCCGACCTCACGCCACTCGCGCTCGAACGACGAACAGTAACCGTGAACCAGGACGACCGGCTCCGTTCGCACCGTCCGTCAGTCCTTCCCGGCGAGATGGCCGGTCCAGTTCGGCTTGCGCTTCTCCGCAAAGGCCATCGGGCCCTCCATGGCGTCGGGCGACGAGAACACCTTCACCACTGCTTCTCCGGAGATGCCCCAGCCCTCGGACTCGGGGACCTGCATCGATGCCTTCATCACATGCTTCGACGCGGCAACGGCGAGGGGCGCCGCCTCGCAGATGCGCTCGGCGAGCGCAAGCGCGGTGGGCAGGACCTCGGGACCGGGGACCACGCGGTTGACGAGCCCGAGCGACAAGGCCTCCTGCGCGTCGATCGCATCACCCGTCATGCCCAGCTCGAGAGCCCGGGCAAGACCGATGCGCTTGGGCAGGCGTATGAGTCCGCCTGCGCCGGCGATCAGGCCACGCTTGACCTCGGGAATGCCGAAGGTCGCATGGTCAGCCACCACTGCGAGGTCACACGACAACATGATCTCGAGGCCACCAGCGAGTGCATGACCGTTGACCGCAGCGATCAAGGGCTTGGCGAAGTCACGATTCGAGATTCCGGCGAATCCACCGTTGACGCCCATGACATTGCCACCGCCACCGGCGAAGGCCTTGAGATCCATGCCCGCCGAGAAAGCCTTGTCGCCCGCTCCCGTGAGGACGACCGCCCATACGTCGTCGTCAGCCTCGATCGCGTCGAAGGCTTCCGCCAAACCCTGGGACGTCTCGAAATCGATGGCGTTGCGGGCTTCCGGACGATTGATCGTCACGACCTCGACTCTGCCCACGCGCTCGCGCAACACGTTCATGAACCGCTCTCCCTCCCCTTGTGGAACCCTGATTCTGGAACACGGGAACGGGAACGTCGAACTCGAACCCACGGGTATGATGGAGCCATGCCCGAGTACCACCCCGCCTTCGAGGAATACTGCGAGGCGATCTTCGAGCTTCATGAGGATGACCTTGATGTCATCCAGGCCCGCATCGCCGAACGTCTCGACATCTCACGACCCGCCGTGTCCGAGATGATCAAGCGCATGGCGGCCGAAGGCCTGGTGGTCATCGACGGCGGCATCCGCCTGACCGACACCGGGATGACGCTGGCCGAGCAGGTTGTGCGCAGGCACCGCCTCGCCGAACGCTTCCTGACGGACATCCTCGGCCTGAGCTGGGCGGATGCCCACCAGGAGGCCGGCAAATGGGAGCATGTGGTCAGCGACAAGGTGGAGGCGGCGATCGACCGGTTGCTCGGTGGCCCCACCACCTGTCCCCATGGCAACCCGATTCCGGGCTCGGCCTACGTCCAGCCGGATGTCGTCCCGCTCGCCAGCCTGGCGCTCCGCGGTGACTTCACCATCACCCGGGTCACCGAGGAGCTCGAGTTCACGCCGGGGCTCCTGCAGTTCCTCGAGGACAACGAGGTCCAACCCGGAAGGCAGGGCAACGTCACCGCGCTCTCCCCCGACGGCACGGTGACCGTGCGCATCGACACCCGGACCGTCGGACTCAGCAGTTTCGCCGCCGAACGCATCCTCGTTGCGGCCGGCACCCTCGCCTCGCTCTGAGTCACGGCTCCGAGAACGGCCGCACGCAGCGCATCTCGGCGGCCCGTGTCGGACCTGACGCCGGGCGACCGGAGTCGGACCTGACGCTACAAGGTCGTCGCCCGCTCCCTGCCCGCGGAGCCCTCGGCGCCCTCAGCGGCGGGGGACCTTCCCACGACAAGCATGTCGGGAAGCGGCTCGGCGTGGACGACCGCGAGGCGCCGGGTGGGCCGCGTCAGGGCAACGTAGAGCGAACGGAGTCCCTGGGGCTCCTCGGCAATGATCCTGGCGGGCTCGACGACCACCACCGCATCCAGCTCGAGGCCCTTGGCCAGCCGCACGGGCAGCACGCTCACTCGGGCGTCAAGTCCGACACGGGACGCATCACCGTAGGCGATGCCCTCACGTTCCAGGCCCGCTTCGATCTCGGCCGTCATCGAGTCGCTCACGACCACCGCGACGTTGCCACCCCCGGTCTCGTCCAGACGGGCCAGCTCAGCGCGGAGCGTTGCCGCCACCACACTCGTGAGCTCGTCCATGCCGGCAGGCACCACCACCGGCTCGGCTCCCCCGCGCACCGATCGGGGGGGTCGCACCCCCGGCAGCGCAACCGCCAGCACCTTGGCGGCACAGTCCATGATCGGCTCAGGCGTCCGGTAGCAGACACTCAGCTCACGGATGCGGGGGGCCTTCCTGGAGGGAAGCAGCGCCAGGACGTCACGCCATGCCTCCGGCGCCCAAGGTCCGGTTGCCTGTGCCATGTCGCCCACCACCGTCATGGAGCCGCCCAACGAACGTCGCGACAACATGCGGAGCTCCATGGGCGACAGATCCTGCACCTCGTCCACCACGATGTGGCCGTAGGTCCGAATCTCCTCCGGGTCGAAACGGGGCACGTGAGCGTCCTCATCGGGGCTGACGCGCCTGCGCGCCTTTCCCGGGAGGGGGCCGAGCAGCCAACGAGCCTCGTCGAGCAGGGCTGCATCAGCTCGCCTCCAACGAACCTCGGCGGGCGACGCCCGACGGGGTGAGAACAACCCTCGTTGCTCCTCTTCACCGAGCAGGCGGTCGGATGCCGAGCGGATGAGCCCCCGGGAGCCGAAGAGGTCGTGCAACAGATCGCCCGGCGTCAGCACCGGCCACATCCGCTCGAGCGCTGCCCGGACGTCCTCATGGGTACGAAGACGGGTGCGAACCTCCTCGGGATCGATCTCGCGTCGGGCGCTGCGTGCGAGCTCCTCCCACAGTGCCTGCTCGACGAGTCGGCGTCCGGCATTGTGACCGCGAGCACGACTCCGCGCGGATTTCACGATGCCCTGGCTCGCCTCCACGCTGCAGCGCAGCACCTGAAGGTCGACGCCCACCTCCAGAGGTTGACGCAGTGGCCGCTGGCGATCTCGAACGGCCTTTGCCAGGACCTTGACCATGCGGAGATCACCCTTGATCCGCGCCACGTCGTCCACATGGGTGACAGCCGACAACGTCCCCGGACCCTCGCTCCTGTCGATCGGTTCCGGAACCAGATCGACGATCGTGGCCAACTCGACTCCGGCCTCGCCCAGTGACGGCAGCACCCGCTCGATGTAGCGGATGTAGAGATGGTTCGGGCCGACGACGAGCACGCCCTGGTCCTCCAGGGGGAAACGATGGGTGTAGAGCAGGTAGGCGGCTCGGTGCAGCGCCACCACCGTCTTGCCGGTTCCCGGTCCTCCCTGCACCACGAGAACGCCTGCCAACTCATCACGGATGATCTCGTCCTGTTCGACCTGGATCGTCGCGACGATGTCGCCCATCCAACCGGTGCGCGCTCGTTCGATCGAGGTGATCAGCGCGCCCCTGGCCACCAGGTCGCTCCCGTCGTCGCCCACGAGTCCGGTGCCGGCGGGACCGAAGGACTCCTCCTCGATGTCGAGCAACTCCCGTCCGTGGGTCACGAAGTGCCGGCGACGCGCCAGACCCATCGGGTGACGCCCGGTTGCGCGGTAGAAGGCCTCCGCCACGGGCGCCCGCCAGTCGACCACCACCGGCTCCTGATGCTCGTCGGCAACCGCGAGACGTCCGATGTGAAACGACTCGTCACCCTTGGCGGGGTCGATGCGCCCGAAGACCAGCGCCACATCGCCCAGCTCGAGCTGAACCAGGCGGGCACGGGCGGTCTCCTCGAAGACGTCGTTCTCGAGCCTTGCCTGATGCGTGCCACCGGGACCGAGGGAGCGCATCTGGAGCAGCCTGCGGGCGCGTCGCCGGGACTCCTCGAGACACTCGTACGCGTGATCGACGAGCGCCTGCTCGGCGGCAAGCTCAGGATGTGTTGCCATGGCGCTCTCCCTCCCCGCCTCCGGGCTCCATGCCCAAAAGAGGGAATCGTCCATCATAGGGCGGGAGAGCACCCAACCGATCCCGCCCCCCGCCTGCCTCGGGATCGGTTGGGTGAAGGATCAGGCCTGCAACACCGCCTCGATCTCGAGCTCGACCTTGACCTGCTTGCCCACCAGGAAACCGCCGGTCTCGAGAGCCTGGTTCCAGGTCAGACCGAAGTCCTCCCGGTTGAACTCGGTCGTGGCGGACAACCCGATGCGATTTCCGCCCCACGGATCGGTGGCGGCGCCCTCGAAGGTCACGTCGAGCTCGACGCCCTTGGTGATGCCGTGGATGCCGAGGTCTCCCGTGACCTTCCATCCGTCCTTCGCCGCTACGACGGCCGTCGATCGAAACGTCAGGTTCGGGTACTGGGCAACGTCGAGAAAGTCGGGAGAGCGGAGGTGGTCGTCACGTCCCTGGTCGCCGGTATCGATGCTCGCGGCGTCGATCTCGACCTCGACGGAGGAGTCCTCGGGCTTCTCCGCCACCTCGATGTTGCCGGCGAGAACACCGAACCCGCCACGAACCTTTGCAAGACCGAGGTGGCGGACGACGAAGGAAGCGGTCGAATGGGAAGGGTCGATGGCCCAGGTTCCCGCTGCAGGCACCTGCCGGCCTTCAATGGTGCGTACGCTCATGAGTGACTCCTTTTGGTTGGCTGGGGTTATTCTTGTCTAAGCAACTATTGTATACACAATGATATTCCGTGAAAGGAAGGAAATTGTCGGGGTTCTGTGATGACGCTCGTATCACGGCCTTCGGTCTGTTGCTGGAGACACATGCCGCCCTCACCACCTCGGTGGGACGCGACCTCGAGGTCGAGACCGGTCTGCCCCTCACCTGGTTCGAGGTGCTCCTGCGCCTCGCCCGTAGCCCCGAACGTCACCTGAGGATGAGCGACCTCGCATCGGAGATCGCCCTCAGCACAAGCGGACTCACCCGTGTGATCGATCGCATGGAGGAGGCGGGGCTGGTCACCCGCCAGGCGTGTCCGGTGGACCGTCGTGTGTTCCATGCCGTGTTGACCGACACGGGCGCGGAGGCTGTCGAAAAGGCGCTGCCGTCACACGCTGCCAGCATCCAGAAGCACCTCGTCGACCCCCTGGGCCCGGACCGGCTGAACGAGCTGGCCGGCTGCCTGCGAATCCTGCGTGACAGCTCCGATCGGGCATCGGTCACGCAGCCCTGAGGACCTGAGGACCTGAGGACCCGAGTCGGCTCAGCGACCGGGGTCCTCGCCCACCTCCCGGAGGGCATCGGCGACCGCGCCGCGTAGACGTCGGGCTCCCTCGGTGTCGAGATGGGCGACAAAACCCGTCCCGGCGCGCCCGACCTCCTCGACGGTCAACATCACGCGAAGGTCGTCACAGCCCTCGCAGTCGTCACTGATCTGCACCATCCAGGAGACCTGGGGTTTGTCCCGGTCACCATCGGGGTGCGCCTCTCGGGCATCGTCGATCGATCGTCGCATAGGTCCATCCTGACAGGCCCCGATACCGTGTCATGCGTGGATGCCCCCGACGAGACTCTGCCCCCGTTCCTGGCCGCCTGTCGCAGACTGCCGGCGAGCAGGGTTCCCGTCTGGTTCATGCGCCAGGCCGGTCGATCGCTCCCCGAGTACCGGGCCGTCCGTGAGCAACACACCTTTTCCGACATGATCCGCCGACCCGAGGTTGCCGCCGAGGTGACGCTGCAACCGGTCCGTCGTCTGGGCGTGGACGCCGCCATCCTCTTCTCCGACATCATCACCCCGGTCCAATCGATCGTTGCGGGCATCGATGTCCACCCGGGGAAGGGTCCCGTGATCGAGGTACCCTTCCGCACCGCGGCCGACCTCAAACGTCTCAGACCGATCGAGCCCGAGATCGATCTGCCCTACGTCCTCGAGGCCGTGCGCATGGCGTCCGCGGAGCTGAGTCCACAGGTCCCGCTCATCGGATTCGCGGGCGCTCCGTTCACCGTTGCCAGCTATCTGGTCGAGGGCGGCCGTTCGAAGGAGTACGTCCACACCAAGGCCCTGATGTACAGCGAGCCCGAGGTCTGGGAGGACCTTGCGAACTGCCTTGCCGACATGGCACTCGCGACGCTTCGGGGCCAGGTGGCAGCCGGCGCCCGCGCCGTGCAGCTCTTCGACTCATGGGTGGGTGCATTGTCCGAGGCCGACTACCGCCGTCACGTGCTTCCCGCCTCCCGACGAATCTTCGCCGGCCTCGCCGATCTCGACGTGCCGCGGATCCATTTCGGGGTGGGCGCAGGGCATCTGTTGGGCGCCATGGCCGAAGCGGGCGCCGATGTCGTCGGCGTGGACTGGCGCACGCCGCTGGGCCGGGCGTCGTCGGTCATCGGCCAGGACAAGGCCGTGCAGGGGAATCTGGACCCCACCGCCCTGTTCGCCCCGCCCGAGGTCCTCGACGCCAAGGTCGGCGACGTCCTCCGTGACGCCGAGGGCCTTCCCGGTCACGTTTTCAACCTTGGCTGGGGCGTCATGCCCGACACGGATCCCGACGCGCTGCGCCGCGTGGTCGACCTGGTTCACGCCGGCGTTCCCGAACCGGCAGAACGGGCGAGCATCGGTGAACGGCGAGCATCGGTGAACCGTGAGACCGTGGGGGTCGTGGTCATGGCCTATGGCGCCCCCGCTCGACCCGAGGACATCGAGGCTTACTACACCCATGTCCGAAGGGGCAGGCCGGCAGGCCCTGAGCTGCTCGACGAGCTGACCCGGCGTTATCAGGCGATCGGGGGGGTCTCACCTCTCGCCGCGCGCACGAAGGCACAGGCGAGCATGCTCCACCGACTGCTGCAGGAACGTGCCCCTGACCGCTACGTCGTCGAGATCGGACTCAAGCACGCCGAGCCCTTCATCGAGGAGGCCGTCGAGCATCTGGTCGAGCGCGGCGTGGGACGCCTGCTCGGGCTCGTACTCGCCCCCCACTTCAGCACCGTGTCGGTCGGCGAGTACCTGGGCCGGATGAAGACCCATGCGGTCCTGCTCGACCCGAGCCTGCCCGCCGGCGGCATCGAGAGCTGGCATGTCGAGCCCGCCTATGTCGACTTCCTGTCCGACCAGGTTGCCACCGGTCTCTCGACGATGCCTCCATCGACCCAGGTGCTCTTCACCGCCCACGCACTTCCACAGCGGGTCATCGACGCCGGCGACCCCTACCCCGAGCAGCTCCGGGCGACGGGGGACGCAGTCGCACGGCAGGTGGGCCTGGATGCCACGAACTGGGCGTTGGCCTGGCAGAGCGCCGGCCGCACTCCCGAACCGTGGACAGGCCCCGACCTCCTCGATGTCATCCGAGATCTGGCAACAGACAGTCGGACCGGCGGGGTCCTGGTGTGTCCGTGCGGTTTCGTGTCCGATCATCTCGAGGTGCTCTACGACCTCGACATCGAGGCGGCGCGGATCGCCGAGCAGGTGGGTCTGGCCTTCGCCCGCACGAGGGTGCCGAACGACGACCCCCTCGTGATGGCAGCGCTCGCCGAACGCCTGATCGTCGAGGACGCCTCCTTCTCCCCCATCGGCTCGTGAGCAGCTGGTCGGCAGCACTCGTGGGCGACCTGTCGGGAAGGCACGGGAGATGAGCGGACGGGTCGTCGTCATCGGTGGAGGCATCGCCGGGCTCGCTGCGGCGCACGAGCTCGCCGACCGTCCGGGCATCGAGGTCACGGTTGTCGAATCGAGCGACCGTCTCGGGGGAAAGTTGCACACCGAGCCCTTCGGCGCCCTGGCCCTCGACACCGGTCCCGATGCGTTCCTGGCGCGACGCCCCGAGGCCATCACGCTGTGCCGGGAGCTCGGTCTGGACGAGGAGTTGGTGAGCCCAAGCCAGGGAACCGCCTACCTGTGGTCGCGCGGGCGGCTTCGGCGCCTCCCGGCAGGATTGATGCTCGGCATCCCGACCGATTTCATCGCCGTCGCGCGCTCGGGCATCCTCTCGGTCGCCGGGCTCCTCCGGGCAGCAGTTGAGCCACTCCTGCCGGGCGGGGCCCTCCAGGACGACGTCGCCCTGGGCGCCCTCGTTCGCAGGCGACTCGGCGACGAGGTGCACGAGCGACTGGTCGACCCGCTGGTGGGCGGCATCAACGCCGGAGACACGGACCGGCTCGGCATTCGATCGGTCGCTCCCCAGCTCGCCGACCTGGCGGCGAGCCACCGGAGCCTGGTCGTCGGTTCCCGCCGTCACCGGCCGCCCAAGGCGGCGCCCGGTCAACCGCCGGCGCCGGTCTTCCTCACCCACCCCGCCGGTCTCGGCCGCATCGTCGAGGCCCTGGACGAGCGGCTCACCCGGGCGGGCGTCGAGCTTCGGCTCAACAGTCCCGTGATCGGACTCGCCCGCGCCGACGAGGGTCAGGGCTTCGCGGTCGAGACTCACCGAGGCGTCGAACATGCCGACCGGGTGATCGTGGCAACGCCCGCCCCCGTCACCGCACGCCTGTTGGCCACCATCGCCCCCGATGCGGCCGCGCTCTTCGAGTCGATCGAACATGCATCGGTGACGATGGTCGCGATGTCGTATGCCCCTGCCGATCTTCCCGAGTCCCTCGACGGGAGCGGATTCCTCGTGCCCCGCGGGGAGGGCTTCCTGATTACGGCCTGCTCGTGGGCATCGAGCAAATGGGCCCACATCGAGGCGGCTGCTCCCAACCGGGTGGTGTTGCGCATCTCCGCCGGGCGGGTCGGCGACGAACGGGCGGCGGCTCTCGACGACTCGGAGCTGGTCGCCCGGCTGGTGAGCGAGCTCGAACAACTGATGAACCTCACGGCAACGCCCATCGAGGCTCGCGTGACACGTTGGCCGGAGGCATTCCCCCAGTTCCCACCCGGTCATCTCGATCGAGTGCGAGCGATGAAGGTCGCGCTCGGGCAGTCGATCCCGGGCCTGGCGCTCGCCGGTGCCGCCCTGGGGGGAGTCGGCATCCCCGCGTGCATCCAGTCCGGCCGTCAGGCGGCCGCGGGTTGACGGCGGTCGAGACCCTTTAGGATGGTACCTGTGATGCCCGATGGCGACCCGAACATGAGCGCGCCCCGTCGACACCACGCGGGCGTGACGAAAGCGCTCGCAGGCATGGTCGTCGCCATCGCCCTGGCCGGGGGCGTGTCCGCCCTGCGTGACAGCGGGGCGTCGGAGGCGCCGTCCCAGCCTGTCGCGTTCCGGCCCTCCGTGCACTCGGGGTCGACCACCACGACGACGACCGTTTCGCCTGCCGTCGTCGACGTTTCGCTCCCGACGCCACAGGCCCCGCCCCAGAACGCCTATGCCGACGAGCCTCACATCGTGCTCGGTCGCATCGAGATTCCCAAGATCGGCCTGGATGTGCCCCTGAACCAGGGCATCTCGCTTCGATCGATCGATCGCGGTCCCAGCCACTGGCCGGGCACCGCTCTCCCGGGCCAACCGGGCAACGTCGTGGTCGCCGGGCATCGGGTCTCGAAGACCAAGCCCTTTCGCAACATCGATCAGCTCGTGCCCGGTGACGAGGTGATCTTCACGGTCGACGCCCAGCGAAGCGTCTACGTCGTCACGGGCTCCCAGGTGGTCACACCCGACGCCATGGAGATCGTGAACCAGACGCCCGATACCACGGCAACGCTCTTCGCGTGCCATCCCCCCGGTTCGGCCCGCTATCGCTACGTCGTGTTCCTGAAACTCGCGGCAGACCGGGCGCCGACCGGACCCGACACCTCCTCCGGGTGAACCCACCGGGTCAGCCGGCCAACCTCACTCGGACGGGCGGCACGGGTCGGGTTCCTCGCCTGCGAGCGTTCGTTCGGAGCTACGGGAGCCCCTTCCTCGCAGGGCTGTTGCTGACGAGCGGGCTCCCCCCGTTCGGCTGGTGGCCACTCGCCCTCGTGGGCGCATCGGTGATGGCCGCCACGATGCAGCAGCGGACATGGCCCGATCGGTTCCGTCGTGCGAGCGCCGTGGGTCTGGGATTTCTGGGACCCGGCCTCTTCTGGATCACCGAGTTCCACCTTGTCGGCTTCGTGCTCGGCGTCGCCATCGAAACGCTCTTCCTTGCCGCGGTGATCTCGCTTGCGCCCACCGCGCCGGCGCCGCTCCGGTCAACTCGGGCCCCGTCATCGCCCGCGTGGATGCTCCTCACGCTTCCCGCGAGTCTGGTGCTCGTCGATGCATCCCGCAGCGCCTGGCCCTTCGGTGGAACCCCGATCGCCCTGTTCTCCCAAACCCAGATCGGCGGCCCGCTCGCACAGGTCGCCCGACTGGGGGGAGGCCTCGCCGTCACCGCCATGGTCGGGGTGGTCGGCGTCGTCGGCGTCTGTCTCGCCGCCCTGACCACTCGGCGGACCGGCGCCGACCGGCCGAAGGCTGCCGGCCCGGCGGTTGCCGGGCTGGGCACCGCGGTGGTCATCGGCGTCTGCCTGGCCGCGACCTTCGCACCCAACGGGCGAAGCATCGGCGACATCCGGGTTTCGATGGTCCAAGGTGGCGGGGAACGGGGCACGCGCGCGGTGACGACCGACAGCAGGGACGTCGTGCGGGCCCACGTGACGGCAAGCGCAAAGGTGCCCAAGGGTGTGGACCTGGTCCTCTGGCCGGAGGACGTCCTCGAGAACGACGGCGCCCTCGATGGCTCGGACATGGACCGTGGCATGGGCGCTCTCGCCAGGAGGTTCGATGCTCCTCTCGCCGCCGGTGTCTTCGAGGTCTACGACCGCCACAATCGCAACGCTGCGGTGGCGTGGGACGCGAAGGGCGTCGTGACCGGACGCTACGAGAAGAACCAGCGCGTCCCCTTCGGTGAGTACGTCCCGTTCCGTTCGCTCATCGCCTCGATCGTCGACGTGAGCGCCATCCCGAACGATGCCATCGCCGGAAAGGGTCCTGCCATCCTCAGGACCTCGGCAGCCGACCTCGGTGTCGTCATCTGCTACGAGGTCTTCTTCTCCCGACGCACGCGTGCCGCCATGGACGAGGGCGCCGAGTTGCTGTACGTGCCTACCAATGCCAACTCGTACACGACGACCCAGATGCCCGCCCTCGAACTGGGCGCCGCACGCCTGCGGGCCATCGAGACCGGCCGATACGTGCTTCAAGTCGCCCCCACGGGCTTCTCCGCATTCATCGACCCCGATGGCGACGTGGTGTCGAGAACCGACCTGGGCGCCCAGGCGGTCCTGACCGACCAGGTGCAGCGCCGCACGGGATCCACCCTCTACACCCGTACGGGCGACGGTCCCATCGTCGTCCTGGCGCTCCTGATCGTCGCAACGGCCCGCCTCAACCGGCCGAGAGGCGCCCGTCTGGGCTTGCCGACACCCCAGGTCGGCCGACTCGACGCGTAGGCCGACCCCAAGGCTTCAAGGCCTTCCCCATGCTTGACCCCGACGACGAACGGGTCAAGACTCTGTCGCGTGAGGGGAACGTCCGGGGGGGGACTGTACCCGCGGTTGTTGATTCTGGTCGGCGTTGCGGGGCTTCCACTCGCGGTTGCCCTGGGCCTATCGGTTTCCAACGACTACGGGTCGGAGCGCAAATCGGCACAGTCCCAGCTCTTGGGGTCAGCCGAGCGCATCAAGGCACGCTACGACCAATTGTTCTCGAACACCGAGGTTCTCCTGGCCTCGATGTCCGCTGCTCTCACCGTGTCCGGCTTTCCCGAGAAGGCGAGCTGCGACCTCTTCATGCGTTCCGCCCTGGAACCTGGACAACCCTACGCCAACCTGGTCGCGACCGACGCGAATGGGTTTTTGACCTGTTCGGCGGCACCACTGCCGGCATCGGACGCACCGACGACCTTCGCGGAACGACCCATCTTCCGGACAACGCGGGACGCCGGAAGGTTCGTGGTTCTGCCCCTCACCGAAGGTCTGATTCTGCAACGAGTCATCCTGCCGATCGCCTACCCATGGACCGTGGGCGACGAGTTCCGCGGTGTCCTGTATGCCCCCGTCGGTCTCGACCAGCTGAACAGCATGCTCCGATCGGTGAACCTGCCCCACGGGTCGAGAGCCACCCTCCACGATCAGGAGGGCAACCTGGCGGCGTCCACGGAAGGGGTTGGCGCAGGGTCCGGGATCGACCGAAAGGCCCGATCGATCGCCGCCGGCACCGGACGGTCCTCGACGTTCGAGGCCGAGGACGATGTCGGCGTGAGACACCTTTACGCCGCGACCTTTGTCGGCGATGGCACGCGGGCCGATGCGTTGGTCATCCTCGTGAAGATGCCCGCCTCGTTGGCCTATGACGGGTCACGCCGGGGGCTGACCACGGCTCTCGTCGGTCTGCTCATCGGGGTCGTGTTCCTCATCGCCGCTTCCCTGTTGGGCACCAAGGTCCTCCTGGTGCGCCCACTTCGGATGCTGGGTCGTGCAATGGAGCGGGTCTCGAGGGGAGAGCTCACCGCCGAGACGGTCGAGGTGAAGGGAGTCCGTGAGATTCGAACCCTGAGCCGCGCGTTCAACAACATGACCGACGCGCTGCGCGACCGAACCACCAGGCTCAAGGTGTCCGAGGAGCGCTTCCGCTCGATCGTGCATACCAACCCTGCTGTCACGTTCCTGGCCGCAGCCGACGGGTCCCCACGGTTCCTCGAGATGAGTGGCCAGGCAGAGGGCTTGCTCGGCGTCCCGGCCGAGGCGATCATCGCCGATCCTGCCCTGCTCCTCGACCGCCTGGAACCCGAGAGCCGTGAACGATGGTTCGAGGCATTGACGCGCTGCCTCGATACCGGGGAACCCGTTGGGCTCGACGTGGCATTCACCATGGCCGACGGGCGTCCGGGCTGGGTCCGCGTCGAGGCCGGGCTCGTGTACGACGCCGAGGGAAAGGTCATGGGTGTGCAGGGTCTGACGCTCGACATCACCGATCGAGTCACTGCCCTGCAGGAGCTCGCCGGCATCAACGTCACACTCGAGGAGCGGATCACCGCACGGACCGCCGAGTTGGTATCGCTCAACGGGGTGCTGGCGTCGGCGAACAGGGGGTTGGCCGAGGTGAATGCCGAGCTCGAGGCATTCAGCTATTCGGTCTCACACGATCTACGCGCACCGTTGCGCGCGATCAGTGGATTCGCCCGCCTCATCGAGGTGGACCACGCCGACGAGCTCAACGACGAGGCAAGACGCCTGCTCGATCGCATCCAGCGGGCTTCGGAGCGCATGGGCAGGCTGATCGACGACCTGCTGGACCTCACCAAGGTCGGACGAGTGGACCTGAACATCGTCGCCGTCGACCTCTCGGCACTTGCCCGCAAGACCTTGGCCACACTCGCGCAGTCCGACCCCGGTCGTTCCGTGCAACTCCGCATTCAGGACGACCTCGTGGTGTTCGGCGACGCCGTGCTGACCCGAGTGCTGATCGAAAACCTTCTGGGCAACGCGTGGAAGTTCACCAGCCATCAACCTCACGCGCTCATCGAGGTCGGGTCGGCCGCCGACCCCGACGACCCATCCCGAACCGTCGTGATGGTGCGGGACAACGGCGCCGGTTTCGACATGGCCTATGTCAACAAGCTCTTCCACCCGTTCCAGCGCCTTCACACCGTGCGGGAATATCCCGGCACAGGCGTCGGCTTGGCGATCGTCCGTCGCATCGTCGAGCGCCATCAGGGCAAGGTGTGGGCCGAAGGCGAAGTCGATCAAGGCGCAACCGTCTCTTTTCGATTGGCCGACCGCGCTGTCCTCGGGCCACCGGCGGCCGCTGTGGCGACCACTCAGGGGGCAATCCCGTCGTGAGCTTGACCAACCACCGGCCAAGCGCCAACGTGGTGAGTTCATGTCCTCACAAAATGCACGCCTTCGCATCGCCTATCTCGTCTATCGAGGGAACAGGCATTGCGGCGGTCAGGGTGTGTACACGCGCCATCTGACCCGAGCACTTGTCGAGCTCGGCCACCACGTCGAGGTGTTCAGCGGTCCTCCGTATCCCGAGCTCGACGAGCGTGTTCCGCTGCATCGCCTTCCGAGCATGGAGCTCTACGAGGAGCCCAATCCGTTTCGCATTCCGCTGCCGTGGGAGTTCAAGACCCGCATCGACGTGGCCGAATTCGCCCTGATGTGCACCGCGGCATTCCCCGAGCCCTACACCTTCAGTCTGCGGGCAAGGCGCGCGCTTGCGGGCCGTCTCGGTGACTTCGACATCGTCCACGACAACCAGTCGCTGGGCACGGGTCTGCTCGGCATCCAGCGGATGGGGTTTCCGGTGTTGGCCACCATTCACCACCCCATCACCATCGACCGTGAGATCGAGATCTCCCATGCCACCAACCCCTTCCGGCGGATGACGCTGAAACGTTGGTACGCCTTCACCCGCATGCAGACCAAGGTGGCAGGTCGCCTTCCGCGCATCGTCACGGTCTCGGAATCATCCCTCGGCGACATCGTCAAGGGCCACGGCATCGACGTGGACCGAATGCGGGTCGTGAACGTGGGCGTCGATCCGACCCAGTTCCGGCCCCTCCCCGACATCGCACGTGTCCCGGGCCGGCTGATGACCACCTCGTCGTCGGATGTTCCCATGAAGGGCCTTGTCCACCTGCTCGAAGCCCTGGCCAAGATCTCGACCGAACGGCCCGATGTCGAGCTCGTCGTCATCGGCAAGCCCACTTCCGGTGGACCGGTGGCTCGGACCATCCGTCGACTTGGGCTCGAACCGCGGGTGCGCTTCGTCAGCGGCGTCAGCGACGATCGCATCGTCGAGCTCTACGCCGAGGCCCAGATCGCCGTCGTGCCATCCCTGTACGAGGGATTCTCCCTGCCCGCCGTCGAGGCGATGGCGGCCGGCGTTCCTCTGGTCGCCACCACCGGCGGAGCACTTCCCGAGGTAGTCGGCGAGGACGGGACGACCGCTGCGTTGGTGCCTCCCGGAGACGCCGGCGCACTGGCATCGACCATTCTGGATCTCTTCGACGACCCCGCCCGTCGTGACGCCCTCGGGACTGCCGGGCGCGAGCGGGTGTTGCGCCGCTACACCTGGACGATCACCGCCGAGGAGACCGCCGCGCAGTACCGGGAGGTCATCGAGATGGCAAAGCCCGCCGGAAGCGGCGCCTGAACGATGCTGACCGTTCGCTACGGCGACCTCGGGCTCCGCTCGGGTGACCGCGTGCTCGACCTCGGATGCGGTGGTGGGCGTCATGCGTTCGAGGCTGCGCGCCGTGGGGCTCACGTCGTCGCCGCCGACCTCGACCTGGCCGAGCTGAAGGACGTGCACCAGGTGTTCGAGGGCATGTATGGATCAGGTGAGCTTCCCGCGGGTTCGAGTGGCGGGGCGGTCGGGGCGAACGCACTGCAACTTCCCTTCCCCGACAACACCTTCGATCGCATCATCGCCTCGGAGGTCATGGAGCACATCACCGACGACGCTGCGGCGGCGCGCGAGCTCGCCCGCGTGCTGCGACCCGACGGGGTCATGGCCGTGACGGTGCCCTCCTGGTTTCCCGAGAAGATCTGCTGGGCACTCTCCGACGAATACCACGCGCCCTTCGTCAAGGGAGGCCATGTCCGCATCTACCGGCAGGCAGATCTTCGTTCGTGCCTCGCTCAGGCGGGACTGACACCCGAGCGTTCGCATCGCACCCATGCCCTGCACAGCGCCTACTGGTGGCTGCGCTGTGCGGTCGGGCCGACGAAGGAATCGCACCCTCTGGTCCGGGCGTATCGGCGTCTGCTCACCTGGGAGATCGTCTCCCAGCCGCGAGTGGGACGTGTCGCCGAGTGGCTGTTGAGCCCCGTCGTGGGGAAGAGCCTCGTCGTCTATGCTCGAAAGCCGGCACCCAGGAGCACGCACCCATGAGTGATCACCAGCCCGTCGTCCCACCCGCGGTACCCGGCGTGCTCAGTGCCGAACAAGCCAGGGCAACCGTCGACACCATCGCGCGGGTGCAGTTGCCGTCGGGCTTGATCCCGTGGTTTCCCGGCGGTCACGCCGACCCCTGGAACCACATCGAGGCGGCGATGGCGCTCGACCTGGGCGGTCTTCGCACCGAGGCGGAGCGTGCCTACGACTGGCTCGTCGGGACACAGCTGCCGGCCGGCTCGTGGCATCAGTACTACGTGGCCGACGGCGTCGAGGACGCCAAGTTCGATGCCAACGTGTGTGCCTATGTCGCCGCGGGCGTGTGGCATCACTTCCTCCTCACCCGGGACGCCGGGTTTCTCGACACCATGTGGCCGGTGGTCGAGCGCGCCATCGATTTCGTCCTCGGGCTGCAGACACCGCGCGGCGAGATCCTGTGGGCTCGTCACCCCGACGGCACGCCATGGCCCTTTGCCCTGCTCACGGGGTCGTCGTCGATCTGCCACAGCCTGCGTTGCGCCATCGCCCTCGCCGAGCACCTCGGCCACGAGCGACCCGACTGGGAGCTCTCCGGAGCGAACCTGGCGCACGCCATCGCGAACGTGCCCGAGGCGTTCGAGTCCAAGGACCGCTGGGCCATGGACTGGTACTACCCGGTCCTCGCCGGAGTGCTGGATCAGACCGACGCGCAGTCTCGGCTCAACGCGAGGTGGGACACGTTCGTCATGGCCGGCAAGGGCGTTCGCTGTGTCAGCGATCGTCCATGGGTCACTGCCGCAGAGACCTGCGAGTGTGCCCTTGCCCATCTCGCCGCCGGTCTCGATGATCAGGCGCTCGACCTGTTCAGGTGGGCACAGCGACTGAGGGACGAGGACGGCGCCTATTTCACCGGCATCACCTACCCCGAGGAGCGCAACTTCCCCGGATGGGAACGATCGACCTACACCGCGGCCGCAATCGTGCTCGCCGCCGACGCCTTGTCGGGGGTGGGTCCTGCCGCCCAGCTCTTCACGGATCACTCGCGTCTGCCTTCCTTGATGAACACCGGTGACACGGTCGGTGACCCTGCCGGTGACTAGGGCTGCGGCAGGGTGACCCCCGGTGAGTGACCCTCCGGCAGGTAGCCGGGTTGCCGACGGTCTCGACGGCGTGATCGTCGCCGAGACCACGATCGGCGAGGTCCGAGGTGTCGAGGGCTTCTACCACTATCGCCGGTACTCGGCGATCGAGTTGGCGAGGTCGTGCAGCCTGGAGGAGGTCTGGCACCTGCTGTCGCAGGGCGAGCTCCCCACGGCTTCGCAGCTGGAGGGCCTCACCACCTGTCTGGCTCCGCTCCGCTCCCTTCCCGCCGAGATCCAACCCGTCCTCCAGGCGATGGCGGCCGAGCGTGTCCGTCCGATCGACGCCCTGCGCACCGCCGTGTCGGCAACCACGGCGCTGTGGGGCTTGAGGCCGAGCCTCGATCTCGACGCCGACCAACGCCGTGCCGACGGACTCAGGATCTGTGCGGTGATGCCAACCCTCGTTGCTGCGCTCCATCGCCTGGGTCGAGGCCTCGATCCCGTGGCGCCCGACGAAGATCTCGGTCACGCAGCGAACATGCTGTTCATGCTGACCGGCGAGGTCCCCGACCCCGTCCTGGCCCGCGCCCTCGAGCAGTACCTCATCACCACCGTCGACCACGGGCTCAATGCGTCCACCTTCACGGGACGGGTCGTCATCTCGACGGGCGCCGACCTCGGCTCGGCGCTGGTCGGCGCCATCGGGGCACTCTCGGGCCCCCTGCACGGTGGGGCTCCCGCTCGGGTGCTCGACATGCTCGATCAGCTCGCCGATCTCGAAGCACGAGAAGGGCCCATGGAGCCCGGAGGGAGCGACGGACCGGAGGACATGGCCCGCGCCGTTCCCGCCACCGTCGACAGGTGGGTGCGATCGTCCGTACGGGATGGGCGCAGGATCATGGGCTTCGGCCATCGTCTCTACCAAGGGGACGACCCACGAGCCGTGTTCCTGCGCGAGGTCGCCCAACGGCTGGGTGGCTCACGGATCGACCACGCCGTCGAGGTGGAGCGTCAGGTGCTCGAGACCCTCGGCCAACTGAAGCCGGGACATCGGCTCGGCACGAATGTGGAGTTCTACGCAGGCGTGGTCATGGAGCGGTGCGGGCTGGAGCGCGATCTGTTCACCTCGACGTTCGCCTGCGCAAGGGCGATCGGTTGGTCCGCCCACGTGGTCGAACAGGCCGCCAGGGGTCGTCCGATCAGGCCCTCGGCGGTCTACGTTGGGGGCGAAACCCCCCAGCCGATTCCCCGGAGCCGCTGATGTCCGTTCGCGTCGAAACCGCCACCGAAGTCACCGCCGAGTTGCACGATGCCCTCACCCGTCTCGTGCCGCAGCTCTCGCGTTCGTCCCCACCTCCCACGGCGGCCGAGTTGGAGGAGATCGTGCGATCGGAGGCGACCCAACTACTGGTGGCCCGAGACTGCCGACCGGGTGATCCTCGGGAGCCTGACACTGGTGCTGTTCCGCATTCCCACCGGCGTACGGGCTTGGATCGAGGACGTCGTCGTCGACGAGTCCGCCAGAGGGCGAGGCGTGGGTGAGGCCTTGACCCGTGCGGCGCTTGCCCAGGCCTCCGCTCGAGGCGCCAGAAACGTCGACCTCACCTCCCGTCCATCCAGAGAGGCAGCGAACCGACTCTACCGACGCCTCGGCTTCGAGCCGCGGGACACGAATATCTACCGCATAGTTATCGGAAACTCTGAGGCTGATCCGAGCTAGGCCTCTGGCAGTGACGCAGCGGTTGGTGGGCTACATCCGGGTTTCGACGAAGGCGGGTCGAGAGGACGACCGCTTCCTGTCGCCCGAGCTCCAGCGGGCGGACATGGAGCGGTGGGGTCAAGGGCCGCCAGGACGCGATCGTCGACCGCACGACGTTCGCAGCCGTGGCGAGCCGGCTGACGTCAAGTCCGCGGTCGGGACCCCGGAAGTCGCCGCGATGTGGTGGGGCTGTGGACGAGTTCGCTGCGATGGCTGCGGCTACGTGCTGGCGCGCGACATCAAGCAGTCCGGTATCCATCTCGGATGCCAGACCCGACGACGCGGGATCGAGTGCGACGACGTGGCCTCGCCACGACTCGACGTCGTCGAAGCGCACATCGTAGCCCGAGCCTCCATCAGACCCAGGCGGTTCACTTTCATCACCTGCACTTCGGGGTGCTCTGCCGCCGCAACGACATCTCCCCGCCGGCGTCGTGCCAGGAACTGAGCGCCAGGCAACACGGCATCACCTATTGCGTTGCCAACACGACCGCCGGCTTGACGCGCGCGGCGACCACCCCGGGACCTAGGGCGACGAGTCCTGCGACGCAGAGCACCGCAGTACCGCCGCCGAGCAGGGCGAGCGGCGAGATCGAGGGCTCGGCAAGTATCCCTGCTCCGCCGACGAGGAATTTCCAAAGCCAACGGCCACCAATGGTACCGATGGCGGAGCCGATGACGAGAGCGATCGTTACGAGCAGACAGGACTGCCAGACGATGAGCAAGACGATGTCGTGCCGAGCAAAGCCGAGCGACCTGAGAATCGCAAGGTCATGGCGACGACGGCGGCCGACCGCCAGCAACATGTGCAGCAGCGTGAAGAGCGCAACCGCGCCGAGAAGGCCGGCCAAGATGAGGGGCAGGTTCTTCACTTGGCCGAACGCCACGATGTCGAGGGGTGGCGCGAAGATGGTCGTCCCGGCATCGCCCCCGATCGTGTGGACCACCTCAGTCAACACCTGGGCCTGGTCTACGCCCGGCGCGAAGCGGATGAACGCCTGCGCCGACGGCAACGAGCCCTGGCCTGCCGCGCCGGTGCCGCTGTAGGTCGCGAGGGCACCGTCGCCGAGGCGCAATGCCGACGTGGTCACGAAGTTCGTCTGCGAGCCGCTGTTCACCGGTTGGAGCACGATGCGGCCGACGACACGCATCGGCCCCGGTACCGCACCGGAGAGACCGGCGGTAACGATCTCACCGACGTGGAGGTGCAGGTCTCGCATCGTGCGTGTGCCGAGCGCGAGCTCGCCCGCGGCGACGGGGGCTCGCCCCTCGAGGACGACCGTCCCCGATGAGCCCTTGGTTGGTGGGTCGATGAGGTTGGCCGCGACGGCCTGACCGGCGACCCGGAACGCCACCCCGGAGACGCCGAACGCCAAGCCTTCGACGCGGGGATCCTCCCGCAATGGCGTGGTACCCCCCCGAGCGTCGGTTCTGGAGCCGCCCACGGCCGCATCCCAGGTGAGGCCGTACAGGCGAGGGGTGTCGAGGAGGTGCGTCAAGCTCGTCGCGAACACCAACGCGGCGGTCAACCCGGCGATCGCTGCTGCCATGCTCCCGATGGTCGTGACCAGTGGGAGCCCGTTGGCACCCCTTCGGCGGTCGAAGGTGAGGGCAACTCCAATTTTGAGGGGCAGCGGCCCCCGCGAGCTGGCGCGGTGCCGCAACGATCGGCGCTCCGTGGCGTTGCCGCCGGGCGGTCGCTGCGCCGCTCGACTCGGCATCGGGGTCAGTCGAAAAGCCGGCACCGCGATCGCTGCGAGCACCCCGACGACCAGAACCGACGCGCCCACCCACGCAATGGACGCGTCGAACGCGGGACCCGGATGGGGCTCGGCGATGCGCGCGACGCCGAGCGGAAACAGAGGCGACACCAGATACATGACGCCCGCGGCGCCGACCGCGCCAACCACGACGACGAGCAGCGCCCCCAGCATCGTCTTCGCCCACAGCCGGCGGCGCGTGACGCCGAGCGCCGCGAGAACCCGGTCTTCGTCTGCTCTCAGCGACGCTTGGCGTACGAGGGCCTGCGTGACGACCAGCAGAGCGGTGATCGCCAGGAGCCCTGCGAGAGCCCACACCGCAGCCGCTTCCGTTTGGACCGCGTGCTGCTTGTCGCGGTCAGCCGCGTGGGAGGAGACCACCTGGACGCGCAGCCCGTGGGCTCGGCTCTCGAGTTCCGACAGGAAGGCGGGGACACCGGCCGGACCGTCCCGGAGACCCACCAGAAGCGACGAAGGAATGAAGGGAGGAAACAATCGGGCGAAGGCGGCAGTCATGTGCAGTGCCGGAATCGACTGCTCTTCGGAGAAGATCTCGCTCGGGCCGGCGAAGGAGCCCACGATCCGCACCGCGGAAGGGAGCTCGACGCCGGGGTGCTTGAGCAGCGCGGTGAACGGCGGCACAAGCTCCAGGGGGACAACATCCCCCACGTGCAGTTGCAGCCGCTGCAGAGCGACGTAGTTGCCGATGGCTTCGTCCAGGCGTGTGTGATCGGGTCGGCGACCCTCGACGATCTTGAAGGCCAGCACGGCCCCTCCGAGTCGCTCGTCGACGTGGGCGACATGCACAGCCGGTTGACCGCCGATGAGCGACACGAACGGCTTGGACTCTGCCACGATCTCCACGCCCGGGATGCTCCGCACGGTGGCGACATCGAACATGGCCGTGCCCCCGCTCGGATCGGGGATGGCCGGCATGATCACATCTGGACCGGGATATCGCTCCAGCATCCTCGTAAACGATGTATCCGTTCGCCGCGCACCAGCAGCCGCGCCGAGAGCCAACCCGCCGGCAAGGCCGATCAGCGCCACCAAAGCCACGAACCGACGACGGCCCGAGCGGAGATCGAGACGCACCAAACGCCAAATGACTCCCACGCCTATCCTCCCCGCACGTCTCGACAGACTCCATCCTCGTCCCCAGATGGAAGCGCGTCATCGGTGCTCGCACCACCGCGCCGTGGATGCTGACACCCCCGTCATCGGCGACAGTCATCGGCGACGGCGCCAGCCTAAGACACGCCCATCCAGGCCCGAAAGCAGGCGCGTCGCGCTCTGTCGTCCCGTCCGGTGTCCAGATCGCTGTCATGCCTTGTCCATTTCGATGCCGACGACGTCGGCGACGCGATCAAGATCCGCGTCGAGGGCAAGCAGCTTGGTCCCGTGCCGGTGAGCGACGGAGGCGATCATGCAATCGACGATCCCTCGGGGCGTGACGCCCACGAGCCTGCAGGCTCGATGGACGCGCGCCGCAGCGTCGAAGTCCACCACCGGGTCGAACCGCAGGAGGTTGAAGCGCAGAAGCAGCCGTCGCAGGTCCGCCTCACGGTCGTCACCGCGCGCACCTGCCAGTAGTTCCATGATCACCGGCTCGGTCACCGCAATCTGGTCTTCGCCGGCGATCAGTTCGGTGAGGCGTCGGTCGACCGAGCTCCCGGTTGCCCGGTCGTATTCGACCCATGCCGACGTGTCGACGAGGATCACGCGATCCCCGTCGGTGCGTCGTCATGCGGGATCTTGTCGATCGCATGCGCGCCATGCATCGCCGGCGCCTCCTCACGCGTCATCGGCTGTCCTGCAAGATGTCGGAGGGCGAGGTCGACCGCCTCGGTCTTGGTGTGCACGCCGAAGCGGTCCATGATCGCTCTGACGTAGTTGTCGGTCGACGAACCAGCCCCACTTCACTGCCGCCGTCAGGATGGCCGGCGCCTGGGCCCAGCCGACCGACGGACGGTGAGCCCTTTGTCGCCGGCGTCGGTCCCAACACCAGCCTGCCTGGCGGCAGCCGAGAGGTACTCGGGCACCCAGGCGGCCGCGACGTCCTCGACGGTGCGCATCTTCACATGGCGGACCCGGGTGCCCGTTCCTGCGAGGATTCCGAGCGGATCCGGCAGGCCGGCACCGTTGTCGAACCCCAGGTTCACGTGGCGCGAATACACCGGGGTGTGGCAGAGCCCATCTTGCCAACGCGCCGTCGGTGAGTACCCGACGGTCACGGCGTTCGTCGCATCCCACACCACCTCGTGCATGTTGGGGAGCGATTCGAGCACCCGGGCCCGTAGTGCGAGCGCAAGCTCGACGACGGCGTCGGCGTACGGCGTCAGGAACGCGAGCAACTCCGGGGGCGGTGGTCGATCCACGAGCCACAACCGTACAATCCCCGTTCGGGAATTCGACGTGCCGTCGATCCTCTACCGACGAACGTGTACCGCAGCATCAGAGGAACAGGGGGGCGGCGGGGCGAGAAAGGGGGTGTCGAACGTCCAACGGCGTTGGCACCTTCGCGTCGACAGCACGCCCAGCCAGTTGGTGGCTACCCGCTCGCCGTGCGGGGTTCGTGATCGAGCGACGCGGAGTTCATGCAGTAGCGCAGGCCGGTCGGGTTCGGACCATCCGGGAACACGTGGCCGAGATGCGCGTCACACTTCGCACAACGCACCTCGGTGCGCTTCATGCCATATTCGAAATCGTCGAGAAGCGTGACACGACTGTCGTCGAGAGGCGCCCAAAAACTCGGCCAGCCGGTGCCGGAATCAAACTTCGTGTCGGCGTCGAACAGCTCGACGCCACAGCACACACAGCGGTAGGTGCCGTCCTCATGATGGTCCCAATACCTGCCGGTGAATGCGGGCTCGGTACCGCATTGTCGGGTGACAGCGAACTGCTCGGGAGTCAGGCGTCGGCGCCACTCGTCTTCATCGGCCGGAAGGTCATGCGTCTCCTCGCTCATGGCCCCATGCTACGAGAATTGGGGAATAGGAGGGGCCTCCATTTGGAGAAACCGTTGTGGCACGGGACGGCGCCTGGAGGGAGGAGTGATCGGCACGAACCGGCTGGTCACGGACCGGATTGACCTGCCCCGGAACACCGGCCCGGTGACCGAGAACCGGCGATCAGAGATCAGCCGGGGTGACCGAACGCGGTTCGGTCAGGCTGAAGCCGACGGGCAACAACACGTCGCCCAACGTCGTCGCGTAGTAGACCTCCCAGTGGTAGTACGCCTGAAAGGCACGCTCGTCGGCCTCCATCTGCGTGGCATAGGCCGTCACGGCGGTCACGTAACGAGGCGTCGGGTTGTACCGGTACAGCGCGTCCGCCATGCGCTCAGGCGCGCCGTTTGCGGCGAGATATCGAGCGGCTGCGGCGATGGCGTCGTGTGTGTTCTCGATGTCCCCTTGTCCGTAGGCCTCCCAGGTGCTCGGTAGGAACTGCATGGGCCCGCGTGCGCCGGCGGTGCTCACCCCCCGGATCCGTCCCATCCGCGTCTCGGTGAGGTGGACCGCCGCCAGATACTCCCAGGGCACTCCGTAGGCGGCCTCGCCGGCCTCATAGGCCTTTCGCAACACGTCGATCGGCTCGGGCTCGACGATGCGCCACGCCGGAAGGGTGTCCTTGGGTTTGCGAACCAGTTGGCGCAACTCCCGTCCGGCGGTGACGTTCGCCTCCATCACCGTCCGGAGCTCGGAAGGCAGGCCGGCCACAACCTGAGCATCCCACTCCGGGTGCAGCACGAGAGCCCGATAGGCGACCTGTTGGGTACGGGCAGCCACAGCAAGGGCGACGGGTGTCGTCGCGGCATCCCGAATCGCTCCCTCGGCCAACCTGATCTGGGTGCCGAGAGCAACCGGATCGGCGGCTGCCCTCGGCCGGATGCTTGTCGAGGTTGTCGAGGTGGGAGAGGTCGTGGCCGGCGCCTTGGTCGTCCCGGCGCTCGGTGGCGCCGTCGAGCCGGCCGACTCGCCGAGACCGTCGTTTGGGGCGCCGGATTCGCCCGATGAACTCGAGCAACCGGCGGTGGATACGAGCAGCAGAACCACCAGTGTCAACAACCGACCGGCACCCACGGTCACGAGGTTACCCCGAGTACCCGAGGGATCCGGTGAGACGGCGACCGGTCAGACAGCGACCGCTCAGACGGCCCTGTTTGCTGCCGATACCACTACCGATGTCCTCCCTCTCACCACGCGCCATGGGTCGCCTTGCCGGGATCCTGCTGGTCGGTTCCGCGGTGGGTTGGCCCGTCGTGCTCCTACTACCGCTCCACATCGAAGGGCTGCACCGACCGATCGTCCTGGCGTCCTGCGCCATGGGGCTGTGCCTGGGCGTCTTCGCTCTCCTGGCCCCCTGGAATCGTTGGCCCCGGTCGGCAAGCCTCCTCCTCGCAGTAGCCGCCTTCTTGCTGGTCACGACGGCCAACACCTTCTCGGCCACGATCCCACAGGGATTCGGCGCCATGTTCACCACGATCTTCGCCTGGATGGGCATCGCGCACCCGCGTGGGACGCCCACCAAGTTCGCGATCCCCGTCGGTCTGCTCTTCTTCATCGCCATCCTCCACCAGCCCGGCCCCATGGGTGGCCTGGATCTCGCTCCGGCCACGGCGATCGTTGTCCCCACGGGCGTCCTTGTGGGTGAGGTCCTTGCCTGGATGGGTCAGCGATTGCGGGATGCACAATTGCTCGACCGCGAACGTCTCGCCGGCATCCGACGGCTGGTGGCGGTCTCCGAGTTGCTCGCAGAGCCACACGAGTCCCGACTGTTGCCGACACGCATCGCCCGCATGGCGATCCCCTCCCTCGGCGTCACGGGCTCACTGATCACCTTCGTCGAGGCCGACGGGTCCTTGGCAGGTACGGGAGCATGCGAGTGGCCGATCCCACCGGAGGATGTCCGGATCGAATCGTGGAACATCCCCGTTCTTCGCGACCTGATGATCTGCGAGGCGAACGTCGCCGGAGCGCTGCCGATCGTGACCGACATCGAGGGGCTCGGCGTTCCGGCCGCCTTGGCCGTTCCCCTGGTCACCAGCGGCGGGACGGTTGGCGTGCTCTTCCTCGTCACCGAAGATCCCGACGACCCCTTCCTCCAGGACCTCGCGCACACGTATGCGACCCAGGCCGGCTTGGCGCTCGAACGCTCATGGGCAACCCAGACCCTCGTCGACGCCACCTTGCGCGACGAGCTCACGGGCGTGGGCAATCGTCGTCATGGCAACGCCGTCCTCGCCCGTCTCCAGGTCGGCGACGCGGTTGCCATGCTCGACCTCGACCATTTCAAGGAGGTCAACGACACCCTTGGCCATGCCCAGGGTGATCAGGTTCTGAAGGCCCTCGCCGAATACCTCCGGAGCCAACTCCGGGACGAGGACCACCTGGCCCGCTACGGCGGCGAGGAGTTCCTGTTGATCCTGCACCGCAGCGGACCCGACGCCGTGCAGACCATCGAGCGCCTCCGCGAGGGCTGGAACGAGACCGGCCCGGCCACCGGCTTCACCACCGGTGTCGCCGTGCACCGGATGGGGGTCCTTCCCAACCACACGCTCGAGAACGCCGACCACGCCCTCTATGAGGCCAAGAAGGCCGGCCGCGATCGCACCGCCCTGTACGGAAGCACCCCCGGCCCCATCCCGGACAACGCCGCGCGCCCGATGCTCGAAGCACCGGTGGCGGAAGCCCGAGTGGCCGGCACGCCAGGTGAACGATGAAGCGCGTGCGTCCCGTGAGCGGCCAGATCGACAGCTCGCTCTCGGCCACATCGATGGCAAGGCTCGCCGGCCTGCTGTACCTGGGCTGCGGCACCCTCGGCGTGCTCCTGGTCGCCCTTCCCGATGTCATCAGGGACAACAGGATCGTCATGGTCGCCATCGTCGTCAGTGCCTGGGCTGTCGGCATCTTCGCCCTCGTCGCGCCGTGGGATCGCTGGCCCCCCCGAGCCAACCTGTGGCTCGCCCGCTTCGCCTTCGCTCTCGTCGCCACGGCAGGCACTCTTGACGTGAGCCTCCCCCATGCCTATGGGGCGTTGTGCATCGTGATCTTCACGTGGATCGGCATCGCACACCCTCGCTGGACCTCGGTGCGCTTCGCCCCCCTGGCCGTGATCACCTTTCTCGGCCCGCTCCTCTACCGCCCCATCGTCGGCGGTGTGATGGGCGGCGTTGCCGCTTCGTTGATCGTCGTGCCCGTCGGACTGCTGGTGGGCGAGGCACTTGCGGCCATGGCCCAACAACTCCGGCTGGCGGCGTCGACCGACCACGAACGTCTTCACGGCATGCATGCCCTGGTCGCCGTCTCCGCAACACTCGCTCAACCGCACGAGGCACCATCGCTTCCCGATCACGTCGCTCGGATGGCCCTCGAACCGCTCCATGCCACCGCCGCCCTCGTCACCTTTCTCGAGGCGGACGGATCCCTCCTCGGCGCCGGCTCGGCGAACTGGCCCCGTGAACCCCGAGCCGTCCGTCTGGACCCCTGGCTGACGCCAACCGTGCACCACACGCTGACGAACGGCGCCCTCACCAAGGTGAGGGCTCCCGATGAGCTCGGATGTCCCCAGGCTGCTGCGGTTGCGATCCGAGGCAGCGGTGAAAATCTGGGTGTGCTCTTCCTCGTCACCGAAGATCCCGACGACCCCTTCCTCCAGGACCTCGCGCACACGTATGCGACCCAGGCCGGCTTGGCGCTCGAACGCTCATGGGCAACCCAGACCCTCGTCGACGCCACCTTGCGCGACGAGCTCACGGGCGTGGGCAATCGTCGTCATGGCAACGCCGTCCTCGCCCGTCTCCAGGTCGGCGACGCGGTTGCCATGCTCGACCTCGACCATTTCAAGGAGGTCAACGACACCCTTGGCCATGCCCAGGGTGATCAGGTTCTGAAGGCCCTCGCCGAATACCTCCGGAGCCAACTCCGGGACGAGGACCACCTGGCCCGCTACGGCGGCGAGGAGTTCCTGTTGATCCTGCACCGCAGCGGACCCGACGCCGTGCAGACCATCGAGCGTCTCCGCGAGGGCTGGAACGAGACCGGCCCGGCCACCGGCTTCAGCACCGGTGTCGCCGTGCACCGGATGGGAGTCCTTCCCAACCACACGCTCGAGAACGCCGACCACGCCCTCTATGAGGCCAAGAAGGCCGGCCGCGATCGCACCGCCCTGTACGGAGCCGGTGAGCCACGAACCGAGGAAGCGGAACGCCCTCGTCGAAGCGCCCAATAGCGGACTGGCGGGCCCGACGCCGCGGGCCCCGGCGCCCCGGTCGCGACGCCCCGCGCCTCCGAATGGCGGTCAGGTGAACCTGGCGGGCAACTTCACGGAGTACCTTTGCCGCGTGGGAGTGCCTTTGCCGCGTGGCTGCTGTCTTCAGCGAACCTTCATCACCCGGACCATCCGCGCATGACGGAGTGTCGAGCCTCATGAGCTCGTCGCTCGATCGCCCGGTGGCGTTCATCACCGGCGGGGCTCGAGGCGTCGGGGCAGCGACGGCCCGACGCCTGGCGGTGGACGGTTGGGCCGTGGCCCTCTTCGATGCGTGCGCCGAGAACTCGGCGCTCCCCTACCCGCTCGCCACCAGGATGGACCTCGATGCGACCCTGGCCGCGTGCGGGCCAGATGCGCTGGCGCTCGTCGGCGATGTCCGCTCCCAGGAGGAGCTCGACGAGGCGGTTGCCACGACGGTGCGCCGCTTCGGCGGGCTCGACGCCGCGGTGGCCTGTGCGGGTGCGATCGCCGGCGGGCCGCCCGCATGGGAGACCACCGATGAGGTCTGGGAGGCGTTGATCGACATCAACCTCACCGGCGTTTGGCGGCTCGCCACTGCCGCCGTTCCCGCTCTTCTCGCGAGGCCGGAGCCCCGCCACGGGCGCTTCGTGGCGATCGCCTCCGCTGCGGCGGTCACCGGCATGCCGCAGCTGGCCGCCTATGCCGCCGCCAAGCACGGGGTGCTCGGGTTCATCCGCAGCATCGCCGCGGAGCTCGGTTCCCTGGGCGTCACCGCCAACGCCATCTGTCCCGGCTCGACCACCACCGCCATGCTCGCGGCAAGCGCCGTCGTCTACGGACTGGAGAGCACCGAGGAGTTCGTCCAGCACCACCTGCTGCCCCGCCTCATCACCCCCGACGAGGTCGCCGCGGCGACAGCCTGGCTGTGCAGTCGCGATGCCGACGCGATCACCGGGGCCGCCCTCCCGGTCGATGCCGGCATGACTGCCTCATGAAGCCCGGTTGACCACTCACCGTTCGTCAGGACCCACAGGTCAAACGGAGCGATTCCGCGTCAGGTCGTGGGCCTCGGGGCCGGACAGCGGTAGAACGTCGGTGACGTCCCCGTCCCGACCGAGCGTCTCGGAGCCCTCAGGAACCAAGGCCGTCGAGCCCGCCGATGCGCTAGCGTGACTCCCGTTCGTTCGTCGAGAGGGGAGCCACCGGCCATGAAGACCAGGGCAGCAATTTTGTGGAACGTGAAGCAGGACTGGAGCGTGGAGGAGGTCGAACTCGACCCACCCAAGCACGGTGAGGTCCTCGTGAAGCTCGCTGCGTCGGGCATGTGCCACTCCGACGAACACCTGGTCACCGGTGATCTTCCCGCTCCACTTCCCTGCATCGGAGGCCACGAGGGCGCCGGTGTCATCCTCGAGCTCGGGGAAGGCGTGACCGACCTCGAGGTGGGCGATCATGTGGTCTTCGCGTTCATGCCGGCCTGTGGGCGTTGTCGCATGTGCTCGACGGGCCATCAGAACCTCTGCGACCTCGGTTCCAAGATCATGCAGGGCGGTTCGCTCTACGACGGCAGCTACCGCTTCCACGCACAGGGCAAGGACATCGGCACGATGTGCATGCTGGGCACCTTCGCCGAGCACACCGTCGTCAACGAGGCATCCTGCGTGAAGATCGAGAAGGACATCCCCCTCGACAAGGCATGTCTCGTCGGCTGCGGCGTCACCACCGGCTGGGGGTCAGCCGTGTACGCAGGCGAGATCGGCCCCGGCGACACGGTGGTGGTGGTCGGCATCGGCGGTATCGGCATGAGCGCGGTGCAGGGAGCCCGCCTTGCCGGCGCACGCCACATCGTCGCGGTCGACCCCGTGGAGTTCAAGCGTGAGCAGGCGCAGGAGTTCGGAGCCACCCACACGGCAAAGGACGTCTTCGAGGCGATGGGCATCGTCACCGAGATCTCCTGGGGACAGATGGCCGACAAGGTCCTCGTCACGCCGGGCGTGGTCGACGGCAACGAGATGATGCCGATCATGGCGCTGGTGGCCAAGAACGGCCGAGCCGTGATCACCGGCCTCGCCCCCACGTTCAACTTCGATGTGAAGATGTCGCTGATGGATCTCACCCTCATGCAAAAGGAGATCCGTGGCTCGCTCTTCGGCTCGGCCAACCCCCGTGCCGACATTCCCAAGCTGCTCCAGCTCTACCGTTCCGGCCAGTTGCTGCTGGACGAGATGATCACCCGCACGTACCCGCTCGACGGAGTCAACCAGGGCTACCAGGACATGCGCGACGGCAAGAACATCCGCGGCGTACTTGTCTACGACTGATCGTCGGTGACCCTCGGTCAAGCGCAGACGTCTTCTCGGCAGCTGCTCGACGGCCTGGTGAGCCAGGTCGTCGGGCGTCGCCGAGAAGCCGAGGTCGTGGTTGCGGCACTCGCCGCGCAACGCCATGTCCTGCTGGAAGGTCCACCGGGGACGGGCAAGTCCACCCTGTTGCGCTCCGTGGCCCGTGAGCTTGCCGTCGGGTTCGAGTTCGTCGAGGGCAACGCGGAGCTCACGCCGGCGCGCCTGATCGGATCACACGACCCCTCGCGTGTCCTGCACGAGGGCTACGTACCCGACACCTTTGTCGATGGGCCCCTGGTCACCGCGTTGCGGGACGGCTCACTGCTCTATCTCGAGGAGATCAACCGCGTTCCCGAGGAGACCCTCAACGTCCTGGTCACCGTGATGGCCGAGCGAGAGCTGCACGTGCCTCGGCTCGGCCACATCGTCGCTGCTCCCGGTTTCCGCCTGGTCGCGGCGATGAACCCGTTCGACGCCGTGGGAACGGCACGCATCAGCTCGGCGATCTACGACCGGACCTGTCGAGTCGCCATGGGCTACCAGGAGGCATCCGATGAGCTCGAGATCCTCCGTCGCGCAACCGAGGGCGCCACACCGAATCAGCCTGACGAATCCTGGATGGCAAAGGTCATCGATCTCACCCGTGCCACTCGCGACCACAGCGACATCCGGGTCGGATCCTCGGTGCGAGGGGCGATCGACATGGTGCTCGTCGCCGTCAACCTGGCCGAGTTGCGTGCAGAGCCCATCGGGAGCATCAACGTGGGGCTCGATGCCGCGTTGGCCGCACTGAGCGGGCGCATCCGCATCCATGAAGGCTGCGGTCGCAGCGCCGATGACCTGGTCCGGGCCCTGTGGGCCTCGATCTTCCTGACCTCCGACGACAGCCCGGAGCCCGATCAGGGAAAAGTGATGGGCCCGGCCACAACGACACCGGGCCCGGCCAAGGCCTGATCGAAGAGGGCGAACAAGCCCGCAAGGCCGTTGCCGACGCGCAGCGCCAAACCACAGCGCGCCAATCGCTTGCCAGGAACCCCAACTTCGAGCAGATCTCCCCGGAGGTCGGTCAACTCGACGAGGACGCCTTGGGTGATCTTCTCGATCGTGACCCCGACCAGGCTTTGACGATGCTCGCCGAGTTGACCGGCACGACCGACCCCGTCCTTCGCAGCCTTGCCCGTCAACTCGCAGGTCGCATCATGGTTGACATCGCCCGCACCGGTCGAGCCGACCGGCGAGGCATCGGACGCCTGCGCCGAGCCCGAGCCGCCGACGGCGGGGACCTCGATCTCGACGCAAGCATCGAGCCACTTGCCGATTCCCGAGCAGCCGGAGAGCCTCCCTCGCTCGACGACCTCTGGGTTCGCAGGTGGGGTCGACCGATGACCGCGCTGTGCCTGGTGGTGGACCGGAGCGGCTCGATGGGCGGCCGGCGACTCGCCACCATGGCCGTCGCCGCCGCAGCAGTCGCCTTTCGCCAGGGTGACGACGACTACAGCGTGATCTCCTTCGCACGCGATGCCGTCGTGGTCAAGGCCCAAGGTGAGCATCGCCCCGTCGAACGGGTGGTCGACGACGTGCTCTCCCTGCGAGGGCACGGCGTGACCGACCTGGCCCTTGCCCTCCAGGCCGCACGTCGCCAGCTCGAACGTTCCAACGCATCGCACAAGGTCACCATCGTGTTGTCGGATGGCCGGGCCACGGCGGGCAACGACCCGCTCGGCCAGGCCCGTCACCTCGACACGGTCCACGTGCTCGCACCCACCGGTGATGCCGAGGAGGCCAATCTCCTCGCCCGCGCCGGCAACGGCTCGTGCGTCGAGATCAGCCTCCCCACCGACGCTCCCGCCGCGATCGCGGCGCTGCTCGCCTGAGCAGCGTTCCCCGTCGGTGGCGAGACTCAGTCGGTGACGTCACCCCACAGGAAGGGATCATCGAAGCCGGGTGAGCAGCCCATCCGCGCACGGGCCCGATGGACACGCAGGGCAAGGAGCGTCACACCCGTTCCGGGAACACCGGGTTCGGGGCGAAACGGTTCGGGCGGGCGGAGGCGGGTCCGAGAGGGGCCCGAAGGTCGCTTGGCTGCGCGTGCCATCACCATGCAATTCGCCTCTCGGCACCGAACCTCCTTTGCGGCATCAAGGTTGTCCTCGGCACAGGGTGAGCCGGGCACTCGTTGTCCCCACGAAGAGTGGCTTTGTTAGGGTTCGGCACACATGTCAGCCGTTCGCCTGCCCGCCGATGCCCGCCGTCGCCAGCTTCTCGACGTTGCACTCGAGGTGTTCGCGGCCCACGGCTACCACGACACGGTCATGGATCAGGTGGCCGAATCGGCCGGTGTCACCAAACCCGTCCTCTACCAGCACTTCACCTCCAAACGTGAGCTCTACCTGAGCGTGCTGGCCGAGGTCGGCACGCAGCTCGAAGACCACATCGCGGAAGCCACTGCAGGCGCCGGCTCACCTCGTCTTCAGGTGGCAGCGGGGTTCTCCGCGTACTTTCGCTTTGTGAAGGAGCAGCGCAGCGCCATGACGGTGCTTCTCGCCAGTCAGGACCAGGCGGACCCCGAGTTCACCGCCACCGCGATGGCCATCGAGTCGGTGATGGCCGCCACCGTGGGAAGGCTCATCGACGCCAACCTCGATCCCGACCACCGCCGCCTGCTCGCCCACGGCATCGTTGGCATGGCCACCGGGACCGGTCGGCACTGGATCAACCGAGGGCTCGACCTCGACCCGGCCGTCGTGGCGCTTCAGGTTGCCGACCTCGCCTGGGCAGGACTCCGCGGGATCCATCGCATCGAGGACTGAATCCCGGCGAAACTACTGGACCCTGACTCCCGAGATGGCCCGGCTGATGACAAGGCGTTGGATCTCGGAGGTGCCCTCGAAGATGGTGAAGATCTTCGAGTCACGGTGCCAGCGCTCAACCGGGTACTCCCGGGTGTAGCCGTAACCGCCCAGAATCTGGATGGCCTGCTCGGTAACCCAGACCGCCGTCTCGCTTGCGTACAGCTTGGACATGGAGCCCTCTCCGGCGGTGAACGGCTTCGCGTTGCGAGCCATCCATGCAGCGCGCCACACCAACAGACGTGAGGCATCGATGCGGGTCTTCATGTCGGCAAGCTTGAAGGCGATGGCCTGGTTCTCGACGATCGCTCGACCGAACTGCCTGCGCTCCTTGGAGTAGTCCAGGGCGTACTCGTAGGCGGCACGGGCAACGCCGAGCGCCTGGGCGCCCACGGCGGGACGGCTTGCCTCGAAGGTGGCCATCGCCGCCTGGCCCTCGGACTTCTTGCCCTCGCGCACGCGGGCGAGGCGCTCGTCGAGCTTCTCCTTGCCCCCGAGCAGACAGGTGCCGGGGATGCGCACATCGTCGAGCACCACCTCGGCGGTGTGGCTGGCTCGAATGCCGTGCTTCTGGAACTTCTGACCCTGGCTCAGGCCCTTGGTGTTGGGGGGGACGATGAAGCTGGCCTGACCACGAGCCCCGAGTGTGGGGTCAACCGAGGCGACAACCACGTGCACCGCCGCGATGCCACCGTTGGTGATCCAGGTCTTGGTTCCGTTGAGCACCCACTCGTCGTTGGCCTCGTCGTAGACGGCCCGGGTCCGCAGGCTCGACACGTCGGAACCTGCGTCGGGCTCGGACACGCAGAACGCTGCCAGCTCAGGCTTCTCGGGCGTTCCGAAGCACTGGGGCAGCCACTCGAAGATCTGGTTCGGCGCCCCGTTGGCGACGATGCCGGCCACGGCCAGGCCCGTGCCCAGGATGGAGAGACCGATACCGGCGTCGCCCCAGAACAGCTCTTCGATGATCACCGGCATGGTCACGCCCGAAGCGTCCATGTTGGCGTTCATCAGGAACTCCCAGCCGTAGAGGCCGATCTTGGCTGCCTCCTGGATGATCGGCCATGGCGTCTCCTCCCGCTCATCCCAGTCATGAGCGGCGGGGCGAATGACATTGGCGGAAAAGTCGTGAACCCACTTCTGGAGCTCGAGTTGGTCGTCGTTGAGTTCGAGTGAGAAGGACACGGAGGATTACCTCGGAGTGTGAGAGGGATGGAAGTTACCCAACGGTAACGTGTTGTTCCATCCTCCGAGAAGTCACCACCAGGAGAACGGCAAGGCCGGACAGGCCGGCGCCGAACCACGACGGTGCCCCGACGCCGACATGATGGAAGAGGAAGCCCCCCAGGGCCGGGCCCACCACCCGGGCGAGGCTGCCCGCAGACTGCTGCACGCCGAGGACGGCGCCACGCCGATCGCTGCGAGCACGTCCACCGACCAGCGACGTTGCCATCGGTGCAACCAGGCCCTGACCCACGACCAACAGCGCCAGCGCCGCGATGAGCTCGGGCCAACGATGCGCATCGGCGAGGACCATCAGGCCGGCGGCATTGAGCATCAGGCCGACCTGGAGCGCTCGCATCTCGCCGAATCGCTTGGCAGCGGCATGCACCAAACCCCCCTGAACCCCCACCATGACGATGCCGATGCCGGCAAAGACGGCTCCGGTCGAGGCCTGTGTCAACTCGAAACGCCGTTCACCCAGGAGCGCGAAGGTGGCCTCGAACGCACTGAACGCAACCAACGCCATGAACGCAACCAGCACGAGTGGCAACACCCCGGGCATGTCGAACCATCTCTCCCCGGATCCACCCGAGAGCCTTTCGGCATCCTCGCGGGCGCGCGCCCGGGACTCGCTGGGGTGGGTCTCGGGCAATCGACGCCACGCGACCAACGCGTTGAGCGCAGCGACGCCTGACGCCAGGAAGAACGGGAGCCGGTGGTCACCGAGCGCAGCCAATGCACCGAGGGCCGGTCCGAGTACGAAGCCCACCCCGAAGGCCGCCCCCAGCATGCCCAACAGGCGAGGCCGCTGATCGGCAGGCGCGAGATCGACCACCGAGGCCTGGGCAACCGACACACTTGCGCCGCTGATGCCGTCGATGACGCGCGCAGCGAAGAGCAACCACAGCGAACCGGCGAGTCCGGTGAGGAGACTGCCGACGGCGGTTCCGACCAGCGAGAACAACAACAGCGGCTTTCGGCCTATCCGATCGGACAACCGACCCCAGATGGGCGAGAAGATCAGCTGCATCAGGGAGAACGAGGCGACAAGCATGCCGACCTTGGTCGGCGACGCCCCGAAGTCCTCCGCATAGAGGGGCAGGATCGGCAGCACGATCCCGAACCCGACGAGGTCGAGCGCGACGCTGACCCAGATCGTTCCGAACCCGGGCGGCAGTGGGGGACGCGAGCTGTTGCGTCTCATGCCCGACGCACCTTCGTGCCATCGGCCGAGTCCTCGACGACATAGCCGAGAGCGATCAGCGCATCGCGCAGGTGGTCGGCTGCCGGCCAGTCTCGGATTGCCCGGGCCTCGTCACGCCGGCGAACGAGATCCAGGGTGTCGTCGTCGGGCACCTCGTCCTCGGCACGCAACTCGAGCCCGACCGCCTCGGTCATCGTCCGAACTGCGGCAACGAGTGGAGCGACGGTTGCCTGCGCAGCCACGTCTCCATCGAAGGCCACATTTGCTCGGCGCACCGCGTCGAAAAGCACGGCCATGGCGCCCGGCGTGTCGAGGTCATCGTCCATCGCTGCACGAAACCGCTCCATCGTCGCCTCGTCGGGCACCGCTTCAGGTGGGACGGCGACAGAACGCCGGGCGAAGTTGTCGAGACCGGCGAGGCTCCGCGTTGCCTGATCGACGGTGTTGGGCGTCACCTCCAGCGGCGAGCGATAGTGGGATTGGAGCACCAACAGCCGATAGGCCCGGCCGTCGGTTCGCGACAGGAGGTCGGTCAGCGACGTGAAGTTGTGCAGCGACTTGCCCATCTTCTCGCCGGCGACCTCGACAAAGGCATGGTGCATCCAGTGCCGGGCGAAGTCACGGCCCAGCGCGACAGCCTGGGCCCGCTCGTTCTCGTGATGGGGAAACTTCAGATCGAGCCCGCCGGCGTGCAGGTCGAAGCCCTCGCCGAGGATATCGAGGGCCATGACGACGCACTCGGTGTGCCAGCCCGGACGTCCGGGGCCCCAGGGCGAGGGCCAGGCGGGCTCGTCGGGCTTCGCCTTCTTCCAGAGGGCGAAGTCGAGCGGGTTGTGCTTGTCCGCCTCGATCTCGACCCGTGCGCCGGACTGCAGGGAGTCGAGCGCTTGGTTGGTGAGCAAGCCGTACCCGGGTACTCGATCGACCGAGAGCTCCACGCCCCTGCTCGTCTCGTAGGCAGCGCCTTGATCGATCAGCTCCTCGATCAGGGCCACCATGCGCTCGACATAGGCCGTGGCGTGCGGGTCGTCGGTCGGCCGCAGGACCCCGAGGCGGTCGATGGCCGCGTACCATGCATGCTCGAACTCGGCGGCCACCTCCCCCGCCTCGCGCCCCTCGACATTCGCCCGCTTGATGATCTTGTCGTCGATGTCGGTGATGTTCGAGACCAGGCGCACCTCGAGGCCGCACCAGGTCAGATAGCGACGCAGCACGTCGTAGACGAGCACGGCACGACCGTGCCCGATGTGGGGAACGTCGTAGACCGTCGGCCCGCACACGTACATCGACACCTGGCCGGGTCGGCGAAGTTCGAGGGGACGCACCTCGTCGGTGGCCGTGTCGTGGAGGCGCAGCACAGCGACGAGGTTAGATCGTCGTCTGCGCAAGGGCCGTGCCGGCCCTCGGCGCAGCCCCGCTGAGCAGTTTCATCCTCCATTTTCATTCTCGATACATTGCGTCCTCAGGGGGGAACTAGCGTCGGCCGCGTCAAAGCCTTGTTGAGGACCGGGGGGAGCCAGACGGGGGCCAGAAGGATACAGGAGTGCGACATGCCCGAATCCATAGCGGTCGTCGGCAGTGGCTATGTGGGAACCGTAGTGGCAGCCTGCCTCGCCCACGTAGGCCACGAGGTGGTCGGACTCGAGATCGACGAGGCGAAGTGCGCCCGGTTGCGTCTGGGACGGGCGCCGTTCTTCGAGCCCGGACTCGATCCACTCATCGCCATGGGTCTCGAGCGTGGAAATCTCCGCTTCACCAGCGACGTGGACGACGCAATCGGGGCAGCCGACATCGTGTTCCTGTGCGTCGGCACCCCGGCGGGGGACGACGGCCGCTCCGATGTGCAGTTCCTCCGGCATGCAGTGGAGTCGATCGCCGAGGCAATGGACGGCCCGAAGACGCTGGTGACCAAGAGCACGGTGCCCATCGGCAGCGGGCAATGGCTGCAGACCACACTCGAGGATGCCATGGCCGGCCGTTCCCAGCCGAGGATCCCGTTCTCCGTGGTCTCCAACCCCGAGTTCCTGCGCCAGGGTTCTGCCGTGGACGACTTCCTCCACCCTGAGCGGGTCGTGTTGGGAAGCGACGAGCCCGCCGCCCTCGAGCTCTTGACGGAGGTGTACGGGCCCATTCTCGATCAGGCATTCGATGGTGCAGCTCGCCGTAAGTTACCAAACCTCGTGCGCACCGGGCTGACCACCGCAGAGACGGTGAAGTACGCCGCAAACGCCTTTCTCGCGATGAAGATCAGCTTTGCCAACGAGATCGCCAATGTGTGCGAGCTCGTCGGCGCCGACGTCGCGGAGGTGGCCGACGCCATCGGCCTGGACGGTCGGATCGGGCGGCCCTTCCTCGACGCCGGCATCGGGTGGGGCGGCTCCTGCTTCGGCAAGGACGTCGCCGAGCTCGTTGCGGCAGCAGGCGACCACGGGTACGACGCCCGGCTCCTCCGGGCAACGATCGAGGTCAATCGGTGGCAGCGCGGGCTGGTCGTCCGCAAGCTGCGCCGCCGACTCCACGGCCTGCGCGGCCGGCGGATCGGGCTTCTGGGGCTCGCGTTCAAGCCCGACACGGACGACTTGCGGGACGCGCCGGCACTCGACATCGCGAGATGGTTGGTCGAGGGTGGAGCCTCCGTCGTCGCCCACGACCCCGTGGTCAAGTCCCTGCCTCAGGTTCCCGAAGTACTTCTTGTGGATGACGCATACGAGGCTGCCGAGCAGGCCGATGCGGTGGTGTTGGTCACCGACTGGCCCCAGTATCGAGCGCTGGAGTTCGACGTCCTGCTCGATCGCATGCGGGGCCGCCTCTTCGTCGACGGGCGAGGGATCTTCGAGCCGGAGAAGATCGTCGCAGCGGGCCTGGTCTTCGAGGGGATCGGGCGCACCACCAACTCGCTCGTGCGATGAGCGGACGAGTCGTTCCCGACGGCAAGGCATTCGCGCTCGACGGGGTTCCGTGGCGCCTGCGCGGCGTCACGTACGGCAGCTTCGTGCCAAGGCTCGACGGTGAGCCGTTCCCCGAGCGGACGCAGGTCAAGAAGGACTTCCTTCGCATGGCCGATTGTGGGCTCAACACGGTTCGCACCTACGAGCTGCCCCCGCCCGATGTGTTCGACGTCGCCGAGGAATACGGTCTCCGCATGCTCGTGGGTCTGCATCATCACGACTGGCGGATGGAACCACGCCCGAGTCGTGACGCCTCGCGACGCATCAGGGCATCCGGCCGACAGGCAGTCGCCGAGGCCGTGGCGCGCTGCAACGGGCGCGACAACATCGTGGGCATCGCCGTGGGCAACGAGATTCCCGGCGACATCGTGCGTGTCCACGGCATCGCCGCTGTTGAGGACACGCTCTCCTCGCTGATCGCCCTGATCCACGACGAGTCCGACCTTTCCGCCACCTATGTGAACTTCCCCACCACCGAGTTCCTCGAGCCGGCCGGCCAGGACTTCGTCAGCTTCAACGTCTTCCTCGAGGACCCCGACGACCTCCGCCGATATCTGCGCCATCTTCAGGTTGTCGCCCTCGACCGGCCGCTGATCATCACCGAGCTCGGCCTCCCCTCTCTGGTCCACGGCGAGGACACACAAGCGAGCTCACTGGCATCACAGCTGCGCGTCGTCGACGAGACCGGTTGTGCAGGGGCGACGGTCTTCTCGTGGACCGACGATTGGGGCGTGGCAGGCGTGCAGGTGGATGGATGGGGTTTTGGCGTCACCGACCTCGAACGCCGACCCAAGCCGGCGCTCGAGGTCGTCGAGGCCTGGGCGCGGAGACCCATCGTGGCACTGCGTGAGGAGTGGCCGAAGGTCTCGGTGATCGTGTGCGCCTTCAACGAGGAACGCACGATCGAGGAGTGCCTGGCGTCCCTGACGGGGTGCCCGTACCCGCATCTGGAGGTGATCCTGTGTGACGACGGTTCCACCGATCGGACGCTTGAGATCGCTCGAGGCTTTCCATTCCGCATTCTCGAGCTCCCCCACGGGGGCCTCAGTCGTGCACGCAACGCGGGCCTGGCGGCTGCGACCGGCGACATCGTGGCGTATCTCGACGCCGATGCCTGGTGTCATCCCGACTGGCCGTTCCACCTGGTGATGTCCTTCGACGACGAACAGGTCGCCGCCACCGGCGGGCCGAACCTTCCGGTCGACGGCGCCGGCTTCGTCGAGCGAGCGGTCGCCCGGTCACCGGGAGGACCCCTCGAGGTGCTGATCACCGACGACCGAGCCGAACATGTTCCGGGATGCAACATGGCCTTTCGCAAACACGAGTTGGCGGCCATCGGCGGTTTTAATCCCGAGTACACCTCGGCAGGTGACGATGTTGACGTCTGTTGGAAGCTGCTCGATCGGGGAAGGGAGATCGCCTTCGCCCACGCTGCCCAGGTCCGCCATCACCGCCGGTCGACCGTCATGGGCTACCTGCGCCAGCAGCGTGGCTACGGAAAGGCGGAGAAGATGTTGGCCGGCCCACATCGACACCGCTTCAACCGAATGGGCCAGGCCCGTTGGGCCGGTGTGATCTACGGTGGCGCCGGCATCCTGCCCTCCTTGCTCCGCCCGGTCGTCTACCACGGCCACCAGGGTGCAGCGCCGTTCCAACGGGTGGTTCGACGGCGTTCCGAGTGGATGAACATGTGGGCGTCCGCGTCGCTGCCGGCCGTGTTGCCCATTGCGCTCGTAGGGCTCGTCGCAGGAGTGACCGTCTCCACGACGTGGTACACACTGGTCGCTCTCGCCATGGCGGCCACGCTCGGCTACGGTGCACTCGTTGCCGTCGCCTCCTGCCCCGATCGATCAGAGCCACTTCCCCTGCGCATGAGGTTGACCATTGGGGCCCTGCACGTCCTGCAACCGTTCTGGCGCACCTACGGAAGGGTGAGAGGCACCCGTGTGACCCAGCCTGCCGGAGAATCGGGTGGCGGTTGGTTCGGCGATCGTTGGCTGTTGCTCGCGAGCATGGAGAAGGAGTTGCGCGGCCGCGGATGCGCCGTGCGTTACGGGAGACCCCACGACGACTGGGACGTCCAGGTTTCGCTCGGTCCCTTCGTCAATGCACGGGTCACCACGGCTGTGGCGTGGAGTTGGGTTCCTCAGGTCGTGGTGCAGTACCGACCGGGGCTCGGCACGGCGGCGGCTGCCGGCCTCGTTCTTCTCGGCGTCATGGTCAGCGCCGCTGTCGGGTGGGGGGCGTTGGGCCTGGCCGTTCTCGTCATCCAGGTCGACCGGTGGGCACTCGGGAAGCGGCTGGGCGAAGGCCTGTTGCGTGCCGGCGTGGATGGCTCCTCCCTGGACGACAGTCCTTTGGGACCGGAGCGCGTCGAGGTCGATGGGTGACGGCGGGGAGGACGAGACTCCTCCTCAGGTCCGCATACTCCGACGGGCGTTTCTTGACGCCCGCGGGGACCTGCGTGGACTTCTGCTGCTGATCTTCATCAGCCTGCTGTCCGCGCCCATCTCGCTGGCACTGCCGCTGCCGTTGAAGGTAGCGGTCGACAGTGGCCTGGGGGATCGACCGATGCCGGGTTTCCTGGCTGCATTGGTTCCCGCCTCCGTGGAGCGGTCCTCCAATGGCATCTTCGTCATCGCGGCCGTGCTCCAGGTGGTGATCGTCGTCCTCTTCCAGGCGCAACTCGCGGCGACCAGCGTCTTGTCGACCACCCTCACCCAACACATGACGATGTCGTTGCGGGGCCGGGTGCTCGCTCACGCCCAGCGTCTTTCGTTCTCCTTCCACGACGAACGCGGCACGAGCGATGCCCTCTACCGCATCCAGTACGACACGACGGCACTGCCGAACCTTTTCGTCTACACCCTGATTCCCCTTGGCGCGGCCATTGTCACGCTGAGCTCGATGCTCTACGTGATCTTCTCGATCAGCCTGAAGCTCGCCCTCCTCTCGCTCGGTGTTGTGCCCTTTCTCGTCGTCTACTACCTCTATTTCCGCCGACGAATGTTTCCCCGGTATGCCGAATCCAAGCGTCTGGAGAGCAGTGCCATGCAGCGGGTGCACGAAACGCTCGGCGCCCTGCGCGTCGTCAAGTCCTTCGGAAGGGAGGATCACGAATACGAACGCTTCATGGGGCGGTCGCGTGAAAGTGCGGATGCCCAGATTCGTCTCACCCGGGCGGAGAGCGCCTTCTTCGCCGTGGTGAGCACCACGATCGCCATCGGGACGGGACTGGTGTTGTTCGTCGGCATCAAGGATGTGCGATCGGGGCTGATCAGTCTTGGGAGTCTGCTCCTCATCCTCGGCTACCTGCGAGAGCTCTACCGCCCCCTGGAATCCATGACCAATGCCGGTGCAAAGGTGTTGTCCTATCGCTCGAGCCTTGCAAGGACCTATGACCTTCTCGATGCCCCACGCGATGTTCCCGAGCACCCCCGTGCGTTGCCGCTCGAACGGGCTCGCGGGCACATCCAGCTGATCGGCGTTTCCTTTGGGTATCAACCGGACGTCGCCGTGCTGAACGACGTGCATCTCGACATCCCCGCAGGAACCAGGGTCGGGATCGCCGGTCGAACGGGATCCGGGAAGACGACGCTCATCAGCCTGCTCACCAGGTTCTTCGACCCAACCAACGGCATGATCATGCTGGACGGCCGAGATGTGCGCCGCTATCGGATCGAGGATCTCCGACAGCAGTTCTCGATCGTGATGCAGGACGCCGTGTTGTTCTCGGCATCGATCGGCGACAACATCGCCTACGCTCGACCGAATGCGTCCCATGATGACGTCATCAAGGCTGCCGAGGCTGCCGAGGCACACGACTTCATCACCCAGATGGCCGACGGGTACGACACCCTGGTAGGGGAACGTGGGCTCCGTCTTTCGGGAGGCGAGCGTCAGCGGATCTCACTCGCCCGAGCCTTCCTCCGCGATGCTCCCATCGTGATACTCGATGAACCCACCAGCGCCGTCGACACAGCGACGGAGAAGGAGATCATGACCGCGTTCTCACGTCTGATGGCCGATCGAACCGTCTTCATGATCGCGCATCGCCTGTCCACGCTGGACGGCTGCGACGAGGTGATCAGAATCGATCACGGACGGGCAACACGCCTTGACGGACCGCCCGGGCGGCGACCCCGCAACAAGGCGACCGTCCAAGCCGCTGCCACGCCGGCCGCGACACACCGAAGAAGGCGCGTCCATTGACGCACATCGAGCACGGGACCGGCGGCGGGCGAGCCCTTGTCGTCGGGTGGTACAGCTTCCCGGGGATGGGGGCGACCGCCGGCGACCTGCTTGCACGTGACGTCGTGTGCGAATGGTTGAACGAGGCGCGCATCCCCTACGACGTCGCGGTCGCGGTTCCGTTCGTGGATGGCGTATCGCTCGAGCACCTCGATCCGCACCACTACTCCCGTCTTGTCTTCGTCTGTGGGCCGTTTGGCAATGGCCCTCCCCTCACAGGCCTGCTTTCGGCGTTTTCGCATTGCGAGCTCATCGGCGTCGACGTCTCCATGCTCGATCCCATCGAGAAATGGAACCCATTCAGTCTGCTGCTGGAACGTGACAGCTCCCGCACCGTCGCGCCTGACCTTGCGTTTGCCGGACAATCCGAATCGGTTCCGGTTGTGGGAGTCCTCAAGGTGCACCACCAGAATGAATACGGCCGGCGGGCTCGCCATGACGATGCAAACAGCGCGATCGATCGGATGTTGACGCGGACCCAGGTCGCGTGCGTTCCCATTGAGACACGCCTCGACACCAACGACGCGGGCCACCACTCGGCCGGCCAGGTCGAGTCGCTCATCGCTCGGATGGACGCTGTGGTGACGACCCGTCTGCACGGTTGCGTGTTGGCGCTGAAGCACGGGGTTCCGCCTCTCGTCATCGACCCGATCGCAGGTGGAGCGAAGGTCCGGCGCCAGTGCGAGGCCATCGGCTGGGAGCTGATCTTCACGGTCGATGACCTCCATGACGACCTGCTGTTGGCCGCCATGCATCAGGCGTTGGATCCGCATACGCGCGAGCGCGCTCGCGCCTGCGCGAACGATGCCACCCGCCGGCTCCAAGCAGTCCGAACCACGTTCCTGGATTGGTTCACGCCGCTCTCTGTGCCGGTGCAACCGGGATCGGTTCCGAGCACCGACCACCCCGCGGAGCCCTGAGCCATGCGGGCCGTGGTGACCGGCATGATCGCGACGTATCCCTTGGGCGGGGTTGTGTGGGACTACGGCCAGTATGCACTTGGACTGGAGCGACTGGGATTCGACGTGTGGTACCTCGAGGACACGGGATGGGAATCGTTTGATCCCCGCACCGGGCACTACGGCGCCGACTACTCGTATGGGGCATCCTTCGTCGGCTCGGAATTGGCACGATTGTCGCCGTCGCTCGGTAAGCAGTGGCACGTTCGTGGGATGACGGGAGACACGTTCGGCGTCAGCACCCAGGAGATCCGCAAGGTCGTCGCCGAGGCAGACCTGTTCCTGAACGTCTCCGGCGGAACCCTGCTTCGTGACGAGTACATGGCGTCCCCCTGCAAGATCTTCATCGATACCGACCCGGGCTGGAACCACTTTGTGAACTTCCCGAAGTGGGACGCAAAACCGAACTGGTATGGAGCCCACGGGTACCGGGCTCACGACAGCTTCTTCACGTATGCAGCGAACATCGGCAGGGGTTCCTGCCTTCTCCCCGACCATGGGATCGACTGGAAGGTGACCCGTCCTCCGGTGATCCTGGACTCGTGGTCCCCTTCCTCCCCCGGATCGATCTGGACCACCGTGATGACGTGGAACAACTTCACGACCCCCATCGCCTGGGATGGCCGGGAGTACGGCTCAAAGGAACTCGAGTTCGTGCACATGGAAGAGCTCCCGAGACTCGTCCCCATGAGGCTCGGGATCGCCGTGGGGGGTTCGGATCCGCCTGTAAACCGATGGCGTGCCATCGGTTGGGACGTTTCGTCGGCACAGGAGATCTCGCGAACCGCGGCCGAATACCGCCGATACGTAGAGGGCTCCCGAGGCGAGATCACCGTCGCCAAGAACTTCTACGTCGCCACACGGTCGGGATGGTTCAGCAGTCGGTCGGTCTGCTATCTCGCTGCTGGGCGTCCGGTGGTCACCCAGGACACAGGATTCAGCGATTTCGTCGCGACCGGCAGCGGACTGCTCGCGTTCTCCGATCTCGATGGTGCCGCTCGGGCGATCCGTACGGTTGAGGATTCCTATGCGGACCACGTCGAGGCCGCACGGGACATAGCCCGCCGGTACTTCGATGCCGACCGCGTGCTGACCGACATGCTTGACACCGCGGGCATGAACTAGTCCCATGGCTTCCGGCGACGAGCTCAGGGGACGATGGGACTACGCATCGCTGGCGAGCAACATCAGGTTGGGCGATGGCTGCTTTCTCGAACGCCGGGACACCTTCGAACGTTTTCGAAGTGAACGTGACCCCGGCTTGGTGCTGGGGAACGGGACGACGGTGTTCACCTGGACAACCTTCAACGTCGACCCGACAGGATGCATCGAGATCGGCAGGGACTGTGTCCTGGTCGGGGCCATCTTCATGTGCGCAGACACGATCTCCCTGGGTGACAGGGTTGTGATCTCGTACAACGTCACGATAGCGGACAGCGATTTTCACCCGATCGATCCTGTCGAGAGGCGGCTTGACGCCATCGCCAACGCGCCGGGAGGCGACCAGGCTCGCCGACCGACCATCCGCACCGCTCCCGTGGTCATCGAGAATGACGCTCAGGTCGGAATCGGAGCGATCGTGCTCAAAGGCGTCCGAATCGGCGCCGGTGCCCGCATCGCCGCCGGCGCCGTCGTGACCCATGATGTCCCGCCCGGCGGGTTCGTGCAGGGCAACCCAGCCGTCTTGAGCACGGAAGCCTGAGCATGACGCGCCTGGCCCACGACTGGTTCGCTGCTGATCTTCCGGACAATGTGACCGTTGGCGCCGGCGGCTGGCTGTACAGCAGTTTCGCTTTCCTTCACTGCAAGAGCGAAAAGCCGATCGGGGTATCGATCGGTCGCAACTCGGGCATCTATGCCGGGACCTTCTTCGATCTCGGGCCCCAGGGGCAGGTCCGGATCGGCGACTACTGCACCATCGTCGGAGCCATCTTCTCCACCAACGCGGGTGTCAGCATCGGCGACCACTGCTTCGTCAGCCACGAGGTCGTCATCAGCAGCACTCCGTGGGGGACGCCGATGGGCTCGCCCGATGCGACCGATAAGGAGGGCGACCCGATCGTTCTCAAATCGGATTCGTGGATCGGTGCTCGCGCCATCCTCCTGGCCGGTGCGGTCATCGGAGTCGGCTCGATCGTCGGCGCAGCCACCGTTGTCGATTTCGAGGTCCCGGACTTCACCATCGTTGCGGGGAACCCTGCCCGGATCGTCGGACGTGTGACATCGGACGATTGAGCATGGTCCACCCGTCGCGGAACGCGATTTCTACCTCGCCGGCATCTCGATGGCTGGGATTCTCCGTGGTGCGACCGCACCACCGATCAGGCCGCCTGGAGACCGTCGGTGAGGAGTCTGAGCAGACGGGCCTGAACCTCGCGGAAGGCGGGCTCATCGACGACGGTGACCCGATCACGAGGACGGGCGATCTCGACGGGGATGACGTCGATGACGGAGGGATCCGGCGGGTTGGCCATGACCACGATGCGATCGGCCAGCAGGGTGGCCTCATCGATGCCGTGGGTCACCATCAGGACGGTCTCCGTCGTGCTCTCACCCTGCCACAGCTCGACCAACTGCGTCTGCAGACGGGCTCGGGTGAGTGCATCGAGTGCACCGAAGGGCTCATCGAGCAACAACACCTTCGGCTCGACCGCGAAGGCCCTCGCCACCGCAGCACGTTGTGCCATGCCGCCCGAAACCTGCCCGGGACGCTTGTCCTTGTGCTCCCACAGGCCGACGGCCGTCAGGTACCGCTCAACCACCTCGTCGAGACGATCCTTTCCACGATCCGGACGAGCCGCCTTCGCCGCCTCACGCACATTGGCCAACAGGCTGAGTCGAGGGAACAACGAATAGTGCTGAAAGACCATGGCGCGATCGGGCCCGGGAGTCGTGACAGGTTGTCCGTCCAGGGTGATCGTTCCACCGTCGGCGCTCAACAGCCCTGCGACGACGTTGAGCAACGTCGATTTTCCACAACCGGAGTGACCGATCAGGGAGACGAACTCCCCCGTCTCCACGGTCAGATCGACATCCCTCAGGACGTGTTGCGACTTGGCGCCCTTGCGGTGGAACGTCTTGGAGATGCCCTTGATCTCGAGGCTCATGACCTCACCTCCTCAATGGCGACCTTTGCCGCCAGTCGCATGAACACAGCGTCGAGAGCGAACCCCACGGCGCCGATGATGAGCAGTGACGCGATGACGGCGGGCATGTTCGACGCGTTGTACGAATCCCACACGAAGAATCCGATGCCCGCACCGCCCGCAAGCATCTCAACCGCCACGATGACCATCCAGGCAATGCCCATCGACAGTCGGAGCCCGGTGACGATCGACGGCAACGCATTGGGCAACAGCACGTGGCGGAAATAGGCCGGGCGCCCGAATCGGAACACTCGGGCCACATCGCGCTGATCGCTCGGAATACCGGCAGCCCCCGCCGCGGTGTTCAAGACGGTGGGCCACAACGCCGTGATGAAGATCACGAACACCGACGCCTTGCCTCCGTCCTTGAACGCAACGAGCCAAATGGGGAACCAGGCAAGAGGCGAAACCGGACGCAGGAACTGCACGATCGGGTTGGCGGCCTTCCACATGCGCCGGCTCGACCCCATCATGAGGCCGAGGGGGACGCCGATCATCGCCGCGATCGCAAACCCGGTGAACACCCGCTGCAGCGAGATCAGCAGCTGCAACCCGATTCCCTTGTCGTTGGGGCCGTTGTTGTAGAAGGGATCGGAGACCAGATCGAAGAACTTTCCGAAGCTCTCCCCCGGCTTGGGAACACCTGGCGCAGCGGTGGCACCGATCTGCCAGAGCGCAGCCACGACCGCGGCTCCAACGAGGCCCCAACCAAGGGAGGACAACCCGGACCTCGCCAAGGTCCCGAGGCGAGAGGGTTCACCCCTTCCTTCATCCGCCCGGCCCTCGTTGTTCGACGGCGGCGCAGCCGACGAAACGGGAGAGTCGTCCCCCGGGGCGGCCCGCGTCGCACCGTCCGGCGACGAGTCCTTCAGCGTCTTCAGGGTGCTCATGGGCGTTTGGCCTCCTCATCGGGCTTGGTCGGGTCGAAGGTCGCCTTGTCGAGGCGAACCTCGAAAGGCTGCATGTCGTCGGGGACGTCGGTGCCCTCGGCCTTGGCCACCTCCGCGTAGAGGTCGGAGAGCACGATCGAATCGACGATCTGCTGGTAGGGCGGCGCCTCTTTGAGGAGCCCGAAACGCTGGTACTGCGCCATGTACCACAGGCCGTGGGATTTCATGGGGGCATTGACCAGGCCGTCGCGGTAGAAGCGCATCGTGTCCTCGACGTAGGTCTTGGTGCCCAGGTTCTGACCGAGGTCGTACTTGCCCTCCATGCGGCCCTGGATCTCCGCAGCAGGAGCGTTCACGTACTGGGCAGCCCCGATCGCCTCGGCAGCCTTCGCCCGGTTCTTCAGCTCGTCCAACCACTTGCTCGCCTCGAGGACGGCTCCCATGAGGTCCTTCAGCACCTCCGGCTGCTTGGTGGCAAAGCCTTCGTTGACGACCAACGCCTTCTCGGGGTGATGCTGCCAGAGATCCTGAGTCGTGAGATGGGTGAACCCGATGCCCTGGGCGACGGCCACGGCGTTCCACGGCTCGCCGACGCAGAAACCGTCCATGGCTCCGGCGGTCATGTTGGCCACCATCTGGGGTGGCGGAATGGGGATGATCTTGATGTCCGCAAGGTTCTCGGCCTTCGTGGCCAGGAGCCAGTAGCGAAGCCAGGTGTCGTGGGTTCCGCCGGGGAAGGTCATCGCCAGCGTCGGTGACTTGGACTCGAGCGCAGCCTTCGCCTTGGCCAGATCTCCGTAGCCAACGGACGCGAAGTCCTTGTTGAGCGTGATCGCCTGACCGTTGTTGTTGAGCATCATGGCGATCTTCAGCGCCTGTGAACCGTCGCCGCCGATCTTGGTGGCCACCGAATACGGCATGCTCGAGAGGCAATGCGCCCCGTCGATGGCGCCGATCAACAGGTTGTCCCGGGTGGCGGGCCAACTGGCCTGCTTCTCCAGCGTCACATCGAGGCCGCGCTGCTCGAAGTAGCCCAACTCCTTGGCCATGACCAACGAGGCGCAATCGGTCAGGGCGATGAAGCCCAGCTTGACCTTGCGAAGCGGACCCTTGGGCTTGGTGGTCGTCGATGCCTTCGCGTCGACCGCTGCCGTCTCCTCCTTGTCGTCGCCGCATGCGGCAAGGGCTGAACCAAGGACGGGAACCGCTGCAGCGGCTCCGGCCACACGAAAGAATGCACGTCTATCCATGAGGGACACCGTACGAAGTCCAATTGGCCTGGGAGTTTCCGCTTCGTCAAGAACAGGTGTCGGGCGAAACACACCAACCGATCTCCGGAGGCGAGCCGCCGTTCACGCTCCGTTGACATTTCTGCAAGAAATGCGTAGGACTCCCACCTTCCTTCCGGGCATGACTCCCGATGCCGACCCACTAGCGTGAGGAAATGGCCGTCGTACCCGCAAAGCCCTCCATCGAGGGCATCGAACAACGCTGGGCGTCCCACTGGGACGCTCACGACACCTATCGATTCGATCGCACGAGACCCCGCGACGAGGTCTACGCCATCGACACGCCACCGCCCACGGTCAGTGGCTCGTTGCATGTCGGGCACGTCTTCTCGTACACCCACACCGACACCATCGCCCGCTACCAACGCATGCGCGGCAAGGCCGTCTTCTATCCAATGGGCTGGGATGACAACGGTCTGCCCACAGAGCGCCGGGTGCAGAACTACTTCGGGGTTCGGTGCGACCCCTCCCTCCCCTACGAACCTGCGTTCGTCCCACCGGAGACGACGGGCAAGGACCAGGTCGCGATCTCGCGGCGCAACTTCATCGAGCTGTGCCATGAACTGACCGCCGAGGACGAGAAGGCCTTCGAAGCGCTGTGGAAGCACCTCGGCCTCTCGGTCGACTGGGCCATGACCTACGAGACCATCGGCGAACGTGCCCAGCGGGTCGCACAGCGAGCGTTCCTGCGCAACCTCGCCCGCGGCGAGGCCTACCAGGCGGAAGCCCCGACGCTTTGGGACGTCGATTTTCGCACTGCCGTCGCCCAGGCCGAGCTCGAGGACCGTGAGCAACCCGGCGCCTATCACCGACTCGCCTTCCGCCGGACCACCGACAACGAACCGGTCTTCATCGAGACCACCCGCCCGGAGCTGCTTGCGGCCTGTGTCGCCCTTGTCGCCCATCCGGATGACCCTCGCTACCAGCCGTTGTTCGGCACCGAGGTTCGCACCCCGCTCTTCGCCGTGACGGTGCCGGTCCTGGCCCATGAGCTCGCCGACCCCGAGAAGGGCTCGGGCATCGCCATGATCTGCACCTTCGGCGACACCACCGACGTGACCTGGTGGCGCGAACTGAACCTGGGAGTGCGGGCCATCGTGCAGCGCGACGGACGGCTTTCCCTGTCAACCCCGTCCTGGTTGGCCGACAACCCGACTGCAACCGAGGCGTGGGGGGAGATCGCCGGCAAGAGCGTGAAGCAAGCCCGGAAACGGACGGTCGAGCTCCTGGGTGAATCGGGCGACATGCATGGCGACCCCCGGCCGATCACCCACCCCGTGAAGTTCTTCGAGAAAGGCGACCGCCCTCTCGAGATCGTCACCAGCCGCCAGTGGTACATCCGCAACGGGGGCCGGGACGAGGGACTCCGTGACGAGCTGTTGAACCGAGGCGACGAGCTGACCTGGCACCCGCCCTACATGAAGGCTCGTTACCGGAGCTGGGTCGCCGGGCTCAACGGCGACTGGCTGGTCAGCCGTCAACGCTTCTTCGGTGTGCCCTTCCCGTTGTGGTATCCGGTCGACGCCGAAGGTGGCGTCGACTACGACCACCCGATCACCCCGAGCGAGGAATGCCTTCCCGTCGACCCCTCGAGCGATACGCCCGAGGGCTGGACCGAGGACCGGCGAGGAAAGCCTGGAGGGTTCATCGGCGACCCCGACGTGATGGACACCTGGGCGACCTCATCGCTGACCCCCCAGATCGCCGGCGCGTGGGAGGACGACCCCGATCTGTTCAGTCGGGTCTTTCCGATGGACCTTCGTCCCCAGGCACACGAGATCATTCGCACGTGGCTGTTCTCAACCGTGGTGCGCAGCCACCTGGAACACGCCGACCTTCCCTGGCGTGACGCCGGCATATCCGGTTGGGTACTCGACCCCGATCGCAAGAAGATGTCGAAATCCAAGGGCAACGTCGTGACCCCGATGGGCCTCCTCGAGCAATACGGCTCCGATGCCGTGCGGTACTGGGCCGCGAGCGGACGTCCGGGAACCGACACCGCCTTCGACGAGGGCCAGATGAAAGTGGGCAGGCGCCTGGCCATCAAGCTTCTCAACGCGTCGAAGTTCGTGCTCGGCCTCGGTGAGGACCTCGACCCCTCGGACCCGACCGAGATCGTCACCGAAGCCATCGACCGGGCGATGCTGGGTCGCCTGGCGGACCTGGTCGAGGAAGCGACGAACGCATTCGACGGCCACGACTACGCCCGCGCCCTCGAACGCACCGAGACCTTCTTCTGGTCGTTCTGCGATGACGTGGTCGAGCTCGTCAAGGGTCGGGCTTACGGGATGGTGGGCCCGGAACGGGCTGCTTCGGCACAGGCCTCCCTGCGTCTTGCCCTGTCGGTCCAACTCCGCCTGTTCGCTCCCTTCCTTCCCTTTGTGACCGAAGAGGTCTGGTCCTGGTGGCATGAGGAGACCGACGGCTCCATCCATCTGGCTCCGTGGCCGGATGCGGCGACACTGCGGGCGATCGCCGGCGACTTCCGCCGCGATGTCCTCGACGTCGCGACCGCCGTGCTGGGCGAGGTGCGGAAGGCGAAGACGACGGCGAAACGTTCCCTGCGCACCGAGGTGTCCTGTGTGGAGATCGCCGGATCATCCGCCATGCTCGATGCCCTGCGACTCGGCGAGAGCGACGTCTGCGAGGCAGGCCGCATCGCCGAGATGCGTTGCAGGGCCGTCTCCGGCGGAGCGCTTGCCGTGAGCGTCACCCTGGCGAAGGAGGACGAGCCCGACGCGAGACCTCCGGCCGTGGAGGGCTGACCCACTCGGATTCGCCTGGCCGAAGCCCTGTCCCGGCTCGGGGCGACGGCCTGTCTCGACGAGTCAATAACGGGACTTGGGATACTGCTCGACCAGGGAGATGAGGGCTTTCTCGGCATCCGGGGAAAGATCGACGAAGGCAAGCCGGTACTCGAAGCCCTCCTCATCCCCGTCGGCGTCGAGAACCTGGGCCTGCGCCAACAACTCGGTGCCGTCCGGGAGTGTCAGGGCAACCACCGGGTAGCCCTCGGGAAGCGCACGCAACGTCTCGACCCGCATGCCGCCGGGACCGATGTCGAGGCTTCGAGCGGCAACGGTCACCATCCCCGGCCCGTCATGGGTCGAGATGACCATGCCCACCCGAATGGGCACCCGTGGCGTCGCGCGGCGCTGCACGCGCTCGGTCGAGCGAATGGGGTCGAGCACGATCACCCCGTCGAGATCGGTGGCAATCGCGGTTGCCTCGAGGCGGTACAGGGCGTCGGCGGCGAACACGCTGACCACCACGTCCTCGCTGGGCCCACGGAGCGGACCCGCCGCCCCCAGGTCAATCGTGACGTGTCGATCAGCGTCGGGAAGCACGAGGCCCGTCAAACAGGACCGGCTCCCTTCCGCATACTCCACCAGAGCGACCTGGCCTGCCAGCGGTTGAAAGAGCTCTTTCATCGGACCCCCCTATGGCTGTCCCCCAGCCTAGCGTCCCGGCATCTCACGGGAGTGGGAGACGAGCGAACCCAGCCGGCTGGTGGCCCTCACATGCGGTCAAGGCGGACACGTACGGTCAAAGCGGACACGTACCATCGTGCCCCACGAACCGGGGGTGATCTCGCAGCCGCTTGCCAGCGCGTGAACGAGGAACAGGCCACGGCCCCCTTCGGCATCCGGATCCGGCCATTCCACCGGCATGACCACCGTGGCCAGGCCATCGCCGTCGTCCACCACCTCGACCATGACCGAGGCCACCGTCGACCAGGCACGTACGTCGACGTGGCTTCGCGCGACGCGCACGGCGTTGGTCACGAGCTCCGATACGACCAGGACCACGTCGTCGCGGTCGACACCGTCAAAGTCCTGCCCCAGAAGCCACGCCCCGATCTCGTGGCGGGCTGCCGCCACCGAGGTCGGCTCGGCGTAGAACCGCTTGGTCATGCCCGGTCCCGTCACCGCCTGATCCGGATACGGCATGCGGAGCACCAAGAGCCCGATGTCATCACGCGGTTGGTCCTCCTCGAATCGGAGAACGGCCTGCTCGATCATCACCGCCATGCCGGTGGCATCGAGTCCCTTGCTCGCCTCGATGGCGGTCTCCAGGATCCCATCGCCCCAGACGCCCTGTGGTGAACGTGCCTCGGTCAGCCCATCGGTGTAGAGCACCAGCGCGTCCCCCGGGGCAAGCTCCACCTCGTCGTCGGCAAGCTCGGGATCCGGGAAAAGACCGATCGCCGTACCCGAACGGCCGCACGGCTCCACCGATCCGTCGGCCCGGACCAACAGGGGACTGGGATGTCCGCCCAACGAGAATCGGACCCTTGCACACCGATCGGTGACCTTCACCCATGCGTGAGCGATGGTGCAGAACCGTTCGTCGACGTCGGCGTCGAGGATGGCCTGGTTCAGCACCTCGAGCACCTTGCTCGGACTCGATTCCCGACGTCCGGCGACTCGAACGGTGTGCCGGGCAAGCGAGGTCAGCGAGGCAGCGTCAACCCCCTTGCCCGACGCATCGCCCATCACCACCCCCCAGCGACCCTCGGACATGGCAAACACGTCGTAGAAGTCGCCACCCACCAGGCTGCCGTCGCCCACGGGATGGTAGCGGGCGGCAATCTCGAAGCCCGCGATGATGGGTAGGGACGGCGGCAGGAGGCTCCGCTGCAGGTTGTGGGCAACCGTCGCCCGCTCTCGATACAGGCGGGCGTTGTCAACCGCTCCCGCAACCCGAGCAGCGAGGTCACCCACCCATTCGAGGTCGGTGGAGCGAAACGATCGTCCCGACCGGGCCATCGACAGCGAGAGCACGCCGAGATTGCGTTCGTTGACCCGAAGAGGAACGGCGAGTCGGGGGCTCCGACGCCGCTCGGTCGTCTGTGCTCCCGTCCCCGGACCACTGCCGAGATACACAAGGGGCTCGCCGGTACGGGCAACCTGTTCCAGCTCCTCGAGGGGATGGAGCTCCCTGCTGCGAACCCTTGCCTCCAGCATGCGCATCTGCGTCGGATCGGTGTGCGCCGCCCCCACGAGAAACAGCCCTTCATCGCGTCGCACGTAGGCGAGGCAGACATCGGCGACCTCGGGCACCACGAGTCTGGCCACCGCTGCAAGCGTGGCCTCGTCGTCGAGCGACGAGGCAAGCACCCGACTTGCCTCGGCCAACAGGGCGAGCCGTTCACGCGCCTCGAGCTCCCCGAGATGCAGCCTCGCCCGCTCGAGGGCCTGGACGCACTGCTCACCTATCGCGATGAACAGGTCCCGCTCCCCCGCCTCGATCAAGTGATGGCCGTCCCAGGAAAGGATGAGCAGGCCCAGGACCACGCCCTGCACCACCAGGGGAACGGCGACCACGGTGCCGTCCGTCCCATCCACCTCGAGGTGGTCGATCACCAGGTTGCCGGTCCGGGCTGCCTCGGCCTGCATGCGCCGGATCACACCCTCGTCATCGGAACCCGTAGCGGGGGGGCGCCGTTCCCGGCCTGCCGGCAAAAAGCCCTCGTCGGTCAGCAGCAGCAGTTCGGTGCGACGAAGTTGGTGCTGTGCCCTCAGGCGCTCTCTGACGACCACGGCGATGTCCTGGATCGTACGCGTGTCGGAGAAGCACACTGTCAGCTCCTGCAACGTGGCGAGTCGGCCCACCGCCTCCTCGGCCAGTCGTCGCGCCTGCTGCTCGGCTGCGAGCAGGCGCAGTCGCTCCGCCCGCTCGCGCTTTCGGTCGGTCGTATCGACGATCACCACCCCGATCGCGAGGACCTCCCCGAGTGGTCCGACGATGGGGTAGAAGCTCAGCAGCCAAACCGCCGCGCCGGCGGCGGCGCCGGGCCCCGACGTCGGATCGAGCCGCTCGACCTCGAGGTTCATGATGGTCTCGTGGGTCCCGACGACATTACGCAGGAGTTGATGGACCGACTCGTCGAGACCGACCATCACCTCGCTGATGAGACGACCCGGATAGGCCTCCGCCGGCACGCCGACGAGCTCGGCCATCGCCTCATTGGCGCGCAGGAATCGAAGATCGGTATCGACGAAGCCCAGAGCCACCGGGATGTTCCACAGGAAGTTGTCGAGGAGCGAAGCGAAGTGCGCTCCGTCGGTCGGCGGCAGCGAGCCCATCAGATCTTTCGCTCGATACCCTTCCAGTAGTCGTCGCGCAACAGGCGCTTGTAGAGCTTGCCGGTCGGGTAGCGGGGCAACTCGTCTCGGAAATCGACCGATCGCGGCACCTTGTAGTTGGCGAGCAGGCCTCGACAGTGCGTGATGAGCTCCTCGGCCAGGGCCGGTGACGGCGTCACCCCATCAGCCGGCTCGATCACGGCTTTGACCTCCTCCCCCCATTCCTCGTTGGGAACACCCAACACCGCTGCGTCGCCAACCTTCGGATGGGTCAGAAGAGCGGCCTCGATCTCGGCGGGATAGATGTTCACGCCACCCGAGATGATCATGTCGGCCTTGCGGTCGTTGAGGAAGAGCCAACCGTCCTCGGTCAGGTAGCCGATGTCGCCGACGGTGAACATGTCGCCCCGGCGGCTCTCCGCTGTCTTGTTCGGGTCCTTGTAGTACTCGAACTGACCCATCGGAGTACGCATGTACACCGTGCCCGACTCGTTCGCCCCGAGCTCGTTGCCGTCATCGTCGAGAATCTTGATCTCCGACCCCGGCCAGGCCTGACCGACCGTCCCGGGGTGCTCGAGCCATTCTGGTGACTTCACATAGGTACCACCGCCCTCGGTCGCGGCGTAGTACTCGTAGATCACCGGCCCCCACCACTCGATCATGCGGCGCTTCACGTCCACCGGACAGGGGGCGGCGGCATGGATGACATTGGACAACGAGCTCGTGTCGTACTGCTTCTTCACCTCGTCGGGAAGTGCGAGCAGGCGGTGGAACATCGTCGGCACCATGTGCGAGGTGGTGATCCGGTGTTGGTCGATCAGCTTCAGCGTGAGCTCGGGACTCCATTTGTCCATCAACACGAGAGCCTGGCCGAGATGCATCGCACCGGTTCCGAAACCGAGAGGCGCAGCATGGTAGAGCGGTCCGGCCGCAAGGTGCGCGCCCTCGCCGCTCTTGATGTCGAACAAACCGGCCAGCAAGGACGCCAGGCTCGCCCCGGTGTCGGGGTCGATGTCGCTCAGCGGACGGCGAACGCCCTTCGGACGACCGGTCGTGCCCGAGGTGTACAACATGGTCTGGCCCGCAAGACGGTCGTCGGGGAGCGTGGTGGGCCGGCCCGCAACCAACGCCTCGAACGTCTGCAGACCCTCGATCTTGCCGACCGTGAAGACGTGCGACTCGGGAAACCCGATCTCCCTGATCGCTGCGGTGCCCGCGTCGGCATACCGCTCGGCGAGGATGAACGCCCTCGCCTCGGCGTCACCGAGGATGTAGGCGATCTCCGGGCCGGTGAGATGAAAGTTGACAGGCGTGATGTACAGCCCGATCTGCATCGCTGCCATGTAGGTCTCGAGGAACTCGCTGACGTTGGGCAGCACGACCGCGACGTTGTCGCCCCTGGTGAGGCCCAGGGCGCGCAGCCCGTGGGCGACCTGGTTCACCCGTGACAGGAGCTCTCCGAAGGTCGACTCGACCCCCTCAGCATCCACCAGGCCAAGTCGGTCGGGATCGGACTGGGCAATCTTCCAAAATCCGACATCGCTCACGGTGTTCCCCCTCGTATCGTGTTACGGCAGCCGGCAGGCCATCCCCCGACAGCAGGTCACGGCCATGTTTACTACATACACGCGCCCAGGTTCCCCGGTACGGTCCACCCGGTTCGTGTCGGGCAGGTACTTTTCCGCCGACGGCATGGACGTTTGAACCGCGTTGAGCAGAGAGGTTCCCAGGTCCACCCACTCATGACCGCATCAGCCAAGTCCCGACAGGTCGACCCCGCATCGACGACAGCGGTGTCGCGGCGTACCGCGCTCATCAGTGGAGCAGTGCTCGTGGTGGCCGCAGGGTTGACGATCAGCTCCATCGTCGCCTCCGATGACGAACCACAACCCACCCCGAGGGTCCAAACCTCGACGACCAAGGCGCCCGACCCTGCGCTCATCAAGCTCGACGAGGAGCTCTCCGGGGCCGTCAACCTCTCGGTGGCCTTTGCCGGCAGCATCCAGGTCCTCGATCGCGAGCTCCGAGCGGGCACCCTGGAAGGCGCCGAATTGGCGCGACGCGCGATCGCCTTCGAGGATCAGGTCACCCAGACCCTCGCCACGGTGGCCGAGTTGAAGGTCCCGACAGGGGCCGAGCAGGTCAAGGTCCACGCGACCGAGGCCATGCGGCTCTATCAGATCTCCACCCGCCTGCTCCAGGGCGCCGACGGTGTCGCCGACACGAGCCGCAGTGGCCTGGCCGTTCGGGTGAAGCTCCTGGCGGATCGGGTGTTCGATCGGGCTCGGATCGCCCTGGACATCGCAACGAATGGCGCCCCTTCGGCGTCGGGCCAACGCGTGCTCACCAGCCCGGCGATCCCCGATTTCGCCGCCGAAGCCCCCGACACCGGACCGGGCCCCGGCGTTGCCCCGGCCTCTGAACGGCCGTTGGGCGAGGCGGCATGGCGAGCCGAGGTCCGTCGTCAGGCGGTGGCCGTCGCCGGGATCATCGACAGCATCGACTGGGCATCGCCGAGCACCGACGACGCCGAAGCGGCCCGGCAGCAGACGGCTCTCGTGCGCAGCACCGACGCTCTGGCCGTCCGCCTGCCCGGCCTCACGCTTACCGAGGCTGCACGCACACTGCGCCTCGCCACCGCCGTCATCGAACAGGCGCTCGCCGCCCAACGCCTGGGCGCAACCGAGCCGGCCGGCGCCCTCCTCGATGCGGGACGACGCATCTGGGCGATCGCCGCCGACGATGCCGACACCGCGCCGACGCTCGGGTCGAAGCGGTGATCCCGATCACGCGGTGATTGCGACCCCGGTGCTCATCCCATCGAGTCGCTGAGCTTGGTGAGGAAGCACTTGCCGCCGTACCTGTCCTTCTGCTCACTCGTCAGATAGCCCGTCTGCGGCTTGCGGTAGGCCTCCTTCTTGGCGCTGTCCCACTTCCACTGCCCGAGCCAGACCACCTCCGAACCGGTCTTGCAGTTCGGGGCCATCGAGACGATGGGGGGCGTGATCCCGACGTCGAAGTTCTCGACCTTGGCGATCCAGTCGTTCACACCGGCCTTCGTCACACTCTTGCCCTGGGCAGCGACCGCCGAGGTGATCAACTTCGCTCCGGACCAATAGCCGATGGTCGCAGGGGAATCGAGATGAACGGGAGCCGAGATGTTCGGGTGATAGCGCTTGATGGCGCCAACGTACTCGTCATGGGCCGCCGTCTTCTGACGAGGCGCGCCGTCAGGTTGGTCCCCGTTCGAACCACCCCACATGCCATCGACCCACGGACCCACCTGGGTGGCCAATCCGCCCACACTCGTTGCCCAGGAACCCCATCCGATCGTCGGACGATACTGCTGGCGCTGCGCAGCCGAGGCGCACAGGACCCATCCCAGACCCTGGAAGTCCCACCAGTCAACTCCGGCGTCCTTCATCTTCAGCACGAGGCTCGTGCAGTCGCCGTCAGTGAGATTGAAGGGATCGGCGACCACGACCTTGGCGCCTGCATCCTCCCAGGCCTCCTTGAGGTACGGAACGTAGGGGGTCACATCGAAGATCTGGGTGTCGTAGATCATGCCGACCTTCATGCCCGGCTTGAACAGTCCCTGGGCCTTCATGCCGGTGATCGCCTCCTGGGTCCACAACAAGGCGTTGCCGACCAGCGGATACACCGTGGGGAACTTCGAGGAGAACGACAGGGGCGTCACCCCGAAGACGACCGTCGGAATGTTGTTCCGGGTCACATAGTCCGCGACCGGGTCACCGAAGGCCAGCATCAATCCGAGGACCTTGTCCTGCTCGTAGAGCTTGCGCACGTTGGCCAGCGTCTGGGAGGCGTCGAGTCGATCGTCGTAGGTGACGAGGCGCAACTTGCGACCGTTGACGCCACCCTTGGCGTTGACCGACTGGAAGTAGGAGTCGATGGCGCCGAACGCCTCGTCACCGAGGAAGCCCGCCACGCCGGAAAGTGGACCCGACGAACCGATCCGAATCTCGGTGTCGGTCACGCCCTCATCGGAGGGTCCGTTGTTGGCCGTCGGCTTTGCGTCCGCAACCGGCGAGCCCGGCGCACCGGGAGCAGCCGTGGTGGATCCCCCGCCCGAGCCTGACCCGGTCGCCTTGGATGGGGCGCCACCGGACTTGGCCGTCGTCGTCCCTGCCCCGGACGTGGAGGTCCCTGAGGCCGCAGGGTCCGTCGCGACAGCGGAAACGTCGGCATCGGAGCTCTCGGCTCCGCCGGCCGGGTCGATCGTCGAGACGTCCCCCGACCCTCCCACCTGGAGCGCCTGGTCGACAGGCACCCGGGTACCGCATGCACTTGCGATCATCGCTGTCATGACAATCAGAATCGTCGACCACCGCTTCACGAATGAACCTCCTCAGGGGCTGCGGACAGATAGGCCTCCACCAATTCCGGTGAGGCTGCGAGCTCGGATGCTCCCCCCGATACCGCTACTTCCCCCTTGTCGAGCACGTACGCCCGATCAGCAAAGCCAAGTGCAAGTTCGACATATTGCTCGACGACGAGAACCGTCAAACCCTCCTCCTTGAGGTCGACAAAGAGGTCGTAGAGCTGTTCGATCACGATCGGCGCCAACCCGAGGGATGGCTCGTCGACCAGGATGATGCGAGGTGCGCTCATCAGCCCACGCGCGACGGCGAGCATCTGCTGCTCACCTCCGGACAGCGATCCCGATGCCTGATCAAGACGTTCGGTCAGGCGGGGCAGGCGCTCCGTCACACGTGCCAACTCCGAACGCACCTCGGCGTGGCTCAGCTTCCGATGGTACGCACCCATGGTCAGGCTCTCCCGCACGCTCAACTGTGGGAACATGCCGCGACCCTCGGGAACCAACGCAATACCGAGCTTCAGCCGCTTCTCGGCAGGGATGTTGGTGATGTCCATGCCATCGATGCGAATCGTGCCCGCCGTCACCGGCAGGAGGCCGGCCATCGCCTTCAAGGTCGTGGTCTTGCCCGCCCCGTTGCGGCCCAACACCGCGATGGCCTCACCCGGATTGACGACGAGATCGACGCCACGCACCGCCGGAACGGGCCCGTAGTTGACATGCAGGCCTTGGATCTCAAGCACCGGTGGTCCCTCTCGTTCCCAGATAGGCCTCGGCCACTCGCGGATCCTCCATCACCTGGGCGGTGGGCCCGGAGGCGATGACCCTGCCGAACTCGAGGACCGTGCAGTGCTCGGCCAGCGTGCGGACAAAGGACATGTCATGCTCGACGAGCAACACCGTCACATCCAACTCGTCGCGAGCACGGCGGATGGTGGAAGCCAAGTCGGCCGTCTCGGTGGGGCCCATGCCCGCCGAGGGCTCGTCGAGCAGGAGGATGCGGGGCTGCAGGGCGAGCGCTCGCGCCAACTCCAGACGGCGCCGATCGCCGTAAGGAAGGTCACCGGTCAGGCGTCCCAGCGAGTCACCCATGCCGACGAACTCGAGCGCCCCGGTCGCTATTTCACGGATCAACCGGTCCTGATGGACTGCCCGCGGCAACGAGAGCATCGAGGAGACGAGACCTGCCCATCGAAAACGGCCGAGGCCGACGGTGGCGTTGTCGAGCACGCTCAGCGACGGGACAAGTGACAGGTTCTGGAAGGTTCGGGCCATGCCCAGGCGAGCCCGTGCCGGGCGATCGAAGTCGGTGATGTCGGTGCCGCCGAACGTCACCTTCCCCAAGGTGGGGGCCTGTGCCCCGGTGATCACATTGAACAGGGTTGTCTTTCCGGCGCCGTTCGGGCCGATCAGCGCTGCTATCTCCCCGGGCATGACGTCAAGTTCGATCTGATCGTTCGCCACCAGACCACCGAAACGAACGGTGACATCCTGCACGCTGAGCAGAGCCATCGAGCGGTCTCGGGCGACATCCCTGCCGACTCCGTCCGGATCAACCTCCGCCCGGGAACGTGCAGCCTGCAACGGAGCGCGCCGGCTCCCGGCGGCTCGCCGGGTCGCCACGGCCTGGGGGAGGCGGGGCGCCATCAGCTACGAGCGTGTGGTCGGGCGGCGCTGCGTGTCGCCGTTGCCGAGGTCGTTGCACGAGTCGTCGTTGCACGAGCCGTCGTTGCACGAGCCGTCGTTGCACGAGCCGTGCGAGGCGCACGCGGGCGTCGTTCGACGACCGGCGGCTCGTCGAGAACGATCACCTGGTTTGCCTCATCCTGGCCGGCCTCGATGTCTCCCAGACGCAGGTCGATGGCGTCGAGGCGGTCGAGGATCACCTCGAGGGCTGCCCTGTCCCGGGCATGCTCGAAGCTCGAGAGCAGCGTCACGCCGATGGCGATCAGCACCGCACCCCCGAAGCCACCGGAGCTGATGTAGGGCATCTGCTTGCCCGGATCAAGGGTGCCCGACACCCCGTACCAGGCAACGATGACCGAGATCGTGCCCAGGATGATGAGCCCGATGCCGAGCGCCTGACGCCAGTCGAGCGCACCCAACTGACGCGGCGTGCGCGAGGTTGCCGGAATCGTCGCCAGACCCCGCAAGGGGTGTGCCTCGAGCTCGCTGGAGAGGGATGGGTCGGTGGGGGCATTCGTATCCATATGCATTACCTCCTGATCAGGGCCGCACGACGTGCGTAGGCGAGTAAGGGAAGAGCGAGTACGAGGAGGGCAAAGGGGGCGAACCAACCACCCTTGATCCCCCACGATGCGGCCAGCACCTTGGGGGACTCCTTCAGGAACTTGGTCGACGACGTGTCCGGGGTGGGAAGCTCCGCCAGCATCGCGGTGTCGGCCTCACCGACCGGCGTGGTGCCAAGGTCGATCAGCTGTGCAACCGGACCGGTGTCGGTGGTGGTCCCGCCCACATCGGTCGACGTCACCGCCGCAGGGCTCTGGACAGTCGAGGGCGTCGGGCTGAACCCCTCGTCGGCAGGAGCGCCGAACTCTGGGTCGATGAAGGCACCCATCTTCATCGCAACCCGGCCGAGGTTGAGCTTGATATCGAGTCCGCTGACGGGAACCCGGTAGTGAATCTCCAGACACCCGAAGTTGGTCTCCATGGATGTTCCGTCCTCGGCCATCTTGGTCTCGATGCCGGGGTACGGGGTGATCTTGAGGATGCCCGGGTCGAATCCGCCCCCCGAGCCACCCGGTACCGGCAGGTCGGCCGTGCTCTCCCCGGCCTTGGCGATGATGATCCCGGCCTTGCGCAACCCCTCGTTGGCGATGGCCATCGCTCCGTCCACTGCGACGGGAACCTTGACCGCCCGCGGCCAATCGGATCCCGCCGTCACCGAACTCGATGGGAATGCCCAGGATGCTGGCTCCCACGATCTTGCATCGACGCTCGCTCACCGCCGCCGTCTCCTTGGTGCCACCGAGCTCGGCGGAGACACTCGACTCCAGGGCGGCAATCTTCAGGATGCCCCCGATGGTGATCTCGCCGAGCGATGTCGAGACACCTGCCTTGACGATGCCGTTCTCCACCCGTGCGGCGGTCGACGACTTCGCGAGCTCCGTCGAGAACGGCACGAATCCGGCCTTCTTGACCGTCTTCACGGCCAGGACCGACGCGGAGGCCTCGGTGTGCATCTTCGACGGGTCAACCGGGTCACCCACCACGGTGGTGCGCGCCCCACTGGACTTCACCTGGAACCCCAGGACATCGTCGGCGCTTCCGCCGCACTCGGCCTGTGCCACGTCACCGGGGTAGAAGCTCTCGCAGCCGAGCACCGGCTCCTTCTTGGGCCAGATCTCCTTGAGGATCGGCTGCACAGGTGCCACCGTCTTCCCGAGCTTTTCCGTGTCGAGCGGCAGCTGGGGCAACCCCCACAGCGTGGGCAATCCGACAACCAGGCCAGGCAGCAATCCGACGACCAGATCGGGGACCCCGGACCAGCCACCCAGGAGACCAAGTGAACCGAGCAGCGGCAGATACAGGGGCGCCGCATTGGTCTTGATCAAGGGCTGGCTGTTGAAGTTGGTGCCGGCGTAGCCGATGCCCATGTTGACATCGAGCGGCAGGAGGGTCGGGATGGAGAGATCGAGTTGGATCGCCGAGGCACTGGTCTCGACGACGAACGATGTCGGCGCCTTCACCGCTGCCGAGCCCACGGTCGCCGGAGAGGAGCCCTCCTGAGCCTGGACCGGGAAGGCGACGAGACCCGACAACAGCAGACAGGCGCCGCACACTCCGAGCAATGAACGTACCCACCTCATCGGCGAGCCCCCTTTGTGGGTCGAGTTGCCGAACCTGTCACCGGCATGCCACTGGTGCCATTCCTCACGGTGCCCTGCATCTCCTGCAGGGCCCCTACCTCAATGACTGCTGTGTCGTCAATCTCGGCCTGTAACGCACGATCTCCGGGACCGCTCGCCGCACTGCCTGAACCCACGCTTGTCTTGCGCACGCCGCCGAACTGCCCTACCCGTGCCTCACGGCGGCCGATGACGAAGTCGAAACGACCACTGTGCGCACCTCGGTGGGTTACGGCCGGCCCGTCGTCCGAACCCTCGGTCGAGCCTCGTGACTTCGGCCTCTCGAAGAGGGAGGCAAGCCCTCGGGGTCGCAGGGCGATCAACAAGATGACCGTTGCGCCGGCGATGACGTCGGGAAGCGCGCTCGCGCTCGGTCCCGACTCCGTCTGGACCAGCTGGGGGATGATGCCGAACACGATGCCCGCAATCAACGGCCCGCTCATCGACTCGATACCACCGACCACGGCATTCAACAGGAGGGTGATGGAGAGGATGAGCGAGAAGTCGAACGGCGTGAAGCGGGTCAACAGGACACCGTAGAGTGCGCCTCCCAGCGAGGCGATGAACGACGCCATCATGAATGCCGCGATGCGGGTGCGCTTCGGGTCGGCGCCGAAGTGCGCCACGGTGGTGCCGGCGTCACGCGATGACAGGAGCAGGGGTCCAAAGGTCGATCGTTTGAGGTTCCAGACCAGGACGTAGAGGATGATCGTGATCGGAAGCATCACCAGGAACAGGTTCAGGTCATCGAAGAGGTCCACCCCGAAGAACGTGCCACGGGGCAGCGACTTGGGGAACTCAGGCCGACGAAACAGCCATTCCGATGCCGCGCCGGCAAACGCAAGCGAGGCGATGCCGAACTGCAACCCCGAAAGGCGCAGCGCAGGCAGTCCGGCCAGGGCGCCCATCAACATGCCTGCCACACCCGCGAGCACGATCGCCAATTCCAGCGGCAAACCTCGTTCCACCACGAGATAGGCAGTGGTGAACGCACCGATGCCCACATAGGCGCCGTGCATCAGGCTTGCCTGTCCACCCCAGCCCACCAGGACCACCAGGCTCAGTGCCTCGATGACGAAGAACAGCCCTCGAGCGCCCACGAACCCCCAGTAGCCCGAGCTCGTGTTGCCCTGTTGGATCTGGTTGCCGATCAGGACCGAGAGGATCATCACCGCAACGATCAACGGAGCGCGGGGACCCAGGCGGCTCCATGGACCCGCCAGCGTGGCGCGAATGCGATCCAACACCACGTTGGGCCGCTTCATCTCCGCAGCAGGCGCCGTGATCATCTCCGGCGCCCAGCTTCGACGGAAGACCAAGAGTCCCACGACCACGATCAAGGTGACGAGCTCCTTGGCGCCCGGACTCGAGCTCTTCATGATGGTGAGGCTGTCCAGGACACCGACCGCGATGCCGCCGGCAAATGCAAGGGGCAGGGACATCAACCCACCGAAAAGCGTTCCGGTCAATGCCTTGGCCAGCAGGAGCGTGAAGGTCGCCGCGGTCACGGGCGAAAGCGGGGCCAACAGGATGCCGGTGATGCCGGCCAGCGCCGAACCCAGGAGCCAGTTGAATCGAGCCACCTGGGTCAGTGACACCCCCATCAACCGGGAGGTCTCCGCGTTCTGGGCGACCGCTCGCACGGCGATGCCGAAACGTGTGGTCTGGAGAAACCAGCCGAGCACGCCGGCAGCGACGCCGGCGACGATCAGCACCGTGACCTGCTGGTAGGTGATGCGCAGCGATCCGAGCGAAACCAGCCGGTCCGGAAGGAGCAGAGGGGCGCTGGTCGGTTCGAAGCCGTACACGAGCAACAACAGGCCGGTGGTGAGGGCCAACACGCCCAACGTCACGATCAGCTTCGTCGTGCTCGATCCATGGCGAACAGGTCGAATGGCCAGGCGCTCGACGGCCATGCCGTAAGCCATGGTCACCGCCAGGGCAACCAGTGCGCCGAGCACCGGGGGCCATTCGCGAGATCCGGCGAGATCGGCGTAGACATAGGCGCCCAGCGAGGCGAAGGCGGCATGTGCGAACGAGAGAACGCCGGTCGAACGGAACATGAGCGTGATGCTCACGGCGATCAGGGCGTAGGCGCCCCCGGTAAAGATGCCCACCAGGATTGCATTGACGTATGCCACTCTGTGCCATCTCCCGGCCGGATATCCCGCAATAAGGGCTCAACCCCAGACGTGAGGTCTCGCTGTCTGGGAAGTTCTTTCGACACCCCACGGGTGGCTCCCTGCCTCCCGTAAGATTTTTGGTGACAATAGTCTCAACCGGCGGTGTCCGCAAGGAACCCCTTCTGCCGACACGGTTCTGCGCGGGAGAGCCTTGGACCTCCCGTCGTCGGACGGTCAACCCCGGCTGTCCCCTGCTATCCCCGCCTCGCCTCGGCCCAGGACTTGCCGGCCTCGACATCGATGTCGTGGGGAAGATCCAGCACCCGCTCGCCGATGATGTTTCGCTGAACCTCGGATGTTCCGCCTCCCACCGTCAACGCCGGAGCGAAAAGGAAGCCGTGGTGCCACATGTCAGCCGGCGCCCCCAACGGTCCACGGTCAGCCAGCATGCCCCCGGCGCCCGAGAGCTCCTTTGCCAATCCCATGATGTTTTGACCATGCTCGTCGGACAGTGCCTTGCGCACCGAGGCCTCGGGTCCCGGGGGACGGCCCTTGATCGCAGCGGTCACCGTGCGGAGCCGGATCAGGCGCAGGATCTCGGCCTCGATGTGCAGCTTCGCAACCTTTTGACGGAGGGTCGGATCGCTGACCCCACCCTGTTCGCGCACCAGATTGATCAAATCGACCGCTGATGGACCGTTGCCCCACAGCGCCCCGCCACCGGAGAGCGAGACCCGCTCGTTGCCGAGGGTCACCTTGGCCAGGGTCCAGCCTTCGTTCTCCTGGCCGACGAGGTTCTCCGCAGGGATGCGCACATCGGTGAAGAAGACCTCGTTGAAGGTATGGCCACCGGTCATCTCGATGATCGGGCGGATCTCGATCCCGGGGGTGTCCATGGGGCAGACGAAGTACGACACGCCCTTGTGCTTGGCGGCATCAGGGTTCGTGCGGGCGATGAGGATGCCGAACTTCGACCATTGAGCCAGCGAGGTCCAGATCTTCGAGCCGTTCACGATGTACTCGTCACCGTCACGAATCGCACGAGTGCCGAGGTTGGCAAGGTCGGACCCGGCACCAGGCTCGCTGAACAACTGACACCACATCTCCTCTCCTGCCAGGAGGGGGAAGAGGTAGCGCTCCTTCTGCTCGGGTGTGCCGGCGTGGACGATCGTGGGACCTGCCCAACCGATGCCGATCGGGTTCATCGGCCTTGAAACCCGAGCCCTCTTGAGCTCGTCGTCGATGATCAACTGGTGGATGGGGTCCGCCTCCAGCCCCCAGGGCGCGACCCAATGGGGAACGACATAGCCGGCCTCGGCCAGTTGGCGGCCGGAGGGCGACGGATGCTCCCGCAACCAGGTGCGAACGGCGATACGTCGGGGGTCGTCCTCTGCGGGGAGCTCGAAATCCATGAGCGCATCGTAGTGAGTCGGGCCCGGTTGATGCGAGCAGCGTTGATGCGAGAAGCCGGGTCTCGACGAGGCCCGACGAACTGGCCATTTGACCGTAGTTGCATGTACAAAGGAGATCGAGGCCAATGGAGCCAACGGATGCCCGTCATCCTGAACAGGAGCTTGGCAATGGAACGTCTGGGTAGATGGTGTTACAACAAGCGCAGGATCGTGGTCCTTGCCTGGCTCCTCTGCCTCGCAACCACGGGCACCCTGGCCATCACCTCAAATGGTGAGTTCGCCACGAACTTCAAATTGCCCGGCTCGGAGTCACAACGCGCACTGGACCTGCTCACCGAACGTTTTCCGGACTTCGCCGGCTCCACCGCCGACATCACCTTCGCGACGAAGAGCCCCCAAAAGGTCGATGATCCGGGTGTCCGGGCGCGGATGGAGAGGATGTTCGCCGAAGTCGAGAAGCTGCCGCACGTTTCCGGCGTGCGATCCCCCTACCTCCTGCCCCCCGAGTTCGCGACGTCCTCGGACGCGACGATCGCCTTTGCCGCCGTGCAGTTCGACGTCCAGGGCCCCGATGTTCCGAAGTCAACCATCGATACCATGAAGGAGCTCGCGGCGGAGGCCGACGGCGATGACCTGCAGGTGGAGCTGGGGGGCGTCGTCGTCCAGTTCATCGAGCAGGCCAGCTCGGCCAAGGACTCGGGCAGCGGCCTCATCCTCGCAGCGGCGATCCTGCTCCTGACGTTCGGCTCGGTGGTCGCGATGGGCTTGCCGCTCATGACCGCACTTTTCGCACTCGGCACGGGCATGGCGCTCATCACGCTGGCACTCACCTTCATGGACATCCCGTTCATGGTCACCGAGATGGCCTCGATGATCGGCATCGGCGTGGGCATCGATTACGCCCTGTTCATCGTCACCCGCTACCGCCAGGGGCTGCATGCGGGCCTCAGCCCCGAAGAGGCGACCGTCACCTCCATCAACACCTCCGGTCGCGCCGTCGTCTTCGCCGGAACGATCGTGATCATCTCGCTCCTGGGCATGCTGTTGATGGGACTCCCGTTCGTGCGCGGACTGGCGATGGCCACCGCCGTCGTGGTGCTCCTGACGATCCTCACGTCGATCACCCTGCTGCCCGCAGTGCTGGGATTTGTGGGCGAGTCGATCGACCGCCTCCACATCCCGGGTCTCCGTTCCGATGAGAGCGCCCATCGTGAGACGAGGTGGTTCCGCTGGAGCCGTTTCATCCAGCATCACCCCTGGCTGGGCGCTGCCGTGGGACTCGCCATCCTGCTCACGCTGTCGATCCCGTCGCTCTCGATCCGCCTCGGTTCTGCCGACGCGGGCAACGATCCCAAGTCGATGACCACGCGCCGTTCGTACGACCTCATCGACAAGGCCTTCGGTCCCGGACGGAACGGACCACTGCTCTTGACCGCCGTCCTGCCGGGCGCCGGTGATGCGACCGACGAGGCGGCCGACATGAAGGTCATGAGCGGCCTGGCGAGGACCATCGCTGCTGAACCCAACGTCGACAGCGTGCTGCCCGTCATTCCCAACGAAACCAGGGACACCGCGATCCTCATCGTGTACCCGGAGACCTCGCCGCAGGACGAGGAGACCGAGGTGCTCATCAAGAGGCTGCGAAACGAGGTCATCCCGGCCGCGCTCGGGGCCTCCGACGTCGAGGTTCACGTTGGTGGGGTCACCGCCTTGTTCGCGGACATGGGCGACCAGCTCGGCAAGCGCCTGCCGCTGTTCATCGGCGCCGTCATGGCACTCTCGTTCATCCTCCTGATGGTCGTGTTCCGATCGGTGCTGGTGCCCGTCAAGGCGGCCATCATGAACCTGCTCTCGATCAGCGCTGCCTACGGTGTCGTCGTGGCGGTGTTCCAATGGGGCTGGGGGAAGGACCTCATCGGCATCGACCGGGTAGGCCCGATCGAGTCGTTCGCCCCGATGATGATGTTCGCCGTCCTCTTCGGGCTCTCCATGGACTACGAGGTCTTCCTCCTCTCGCGGGTGCGGGAGGAGTGGTTGCGCACGAACGACAACGCCGTGTCCGTCGCCGACGGCCTTGCGACCACTGCGAAGGTCATCACCGCCGCCGCCGCCATCATGATCTCGGTCTTCGCCTCCTTCGTGCTCGGCGACAATCGCCTCATCAAGTTGTTCGGTCTCGGTCTGGCAAGCGCCATCTTCATCGACGCCACCATCGTGCGCATGCTGTTGGTACCCGCGACCATGGAGTTGCTCGGCCCCGCAAACTGGTGGTTGCCGAAATGGCTCGATCGGGCACTTCCCGTCCTCAGCATCGAGGGCGAGGATGAAGCCCTCACGGCCGTGCTCGATGAGATCGATGCGGATGTCGAGAACGAGATCGACCTGGCCCTGCAGGAAGAGGCCGAAGAGGCAAGGTCGCACCGGTAACCGGCTCGATCGGCAGTTCAGGGCGAAGGACCCTGGCGCTCCGACGATCTCCGTGAGATCGTCAACGCTCTTCTCGAGAGTTGGAGCGTTGCGTGGAGGAAAACCTGAGGCTCGGACGTATTGCCGGCATTCGGGTGGGCATGAACTGGAGCCTGCTCGTCATCTTTTGGCTCATCACCTGGAGCCTGGCCACGGAGGCGTTCCCCCAGGAGGCGCCGGGTCGAAGCGACCTGGCCTACTGGGTCACCGGCGTGATCGCCTCGGTGTTGTTCTTCAGCTCGCTTCTCGCCCACGAGATGGGCCATGCCCTGCTCGCACGGCGATCTGGCATCGCCGTGGAGGGCATCACGCTGTGGCTCTTCGGCGGCGTCGCCAGGCTCAGTGGTGAAGCCTCCAACGCCCGCTCCGAGCTTCGGGTGGCGGTTGTCGGGCCTGCGATCAGCCTGACCGTCGGGGTGGTCTTCGCCTCCCTGGCGCTGCTGGTCGACGCCCTCGGGGCCCCCGCGCTGGTGAGCGCCGCACCCGCATGGATCGGTCGCATCAACATCGTTTTGGCGCTGTTCAACCTTGCGCCTGCCTACCCACTCGACGGTGGCCGAGTGCTGCGAGGCGTGCTCTGGCTCCGTCACGGTGATCGCATCAGGGCCACCCTGACCGCCGCGCGAGCCGGACGTTTCTTCGGCTGGTTCCTCATCTCCCTGGGACTGCTGGAGTTCCTGGCCGGCGGCACGCTAGGCGGGGTGTGGTTCGTGTTCCTCGGTTGGTTCCTCCTGGGCGCCGCACGTGCCGAGATCGAGGGAGTTCTCCTGCGGGACCTGCTCAAGGACACGAGGGTGCGGGCCGTGATGACGTCGGACCCGGTCACGGTCCAGCCCGACGTCAACATCGAGGATCTTCTGGAGGACTACACGCTTCGCCATCACTGCTCGGCCTTTCCCGTCGTCGACAGGTCCGGAGCCCTGATCGGCCTGGTCACCTTGGCTCACATCAGGGGCGTTCCTCCCGATCGTCGTCGGGAGCTCACCGTTGCAGACGTCGCGTCTCCCATCGAGCGGGTCCCCACCGCCGGTCCCGATGATCGACTGGTCGATCTGCTCGGTCGCATCGCCGCCCCCGAGAATCGGGTCCTCGTCCTCGATCAGGGTCGCCTCGTGGGCATCGTCACCGCCACGGATATCACCCAAGCCCTGGACTGGGCGGGAATGAGGTCCCATCGAGCCCCCGGAGAGTCGCAATAATCACGGAGATGTCACACGAAATGCCCATGGGGATGCGAGCATGGCGAGATGATCTTCGACGGCTTCGTCCAGCAACTCCCCGACATCGACCCGGGGGAGACCCAGGAGTGGCTCGACAGCCTCGATGCCGTCGTCAGCCATCAGGGCAAGGCGCGCGCCCAGTTCATCGTGGCCAAGCTCCTGGAGCGGGCGCGTGCGCTGCAGGTCGGGATCCCGGCCACCGTTTCGAGTCCCTACGTCAACAGCATCCCGCCCGAGGAACAGGCCTGGTTTCCCGGCGACGAGCATCTCGAGCGCCGTATCCGCGCCTATATCCGTTGGAACGCCGCAGTCATGGTCGTCCGGGCCAACAAGCATTCGGAGGGCATCGGTGGCCACCTCGCCACCTATGCGTCGTCGGCCTCCCTCTACGAGGTGGGCTTCAACCACTTCTTCCAGGGCAAGGACGATGGACGGGCGGGCGACCAGATCTACTTCCAGGGCCATGCGGCCCCCGGCATCTATGCCCGTGCCTTCCTGGAGGGACGCCTCACCGAGACCCACCTCGACAACTTCCGCCGCGAGGTCGGCGGCGGCGGCCTCTCCAGCTATCCGCACCCCCGCCTCATGCCGGACTTCTGGGAGTTCCCCACCGTGTCCATGGGCCTGGGCCCCCTCACCGCGATCTACCAGGCCCGCTTCAACCGCTATCTGCACAATCGGGAGATCGTCGATTCCAGCGGCTCGCGCGTGTGGTGCTTCCTGGGCGACGGCGAGTGCGACGAGCCGGAGTCGCTCGGTGCGCTGTCCATCGCTGCCCGGGAACGCCTCGACAATCTCATCTTCGTCGTCAACTGCAATCTGCAACGCCTCGACGGCCCCGTTCGCGGCAACGGAAAGATCATCCAGGAGCTCGAAGCCGTGTTTCGCGGCGCAGGGTGGAACGTCATCAAGACCATCTGGGGCACCAAGTGGGACGAGCTGCTGGCGCGCGACGTCGACGGCGTGCTCCTGGACAAGATGAACACCACCGTTGACGGGCAGTTTCAGAAGTACTCGGTTGAATCCGGGGCCTACATCCGAGATCACTTCTTCGGGCCCGACCCGAGACTGCGCAAGATGGTGGAGCACCTGAGCGACGAGGACCTCCGCAACCTGCCCCGTGGCGGCCACGACTACCGCAAGCTCTATGCCGCCTACAAGGCGGCCGTTGAGCACGAGGGCACCCCGACCGTCATCCTGGCGAAGACCATCAAGGGCTGGACGCTCGGCCCCGATGTCGAAGGACGCAACGCGACCCACCAGATCAAGAAGATGGAGACCGCCCAGATCAAGGCATTTCGCGACCGACTCTTCCTCGAGGAGGAGGTGCCCGACAGCGCCCTGGAGGCAGACCTCCCGCCGTATTTCCGTCCCCCTGCCGACAGCCCCGAGTACCAATACATGGTAGAGCGGCGTCGCTCGCTGGGAGGCAGCGTTCCACGCCGGACGGTGCGCAGCCGTCAGGCGCCCAGCATCCCCGACCCAAAGGCCTTCGTCGAGTTTCGCGACGGCTCCAAGGGCCAGGAGGTCTCGACCACCATGGTCTTCGCCCGCATGCTGCGCAACCTCATCCGCGACGAATCCATCGGGCGGCGTGTTGTGCCGATCATCCCCGATGAGGCCCGCACCTTCGGTCTCGACGCGCTCTTTCGCGAGATCGGCATCTACGCGGCGCTCGGACAGATGTACGAGCCGGTGGATGCCGACCTGCTCCTCACCTACCGGGAATCGCAATCGGGCCAGATCCTCGAGGAGGGCATCACCGAGGCGGGAGCGATGGCGAGCTTCATCGCCGCGGCCACGGCCTATGCCACCCACGGCACCCCGATGGTGCCGTTCTACATCTTCTACTCCATGTTCGGTTTCCAGCGGGTGGGTGATCTCATCTGGAGCCTTGGCGACCAACGAGGGCGTGGGTTCCTGCTCGGCGCGACGGCCGGGCGCACCACGCTCAACGGTGAGGGCCTGCAGCACGAGGACGGCCACAGCCTGGTTCTGGCCTCCACGGTTCCGAACTGCGCCGCCTACGACCCCGCCTTCGCCTATGAGTTGGCGACCCTTGTCGAGGACGGGTGTCGGCGCATGTTCGTCGACGGCGAGGACATCTTCTACTACCTGACGCTCTACAACGAGAACTACGTCATGCCCACGATGCCCGCCGGCGCCGCGGAGGGGATCGTGCGCGGGCTCTACCGATTCGCCGACGCCCCCGAGGGCAACGGCGAGCGAGCGACGATCATCTTCTCGGGCACGTCCTGGCTTGCCGCACGACAGGCACAGGCGGAGCTCGCCGAGCACTACGACGTCGGCGCCGAGCTCTGGTCGGCGACGTCCTACAAGGCCCTGCGGGAGGACGCCCTCGACGCGGAGCGGTGGAATCGCCTCCACCCGTCCCAGTCACCGCGTGTCCCCTGGGTGACCCGCGTGCTCGGGGATGCGCAGGGCCCGGTCCTCGCCGTGACCGACTTCATGATGTCGGTCCCCGACCAGGTCAGCCGCTGGGTGCCCCGCACCTATCTCGCCCTTGGAACCGACGGCTTCGGCCGAAGCGACACCCGCGAGGCGCTTCGACGACATTTCGAGACCGACGCCGGTCACATCGTCGCCGGCGTCCTGCACGAGTTGTGCTGCGAGGGCAAGGTCGGACCCGGTGTCGTGGATGACGCCATCGTCCGCTACGGCATCGACCCCTCCGCTGTGCCGCCACGAGAGGCCTGAGCCCGGTGCGACCGATCATCTCACCAGGCCTCGTGAACGATCGAGGCTAGCGTTTGGCTCATGGCCAAGAACGCGGTACTCCCGATCACCGGCGACCCGAAAGCCGATGCTCTCCTGGTCCGAGACCCGCTGGCGCTGCTCATCGGCATGCTGCTGGACCAACAGGTGACCATGGAGTGGGCCTTTGCAGCTCCCGCCAAGCTCGCGGAGCGCCTCGGTGGAAAGCTCGACGCGGCCGCCATCGCCACGATGTCGCCCGACGCGCTCGAGGCGGTGTTCCGGGACAAGCCCGCTCTCCATCGCTATCCGAACACGATGGCCAGGCGCACCCAGTTGCTCTGCCAGATGTTGGTGGACCGCTACGGCGGCAAGGCGGACCGTGTCTGGACCAAGGCGACCACGGGCGAGGACCTGTTGGACCGTCTCCAGGAGCTCCCCGGGTTCGGCAACGAGAAAGCCCGGATCTTCCTGGCCCTGTTGGCCAAGCGCATGGGTGTTCGTCCCCCGGGATGGGAAGCCGCCGCTCTCCCCTTCTCGGACGATCAACATCGCTCGGTCGCCGACGTCGACTCAGCCGAGTCACTGCAACAGGTACGTGCCTTCAAGAAGGCGATGAAGGCAGCCGGCAAGGGCAAGGACGGGTAGCGATTGAGTGCAACCCTCACGGTCATCGTCAACGGCGACGCCGTCCAAGTCCCGAAATCGGCGACCATGAGCGATCTCTTCGCCCAACTCGATCTCGACGCCAAGTGGGTTGTGGCGGAGCACAATGGCGAGCCGGTTCCTCGTGCCCGGACCGCCGTCACCTTCCTGCGGGACGGCGACCGGGTTGAGTTGGTGAAAGCCGTGGCCGGTGGCTGAGGCCCGTGCCGCGTCACCTGCGATCCACCGTCTCCTCGAGGGCCGGCGGCTCTATCTCTGCACCCCCGATCGCCCCGACCTGGAGGCATTCATCGCAGCCTGCATTGCGGGAGGCGTCGACGTGGTGCAACTGCGGGACAAGCACCTCGAGGCCGGCCCCCTCACCGTGCGAGCCGCGCTCGCATGCAGGGTCTGTCGAGATCTCGGCGTTCCCTTCATCGTGAACGACCGGCCGGACATCGCCCTTGACGTCGCGGCCGACGGCGTGCACGTGGGCCAGGACGACGTCGGCCCCGCGCTCTGCCGCCGAATCCTCGGGGACGAGGCGATCGTCGGCCTTTCCACCCACGCGCCGCACGAGCTCGATGCCGCAGGCGCCGAACCGATCGATTACGTGTCCGTCGGACCGGTGTCGGCCACCCCGACCAAGCCGGGCCGGCCGGGCACGGGCACGGATTACGTGCGTTACGCCGCCGATCGGGCGGTTCGGCCCTGGTTCATCACCGGTGGCGTCGCCCCTGATCGGATTCCGGAGCTCGTCGCCGCCGGAGCCGAGCGTTTCGTGGTGGTCCGCCTGTTGACCGAGGCCACGGACCCCAGCGGGGCCGCTCGCTCACTGAGAAGGGTCATCGACGAGAGGCTCGCCAACCGCTGATTCGGGCGTCCGCTCCTGGACGGGCGATTGCCGTTCGATCCAGCCAAGGAGCACCGCAACGGCTCGGGGGTCGTGACGAAGGCGGTGACCGGCTCCCGAGATCATGTGCAACTCCGCGTTCCCGTGATAGTCGGCCAACAGACGAGCGTCCGACGGCGGAACGATCTCGTCATCGGAACCCTGCACGAGCAGGAGCGGTCGCGGCGCCAACTTTTCGACCAGATCGATGGGGCGGATCGCCTTGAGCTCACGGACCCATCGATCGACGTTGGGTGGAAAGTCGGCATGGCGAATCACCCCGACATCGCGTGCATGCTCGAGGAACCGGCGCGGGTGCTCGACCCAGTCGTCGAAGTCGGCCCGTGCGGAAAGTGCGGCGACGCCCCTCACCCGCTGGTCGTTCGCGCCGGCGCACACGGCCAGCGAACCCCCCGTGCTGGAGCCGGCAAGCCAGACCTCGTCGGCTCCCGCAGCGCCGAGGAGGTGGTCGATGGCCGCGCTCAGGTCATCAAGCCATCCCTGCAGGGAGAAGTCGCCCTCCGAGGCGCCGGTGCCGCGAAAGTTGAAGGTGAGCACGGTCCAACCGGTCTCACCGGCAATGCGGTCGGCGAGCTCGGGATAGGTGCGAGCAGCGTTCTCGGCGTGGCCGAGACCCACCGGGAACCCATGGCACAGGACGAGCCCGGGGCGAGCGGACAACGCCGCACGACCCGTGGGCTCGCTGAGGTGGGCTGCGAGACGAAGGCCGTTGCTCTGGATGATGTCATGCACCGCGAAGACCCCACCGTCTCATGGCACGCGGACTTCGTTACGCAGCGTCGCTCGATGCGCAGTGACGACACGGTCGATAGGAACGGTTGCGAGCCTCGACCAGGGTGTCGGGCCCGAAACAGATGAAGGTCTCGGCTTCCATCAACTCGTCGATGCCACAGGCGTCCTGTGCGTTGTCGAGGTCATGCACACGTTGGACGCGCTTGTCGCCCACCCAACGAAAATGCTCAAACTTGATCGGTCGGGACATGGTCGCAAGTTAGCAGAACCGCGCTCATGGAGAGCCAAGCCGATGGACCGAAACGGCGTAATCACCCCCTGGAACGAACACCTCGCGATCCCAGGTCGCCCAGCGCTCGACAAGGGTGAATCCGACCTCCGAAGCGCAACGGTCATAGGCATCGAGTGCCAATCGCCCTTCCTGCAACTGGAACCCAGCGATCAGTCGGCCGCCGGTGCGCAGATGCCGCGCCATGTTGGCCAGGACAGCGCCCTCCGTTCCCTCTGCCAGGAAGATCATCACGTTTCCGGCCAGGACGATGGCGTCAAAGCAACGACGCCTGCCGGTCCCGGCCTGCTCGACCTCGATCTCGGACAGATCACCCTTAAACCAGGTCTGCTCGGGCGCCTTGGCCCGTGCCGCCTCCAACATCGCCGGATCCAGATCGACGCCCACGACGTCGACGCCACGTCGATGCAGCTCGATGGCCACCCTCCCGGTGCCACAGCCCGCATCGAGGACCGATCCGAAGCCGAAGGACTCGACGAATGCGGCCTCGCCGTGCATGTCCCGGCCCGTTGCCGCGAGTCGGTCAAATCGGTCGTCGTACTCGCGTCCCCGGGCCGATCCTTCCTCGAGCCAACGGTTCGCGGCCATCTCAGATCGCCTGAGGCGGGCCGGCAGCACCGATGGCCTGGAGGTAGGCGACCTGGACCTCGAGCACCACGCGAACGTGCTCCTCGGTGATGTCCAGCCCGGACTCGCCCACCGTCGCCATGATCGCCGAGACGGCATCGTCGTCGCCCACGATCACCAGATCACCGAACGACCGTTGGCCGTCGATCGCCGGTTCGGCCTCGTCCTCATCACCACGGCTGCGCTCGGGCCCGAGATCGGCGACGGCCGACGTGGCCTCACGGTTGAGCTCGTGGAGATAGCCCTCCAGGATCCGGCGGACCTCCTCATAGCTGAGCACCGCACTGACCTCGAAGGGCAGGCGCTCGGCAATCCATTCGACTGCCTCGTCGAGGTCGAAGACGGGACGAGGCGCCTGCTCGATGAGGCGGCTCACCTCACGGCCGATCACCACGGCAGCAATGACAAAGGTCAGGGCGAGGGCAACGAGCACCGCCACGATCTGCATGATCAGCAGGCTAGGGGCATTCTCCCCGCCGCGGAAAAGGGGAAGGGCGGGTGAAAAAGCGGAATGGCCCGGCTTGCGCCGGGCCATTCCGTGGGTTGGGTGTTCCCCTCGATGCTACAGGCCAATCCGTTGGGCCAAAAGCTCGCGGTGATAGGTGGGGTCTCCCAGGAACAGCTCCGAGGTCTTGGCTCGCTTGAAGTACAGGTGAGCCGGGTGCTCCCACGTGAACCCGATACCGCCGTGAATCTGGATGTTCTCGGCTGCGGTGTGGAAGTAGGCCTCCGAGCAGAACGCCTTCGCCAGGCTGGCGACAGCGGGAAGCTCGTCGTTCAGCTCCGCGGCGCTCCAACCGGCGTAGTAGGCGGCGGACTTGGCGGACTCGACCTCGAGCAACATGTCGGCGCACTTGTGCTTGATGGCCTGGAACGAGCCGATCGGCCGACCGAACTGCACGCGATCCTTGGCGTACTGAACCGCCATGTCGAGACACACCTGGGCGCCACCGACCTGCTCGGCGGCAAGCGCCACGGCTGCGAGATCGAGGACGCGGCTCATGACGGTCCAGCCCTCACCCTCGGTGCCGATCAGGCGGGCGGGGGTGTCGGCGAAATCGAGCTTGGCCTGCTTGCGGGTCTGGTCCATGGTGACCAACGAGGTGCGGGTCAGACCCGCTGCGTCGCCCGACACCGCAAAGAGGCTCACGCCTGCGCCCGTGCGAGCGGCCACAAGGATCAGGTCGGCGATGGCGCCGTCGAGCACGAACATCTTGGAACCGGAGATCGTCCAGCCATCGCCGGACTTGGTCGCTGCAGTCGTGATGCCTGCCTCGTCCCAGCGGCCGCTGTCCTCGGTGAAGGCCAGCGTGGCGATCGTCTCGCCGGTTGCGATACCGGGAAGCAGCTCCTTCTTGGCGGCATCGTCACCCGAGTGAACGAGGGCGTTTGCGGCGAGCACGATCGAGGAGAAGTACGGTGCGCACAGCAGGGCGCGGCCCATCTCCTCGAGAACGACGATGAGCTCGATGAAGCCGAAGCCCGACCCACCGAACTCCTCGGGGATGGCAAGGCCCTGCAGGCCGAGCTGCTCACCCATCTGCTTCCACACGGTCTCGTCATAACCTGCGTCGCCATCCATGAGGCGACGGACCTCGGCCTCGGGAGACTTCTGCTCCAGGAACGAACGGACGGTGCTGCGAAGCTCTTCTTGCTCCTCGGAAAATGCGAAGTTCACCTAGGGCCCCCTTGGACGGCTCTGATCGATGTACGGCTTGGATGCAGTGCGATACGCCGCAATGTTTACTAGACCTGGGGTCAGGCGTCGAGACGGGATGCCGCGAGCGAGAGGGACAGCCATGGCAGCGGATACCTTGCACTATCGAGACGCCCGGATCGAGGTCCACAAGGTGGTCGTCGGGCCCTTTGAGAACAACGTTTTCGTGCTTCGCTGCAGGGAGACGGGCGAGGCGATCCTCATCGACGCCGCCAACGAGCACGAGTTGCTCCTGGACCTGTGCCGACACCTCGGCGTGCGCAAGGTCGTCGAGACCCACGGGCACTGGGACCACATCCAGGCGATTCCCGCCGTGCGCGACGCGGGCTACGACGTGGGGGTGACGGCCGGCGATGCGGCGATGCTCGACAGCTACGACTTCATCCTGGAGGACGAGTCGGCCATCGATGTCGGCCGCCTGCGGGTGCACACCCACGCCACCCCCGGTCACACACCGGGCTCGATCTGCTTCTCCGTGGAGGGCGCCCCGCTGCTCTTCAGCGGCGACACCCTCTTTCCCGGAGGGCCGGGCAACACCGAGGGGAACCCCGACCACTTCTCCCAGATCATCACGGCCATCGACGGGCGACTCTTCACGTTTCCGGACGACACCATCGTGTTGCCGGGCCACGGAACCGACACCACGATCGGCACCGAACGACCTCATCTCGACGAGTGGGTCGCACGAGGCTGGTAGCACGAGGCTGGTAGCACGAGGCCTGGAGCACGCGGCCTGCAAAGGGGCCTGCGGCCCGGTGATTCCCCGTAACCTGAGGATCGTGGACACCCTTGCCGCCATCGCCGCTCGGCGCTCGATCGGACGCCTCGTGGAGCCCGGACCGACGCCGGAGCACCTTCGCTCCATCCTGGAGGCAGCGGCCTGCGCTCCCGATCACGGCGAGCTGCGGCCCTTTCGTCTCACCGTGCTGGAGGGTGCGGCCAAGGACGCCTTCGGACACGTGCTCGAGGCGGCCTATCGAGCCCGCTGCAAAGCCGACGGGGTCGCCGTCGAGGAGTCGAAGGCCGCCAAGGATCGCACCAAGCTGGGCCGGGCCCCCACGGTTGTGGTCGTCGGGGCCGCCCGTCAGGAGGGAGGGTCGTCGAAGACGCCGATCCCGATGATCGAACAGATCTCGGCAACCGCGGCCGCCTGTCAGAACGCCTTGTTGGCAGCAACCGCTCTCGGGTACGGATCGATGTGGCGCACGGGCGACTGCTGCTACGACGAGCCGGTCAAAGCGGCTTTGGGCCTCGGTGAACCGGACGCGATCGTGGGCTTCCTGTATCTCGGCACGGCAACCGACGAGGCCAGGGATGCGAAGCCACCGAAGGTCGCCGACCTCGAAGGGCTCGTGACGTACTGGTCTCCCCCGTGACGAGCCCGGCCCTTCCCGCCGATGAGAGGCCTGTGGACATCACGCCGGTTCACACCGACGACCTGCCTGCCACGCCGGTGCGGGATCGCAACATCCCCGCGAGCGCCTGGGTCGAGGCGCCGGCCGCGCTGCGCAGCCTCGGACACGACATCGGCGTGCCCGACGCCATGTACAAACGCCGGATCGGGCCATGGCTCCTGTGGCGAGCAGGGCCCGCCGCCAAGGCGGATGCCCGCTACCTCGCCATTCGGTCCGACGACCTGGAGCGCAGCTTCCACTTTCGCCTGTTCGCCGACGGCACCGGACACGGTCTCGGCCCGACCGGCACCCCTCACGCCCGCTTCCGATCCTGGAAGGAAGACCTGCGGGACTCTGCCTGATCACCCCTGGCCACCCCCGGGCGGGACCCCTGGGAGGCGTAGAATACGCAAACGACGTGACCATCCACCGGGCGTAGAGGCCCGGCGAGGCTTCAGGCAGAGCCGGTCGCATGCATGCTCGCCTCGCCGGGAAGCCCAAAGACATCGGCGGCGGTGAAGGCCAGTGTCCCCTCCGGAAGATTCTTGAAACCGTCGCGGGCACAAACGGCGTATCCGAGTGCGTCAGGATCCAGATGGAGGCCATCGGCGACCTTGCGACGAAGGTCATCGACCATCCGTCGAGCGTCGGGGAATTTCGTCCATTTGGCTTCTCCAGCAAGGACGGGAGTCGCCGAACGTTCAGCGAGAACAAGAGCATCCAGCTGGTTGTTGCTCGATCGATCCCACCACGAGCCAACGGCAACGACATTGCCCTTGACACCAAGGCGCCCGTCGTTCGCAAGGCGCCGAAGATGTTGGCGGAACACCTCTTCCCAGACACCTCCCATGTGATCGTTGAGTGAGTCGACCAGGACGGGGACGATAGCGGCGCCCAACCCACGCTCAATTTCCGTGTGGTATCGAGAGGCAACACCCAGATGGAACGCAAGGAAGGGATCGGCGAGGCGATAGTGACGCAGCCTCGAACGCTCTGGTTCTCCAACGGGGGCAAGTCTCTCGATGAGGCGCAGATCGACCAGCCGATCAAGGGTTCGGGCCGGTTCTGCCTTGATCCGATCCTTGATCCGCCCGTATTCACTCACGCCGTTTGCGATGGCATGGAGGACCTGGTGTGCGAATTCACCACGATCAAGATCGGCTCGAAGCACAAAGTCACCTTCGGTCAACAAACGGGCCCCCGGCTGACAGACCAGCCTGCTGATGTTCGCCTTGACCGATTCCCCCTGATCCCACCATGCCAAATACATCGGAACGCCCCCCACGATGCCGTAGACCAGGGCTCGGTTCTGAGGCGAGAGTCGTTCGAGCATGAGTGCCGCCTCGTGCGGGGCAAACGGATGGACACCCAGCGAGAGATCGAAGCGGCCATACAGGGCTTCACGTTCTTCTTGAATCGCCTGCATGTATCGGACAGCAGAGCCGCACAACAAGATGCGCAGCCTGGTCCTGCCTGCCGAACGGTCGAGAAAGGCGCGTAGCACCTTTGGCAGTTCCGGTGACGACGCCACCAACTCCGGGAACTCGTCCAACACCAGCAACAGTGGCCTTTGCTGCGCACGGCCTGCGAGGTCGTCGAGCGCGTCGTCCCAGCTGACGTAAGGGCGATCCACAAGATCACGCAAGGCCGGACCCACCCCACCGATGGCCTCGATTCCCATGGTCGCGACACCCATGATCGATGTGCCCTGAGCCATCTGATGAACGCGCTCGGCCAGTTGCGCAAGCTCTTCAAGCGCGCTGCGGCCTGCTCCCGTATGAAAGATCGACGGCTTGTCTGTCATGAACTGTTGGATCAGTGCGGTCTTGCCCACTCGTCGACGGCCCCAGACCACCGCAGATTGTGTCTGTTCAGACCACCATCGTTCGAGTGCCCGCAGCTCTCGAACACGATTGACGAACACAGCCATGCCACCCCTCCAGCTGCAACTTACCGTTCGTGTAACTTACATGATCCGTCAGCAGATGATCGTCACCACGACCGTGGAGGTGGCCCGGAACGGCCCAGCAGGAAGTCACGCATGCCGAGGAGTCGGCCGCGGAGATGCCAGTAGGGGGTTTGGCGTGAGGGAACGATGACGCCGACCAGCGTGATCCATGCGGTGAGGGCAAAGAGGACCGCTGCTCGGACGACGCCGAAGTGCCGGCGGACCAGGAGCAGCGTGTTGCGCACCATGAGGTATTCGGGCACACCGACCTCGGACGACATGGTCGGGTTGCGGACCACGGCGCCCCAGACCACCCCCACCTGCCAGCCGGCACGACGGGCACGCTCGCCGAGATCGGCCTCCTCGCAGTAGGCGAAGTAACGCTCGTCGAACAGACCGATGTCAACGAGACATGCCCGGCTCGCCACCATCAACGTGCCGTGTGGGTAGCCCGAGTCCTCCCAGCCGGGCACGCGTGAGGATGGCACCAGGTAGCTGCCGCAGTACTTGTGGACCATGGGCTTCACGTTGGTCGAGGTGTCGCCGTACTCGGCACTGGCGAGCCCCGCGTGGGGATGCGCCGCCACGGCGGTCAGAAGGCGCTCCAGGCAGTGTGGCTCGGGCGACGCGTCGTGGGGGCAGACGAGCACCCAGTCACCGAGCTCCCCCGGGGCGGCGGCGAGGAAATGTCGCAGACCCGCGTTGGCTCCGGGACCAAACCCGGTGTTGGCCCCCAACTCGAGCAGCACGGCGCCGGGGAGCCCCGCCCGCAGGATGTCCCGATCCTCGGGCGACGAGCCGTTGTCGGCCACCACCAGTCGCAGGGTCACGCCGGCCTGCTCGGCCTGGTGCAGCAGCGTGTGGCCCGTGCGAACGCAGGCCTGTGGTTGGCTGCGGTGCACGATCACGGCGGTGACCACCGCCACCCCCGGTATCCCGCCGGCCCGTCGCTCGGGCAAGTCCTCGCGTTGCTCGTGCGAGTTCTCGCGTTGGCCGGCCGTGCGCGTCGCAGCCATCGTCGGGGCGCTACGCGCGATAGCCCGCGTCGAACGCCGCCGTCTCGGCAGCGTCGAGGTTGGCTTCCACGATGTCGAGTCCTCCGTCCCAGAAACCCGGGTCGGCCAGGTCGCAGCCCACGATGTTGCCCAGGGTCTCGGGAGCCATCGACCCGCCCGACGACAACAGGTTGAGGTAGCGGGGCACGAAGTCCGACCCTTGTTCCTCGTAGCGGCGGTAGACGGACAAGGCCAGGAGCTGCCCGTAGGAATACGCGTAGACGTAGCCCGGCGTGCCGATGAAGTGCGGGATGTACGACCACCACGACCGGTAGCCCTCGGTGATCTCGACGCTGTCGCCAACCATCTCCAGCTGGCTTTGCTGCCACAGATCGCCGAATCGCTCGACCGACAACTCGCCCTCGCCCCGGCGGGCCTCGTGGACCAAGCTCTCGAAGCGGTTCATGGCGGTCTGGCGAAAGACCGTGGCGATGGCTCCCTCGATGTTCTCGGCCAACAGGGCGAGGCGTGCCTGGGGGGAATCGGTCGCCTCCAACAGACGTCCGAAGACCACCGTCTCGCCGAACACGGAGGCCGTCTCGGCCAGGGTGAGCGGCGTGGACTGATGGAAGATGCCCTGCTCGCGGGCCATCCACGCATGGAGGCCGTGGCCGAGCTCGTGCGCCAGGGTGAGCACGTCCCTGCGTCGGGAGGTGTAGTTGACCAACACGTAGGGGTGCACCGAGGGGACGGTGTACGAGCAGAACGCGCCGGGTCGCTTGCCGGGGACGGCAGGGGCATCGATCCATCGCTCGTCGAAGAAGCGCCGGGCGACCGTCGCCATCTGCGGCGAGAACGACTCGTAGCTGTCGAGCACGAGCGTGCGGGCCTCGTCCCAGCCGATCTGGGTGTCCTCGGTCTCGAGGCTCGCCATGCGGTCGAAGTCGGCGAGGCGGTCGAGGCCGAGCAACCTGGCCTTCAGCCGGTACCAGCGTTGAGGAATGTCGTTGCGGCGGCGCACGGCGTCGACCAGCGCCTCGACCGACTCGTCACTCGCCTCGTTCGAGAGGTTGCGGCTCGACAACCAGCTCGGATAGCTCCGCAGCCGGTCGTTGACGGCCTTGTCGTGCAACAAGGTGTTGAAGATGAAGGCCCGGGTGCGCAGACCGGGTTCGAGGGACGCCGTCACGGCCTCGGCAGAGGCCTGGCGGACGTTGCGATCGGGAGAGGCGAGGCGGGAGAGCGCCTCTTCGAGCGTGACGGTTGCGCCGTCGAGGGTGGCCTCGAGGGCAGAGGTCAACTCACCGAAGAGCCGCACCCACGCCGAGGAGCCGGTCACCGACTTCTCGGTCAGGATCTTCTCCTCCGGCTCGCTCAACAGGTGGGGGCGATAGCGCCGAGCCGCCTCGAGGTGGTGGCGGGCAAAGGTCAATCGGTCATCGGCCAGCAGAGCGGCGACCCGATCGTCGTCGAGCGCCGCCCATTCGAGATCGAAGAACAACAGCTCGGTGCTGATGGCCGTCGCCCGCTCCTGCACCCGCTGCACGAGCGCTCCCCGAGCCGGGTCGGCCATGTTGGTCGAGAACGCCAGGCCGGCATAGGAACCAACCCGACCGATCAGCTCGGATACCTCCGCCAGCCCGGTCATGAACGCCGCCAGGTCGCCGGCGTCGAAGCCGGCAAGTTGCCCTCGCCTGGACGCCAGCTCGGACGCCCGCCGAGCCGCTTCGTCCAACATCGCGTCGATGGCCTCATCACCCCTGCCGTCCAGCAGGTGGGTGAGGTCCCACCGGACATCAAGGGCCTCAACCTCGGTTGTCGTCATGGCCGCCGAGTCTACGAGTGCGAAGCTGTGGCTGCCGATGAAGAGCGAAGGGCTACTTCAAGCCTCCCGTTGATGTCAGCCGTCAACCAGGAGTTCGACGTCCACACCGAGGGCCCGGTACGTGCCGAGCGCACGTCGGTCACGGGTGACGAGAACGATTCCATGCTCGACCGCCGCCGAACCTACGAGCGCGTCGTAGACGGATCCACCGGCAACCCCGCTCACAACGAGTTGCGCCAACAGGACACCGGCTCTTTCAGCGGAAAGGAAGCGGCTTTCCGGGAAGTTGGCAGCAATCAAAGCCACCACCGTTGCAGGCGACCGCCGAGCAGGGGGCGCCAGGCGCGTCAGCACCGAGAACGTCTCGAAGACGGCATGCCCCGCAAGGCCGAGAACCCGGTCGCCGAGTGCTTGAGTCGTCGCCTCGTGCTGTTGGTGATCGCCGACAACAAGCGCCACCGCCACGCTGGTGTCAACAAGCGCATCGGGGGCCCTACTGCTGGTCGCCATCACGCAACATTTGAACGTCCTGGTCGTCGATGGTGACACCCGATGGCGGAATCACCAGACGACCCCCACGCTGCTCCAAACCCTCGCCGGCGATGGGCTCCAGCCGGAGCCCCGTTCCGTCCGCAACGACCTCGACAACACCTGGTCGCAGTCCCAATCGATCTCGCAATGCCTTGGGAATGACCAAACGTCCTGCCTGATCAATGGTTGCACGCATGCCATTATGATACCAGTAAACTGGCTGAATCCTTGATCCCCCCTTCGACCCAGCCCCACCCCCACAGAGCGGCCGTGAGTTCAAGAAATATTGCGTCGTTGGGCTCCATCGGCGCATCGTCGTCGAGGGAGGTCATCTTCGCCAAGAACGTCACCGAGACGTTGCACCAGCTGATCCCGCCCGTGCTGGTGAACCTCACTGACTTCGCCTTCGAATCGAGCGCGGATCCGGGCCTTCGGTACGAGGTCAACCGCGGCCCCCTGGCAGCTGGGACGAGATCGCCACCGTGAGACACTACCTGCCCGAACGGCGAGAAGGTCCGCCTCGACGCGCTGTTGCAGCTCGAGCTCACCGTCGAGGACCCGTGGGCCCCTGGCTGGGTACCGCTCTACGGCTTCATCGAGCAGTGCTTCGTCGGGATCGGGCTGGTACTCGACGGGCTCGAAGCCCTCGAGTGACTTGAACCTGGTGCCGTTTCGCGACCGTTACCGTCGAGAGAAGGCATCAGTTTCAAGTTCTGACTTGAATCTGTAGCCGTTATACGACATATGCAGTGGCGTTTCGGCCATGAAGTCAAGTCCGCCGCCAGGCCACTGGCAAAGCCCTGTCGGTGCTGAGCGACGCGTGCCGGGGTGGGCGCAGGGGGTCGTCGCTGCATTGGCCCGCGATCAACCCAGGGTGGTGACCCGAACAGATGTGGACGCCCTCCTCCACGAGCTCGGCGTGGTGCGCGGCACCGATGACGCCATCGCTGAGCTGCGGCGGCTCGGCTGGCTCGTGCACCTCGGCATCGCGGGGACGTGGACCTTCATCCCGCCCGGCCAGGCCGAGGTCGTCGATCCCTACCTCGGCTTGCGAGCCTGGGACCGGATCGCCTCGCCCGGCTTCCACCTCAGCGGCGCCAACGCCGCGTGGTTCCTCGGGTACCTCGACCGGGCCTCCGACGGCAAGGCGCAGATCCTCCTGCGCGCCGAAACCTTGCTGCCCAAGGGACTTCGCGCTTCGGTGTCAACGCTTCGGTGTCAACACTCCGACTGCCTTGGTCGCCCAGCCCGCACGCCCTCGAACCAACACAGCGGTACCTCATGCGGCGCCGGCTCGACCTCGTCCGCTGGTCCGACGGTCTTCCCTGCATCGGGCCCCGAAGCACTTCTGGCCCAGCTCGCGCTCCGCCCCGCCTCCTTCAAGCCTTGGGATGACCTCATCGCACATCTCCCACGCCTGGTGGAGGACACCGACGACGATCGCCTCACCCAGCTACTCGAAGGGTCCTCCGCCGCAGCCTGGCAGCGCTCTGCCTACCTGCTCCACGCCGGAGGCTCACCGCAGCGAGGGATCGCCCTGTTCGATGCCGCCCCCCTCGATCGCTGGCCGGTGACCGTCTTCGCCGTCGGCGAGACCACGAACGACGATGGGCTGTGGGTTCCGCAGTACGAGCTGGTCGACCGGCTCGTCCACCCGACGCAAGCACAGCTGGGAAAGGCCTGACGTGGCAGAGCTCACACGGGCGCTCATCGTGAACCACGGCCGCGGACGCAACGAGGCCTTCGGACCCGCGCTCCTCGACGTCGCCGAGGCCGAAGCCTGCGCCGAGAAGCTCGCCCGATACCGGCGAGTCCCCTACGCCCGCGACCTCTACGACCTCGCCTGGTTCGCCGGCCGCCACCTCGGCGACGACGAGCGTCGCTGGGCGGCGTGCGACCACCGACACCGCGAGGAGATCGAGGCAGCGATCTCGGCTCTCCGGGGCTGACCCGGACCGCGCCGGACGGCCGGTCACGTTGGTCACAAAGTTGGTCACGGATTTCGCAGCACGAGCCGCCAGGCCGACGCAGCGATCCGCTTGTTGAGCGGCGTCTACTCCAGCCGGTTGGCCGTGATGAGGACGGTCTCGAATTCCATGACGAACGACCCGCCGAAGTCATCGATGGCCGTTCGAATCCCTTCGAACAGCCGCGCTTGGACGACGGCGTCCAGGGCGGTGTGGTCGCTACGTGAGAGAAGCTGCTCCAACCACTGGTCCCTCTGGTAGGTCTGGCTCCAGGGAAACCACGTCTCGGTCGGGGCATCGAATTCGGGTACCGCCGCGATCGCGTCGAGCTCCCTGGGCGAGTCCGATCTCCGGTCGGTTGATCGGTTGGCACCGTAGCCCCTGAAGACGGTGTGAACGCCACTCGGCGACGCGCTCGCGTACACCTCGGTGAGAACGTCGGCGAGATCGTCGGGCGGAGATCCGCAGTTCCAGATCAGGCCGATTCGTCCCCCGGGGCGCAGCACAGAGGCGGCTTTCGCCGTCGCGACCGGGAGGTCGAGCCAATGCCACGCCTGCGCCGAGGCCACCCGATCAAACGTGCGGCCGGCGGGCTCCCAATCCTCGAAGGCGCCGACTTCGACGTCGATGCCGTGGCTGCGAGCGATCTCTGCCATCCGTGGAGCGACTTCCACGCCGAGGACTTTGGCGCCCCGCTCGGCGATCTGTCGCGCCGCTATGCCGGTGCCGCACCCGACGTCGAGCACCTTGAGCTCCGACGGTTTCGGACCGAGCAGCGCGTCGATCACCGAGTCGGGGTACCGCGGGCGGTACCGGTCGTAGCGCTGGGCCTCCTGGTCGAACAACCTCGATCGTTCTCGGGCTAACGGTTTCATTCCACGTCCTCTTCGGGCTGAACTCGAGAAACAGCGCGAGGACATCGTCGGCCAAGCAGAACGGACACTACAAACTGCCTTCGGGCCGGGCCTGTGAGTTTGTCCTCCTGCGCTCACCGTCGTCGGCCGCCCCGCCCGATTCGGCATTCTGCCCTGGTGTCAGTGAACGCGCGCGCCGCTTTGTGATAATGGTGCCCCGAACGCCGGCCGGGCGCCCGACACCACCTGCCGCCCAACAGGTGGGTGAGGTCCCACCGGACATCAAGGGCCTCAACCCTCGGTTGTCGTCATGGCCGCCGAGTCGACGGGAGCGAGGTGTGGCTGCCGGATGGGGCGCGTGGCTCATCCAAGCTCCACGTGAGGGCCATCCGGAGCCTCACGTGACCATCGTGCCTTTCTGTCATCGTGAGGCAACAGTGCCGAAACGACCGCTGGATACCCTCGCCTCCATGCCGCTGCCCCTGCTGGTCAACTTCATCGGTGGCTCCGAGGGACCTTGGAGTGTGACGAGCCAGAAAGCTGTCACGGGGCCCGATCTTCCCATGGTTCCGTTCGTACGGGTTGTGGAAGGCCGAGTGCTCGCTCGACCGCCGGCCGGTTGGGCGCTCCAGGGCGTGACGAGCAACGAACGCTACGTCGAGCGGGCCGAACGGGTCGCCCTGAGCGATCGGCAGGAACCGCTCGGTCGTTCGGATGCGACCTGCGCGGCGCTCATCCCCATCACGAAATCGCCCGCGTGGTGGGATCTGACCCAGGACCAACGACGAGCGATCCTCGAAACCCGCTCTCGCCACATCGCCATCGGTCTGGAATACCTACCGGCGATCGCCCGCCGCCTTCACCACGGTCGTGACATCCGCGCGGAGTTCGACTTCCTGACCTGGTTCGAGTTCCCGCCCGAGGCAACCGAGGAGTTCGAGGATCTCGTGGGCCGCCTCCGGGCGACCGAGGAGTGGTCCTACGTCGAACGGGAGGTGGACATCCGACTCGCTCGCCAATGATCCACCGGTCAACCAGGCGCTCTTGGCTCGGATGAATTTCTCCTATCTGGGTAGTGCTAATGCCTGAGGCCATGTCCTAGAATGAGGGCATGGCTCAACCGCTGTTCGAGATCGACGACCTTCACGTCGCCGTCGCCGAGGACCCCACGATCGAGATCCTCCGCGGGGTGAACCTCACGGTGATGCCAGGCGAGGTCCACGCGCTGATGGGGCCGAACGGTTCGGGCAAATCGACCCTTGCCAATGCCCTGCTGGCCAACCCTGAATACCTCGTGACCGGCGGCTCGATCCGCTACAAGGGTGAGGACATCACCGACTGGGCCACCGATGTGCGCGCCAAGTCGGGCATCTTCCTCGCGTTTCAGTATCCCCAGGAGGTGGCCGGCGTGCCCGTGCGCCAGTTCCTCCAACAGGCGCTGGCCGCTCGCAAGGGCATCGACGACCTTTCGGCTCTCGAGACCCGGCTCGCGATCATGGAATGGATGGGCCGCCTCGGCATGGACCCCGCCTTTGCCGACCGCTATCTCAACGAGGGATTCTCCGGTGGCGAGAAGAAGCGCAACGAGATCCTGCAGATGGCGGTGCTCGAACCCGACCTGGCCATTCTCGACGAGACCGATTCAGGTCTCGACATCGATGCGCTGCGCGTCGTTGCACGAGGCGTGAACGAGGTCAGGGAGGCACGACCCGACCTCGGCGTGGTCTTGATCACCCACTACCAGCGCCTGCTCGACGAGTTGCACCCCGACCGCATCCACATCTTCATGGACGGGCGCATCGTCGAGAGCGGCGGCCCCGATCTCGCCGGCCGTCTCGAGGCGCACGGCTACGAGGCCTGGCGGCCATGACGCCGGCGGCGCTCACCCTCGACGTCGAGCGGGTCCGCAAGGACTTTCCGATCTACGACACCTACGCAGGAAGGCCGTTCGTCTTTCTCGACTCCGCTGCGTCGTCCCAGAAGCCCCGAGCCGTGCTCGATGCGATGACCAACTACTACGAGACCACCCACGCCAACGTGCACCGGGGCGTCTACGCGATTGCGGAGCATGCGACCGAGCTCTACGAGGGATCCCGGACCAGGATCGCCCGCTTCATCGGCGCATCGTCGTCGAACGAGGTCATCTTCGCCAAGAACGTCACCGAGACGTTGAACCTGGTCGCCCAGACCTGGGGACGGGCCAACCTTGGACCCGACGACGCCGTGCTGCTCACCGAGATGGAGCACCACGCCAACATCGTGCCCTGGCTCATGTTGGCCGAACACATCGGCTTTGAGCTGCGCTACCTTGGCATCACCGAGGACGGTCTGCTCGACCTCTCCGATCTCGACGCGAAGCTCGACGGGGTCAAGTTGGTCGGATTGACCGCCATGTCCAACGTGCTCGGAACGCTCACGCCGGTTCGCCGCATTGCCGATGCCGCCCACGCGGCGGGCGCCGTCGTCGTCGTCGACGCAGCCCAGTACACCCCGCACATGCACACCCGGGTGCACGATCTCGGCGCCGACTTCCTCGGCTTCACCGGCCACAAGATGCTCGGCCCGACCGGTGTCGGCGTGTTGTGGGGACGAGAGGCGTTGCTGGACGCGATGCCCCCGTTCCTGGGCGGCGGCGACATGATCCGCGATGTCCGCCTCGACGGGTTCACGCCAAACGAGTTGCCCTGGAAGTTCGAGGCGGGCACACCGCCGATCGCCGAGGCCATCGGGCTGGGCATGGCCATCGACGAGTTGGAGCGCTACGACCTCGACGCCATCCGGGCCCACGAGATTCAGGTCACGGGCTATGCCCTGGCCTCACTGGCGGATCGCTTCGGCGACGACTTCACCGTCCACGGACCGCTCGACCCGACGCTTCGAGGTGGGGTGTTGTCCTTTGCCTTCAAGGGCATTCACCCCCACGACCTCTCCCAGGTGCTCGACCAGTCGGGCGTCTGTGTGCGTGCCGGCCACCACTGCGCAAAGCCCCTCATGCGTCGTCTGGGTGTCGGCGCAACCGCGCGGGCATCCTTTTACGTGTACAACAATGAGGCTGATGTTGACGCGCTGGCCGAAGCGCTTGTAGTCGCCGCCGATCTGTTCGGCTGATTCAGGAGACCGTAGAACGATGCCTGGCCTCGAAGACCTCTACCGAGAGATCATCCTCGATCACTACCGCAACCCCCGAAACCGCGGCGAGCTGCCGAGCCCTCCCGCGCATCGGGTCGAGGGGTTCAACCCGCTCTGCGGTGACGAGATCGTGCTGTACGTCGACGTCGATGACACCGGCACCGTCTCGGACCTGAAGATCAGCGGACAGGGGTGTTCGATCAGCCAGTCTTCGGCCTCCATGATGTCAGCGGCGATCAAGGGAAAGAGCGTCGAGGAGGCCCGGGCACTGACCCGTGCGTTCAAGGCGCTCATGTCGATTCACGAGTCGAAGCTCGAAAGCGAGAGCGCGGGGCCGGCACCCGACGGAAGTGGCACCGACACGCCGGTTCCCGACCCTGCCGTCAAGCTCGGCGACCTCGAAGCCCTGCAGGGCGTGGTCAAGTTTCCCGTGCGAATCAAGTGCGCGACCCTGTCGTGGAACACGCTCACCCAGGCACTCGACGAGGCCGCCGCAACCTGATCGCCTCAGCCCGCGTCCTGCTCGGGCTGGGTATCTTGGGTGGCATCCAAGATGTAAGCGTATATGCTTACATCTGTGATAGCCTCTGAGCTGGTCCACCAGGCGAGAGCACATGCAAACCTGTCCGTTCGCGCTTTGGCCCAGGCATCCGGCGTCGCTGCAAGCACGATCCACCGTATCGAGCAAGGTGAGCTGAACCCGACCGTCGCCATGCTCGAGCGCATCGTCGAGGCTTCCGGCATGCGGCTCCACATCGAGGCCCAGGATGACTACGCCGCCAGTGTCCTGGGGCTGGCTCGCTCCATCCACAAGGACATCAACCGAGGTGACACGAGCTCCCCGGTTCGCAAGGCCGCCGAACTGGCCCACCGATTTCACCACGCCGAGGGTCACACTCGTCACCGGATGATCGCCGCAGAACCCCCGACGACCGGTGACGCCCGTTGGGATGCGTTTGTCGCTGCGCTGGCCGAGTGGCTGGCGGTGCAGGCAGGCGACCACGTCCCCCAGTGGGCACGCGATGACACGCGTTACCTTCACCGTGGGTGGTGGGTCACGCCGATGAAGGCTGTACATGCCTGGGAATATGCCGGAACCCCCGCCTCCTTCCAGCATCGTGGGGTTTACATCCATCGTGACTCGCTGACCAATGTGTAGAAGCCGCCATGCTCACCCGTGAACGAATCATCGAGCTTTTCGCAGAGCTCAACAATGAGCTTTGCGACATGGGCATCCGAGGTGACATCTTCATCGTGGGTGGTGCGGCGATGACACTTGCCTATGACGCCCGCCCTGCCACACGCGACATCGACGGTATTTGGCGCCCCTCCACCGAGGTTCGTGCCGCCGCTGCCCGGGTCGCTCAACGTCACGATGACCTGGGGCTCGATTGGCTCAACGACGGTGTAAAGGGATTCCTGCCAGGCGATGACCAAGGCAGTTCGAGGGTCGTCTACGACAACACGTGCCTCACGGTCTCCGCCGCCTCGCCGGAGTACCTGTTGGCCACCAAGCTGTTGGCGAGCCGAGTCAGTCGTGACGAGGATGACATCCTCACGCTGTACGACCTCTGTGGGTTCGCCACGACAGACGAGGGGCTCGCACTGATCGAGCGCTACTACCCCGGAAAGCCGATCGAGGCGAAGGTCGGGTTCTTCCTTCAGGAACTGCTCGAATCAACCGCGGGCCACAGGACAACCCGGTTTCCTGAGGACCCGGTTTCCTGAGGACCCGGTTTCCTGAGGATCCGCGGGGCCTGAGGATTCGACTACTGGACGGGGTGGGCGAGACGGGCGGCGCCTTCGGAGTCGCCTGCGCTGACTGCCTCGAGCATGGGAACGAACGCCTTGGCGTCCTCGAAGAGGTCGAAGTTGGGGGCCAGGACGCGGGCGAGGCCGTCGAAGTAGAGAATCTGCTTGAAGAGCAGGACGAGCTGCGAAGGCAGGGGAAACCCGTGCTGCGATGCGGTCTCGAGGGCTTCCTTGAGCAAGGTCCCGATGCGGATCTGGGAGAAGTCACCCGTGGCCAGATGACGAGCCGCGACCTCGGCCATCGCCTCGCCCGCTCCGGGACCCACCAGACCGTGAGCCTGCAACATGAGCAGGCCCGTGCCGAAACGGGTGAAATCGTTGGTGAACACCGCAAGCAGGATCTCGGCGCATCCCTGCTGATCGATCAGCTCGACAAAGCCCACGATGCCGAAATCGACCATGACCACCTGGCCGTTGGGACCCACCAGGATGTTGCCCCCGTGACCATCGGCATGAAAACAGCCGTGGACGAATGCCGATTCCAACAAGCCCCCGAGCACGGCATGCAGCACCTGCTCAGGCTTGGCGCCCAGCGCGACGAGCTCGTCGTGATCACGGACGGCGACGGCCTCGACGAACTCCATGACCACCACCCGGCTCGTGCACAGGTCGAGGTCGGGAACCGGCACCTTGATGTCCCAGGTGGCGAGCACGGGCGCCAGGGCGCCCATGGCTTCGGCCTCCTTGCGAAAATCGAGTTCTCGTTCCAGGCCGATGCCGAGGTCGTCGATGGCAGCGACGAGACGCAGCGCTTCGAGGCGGGGCCGAACCTTGATCGCCATGCCGGCGGCATTGCGCAGGAGTCGGAGATCGGCGGCGAGCCCGTCGAGGATGCCCGATCGCTGCACCTTGACGGCAACGGGTCGCGAGCCGTCGAGTGTGGCTCGATAGACCTGGGCAACCGATCCGGCGGCCACCGGTGTCGGGTCGAGCTCCAGGCGACTCGCCTGGTCTCCCAGATCCTCGGCGAGGGTTCGTCGGACGACCTCGAGGGGCTGGGGAGCAACACCGTCGTGAAGCCCCTGAAGAATCGTGGCCAGCCGGGGTGGGAAGGTGCCCGGGCTGGCGGCGACCAACTGACCGAGCTTCACCCACGACGGGCCCAGCTGCTCGGCGGTGCGGTGCAGCATCGTGCGCCGTGTCCTCGGGAGCCAGACGTCGATCGCCACCCGGCGGGCGGCTACGGCCCCGATGGCGCCCATACGCCTGGTGAGCGCAAACCGGGGAGCGGGCTGCGTGAGATGCCACGGAAGCTTCTCGTCGTTCGTGGTTGTCAAAGCGGTCGCAGTCCTCTCCATCTGTGCCCGGCCAACGGTACCGGCGTTCGATCAGGTCTCGTCGATCAGGTTTATCCGCTGTTGACCCGTTGCGGCCAACTCGGCGGCCTCCGCGAGAGCGAAACAGGTCTCGGTGATGCCGTGGGCTGCATGACTCACGATGTCGATCACGACCTTGTTCCAGCTGTTGGACCAGTCGGGATGGTGGTCGAGTCGCTCGGCGGCATCCGCCACCTCGGTCATGAACGCGAAGGCGGCCTCGAAGTCGACGAAGGTGAACTCCTTGTGCAGGCTCCCACCGACCACCGACCACCCGTCCAATGCGACCAGTCGAGCGTCGATCTCCCCTGGGGTCAGCAATGCAGCACACACCATTCGACCTCCCTGGTGACTCACCTGTCCGCCGGGCCACTTGTGATGTCCGGTCCGGTGCAACGGTAACCGGCCCGGTCCACGTTGGGCAGTCCGTCCCGGCTCTTCACGTGATGGGGGCGATCTTGTCAGGCGACCACGCCGACTGCGAGAATGCCGACGACCGGACCGACTGGCATGGTGGAGGCACCCCGATGTGGGTGGCTATCCACGGGGGAGATGGACCATGGAAGCGACCAGCGCCGCTGAGATCACCGTTCGCACCGATGTTCGAGCATGGCTCGATGCCAACTGGGACCCCGACCTCACCCTGCGGGCATGGTGGAAGACCCTCGGCGAGTCCGGCTGGGGCTTCCCCACGTGGCCCACCGACTGGTTCGGCAAGGGACTGTCGGGCGAGCTCGCCGGCGTGGTTCGCGACCAATTCGCCCGTGCCGGGGCCCTGGGCCCTCCAGGGGGACTCGGTCAGGGACTTGCCGCTCCGACCATCATCAACCACGCAACCGAGGAGCAGAAGGAACGCTATCTCCGCCCCCTCGCCACCGGCGCCGAGGCGTGGTGTCAGCTCTTCAGCGAGCCGGGCGCCGGTTCCGATCTGGCGAGCCTCCAGACCCGGGCGGTCAAGGACGGTGACGAATGGGTTGTCAACGGACAGAAGGTGTGGACCTCCGGAGCGCAGGTCGCCGACCGGGGAATGCTGGTCGCTCGCACCAACATCGACGCGCCCAAGCATCGGGGCATCACCTATTTCATCATCGACATGGACCAGCCGGGCATCGAGATCCGCCCCCTCAAGCAGATGAACGGGGCCTCCCAGTTCAACGAGGTCTTCTTCACCGACGCCCGAGTTTCGGATGCCAACATCATCGGCGACCGGGACGCCGGCTGGGGTGTGGCCGTGACCACACTGGCCTTCGAACGCTCGGGCATCGGCGGTGGTGGCAGCCTGATGGGCGCCGGCGGCCTGCCGGGCGAGAAGGCGGGGCTGCTCGACCTGCGGGTGGGTGACATCCTCGAGGGCAAGGGCCCCAAGGCCGAGGGGTCGTCCTCCATGGCCTTCTTCGGCCGTTCGGCCAAGTTGACCCGCCAACTCGCCCAGTCCATGGGCAAGACCGATGACCCCGTGGTGCGCCAAGGTCTGGCCCACCTCCACTCGCTCGAGGAGATCGCCCGCTACACCACCCTGCGGGCAAAGGCTGCCATCCAGGCGGGAGGGCGTCCGGGACCCGAGACCTCGACCGGCAAGCTTGCGGCGGCCAACCTCATGCGGACCGCACGTGACCTGGGCATGGGCATCATCGGCGCTCACGGCATGCTCAACGGGAGCGACGCCCCACTCGGTGGCGCGATGCAGATGCTCACCCTCTCGAGCCCGTCGATCGCCATCGCCGGCGGGTCGGACCAGATTCAGCGAAACATCATCGGCGAGCGTGTGCTCGGCCTGCCCCGCGAGCCCTCCGTCGACAAGGACGTTGCCTTCCGGGACCTGAAGGTGGGGACCCAACGAGCCGGCTGAACCAATGAACGCCGGCACACCGACGGTGAGGGCCTGAGAACCATGGCCCGCCGGAGGCCGGCCACCTCAGGAAACCAGTCGTTGGAACAGCGCGCCGACCCCCGGGGACGGTAGCGGTCGGTGGAGATAGAAGCCCTGGCCGGAGTCGCAGCCCATGCGCACGAGCTCGGTGAACTGCGCTCGCGTCTCGATGCCCTCGGCCACAACCGCCAGACCAAGCTCGTGCGCAAGCTGGATCACCGACGCAACGATCGCTCGATCCGACGCTTGGCTCTCCATGTTGGCGACAAAGGAGCCGTCGATCTTGAGCTCCGCCAGCGGATAGCGGGCCAGGTACGCCAGGGACGACCAGCCCTTGCCGAAATCGTCGACGGCCAGGCGGACATCGAGATCGGCCAGGGCGATGACCGTTTCGAGCACCTCGGGAGAATCGCCCATCATCACGCCCTCGGTGATCTCCAACACCAACTGGGAAGGGGGAAGGTTGCTCGTGGCCAACGCCTCGATCACCATGTCGACGCACCCGGGCTCGCCCAACTGCAGCGCCGAGAGGTTCACCGCGATGCAGGGGGCGTCGTCGCCGATCGACCGTTGCCACGCTCGAGCCTCGTGGCAGGCCCCGTTGAGCACGAACCGGCCGAGGTCGCCGATCATCCCGGTCTCCTCCGCAACGGGGATGAACTCGTCGGGCGGGATCATGCCGCGGCGGGGATGGTTCCAGCGCGCCAGTGCCTCGACGGAGACGACCATCCCTGTCGAGAGCGAGACGATCGGTTGATAGGCGATCGTGAGCCCGCCGTCGGCAAGCGCTCGACGCAGATCGGTCTCGGTCTCCATCCGTCGCCGAGCGCTCGCCCGAAGATCGAGATCGAAAAGCTCGTAGCGCGACCGGCCGGACCGCTTGGCCTGGTACATCGCCAGATCGGCGTCACGCAACAACGTCGTCGCCTCGATCGATCCGGCGCCTTCGTTGCTCGCCACGCCGATGGAACAGGAGATCACCAGCTCCTGTCCATCGATCATGAAGGGCTTGGTGAACTCCTCCAGGATCACGGCGGCAAAGGCCGCGGCGTCGTCGCTGGTCGAGGAGACCAGCTGTATGGCGAACTCGTCGGCTCCGATTCGCGCAACCATGCCTTTCGGCCCCCCGGTGGCCAACAGGCGCGCCGCTGCCAGATCGAGCAGTTGATCGCCCAAACGATGGCCCAGGCTGTCGTTGACGGTCTTGAACCGATCGATGTCGCAGACCAGCACGGAGACCAAGCCGGCTCGGAGGCTGTCGGCCAGTTGGTCGAGGAACCAGGCGCGGTTGGGAAGGCCGGTGAGACGATCGTGGGAGACCTCATGCGCCAGCCGGTCCTCCAGGCCGTGGGTTTCCTGAAGATGGCGGGCTGCGTCGAAGGCCGCTCCGACCTGAGCTGCCAAGAGCTCGAGGCACTCGAGCTCTGCCGCTGTCGGCGCTCGCAACGTCGATGTTGCCGAGACCATCACCCCGAGCATGTCCCCTTCGCCCCAGATCGGCACGCCAACCACCAGGCCGAAACCCACCTGGCGCAAGAAGCGCCACGGATGGTCGCTGCCGGTGTCCGCATCCAGGATGACGGTTCCACGTTGGGTGTGAACCGCACGGACGATGCTCGACTCGTACCGGTCGAGCGGATGTTCCTGCCCGTCGCACTCTTGACCGTCGGACTCGTGCCCGTCGGACTCCTGCCCTTCGCGAAAGGGCGTCCAGGAACCTCGGCGGTTCGTGCCGAACACCTCCATGGTCTCGAATCCGATGGTCCTGCCACCCTCGAGTGCCGCGTCGAGCACCCGAGCGCTGTCGAAGGTCGTCATCGCCCGACCGGTCTCGGCTGCGACCCGCAACAGGTCGGCACGACCCCGAGCGGCGATTTCCTGGCGTTTGACGCGCTTCAATTGGCGCATCAGGACGTCGGCCAACAGGCCCATCAACAGGCCCAGCATCATGACGGTGACGAGTTGCCAGACGACCACGCCGACATCCAAGGGCTGGTCCGCCACGTTGCCGACCACCTCGGCGATCACGACATAGGCCACCCCGGTCCCGAACCAGGTCATCGCTGCCGCCTGCATGCCGAAACGAGCAGCCGCTCCCGTGATCGGAAAGAGCAGCATCACATAGCCGAGCTCACGTCCTTCGTACACCATCTCCGCCAGGAAGACGAGGACCACTGCGCTGTCGAGCACCAACTCGATCCTCGCCGAACGAACCAGCCTCGCGAAGCTCTGTCCGCGCGCTCGACGCGAAAAGGCATTGGCGGCGCAAAGCGGTACCAGGAGGCCGAGCGTGATCAACCAACGATTGAGACCTGGATCGTTCCCGGCGGGGGGCGGCGATACAAGAAAGCGCCCAACCGCCACGACCATGACCGTTCGACGAACGGTGTGAATCAGCCGGCCGATTTCGTCGAACCGCTCCCGATCAACATCGCGGAAGAGATCGAGGACGTCGCCGGGAACGGACAACGACCGATCGTGCAGCCGAAATGCGAACACGAACAAGGCTACCGCACTCGCACGCCGATCACCCGAAGTTCCTGCAGAACCGCAGGCAGCCGATCGGATCATCCTCCGTGCGCCTTCGGCAGTCGTGGGCAACCACTCGTACCTCCAACCGACCCCTACGCCAGAGGGTCGGCGAAGGGATCGACGGAGGCCGATTGCTTGGAGGAACCCGCCTGAGAAAGGGTCGAGGCCTCCTCGTCGCCGAGGTAGGCCGCGTAGCCGTCACGTTCCAGCTCGTGGACCAACTCGGGTCCTCCGGTTGCGACGATACGACCCTTCACCAGGACGTGGACCACGTCGGGCCGCAGCTCGGTGAGCAGGCGTTGGTAGTGGGTGATGGCCAACACGCCCAGGCCGTTCTCGTGGGTCTCGGCTTCGACGCGTCTGCTCACGTCGACGAGGGCATCCACATCAAGGCCCGAGTCGATCTCGTCGAGGATGGCAAAGCGTGGCCGGAGCACACCCAGTTGCAGCGTCTCGTTGCGCTTCTTCTCACCACCGGAGAGGTCGACGTTCAGGGGCCGAGCGAGGAAACGCTCGTCGAACCCGATGCGCTCCGCCTCGGTGACCATCAACGCGTGCACGTCGCTGCTCGCGCGTCCCGCGGTGACGAGGGCCTCGTGCAACATCGACTCGAGCGACACACCTGGCACTTCCGTGGGGTACTGCATCGCGAGGAAGAGGCCGGCCCGGGCGCGCTCCCAGGTGGCCAGGCTCAACAGGTCGAGCCCCTCAAGGGTGACCGATCCGCCGAGGACCCGGTAACCGGGCTTGCCCATGAGCACATGCGACAGCGTCGACTTGCCCGAACCGTTTGGCCCCATGACGGCGTGCACCTCGCCGCTTCGCACAACGAGGTCGATGCCGCGAAGGATCTCTTTGCCGTCGACGCCGGCACAGAGGCCTTCGATGACCAGCTCGCCTGTCGCGTTCATGGCAACACCACCCAGACCGAACCGCCCTCGACCTCGACCTCATAGGTGGGAACCGGTTGCGTCGCCGGCAGGACGTCGGGACACCCGGTCTCCAGCGAGAACGAGCTGCCGTGCTTCCAGCATTCGATGTGGCGATTCTCCACATGGACCTCACCTTCGCTGAGGGCGATGTTGGCATGACTGCAACGATCGTTGAGGGCGTAGAAGTCCTCCTCGATGCGGACCAGCACGATCTTCGTCCCCGCCTCGACAAATGGACGAGCGGTGCCGGACGTGATCTCGTCGACGCCGCACAGTCGTGCTCGGACGCTCATCGGCTTCCCTCCCGGGCAGTGGAGCCCGGCTCCTCGAGCTCTCGGCGGTCGAGCTTGGCGACCACCTCGGCCCGAAGGCGCTCAACCACGCCGGCAACCGGGAGGCGCTCGAGCACCTCATCGAAGAATCCCAGCACGATGAGCCGTTCGGCCATCGTCGGTGTCACGCCCCGACTCTCCAGATAGAAGCGCTGCTCCTCGTCGATCGGGCCAACGGCCGAGGCATGAGAACATCGCACGTCGTTGTTCTCGATCTCCAGCGTGGGGACCGACTCGGCCCAGGCGCCATGGGACAGCGTGATGTTGCGATTGGTCTGGGAGGCATTGACGCCCGCCCCGTCCTTGCCGATGTGCACGAGACCTGAATAGACGGAGCGAGAATGGCCCTGCACGGCTCCCTTGAACAACAGGTTGCTGGTCGTGCGCGGCGCGACGTGATGCTGGGTCGTGCGGACATCGTGCATCTGGCCTGCCTCGCCGAAGTAGACGGCCAACATGGTGGCCGACCCACCCTGGCCCGCCAACGTGGAACCGACACGCGAGCGTGCGTAGTCCCCGCCGAGCGCGACCATCGATGTGTTCAACGTTGCATCGCGCTCGACGTTGCCCGCCTGGCGGCCCAGCTGCCAGACCCGTGGTCCCAACAGCTGTGCATCGAGGTACGAGACATGTGCGCCGGGCCCGGCATCGAGCTCGACCACCGGAATCACCAACGCATCGAGATCACTCGACTCGTGATGCATGAGCACGGTCATCTGGCTGTCGGCGCCCGCCTGGACGACCAGATGGGGACAGGAGACTCCGCCGTCCACACTCAGCTGGTGCAGCACGACAAAGGGGGCTTCGACCACGACCCCGGCCGGCACCGCCACGAGGATCGGGTCGACCATCAGCGCGTCATGCAGGATCGCGATGCCGTCGTCGGCGGCGGGCACGGCCAACGTGCCGAGGCTCTTGGCCGGTCCCTCCCCATCGGCGTCGAGCTCGCCGAGGCGCCCGAGTTGGACGCCCTTGGCCGCGAGCTCCTCGTCCAGCAGGACATAGGTCACCCAGCCATCACGAACGACAACGACGCCCGCCGCATCCTCCAGCGCGTCGAGCACCGGTTGGAGCTCGACGGGAACAGCCTTTGCCTGCGCCGGAGGTTCTTCGACGACCGGCGTGTACCGATCGAGGTCGAGGTCGTCGACGCGGCTGTAGCGCCAGATCTCGGCCTCGGAAGTGGGAAGGGGTGCAGCCGCGAAACGAGCGACAGCGTCGTTGCGACGAGTCCGGAGCCACGCCGGGCCGGCGAGTCCCGAGACGCCATCAAGGGTGAACATGAAAACGGGTGAGCCTTTCTCGCACGGGGAGGGGAGGAGGAGCGGGCGACGGGCAGCTCAGCCGACGCTTCCCTCCATCTGGAGTTCGATGAGACGACTCCACTCGACCGCGTACTCCATGGGCAGGGTCCGGGTGACGGGCTCGATGAACCCGTTGACGATCATGCCCATGGCCTGTTCCTGCGAAAGGCCGCGGCTCATGAGGTAGAAGAGCTGCTCGTCGTTCACCTTGGACACGGTTGCCTCATGGCCGACGACCGCATCACGCTCGCCGATCTCCATGTACGGATAGGTGTCCGAAACGCTGTCGCCGTCGAGGATGAGTGCATCGCACTGAACGTGGCTCTTGCAGCCGTGGGCACCCTCCTCGACCCGGACGAGTCCTCGGTAGCTGGTGCGCCCGCCGTCCTTCGAGATCGACTTGGAGACGATACGACTCGTGGTCTCCGGAGCGGCATGGACCATCTTGGCCCCTGCGTCCTGATGCTGGCCCGCTCCGGCATAGGCAACCGAGAGCACCTCACCCGAGGCCTTCGGTCCGACCATGTACACGGCGGGGTACTTCATGGTGAGGCGACTTCCGATGTTGCCGTCGATCCACTCCATGTGGCCCTCGGCCTCGACCCGGGCCCGCTTGGTCACCAGGTTGAACACGTTGTTCGACCAGTTCTGGATGGTCGTGTAGGTCACACGAGCGGAGGGCTTGACCACGATCTCGACCACCGCCGAGTGCAGCGAATCGGTCGTGTACACAGGAGCGGAGCAGCCCTCGATGTAGTGCACCTGGCTACCCTCGTCGGCGATGATGAGCGTGCGCTCGAACTGGCCCATGTTCTCGGCGTTGATGCGGAAGTAGGCCTGCAGCGGCATCTCGACGTTGACACCGGGGGGCACGTAGATGAACGACCCGCCCGACCACACGGCCGTGTTCAGGGAGGAGAACTTGTTGTCGTTCGGCGGGATGATCGTGCCGAAGTAGGCACGAACGATCTCGGGGTACTCACGCAGCGCCGTGTCCATGTCGCAGAAGATCACGCCCTGTTGCTCGAGGTCTTCACGGTTGCGGTGGTAGACCACCTCCGACTCGTACTGGGCGGTCACGCCGGCGAGATACTTGCGCTCGGCCTCGGGGATGCCGAGCTTCTCGTAGGTGTTCTTCACCGACTCGGGAAGGTCGTCCCAGACGTCGACCTGCTTCTCGGTGGGCTTGATGTAATAGAAGATGTCGTCGAAGTAGATCTCGGACATGTCGCCGCCCCAGTTGGGCATGGGCCGACGGTCGAAGTAGTTGAGCGAGCGCAGGCGCAGATCGCGCATCCACTCGGGCTCGCCCTTCATCCACGACATCTCCTGCACGATGTCGGCGTTGATCCCACGCTTGGGCTTGAAGACGTAGTCCTCGGCGTCACTCCAGCCAAGCTTGTAGCGCCCAATGTCGAGATCGGTCACAGCCATGGCAAGTACTCCGTCTGAAACGAGGGATGGGGTTAATTTCTCCTATGGCCATAGTAACAATTGCCGGGGCCGACGCAACCCCTGATCCGGGACCTCAATCGATACGTCGCAGCTCGTTCTTGTAGCGCGAAGCGTTCCAGACATAGAGCTGAGCAGCCATCTCGACAAAACCCGGCTTCACCGCGCCCTCCTTGATCGTGGCGGGGATGCCGAGCGCCATGGCCCCTGTGGGCACTTCCATGTTGTTGGGCACGACGGCGTTCGCCCCCACGAGAGCGCACGTCCGCACGATCGCCCTGTGCAACACGACCGACCCCGAGCCCACAAGGGATGCGTCCTCGATCGTGCAGCCCTCGAGATGGGCAAGGTGGCCGACCACGCAGTCGGCCCCCACGATGGTGGGCAACTCCGCGGTTGCGTGGATCACCGTGCCGTCCTGAATCGACGTGCGTGCGCCCACCTCGATGTGTCCGTAGTCGCCGCGCAACACCGCCGAGGGCCAGATCGACGCCTCGGCGCCGATCACGACATCACCGATCACGGTGGCGTCGGGGTGAACATAGGCGTCGGGATGAATGTCGGGCACACGATCGCCCAGTGCGTAAATCGTCATGCCCGAACCGTAACGTGTGGGTGTGACCGAGACTGCGCAAACTTCCTTCAGGCCCACCGCTCCCCCGGTGGCGAAACGTGTTCCGAGTGAACGACTGGCCCACGGCCATCTGGTCGTCGACGAGTACGCGTGGATGCGAGATCGAGAGGACGACCCCGATGTGGTCGCCTACATCGAGGCAGAGAATGCCTGGACACAGGCGGAGATGGCCCATACAGCCGAGCGTCAGGAAGCGTTGTTCGAGGAGATCCGATCCCGCATCCAGGAGACGGACCTCTCGGTCCCGGTTCGCAAGGGCGACTGGTGGTACTACTCGCGCACGGTCGAGGGCATGCAATACGCCATCCATTGTCGCAAACCCGCCTTTGCCGACGCCGATCGGCGTGATGTCGAGCCCGGTGACGATGTCGCCGAGCAGATCATGCTCGACCAGAACGTGCTCGCCGGCGACTCGGAGTTCTTCGCCCTCGGCGCCTTCGACCTCAGCCCCCGGGCCGACCTGTTGGCCTATGCCACCGACACCACCGGAGGCGAGTTGTACACGATGGCCTTTCGCAACCTGACGACCGGGGAGGACCTGCCCGACCGGATTCCCGAGACCTACTACGGGACCGCCTGGGGCAACGACAACCGGACCTTCTTCTACGTCAAGACCGACGAGGCAATGCGCCCGTACCAACTCTGGCGCCACACGTTGGGCACGCCGGCGAACGATGACGTCCTCGTGTACGAGGAGCCCGACGAGCGCTTCTACCTCGGGATCGGCACCACGAAGGACGAGCGTTGGCTCGTCCTTCACCTCGGCTCCAAGATGACCGACGAATGTCGGATCCTCTCGGCGGACGAGCCAACGGGAACGTTCCACCTCGTCGAGGCCCGACAACAGGGAGTCGAGTACGGGGTCGAACACCACGGTGATCGCTTCCTCATCGTCACCAATGCCGACGAGGCCGAGAACTTCAAGCTCATGGAGGTGCCCGACACGGCGCCCGAGCGGTCCAACTGGACCGAGGTCATCGCCCATCGTCCCGACGTCCACCTGAGCGGCATCGACGTCTTTGCCGACCACCTCGTGCTCTTCGAGCGTGCCGACGGTCTCCGGCGGATCCGTGTCCGCAGTCTCGTCGACGCCGACGACTGGATCATCGATCAGCCCGAGCAGGTCTCGACTTCCTCGGGTGGGTCAAATCCCGAGTTCGACTCCACGGTGCTGCGCTACGGCTACACCTCGATGGTCACACCGAGCTCGGTGTTCGACTACAACCTCGTGACCCGTGAGCGGGTGCTTCGCAAGCAACAGCCCGTCCTCGGGGGCTATGACCCTTCGCTCTACGCGACCGAACGCGTGTGGGCGACCGCCGACGACGGCACGAGGGTTCCCATGTCGCTGGTCTATCGCAAGGAGGCGGGCGCTGGCGGAGGACGGCCCGCCGGCCCTCGCCCGGCACTGCTCTACGGCTACGGTTCCTATGAGGCGAACATGGACCCGGGCTTCTCCTCGATCCGGCTCAGCCTGCTCGACCGGGGTTTCGTCTATGCCATCGCGCACATTCGAGGTGGCGGCGAGATGGGTCGCCAGTGGTACCTGCGGGGCAAGTTCCTCGACAAGCGCAACACGTTCACCGATTTCATCGCCTGCGCCCGTCATCTCACCCGTGAGGGCTGGACGACGCCCGGCCAACTCGTCATCCGAGGCGGCAGCGCCGGCGGCCTGCTCATGGGCGCCGTCGCCAACATGGCCCCCGAGCAGTTCGGCGTGGTCATCGCCGAGGTGCCCTTCGTCGACGCGTTGAACACCATCCTCGACCCGTCGCTGCCGCTGACCGTCATGGAGTGGGAGGAGTGGGGGAACCCCGTCGAGTCGAGTCAGTACTACGACTACATGAGCTCCTATTCCCCCTACGAGAACGTGGTGGCACAGGACTACCCTGCCATGTTGGTGACTGCCGGGCTCAACGACCCCCGCGTCTCCTACTGGGAGCCGGCCAAGTGGGTGGCCAAGCTCCGCGCGACCAGGACCGACAGGAATCGGCTGCTTCTCAAGACCGAGATGGGCGCCGGCCACATGGGCCCCTCGGGCCGCTACGACGCATGGAGGGATGAGGCGTTCGTCCTGGCCTTCATCCTCGACACCCTCGGCATCAGGGAGGACTCGGCAGCCGGCTGAAGGGCCGGCAGGGCTCGCTCAGGGCTCGGTGGTCGTCTGGTCGACGAGCGAAAGCCGGCCCCGGACCTCGTCACGGAGGTCGATATCGAGCACGGTGCCCTCCGCTGCACGGATCACGTCGAGGATCTCGTCGCCGACGAGTTGCTCGCGATCCAACAAGGCGTCCCGCAGTGCCTCGAGGATGTGCTGGTGTGCCGTGATGAGGTCCTCGGCTGCCTTCCGGGCCGCTTCCAACATTTCCTCGACCTGTTCCCGAGCCGCATCGTGGGCAAGGACCTTGGCCACGATGTTGCCCGCGCCGGCGACCATCGCTGCGTCGTAGCTGATCAGCGAGCCTCCCATGCCAAAGGAACCGACCATCTGCGCAGCGGTCGTCGTGGCGGCGAAGAGGTCACCCGAGGGTCCCGAACTGATCTCGCCGAAGTACAACGTCTCGGCGACCAGACCGCCCATGGTGATCGCCATGAGCGCATCGAGCTCCGAGCGGACCCGCATGAAGCGCTCCTCGGAATCGGAGTGCGCGAGCAGGCCGAGCGCCTCGGCGCGCTTGATGATCGACAGCACCTCGAGCTTGCGGGCCCACGGCGAGTCCTGATCGGGGCCGACCCGACCGACGAGATAGGCAACCGTGGCATGGCCCGCCTCGTGGGTGGCGATCCGGCGCCGTTCATCGGCGGTGTAGTCGACGGGCTGCTCGAGACCGATCTCGGTGGTCATCTTGGCGCGTTGCAGGTCTTCCCAGCCGAGACGGCCGGCTCCCTGGCGCAGTGCCCAAACCAGGGCCTCGTCGAAGAGGTGCTCGATCATGACCGGGGAGTAGCCGGCCGTCATCGCCGCCAACGTGTCCCGCCGCTGAGGCTCGTCGAGGGCCTTGTCATGGGCCTTGCGATCCAGGTAGTAGTCGATGATCTCCCGCCGATCACGACGCCCGGGAAGACCGAAGTGGATGCTGCGATCAAAGCGTCCGGGGCGCAGAAGCGCCGGGTCGAGGTCGGCAGAGCGATTGGTGGCGCCGATCACCAGGATGTTGGCCGGCGCTGATGTCGGCTTGCGACGCTGACGATGCGCCGGCAGGAAGCGGTTCACGAGCTCCACGACCACACCGGCCAGGCGGACCGAGGTGGTCGGCTCGTCAAAGCTCTGCAACTGGATGAGCAACTCGTTCACCACACCCGAGACGCCTTCGCGTTGCGTCGAGCCCGACATGCCGGCGCGAGCGCCGCCGATGGCGTCGATCTCCTCGATGAAACCGATGGCGCCGCCCTCCTTGCGGGCCGTGGCTCGAAGCGCCCGGAAATAGCTGCGGATCTTGCGGTTGGTCTGGCCGTAGTACATCGACTGGAAGGCCGATGAGGACACGAACAGGAAGGGCACACCCGCGTCGCGGGCCATGGCCTTGGCCATGTAGGTCTTCCCCGTTCCGGGAGGGCCCTCGAAGAGCACACCCCGCCGTGGCGTACCACCCATCTGCTCCTTGAACATCTTGTGCGCGAGGAAGATGTTGAGGGTGCGGACGATCTCCTCCTTGACCACGCCGGCGCCACGAACGTCGTCAAGGCCGACCTCGATCTCGTTGGCCCGGTAGCGAACGTGCGGCGAACGCCCGGCGAGCACGAGCGGCACCACCATGACCAAGGTGAAGAGCACGATCAGACCCGCCCCGGGAATGAAGGGCGCCGCCTCGGCGCTCACCTTCGGCAGACCGAAGCCAACCGGGTTGCCGCTGAGGACCCGCAGCCACAGGAAGCCGGCAATCGGCGCGAGCACGAAAGCGAGGCGGGCGAGGCGACGGAGACGAACCCGCTCGCGGGTGAACCCCACGTCGACGAGCGAGGAGTTCAGCACATCCGTGCGCGCCAGGGTCTCGATGTCGAGCTTCCGGTCAGCCAAGGGATGATCCTCCGTCCGTGGTGATGATTGGGGCCTGGTGACAAGTTCGTGCCGGCGCGGGCACGCTCCTGCGGAGCCGGACATTTCACCCGGACGAATGGTTCGCGGACGGGCCTCGCTCAGGACTGGAGGTTTCGATACCCTCCCCGGAAGAAGACGAGTGGCGCCCCTTCGTGACCCACGGCGAGCTCGACCACTCGCCCGACGCACAGGTCATGATCGCCGAGCTCCACAACCGAGTCGATCTCACAGTCGATCCAGGCCAACACCCCATCGAGACGGGGGGACCCCGTCGAGGCCCTCTGCCAACCGATACCGGCGAACTTGTCATCGCCCTTCGACGCGAAGACCCGACAGACCTCCTCCTGGTCGCCGGCCAGGATGTTCACACAAAAGGCTCCTGTTTCACGGATGCGGGGCCACGAGCTCGATCCCTTGTCGGCGAAGAAGCCCACGAGAGGCGGATCCAGCGAGATCGAGCTGAACGAGCCGACCGCGAGTCCGACCGGGCTGTTGCCCGAGGAGGCCGTGACAACCGTGACCCCGGTCGGAAAGTGGCCGAGCACCTGACGGTAGTGGGCCGGCTCGATGACCACCTGGTGGGCAGGACTCGTCGCGGAGAGGTTCTCTGACATGTTTCGTGCTTAGCACGTCATGCCATTCGCCGTCAGGTCTCCAAGGCCCGGCGACTGCCGAAACCTGTCAACCCCCGACAACCAGGGTGAGTCCCTCGGAGGCGGCGATGACCTGCTCGATGCCGCAGGACGTCGCCTGGGCCCGGGCCTCGGTGAGAAGTCGGTCCATCATGACGTCGTCATGGTCGGGGTCGTGATGGAACAGGACGAGTTGATGCACACCCGCCTGGCGGGCCACCTCGACGGCATACTCGATGCTGCAGTGGCCCCAGTGCGCCTTGTGCTGCCATTCCGACGCGGTGTACTGCGCGTCATGGATGAGCACATCGGCGCCTTCGCACAGCTCGAGCACGGAATCGGCCACGGTCATGGATCCGTCGAGAGGGGCCTGGTGGTCGCTGACGTAGGCAACCGTGACGCCGTCCCACTCCACCCGATAGCCGTTCGTGGCGCCGATGTGAGGCACGGGACGGGCTCGGATCTTCGCCGTTCCGATCACCACATCGGTGTCGTGGAGATCGTGGAAGCGAATCCGTCCCCGCAGGTCGCTCAGCCGAACCGGAAAGTACGGCGGGCCCATGAAGACGTCGAACGCCTCGGCCAGCGAACCTTCATCGCACCGTGGCCCGTAGATGTCGAACTGGGCGCCGGGCCGATCGATCGCAGCCAGGAAGGGCAGGCCCTGAACATGGTCCCAGTGGAGATGGGTGACCAGCGCCGAGCCACGAAAGCTGCCGTCGGTGGGCAGGCCGGCGCCCCAGAAGCGCAGGCCGGTGCCCAGGTCGAGGACGATGGGATCCTCACCCGGCACATCGAGCACGACGCAGGCCGTGTTGCCCCCGTAGCGGTGATTCGCTTCGCAGGAACACGGCGTCGAGCCTCTTACTCCATAGAACGTGATGCGCAGTGGATCCCCCTTTGAGCTTTGGGGGATGGTAGCGCCGGCCTCGGGCTGAGTCACGGTGAATCCACCGGTGTGACCGATGTCATCACACGGCGCGAGGCCGGGCAGTGGCCAGGAGCCCGCGCTGTTGCAACATGATCTTCAGATCCTGGGGTTTCGTCGCCGCGCTCATGGCGCTGCGCACGTCGATGCTCCCGTTGGCGATCAACTGCACCAGTGACTGATCGAACGTCTGCATGCCGTAGTACTCGCCGTCGGCAATGATCTCGTGGATTTCGCCGCCCTTGTCGGGGTCGACGATGCACTGTTGAATCCGGCCATTGGCGATCATGACCTCGACGGCAGGTACCCGCGAGGTGCCGTTGGAGCCCGAGACGAGGCGCTGACAGATCGTTCCCCGCAGGACGCCGGCGAGCGACGTGCGGACCTGATGCTGCTGATAGGGCGGGAAGAAGTCGACGATACGACTCACCGTCTCCATCGCGTCGATGGTGTGGAGGGTCGAGAGCACCAGATGGCCGGTCTCCGCTGCCGCCAATGCCGCGGACACCGTCTCCTCGTCGCGCATCTCACCGACCAGGATCACGTCGGGGTCCTGGCGCATGGCACCCCGCATCGCCGTTGCGAAGTCGGGTACGTCGATGCCGACCTCCCGTTGGCTCAGCGCGGCGAGCTTGTCGGAATGCAGCACCTCGATCGGATCCTCGATCGTGATGATGTTGCACGGGCGGCTCTCGTTGATGTGATCGATCATGGCGGCCAGGGTGGTGGTCTTGCCCGAACCCGTCGGGCCCGTCACCAGAACCAGGCCACGATGTTCGAGAGCAAGGCGTCCGACCACCTCGGGCAACCCCAACTCCTCGAAACCGGCCGAGTTGGTCCGCACCGCACGAAAGACCATGGCCACGCTGCCCCGTTGGCGGAACGCATTGACTCGAAAGCGTCCGAAACCGGCAATGCCGTAGGCGAAGTCGACATCGCCGCCGTTCTCGAAACGGTCGAGCACATGCGGTGGCGTGATCGACGCGCACATCTCGCTGGTATCAGCGGGCTTCAGCATGTCCTGGCGCTCGAGCGGCTGCAGAACACCGTTGCACCGCACTCGCGGCGGCGATCCCACCTTCAGGTGCAGATCGGAACCACCGGCCTCCACCATCTCCCGCAGGAGGCCGTCCAACCGCTTGTTCGCCACAAGGGAAACATCGACCACTTCGGGTCGATGCTTGAGTGATCGGCGCCGAGATCAGCCGGGTCTTCTCCGTGCTGAGATCAGCGGGTCTCCTCGGTGGTGAGATCGCCCGGGGACTGAGGAGGGTCGAGATCGGCGCCACGTCGTAGGGTTCCCGTTCGTGAAACTCGATGAGAAACATGTCGCCGCGGGCAACCTCGACGTTGCCTACCTCACGACCGGTCCCACCGACGGACCCCTGGCGCTGTGCCTGCACGGATTCCCCGACTCGCCCTGGACCTGGCGGCACCTGGCCGGGCCGTTGGCCGAGGCCGGGTTCCACGTCGTGGCCCCGTTCCTCCGTGGCTACGCACCGACCGCGGTGGCGGCCGACGGCTGCTATCAGACCGGCGCGCTGGTGGCCGATGCGGTGGCGGTGCACGAAGCCCTCGGCGGTGACGAACGGGCCGTCCTGATCGGCCACGACTGGGGCGCCGTTGCGGCCTACCCCACCGCGGCCTTCGCACCCGAGCGGTGGTGCCGAGTCGTAACCGCCGCCGTTCCCCCTCCCGGCGCGCTCGCCGGGGGGTTTCTGTCCTACGACCAGCTCAGACGCTCCTGGTACATGTACTTCTTCCAGCACCCCCTGGCGCTCATGGCGGTGGGCATGGGCGACCTTGCCTTCATCGATCGCCTGTGGGAGGACTGGTCGCCGGGTTACGACGCCACGGAGGACCTCGCCCTGCTCAAGCCGTCGCTGCGCGACCCCGCCAACCTCGCCGCCGCCATCGGCTACTACCGGGCCACGCTCGGGGGAGTGGCCCCCGATCCCTCCTATGCCGCCGAGCAGGCTGCTCTGCAGACACCCAACCCCCAGCCCACCCTGTACCTGCACGGCGACCAGGACGGCAGCATGGGCGTGGAGCTCGCCGGGACGGCCCTCGGCTTCCTCGGCGAGGGAAGCAGGGTCGAGATCATCCCCGAGGCCGGGCACTTCCTGCACCTCGAGAAGCCTGACGTCGTCAACCACCTCATCGTCGACTTCCTGACCTCGTCCTGAACTCGAGTTGTCGGCATGTCGGTTTCCCCCGGTCGGCGGTGCTGAACGTCAGGCCAGGCGGAATGCGGCGTCGTCCCGTGTGGCGAGGCCGTCGGCAACGACGCGATCGGCGACGAGCCGGGCACGCGAGACGTCATCCGGCCATCCCATGACGGTCGCCAGGTCGACATAAGACACCGGACCCCTACGGAGGGCGTCGACCAGACGACCTCGACCCTGGCGGTCCGAACCGGCGAAGGTCGACTGCGGAACGCTCACGCCGGCCGATCCGACAACGGGGTCGGGGGCGGGAAAGCCGGCGTTCGCCCAGGCACAGTGCGCTTGCAGCGGGCAGGCACCACAGCTCGGAACCCGACGCGTGCAGACCATCGCCCCGAGATCGAAGACGGCCTGACCCCACGCCCAGCCGTGGCCCTCGGGCACCAACCCGTCCGCCACGGATTGCGCCTCCCCACGGGCGAGCGAGCGACCCATCGCCGCACGGGCCAGGAAGCGACCGGCATTGGTATCGACGAGGCCCCGGTCCTGTTCGAAGGCGAAGACCAACACCGCTCGAGCGGTATAGGGACCGACCCCCGGAAGCGCCAACAAGGCCTCCAGATCCCGAGGCAGTTCGCCGCCGTGACGATCGACGACCGTCTGGGCCGAGCGATGCAGGTTGAGTGCCCGACGGTTGTACCCGAGCCCTGCCCAGGCCTGGACCACCTCGGCCACGGGTGCTGCCGCGCACACCGGCGCGCTCGGGAACCGCGAAAGGAATGCCTCCCAGCGCGGCACCACCCGTGCCACCTGGGTCTGTTGCAACATCAGCTCCGAGACCAACACGGCCCACGGGTCGCGCGTCGCTCGCCACGGCAGGTCCCGTCGCACCTCCCCGCCCCAATCGAGGAGTGCCCGCTGCAGCGGCTTCAGTCGGCCCAAACGTCGTCGTGGTAGGGACGGCGACGCTTGGGAGCGGCTTGGGCCTTCCAGACCATGACCTTGCGACGGAAGTAGCAGACCTCGTCGCCGTGCTGGTTGAAGCCCTTGGTCTCGACCGTGACGATGCCACGATCGGGCTTCGACGACGACGGGGCGACCGCAAGCACCCGGGTCTCGGCATAGATGGTGTCGCCGTGGAACGTCGGCTTCTTGTGCGTCAGCGACTCGATCTCGAGGTTGGCGATGGCGGCGCCGCTGACATCGGGCACGCTCATGCCCAACACCAGCGAGTACACGAGGTTGCCGACCACGACGTTCCTGCCGTGCACCGTCTCGTTCTCGGCGAACCACACGTTGGTGTGAAGCGGATGATGGTTCATCGTGATCATGCAGAACAGGTGGTCGTCGTACTCGGTGATGGTCTTGCCCGGCCAGTGCCGGTAGACGTCGCCGATCTGGAAGTCTTCGAGATAGCGGCCGAAGGGCCGGTCATAAGTGGTCACCCGCGCATCCTACGACGGCGGGTCAGGTCGCCCAAAGCCTGCGTGCAGGCCCCGTCGATGTGAGTCCGGGCGACGGCAATCGGTACCGTTTGTGCATGACCACCCCCGATCTCCACGCCGCGAGCGCTGTTGTCGACCTCGCCTCTTCCGTCGTCAGCCGGGCCGCCCGTCATCTCGCCTCCCAGGGCTCCCTCGACGACAATCAGCAGATCGCCTACGACCTGGCACATGCGGCCTCGGCAACAGCGAGCGCGAAGGCCATGCTCCGCTACGGAGCAAAGGGTGAGATCGAGGCGGCCCTCGCCGTGGCCTTCGTGGCCGACGCGATCCATGACCTCGCCTCGAAGCTGCTCGGCCGAGAAACCTCCTGGGGCCTGGAGCCCGGCGTCCTCGACGATGCCATGGCTTTCGTCATCACCTATCGAGACCCCGCGTTCCTTGCCGGCCTGGCCGACGAGTCCGGTCCCCGCCACCTCGACGCCGACTTCGAGATGGTCCAGGACACCTTTCGGCGATTCGCCGAGGACAAGATCCGCCCCGAGGCCGAGCACGTCCATCGCACCAACGGTGACATTCCCGAGCACATCATCGCCGGCCTGGCCGAGATCGGCTCGTTCGGGCTGTCGGTTCCCGAGGAATACGAAGGCTTCGCCGCCGGGGGTGAATCCGACTACATCGGCATGGTCGTGGCAACCGAGGAGCTCTCCCGTGGATCACTGGGCATCGGCGGCTCGCTCATCACCCGTCCCGAGATCCTGACCCGGGCGCTGGTGCGCGGCGGGACCGAGGAGCAGAAGCGAACATGGCTTCCCCGTCTGGCGAGTGGCGAGGTCATGGCTGCCGTCGCCGTCACCGAGCCCGACTTCGGCTCGGACGTCGCCGGCCTCAAGGTCACCGCCACGTCCGTCGAGGGCGGCTGGGCCATCAACGGCGTGAAGACCTGGTGCACCTTTGCCGCCCGGGCCGACGTGCTCATGTTGTTGGCCCGTACCGACCCCGATCGCACCAAGGCCCACAAGGGTCTCTCGTTGTTCGTCGTGCCCAAGCCCCGGGGGGAGGGTCATGGCTTCGCCTTCACCCAGCCCGACGGCGGCAAGATGGAGGGGCGGGCCATCGACACCATCGGCTATCGGGGCATGCACTCCTACGAGGTGGCCTTCGACAACTGGGTGGTGCCGCGCGACGGCCTCATCGGCGGCGAGGCCGGCCTCGGCAAGGGCTTCTACTACCAGATGGAGGGTTTCGAGAACGGCCGTCTGCAGACCGCTGCCCGTGCGATCGGGGTCATGCAGGCCGCCTATGAGGCCGCCTGCAGCTACGCGATCGATCGGTCGGTGTTCGGCCGACCTGTGGGCGACTACCAGCTCACCAGGATCAAGCTCGCCCGCATGGCCGTGCTCATCCAGGCCGGCCGCCAGTTCGCCTACGAGGTCGCGACGCTCATGGCCAAGGGCGAGGGGGCGCTCGAGGCCTCGATGGTGAAGGCCTACGTCTGCAAGGCCGCCGAGTGGGTGACCCGCGAGGCACTGCAGATCCACGGCGGCATGGGTTACGCCGAGGAGTTCCCCGTGAGCCGTTACTTCGTCGATGCCCGCGTGCTGTCCATCTTCGAGGGCGCCGACGAGACCTTGTGCCTCAAGATCATCGCCCGTCGCCTCGTCGAGGACGCCGCCTGATCGGACGCGCTCGGGAAGCGTCGATGGACCGGGCCCGTCCTGGGGCTCCCCAGCCGTTACGGTATGGCCATGCGGATCGCACTGATAGCACCCCCATGGGTCCCGGTGCCGCCGCTTGCCTACGGTGGCACCGAAGCGGTCATCGATCGCCTCGCGCGTGGCTTCCAGACGGAGGGCCACGAGGTCCTGCTCTACACCACCGGTGACTCGACCTGCCCGGTTGCCCGCCAGTGGTGCCTCGCAAAGTCCGAGGGCATGCGGATGGGCTCGGTCGTGCCCGAGCTGCGCCACATCATCCACGCCTACGAGGCCGTCAAGGACTTCGACATCGTGCACGATCACACGGTGATGGGCCCGACCTATTCGGAGCGATTCCCATCCCTGCGGGTCGTCACCACGAACCACGGACCCTTCAACGCTGAGCTGACCGACATCTACCGGTCGATCACCCCACGGGTGCCCATCATCGCCATCTCGCATGATCAGGCAGCCCAGGTGCCGGACCTTCCCATCGCCAGGATCATCCATCACGGCATCGACCTCCAGACGATTCCGGTCGGCAGGGGAGACGGCGGCTACTTCTTGTTCCTGGGTCGCATGGTCGCCGAGAAGGGACCTCAGCGGGCGATCGAGGTGGCCAGGGCGGCGGGGGTTCCCCTCCTGCTGGCGGCCAAGATGCGTGAACCCGCCGAGCGTGTGTACTTCCAGAACATCATCGAACCGATGTTGAGCGAGTCGATTCGCTACGTGGGTGAGGTCGGGGGCCAGGAGAAGATCGATCTGCTCAACGGCGCGATCGGGCTGTTGAACCCCATCCGCTGGCACGAGCCCTTCGGTCTCGTCATGATCGAGGCGCTGGCCGCCGGCACACCCGTCCTTGCCTTCAAGGAGGGTGCCGCACCAGAGATCGTCGAGCACGGCATCACCGGCTTCCTCTGTGACGACATCGACGACATGGTCGATGCAGTCGCCCAAATCGACACGATCGACCGGGCAGCCTGCCGTCTCGCCGCGGAGCAGCGCTTCTCGACCGAGCGCATGGTCAACGAGCACCTCGAGCTGTTCCGAAGCCTGTTGTAGCCTCAGACCTCACCGGACACGACCGGGAGCTGTTGCGGGTCGGTCGAGCTCGGTTCGTGATCGCCTTGATCCAGACGGAACGGGGGGTAGCGATCGGTCATGAGGGCGACGTAGACGATCACGCGAAAGATCCAACGGTTGATGCCCATGATCAGGTTGTACAAACCTCGGGGGTAGCGGCCCGTCATCAAGAGGATGACTGCAGCAATCAGCACCAGGAGCCCGAGCAGGCCACGGTTGAGGAAGATCCCTCCCCCACGGTCGTCGCCGTCGCTCGACCAGGTCATGGTGAGCACGCCGACGATGAGGAGGTGCGGCAGCGCGAGAAGCCACGACTTGATCAGCACCAGGCCCCGGGAGAGGCCCTCGGGGTAAACGATGTCGAGACCGGCCGGGTACTCGGCCGGATCAAGGGTGAACGGCGGGTAGGCGTCGGTGCCGAGTGGGCTGACCGCGTAGTAACCGACCCTCCAGGACCACCGCAGGACGCCGACGTTGAAGTCGAAGATGGCCCTTGGGTAGCGACCGGTGAAGAGGATCCCGAAGAAGGCGACGACGGTCAGGACGGCGAACGCAACCCAGAGGAATCCGAGGACGATGAAGTGGGGGATGGCAAGGAGCCACTTGATCATCCAGCGCCAACGACTGAGGTTGGCGTCGAGATCTCCTTCGATCGACAACGGGTGAGCCCGAGTGGACACCTCCCCGGCCGGCGATCCCGGTTCGACCTCGGCATGTGCCCTCCCCACGGCAGGCTTTCCGCCGGCGACCGCGCCGGCGATGATCATGACCGTCCCGATCACGAGCACGACGATGCCGGCAGCGCCGAGTCCGAGGGCGATCGGAGTCAGGAAATCGATACGTCCCCCGAGCTCGAGGTCGGCACGCACCCCGCGCGACCCATCGGCGTTCATCACGACGATCGCCCAGCGTCCCGGCTCCAGATCCCAGGTGATGGTCTGCGTTGCATCACCCGACGCCTGCGCCACCCAGAAGCCCCGATCGGCGGGACGATCGGGGCGGGAGGATCCGTCGCCGTTCTCACGGCGATAGTCGGCGGAGAACGGGTTGAACGCCACGTCGACGATGTCGTCGTGGGGGACTCCGGCGAGGTAGGCCTCGACGTCGGATTCGGGACCGATGCCGACGAAGATGTCGCCCGTTCCGGCGTTGTCGGCGCGGAGCCGCACGGTGACAAGGTCTTGATCGGTCCACCACTCATCCGGTCCAGGGTCGCCGAGATCGATCTTGTCGGAGGTCAGCGCGTAGCCGGCGGTCTCGAAGCGCTCGTCGGAGGTCGCGAAGTATCCGGCGTCATCGCGCTGGGTGACAAGAGCGAGACCGAGGACGGCGCCGGATGCGAGCGATGCAACGCCCAGCAGCGCAACGAGTGACCCGATGACCAGCAGGAGGACGCGCCCAGGCTTCATCATGCTCCTTGAACCGTGAGGTGTGAACCGGAAGCATCATCGGACCCCCACTCGGCCGGGGGCAGAGGCTTTGGACCCTGAAAACCGGCTTGGCCGCGAATCGCTCGGACTGCAGGGCTCAGGCCGTCGCGATGACCCGGTAGTGCTCCACGGTGGGCGCGGGGTCGTAGAAGTGATGCAGGAGTCCCCGCCATTCGTCAAAGGCCGGTGATCCACGAAAGCCCTCGAGATGGTCCTCCAACCGTTCCCACTGCACGAGGAGCAGATAGCGGTTCTCGGTCTCCAGGCATCGCTGCAGCTCGAGGGCGATGAAGCCCGGACTCGCGGCCAGGAGCTCCTTCGCCTGAGCAAAGGTTCGCTCGAATGCCGGCGCCTCACCGTCACGAATGTTCAGGACGATGTGTTCGAGGACTTGCGATTCCGATGCCATGGCCGCCCACGGTAGCTGCCTCCGCTGTACGGGATGGCCCTTGAACGGCGATGACCCGGTGGGCAAAAGGTGGCCCCCTGCACCGAACGCCGTCTAGGTTGTCGCCGCTCCCGGTTTCATGGCCGTCGACGGACGACGCGGCTCGTGGACCAGTTCCACGCCCGCGGGCAGCCCTTCGACCGACACACTGTCGCCCTCGACATCGATCGAAACCCGATTGCCGCCCAGGGGAATCCGATCAACCTTGAGGTGCTTGATGGCAGCCGGCAACACCGGGTCGAGCCACACCTTGCCGTGGGGCAGCCACGGGTCGAGGCGCAACATCGAACGCAACAACAACAGGGGCGACGCCGCAGCCCACGCCTGTGGCGAGCACGACGCGGGGTAGCTCAACGGCACGGGCAGCTCGGCACGGTCAAGCCCGCCGAAGAGCTCGGGAAGGCGCCCTCCCATGCACGCAGCGGTGTCGAGCAGACCCATGATGACCCGATGGGACTCCTCGACGAAGCCGTAACGCATCAGACCTGCCGCGACGATGGCCGTGTCGTGGGGCCAGATCGACCCGTTGTGATAGCTGATCGGGTTGTAGCCCACCATCGATGACCCGAGCGTGCGGATGCCCCAACCCGTGAACATCTGGGACGACAGCAGCTTCGCCGCCACCAGGGGCGCCTTGTCCTCGTCGATGATGCCGGTCCACAGGCAATGGCCGATGTTGGACGTCAGCGCGTCCAGGGGACGCTTGTCCCCGTCAAGGCCCAGCGCAAACCATCCCTTGTCCTCCAACCAGAAGTCACGGTTGAAAGCGGTCTTCAGTGCCGCCGCGCGGCTGCGGTAGAGCTCGACGGCCTCCTGATCGCCCGCCTCGTGGGCGAAGTGCGCACGGGCGATGTAGGCGCCGTAGGTGTACGCCTGGACCTCGCAGAGGGCGATCGGCCCCTCCCCGAGTCGCCCGTCGGCAAAACGGATACCGTCCCAGGAGTCCTTCCAGCCCTGGTTGCGCAGGCCTTGGGGCGTTGCCCGCGAGTACTCGACATAGCCGTCCCCGTCCCGGTCACCGAACTCCGCGATCCACGCCATGGCCCGATCGGCATGGGGCAACAACTCGGCCACGGCCTCGGAGGCGAGGCCCCATCGCTGCAACTCCCCGAGCAGCATGACGAACAGGGGGGTCGCATCGGCCGTGCCGTAGTAGATGTGCCCCCCACCCAGGGAGAGGGAGGTGGCGGCGCCGAAGCGCATCTCATGCAGGATGCGGCCGGGCTCCTCCTCGGTCTCCGCGACCACGTCGTCACCCTGGAATCGAGCAAGCGTCTGCAGGACCCCCAGCGAGAGCTCCGGATCGACGATCAGCGCCATCCACGACGTCAGGAGGGAATCGCGTCCGAACAACGTCATGAACCATGGGGCGCCGGCAGCCACCACCGTGCGTTCCGGGTAGTCGGGGTCGAAGATGCGCAGGGCGCCCAGGTCCTCGTGGCTCTGGGTCACCGCAACCGCCAGGCCGGCGTGGTTGGTCGTCACCGTCGGGACCTGCTTGCGCCACTGGGCATGGCGCTCCGTCGGAGCGGCCTTCTCGACGGGCTGACCGCATCGGTAACGGGGCTCGATCTCCTCGTCCTCGATCACGGGTGCGACCTCCAGGCATGCCCGCCACTCGCCGCCGGGTTCGATGCTCACCTCGACCAGGGCCCCGTGGTGGCCGACCGAGTCGAAGCCGGTCATCCGGTAGACGACACCACGTCGGTTGTCGTCGAGTTCATAGCCGAGGCGCAACTCGCCGTCCCGAGCCTCCACGGATCGTTGCCCGCGAATCTCGACCCTGGACTCCTTGACCTCGAACAGATCGGCGAAATCGGCATCGGTGATGAGCTCGACGATGCACCGCGCCGGCTCGAGACCGAAGTTGCGAATCGTCACGTCCTCCCGCATGCCGCGACCCACGTACCGGGTGCGAAAGGCGAGCAGGGTGCTGTCGGCCACACCGGCTCGGGGGTAGGCGCGGGACACGAAGGTGCCGGTGAACGGGTTCGAGGTGAAGGCCGACAGCGGCTCCATCCGGTGTCCGTTCAGCCTCAGCTCGAGAGCGGAGAGAAAACGCGAATCACGGACGAACAGCCCCTGGGGCATGCCGGCGACGATGTCACCCGTACGACCGGAGATGCAGAACGTCGAGCCCTGCACCAGGGTGATCGTTCCAACCGCCGTCCCCACGGCCGGCACCTCTCCTGAGAAGGTCCACGGTTCTGCCACAGTGCAAAACTAGCGGTCGGCCTCACCTTCACCGTCGGATGCTCAGGCCTCGCAGGTAGAACCAGTAGGTGCGCCACCGAAGATCGCCGCGGAGCACGCCGAGCAGCTCTCGGTACATCGCCACGGTTCGCCTCATGCCCACGACGAACCCGAGCTTGTCGCGCTTGGTGCGATGTGACACGCCACTCATCGTGCGAACGGTGGTCTCGAGACGGTGCTCGGCGATCACCTCGTTGATGCGGAGCTCGATGGTGTATCCCTGCAGCTTCCCTTCGGGAATCGCCTCGAAGACCCACCGGGGCAGGATGCGTTCGCCGCTGATGGGTGGCCAGCGACGCACCAGCGGGTTCCAGAACCAGCCATAGTCGAAGAAGCCGACCGACATCGTGGCCACCCCCTCGACAAACGGTTCACAGAGCTGATCGAGGTGGGCGGAGGTCAATCCGGTGCAGTCACCGTCCACGAAGAGAATGCCCCCGGCATCGCACGCTGCGACACCGGTGGCCATCGCGAGCGCCTTCGAGCCCGACGACACCTCGCGACGCAACACCCGGGCCCCGGCAGCCTCGGCGAGTGCCCCGGTGGCATCGGTCGAACCGTCGTCGACGACGATCACCGAGCGAACGAACCGACACCCGCGTGCCGCCAGGACATTGGCCTCGATCGTGACCGCCTCGTTGCGGGCCGGCATCACACAGTCGATGATCGCGGCGGCCCTCGCGCTTCCGGGCCCGGCCCCGAGGTCCGGGAAGGGGTCCTCCCTCGAGCCTCGATGCAGGGACATGTCGTCCTGCGTCGTCCTCAGCCTGCGGAGCGGACGAACCCGGCTCGCTCACCCCGGGCGATGAACTTGAGGGCCATCTTGCGCGACGCCTCGTCGATCATCTCGTCACCGAACATCACCGCCCCCTTGCGCTCGCCTTCGGTTGCCTCCTTGTAGGCGTCCAGGATGGCGTGAGCCCGATCGAACTGCTCCTGGGTGGGCGAGAACAGCTCGTTGAGGATGGTGACCTGGTCGGGGTGCAGGGCCCACTTGCCGTCGTAGCCGAGCACCTGGGTGCGTCGGCAGTAGTCACGGAACAGGTCGGGCTCCCGGATCTTCAGGAACGGTCCATCGATCACCTGCAGGCCGTTTGCCCGCCCCGCCATGAGGATCTTCGAGAAGACGTAGTGGAAGTGGTCACCCGGGTAATCGGGGATCTGGACGCCGCCGGTGAGCACCGGCATCTCCATCGAGGCGGCGAAATCGGCCGGGCCGAAGATGATCGTCTCGAGGCGAGGTGAGGCCGCGCAGATCTCCTCCACGTTGATGAGCCCACGCGTCGTCTCGATCTGGGCCTCGATGCCGATGTGTCCGATGGGCAGCCCGGCGTTGGCCTCGACCTGGGTCAGGAGAAGATCGAGCGCAACAACCTCGGCGGCCGACTGCACCTTGGGCAACATGATCTCGTCGAGCCGATCGCCGGCGTTGCCGACGACGTCGATGACGTCGCCATAGGTCCACTTGGTGTCCCAGGCGTTGACCCGAACACACAGCACGCGATCGCCCCAGTCGAGGTTCTTGATCGCGTCGACGACCTTTGCCCTGGCCTCGATCTTCTCGAGCGGCGCCACCGAATCCTCGAGGTCGAGGAAGGTCATGTCCGCTTCGATGGTCGGACCCTTCTGCAAGAAGCGCTCACTCGATCCGGGGACCGACAGACACGAGCGACGCGGGAGACTCCTGGAACGTTCAGACATGCCCACATGGTATGCGCTCGATCAGGAAAGGCCCAGATCGCCGGGGGTGAGCTGCTCGTCGAGCAGACGGGCGAAGCGGGCGGGATCGCCGCCGACAAATCCTCGGCACAGGGGGAACCCCTCGACGTAGCACGTCATGTAGGCCCGCCAGACGGGGTCGTTGAGGAAGGAGACCAGCTTCTCCGCACGGTTTCGGGGCATCAGCCCCCACTGCTGGGCATAGGACACGGCCTCGTCCACGGCGGCGCCCCGCTCGTGCAACAGGAGCGCGACGTTGCCCCGAACCCGGCCCAGGCCCTCGCCTGCCTCGGCAACCACTGTTGCGACCTCCTGATCGAACGGCACACCCTGGCTGCGGAGATGGCGTGCCAGCATGGTCATCTGTGCTTCGGCATGGGGTGACACGACGACCTCGAGGCCGAGATCGGCGAGGCCCTCGGCCATCAGGCACTGGGGAGTTCCCACCAGGAAGATGGTCTCCTCCAGGAGATTGCGCCGCCGCACCAGGCCCACCTCCTTGCGGGTGTGCTCGGTGTGGTGGCCTGGATAGGCCTCATGAGCCATGAGGTGGGCCAAACCGGGGGCGAGCACCGGAAGATCGACGTTGACGGCAACCCGACTGCGCAGGTCGCCGAGGTAGTAGTTGAAGCCGGACCACGGACGGTCGGTCACCAACTCGATGTCGACCCGCTCACCGTCGGGAAGGCCGAAAAGACGGCCCGTGCGCTCACGCAGGTCGTCGCAGAGCGAGTGCAGCACCCCCGACAGGCGATCGACCGGGACCGCCTGGGCCTCGCGCCACGTCGTCAGGCGCTCGGCGACAGGTCCGCCGCCGGGCAAGGCCTCGTCAAGGCGGCTGTGCGCGGCGACCAGATCCTCCTCGTCGGTCCACCGCGGTCGAACGCCGTAACAGGTCTCAACCTCGTCCGCGTAACCGATGACGGCGCCCGCCAACCGCGCTGCCGTCGTGGAAAGCCCACGCACCTGGGCGCGGAGCCAATGCCGCCGCGCTGGATCCAGGCTGCTGCCGGCGGTGGGCTCGAGCTCACCAAGAAGGGCACGGGCCTCACGGGCAAGCTCAGCCGGGTCGACGAGCGACTCCCGCGCCACGACCCGGCGGTGCGCCTCCGGTCCGTAATAGGCGTCGACCAGCCCGTCGAGATGGCGTCCCAGCCGCAGCCCCAACAGCAGATACCGGTCGACCAGCGGCTCGTCGTGGGCATCCGGGATGTCAGCCAAGCCGTCCTCCCTCGAGAGGCACAACCGATGAGCAGGCCACCATCGGATACCGGGTCGGTGGCGCCGAACGGCGCTGGGGAACGGGCGCCTGGGGAACGGGCGCATGGGGAACGGGCGCATGGGCAACGAATGGTCCGGCGCCCTACGGGTGGACCGGTCCGCTGAACCTCGGAGCCGGGCTGTTTGGGCCATGGACGCGCACCCTACCTCGGGTCGGCGCCGCCGGGGGCTCGAAGGCCCGGCAGCGCCGAAGGGATCAGGAGATCGGGCACCACGGAGCAATCCACTCGTTGGATGACCGACGGCATGGAGGCGACGCCGTCGGGGCCGATGACCAGCGTCGTTCGCTGACGTGGCAACACCGTCCATCCGCCGACGTCGTCGGCGGCCGAACGCACGACCTGCCAGTAGCGTTCGGGAACCGCTCGTCCCCATGGAAGGACGACGGCGAGCATCGAGTCGAGCCCCACCGGGTCGCCGATGCCCCACCTTTCGTGGTCGGACACGAGGAACCCGTCCGGTCCTCCGGCAGCCGCCTCGATCACCGGATCGCCCTCGTGGTGGGCACCATACGCTCGGACGTGCACCATGGTGTCGTCCTCGTCGATCTCCTCGATCACCCGCCATGCCTCACGAGCCGGGTCGCCCGCCTGGAGCAGGCGGGAACACAACGTCCACATCGCACCGGCCTCGCCATGGTGGGCGAGCAGACGCCTCGCGGCCAACACCAGGCCGCGCTCGTCACCCGAGGCGGCCAGATCGGCCAGGGCGACTGCCGCCTCCTGGACGAGCAGCGATTGATCAACGCCACGAGCCCGTGCCACTGCTCGGAGACGCTCGACGGGATGCACACCCAGACCATGCCACAGCTCAAAACTTCCCGGTAGGGCCGTGGGCGCGATACGTTCTCCCGTCGTGGTCAACGATGCCCCCGCTGATTTGGCGCTTACTCCGATCAATGGTGACGCAACCACGCTCCAGCAGTGGTTGACGACCTTCCATCTGGTGGTGGTCGTGCTCGACCCCTACACCCATGAGAGCGCCTGGCTGCTCCCGACGGTGGCACGAACCCTGCGGGTGTACGCCGATGCGGACTGCCGTGTGGCGCTGGTGGTGGCGGGCTCCCCCGACGAGACCCGCCAGTTCCTCGGGCCCTATGCCCAGGAGTTCCTGACCTTCGCCGACCCGGACCGCCTGGTGGTCAAGGGTCTCGAGCTGACGAACCTGCCGGCGATCGTCCACATCCGACAGGACCTCAGCATCGCCGGATCCGCCGAGGGCTGGCAGCCTGCCGAATGGCGTCAGGTGACCGAGTCGCTCTCGGAGTCGATGCGATGGAGCAAGCCCCTCATCCCGGGACCACGCGACCCGGCTCCGTTCGAGGGTTCTGCGGCACGATCCTGAGCGCTGGGCCGTAGCGGGAAGCTACCTGCACGAAATGGTGAAGGACCCCGAAGTGAAGATGTCCGAACGACGATCGGCGCTCGAAACACAACTCGCCGAAGCCATCGACGTGTGGGTCTCACACTCCGCACCGCGTCAGGCAAGTACCTCGGCGGCAGCGAGCACACCCGGCTAGTTTGAGACGGCCGCTACGGGATGGTGAACTCGCGGATGACGGCCCCCTCGATCAGCTCAGGGAGTGTCGTGTCCGACCGGGCCACCTTGCCAGCCTTGAATACGTCGACGGCGAACCATAGCGGCATTTTCCGCTCTGCGTCGTTCTTACCAAGATGGACTTTTCCACGACGTATACCCATCTCCAGAAGCTCGGTGATCCCGACGGCTACTGCTGACCAGAGTCGCGGCAACTCGTCGTCGGGCAGACGGATCAGATCGATTCCATCGACAAGCCCGCCGACGTACTGCAGGTACTCGTCGCCCTCGGCTCGGACACCACGTCCGGCGTCGTGTTGCGAGCGACCTCGCTCGGACTCGGCGAGCTTCGACCGGTCGTCAGCGCACTACGCCGACGACGCCGACCACGTCATCAGAGCGCAGCGGGCTGGTCTTGAGCGTGACGTGCTCGTTGGTGCGCAGGTCGTAGACCCAGGTCTCTTTGTGCAGGGTCGGCAGCGGCGGCGGCCTTCGCCCTGTCGGACCAGCGCAGCCATCGTAGATCGACGGTCACCACGAACCGCGTCAGATCGGGAGCCTGGTAGCAGCGCAGGACGCATACACTCGGCGAAGATGACCGAGCTCCGTTCGGAACAAGCGAGGCCATCTTAGATCCTCGGGGTCGTGCTCGACGCACGGTCGTTCCTCGCGATCTTCCTGGGGCTCACGAGGGGACTCATTCCAACTGGTTGCTCACTTTCATCGGCCGTCGGGGTGATGTGCTTGAGGAGAAGGGCGGTGCCGGATCGGACGGGCGCCTTCCGCCGGATCCCGCCGGCCGAGGCCGACCTTGGGCGGCGCGCCCCGCCGACGTCGGCGGCTGCGGAGGTGATCTCCCGTACGATCGTGCGGATCAGGCGCCGGTTCCGAGAGATCGGGTTGGATTGGAACAGTTTCCGCACGATCGTGCGGAAACTGCGCATCGTAGGAGATTCGAACGGCTATTCTCGTTGTACCCGCACGATCGTGCGGTCCGGTATTGAGGAGCGATGTGCGGATCAGCGCATCGTTCGCGGCGGACGGAGAAGGAGGTGGAACGCGATGGCGGGTGACGATCGAGGAGATCCGCGGCTCGACCCGCTGGCGGCAGCGGTGCGGGCCCGTCGGCGCGCGCTCGCGCTCCGTCAGGGCGAAGTAGCCGACCTGGCCGGCTGCTCGGAACGTTTCGTCTACACCCTCGAGCGGGCCAAGGGATCGCTGCGACTCGACAAAGTGCTCGATGTGCTCGGCGTGCTCGGTCTGGGCCTCGAGATAGGGGTCGGCACCCCCGGCGTCGTACCGCGAGCCGGCGGCGCCCGCGCCACAAGTGGGCGCGATACGGAGCCGGACCGCTCGCGATGAGTCCACCTGCCCCCGAGGAGCTTCGATTCATCGGTGAGGGGTCGGTGTTCAAGGCCGGTCGGCTCGCCGGTCGACTCGTACGTGAACCCGTCGGGGTTCGCTTCGAGTACGTCGAGGACTATCTCGCCGACCCCACCGCGCGGGCCGTGGCCACGACGCTTCCGCTCAGCGCCGCGCCGGTCCGAACCGGCAGCGCGGGCGCAGTGCCCCCGTTCTTCGCGGGCCTGCTCCCCGAAGGACGCCGGTTGAGCGCACTGCGACGGGCGGTGAAGACATCAGCTGACGACGACCTCACCCTGCTGCTGGCCGTCGGCTCTGACACGATCGGCGATGTCCAAGTGGTACCGACCGGCGAGGTTCCCGCCTCGACGCCAAGTGCGGTCACCGTCGGCGACTGGTCGGACGTGAGCTTCGACAGGTTGTACACCGAGTTGACCGGCGAACTCCTTGCCCCCGAGCGTGCCGCAATTTCCGGCGTGCAGACCAAGGCTTCGGCCCGGATGATCTCCTTGCCGGTGCGTCGAGCCCACGAGCGGTACCTCCTCAAGTTGGACCCGCCTGAGTTCCCCCACCTCGTCGCGAACGAGGCGTTCTTCCTGGCCGCTGCTCGAGCGTCGGGTCTCGCAGCCGCCCACGCCGAGGTCGTCGCCGACGGCAATGGCCGCCACGGGCTCCTCGTGCGCCGGTTCGACCGTGTCGCGCCCGGCGACGCCTCGGGGTCGTCGATGCTTGCCCAAGAGGACGCCTGCCAGGTGCTCGGCCGGTATCCCGCGGACAAGTACAACATCGACGCCGCGGAGATCGTGCGTGGACTCGCCGCGGTCACCTCCGCGCCGGTCGTCACGGCACGCGACGTGATCCGCCAACTCGCGTTCGCGTACCTCACTTGCAACGGCGACGCTCACGCGAAGAACTTCTCCGTGCTGTCCGACGCTTCGGGTGAATGGCGCGTCAGCCCCGCCTACGACCTGCCGTCGTCGTACCCGTACGGCGACCACACGACCGCGCTGTCCATCGGCGGCAAGACGGACGAGCGGATCGGCCGGTCCGACTTCGTGACGTTGGGAGAGGCCGTAGCCGTCCGTGCACGTGCCACCGAGAGCGTCCTCACCGATCTCGTCGACCGCTGCGACGAGTGGTTGTCCCGGCTCGACGACCTGCCGTTCGACTCCCGTACGCTCCACAAGCTGCGACGCGCGATCGAGTACCGACGCGAACGTCTGCGCTGAGCGCTGCCGACGCGGACACGTATCGCGAATCGACCACCTCAACGGTGGTTCCTGACCTACGCTCCCAGGTGGACGGTTCCCGGGAGGGTTCGGTCGACTCGTGACGAACTATTTGCTTTGCAAACATGATTTTTGTCACATATCGTGACGTGGCCGGCCGCACACCTGGGAAGCGTGCGTCGGCGCCCGGAACACGCCGAGACACTGGGGTGATCGATCCAACTTCGAAGGGGCCATGCATGGACAACGGCAGTCTGAAGCAGAGCACGGTCAAGGGGCGGGACCTTCAGGAGCTCGTGGTCTCCGATCCCATCGCCCACAGCAAGGGTTACGACTACCACTTGCTCGAGATCGCGACCATCGACTTCACCAGGCCCCATCCGATCATCGAGCAGTGCGTTGCCCTCGAGCACGAGAGCTGGAAACCCCAGGAGGACTTCCTGGCCTACATCGCCAAGCGCGACCTTCTGGCCTACGTGACGTTCAAGGGCAAGGTCGTCGGCTTCCTCGTCATCACGGTTTGGCTCAACGGCGACTACGGCGTCGTGAGCGTCGACGAGGCCATGATCTCGAAGGACCAACGGGGCAACGGCCTGGCGCTCAAGCTGGTCTGGTTCCTGTGCCACCTCCTGGTGGTCCGCCTTCTCGGCAACCGCGATGTCAAGCGGGCCGTCCTGCTCGGCCTCACGGTCAGCCCCGTCGCCATCCAGGCCACGTATCGTTATCGCCGGATCTTTCGGAACAACTCGTTCAAGCCAAATGAGCAGCTGACGGATATCGCCTGGCAGTACCTGAAGAAGTACGACTACGAGGCACTCGATCCGACCAGGCCGTGGTTCGTCAAAGGCGCCTTTCCCGGTTCCTCGAAGTGGAAGCCCACGCTGCGCAAGGGCAGGGACAGGGCAATCGTCCCCACGAACTTCGACTGCCACGACCGCGGGGACGCCTTCTTGTTCATGGGAGCCGCCTCCCGGCGCTTCGGGACGGTGGTGACGACCGTCCGATCCATCCCGTGGTTCGGGTGGAGAATCATGAAGGGCTACGACTTCACCGTTCCACTTCGACGCGTGGAGTCGACGAGCCTGATCTCCGAACGAGATTGATCACCCGTGCGGCTGCTCGACTACCGCCACTACCCGTACGGAGCGTTCGATACGCACCTGCACGCTCATCTTCCTGCACCCTTGCAGCAGAGGGTGGTCGAGCGCCGGCTGCGCAAGGTCGTCCGCGACGCGTACCGAAACGTTCCGTTCTACCGCTCCGGCTTCGACCGCGCCGGGCTGAACCCCGCGCATTTCCGAGGCTCCGCTGATCTCGCGCTGCTCCCGTTTCTCACGAAGGCGGACGTCCAGAAGCACTTCCCGAACGGTTTGGTGGCCAGGGGGACAAACCTTGATCGATGCGTGCATTCCGCAACGACAGGTTCGAGCGGCGTGGCGACCAACTTCGTCTTCACGCCGAAGACCTATGCCTACTATCACGCCACCAGCTTCAAGGTGTACACGATGGTGGGTTATCGCCCATGGCATCGGGCGACCTACATCAAGTACACCGCCGTCCCCGCTCCGAATCTCGGTCCCATCTTCCGTGTCGGTCATATCCCATCGCTGGTTCCCGTCGAGGAGCACATCGAGGCGTTGCGCCGACAACGACCCGATCTTCTGGTGGGCTATGCGTCACTGGTCCTCGACGTGGCCCGCAACGTCACCGAGGACGACCTGCGGGTCATCAAGCCTCGATTCATCTCGGTCAACTCCGAGCTCTCGACCCAAGCCCAGCGCGACGAGATCGCCGCCGTCTTCCAGTGCCCCGTCTACGACGAGTATTCGTCCGAGGAGACCTGGATGATCGCCTCGCAATGCCGTGAGCATCGATACCACCTCTTCACCAACAATGTCTGGGTTGAGTTCCTCGATGCCGACGGAAGCGAGGTGCCCGCCGGCGAGGTCGGCGAGATCGTGCTCACGACGCTTCAGAGCCCGGCGATGCCCTTCATTCGCTACCGAATCGGTGATCTCGGACGCGCCGGAACGGAGCCGTGCCCCTGCGGCAGCACCCTTCCGGTGCTGGCATCCTTCGAGGGCCGCGCCGATGACGCCTTCGTGCTCACAGGGGGCGATCGTGTCCCCTCGCTGAAGCTTCTCAACGTCTTCACGACCTTCATCAAGGCTGATGGCGATTTCATCCGTGAGTTCAAGCTGGTGCAAACCGATCTCGCCAAGGCAACCGTTCACCTTGTGGCAGGGCCCCACTACTCCACCGAACAGGCTGATGCCCTCCTTCGCAAGCTCCAGTCGCTGCTTCCGGAGCCCGTCACCTTCACGATCGATCTCGCCGACCGCCTGGACGCAGGGGGCATCAAGCACAAGGCGATCGAATCCCTCGTGAAGCCGACCGGGTCAAGGGAGCCGGCCCGATGACCGGTCTCGGCGAGCCCCGAGCCGCCGGCACCTGGCGTCGCTACGCGCCATGGGTCGTCGGCATCGTGATGCTGATCGGTCTCGTCGTCGTCGTTGACCTCGACGAGGTCATCGACGCCTTGAGGCGCGCCGATCTGGCTCGCTACGCACCCCTTGCCGTGGGGTTCATCCTCGTCTGGTTCCTCGTCGAGACCCACAATCTGGGGTCGCTGCTCAAACGCTTCGGACACCGACGACCCCTTTCCGAACTGGCCGCCGTACGCGCGTACACCTACCTGCTCATGGTGCTCAACTACAACCTCGGGGTGGGTGGGATCGCCCTCTATCTCCGTTCCACGGTCGGCATCCCAATGGTTGAGGCATCGAGCCTCATGCTCTTCTACATGTATGCCGAGGTTGCCTCGCTTGCGGCGATGTCCGTACTCGGTGCCGTCATCCTGCCGGGAGAGCCCCACGTCGGAAAGATCGCCCTGATCGCGGGCGGCTTCCTCATCGGGTCCACGGCCCTCATCGCAGGCTATCGTTCCTTCGGCGATCACCTCCCTCGACGGCTCGGACGACTGAGCCTCCTGGCAAGCTTTCGTGAGGCGTCACCCTCGACCGTTCTGATCATCATCGTCGGGCGAGGCGCCTACTTTCTCGCCTTCATCGCCTTCTTCTATCTGGCACTCCCGGCCTTCTCGGTCGAGGTGCCGTTCATGGCCCTTCTCGTCCTCGTGCCCACCATCTTCTTCATCGGCAACCTCCCGGTCAGTGCGGCCGGTCTGGGAACCATGCAGGCGGCCATGTTGTTCTTCTTCCGCTCCTACGGCTCCCAGAGCGACATTGCGGCGTTCAGCATCGTCTACAGCGGCACGTTGATCGTCCTGCGGCTGCCGCTCGGCCTCGTTGCCGCATGGCGCCACGCCGGTCTGGTCTTCGGACCACGCAACGCATTCGCACAACCACCCATTGACCTGGGATCATCGTTCCACGAGGAAGACCTCCGCAGGGGGGAGCCTCACAGGGACGACCTCTGCTTGGGGACCTCCGCCGGGGGGAGCCTTGCAAGCGCACCGATTCTGACATCGCAACCCACGACTTCACGAGGAAATCCATGACCTTCAGCCGCACATCCGCTTCCCTCCTTCGTCGGTCCCGACCCGCCAAGATCACGATCGGCGCCTTCATCCTGATCGGCGCGTTGGTCGCCGGGCCGGTCGCCGAGGCATGCGACGTCGCCGTCATCTCCGGGAAGTCGTCGAACACCGATCGACCGATCATCTGGAAGAACCGGGACGACTCCAACAGCTACTTCCAGGGCATCCGTTCGTACCCCGCCCGCAACGCCGACATCGGCGCGCACACCTGCCTCGAAGAGGTCGTCTACGTCATCAACAAGCCCATCTGCGGCGGTGGGGCAAACGAGTCGGGCTTCGCCGTCCTCAACGCCAGCGTGTATTCCAACACCAATGTCGAGGAGACCCTGAACGTCGACGTCACGCTCATGAAACGGGCTCTGGAGCGTTGTGCCCTGGTCACCTGCTTCGAGAACCTGATCGAGCACTGGAACGACGCTCCCGACGCAACCGCCGTCATCAGCTCGAACTTCGTTGCGATGGACGCCAAGGAGGGGGTGATCCTGCTCGAGGCCAACAGCGGGATCGGCACCAAGCCCGCCGTGTTCCGAGTCGATGCGAACGAGGCGGGCACCGCCAATCACACCAACTTCAACCGATTCGTCGCCAACCCCGGCGTCGAGCGCAAGGAGCGGGGTACGGCGCTGCTCGCGGACCTCGATGCCCGGGACCAACTCACGCCCGATCAGGTCATGAAGAGCGTCGCCAAGGACGTGTGCGGTGACGTGCCTGCCGTCGACCCCGCCCGCTTTCCGACCAACAAGTGCATCAGCCGCGCCCAGACGACGGCGGCGGTCGTCATCGAAGGTGTCACACCTGGGATGGACCCCCGGCTCACCACGATGTGGGTCAACCTCGGCGAGCCCTCGGTGGGCGTCTTCGTGCCGACCTTTCCCGCCGCGAGGTCGGTCCCGAGCAAGATGGCCTCGACCAACATGTTCGGGTACGCGGCGTTCAACCTGGCGATCGTCGACAAGGAGTTCTCGCTCTACGACAACAACGGCGCGGTCAACAGCATCCTGCCCGTCCCGTGGATGGACACGAACATCAACTTGACCAAGTTGACAGCACTGCAGGCGATCACCCAACCCATCGAGGACGAGGCGGTGGCTCGGACCAGGACGTTCGTCAACGAACTCGAGGCCCTTCCTTCAGCGGTCAGCGCTGCATCACTCGCCGCCTTCAGCCAGACCGCCACCGAACGGGCCTATGCACGCTACGTCGACGGCGGCTTGAGTTCGGGCCGCATCGACCTCAAGCTCCTCGCCAAGTGGGCACTCCAGACGCTGCGCCCTCGCGTCGGCATCATCGAGAACATCCGCCGTGGCATCGAGATCAACCAGCGCTACCTCAAGAGCCAACTCCCGCTTGAAGCTGCCGCGCTCTCGCAGCTGCTGGCCAAGACCACGACCAAGGCTCAGCCCTAGACCACTCCACCCTTGGTCAGCGCCATGACATCGAGGACCCGGTCGAGCTCCTCGCTCGACATCAGACCCCGGTCGAGAACGATCTCGCGAATCGAACGGCCCGTGGTCGTTGATTCCTTGATGACTTTTGCGGCTTCCTCATACCCGATGTAAGGGTTGAGCGAGGTTCCGATCGACGGCGAGGATTCGGCGTACGCCTTGCAGCGTGCCTCGTTTGCCTTGATGCCGACGATGCACTTGTCCGCGAACGCCACGCTGACCGTCGAGAGCAGTCGAATCGACTCCAGCAGGTTTCTGGCCATGACCGGCATCATCACGTTCAGCTCGAGGTTCCCCTGCGAGCCGCCGAAGGCAACGGCAGCGTCATTGCCGATCACCTGGGCCGCCACCTGGCACACCGCCTCGGGCAACACCGGGTTGACCTTGCCCGGCATGATGGACGACCCGGGCTGGAGATCGGGCAGGAATATCTCGGCGAGGCCCGTGCGCGGACCACTGGACATCCACCGAAGGTCGTTGGCGATCTTCACGAGCGACACGGCCACCGTGCGAAGCTGTCCGGAGGTCTCGACGAGCGCATCGCGCGCTCCCTGGGCCTCGAAATGATCGCGTGCCTCGGTGAGCGGCAGGCCGGTCTCGGCCACGAGGGACTTGATGACCGAACGAGCGAAGCTCTTGGGAGCATTGATGCCCGTACCGACCGCGGTGCCGCCCAAAGGAAGCTCGCCGAGGCGCGGAAGGACTGCCTCGAGGCGCTCGATGCCGCGCTCGATCTGCGCGGCGTAACCGCTGAACTCCTGCCCCAGGGTGACCGGCGTCGCGTCCATCAGGTGGGTGCGGCCGGACTTCACGACCTTGGCAAAGGCTCGGGCACGTGCCCGGAGCGCCTTGGCAAGGTGTTCGAGCGAGGGGATGAGATCCACGATGACAGCCTCGGTGGCTGCCAGATGGATGGCCGAGGGAAAGACGTCGTTCGACGACTGCGACGCGTTGACATGGTCGTTCGGGTGCACCGGACTGCCGAGGCGCTCGGTGGCCAGAAAGGCGATGACCTCATTCGCGTTCATGTTCGACGACGTGCCCGAACCGGTCTGGTAGACGTCCACCGGGAACTGGTCGTTCCACGAGCCGGCGGCAACCTCGGCTGCGGCGGAAGCGATGGCCTCCGCAATCGCCCGGTCCACCTTGGGCACCTCTTTCAGGCGGGCGTTCACCGGTGCTGCCGCGCCCTTGATGAGGGCGAGAGCACGTATCAGGCGGGGCTCGATCACCAGACGTGAGATCGGGAAGTTGTCCACCGCACGTTGCGTTTGCGCCCCCCAGCATGCGGACACAGGGACACGGACGTCGCCCATCGAGTCATGCTCGATGCGGAAGTTGGCCTCAGGGTTGTCGGTCATGAACGGCGACGCTAGCAAGGGACAACCCCACCCCGGAGATCGTCGGGGCCGTGCCTCGCCGACGTCGGACGCACAACCTCTCGAAGGCGGACAGATCCGTCTACGTTGTGGCGAAGGGCACAATCCGCTCACGGTCTCATCCACGACAGCGTGATGGCGCCCACGGGGACTCCCCCCGGGTTCGGGACCTCTAGGATGCCGGATTGTCACCGCATGTGAAGGAACAGGACCGAGCGCAGTGAAGAAGGGGAGGCAAGGGTTCGTGGGACGCCTCGGCGCCCGACTGGGCGTACGAAGGACCGCGCCCGAGGACGCGACGAGCGACCTGGACGAGCTCCTGGCGACGAGCCCCGACGCGCTCATCGTGCACCGGGAGATGACGGGCGAGATCCTCGCCGCAAACAAGGCGGCGATCAACCAGTACGGCTGGACGCTCGAGGAGCTGCGGCAACGGACGCTCATGGATCTCGCCGAGGACGTCGATCGCGAGGCGATGACCGAGGCATTTGCGAACCAGCTCGGCAGCCTGGTGCACGTCGGCGAATGGCAGCACCGGCGCAAGGACGGCACCACCCTGTGGGTCAGCACCACGACCCAACCCATGACGTATCACGATCTCCCCGCCCGCCTGGTCATCGCCCACGACGTGACCCACCGCCACACGACTCTGGAGGAGCTGACCCATCAGGGGACCCACGACACCTTGACCGGGCTTCCCAACCGGATGCTGTTCGTCGATCGGCTGAACAACGCTCTCGCACGATCCGCCAGGGGGACACGGTCGCTCGCCGTCCTCTTCTGCGATCTCGACCGGTTCAAGATCATCAACGACACCATGGGCCATCGCGCCGGCGACGCACTCCTCCAGGCGGTTGCCCGCCGGCTTCGTGAAGCCGTCCGCCAGGGTGACACGGTCTCTCGTTTCGGCGGCGACGAGTTCGTGATCCTTGCCGAGGACCTCGGCAACGACGTTGACGCCATCGCGGTGGCGGAGCAGCTGACCACATCGCTCTCGACCCCCCTCCTGCTCGAGGGCCAGGAGATCGTCATCACCGCGAGCATCGGCATCGCCGTCGGCAACGCCTCCACGCACAACGCCGAAGCGCTGCTGCGTGACGCCGACACCGCCCTCTACCGCGCCAAGGATGCCGGGCGCGCCCGCCATGAGCTTTTCGATGCCGACCTCCGGCGACAGGCACGCGAGCGGGTCAACACGGAGTCCGCGCTGCGGCGCGCCCTCGATGCCGACGAGCTCCTGGTGCACTACCAGCCGATCGTCTCCCTCGACACCGGCCTGGTCTCGGGCGTGGAGGTGCTCCTGCGCTGGGCGACCCCCACGGGCGAGTTGCTCAGACCTGCCGACTTCCTGTCGGTGGCCGAGGAGTCGGGGCTGATCGTTCCCATCGGCCTCGCCATGCTCGACAAGGCCTGTGCCCGTGCCGCAACGTGGCACCGGCAGATCGGCGAGCCACCAACGCTGTGGGTGAACCTCTCCGCTCGCCAGCTCACCACGCCGGGCCTCGTGGCGGCAGTGGCGGAGACGATCGAGTCGTGGTTGCCCTCCCCTCGGGCAATCGGGTTCGAGATCACCGAATGCAGTCTCGACCCGTCCGACAGCCTCATCGAGGGCGTCGTCGGTGAGCTCGCCGAGATGGGGGTGCGCATCGCGATCGACGATTTCGGGACAGGCTACGCCTCGTTGTCCTACCTTTGGCGCTTCCCCGCAGACGTCATCAAGATCGATCAATCGTTTGTCGCCCGGCTGGGTGAGGATCGCGAGGCCACGGTCATCGTCTCGGCCATGACCCAACTCGCACGCTCACTCGGCAAGCAGGTGATCGCCGAGGGAGTCGAGACCGATAATCAGCTCGCCCGCCTGCGTCGAATCGGCTGCGATGCGGCACAGGGCCACCTCTTCGCGGCGCCTGCCTCCGCGGAGATCATCGAGCGGCTGATCGTCGTCTGAATTCCCGTCCGTCTGCATTCCCGCCCGTCTGAACCCGCATCTGAGCCCGTCCATGCCGAATCCCGAGGAGGATCAATCATGAAGTTCGGAGTCATGTTCTCCAATGTCGCCGCATTTGCCGAACCCGAGGGAGCCCGAGCGCTCGCGACGACGGCCGAGGAGGTGGGCTTCGAATCGATGTGGACCGTCGAGCATGCCGTGGTTCCGAAAGGCTATGAATCGGCCTACCCCTATTCGGCATCGGGCAAGATGCCCGGAGGCGAGTTCATCGCCCTCCCCGACCCGTTCGTGTGGCTCTCCTACGTGGCTGCGCTCACCAGCACCATCAAACTGGGCACCGGCATCGCCATTCTCCCGCAGCGAAATCCCGTCATCGCGGCCAAGGAGGTCGCCTCCCTGGACCGACTTTCGAACGGACGGGTCCTGCTCGGCGTGGGCGCAGGCTGGTTGGCCGAGGAGTTCGCCGCACTCGGCGTTCCGTTCGAGCGACGTGGCGATCGCCTCGACGAGTACATCAAGGCGCTGCGGGTCCTCTGGAGCGACGAGTCCCCCACCTTCTCGGGTGAGTTCGTCTCGTTCACCGACTGCGTGTGCCTCCCCCAACCCACGGCGGGCAGCGTCCCCATCGTCATCGGAGGTCACACGCCTCGAGCTGCTCGCCGGGCAGGTGAGCTCGGCGACGGCTTCTTCCCGGGGTCCGCCAAACCCGATGAGTTGGCGACCCTGCTCGACATCATGCGCAGGTCCGCCAAGGGCGCCGGGCGAGACCCGGACGCCATCGAGATCACCGTGGGGGGAGGCTTCACGGTGGAACAGGCCAGGACCCTCGCCGATCTGGGAGTCGACCGTGCACTCATCGCTCCCATGGCCTTCGACGCCGAGGGAATCCGGCGTCAGCTCACCACCTTTGCCGAGGAGGTCATCGGCGTGGTCAACACGCCGTCAGCGTGACGGAGTCCTCGCCTTCGTCGACCTGTGAGTCATCGTTGAGCGTGGACCACTTCTCGATCGCGGCGACCAGCTCACGCAGATCCTCCTCGGTGTCCATGGCGAAGGTGGCACGCAGGCAGGTGGTCGACCCCTCCCTCCACGCCACATACCAGTCGCCACCCCACCCCTCGGTGGCTCGCCGCACGTCGCCGGCATCATCGAGAACCTTCCCCAACATCAACTGCAGGATGAGCTCCCCGATCGAACCTTGATCGATCAGTGCTCCGTCGGCGGGCGGCGGATCAACCGTGATGGGACCCTCGCCCCTGATGTAGAGGTCGGGGTGGAGCAGCTGCTCGCTCGTGGTCGGCGGTCTCGCGAAAGCGTCGACGAGCGCAGGCATCCCGCCATGACGTTCGATCGTGGAAATCAGATCCTCGCCGACCTCGTAGGGAAAGCCGACCAGGGCGGGAATCACCTCAGGGATGGACACCGCGGGCAGATCGTCGCCGAACTGGCCCTCCTCCCTTGATGCCCGACTTCGCTCCGAAGGCGTGAGCGAACGGCGATAGGCCGACTCGACCGTCAGCGCGCTGCCCTCGACCAGGGCGGAGAACCCCAGTCCGGTCTCGTCGTCGGCCTCCGTCATCTCCTCACGATCGAGGTCGAAGAGTTGATCGTCGAGCGCATGGGTCAGCTCGTGGACCAGCGTGAGCCGAACGAATGGGCCGGTCTCATCTCCCCGGACAACCAGCTCGTCGGTCTTGGGATCGTAGAAGCCCAGGACGGCCGCGCTCAGAAAGCGGTTGAGCGCATCGAACAGGCCACCGGTGGGTTCGAGAAGACCAAGGAGCCCAAGGAGCTCCTCCGTCTTCTCGACGTCCTCCCGATCCTCTTCGGCATCCTCCAGAAGGCGCTTCTCGAAGGCCGCGCCATCGAGCAGCGCGACCTTGACGGGGTGCCGGAACCGCTCGGAGCGCTGCCCCTCGATGAAGGTCGACAGCTCGGCGACAACCTCACGAAGCGATCGAACCTCCCCATCGGCCTTCGAGGTGTCGTCGGTCCCCGAAAGCAGCAGCGACGAGAGCATGCCCCCCACGAGCCCGACCGCGACGACCGCGCCGACCACCCGCACCCAGGGCGCCGACCCTCGCTTCCCCGAATGGCGCCCGCCGTGATGACCTGCGCCCCCCTCGACGTTGTCGAGATCGGCGTCGGGCCGATGAGGATCAGCCCGAGGCGCGGGCTGATCCGGGGGCACCCAACTCATCGGGAACTCAGGTCCGGGGTGGCGCAGTAACCACCACGGGGTCGAACGTGATGGTCGGTGGCACACTCGGCGCCGTTTCCTGGGGAGCGGCCGGCGCGACCGTGGTCACGGTGGTCACCGGGACGGTTGTCGTGGTGGATTCCGCCGGAGCCGTCACCTCGGGCGCCGTCACCTCGGGTGACGGCGCCGGCGTCTCGGGCGGGGGCTCAACGGTGATGTACTCGGTCGGACCGCCACCACCTCCGGGCGACTCGCCGACCACATGGACCGGGTCGCCCTTGGCGACCAGGCTCGGGAAGTACTCAGCGATGTGCATGGGAATGCGAACGCAACCGTGTGAGGCAGGGTGAGTCGGGACCGAGGTCGAACCGTGCACGGCGATGCCGCCGGAGGTGAAGTACACCGGGTTGTAGAGCTTGCCCAGGCGGGACTCGCGCCATCCCGAATAGCGCCACATGAATCGGAAATCGCCGGTCGGTGTGGTGGCGGTCTGACACGACCCGTTGACGCAGTACCTCCGGCCGGACCCGGTCGATATCGTCGAGATGAGTCGAACCTTGTTGTCCTTGTAGAGGATCAGCACTTGGCGGGCCAGGTCGATCTCCAGGCGGTTGCCCGCTCCATCGGGCACCAGAGCCGGCACCGTGATGCCGGCGCTCAACGCCGCGAGGACCTCGGCATTGACCACTCCACTCGGCTCGAGGCCCTGGAACTTCTGAAACCCCTCCACGGCGTAACGCGTGGCGAGGCCGAACGATCCGTCGACCCTCCCCGGGTCGAAACCCAACTCGACGAGACGCTGCTGCACAGCCAACACGTCGTCACCCTTCGCTCCCTGGGCGAGATCGGCGGCGGCGGTCATGGGCGGCGGCGCGGGAGCCGTGGTGGTCGTCGTCGTCGTGGTCTCAGGTGGTGCCGTCGTCGTCGAGGCAATGGATTTGCCGCTCACCGCGCCGGCGTCTGCGTGATCCTCATGGTCGACACCGGTGACCCCGTATGCGCCGGCGGCTGTCATGACCAGCATGAGCGTGGCACCGACCGACCCCCACCGCATCCCGGTCATGACCGCCATGACGCCCGCCTGCGCTCCCCGCTCCCCACTTGACCCAGTCGCAGCATGGATCTCAATCTTGCACACATCGGACCCAGAGGGACGCATACGCAGCCGTTGGGGACCGCCGGCACCTTGGGCGATGGATTCGGTGCCGGCGGCGGGATTCGAACCCACATGCCCGAGGGCAGTCCGTTTTAAGCGGACCGTGTCTGCCATTCCACCACGCCGGCTTTGGACGATGGGCCTGTGTGTCCAACCCTACGCCCTGGGACACTCCCCAGACCCGTGATCAGCCGTGCGCTCGATCAGCCGTCGAAATCGACGGTTGCGCCCTCGTCCAGATGTATCTCGGCTTCCGGATGCGACTCGGGCGCCGCGGACAGGATGTCCTCGGCAGGCTCGATACGATCGCGGCCCCGCTCCTTCGCTCGGTACAGGGCAGCGTCGGCGCGGGCAAAGGTCATCGGGGCCGAGTCGCCGGCGCGATGCAGCACGAGCCCGGCGGAGAACGTGGTGACGGGCAACGACTCCCGCCAGATCTCGCGCAACCTGGATGCCACGCGCAGCGCGCCGTCAAGACCCGATCCCGGCAGGACCAGGGCGAACTCCTCGCCGCCGTAACGGGCAACGACATCGCCCTTGCGGGCGACCTCCTCGAGGCAGCGGGCAAACGAGCACAGCGCCTCGTCACCCCGTGCGTGTCCCAGGGTGTCGTTGACCGCCTTGAAGTGATCGAGATCAAGAAGGATGAGTGCGTCGTCGACATGGAGCACCTCGAGCGCACGGGAGAGCGTGCGGCGATTGGCCAGCCCGGTCAACGGGTCGCTTCCCGCCTCCTGCGCGAGGTCGGCGAGCGTCTGGACCCGGTCGAGCGCGTGACCCAACTCCTCGGCCAGAAGCTCGGCAGCTCGTTGTGCCACCGGATCGAGCACCCGGACCTGGCGGGACCAGACGACGACGATGGCGCCGAGACGACCTTGTTTGCTGGGAATGGGGACGTAGAACGCCGACTTTCCGGCAACGACCCCGACGGGCCGAGGGGAAAGTCCGGATTCCTCGAAGACGTTCGGGACAAAATGGGACCGGCCCTTCCTCAGCGTCTCGCCGACCCAACTCGGCTGGGCCCGAACGTCGACAAGGATCTCACCCAAGGGAGCCACGACATTGTGCTGACCCTGGTTGACCAGGATCGCATCCTTGCCCGTGGCCGGAAGCAGAACCAGCGCTGTCTCGGCGTCGACCAGCTTGGCAACCAGCCTCGCCGTCTCGTTGACGGCCGACAGCTGATCGGCGCTGGTGCGCAACGCGGTTACCGCGTCGAGCAGCTGAGCCAGTCCCTGTTCGGCCCGCTCCTGTCGTCGAACGGCGAGGGCCAACACTTCGCCCGAGAGAACCCACACCGGCGTTGCGATCGCCAACATCGTGGCCGGCGGCGCATCGGGAACCCCCATCGTCGTGAGGTAGTAGCCCAGCAGCACGACCGGAACTTTCAGGGTGGACGTTCCGGGTGGCTGTGTGAGTCCTACGAAGACGAACACCAGGGTGACCAGGATCAGATAGTGCGTGATCGCCTCGGCGCCACCCGCGCGGCCTCCGGCGCCGAGAACGGCGGTCGCAACCAACGGCAGCGACAACGTCGCAGGATGTGGCCACCGCTGCCAGGGCAACAGGGGAGTGACGATTCCCACGGCGACGGCGATCAGAGCCCAGATGGCCAAGCCGATCCGGTCGATCGAGGGACCGAGGAACCACATCGTCGCCAGGACCGTGGCACCGCCCCCCACGAACAACGTCGCGCCGATCCTCGACGCCCTGACCCGACGATCGGCATCGATGCCGCCGAACAGGGGGCGATCGAGAAACCGTAGCAACAGCCGCAACAGGGAGGCCACCGACATATCCACAGTCTCTCATTGTTTGGGTGACGTGGGTACGCAGACCGGTGACATCGGGCACCTCTCCGGTGCCCGATCCCCATCTTCCTCAGCGGTCCTCCCACTCCTGAGCCGTTATCGCGAAGCGAAGGTGATCCTCCCAGACACCGTTGATCTCGAGATAGCCCACCGCCAGGCCTTCCTCCCGGAGGCCGAGCTTCTCGACCACGCGACGACTGGCCGTGTTCCTCGGGATGATCGCCACCTGTACCCGATGGAGGCACAGGTCCTCGAAGGCGTACCGCAGCACCAGGGTCATCGCCTCGGGCACCAGGCCCTGACCCGCCACCGCCTCGTCGATCCAGTAGCCGACGGAACCACTCTGAAACGGCCCTCGCTGCACACCGCTCAGGTTGATCTCACCGGAGAACCGGCGGCCCAGAAAGATGCCGTAACCGTACCCGGTGCCCAATTGACGCTCGCGCTCACGGGCACGGCATCGGGCCAGAAAACCGCTGCGGGTCTCGATCCCCTCGACCGCCGAGTGGAGCTGAGTCGGCTCCCACTTGGCCAACCAGTCCCGGTTGGCGATGCGAACCTCCTGCCACTGGGCAAAGTCGCCGACCACGAGAGGACGCAGCGTCACCCGCTCCCCTCGCAGGGTCGACCCGGCCGTGCGCTCGCCGAGCACCACTAGAGCACGTCCTCCAGGGCAGCCAGCAGGAGCCTGACGTTGCGGACTCGAGCCGTGTGTCCCATGCATCCGATGCGCCACATGCGACCGGCGAACTCGCCGAGACCACCACCGATCTCGATGCCGTACCTCGTCAACAGGCGCGACCGGACCGCCGCCTCGTCGAGATGCTCGGGAACCCAAACCGAGGTCAACTGGGGAAGTCGATGATCCGCCTGGGCGAACAACGTGAAGCCGAGCTTCTCCAGTCCATCCTGCAGCAGGCTGCCGCAGTCCCGATGACGTTCCCATGCCTGCTCGAGGCCCTCCTCCAACACGGCGCCTGCGCCCGCGTGCAGTGCTTGGATCATGGTGATCGGCGCGGTGTGATGATAGGTCCGTGCCCCGGTTGCCGACCCGGTGTAGCGCCCGATGAGATTGAGGTCGAGGTACCAGGATCGGGGTCGCTCGATCATCCGGGAGCGGGCTCGCTCGTTGAGAGTCAGCGGTGCAAGGCCGGGAGGAACCCCCAGGCACTTCTGGGTTCCGCTGTAGGCGATGTCGACGCCCCAGCGATCGATCTCCAGCTCGATGCCCCCCATCGACGTCACGGCGTCCACCAGCAGTAGGGCATCACCCTTGCCGGCGCCGAGCGCAGCGATGTCGTTGCGGACTCCGGTGGACGTCTCGGCATGCACAACGGCGATGATCGCCGGATCGGGATGGGCCCCGAGGAGGCGCTCGGGTTCGATTGCCCGTCCCCATGCCTCGTCGACCCGCACGACCTCGGCGCCACAGCGCGATGCAACCTCGCACATGCGCTCGCCGAAGACACCGTTCACCCCGACGACCACGGCATCACCGGGATGCACGACGTTCACGAAAGCGGCCTCCATGCCGGCAGACCCTGTGCCGCTGAGGGGAAGGGTGAGGGCGTTGTCGGTTCTGAAGATGAGGCGAAGGCGCTCGCAGGTCTCGTCGAGCAAGGCGATGAACTCGGGGTCGAGGTGGCCCAGCATCGGCCGGACAAGCGCCTCGGTCACCTCCGGATACGGGTTGCACGGCCCGGGGCCCATCAGGATGCGATCGGTGCGAACCACGCCCCGCACCCTAATCGCCCGCCGGCGATGACGGCCTCGCGATTCGTTCCTGCGGGCCTCGCGTTTCGTTCCTGCGGGCGATGGGTTTCGTTCTGCGGCTCGAGGTTCGCCCCTACAGCAGGCTCATGGCAAGGCCATCGAGGATGTCCGCCTCGGAGACGAGGCATTCGCCGAAGCCGAGGTTGCGCATGATCGCCACCAGCACACAGCACCCCCCGACGATCACATCCGCTCGCTCGGGCTCGAGGCCGGGGTTGTGGAGCCGATCGGCTCGGGACTCGGTCGCGAGCGTTCGAAAGACGTCCTCGACCGCCTCGCGGGTCAGGCGGAAATGGTGGATGCGATTCCGGTCGTAGTTGGCCAGGCCGATCTCGACCGCCGCGACCGTCGTGACCGTGCCGGCAAGACCCACCAGGCACCTCGCCTCGCGAGCCCCGGGAACCAGTCGAAACACATCTGCCAGATGCGCCTCGACCAGGGAGATGGCTGCGACCAACTCGTCGGGTCCGGGAGGGTCCCCGTGCAGGAATCGCTCCGTCAGTCGCACGCAGCCGACATCGACCGACAGCACTCCGGTCGGCTCGCCCTCCCCCGGACCGGCGATGAACTCGGTGGAGCCTCCACCGATGTCGACGACGAGGAACGGGCCCAACGTGGGGTCGAGGTCACCGATCGCCCCGCGAAACGACAGGCGACCCTCGTCGTCGCCACTGAGCAGCTCGGGACGCACGCCCAGCGCTGTGGTCGCGCGCTCGAAGAACTCGTCGCTGTTCGCCGCGTCACGAGCGGCCGATGTCGCCGTTGCACGCATCCGCTGCACGCCGTGGGCACGCGTCACCTCGCCGTAGTGACCCAGCACGTCGAGCGTTCTCGTCATGGCGTCGTCGTCAAGTCTCCCCGTCCGATCGACTCCCGCTCCGAGGCGCGTGATCGTCATGAGGCGTTCCACCACCTCGATCCCACCGTCGGGCCGACCCCGGCCGACCAACAGGCGCGTCGAGTTGGTGCCGCAGTCAACTGCTGCAACCAGTGGCCTCATCGCCCTTCCCTCATGTCCTCGAACATCCTGTCAACGTGCAGGTGCGGATCGGGAAGGTCGTCGGCGGACAGCCGATCGGAAACCCAACGACCGACGGGGTCGTCGCCCCCGGCCAGATACCAGGCATAGTGCGCATGCAGACACTTCACGCCGCGACGTGTGCCGCCGACCCCACCGAAGGGTCGCGGTCCCTCGTGCGACGGCGCGATCAACGCGTCGCGCTCCTCGCCGTAGCGCCGATGTGCCGCCGCCAACGACGTGGCCGACACGGCAGCCTCTGCTGCCTTGACCCCGCCGGCGGCCTCGATGCGACTGACCGCCTCGCACGCCTCCGCACCCACCAGCCAGTAGCGGGTCGGCATCGGGCTGCCGTCCTCGAGGAACGGCTCGTTGCAGATCACGACCGGCAGCCCGTCATCGGAGCGGACGACCACCTGGAACCGACCTCGCGGGACGCGACCGAGCAGCGCCTCGACGACCGCGAGGTCGGCGTCGTGGGAGCTCATGGCCGACGACGGCGACGACGACTACGGCGACGGAGCAACCACAGCACCACTACCACGGTTCCGACGACCGGGCCGACCCGTCGGACGACGGGCGTGCCGGCCATCGATGCCAGGTCGATGGGCTCGGGCTCGGCACTTTCGATGCGCCGCGGCCCGCCGTTCGCCGATGCGTCCTCGGGGACACCGGCGTCGGACGGCACGGCGTCGGACGGCCTCGTCGGACGCAACTTCTGCGGACGGCACCTCTGCGGACGGCACTTCGTCGGACGGCACTTCGTGGGCGGGTTGGGTCCGCGACAGATCCGCCTCGAGTGCCTCGGCGAACTGATCCATCAACTTGGTGCTCACCTCGCTCAGCACACCACGGCCCATCTGGGCGACCTTGCCGGTGATGTTGAGGTCGGTTGCAACGTTCACCCGAGTGCCGTCACCCTTGGCCACCAACGTGGCGGTCACGACGGCCGACGCGTTGCCCTGGCCCCTCGACTCGCGTCCATCGGCATGGAGCACGATCCGTCCCGCCGCCTCGTCGAGCTCACCGAGGCGGGCGATGCCCTTGTACTGGGCGGTGATCGGGCCCACCTTGACCTTGACCATGCCCCGGTACTCATCGCCCTCGACCTCCTCCAACTTGGCTCCGGGCAGGCAGGGGGCGATTCGCTCCAGGTCGGTCAGCACCGACCACGCCTCGGCGACGGGCACGCTCACCTCGAACTCGTTGTTCAGTTCCATCGGTGCAGATCCTCCACGGTGTCGATGTCGGCCGGACTACCCTCGCACGCTACCTCCCGAACAAGATCGGGGCGGTTCCGCAACAGTTCTCCCGCACCGTGATCCGCTGCAGGGTCCAGCATCGGCCAGACCGCCGCCGAGAGGCGTACCGGGTGGCCGCGCACGCCGTCGTAGGTGGCAACCACGATGTCCAGATCGGCGGCGGCGCCCGCCACGGCCGACCACGCAGACGGCCGGAGAAAGGGCTGATCACCGAGACCCACCACGATCGCGTCGAAACCCTCCCGTGCCGCGAGGTCACACGCGATGCCCAGTGAGGAAGCCTGCCCATCGGTCCACCTCGGGTTGAGGACCACGCGGGCCCCACACCCGCGCACGAGACCCGTGAGATCGACGGCACCGTGGACCACCAGAACGTCGAGGCCCGACGCCACCGCATGCTCGATCGCCCGAACCACCAACGGCCTGCCCCGAAAACTCGTCGTCAGCTTGTGGCCGGGCCCCGTCCATCGCTCGCCTGCACCTGCGGCGAGCACCACCGCCAACACCCTCACGGACACGCCTTCGGGGCCGGCCGGCGCCCGCACACTCTCACCGACACGCCTTCGGGGCCCGCCGGCGCCACCGGTCCGGTCATCGGTTGACCCCAACCACCCTCAGGAGGGCCCGCGATGGATCGGCCCCTCGCCGTCACGCAGCGCGATCACGGGACCTCCAAGGCGGGCGTGACGGCTCGCCACGATCTCGGCGCAGGTTGCGACCGCAACCTCCTCCGGCGTGCTCGCTCCGATGTCGAGCCCGATCGGCGCCATGAGGCGACCCAGGGACGCCTCATCTGCACCGGCGTCGAGCAAGCGCTGCCGGCGCTCGGCATGGGTCTGCCGCGACCCCATGGCCCCCACATAGCCCACCGACGTGGAGAGCGCGGACAAGAGCGCCGGCACGTCGTACTTGTGATCATGGGTGAGCACACACACGGCGTCCCGGGGCCCGAGCGAGGTGGCGATCCCGTCGAGGTAGCGATGGGGCCAGTCCACGACCACCTCGTCGGCGTCGGGGAAGCGGGCCGTCGTGGCAAACGTCGCCCGAGCGTCGCAGACGGTGACGTGAAAGCCCAGCACACGAGCCACCTTGACCAGAGCTGCCGTGAAGTCCACGGCGCCGATGACCACCATGCGGGGAGGAGCGACGAAGGAATGCACGAAGGCAACGACGCCGTGCGTCTCGGGCAGCATGCGATTGACGCCGTCCTCCAAGGTCTTCCGGGCCTCGGTCGCCAGCGCCTCGTCGAGGCCGGGCGAGCCCATCGATCCCACCTGCCCGCCTGCCGCGTCCACCACGAACGCAGCTCCCGGCGTGGGGCCGTCGATCATCGTGACGAGTGCCACCCTCCGGTGGTGATCCCGTGCCTCGACGAGAGCAGGCAGCAGTGACGCCGGCAGGGGCTCCACGAACACGTCGACGACGCCACCACAGGTCAGCCCGACGCCCACGGGGTCGTCCGGGGCGTCGAGGGCGTCGAAGCGAACGAGGCGTCCGAGGGCCTGCTCCGCGAGCAACGCGAGGGCGGTGTCGACGACCGAGGATTCGACACAGCCACCCGACAGCGAGCCGGCAACCTCACCCTCCTGGTTGACTGCCATGGTCGCCCCGGCAAGACGTGGCGCGGAGCCCTCGACCCCGACGATGCGGGCCAAGGCGACCTCGAGGCCGCCACGATGCCAGCGCTCGAGGTCGTCGAGAAGCGAGATCATCGGTCCATCGTGGTCATCGAGGGGTGCCGGACGCGGCCTCCTCGATGCCGCGTCGGACCAGAACCCTGGCCAGGTGGCGGCGGAACGTCTCGTCGGCGTTGAGATCAGCCGTTGGCTCGGTTCCGACATCTGCCAGCGCCGCGGCATCGGCGGCCGAGGCGCCGGCACGCAGAGCCGACTCCACCTCGAGCGCCCGTATCGGTGTCGCGCCCATGTTGATGAGCCCCACCCCGGCGCGGCCGTTGCCGTGCACCACGGCGGCGCCGACGATGGCCCAGTCCTGAGCACGTTTGGTCAACTTCTGGAAGGACCAACCCATGCCGTCGACCTTTGGCACACGGACCTCGACGAGCAACTCCTCGGGCGTCAACGCGGTCTCCAGAAAGCCCTCGAAGAAATCGTCCCCGGCAAGCTCGCGACGTCCCTGCGGCCCGTCGACCACGAAGGTGGCGCCCAACGCCAGCGCCACCGCAGGAAGATCGGATGCCGGGTCACCGTGTGCGAGGGACCCACCGAGCGTGCCCCGCTGTCGAACCTGTGGATCGCCGACCTGTCCCGCAGCGTGCGCCAACAACGGCACATGGCGGCGCAGCAACTCGGCCCTCGCCACGTCGCGATGGCTCGTCAACGCACCGACCGCAACGTGGTCGCCCTCGTCGCGGACATACGAGAGCGAGTCGAGACGGCCGATGTCGATCACGACCGCCGGTGTCGCGAACCGCAGCTTCATGAGCGGGAGCAGGGAATGGCCCCCGGCGAGCACCTTGGCCTCGTCGCCGTGCTCGGCCAACAGCCCGAGCGCCTCGTCGAGGGATCCCGGACGTTCGTACTCGAACGACGCCGGGATCACGACGATTCCCGGGACACGGCGAGCACTGCCTGGATGATGTTGTGATAGCCCGTGCAACGACAGAGGTTGCCCTCCAGGCCGTGTCGCACATCGGTCTCCGTGGGGTTCGGGGACTCGTCGAGCAACGACACCGCTGCCATCACCATGCCGGGCGTGCAGAAACCGCACTGCAGGCCGTGATGCGTCCTGAACGCCTCCTGCATCGGGTGCAACGTCCCATCCGGGGTGGCGAGCCCCTCGATGGTCGTCACCTCGCATCCCTCGGCCTGGAGCGCCAACATCGTGCAGGACTTCACCGCTCGGCCGTCGAGGTGAACCGTGCAGGCTCCACAGGATGAGGTGTCACATCCCACGTTGGTGCCGGTGAGGCCGCACTGCTCGCGCAGGAAGTGAACGAGCAGCGTTCGCGGCTCGATCTCATGGGTCTGCGATTCTCCGTTGACGCTCAGTGAAAGTTCCATGGCCTCACATTCCCTGACGGCCGGCAAGGTCTTGGCCGGCGGCGATCGCCCGCCACACACGTTGGGGCGTCGCCGGCATGTCGAGATGGCGAACACCCCATGGGCTCAGCGCGTCGACCACCGCGTTCTGAACCGCAGGCGTGGAGCCGATCGTCCCCGACTCGCCCACGCCCTTGGCCCCGAGCGGGTTCACCGGAGTCGGGGTCTCCATCGCGACCAGCTCGAAGCTGGGCAGCTCGCAGGCCGAGATGAACGTGTAGTCGGCGAAGGTGGTGGTGAGCGGGTTGGCGTCGTCGTCGTAGACCATCTCCTCGCACAACGCCTGGGCGGCGCCCTGCGCGATACCTCCGTGGCGCTGGCCCTCGGCGATCAGGGGGTTCAGGACGCGCCCTGCATCGTCGACGGCGATGAAGCGATCGAGGGTGATCAGGCCGGTCTCGCTGTCGAGCTCGACGACCGCCACGTGGGCGCCGAAGGGGTAGGTCGGCGTCGATGCCTGGAAGTCGGCGCCGGCGGCGAGGCTGCCACCCTCGCCGGCCGCGGCGACCGCAACCTGTTGCCACGAGACCGAAGTCCCGCTCACGGCGTCATGCGCCTCCCTGAACACACCGGCATCATGGTCGAGCACCACGTCATCGACCCCGACGCCGAGCAACTCGGCCGCAACGCGCCGAGCGAGGTCGAGCACCTGTTCGGATGCCTCGAGCACCGCGGAACCGCCGAGCTGCAACGAGCGCGACCCCATGGTCCCCATCCCTCTCGGAACCAGGTCGGTGTCACCGTGGATCACCTCGATGTCGTCGAGGCCGATCCCGAGCACATCGCTCGCGATCATCGCCCAGGAGGTCTCGTGACCCTGACCGTGGGGCGAGGTGCCGGTGAAGACCATCGCCCGCCCGTCCGGACGAATCTCGACGCGGGCCGTTTCCTTGCCCGCCGTCGGGCCGGCGGTGATCTCGACATAGAGCGCCAGGCCGATGCCGATCTGCCGCTCGGACCCGGAGGCCCGCCGACTCGCCTGTTCCGCCAGCAACTCGTCGTAGCCCGCGGCATCGAGCACCAGATCGAGCGCCCTGCGGTAATCACCGATGTCGTAGACCGCCCCCGTGGGGGTGGTGTGCGGAAAGGATGCGACGTCGATGAGGTTGCGCCTGCGCACCTCGGCCGGGCTCATCCCGATCTCCGCGGCGAACAGGTCCATGGCCCGTTCGATCGCGGCAGTCGCCTCGGGCCTGCCGGCCCCGCGGTAGGCCACCGTGGTCATCGTGTTGGTGACGACACTGGTGGCATGGCAGGCGACGCTGGGAATCGCGTAGACCCCGGCGGCCATCACCCGCGTCATGTAGGGAAGGAAGGCGCCCATGCTCGGATAGGCGCCCGAGTCCTGGAGGATGTCGAGCCGGTAGGCCAACACGGCTCCGTCCCGGCTTCCCCCGATGGTGACGTGCTGGATCTGTCCGCGCCCGTGCCCCATGGCGACCATGTTCTCGGAACGGGTCTCGAGCCAACGCAGCGGCCTGCCCAGATGACGGGCCAACCAGGCCACCAACATCTCCTCGGGATACGGACCGATCTTGGCTCCGAAACCGCCACCCACATCGGGGGCGACCACCCGCACGCTGTCGAGCTCCCAACCGAACGCCCGGGTGATCGCGTGGCGCGCGGACTGCGGGGCCTGCGTGCTCATCCACACGTTGAGGCGCCCGTCGGCGCCGACTGCCGCTGCCGTGCTGCGGACCTCGAGCGGGGCGACTGCAACACGCTGGTTCACGAGACGCTCCCGAACGACGACCTCACAGTCGGCGAACTCCGACGCGTCACCCTCGTCGCCGAAGACCGCCGCGGTGTTGCTGCCATGATCGGGGAAGAGGAGCACCTCGTCGTCTCGGGCATCCTCGGGATGCGCCACGACCGGGAGGGGCTCGTAGTCGATGATCGCCTGCTCGGCTGCGTCCTCACCCTGATCACGACGTTCGGTCACGATCATCACGATCGGCTCGCCGACGAATCGCACGACCTCGCCTGCGAGCCACGGTCGCGCCATGGCCGGAGGCAGGACGGGAACGGCCATGGGAGCGAAGCCGAGATCCAGATCGGCGGCCGTGAACACGCCCACCACACCCGGGGCGGTCCTCACGCCCTCGACATCGATGCCGGTGATCCGGGCGTGGGCCATGGTCGAGCGCACGAAGATCACGTGTCCCGCACCGTCGAGCATCGCGTCGGCGACGTCCGCGACGTAGGTCCCCCCTCGGGTCAGGAGCGCGCGATCCTCCCGGCGGACAATGCTGCGACCCTGCAAACTCGCCATCGACGCACCCTATCGTCTGCGTGCCGACCGGTGGGCTGCATTGACCTGGTATAGCCGGACGGCACTCACAGCAGGCCGGTCAGAGCCCTCCAGGCCCGTTGGACGAAGTTCCCGTCGTCGTCCGGTTCTCCCTGCCGGGAAGCGACCGTCGTGGACGGCGGCGACGTCTCGGTTGGCGGCAGCACGGCATAGGCCTCCTCGCCCGGACGAACCAGGTTGTAGCGCTCACGGGCAAGGCGTTCGATCTCGGCGTCACTTCGCAGGAGCTCCACCCGGTCCTCCAACGCCTTGTTCTGATGGGAGAGCACGTCCAGCTTCTCCTCGGCAGTCGACAGCGCCGCCCGTTGGGCCAGGTAGGTGCGGGTGGGAAAGACACCCGCGAAGTGGACCGCGGCCACGAGGAGCGCTGCCGGCCCCACCCACACGAGAACCCGCGCCCTTTTCACGCAGTGGACCCCGCTCCCCGTGCCAGGGCATGCAGGCCCCGGTAGGCGGCGGACTCACCGAGGACGGACTCGATGCGCAGGAGCTGGTTGTACTTGGCAACCCGGTCCGAGCGGGCAGGCGCGCCGGTCTTGATCTGACCGCAGTTCGTCGCGACGGCGAGATCGGCGATGGTCGTGTCCTCCGATTCTCCGGAGCGGTGTGACATGACGCCGGTGTACGACGACCGCGTCGCCAACTCGACCGTGTCGAGGGTCTCGGTGAGCGTGCCGATCTGGTTCACCTTGACCAGGATCGAGTTCGCCACGCCAAGCTCGATGCCCCTGCGCAGTCGTGACGAGTTGGTCACGAACAGGTCGTCGCCGACGAGCTGGACCCGTCCCCCGAGGGCGGTGGTCAGAGCGGCCCAACCGTCCCAGTCCTCCTCGGCCATGCCGTCCTCGATCGAGACGATGGGATAACGGCTGCACAGATCGACCCAGAAGCCCACCATCTCGTCGGGACTCAACGTGCGTCCCTCGCCCTCCAGCCGGTAGACCCCGTCGTCCCACAGCTCCGTGGTCGCCGGGTCGAGCGCGATGGCGATGTCGACGCCGGGGACGAAGCCGGCCCTCTCGATGGCCTCGACGAGGATCTGCACGGCCTGCTCGTTGGACGCCAGATCGGGGGCGAACCCACCCTCGTCGCCGACGCCCGTGGCCAGTCCGCGGTCGTCGAGGAGCTTCTTCAGCACGTGATAGGTCTGGGTTCCCCAGGCCAGGGCCTCACTGAACGACGCCGCCCCCACGGGCATGATCATGAACTCCTGGAGGTCCACGTTGTTCGCCGCATGCGCACCGCCGTTGAGGACGTTCATCATGGGCACGGGCAACACGTGGGCGTTCGCGCCCCCCACGTAGCGAAACAGGGGGATCTCCAGATGGTCGGCGGCCGCACGGGCCGTCGCCAGCGAGACCCCGAGCAGGGCATTGGCCCCCAGGCGGCCCTTGTTGTCCGTTCCGTCCAGGTCGACCAGGGCCCGGTCGAGCCCGCGTTGGTCGAGACCGTCACGACCGAGCACCTCGTCGCGCAGCTCACCGTTCACATGGCCGACGGCCTTCGCCACACCCTTGCCGCCGTAACGGTCGCCGCCGTCACGGAGCTCGACGGCCTCGAACTGACCTGTCGAGGCGCCGGACGGCACGATCGCCCGTCCCTGAGCTCCCGAGATGAGCACGACCTCGACCTCAACAGTGGGATTTCCCCGAGAGTCGAGAACCTCTCTGCCAACGATGTGCTCGATCGTGCTCACGAAAATGCTCCTCGACGTGACTGTGGCGGATGTTGTTCATGTTATCGATTGTGGCTGGTGTTGAAAGTGTTACCGGTAGCGCTCTACTGCTCGGCCTGCGCAAGCACTGCTCGGCCTGCGCAAGCAGCTCGGCCTGCTCGGCCTGCGCCCGGAAGCGGGCGGCGGATGCCCGCAACGCCGCCTCGGGGTCGACCTTTGCGACGCGAGCGGCAGCCACGAGAGCGAAGAGCGCATCACCGATCACATCGGCGTCCACGAGCGACGCCATGTCGAGGGATGCGGGGATCTCCGCGTCCCGGCCGACGGCAAGGGCCTTGCGCTGCACCTTGTGGGCGTAGAGCAGGGAGGGGAGGTTGCCCGGGATGCCGTCCATGATGCCGACCCGACCCTTCTCCTCCCGCTTGATCTGTTCCCAATTGAGCGCGATCTCCTCCGTGCCCGAAACCTCCAGGCCCGCAAAGACATGGGGGTGGCGACGGGTCAGCTTCTCGTTGACGGTCCGTGCGACATCGGCCAACGTGAACCGGCCCGCCTCGGCGCCGAGCCTGGCGTGGAAGAGCACCTGGAACAGCACGTCGCCGAGCTCCTCCTCGAGATGCTCGTAACCCTCGCCGGTTGCCTCGTCGAGCTCCTCGATGGCCTCCAACAGCTCGTAGGTCTCCTCCAGCAGATACCTCGTCAGGCTCGCATGGGTCTGCTCGCGATCCCAGGGACACCGTTCGCGAAGCGTGCCGACCAACTCGACGAGGTCCATGACCTCGCCGGCCACCGGGGCGGCGAGCCGGGGAATCCAGAGCGACGTCAGATGATCGGGATCGACGACCCGGTCCAGGTCGTCCCAGGCGATCTCCGTGATCGACTCGTCGTCCAAACCCAGCCGACACAAAACCCAGACGGTCTCGGGTGTCCCGTCACCAACGCCAAGCTTCACGTCCGACAGCACGCCATGGCTGTCGCACTGGGCCACCAACAACGGCCCCCGCTCCCCCGCTGCCTGCACCGCAAAGCGATGGCCGTCGACCACTCGGACGCCCTCGACGAGCGGATCCACCCCGAGGCGCACCCATGCCAGGTCGAGAAACGACAGTGCGGGGATGACCACCACCTCCACCCGGCCCTCGATGACGCGGGTGTCGGCAACCAGCAGGTCGACGCTGCGCTCGGCCACCCGGGGCGAGCCGGGCACGGCGTAGGTCACCTCGCCCACATCGAGTGCGGCCGCGATCAACGCATCCACGATCCCCGCGTAGACCTCCTCCAGCGTCGTGGCCTGCTCGTAGAGCGCGTCGAAGCTCGTTGCCTCCGCCATGACGGACGCCGCCGGGTGACGGGTTGTGCGGACAAAGGACGCAGGCGCCCCTTCGATGGCTCGCAGTGCGGCGGCCGTGACCAGATCGGGCCCACCGGGACCCAGCCCGACCACCGTGATGCGCGGTTTGCTCAACGTTCGGGCCGGGCGGGCCGGCCCGGGTCCCATCGCACGGCGCGGCAGGCCGATCGATCGATCACGGAGCCGCGGGAGTGGGGGTCTCGGTGGGCCCGACATCGGGCGTTCCGGAGGGAAGGCTGCCCGCTCCCGGTTGCACCGTGGTTGTGGTGGTGGGACCCTTCGGCGGCACCACGATGCCGACCCCGTCAGGCGTGCCGTCGGCGGCGCCCTTCTGGATCTCCCACGCGCCGTAGCGCTTGTCGACGCTGACCTTCGCGCTGCCCGATGCGGTCACCAGGAACTCCTCGAGCTTCTGTGCGGACAGGCCGCTGATCACCGCTGCGACGTCGGCCTTGGCCTCCTCGTAGGTCGGCGTCTTGCGCTCCCGGACCAGAATCAGATGAAAACCGAACTGCGTCTGAATCGGATCGCTCACCTGACCGATCGGCAACTCGAACAGCGCCGTCTCGAACTCGGGAACGAACTTGCCCTTGCCGACACAGCCGAGGTCACCGCCCTGTTGGGCCGAACCGGTGTCGGAGGACGACTCCTTGGCGACGGTGGCAAAATCGGCTCCCTTGTCGAGCCGGGCCTTCAGCGCCGCTGCCTCGGCACCCGCTGCCTCGAGTCCCTTTTCCTGTGAGCTGACGAGGATGTGGCTCGCACAGCCCTGCACGAACTCGTCGGCATGCGCCTTGAAGTAGGCCTCGGCGCCTCCCTTGCCGACCTCTTTCTTCAGCACGTCCTCGGCGAACACATCGTTCAGCTTCTTGAAGAGCGCCCGCTGACGAACCAACTGATCCTGATACCCCTCAGGGAACGATTCGAAGACCTTCGCTCCCCCGACCTGCTCGATCACCACCGAGCGCACCGCCGTGAGCTCGGCATCGACGATCTTGGCCTTGCGGCGGGCCAGCTCGCCCTCGATGAGCTCGTAGTACACCCGCTGGGTCAGGAGCCGGGCGATGAACGTGGTGTCGAACGTACCGGGCGCCTCACCCGCCTGGGCTGCCTGCATGCCCTGTTCGACCAGATTTCGATAGGTCTCGTTGTCACGAACGGCCGACAGCTCGTCCTGCAGCGAGCCGTCACTGATCTCGTTGCCGTTGACGGTGGCGGCGGGGGAGTTGGACAGGATGCTGCATCCTCCGAGCGCCACGACGGCGACGAGGGCAACGGCAACGACCGATTTTGCGCGCAAGAGGCTCACGAGTTCAGGATGCTACAGATTCGGGGTCCGCAGGGACCAGCTCGCCCAACAGGTCGCCGAGCACCTTGGGCACGTCATCGCCCTTTCGAAGTGGTATGACCAGCTGCTCGGTGTCCTCCATCCAGCGGGCGTCCCTCGCGACGCGTCGCAGCCGAACGACGGCACTGGCCCGCAGGGCCAGCGGCGAGAGACGGGCGAGATAGCCCGGTGACGTGCGATTGGGGGTGACGGTGATCTCTCGGACACCCGTGCGATGGCACTCGGCCCGGAGCCGGGCAACCGCAAGCAGCGCCTCGGCGGCCGGTGGCACCGGCCCGTATCGGTCCTCCCACTCCGCGGCGATGTCGGCCACCTCGGCCAACGTGGTGACCGTCGCCAGACGACGGTAGGCCTCGAGACGCTGCTCCTCTCTCGAGACGTAGTCCGTGGGAAGGAACGCGTCGAGCGGCAGCTCCAGCTTGACCTCCGCTGCCTGCTTGGCCGGTTCACCCTTGAGCTCGGATACCGCTTCGCTGACCATCTGCATGTACAGGTCGTAGCCGACGGCGCCGATGTGGCCGGTCTGGCTCTCGCCCAGCAGGTTGCCGGCTCCGCGAATCTCCAGATCGCGCATGGCGATGCGAAATCCCGACCCGAGCTCGGTCGCCTCCCCGATGGTCTTGAGACGTTCGTAGGCCTCGTCGGAGAGGGCCTGATCCCGGGGATGAAACAGGTAGGCATAGGCTCGACTCCCCGCACGACCGACCCGACCTCGGAGCTGGTGGAGCTGGCCCAACCCGAGGCGATCCGCCCGGTCGACCACCAACGTGTTGACCGTGGGCATGTCGATGCCCGACTCGATGATGGTGGTGCACACCAGCACGTCGTAGCTGCCCTCCCAGAAGTCGATGACCACCTGTTCGAGGGTGCCCTCGTCCATCTGGCCGTGCGCCACGCAGATGCGGGCCTCGGGCACCATCTCCCTCAGCCCCGCCGCCACCTCCTCGATGTCCTTCACCCGGTTGTGCACGAAGAAGACCTGGCCCTCCCGCAACAGCTCGCGCCGCAACGCCTCGGCGATCGCCCGCTCGTCGTGCTCACCCACGTAGGTGAGGATGGGCTGTCGGTCGGCGGGGGGCGTGTTCAGAAGAGAGAGGTCGCGAATACCGGTCAGGCTCATCTCCAGGGTGCGGGGTATCGGCGTCGCCGTGAGGGTCAACACGTCGACATCGGCCTTCAGCTGCTTGATGGTCTCCTTGTGGGTCACACCGAATCGCTGCTCCTCGTCGACGATCAGCAGCCCGAGGCGCTTGAACGAGATGTCGGCGCTCAAGAGGCGGTGGGTCCCGATCACCACGTCAACCGATCCGTCGCCGGCGCCCTCGACCACCTTGCGGGCCTGCGCATTCGTGAGAAAACGACTCAGCACCTCGACACGAACGGGATAGCCGGCGAAGCGATCGGCGAACGTCTGACCGTGCTGTTGGGCCAGGAGCGTGGTGGGAACGAGCACCGCCACCTGCCTGCCGTCCTGAACCGCCTTGAACGCCGCCCTCAGGGCGACCTCGGTCTTTCCGAAGCCCACGTCACCACAGACCAGACGGTCCATCGGGACCGGCTCCTCCATGTCGGCCTTGACGTCGGCGATGGCGGCCAGCTGGTCGGGCGTCTCCTGATAGGGAAAGGCGTCCTCCATCTCCTTCTGCCAAGGGGTGTCCGGGGCGAATGCATGTCCCGGACTGTGCACCCGCCTCTGGTACAGCACCACCAGCTCCTGCGCGATCTTCTGGGCCTCCGAGCGGGCTCGACTCGAAACCTTCTGCCATTCGGAACCACCCAGTCGGTGCAGGCTGGGGGTCTCGCCACCCGTGTAGGGGCGCACGGCGTCGATCTGATCGGAGGGAACGTAGAGCTTGTCGTTGCCCCGATACTCCAACAACAGGTAGTCACGGTCGACGCCGCCGATGTTGCGCTTGACCATGCCCCCGTATCGGGCCACGCCGTGATGCGCGTGCACGACGTGGTCACCGGCCTGGAGGGTGTCGAAGAAGCCCGCCGACTCGCGCCTGGGGCGGGTGCGTGCCGCCCGATGCGAGCGCCGCCGTCCGGTCACGTCGCTCTCGGCCAGCACCGCCAGCTGGACCTCGGGAAGAACCACACCTCGATCGAGCGGCGCGACGACCACATGCCCACCGGGTCTGGTCAGGTCGATCGAGGAATCCTCGGAGTCGTGCAGCGTGAGACCCACGCCCGCCTCACCCAACGAGCCGGCCATCCGGGCGGCCGAGCCTGCTCCGTCGGCGGCGATGACGACGCGGTAGCCCGTATGCAACAGACCCTGCAGCTGGGCGATCAACCGCTCGCCCCCGCCCGTGGCGTCGAAGCCCTGGGCGCGGACGACTGGCGCATCGGGCCCTTCGGCCACACTCGTGATCGTCCAGGAGGGAGCCTTGGTATGGGCCAGGAGGCGATCGAACGGCAGATGCAGTCGAGGCATGCCGCCGGCATCCGAGACTCCCCAGGTGCGGCCGAGCACCGTTGCCAGGTCAGCCTCCTCGGCAAGGAGGTCGCCGGCTCGATGGCGCATACGGCGAGGATCGACCAACAACACCTGGGCCTCGGGCGGCAACAGATCGACCAGCAGCCGCTCGTCTTCGGCAAGCCAGGGCAGCCACGACTCCATGCCCTCGAAGAGTTGGCCTTCCTCCAGCCGCGCCCACTGCTCGACGCCCCAGGGCTCCGTGGCCCTCAGACCTCGGGCACGTGCACGCACGTCATCGGTGGCCAACAGCTCTCGGCAGGGGAAGATGTCGACAACGGTGAGATCGAGACGCGAACGTTGATCGTTGACCGAGAAGGTGCTCAGACGATCGACCTCATCGCCCCACAGGTCGATGCGAACCGGCACATCCGCGGTCGACGGGAACACGTCGACGATCGAGCCGCGCACGGCGATCTCCCCGCGGTGCTCAACCTGGTACTCACGCTGGTATCCGGCTCCGACGAGGCCGGCCACCAGCACCGTCGGATCGATCCGATCACCGGGACGGACCCTGACCGGCTCGACGTCACCGACATGGGGACCGAGACGCTGCACCAGGGCACGGATGGGGGCCACCACCACGCGGGCCGCATGCTCGTCGGGCCTGCGAAGGCGCCACACGGCGCGCATCCGCCGGCCCATCGCCTCGACACTCGGGCTGACGCGTTCGAAGGGCAACGTCTCCCACGCGGGGAAGAACTCGACGTCTCCGGGATCGAGGTACTCCGCCAGATCGTGGACGAGCCGCTCCGCCTCACCGGTCGTGGGCACGGCGACCACGAAGGGGCGGCGAGCGGAGAGGTGGGTGAGGCCGGCGATGGTGATCGCTCGAGCGGGCTCGGGGACGGTGAGAACGGTGTGCGAGGTCCCCAGGACCGCGGTCAGCGCCGGGTCGTTGCGCAGAAGGGCAGGAAGGGAGCGAAGTGCCGTCACGACAGACCGAGGCTATCGGCGATCAATTGAAGCGGTTCATCGCCACGTCGGGGCCGTCGACGGCAATCGCCTCGACGGCGTCGGCGGCCTTCTCGATCACCACATCGAGCTCGGCGCGCTCGGCCTTGCCCGGACGGCGCAGCACGTGGTCCACGCCCTGCCCCCGACCCGGGGGCTTGCCGACGCCGATGCGCACCCGGATGAAGTCCTCGGAGTGCAGGTGGGCCTTGATCGACTTCAGACCGTTGTTGCCCGCGAGGCCCCCACCCACCTTGACCTTGAGGGTGCCCGGCAACAGATCGAGCTCGTCGTGGACCACCACCACCTGGAGCGGATCGTCGATGCCGTAACGCCTCGCAAGGGCGACGAGGGCGTTGCCCGACTCGTTGTAGAAGGTCAGCGGGAACGCCAGCACGACCCGTTTGCCGCCGATGCGTGCCTCGCCCGCCAGGGCGCGACACCTGGTTGCTGCCAATCGCACCCCATGACGGGCCGCAAGGACATGGACCGTCTCCGCCCCGATGTTGTGCCGAGTCCCGACGTAGGTGTCTCCCGGGTTGCCGAGACCCATCACCAGCAGGTCGGCAGGGGTGCCCCGGCGCGCCCGGCCATCGTCGCGGCCGAGCGGGCCCACCGCTACTCTGCTGCAGCCTCGCCGGCGCCACCGCTGCCGGCGGCTTCTTCACCGTGCTCGTCGCCATCGGATTCGCTTCCCGCCAACCGCCTGTTGATGTGTCCGACCGCAACGATCTCGTCCTCGGCGGTGGTGACCGTCACGCCGCCGGGGAGATCCAACTCGGCGACACGGAGGATCTGAGCCGGCGCCATCTCGGAGATGTCGACGACGATCTCGCCGGGAATGTCGTCGGGCCTTCCGGTGAGCACCAGCTTGAAGAGCTGTTGTTCGACCTTGCCACCCGCAAGCCGGACCTGGTGGGCATCGCCCACGAGCGTGATCGCCACGTCGGCAGTCACCCTCGTATCGTGGCTCACCCGCAGGAAGTCCACATGGATCACCTCGTTGCGCACCGGGTTGCGCTGCATGTCCTTCACCATGACGAGATGCCGGCTGCCGCCCACCTCGAGGTTGATCAGCGCATGCGAGCCGTGGCCACCCGAGAGCGCCAGGCGGAGCTCGCGGCGGGTCACGCTCACCGACAGCGGCGCCTCACCACCCCCGTAGACCACGGCAGGAATCTTGTTCTCGGAGCGGAGGCGACCCGAAGGACGCGTGCCGGTGACACGATTGGCTTCGGCGACAAGGGTCATTTCAGGCATGGGACGCGCTCCTGCGAACGATCAGATCTCGGGACAACGCTCCACTCTACGAGATCGGCGGCGAAGTCGAAACTCTCCTGGTCGAAACTCTCCTGGCCCTGAGCCCGGCCGGCGACCTCAGGCCTGGTTGTCGCCGCCGAAGATCTCCGACACCGAGGTGTCCTCGAACACCGCATCGATGGCATCGGCGATGAGGCCGGCGATCGACAGCACCTCGATCTTGTCGATGTGCTTCTCCACAGGCAACGGCAAGGTGTTGGTGATGATGACCCGATCGATGACCGAGTTCTTCAGGCGGTCGATGGCCGGATCGGAGAACACCCCGTGGGTTGCCGCCGCCCACACGCTGTCGGCCCCGTGGTCCTTGAGCTGCTCCGCCGCAGCCACGATGGTGCCGGCCGTGTCGATCATGTCGTCGACCAGGACGCAGATCCGCCCCTCGACATCACCGACCACGTCTCGGGCCTCCACCACGTTCGCCATGCCCTTGGGACGGCGCTTGTGGACGATGGCCAGGTCGGCATGGAGGTGCTGGGCCATCCGCTCGGCGACCTTCACCCGGCCGGCGTCGGGTGCGACGATGACCAACTCGCCCTGCAGGTTCTCCCGTAGGTAGTCGACGAGTACCGGCATGGCCGTGAGGTGGTCGACCGGGCCGTCGAAGAAGCCCTGGATCTGGCCGGAGTGGAGATCGACGCTGACGACGCGATGAGCCCCCGCCGTGTGCAACAGATCGGCCACCAGCTTGGCGGTGATCGGCTCACGGCCCTCCGCCTTGCGGTCCTGTCGGGAATAGCCGTAGTACGGGCAGACCGCGGTGATGCGCTTGGCCGAGGCGCGCTTGGCAGCGTCGATCATGATCAGCTGCTCCATGAGCGAGTCGTTGACCGAGCGACCCTCCGACGAGGAGTGCGGCTGAAGGATGAAGATGTCGGCGCCTCGGACGGAATCACCGAAGCGACAGCGCATCTCGGAGTTGGCGAAGTCGACGAGATTCGTCTCGCCCAACTCGACCCCCAGATGCGAGGCGATCTCCTCGGCCAACGCGGGATGGGTGCGACCACTGAGCAGTTGAAGCTTCTTCTTGGTGATCAGCTCCATGGCCATCCGGGGCAAACTCCGTTCTCGATCCCCGCAGGGGGGTGTCGTCATGACGTCGGACGCCCAGTGTAGAACGGACCGGTCACCTCGCCCACGGACACGATGACGCCCGGACCCAGGTAGGCGAAGGGGCCGACGCGGGCGCCCGCGCCGATCTCGGCACCTTCGGCGGTCGTCTCGGTCACCACCGCCTCCTTGCCGACGACGCAATCGACCAGACGGGTGCCCGGGCCGATCTCGGCTCCCGATCCAACGCTGGTGGCGCCCTGAAGGATCGTCCCGGGAAACAGGGTGACGTCGGACGCCAACTGCACCGTCGCGTCGACATAGGTCTGAGCGGGATCGACCATCGTGACGCCCAGGCCGAGCCAGCGTCGATTGGTTCGGCGCCGCAACTCCGCCTCGGCAAGGGCCAACTGCGCACGGTCGTTCACGCCGACGGTCTCGATCGCATCGTCCACCACGTGGGATGCGATCGGGTAACCGGCCGTCCCGAGGACCTCGATCACGTCGGTGAGGTAGTACTCCCCCTGCGCGTTCTCGGGCTTGAGGCGCCGAAGCGCCGGGGCGACGAGGCTGCGGCGAAAGCAGTACACCGAGGTTGCCACCTCATCGACCAGTGCCTCCTCGGCGGTCGCATCGGCCTGCTCGACGATGCGAACGATACGCCCTCCTTTGCCACGAACCACACGTCCGTATCCCGTCGGATCAGCAAGGCGTGCGGTCAACAACGTGGCGGCGGCGTCGCCCTTGCGGTGCGCTTCCACCAGACGGACAAGCGTCTCGCCACGAAGCAGGGGCGCATCGCCCGGCAGCACCAGCAGGTCGCCGTCGAGATCGTCATCGGGAAAGGCGGTGAGCCCGACCATGAGCGCGTCGCCGGTGCCACGTTGCTCGGCCTGATCCACGAAGTCGATCGGCAGGTCGCTCGGGCCGTCCTCGACGAGCTTCTTGGTCACCCGATCGGCACCGTGGCCCACGACCACCACCGCTCGCTCGACCCCTGTGGCGGCGGCCGCGTCGAGGACGTGCAACAGCATCGCCCGACCGCACAGGAGGTGCAGCGGCTTGGGGCGCTCCGATCGCATGCGGGTCCCCACGCCGGCGGCGAGCACCACCGAGCTCAAGGTTCGTTCGGCCATCAGATTCACCCTGGATCTCTCGTTGTCCGGCTGGCGGGGCAGGGCTCGAACCTGCGACCTCCTGATCCAAAATCAGGCGTTCTGCCAACTGAACTACCCGCCAACAACCCCTCCATGCTAGCCCCAGTTGCATTCATGGCCGGTTCTCCCGGTAACCTCAAAACCCTCATGGGTTCCCTGATCAAAAAACGCCGGAAGAGAATGCGCAAGAAGAAGCACAAGAAGATGCTGAAGCGCACCCGCTTCCAGCGACGCGCCAAGAAGTAGCGACCGCTCCAATCGGTCTGGAATCGATCGTGAGCCGTGTCGACCGTCCTCAGGGACGGTCGACTCGCGTCACCACGAGGCCCTCCCCCTCGAAGGCGCCCTCCACGAACCAGGTCGAGCCGCTCCCCGCAAGGATTGGCGTGCAGCCGGTCAGCTCGGCCAGGCGATCACGCCATCGCGCCAGACGGGGTTCCACTTCGAGCGCAGCGGGTTCCAGATCGTTGGGTCCCTGGCCCCTCGGGCCTCCGAGTTCGTCCCACATGCGGTAGACCGCAGCGGTGGAGACCCCGAAGGGCGGCGTCAACAGCGTGAAGGCCCGATCGACGGGCGCCAGGGGTTGGATCAGTTCACCGAGTCCACGCACTCGGGCGTGGCCCCCGACCATGCAGAAGGGGACGTCCGCACCCAGCCGGGCCCCGAGCGCGAGGTCGTGGCAGCCCGCCCAGCGCAACGTGGCGGCAGCGTCGGCCGAGCCACCGCCCAGACCCGCTCCCGCAGGAATGCGCTTCAACAGGCGGACATGGGCCTCCCGCCCCACCGCTGTGAGTGCCCGGCGCACCAGATTGTCGTCACCGTCGCTGACGGCCGATCCGGTCGCACCCACGATCTCGAGGTCGTCTCCCGTCGAGAACGTCAGCTCGTCACACAGGTCGAGGGTGATCATCTCGGCGTCGATCTCGTGGAATCCGTCGGGACGCACCCCGCTGATTCGCAACGAGAGCGTCAACTTGGCCGGGGCTCGCACCGTCACCGGTGCGGGTCTCATCGAATCATCGCGCATGCTGCCAGCCTGCCCCATGCAAGGACATCCAGCTCCTCGGCACGGGCCTCCGGACGAACACCGGCGGCTTCGAACGCCTCGGGACCCACCAGGCCTGCAAGCGAGCGCCGCAGCATCTTGCGTCGCTGGGCGAAGCCGGCTCGAACCACACGGAACAGCCAGGACGCGTCGACCTCGGCCGGATCGACCGCGGGGCGGTCACGACGTTCGATGGCAACCAACGACGACTCGACCTTGGGTTGGGGCAGGAAGACCGCAGCCGGCACTCGACCCACCAGCGATGCCCGGGCCCAGTAGGCGATCTTGACGGACAGCGCGCCGTAGGCCGGGCTTCCCACGCCGGCCGCCATGCGCTCGCCGACCTCTCGTTGGACCATGACCAACATGCGTGAGATGGCGGGAACCTCGTCGAGAAGGTCCGCCACGACCATGGTGGCCACGTTGTAGGGAAGGTTGGCCACCAACACCCACGGGGGGTCGGACAACAGCGCCTCCCAGTCCAGCTCGAGCGCGTCACCGTGGACGATCCTCGCCCCCTGGGGTACGACGACCTCCTCCAGCACGGGGATCAGGTAACGGTCGAGCTCCACGGCGAGCACGTCGGCACCGGTCTCGAGCAGCGCAAGCGTCAGGGACCCCAGCCCCGCTCCGATCTCGACCACCCGGTCTCCCGGACCCACCTCGGCGAGTCGGGCGATGCGTCGCACGGTGTTGGGATCGATCACGAAGTTCTGACCGAGAGCGCGGCTGGGGTGCAGGCCGTGGCGCTGCAACAGGTCGGCCACCTGCCCCGCCGAGAGGGTCACCACGTGAGGTGAACGGAGATGATGCCGGCGCCGAGCGGCGCGAGGACGGCAAAATCATCCCGAAAGAGGTCGACGACGAGGTCGGCCGCAAAAGGACCCCGGTCACCGACGACGCAGGTCAACGAGGCTCCGGTCCTGACGGCGGTCACCGTCACCACGGTCCCGAACGGGAGGCTCCGGTGGGCACAGACGCCCGCGTGCGCACCCTCGAGCTCGTACCAGGAAGCCAGACCGTCCTGTGACGTCGGAGGCGGGGGTGGTGGAGGCTGGGTGGTGACACTCGTCGTGGGGGCGGTCATCACCACGGCGGGACGTGGTTGCGGCCTGGGTGGTGGTGGGCCCGTCGTGGGCGGTGGTGGGGGTGCGAGGGCAGGGGTCGAGGTCGTCGTGGTCGTCGTGGCCTCGACGAGCCGGTCGGCCCACATGTCCTGCACCGACCGGATGCCCTCACGATCGGCGCCGGCGGCGACCAGGGTCGCGGGAACCTGACTCGTAGCCGAGTGCGCGAAGAACAACGGCAGGGTCAACACCGATGCAAGCAGCGCAACGATGAATCCGGCGCGACGACGCGCTTCGAAGCTTGACGACAGGATTCCGCCCTCCGTCCCTATTCCGACCGGCTCAACCTAGGTGCTTCGTAACGCATTCGCAATCTTGGCCTCGGTCGGTCCCTCCCCGAGCCGGCGGATCAGGCTCGGGGTTCGCGACACGACCCGGGTGGAGGACTCTTGCCTGTCCGGACGAGCAGTAGATTGGCCGCTGTGCCGAGGCCCTTCTACATCACCACGCCGATCTACTACGTCAACGACGCGCCCCACATCGGCCACGCGTACACGACCGTGACCGCCGATGCGCTTGCCCGCTGGCACCGACTTCTGGGTGACGACGTCCTCTTCCTGACCGGCACCGATGAGCACGGCCTCAAGGTCGCCCGCACGGCCGAGGCGAACGGCCTCACCCCGCAGGAGCAGGCCGACCGGACCAGTGCACGATTCGTCGAGGCGTGGCAGGAGCTCGACATCTCGTACGACGACTTCATTCGCACCACCGAGCCGCGCCATCACCGGGCCGTGCAGGCGTTGCTGCAACGGGCCCACGACAACGGCTACGTCGAGCAGGGCACCTACAGCGGCCTGTACTGCGTTGCCTGCGAGGCCTACTACAACGAAGGCGACCTCAACGACGGCAACTGCCCCATCCATGGCCGCCCCGTCGAGCTCTTCGAGGAGGACAACTACTTCTTCAAACTCAGCCGTTTCACCCAACCCCTCCTCGACTGGCTTGCCGAGAACCCCGACGCCATCCAGCCGGAGTCCAAGCGAAACGAGGCGATCGGGCTGATACGCCAGGGACTCGAGGACGTGTCGATCACCCGTACGTCACTGACCTGGGGTGTGCCGGTGCCCTGGGACAACGATCACGTCTTCTACGTCTGGTACGACGCGCTCATCAACTACGCCACCGCCGCAGGCTATGGCAGCAACCCTGAGAGCTTCGACAAGTGGTGGCCGCGGGTGCACCACCTCATCGGCAAGGACATCCTGCGGTTCCACTGCGTGTACTGGCCGGCGATGCTGATGGCAGCCGGTGAGCTGCCACCTCACCGGGTGTACGTGCACGGCTTCCTCATGGTCGGCGGCGAGAAGATGAGCAAGACCGGCCTCAACCAGATCGCTCCTGCGGATCTGGTTCGTGACTTCGGCGTGGACGGCTTTCGCCACCACTTCCTGCGTGACGTGCACTTCGGCCCTGACGGTGACTTCTCCTACGAGGGCATGATCGCCCGCTACAACGCCGATCTCGCCAACAACCTGGGCAACCTGCTCAGTCGGGTCGCGACCATCGTGACCAGGAGCTGTGGCGGCATCGGCCCCGCTCCCGCTGCCGACAGCCCACTCGCCGACCTCGCGCACACGGCCTTCCAGGCCGCCTCCGAGGCATGGGAGGCGGTGCAGCCCTCGGAGGCGCTCGAGGCAACGTGGCGCCTGATCCGTGACACGAACGCCTACCTCGAGACCAATGAGCCGTGGAAGCTCGGACCGGGACCTGCACTCGATGCGATCATGGGTGACGCACTGGAGGTGCTGCGCATCGTCGCCGTTCTCGCTACCCCGGCCATGCCTGCCACGTGCGCCGAGCTCTGGCGCCGAATCGGCATGCCCGGCAGCCCCGGCGAGCAGCGTCTTCCGGGGGCTGCGATCTGGGGCGGCTACCCCGGCGGGCTGACCGTCGAGAAGGGCAAACCGCTCTTTCCCCGCATGGCGAGCCCCGAGACCAAGACCGCCGGCTGATCGGACGACGCCACGAGCCATGTGGACCGACGCGCACTGCCACATCCCCTACAACGGGGTCGATGAAGCGGTCATCGCCGACGCGGCAAGGCGCCGGCGTCACCCGGCTCGTCTCCGTGGGCACCGACCTTGCCCAGTCGATCGCCGCGATCGAGGTTGCCGATCGCCACGCCGGCGTGTGGGCAACGGCGGGGGTCCACCCCCATGACGCAAGTGGGGGCATCGAGGGCATCGAGGCGCTGCTGTCCCATCCCCGGGTCGTCGGTGTCGGCGAGTGCGGTCTCGACTACCACTACGAGCACTCCCCGCGGGACGCGCAGCGGGAGGTCTTCGCCGCCCAGATCGCCCTGGCCCACCGGCACGAGCTGGCACTCGTGATCCACACACGGGAGGCATGGGACGACACCTTCGCCCTGCTCGAGTCCGAGACGATGCCGGAGCGGACGGTCTTCCACTGCTTCACCGGTGGGCCCGCCGAGGCACGACGTGCGCTCGACATGGGAGCGATGCTGAGCTTCAGTGGCATCGTCACCTTCAAGGGCGCCGCCGACGTGCGCGAGGCGGCCGCGTTGTGTCCGCTCGATCGCTTCACCGTCGAGACCGACGCCCCCTATCTTGCGCCCGTTCCCCATCGCGGACGCACCAACACCCCCGCATGGGTACCCCTCGTGGGCGAAGCCGTGGCCGGGGCGATGGGTGTCGCCGTGCAGGTCGTCGAGGAGGCATCCACCGCGAACGCCGCTCGGCTCTTCGCTCTTCCGTAGGACCGTGACAACACGGACTTCTGCCGCGAGACTGGACACATGCCACGAGCGATTTGGAATGGTTCGATCAGTTTCGGGTTGGTCAACATCCCGGTGAAGCTCTTCACGGCGGTGTCGAAGAAGAACGTGCAGTTCCATCAGATCGATGCGCGCACCGGCGCCCGCATCCGTCAACAGCGCGTCTCCTCGGCCGACGGCGCCGAGGTCCCCTTCGATCAGATCGTCAAGGGCTACGAGCTGCACCCCGGCGAGTATGTCGTCATCGAACCCGCCGAGCTGGACGCACTCGACCCCGAGGCGACCCACACCATCGATCTCGACGCCTTCGTCGATCTTGTCGAGATCGACCCGATCTTCTTCGATTCCCCCTACTACCTTGCTCCCCTCGAGATCGGTCGCAAGCCCTATGCGCTTCTGGTCAGGGCCATGGAGGAGGAGCAGAAGGTCGGCATCGCCCGCTTCGTGCTCCGCACCAAGCAGTACCTCGCCGCCCTGCGCGCCAAGGACGGCGTTCTCGTCATCTCGACCATGGTCTACCCCGACGAGATCCAGCCGACCGCGACCATCGAGGAACTGGACGGACTCGACGAGCTCGGCGTGTCCGACCGAGAGCTCACGATGGCTCGCCAACTCATCGAGTCGCTCTCCACCGGGTTCAGCCCTGAGCAGTACAGCGACACCTACCGCCAACAGGTGCTCGATCTCATCGAGCGAAAGGCCGGCGGCGAGGACGTCAGCAGCGGATCGGTCGCCCCGGTCGAGCCCGCCCCGGTCGGTGACCTCGTCGCCGCGCTCGAGAAGAGCGTGTTGGCGGCCCAAACCGGGCGCGAGCACCGGGAAAGCGCGTAGTGGCTGCTCCCGCGCGGAGCGCCGGCCTCCTGTTGACCATGGGCGTGCTGCTCGGCGCCTGTGGCGATGACGACCAGGCCGCGGACACCTCGGCGACGAGCATGGTGTTGGTGCCCGACAAGGTCAACGATGCGGACATCGCGTTCGCCAGGTCACTTCGCGCTCGCGCCGAGGTGACGGCGAACCTGGCCGCACTGGGTCGGGAGCGGGCGGGCGATCAGCGCGTCAAGGACCTTGCCGAGGTGATCCATGAGGCGCAGCGCGCGCAGATGGCCATGATCGACGAGTGGCTGCGTGACTGGGAGGAACCGCTCGACCCCTCGACATCGCAGGCAGGCGGCGCGGAGGTGCTCGCCGGCGTCGAATCGACCCCGAACGGCACGGCCTTCGACCGGGCACTGGTCGAGGCCATGATCGTCCAACTCGACGGGGAGGTTCCCATCGCGCAGCGCGAGCTCGACTCGGGGACGGCCGTCAGTGCGGTGAACCTGGCTGATCGAATCGTGCAGGAGCAACCGGGCGAGATCGAGGAGATGCAGGGACTCCTGGCGGAGCTTCCCTGAGGGGTGATGATGACTCAACTTTCCGAAGACACTGGCCATTACCTCGGTCGCATCCTGAGTCGCCCGGTTCCGACGACGACGCAACCTGCCACGTATCGCAATCGCCAACAGATCCAAGAGGAGGATCACAACCAGCGCAATCAAGGGCTTTGGAAGTCGTCTTTGCTACCTGTTCAATCTGTTCGACTTGACCTGCCCCCTTCGCGTTTGCCCGCCAGACATAGGTACCCACTACCGGGGGAGGAAGGCGGACGCGCGCCGTGTGGCTTGCTGTCGCCCCCGGGGCGAGATCACCCAACGGCCGAGAGTGGAACGTCGCGATTTCGTCAGTGCGATTTCGGCCAACGGCGCCCGTGAGCGCCACCTCCGAAAGGGTCTCACGGCGAACGATTGCGCACAGCGAGCGTGACGTCGTAAGTCCGTGCTCCACCGAGCATGGACTTGAGCCATGCCACCAAACCTTCGCCGGCTCGTTTGACCTCGATCGAGACCACCAGTGGCGACTCCGAAACAGGGTCGACGAGCGGCCCTCTCGGAATGCCGATGAGATGAATTGGAGCGAGAGCCACTTCGTTCTGAGTGCTTCCCGATGCCCTGATCACGCAGGGGCAATCCGCCGGCGGGCCAGGCACGGTCAACTGGGTCAAGGCATAGCCCACGTCGGTCGACAGGCCCACCGCCTGACTTGCGGACATGTTGCAGTCACTCGATCCACGCTTGGCAAGATTGCCGCAGACCGACAGGGTGACCACTTGGGCCGTCCAGCCGGACAACGTCACCATCACCCGCTCCCCGGGGCGCAGCGAGGAACGGTCAAGAGTAATCGTGGGTGCCTGTTGGGGGGCCTGAGCCCATGCGCGGACTCGACCGCCCACGTCAACGACCGACAGAAGCGCAACAAGTACGAGGCCGACTCGCCGTCGGGAGGACGCTTTCACACGCTCGTCACGGGAGTGACTGACGTGTCCCTCTGTGCGTGCTTGAGATACGAGCGCCGGGAACGCACGAGCAGCCAGACAATCACCAGAAGGGTAATCAGGGTGTAGGGCAATGCCGGCGACAACGAACGAGCATCGTTCGAAGGAACCACCCCAACGTCGCTCGCCACTGGCTTCACATCGAGATCCACCTCCGTGACCGCAAGAACCGACGCGATCACGCCATCGAAGGCCGCCTCCAGGTTGACTCCTTGACCAGGAAGGATCTCGGGCAATTTCACGGACGACTTGGTCTTCTTTGCAAGGCCAAACGGTGCAGCGATCGACACCTTGTGCGTTCCACCAAGGCGAACGTTGCCACGGTTCTCGACGCGGTACGTCACCTTTGCCCCACCGTCGAGTGAATTGAGTGACGGCTCGTACGTCGACTTCAGTCGAGTGACAACCAGCTCGGGCTTCAAGGGGCCCGCGACCCGAACGTACAAACGGGTGCCGGTCCGGCGATCGAGCGTTACGACCTTATTGTCCGGGCTCGTTCCTTGGGCCTGCGAAGACGCAAGCAAGGCACCCACGTGATCGCCCGGACGCGCGCCAACTGGAACCTTCACCACGACGGGCAGCGTCGCTTGGGTGTTTGGCAACAAGGTAATGTTGTCCTGCGGGAACGTGACCCAGGGCCCAACGTCCTTCGGCTTCTCGTCGCCGGGGAGCAGGTCGAAATCACCCTTCACGTTGTTGTAGGCATCGGTTGCATACACACGAAACGTCAGCGGAACGTTGCTGTAGTTGAACAAGATGACATTATCCTTGATCGTTGACCCTGGCGTGGTGTCGTACGAGAGGTCCACCCGAGAACCTGGCTGAGTAGGGTCTTCGCCACTTGGCGCCAAGGCCCAACTGTGGATCACCTCACCAGCGGTGGCCGGCTGTCCCGCCCCTGGCGGCTGAGGGGTTGGCGGCTGTTGCGCCCAGCCTGCGGTTGCGGGCCACCACACCGCCACAGCCAAGGCAATGGCCAACGTCAGCAATCGACGACCACGCGTCATCGATAGGGGTCCCTCTCGGCTTGTCATTGGAAGTCCTTCTCATTTCTCTTGATGCAGGTGGTGGGTGTCAGAGGTGAATACGCCAGCGAGCGGCAGACGACCTGTGCCGCCTGCCGCTCACCGGCCACTACATTTCGTTGATCAATACATGATCGATACTCGGTTCAGGTCTCAGGTCACCGTGAGGGTGAGGACGCCCTTGTAGACGCCGCTCTTCTTGGTCACGGGGATGAGCAACTTCAGTCGCGCATCGAGCTGAGCAATACCGAATCCACCGGTGAAGCTGGTGCCGCTGCCCGCGAGTCCTGCAGCAGAGCCCAGCGTCACACCTTGGCCGAGACCAGTACCAACAGAGGCGTTCGGGTCGGCGATACCGCCGGCCGTGGCCACCTGATCGTACGTGATCCCGTCGGAATCGGTGAAGAGATCCGAATCATCGCTCATCACGGGGCTCCAGCCAAGCTGGCTGCCTGCGAACGTCACCGCGTTGTCGGACTGATTCGTGAAGCGGCCCATCTTTCCTGCAACTGTCCAACCAGCGTCAGTGTCGCGGGTGTCGACGATGGTGACCTGATTGAGGACACCGCTTGCAGCAAAGAACTGACCGGATCCGGTACCGCTGGTGACGAACTTCGCGTTACCCAAGTTGATGCCACAATGCGTCGGGTACGTCGCGTTTGGCGTGCCGTCAGCATTTTGTGGGTAGGGGTAGTTGCCCTCGGCGAAGCGGGGGTCAATCGTGGCACCGCCAGCAGTCGTGGTCGGTCCCGTGGCCCCCACCGAGGCCGCAAGAACTGCGGGCAAAGGAGTCGGGAAGCCGAGAGACGGAGCGGTTTCCGCCGGGATGGCACCGTTCACGCCACAAACCTGCGTGAGCACCAAAGCGCCCGCCGGACGGTTGACCTCAACGTCTTGCACGAGCACCTGTGCCGGAAAGCGGCGTCGAACTCACGGTCGCCGGCGCACCGGCAGGGCCCGATGCGTAGGTCGGCGTGACCGTGAACACGTAGGTCGTGCCGGCGGTGAGGCCGGTGATGGCCGCTGTCTACCCGGTCACCGTGGTGGTGCCGCCGGCTGGGGCGTTTGAAACGGTGTAGCCCGTGACGGGATACGTCGCAACGTCAGCTGGTGGGTCCCACGAAAGGGCTCGACCGATCGCCGGTCCCCGGTGTCGCCACCAGGTTCTGGACGGGAACCCTCGTGAGATTGGGAGTGCCGGGGAGGGCGTTCGACTCGGCGCTGTTGCCAACGGCGTTCGTGGCGCGCACGGTGACGCTGTACGACGTGCCATTGGTCAGCCCGGGGATCGTGATCGGGGAAGTTGCCCCGGTCGCCGTCACGGCTGGTCCACTGGTTGGAGTAGCCGTCGCCGTGAAGCCGGTGACCGCGGGGTCAGACCCTGCGGGCGGCGTGAACGCTGCCGTCAAGGTTCCATCCGCGGGCGTGACTGCCGTAAGTGTCGGAGCTGCGGGCACCGCTCCTACGGCCCAACTCACTTGAGCTGCACCACCGGCAGGGTTCGCCGTGATGGTCATCTTGGCGTTCCAGAACTTGTCCAACTGCGTCGTTGACGCCGGGCCATTGGTGCACGCGATACCGAGGTTGTACGCACCGGCCGGAATGTCACCCGGAGCAAGAACCTCGAAGTCCGCAGGACCAAGTGCCAGAATCAGTCCCGGCCCGCCAGGCGTATCAGCGGCGGCAGTGAACAAGCTCGAATAGACATCACCGGTGGGGCTGTACAACGGTTGGCGAAAGTTCGTTCCCGTCGCGATCGGAACCGGGCCCGAGTTGTTCCACTGGATCGTTGCCGGGTCGACCGTGGCAGGAACCATGTAGGTGTTGACACGCCAACCCGCGTTGGCGTCACCTGGACAGCTCGCCCCGATCGGCAGGCTCAGGTTGAAGGACGTGCTGCCAATGCCAGATGTCGGTGACAAGGTCGCGCCGGTCTGGGGGCTTGGCGGCGTTGCAAAGGCCGGGGTTGCGGTCAGGAGGGGAACCACGACGGCGGCAGTCGCCAGCGTGGTCACCCCCGCAATGACTTTCTTGAGGGTGGGTCTCATGAACATGCCTTTCGTTTGTCGTTAAATTGATGGGATTTGCATTTCTTGTCTGCAGGCAAAGATGGGGTGATCATGGTGAACAGTGGGGTTGCTCGACCCCGGTGGCCCTCGAAGCTCCAAGGCCACCGGGTTCGAGTCCCCGTGACTTGGGCCTAAATGTTCCCGGACAACAGAGGTCCCGTGAGTGTGGTGGACCCACAGTCGGCGGGAGCCAAGAAACCGAAGAGGGCGTTGCGGTTCTGCGCGGTAGAGGAACAGAACTGCGAACCCGAGCCGATGAACAGGTTCTTCAGGCCTTGGTTGCCTGGGTTGTTCACCACGTTGGAGTCAAGAACCACATACAGCGTGCGACCAAAGGTCGTATCGGCATAGAAGCTTGACGACGGGACGAGGTTGGGAGCTGTACCGGTATGGGGAAGCCCCAGGTTCGTGCCGCTACCGTTGTCCGAGATCGCGCCAAGGGCAACGTTGGTCCCCGCCATGGTGGAAGGCGAGACGTTGTTTGACTGGGCAACGAAGCTCCCCGCCGACATGCCGATGATGACCTGACATGGAGTGGCCGTGGGGCAGTTGGCGCTGTTGGTCATGGCAGCAGAGTCACCCTTGGCCTTCAGCTGGGTCCCGTTGTTCTCTTCAATGCGACCGCTGAAAGGGGTGCTGGTTGCAGCGTTGCACTCGGTTGTGGAGGTACCCTCGGCACCAGCTGTCGTACCGACCGTGGTGTCCCACTGGGCCTTCGTGCCAGAACCGGTCTGGATGCCACAAGGAACAATCCGAACGCCACCGATGACCTGAGGGCCACTCGTGAACAGGGTTGTAAGTTGGGCACGGGTAAGCGTGGTCACCGCACCACCGCCGCTGCGGTAGTAGCCGAAGGTCAAGCCATCTCTGCCCGTGGGAACATAGGTGAGATCGGTACCAACTCCGGATGGAGGGGCCGACGAACGGGCAAATTGGATCAGGCCGGCCACAGGCTTGCCCGTGGCACTTGCGCCACAAGACGCATTGCCCCAGTTGCCACCGTCAATGGCACGGCTGAGCATCCGACGTCCGGCGCTGGAGCCGGCAGGGCGGTTGACGCTGACACCGGCGGTCTTGGGAGTGATGCAGGCGGTGCCAAAGGCATCCCAGGACGCGACCTGCACCGAGCCTGTGGCGACGGTGGAGGAAATGGGCAAGTAGGAAATGTTGTTGGAGTTCCCTGCCCAGGCATTGAAGATGTCCTGGGTGGTGTCAGACCCCATCCCCGAAATGGCCGTGAACTGCTTCGGGTCGGCGTTTGCGGCGGATCCGCCAATGAGGGTGGAGCCGAGTGCCAAGCCCGCAACGGCGGCCGCCATTGCACGCTTGGCACCGCGGTGCCTCGAGATACTGCGCGAAATTTGCAAGATGACTCCTTTGATCGAAGAGACGGTGCCACTCGAACGAGGGCACAACGGGAGTATGACAACCGCTTGTTGTTGTCCAGGTGGCCTCAAAGTGAAGAGTTCCGGAAAGCAAATGATCTGGCGAAAACCCCATCAAGTTGGACCTTCGAGAGCCGACAATCCCCAGTCAGGTAGAACCCCGCACAGCAGTAGCGGGTGCAGTGTTGTGCCGGTGTGGGGTTTCGATTGCTTCGTGCGCGCGACCGTGCCGGCCGGTTTCAAGTCGGCCGGCACGGTCGCGCGATTACCGAAGGAATTCCGGAGTTCTAAAGACCCCAGAGCCGACGAAAATGGAGGTGTTTGGATCCATCCGCTGTAGCGGGACGGCGGGACGGCGGGAGAGCGACACAGTGTTGTCGCTGAAACGACCAACTCACATGACGTAGAACGAACGCGCCGCGCAGATCGAAACAGATCTCACCTTGTGGGCGCTGCGGTGGGACCGTGGTCGGTGGGACCGTGGTCGGTGGGACCGTGGTCGGTGGGACCGTGGTCGGTGGGACCGTGGTCGGTGGGACCGTGGTCGGTGGGACCGTGGTCGGTGGGACCGTGGTCGGTGGGACCGTGGTCGGTGGGACCGTGGTCGGTGGGACCGTGGTCGGTGGGACCGTGGTCGGTGGGACCGTGGTCGGTGGGACCGTGGTCGGTGGGACCGTGGTCGGTGGGACCGTGGTCGGTGGGACCGTGGTCGGTGGGACCGTGGTCGGTGGGACCGTGGTCGGTGGGACCGTGGTCGGTGGGACCGTGGTCGGTGGGACCGTGGTCGGTGGGACCGTGGTCGGTGGGACCGTGGTCGGTGGGACCGTGGTCGGCGGTGGCGTAGCGGTGCCGGCGGTCCACTTCACGCCGGTGGAATTGACGGGATCGGCATCTGCCTCGAAGACCATCCTGGTGTTCCAGTAGAGGTCGATGGGCATGGTGGGACCCGCAAGCATGCAGGCAATCCCCACGTTGTAGGCGCCGGGAGGAATATCGCCAGGCGAGAACGCCGCAAAATCGAAATTTGGGACTTCGGCAATCAGTCCCGGCCCGTTGGCCACGTCAGCCGCGGCGGTGAACATGCTTGCATATGGTTCACTCGAACCCACGATGTACAGGGGCTGGCGGAAGGCCGCCCCCAAAGCCTGGGGAGCCGGGCCGGTGTTGTTGAAGGTCAACGTTGCCGGGTCAATCGATTCCGGCACCATGTAACTGCTCACCCTCCACCCTGCGTTGCCATCCCCAGGACATGAGGCACCCGTTGGCAGGCTGAGGGTAAACGGCGTCACTCCCGACCCGCTTCCCAGCAGAGGACCTCCCGCGTCCGGCTCCCTGACTTCGACGCTGCCCGCGTTTGTGGGTGCAGCATCGATGAAACCTGGCGACCATGCCGCCCAAGCCGAGACTGCAAGCATCACCGCAGAGCCGGCGGCCCCCGTTCGAGCAATGAAGCGAGCAGCGCTGTTTCGGGACGAATGAGGATTCATTGCGGAGCCTCCAAGGCCTCGTGACCAGCACAAACGGGGTGGGAATATCACGAACCCCTGGAGCATCGCGGACGTTGCTCAACCCCCGGGTGGCCTGAAGGTGAACAAATTCAGCGACGATTTTCCTTCAGAAAGCCTGGAGTCTTCTACCCGAATCGGCCATTTACATAGTCGTTCGTGCGCTGATCTTGCGGGTGATCGAACATGGCTTCGGTTGGTCCGTACTCCACGATGACCCCAGGCGTTCCCTGCTCGGCAAGGAAGAACGCGCACTGGTGGGAAACTCGGGCGGCCTGTTGCATGTTGTGGGTGACGATGACGATCGTGACCTCTTCAACCAGTTCGCTGATGGTCTGTTCGATGCGCCGCGTCGACGTGGGGTCGAGTGCCGAACAGGGTTCATCCATCAGCAGGACGCGGGGCTTGATGGCCAGGGCCCGGGCGATGCACAGGCGTTGCTGTTGGCCTCCTGAAAGAGAGCCACCAGGTTGACGCAGCCGATCGCGAACCTCGTTCCAAAGGCCCGCTTTACGGAGACACGTTTCGACAACCTGGTCCTTCGCCGACGAAGTCTGCTTGGTGCCCGTGAGGCGAAACCCTGCAACGACGTTGTCGTAAATCGACATCGCCGGAAAAGGGTTCGGCTTTTGAAACACCATGCCGATCTGGCGGCGCGCTTCGGTCAGTCGGCGCGAAGGGTCGTAGATATCGGTGCCGTCAAGCAAGACTTCACCGGCCATCGACGCGGACGGAATCATCTCGTGCATGCGATTGAGAATTCGCAGAAAAGTTGATTTGCCACAACCCGAGGGACCGATCAGTGCAGTCACGTGGCCGGCGTGCATGTCGAGCGAAACGCGATCGAGCACTTGATGACTGCCGAACCAGGCCGAGATGTTTCGCGCATCGAGGCCTACCAAGGCGGCCGCGGGTGTGGGGCCCATGCTCGGCATCACGATGGTCTCGTCCATTGTGGTGATTGGGCCCGGATCAAATGCCCGCTCGTTCACCGCCGTTGGGGACGCGGGTGCACCCGCCTCGACATCAGCCACCGTCGTTGTTTCAAACCACGACGCTGATGCAGTGTCGGGTTGACTCAACGTCGGTGGGGTCGACGGGGGTGACGCATCGGCTGGTTCGCTCAACAGCGGTGATGCGGCCGGCGGCGGAGTCGACCGAAAAGATGCGTCGACCGGTGGGGACCAAGGCGCCGATGCTCCCGGTTGTTGCGCCAGACCGAGCACGGGCTTGTTGACTGGGGGCTGCGGGGTCTTTCGCTGCACGTGCAGCGCCAAGGGAAGGGTTCGTTCGAGAAGCGCCCGGAAAGCCTCGACGTCGTCGACCCGTACGGAGACCCCCATGTCCGGCACTGCTGGTACCTCAAAAATCACCCAGGGCTCGTCGCCTCCGTGGAACACCCGAGTGATGTCGCCAAAGAGCCAAGAGCACTCACTCGCATCCGCTGCGGCGACGATCCGATCGTCGCCCAGCCAAATGGTCGCCGGCCGAAGGGTCATCACCCGGGCGTCGATCTCGCCGGGATCGCCGGCGATGAGTTGCACCAGCGAGCCTTCGCGAAAGAGCGAGCTCCCCTCTGATGCCCTGTTGTTTCCTGGGTCTGAACCTGAAGAAAGAGGATCGTTCATCAACATGAATCACTACTCCGGCATGGTGGGCGTACAAGGTGTCAAAGAAGATTTGGAAGAAGCCGAGCAACTTCACCGGAGGCGGAGAGGCCAATGAGCATCATGGGCGGCAAGCCGACGACCCAAGCCTGAACCCGTCCCCAGCGATGCCACGCCCATGCCCCACCAATGAGGGTCACGATCAACGCCTGGATCCACAACGCAAGGGCCCACAAAGAACTCGTTGACGCCCCCATGATTTGCTCACTCGCCGGCAACATCGCACTGGCGATGCGGGGCCCAGAGCCTGCATCGGCCTCACCCTTTAGATCCGCGTCAACGCGGAGTACCCCAGAAGGCATGAACGGCCTTCCATCCGCCGTTACAAGCAGCAGCCGTCCTGTCCCCGATTTCAGTGGCACGGGCACCGTGTCTCCGTCCCGGCGATGGCCAATCACCTCGTATTCGTAGGAACCCTGGCCGGTCGTCACCTTGATGACATCACCTCGCTCCAACTTGGGAAGACGAGAGAACGGCCCACCAAAAGCCGCCCTGCGACCAAGCAGGACGCTGACGCCGGGCTGGCCGGGCAACGGCGAATCGCGTCGATGACCCGGACCGACGAAGAGATTCTCCGGAGCAGTTCCTTCGACCACGACCTGGCGCAGACCGATCGATGGGATCTCGAGATAAGCAACCGGCACCCCTGACGCCAAGGCTCTGCCTTCACCGTCGGCTGGGCCCACAGGCGCCGTTCCCTTGGCCAAATCGCCACGCAGCTTCTGGAAGGCCTTCTGCTGAGAGGCACGGCCCTGTAGTGCGCTTACCACCACGAGCTGGAGGACCAAACACACCGAGAGCACCGCTATCAAAACAAGTGCGCCACGCAGAAGATCGAGTCGTGGCGACAGTCGAGCCGGACTGCTCGCCTTCATCTCGCCCTCGTTGGACCGCCGTGGGCTCACGGAAGAAGCGTTCACTCGATGGCCCCTCGGGTAGGGGTCGTTTGCGCCGCCCGGACCAAATGCCTGGTCAAGAGACCGCACGCTCCAAGGAGCGCGGCCCATATGGCCAGTGCACCGGAAGACGAGCCCGTATTCGGATGTTCGGTAGCCGATGACCCAACTCCATTGCCCCCGATTGGGACCGTGGAATTCGCCAGCACTGATGCGGGGACCGTGGTCGGTGGGACCGTGGTCGGTGGGACCGTGGTCGGTGGGACCGTGGTCGGTGGGACCGTGGTCGGTGGGACCGTGGTCGGTGGGACCGTGGTCGGTGGGACCGTGGTCGGTGGGACCGTGGTCGGTGGGACCGTGGTCGGTGGGACCGTGGTCGGTGGGACCGTGGTCGGCGGTGGCGTAGCGGTGCCGGCGGTCCACTTCACGCCGGTGGAATTGACGGGATCGGCATCTGCCTCGAAGACCATCCTGGTGTTCCAGTAGAGGTCGATGGGCATGGTGGGACCCGCAAGCATGCAGGCAATCCCCACGTTGTAGGCGCCGGGAGGAATATCGCCAGGCGAGAACGCCGCAAAATCGAAATTTGGGACTTCGGCAATCAGTCCCGGCCCGTTGGCCACGTCAGCCGCGGCGGTGAACATGCTTGCATATGGTTCACTCGAACCCACGATGTACAGGGGCTGGCGGAAGGCCGCCCCCAAAGCCTGGGGAGCCGGGCCGGTGTTGTTGAAGGTCAACGTTGCCGGGTCAATCGATTCCGGCACCATGTAACTGCTCACCCTCCACCCTGCGTTGCCATCCCCAGGACATGAGGCACCCGTTGGCAGGCTGAGGGTAAACGGCGTCACTCCCGACCCGCTTCCCAGCAGAGGACCTCCCGCGTCCGGCTCCCTGACTTCGACGCTGCCCGCGTTTGTGGGTGCAGCATCGATGAAACCTGGCGACCATGCCGCCCAAGCCGAGATTGCAAGCATCACCGCAGAGCCGGCGGCCCCCGTTCGAGCAATGAAGCGAGCAGCGCTGTTTCGGGACGAATGAGGATTCATTGCGGAGCCTCCAAGGCTCATGGATGTGCGGATTTCGGCACTGCACTTGAGCGCCTCAACAGGACGGCCATTCGCAAGACGACGACCAGAACAGAGACCCAGCCCAGAAGCGACCAGATCGTGGACTTCGTGCTCGACACCTCAGTCAGAATTTCCACCAACGGCGTGAAAGTGGGGTCGCCTCCACGTGTGGCCACCTCTTCCGCCTCACGCTTTGCGACCGATTCCTCGGCCAACGACGTAGATGACGCTGACACCTTTGGCGCTGACTCGACCCCCGTCGAACCACTGCCCGCGCTTGAGACGGAAGCCGGCGAACGCCCCGGGCTGTCGAGCTGCACCGCGCTCGTGGGCGTTGTTGTTGCTTTCGCATTGTCCGGCGGCAACCCCTTGACGGCCGTTTCGGTCCCATCCCGGCCACTTGCGGGGGTTGTGGACATCGCGGTCCATTTGATGCCCACAGGGTCAGAGGGGTCGGCTTCGATAACCAACTGTGTGTCCCAGATCGACTTCACCTGAGTGGTTGAAGGCGGTCCGAGCGTGCAGGCAAGTCCAACGCGGTAGGCGCCGGGAGGAATGTCACCGGGCGAGAACACCAGGAACTTGAACGCAGGAACAGACAGGATCCATCCCGCACCGTCACGCACCTCAGCCTTTGCTGTCATCGCATTGGCATAGGAAGCCGTCGAGGTGGCATCAAAGAGTGGTTGCATGAATTTTGTACCAACCGTTGCGGGCAGCGGCCCATTCGAACCGAACTGAAGCGCTACGGGGTCGGTCCCGGCACGAACCATGAAACTCTGCACTCGATAATTCCCTGTGGCACTGTCACCCGGACAGGCGGCGCCATGTGGCAACCCCAGGCTGAAGGCTGTGGAAGAACCACCGCTGGAGAGCAATGAGCCTGAGAGTGGGTCGCTTGTATCGTCAGGTGTCACGATCCGGGCGGCTCCGAGCGATGGTGTATTTGCCGCTCCCAGGAACGTTGGGGCCCAAAGCACCCAATATGTCGCCGCCACGATTCCCGCCAAAACGGAAGCGACCCACGGTCGCCTCAAACGGGCGGGACGACGGGTTTCGGAATCGCCGGCCATCACAACCGGCTCCCGCCATGTCCGTCTCCTTGGGGTTCATCTCCCGGGTGTGAACTGGCCGGCGGTGCTCGCCGCGCGCGAATCCTGGTAGTGAGGAGACCAATCCCCAACGCGAACAATGCAATTGCGGCAATCACAATGGCCGCCGAACGATCCTCACTTGCCGTGGTGTTATCTTCGACGCCAACGACACTCCAGTGAATCTCCGCAGGTTTATCACTTGCATCGCGTTCAATAAGTAGTTCGCCATCCCAATAGGTCATGGTTTCGTTGTGAAGTGTGCAGGCAATGCCGATCCGGTACCTGCCGGGTTTGACCATCCCTGGAGAAAACACCGACAGCGTAAATCTCGGTAGCTCATTGATGCGACCAGGCCCGCCTGGCTCTTCACCTCTGGCAGTCAAAATGTTTGCGTAGGAAGCCGTGAGCTCGTCATAGAGCCCCCACCCATGTTCGACCTCGGGCTTGACGGAGTTGTACCGCAGGGACGCTGGGTCATTCGTCGTAGGCACCATGAAGCCCTGGATGCGATAGCCGCCATCAGCACTGTCACCTGGACAGGCGGCAGCGTCTGGAAGCTTCAACGAAAACAGGGTGTTGCTACCGCCGCCGCTCATGGCTCGGTCTGACTGCGGATGCTCGACGATGCGGACATCACCTGCGCGCAGACCGGCTGCATACGCCGGTTCGGTCACTCCCAATGCCATGAACCAGGCGATGCCCAGCACCGCCAACATGACAACAGAGGTCCGTCGGGCCATGCTTGCCTTCCCCTTCAAGATGCTGCTGTTCACGGGACTTCCGCTACGTCAGAAAAGGGATTGGGCTCGGAAGGAGGCACCATACGTGGGCGCTTCGACATCTCCAATGCACCCCACGCCGCGAGAAGAGCAATCGTGGCCAGGACCGGAAGGGCGAAACGATTCCGGGCCAAGGCCAGTATCGGGGTTGCCAATCCGCTGCTTGCTGAGCTACCGGTGGATGCGTTGGAATTGGATACTGGTTGCGAAACAATGGGCACCGGAAGCTCCATGCCAGGCAAGCCGGAACGAACAGGACCTGGTGAGGCCTGAGCCCCCGAACCAGGCGAGGAGGATCGTGCACTATCTCCCGCTGCCGGTGGGGTGCCGCCGGCAGGCGCCACACTTGGCGAATCTGAAGCACCTTCTTCTGCAGGATCTTCGCCACGCGCGAGCACGCCATGACGTACGAACTCCGCCGCATCCATGGCCTGGGATTGAAGGCGCGGAGGGAGCGGGGCGTAGCCCGGCGGAAGTTGGCCCGGCTTGGAGCCTGGAACCTGGCCAGACCCAGCGGTGTAGTCGAGGAAAACACCAAACTGCTGCCGATGCTGTTCAGGCTGCGAAAGTGGCGTGATTGCCCCATAGGTGAGGTGAGTCAGTGGGTAGGCGCCCGCCACTTGCGCCTTGGGATCGGGCTCAAGCACTTGAGGCTCGTCCCTTGGGGACATGGCACCAACCGCTGTGGTCATGCCTTCGACGTCGGCAGCGACGAACTTGCGTCCGGGTTCGTTGTCACCTGCACGACTCAATCTCGCCATCTGAACGCCATAGCGCGCGGCCGAAGCGGAGTCCGTAATCGAGAGCATCGAACGTGACCCCAACGCATGGGGGCCATCTCGCATCCAGATCCTGTCCGTCGTCAACGCGAAAGCGTTGTAAACCGTTCTCGCGCTGTCGTCAGCCGCACGGGTACGCCGCGATGCCTCTTGAAGAGTCGAGGCATACGGCATCCAGTCGTTTCCACACAAGAGAGGAGGCGTCAGCAACGGAGCATCAGCCGGCGCCGTTTCAGATCTGTGCGGCGGACCTTGGTAGCAAAATGCGTCGCTTTTCGGAAACAACTCAGGTACGGGGTCGCCGAACGCGACGTTCCTCGAGTTGGCTGCCGCCGTGGCGGCATAGACCGGATTGACCCTCATTCCCCATGGGTCAGCCTCACCATCAAGCCAGGATTTGGCCTCCGGGTCAGCAAAAATGTACTCCCAGAGCCGCTGGATATGATCGGCGTTCCCGGCAGGCAGAATCAGCCCACCAAAGTTCTTCGTATTGGCCCGGAGAATAGAGAACTCCGGGTTGAATTGCAGAAAATCCTGGTCCAGAGCGAGATGGCGGGGATTCGTCTTCGCCCACTCGTAAGGTGCAAGGGTCTTGATGCTGACCTGGTCGGAATACGACTGGGTCAAGAGTTTCGCCACAAGCCGGGGGGTGAGATTGATCTCTGCGACCCTCACACCAGCCAGTGCGTTTGCGGACAACGGGGCTGTGTCTTTCGGTGATCGTTCAACGTTGAAGCCAATGACCGTGGCCGAGAGAGTCAGTGGGGCATACACCACGGGATCTTCGGGATCAACGAACGAAGGGTCAATCGGTTTGGAAACCACGGCCATACCTGGGCTTCCAAACGTCTTCGCCAAGAGCTGTTGGCGGGCACGTCCGTCGCCAACAGTGGCGTAGGCGTAGGCCGCTGCTCCCGACGCCGTGCACACCTTGGGCTGCCAACTCGACACGGCGATCGCCGCCAACTCCGAGCCCGCTATCTGCCGAGCATCTTGTGAGAAGTCACAAGATGCCTCCAGCGGCCTGAATTCCAAGGGTATGGCTATGCGGTTCGCCCACGAGTGGGCCGCCAACGGGGAGGTCATAACCCCCCCTTGTGCGCTCGACAACCCGGTGCCTTCATGCTCGTACGCTTGATCGGCCCGCGGTACGATCACAAGCCAGCACTTGGGCATTCGAGGCACTCCCCCGCCCGCCGTGGTACGGACCTGGCCACAGCCGAGGCCCGACTGCTCGATCCCAGTCGCCACCTCAAAGAGCGCAGCCCCCTGACCACTCGACGACGTTTTCACGCCGGCAACCTCGTTGGTGGTGAAACGATTATAGGAAGGGTTCAGCCAATAGGAACAGGCTTCATCTCCCTCGTTGCATCTGGCATTGAACTGGGTGCTCACCTCCGTGCCATTGATGGCTCGGAACGGCTTCCATACCCACCCCGTCGATTCGTCCAAAATGCCGTCACTCACATCAGGACTCGGCCACCGTGTGAACGACACAATTCGATGGTTTGCGTATGAGCCCGGAGGAAACAGGCCGTCAGATGTCAGCTGTGCGCCGAACACGCACTGCTCGGGTGGCGGACCCGGGTTCTCGCTGTTTGTCCCGTCGTCGTCGCCCCAACATTGCATGAGCTGCAAATAGTTTCCTGCGAATGCGGTGCCTCCAGACAGCGTCGGCTTACCGCCGGTCCAAGACACCGAGATCGCCTGATTACCGAGATCCTTCGTCTGATTCACCGTGATCTTCAGGTCGGCAAATTGATCATGCCCGGATACGGTCACCTCCGAGTCCGTCCTTGGCAGTCGGGTGTCCGTTCCTGCTTGACCGACCACGTCCTCACCCGTTGCAGGGGTCTCACCAGGAGCTGGATGAATCACGAGCATCGTTACGACGGCGACCGCCACCAGCGTGAGGAATACGTTACGTATGCGAGTCGCCACTCCCGACTTTGCGCCCAGGTTCATGGCTTGCCTCGAGGGATCGAAAAGGCCCTCCAGGCCAAGGGGGGAGCAACCAGTAGGACGATCAGAAAGAGAAACGCCAGCACGGCAAGCGTCTGAGAGGCCGACCACCCTGCGGACGCAGGCAACATGGTTTCGGTCGCGACTGCTTGTTCATTATTCGAGCCCGACGATTCGTCGAATCCGGCAGAATCAGAGGACGGATCAGCGCTCACCGCCGCACAGACACCCGTGTCGAGGTCACAACCAGCGGGTGAACTTGGGCCGGACGAACTGCCCGCCCTACTTCCAGGGGCGGCCTTACTCGGTGCAGCGGCCCCGCCCTGCGCACCTCCTGTATTGGCCCCAACGGCTGCACCTCCTGCAGCGCCGCCTCCCCCAGATGCGCCGGCCCCGCCGGCCGACGCGGCCCCTCCTGCCCCCGAACCACTGTTTCGCGTATTGGTCTTCCTCGCACCGCCGGTACCGGTTGCACACTGATCGGGACCCTGCTTGTCGCAGGCGGCGGGCATCGGTGCATTCGCCGCAAGGAGGTTCGTGCCATCGGGCGAGAAGGTCGGGTTCTTGCACTGCTTGAGGTCAATGTTCTGCACCTCCACGCCGGGGACCTTTTTGATCTGTTCGAAACTCGCCTGCACGAGATTGATCGGCATGGGTGAATAGCCAAGCGATGCTGATTGCTGTTGTGCCTGACACATGGCGTAATAGGCAAACGCACCCAGAGTCCGACCCTTTGCCTCATTGAACTGACCCTGCACCTTCGTCGGAAGGATGAAGTAGGAGTACGACGAGAGGGGGTAGCTGCGCGGATCGGGGTCGGTATAGACGTCTTCGAGTTCCTGGGTGAGGTATTCCGTGGAGTTCGGGTCGTTATTGATCTTGGCCTTGAGCAACGAGACCGCCACGTTCTCGGGAGTTGGTTCCGTGTAATGGCCACTTGCGTTGAGCACCTTGACGACGGGAAAGTCGACACCCAGGGCATACGAATAGTTCACATACCCGATCGCCCCCTCCGCCTGCGCTTGCGAAACGTAGGTCTGAATACCCGTGTCTCCCGATTGGGCGATGATGCCCGAAATAGTCGGGTAGTACGACGTCGAGCCACATGCCGGCGCTCTGCCCGATCGCTCACAGAATGCCATCCAGAGTGCGCTGTGTTGATGAGTCATCCACCGCGTGAACTGCGCAGACGACCCTGAGCCATCGGAGCGCACGACCGGCACAACCGGACGCTCGGGCATGGCCAAACCGGGGTTGTCGGTTTGTATCGCCGGATCGTTCCACTTGGTGATGATGCCCGTGAAGATCTTCACCACATTTTCGCCTGACAGCCGTAGGTTCGTCACCCTCTGGCCGTTGATCTTGAGGTTGTACATGAAGGAGGTCCCCCCTGCGGTGATGGGGATGTAGGCATAGCTGTCAGCGGCTGGTCTTTCGGGCTCTGACCCATCTTCGGGTTTGAACTGAAATGGGATATCAGAGGCCGCAAAGTCAACCGTGCGGTTGAGAAAGTTCTTCCGTCCGGCTGTCGAGCCGCTCGGGTTGTAGTCAACCTTCATGCCGTAGGCCTGCTCGACGTTGACCCTCATGGCGTCGATGGCAACAGCAGCCCACGAGGACCCCTCGCCGGAGATGCGTTCGTAGCTCTCAGCCCCAACAGGTGGACCCGCAAGCGACATGAGCAGCGCGCCTGCGAGCAGCGGCAACGTTGGTCGGAAGAAGTGACGAAGACCCATCAGGTTCCGCTCTGTTCGATCGAAGTGAAGCGGGCAGCCTCCTTGAGGGAACGGCCGGCCAACCGACGCGATTGACGGGCAGTGAGGCGGCCGGCTGGGTTCCCCCCCATGATTCGAGCCAACACGAACAAGATCAGAACCAAGATCATCAGCACAGCTGCGGTGGCGAAGCCCCGTGCCACCATGGCTGGTTGGGGCGATCGCACAAACTCGAACGTGGCGAGGGGCAACGAGACCATTGGGTTCTCGATGGGGTTCAGGTTCAGTGAGGCGGTGAAACCCGAGGTCAACAGAACGGGCGCTGTCTCACCTACCCCGCGTGCCACGCCAAGGATGATCGACGTTGCCAGACCAGAGCGAGCGGTCGGCAACACCACATGCCAAACCGTCCGCCACTGCGGCGCTCCGAGTGCGGCAGAGGCTTCCTTGAGATTTCCGGCGACAAGACGCAGCACCACGTCCGCAGAGCGGATGATGATCGGTAGCATCATGATGCTCACGGCAAGCGACGCCGCCAGCGATGAACGCTCGAAGCCCAGAACAAGAATCCACGTGGCGAAGATGAACAGCCCCGCAAGAATCGAGGGAAGCGCGGTCATTGCATCGACAACGGTTCGCACCAGCCGGGATGCTCGACCTCGTGACTCGTTCAAGAACACAGCACAGGAAATACCGAGTGGCACCGTGAGGAATATCGCCACGGATATGATGAACAGCGTCCCGACTATGGCGTGGAGAATGCCGCCCGTTGTCAGCGGATCGGCAGGGCCGGCACTGCTCATGTCCTCCAGGTAAAGGTTCGTATTCCACAGCGCTTCCCGGCCCTTCAAAAGGGTAAAGCCGATCACCGTGAGCAGTGCCGCGAGGGCGAGAAGTGCACCCGACGTCAGCACCACGGCCATGACCTTGTCGATGACCGCTTGGTGATCGTCGCCCAGGGAAACCAGAAGCGCGTAGATGCCCAAGAAGAAGACGAAGGCAGCCACGACAAAGCCCAACGGACCAGTCAGGGATGTCAACCGGCCGAACAGGAGCATGGCCAGAGACAATGAACTGACGAAGGCTCCGGCAAAATTGAGGAAGTCTTCGCGAGGGACCGCACGCACCATGCGCGGTGGTGCATCGGTGACAGTTCGCACAACGACCGTGGTTTGTAGCGTCGGTTCGTCGTCCACCAGTGGCTCGCGTTGAAGAAGATCGATTGTTGTCATGCCTCGCTACTCGCTCCCGATCGTGATCGGGCAATAAAGGCTGAAGCCGTGAAGTTGACCGCGAGTGTCATCGCGAACAGGACAAGCCCAGCCGCCATCAGCGCGGAGAGACCAAAGCCGGATGCCTCGTTGTAGCGCAACGCAATCAGACTGGATACCGAGTTGCCTCCCGCCTCGAGCAAGTTCAAGTTGATGTCGAAGCGAGGAGAAATGATCAACAAGACGGCCACGGTCTCGCCAAGTGCTCGACCGAGACCAAGCATGGTCCCGCCGATAATCCCTGCTCTTCCGAAGGGAAGCGAGACGATGCGCATCATCCCCCATCGCGTTGCCCCAAGCGCAAACGCACCCTCCCGCTCGCCTGGAGGCACCTGCGAGAAAACCTCGCGCATGATGGCGCACTGAATGGGCATGACCATCATGGCGACCACAATGCCTGCGATGAATGCCGAGGACATGTACACCGTCGGGGTCGCCAAGGGACTATTTCCATCCGCAGTGGGTACTTCAAAAAATGGAACCCACGACAGCCAAGTCGAGAGCCACCGAGAGAGCCCGACGGTATTTCCCTGCAACAGGTGGACACCCCACAGTCCGTAGACAACGCTTGGAACCGCAGCCATGAGATCAACGAGAGCAACAAAGATGGACCGCAACCGGGTAGGTGCGATCTCGGTCACGAAGAGGGCAGTACCCACGGATAGAGGAAGTGCAATTCCCACCGCAACGAAGGCGATCGCGACCGTTCCGGTCATGACCGCAGCGATGCCGAACACACCTCGATCGGGCTGCCACTCTGCGGTGGTGAGAAACGACAACCCGGTGGAACGCAACGCTGAGGTGGCTTGGATGGACAGAAAGAGCCCAACTGCTGCCATGATGGCAAGCACGATGAGGCCGGTGAACGAGATGCCTCCGTGGAAGATTCGATCGCCCGAGTCGCGACGCTCAACGATGGCGCGAGGCTGGGCCTCGACCTCGGGAGAAGAAGCCGGGACCGTAGTGACGGTCATGATGGACGCACCGTCACCCAACCATGGCAAGAAGCAGAACAATGACGATGAGCACCGCGGTCAGCGGTAGCGCGACGTCAAGGTAGAGAAAATTTGCCCAGTAGGGTTGCTTGGCACTTCGTTCCTTTGGGGCTTCTTTGGCTACTACTTCGCTCGCGGACTGCAACTCCTGTTGCGCCAGAGACTCGATGGCCGGGAGAACGGCAGTCATCGTCACCGTCCCAGACGTTGTCGTCGCTTGCACGGAAGCAACGGGTTCGACGACTGGAACGCCGGCGGCAACGGATTCCACAACCGGCTGCGCAATCACCGTGGGCTCAACGAGCGGCACCGCTGCCGAGGCCCGATCGAGAAGCGGAGCCGTGCCGTTCAGCGGAGCCGTGCCGTTCAGGGGAGCCGTGCCGTTCAGGGGAGCCGTGCCGTTCAGAGTGAGCAGCTGCGGATCAATAACCGCGCCACTCGCCGCTCCATCAACGATCGGTTCCCAGGCCGCGGTGCCAGAGACCGAGATGTCAGGGAGAGGCATGAAATCCGCCTCTGCTCCATCAAGGAGCACCTGAAGCATCTGCGCCCTCGCCGCTTCGACGAGTGCCGTCGCTTGATGCTGCGCGCTCGTGACCCTGCGCGCCGCATCAAGACGCACCTCGATGACTCGGGTTGCCAACTCTCGTCGCGAGTCAGCAAGACGCTGATCGAGGATTTCCCTCAACCACTGCCTGGTCCCCAACTCATCTCCACCCTCGCCGAGCACCTTCCCGACATTCAGATCAATCAGGCCGGGTTGGCCGGCCGCTGCTTCGGCCAGGTCTCCCTCTGCGGCCTCTGCGTCCTTCCGCGCTGCACGTAGATCAAGGGTCAACATCGCGATGCTCGCCCGCGCCGACTGCAACAAGGGCAAGAACTCTGCTTCCCGGGCAACCAGCACCGGTTCGAGAATCGGAAGCGTCAACTGTTCGAAGACCTCCTTGTCAGTGTGAATGGTGTAGTCGGCGATCATTGGTCCAGTTGCCAGCGAGACGACGACTCATGCACCTGTGCAACCTCGAGGTGAGCAGCATCGAGGAGCCGCTGCACTTCGAGATCTGCAGCCGTCCTGATCGAGTCGATGATCTCTTGGTGGCTGCGCTCCATCTCCACCAATTCGCGCTGTGCCGCCAAGACGAGATCACCCAATTCCGCGGTCACCTCAGGTTGGCGGGCGGCCTTTGCCTTCCGTGCGTGCGCAAGGCGCAACTTCGTGTCGGCAATCTCGGCCTCGAGACGTGTACGCGCCTCTTCAACCTCGGTAGCAAAACGTTCGACGCTTTCTCGGTCGTACGAAAGCTGCCAATGGATATTCTCAAGAGAAGGTAGCGAGGTACCCACCGCCCCAGGGGCGTCTTCCCAGCCAGGATCGGTTAGCGAGATATCACTCATGCGCCACTCCTTACGTAACGGCGGAGGCGGCTGAACCCCTGCTGCTCGTATAGCTCGCCCCAGAAGGTCTGGCGAGAATCAAACACAGCGCCACAATCAGTTGGATGCGACAAGAAGGCATCAAGCTTGACCATGTCAGGCTTGATGCGGCTACCCAAAGGGTCTGGTGGCGCCTCCGTTCGCATCGCGGCAGCTCCATGCTCATCCGACTCTCTTTGCCCGCCCACAAGGCTCTGCCAAAGATCAGTCGCGGACTTCCCAGGCTCTGACCTGTATTGCATGGGCACCCATTCGACCGCCATGACACGGGTCAGCGCTTCAGTGCCAACGCCCGTCGACTTCAAGGTGTGCCACGCCCTGATGGTCGCCGCAGCAACCGCCGACGACGCCTCCGTTTGCGCTTCACGGATCTTGGCCTCGATTTCCGCCCTACCCGCCTGCAACATGGCATCGATCGAAGCGAGAAACGCCGCAGGAGGGACGGGCGCAGGCTTCTCGGGAATGACTTCCACCTCCTGCTCTGCAGCATCGGCTTCCGCGCTCAGTGCGTGAAGCTGGGAGACAAGAGTCGTCAAGCCAGTGCTTCGCTCCTGAGCCCATCGCGCAACGAACTCGACGTCTTCACCAACCGCAGCGAAAACGCCAGGAGGTGCAACAACGGGACGAGGGGACATGCGGGGCACCGTACCAATGGCATCGTGAATCTCGATTGAACGCAACGTGAACGATTTCAGCAGCGCCCGATTTTCTTCCGCAAAGTGACGAGACCATGACACTTCGATGAATTCAAATCAAACATCCCACCAATGTGGAAGGGCGGAAGTGACCGAACACCAACCCTGGTGGTTTGCCGAATGACGAAACCTTCGTGGAAGCGCTGACGATCCCGGCCATCAAGATGGCTGCCTGACCGAAGGGTCGGGGATTGATCGCAAGTTAGCAATGCGTGGGTGAAGCCCTGTTGAACAGGTGGTGAAATCGACCGGGCGGCAACCGGTCGCATTTCGCTCCCATGACCGGGCGGTGACGCCCGGGTGAATTCGGGCCGAACATCATTGAGGAGCATCCCGAAATCCAGATCGGATCGGTCATCATGCTCGGGATGCTCCCGCCTGAATCGGCGTGAGCCGGGCAGGAGGGACACACGTGGCCGAACCGCCGACCCTGATGGTCGTTGAGGACAACGAATCCATCGTCGAGGCACTCACCGTGGGGTTGACCAGACAGGGATTCATCGTGCGGGTGGCTCGCGACGGGCAGGAGGCCGTCGAGCAGTTCGAGGCCGTGCGGCCGGACATGGTGTTGCTCGACGTGATGCTCCCCCGACTGTCGGGCATCGACGTCTGTCGTGACATCCGGAAGCGATCCTCGGTTCCCATCATGATGCTCAGCGCGCGTTCGGCCGAGATCGACCTCGTGGTCGGACTCGAGGTCGGCGCAGACGACTACGTGACGAAGCCCTACAGCATGCGCGAGTTGGTGGCCCGCGTTCGCGCACTGCTGCGCCGGTCCGTCGATGGGGAAGGGGAGAGCCGGGGGATCATGGAGGTCGGCGGCGTTCGTCTCGACCCCGAGCAGCATGAGGTGCGCGTGCGGGGAGCGCTGGTCGGCCTCCCTCTCAAGGAGTACTGCCTGCTCGAGGCACTGCTCGAGAACGCAGGGCGAGTCGTCAGTCGCGACACGCTGATCAGCCGTGTCTGGGGTGCCCACTACGTCGGCGACACCAAGACACTCGACGTTCACATCCGGCGATTGCGAACCAAGATCGAGATCGAGCCGTCCGAACCCCACCTCATCACGACGATTCGGGGACTCGGCTACCGCTACGAGCCGTGAACGTGAAACGTGAACACGGAGGCCCGGGAACTGTTGGGTGTCTGTTTCCCTGCAGGCCATCTCGAGGACACCGGATCTTCACCCGTACGCCCTACCGTGCGAGCGGCGACCGATGAAGAGGCCGGGAAGAAGAGGCCTGGCAGACGGAGCGAACGTGAAGCAAACGTGAGCAGTGCAGGGCGTTCAGCACGACGAAAGCAGGGCGGCCTCGGGCATGTGCTTCTCCTGAACCAATCCTGGGAGGAGCGGGCGACCATCGAGACCCGCCTGGACGAGGAGGGTTTCCAGACGACGCCCGGCGCGACATCGGTGGAGCTGTTGGATCAGTTGGCCCAATCCGAGCCGGACATCATCATCATCGGGACGGCGCCCGCCGACACGGACACACGCACGTCGTGCGCCCTGATTCGGGCACGAAGTGGCGTGCCCGTGATTGCGCTCGTGGAGAAGGGATCGGTCGACGCGGTCGAGCTCCTGGACTTGGGAGCGGACGTCACCATGGTGGACCCGGTCTCCCCGTTCGAGCTTCTGGCGCGGGTGCGGGCACTGCTTCGTCGGACGCCCCCTCGATCCTCCTCCGGCGACCAGGTACTGGCCTTCGGGACCCTGAAGCTGGATCGATCGAGCCGCGTGCTCTCCATGGCAGCCGGATCGGTCAGCCTGGAGGGAAGGGAGTTCACGCTGATGGAGACGCTGATGCTCAGTGGCGAGCGAGTGACATCACGCCGCCGACTTCAGGCAGTGCTCGCCGTGGACAGCGCCGATCTGGACGGCCAGGTCCGTCGCCTGCGCCAACGCTTGGAGGCCATCGAAGGGTGGCGACGAATCGTCAGCGAACACGGCCTGGGCTTTCGTCTCCTCGAGCACGACCCTCTCCCGAGCTCGAGCACGACCCCTCTCCTCGCGCACGACCTGGAACCCGAACTTCCCTGAGGTCGATCGGAGGTGCACCCTGGGCAACAACGAGGTGCCCGACGCTCATGCGGCCACGCCTCCCTGTTGTCAGGAACACGACCGTGAACAATGCGGCGCCGACGAGGACGATGGCCGGGCCCGACTGCACGTCGAGGTGATAGCTCACCACGATGCCGACGAAACCTGACCCGGCGCCGATGAGAGCCGCAAGAAGCAGCATGCGCGAGAACGATGAGGTCATCATCCGCGCAACCGTTGCGGGGATCACGAGCGTTGCGGCAACCAGGGTGACGCCGAGCACCTGCATGGTGACGAGGATGGACGCCGCCAGCACCAACATGAGCAGCGCCTCGAGGCGGGCGCCGGGAACACCGGAGACCTCGGCCACCTCGGGGTCGAAGGTCAGGAAGAGCAGGGAGCGGTAGTTCACGACGACGACCGTGACGGCGAGGACGGCCACCGCGACGACCACCGCGACGTCGACGCTCGACACGCCCAGGACGCTCCCGAAGAGGACAGCCTCGAAGTTGCGGGCCGTTCGGCCGAAGGCGGCGATGAGCGCAAGTCCCAGGGCGAACGACGCCGTGGTGATGACGCCGATGGCTGCGTCCGAGCCGATGATGCGTCGGCGTGTGACACCTCCGACCATCAACGCCGAGGCGACCCCCCATGCGCCGGCGCCCAGTAGGACGTTGACGCCCAGCAGCGTGCTCGCGACGAAGCCGCCGAAGATCGCGTGCGACAGGCCATGACCGATGGCGCTCATCCCCTTCAACACGACGAATACCCCGACGAGACCGCACAACGCTCCCGCCAGCGTGGCCACGATCAGCGCGTTGCGGAAGAACGCCAGATCGAGCGGGCCCAAGAGGTCGAGAGCCGACAGTGCGCCGGGAAAGGCCGGCGGGTTCACGACGACTCCCCGGTCAACGGCATGCCCCCGCGACGGGAACCGAGACCGTAGTGGTCCACGACCACAGGCATGCCGCCGTGCTCGAGCACATCCATCGGCGCGCCGTAGGTGCGCTCCAGGACGGCGGGCGTCAGAACCTCGCTCGGCGAGCCTGCGGCAACGACCTCACGGTTGAGACAGACCAGATGAGGAAGGTGGGCAGCCATGCCGTTGAGGTCATGGGTGGTGACCACGATCGAGAGGCCCTCGTCGTTGAGCTCACCCAGCAGGTGCACGATCTCGTGACGCGTCTTGACATCGACACCGGAGGTGGGTTCGTCCATCAACAGCAGTTGCGGCTCCCCCAGGAGGGCCCGGGCGATGAACATGCGCTGCTGTTGACCGCCGGATAGCTCGCGAATGTGACGGGCCCCGAGGCCGCCGATGCCGAGCCGATCCAACATCTCGTCCGCTGCCCGACGCTCGCCGCCACTCGGCCAGGGAGCCAGTCGTCGGGAACCGCGTCGAGCGGTCCGGGCCATGAGAACGCATTCCGCCACCGTCACCGGAAAGTTCCAGTTGACGGTCTCGACCTGGGGAACGTACGCGAGCCGCAGGCCATCGGCGCGTCGGACCGTACCCATCGCCGGCAGGACGGTCCCGGTGATCACCCGAAGCAAGGTGGTCTTTCCCGAGCCGGAGGGCCCGACCACGCCGGTGAAGCGGCCCGGGCTCATCGAGAAGTCGACGGCGTCGAGCACCGCTTCCCCGTCGTAGCCGCAGGTGACCCCCCGCAGATCGACCAGTGGCGCATCGCTCCCGGCCCCGTGCGTGCCGAAACGGCGGCTCACTGCGGATACGTCGCGTGGTCGACACCGGTCGGGGTCAGGCGCCGCAACGCGGATGCGTCGCCTCCCAGGGCCTCGGTGATGGTGAGATAGTTGTCGCGCAGGAGGCCGATCAGGGAATGCCGGGCGTCGCCGGGGTCGCCGGGAAGGTCATCGTCTCGCAACTCGTCGACATAGCGCACGTTGGCCTCCTTTCCGATCTGTTCCAACACGGGGCTCGGAAACACCTCCGAACCGAAGATCGCCGGTACGCCGAGGCGACGAACCTGCTCGATCAGGGCGGCAACCTGCTTGGGAGTGGGCTCCGAGAAGCTCGTCGGCTGGACCGCTCCGATGATCTCAAAGCCGTAGTCCCGAGCGAAATAGGCGTACGCATCATGGTAGGTGAGCAGCTTGCGCTGTGTCACCGGGATCGTTGCGAAGCTCGATCGCATCGCCCGGTCGAGGTCCCCCACACCGGCCTCGAACCGCGCAAGGTTGGCCTCGTAACCCGATGCATGAGCCGGGTCGCGGGCGCCGAGGTCCTCGGCGATCAGACGTGCATAGGCGATCGCATAGCGGGGAGCGGTCCACAGATGCGGGTTCGGCCGTCCCTCCGACCGTGGAAACGACCGATCGTAGAGGCGATCGGGTTCGGGAAGTGCGAGGTCGCCAAGGGGGACGATGCGGGGTCGGTCGCCCGAGCCGCTGTCTCCGCCTTCGACCTCGTCCCCATTGGCCTCGTCCCCGTTGGCCTCGGCCACCATTCGGATGGGCTCGTCGAGAGCCAGGCCGTTGAGATACACCACGTCGGCACGGGCGAGCTTCTCGGCTGCGCTCGGCGGAGGCTCGAAGGTATGGGAGTCGGCGCCCTCCGGAACCAGTCCGGTGACCTCTGCCCGATCGCCTGCGACCGCTGCGACGATGTTGGTGAGCGGCGCCACCGTGGTGATGACCTGGAGACGCCCTGCGTCCGGGGCGTCTGCTTCGTCGCTGCTCGTGCAACCGGCCGAAAGAGCAGCACCCGTCAGGAGCGCCGCCGACACCAGCGCCCGAAACACCAGCACCCGAAACACCCGTGGCGACCACGAACCGCCCCATCGACTCACTTCTGCACGCTCACGTCTGCAGGCCCACTTCTGCACGCTCATGTCTGCACGCCCATCGCCTTGTCCCCGGCCCTCACGGTGAGGGAAGCGCCGTCTCGGCACGACCACGTCGCCTGCTCTTCGCTGCGCCGAGGGTCAGGTCGTACACGTGACGTTTCGGCACATCGTGGGAGGCTGCGACGAGCGCCACGGCATCCCGGTGCGACATGCCCGAGCTGATGGCTGTCTCGACGGCGGCGATCAGCCCCTGATCATCGGCCGGCTCAGGCTCCGGACCGGAATCGAGCACCACCACGTATTCCCCCCGTGGCTCCACCTCATCGCTGTGGGCAATCGCATCATCGAGGACGCCTCGCCACACCTCCTCGTGCAACTTGGTGATCTCCCGACACAACGCAACACCCCGGTCGCCCCCCAACGCCGCCGCCAGATCGGCCAACGTTCGTCGGAGTCGATGCGGGGCCTCGTACAACACGATCGTGCGCCGTTCGCCGGCCAACTCGCCCAGGCGCTTCGCGCGCTGCGAGCCCCGACGCGGCAGGAAGCCCTCGAACACGAAGCGCTCGGTCGGAAAGCCGCTCATCACGAGGCCGGCCAAACCGGCGGAGGGTCCGGGAACCACCCGCACCTCGACACCGGCCCCGATCGCTGCCCGAACGAGACGCTCGCCGGGGTCGGAGATGCCCGGAAGACCTGCATCGGTGACCATGGCGACGGTCTCGCCGATGAGAAGTCGGGCCATCACGGCCTCGACCTGGCGCGCCTCGTTGTGCGCATGCATCGCCAGCAGTTGGCGAGCCTTGACCCCCGAGGACGCCAGCAGACGTCCGGTCCGCCGGGTGTCCTCGCACACGACCAGGTCGGCCTCGGCCAGGGTTCGGATCGCCCGCGGCGCCAGATCCTCGAGGTTGCCGATCGGGGTCGCAACCAACACCAACAGGCCCTCCGGGGTCATCCCTGCACCTCCAGTTGATCGCCGAGGCGAAGATGCCAGTCCTCGAACGCCCCGGCCTCGGCCTCGATCACACAGCGCGCCCTTCGGCGGGGGCGCCCGACGCGCCATGGCTCCATGTGCACCATGGCGATGACCACCAGGTCGGCGTCGCAGAAGGCGACGTCGAGGGGGAAGCGCATGCCGAGGGTGTGCACCGACATGGCCGGGCGCAACAACAGGGCGCCGTCGACGCCCTCTCGCCCCAGGAGCCCACGTGCTCGATCGGCCCATGACGAGGCCTCTTCCAGGGAGGCCAACACCAACCCGTCTCGCATCAACCACGGCATAGCGGCCTCGTCTCGTCCTTCGGACTCACACGTTGAAACGAAACTCCATCACATCACCGTCGGCAACCTCGTAGTCCTTGCCCTCGATGCGGAGCTTGCCGACGTCGCGGGCTGCGGACCACGAACCGAGCTCGAGCAGCTCATCCCAGCGAACGCACTCGGCCTTGATGAAGCCCCGCTGGAAGTCCGTGTGGATCACGCCGGCACACTCGGGCGCCTTGGCGCCGGCTCGAAACGTCCAGGCCCGGGATTCCTTCTCCCCCGTGGTGAAGAACGTGCGACGCCCGAGCGCGGCATACGCCGAGCGCAACAATCGAGGCAGGGCCCCTTCGCCCAAGCCCAGCTCGGCCAACATCTCGGCGTGCTCCTCGGGGGCGAGCTGTGCTGCCTCCGCCTCGAGTTGCACGCAGATCGGCAACACCTCCACACCGGGGCCGAACGCATCCACCACGGGCTTGGTCAGTGCCTCGGCATCGTCGAGCTGGTCGTCACCGATGTTGACCACCACCAGAACGGGCTTGTTGGTCAACAGGAACCAGGGCGCCAACAAGGCCCGCACCTCGGCACTCAAACCTGATCGGTACAGGGGGGTCCCCTCGCTCAGGCATGCGAGCGCGGCATCGAGGGCCTCGACCTCGGGCACGAGCGTCTTGTCCAGACGCGAAGCCTTGCGGTGGCGCTCGACCCTTCCCTCGATGCTCGCAAGGTCGGCGAGCGCCAACTCGGTCTCCACCGTGCCCAGGTGCTCGAGCGGATCGGTCGGACCCATCACGTCCGTGTCGGTGAAGGCCCGAAGCACGAAGACCACCGCGTCGACCTCCCGAATGTGGGCCAGGAAGCGGTTTCCAAGGCCTTCGCCCGTGCTCGCACCCTCGACCAGGCCGCCGATGTCGACGAACTCGACGGTGGCGGGAACCACCTTCTCCGATCTCGACATCGCCGCGAGGCGATCGAGGCGGTCGTCGGGGACCCTGGCCATACCCACGTTCGGATCGACCGTGGCAAACGGGTAGGCCGCAGCAAGGGCCGAGCCGCGGGACAGGGCGTTGAAAAGTGAGGACTTCCCGGCGTTGGGAAGGCCGACGAAGCCGAAACGTTCCATGTGGCCCCCACCGTAGCGTTCCGCCGCCTCGTCGCCGGTGCCGCAGAGGCGGTAGCCTCGTGGCATGTCGAAGAAGACCGATAAGCGCAAGATGAAGGCCCGCAAGTGCAAGGCGAACCACGGCACCAAGCCCAACGCCGGCCGGGGCTGACTCTTTCAGACCGGCGAACCGGCCGAATCGCTCGGAGTCATGGGCCTTGCACCAACCATCTCGGTGCTTGACATTGCCGACGACCCGCGACGCTGGCGCGACGCCGGCTTCACCGTCGACGAGGAAGGCTCCTGTCGGGTCGGCACGGTACACCTGCAGCTGAGCGTCGTCGAGGGGGCACGAGGGGTCCAGGGATGGACCGTGTCCACCGACACCTGCCCGACCGGCGAACGCCTCATCAATGGCCTTCCCACAACGGTGGTTGCGCCATCGTCGGTGGTTGCGCCCTCGTTCGATTTCCCCTCCGCCGCCGACGCTGCGCCGCCGCACGCCAATGGCACTCGGAGCATCGATCACCTGGTGGTGTTCTCACCGAGCCTCGATGTCACGGTCGCCGCGCTCGAGGGGCTCGGTCTCGAGCCTCGTCGCACCCGCCGGCACGAGGCGTTCGGCCAACCCATGCGCCAGGTCTTCTTCCGCATGGGCGAGGTCGTGCTCGAGCTGGTAGGTCCCGAACAGGATGGCGGCGAGGGAGACGCCCGATTCTTCGGGCTCGCCTTCACGGTTGGCGACCTCGAGGCGACGGCGTCCTTCCTCGGCGAACAGATCGGGCGGATCAAGGGCGCCGTGCAACCCGGCCGGTCCATCGCCACGCTGCGCAGGACCGCCGGACTCGAGACCGCGGTCGCGTTCATGACCCCCGAGCCCTCCGCACCGCGACCACCGGCCTGACCGCTAGTGTCACCTCGGCATGCTCGACCACGTCTTCACCGATGCCATCGGCGCCCTGCGCGACGCACTCGAGGCGGCACTCCTGGAACGTCAGGCCTTCGAGGAGCGTTTCCAGGTCGACATCCTGCTGGGTGACGTCACCTGGGAGACGAGCTATGGCCTGCCCGGCGAGGGCTCCCCGCCGCGGATCCTTGCCGACATCGGCCTCGACTGGCCGACGTGGGCACAGACCGCCTACCGCAAGTGGTACATCGGTGAGCCCTTCACCGAGCCACCGGAGATTCTCGTCGAGGTGACCATGCGGATCCAGCGGCTGTCCGAACGTCCGGACCCTGGGAAGGTGCTCGACGTCCTGCCGGAGTGGAGCCCACCCATCGGCGGGGAACGCCTGGAGCGGTCCGGCCCCACGATCGAGCAGGTCTTCCCCGTCAACCCGTCGGATCCGTCCGAGCTCGCCATCGAGGTCTCCTACGAGGGCACGATACCCCTGACCGAAGCGACACTGGTCGACGGCTCGGTGCTCGACGATCAATTCGGCGCCATCGGCGGTTGGGTCGCCTCGACCTTGGTCCGCCTCGGTGATCTGGAGTTCGCATTCCTGCCACCTGACACCGAGGGTGACTCGTAGACCGCTCAGCTCGTGCGATGCAGAAATAGTCAGCCACGCGTAACCATTCGTTCACTTGACATCAACATCCTCGCCATGCAACAGGGGGAGGGTTTGGTCATGGCGGATGGAACGAAGATCATGGAAGTCGATCGCGCCATTCGGTGCGAGGATGCGATTCGGGACCACACGGCGCTGGACCACCCCATCCCGGACGACACGGTTCACGAGGACACGGTTCACGAGGACACGGTTCACGACCGACTGTTCGTGCGGGTGGAGCGAACCTTCGCTTTCTTCGACCTCTGCGGCTTCACGACCTTCACCGATGTCGTGGGCGACGACGAGGCGGTGGATGTCCTGAACCAGTTCCGTGCGGAAACCCGTCGTGCCTGCTGGGCACACCACGTACGCATCGTGAAGTGGCTCGGCGACGGCGTGATGCTCGCGGCATCGAAGCCCCGATCGGTCATCATCGCCGCCGTCGAGCTGAACGCCGGCATGACCTCGCTCAGCTCGCCGCTCCTCATGCGAGGGGGCATCGCGCGTGGCCCGGTGGTGTTGTTCGAGGACGACGACTACGTGGGACGCGCCGTCAACCTGGCTGCGCGGCTCTCCGACTGCGCCACACCGGGCTCGATCCTCGTGACCGCCGATCTCGCGGGTGAGGCCCCACCGTGGGCGACGCTGCAACCCGTCGCCGGCCGGGTCGTCCGAGGTTTCAGCGGAACCCGAAACCTCGTCGCCATCCATGGGCCGCCACGTCGGTCAATCGAGCACCGAGACCGCAATCTCGGCGAGGCTGGTCTCGGGGCGGGCACCGAAATGTGAGATCACCTCTGCCGCCGCCACCGAACCGAGACGGGCGCACGCCGGCAGATCACGGCCGGAGGTCAGGCCGTGGAGAAAGCCTGCGGCAAAGAGATCGCCGGCGCCCGTCGTATCGACCACCCGGACAACCGGGACAGCGGCAACATCGTGTCGGCTGGCGCCCGAGACGACGGTGGATCCGGCAGCACCGCGGGTGACCACGATCAGGTCGCACCATCGCTGCGCGTGCTCCAGCGCCTCCTCGGTGCTCGTGGTGGCATAGAGCGCACGCAGCTCGTCCTCGTTGCCGAAAAGCACGTCGACGGTGCGCTCCACGAGATCGCGGAATCCGTCGGGCGAACGCTCGACACAGAACGAGTCCGAGAGCGTGAGTGCCACCTTGCGACCCGCGCCGTGCGCAACCGCTGCCGCCTTGTCGAACGCCGCACGAGCCGCAGGTTGCTCGAAGAGGTAGCCCTCCAGGTAGCAGATCGCCGCTCCCGCAACCAGAGCCTCGTCGACATCCTCGGGCCCGAGTTGGGCGGCGGCGCCCAACAGCGTGCTCATCGTGCGCTGGGCATCGGGGGTCACGGCCACGAGGCAGCGTCCCGTCGGAAGCCCTTCCGAGGCAGGAGGGATGGGAAAGGCAACGCCCGCCGCCCGGATGTCATGGGCGAACACGGCGCCCAGCTCGTCGTCACGGACGCGCCCGATGAACCCGGCCCGTCCGCCGAACGACGCTATGCCGGCGAGCGTGTTCGCCGCCGAACCGCCGGAGACCTCGACGGCCTGACCCATGGCGTCATAGAGGTGTTGTGCCTCGTCCGCTCCGACGAGGCTCATCGACCCCTTGTGCAGACCGTGCTCCACGAGGAAGGCCTCGGTGGCCGGAGCGATCACATCGACAAGAGCGTTTCCGAGACCGACGACGTCGAGCTCGGTGTCAGGGGAGAGGAGGAGGTCATGACCGAAACCTAGTTCCTGGGAACAACTCGACAAGAGGCCCCCTCCCTGGTCACCAGGCCCGAAGGCGGTCAGTAGGTCACCACCTTGGCGGCTGCCCCTCCGAACGTCCCGTCCGGACCCGGGCGGATGTCGCCCAGGCGATGGAACTCCTCCAGAAGCTCCGCCCCGTTCCGCCTTCCCTCCAGGGCCCGCTCGACCTCGGCGAGCACGAACATCCGGTTCTGGTCCTCCAGCACCCCCATCGAATCGGCCAGGGCGGCGTTCCACAGCGACCCGATGATCTCCTCACCGGGGTAACGGCGCCCCGATTGCCCGACGAACGTTCGATCGCGCATCTCGGTCAACGCCACCTGGGCGTAGCCGACATGGGGCATCTCGTCACGCAGGATGTAGGACACCAACTCGGGTGCCCGACCCTCGCCTGCGACGAGGTCGTCGTCGGCGAGCAGTTCCTGGGCCCAGTTGAACACGTGGAAGGCCTTGCACTCGACGAACAGCACTCGGGTGGTCATCGACAGGAGCATCTCGAGGCCGACATCGAGGTCCTCGAACGTGCGTCGACCCATGAAGCGTTCGCGAGCCGACGAGACATCACCGGCGCCCCCGGCCCCGGCCCCGCCTCCGAAGCCAAGGCGCTCCATCATGACCTCGGTTTGATCCTCGGTCAGCGGATCCTCGAAGGCGATGTCACGAACCACGTACCACATGTGCTTGTGGCCGGCTTCCTCCTCCCACCCACCTTCGTCGCGCCCGTGGGCCTCCAGCAGGCCCTTGGAGAGATGGTCGATGGACGTGCCGCGGATGTCCTCGACGAAGAACCGTTGCATGTCCGGCAATCCGAGGTAGCCCAGCATCGCCCCGAAGCCCTCCACCGTTCCGATGCGGGTCAGGTTGGCGATGATCGGCTCGCGAATGCCGTTACGGAGCAGAAACTTCGACTGCTCCACGTTTGGATAGTTTCGGGGCCAGGTCTCCAGCGGAGCATGGAGGATCTCGCCCCCGAAATGCTCCAGGTGGTTCTGCTCCCACGCCTCGATGGCGGGGTTGCGGAACCGGGTCCGCGGCGTCACGTAGGAGCCATCGGAACGAAGGCCTCCGTGGCAGCGAACATCGGAGAGAACGAGTGGCTCATCGATCGTGTCAGTTGCCAGCAGCTCTTCTCTTGTGTACTCGAGTTGCAGGTTGCTCATGGGTCCCCCTTGGGATCGGCCTCCGAACACCTTCAGAGGTACACTCAAGAGTATACCTATACTCTTGATTATCAGTCAATGAACTGTAGGATTATTCCTCGTTGAGGTTCTGTCGTCGGCTGATCGATCCCGAGAGCTCTGTGGGCTGTCGGTGACACGATGAGACCAGATTGTGCCGGGACTTCGTGGAGTTCTATCCTGCCGCTACCGGAAAAAGGGGGGGTCATGCCCAGCACACCGACCAAGACCATCGACCACGAGGCCCTGCGGCTCAAGTACCGCGCCGAGCGGGACAAGCGCCTGCGCGAGGACGGCAACGAGCAGTACATCGAGCCCACAGGGCGCTTTGCCCATTTCCTCGACGACCCCTATGTGGAGCGGGTCGAGCGTGAACCGCTCCGCGACGAGGTCACCGTGGCGATCATCGGCGGCGGATTTGCCGGCCTCGTGACCGGCGCCCGCCTGAAGGAGGCCGGCGTCGAGGACGTTCGGATCATCGAGGGTGGCGGCGACGTGGGCGGCGCCTGGTACTGGAACCGCTACCCCGGCGCGATGTGCGACACCGCCGCAATGATCTACCTTCCCCTGCTCGAGGAAACCGGGCACATGCCCACCATGAAGTACACCAAGGCGCCCGAGATCTACGGCCAGGCCAAGCGCATCGCCACCACCTTCGGGCTCTACAACAACGCCCTCTTCTCGACCGAGGTCACCAACCTCGAATGGGAGGCCACGTCGTCACGCTGGGTCATCCATACCAACCGCGGCGACGAGATCCGCGCCCGCTTCGTGACCATGGGCACCGGTCCGTTGCACCGCCCGAAGCTTCCCGGCATCCCCGGCATCGAGACCTTCGCAGGCCACAGCTTCCACACGAGCCGATGGGACTACGCCTACACCGGCGGCAGCTACGAGGGCGCTCCCCTCGCGAACCTTGCCGACAAGAGGGTGGGCATCATCGGCACCGGAGCGACGGGCATCCAGTGCATTCCCCAACTGGCGAGGGATTCACAGGATCTCTACGTCTTCCAGCGCACGCCGTCCTCGATCGATGTGCGCAACAACCACCCGATCGACCCCGAGGAGTTCGCTGCCCTCGGTTCGGGCTGGCAACAGAAGTGGCTGACGAACTTCGCGACCCTGCAGACCGGCGGTTTCGCCGACGAGGATCTGGTCAAGGACGGCTGGACCGACATCGCCCAGCGCATCCGCGACAAGATCATGGCCAAGATGAGTGAGCCGGGGTTGGTCTTCAGCGCCGACACGATCAAGGAAGCGTTCGGCGACAGCGACGACGAGAAGATGGAGGAGATCCGCTCACGGGTCGATGCCATCGTCGAGGACCCCGCCACCGCCGAGGCGCTCAAGCCCTGGTATCGCCAGCTCTGCAAGCGGCCCTGCTTCCACGACGAGTACCTCCAGGCCTACAACGAGCCTTCCGCCCATCTCGTCGACACCGGCGGCAAGGGCGTCGAGCGCATCGACGAGACCGGCGTGTGGGCCAACGGCGTGCACTACGAGCTGGATTGTCTGATCTTCGCGTCGGGCTTCGAGGTTGGCACCGACTATGCGCGCCGGTCCGGTTTCGAAACGATCGGGCGTAACGGCATCACCCTCGGCAAGCGCTGGGACGACGGCATGCAGAGCCTGCACGGCATCCACGTGCACGACTTCCCCAACATGTTCGTCGTGGGCCTGAGCCAGGGCGCCAACCTCATCTCCAACATCACCCACAACCACGTGGAGAGCGCCCGGACGATCGCCACCGTGATCGCCCATGCACTCGAGGTCGGGGCCGACGAGATCGAGTGCACCGATGAGGCCGAGCAGAAGTGGGTCGCCGCTCTGGACAACAACATGGGTGCATTCCTCGGCGACCTCGACTGCACGCCGGGCTACTACAACAACGAGGGCAAGCCCATGGGCAAGCGCGAGAAGCTCAACTCGGCCGGCTATCCCGGCGGCCCCGTGGCCTACTTCACCTACATCGACGCATGGCGCAACGCCGGCGACTTCAAGGGCATCGAGTTCCGTGCAAACGGAGCGGTGGTGAGCGGAGGGTAGTCGGCACCAGGCTCGGCGGCCCAGACGCTGTTCAGGTCAGGACGCTGTTCAGGCCAGGACGCTGCGCAACCCGCCGAGTCGTTCGGGAACGACTCGATACCAGACCCAACGGCCTCGCCTGTCGCCCACGACCATTCCGGCCTCGGTGAGGATCTTGAGGTGGTGGGAAACGGTCGGCTGAGAGCGACCCAGCGGCTCCACCAGATCGCAGACGCAGACCTCGCCCCCATCGGCCGAAGCGATGAGGCTGAGGAGGCGCAGCCGCGCCGGGTCGGACAGCACGGCGAAATCGGACGCCACCTCCTCCGCCCGGGACTCGCTCAGGGGCGACGCGAGCACGACCGGGCAACACGCATCGCCATCGGCGACTGCCTGCGTCGTCCTTGGCCCCAACCGGTCACCATTTCCCATGGAATGATCTTTCCATTGATAGACGTCAATACATTTTGTAGGCTCATCGATGTTTGTCAATCTAACGCGGGAGATCGGCGCTTGACCACCAACCTGGAACTGGCCCGACGAGCAACGGCCGAGGCCGTGGGCACCGCCCTGTTGGTGCTTGCGGTCATCGGCTCGGGCATCGCCGCATCCCGGCTGTCCGACGACGATGGACTGCAACTGCTCGAGAACGCGTTGGCGACCGCCGGTGCGCTGGTGGCCATCATCCTGGCCGTCGGACCGGTATCGGGCGCCCATCTGAACCCGGTCGTGACCCTGGCCGACCGAGTCCTCGGAGCCTTGACCACCACCGAGACCATCGTCTACTGGACAGCCCAGATCGCGGGAGGGGCGCTCGGTGCCGTCGTGGCGAATCTGATGTTCGATCTGCCGGCCCTGCAGCTCGCGACGCACGACCGCAGCTCCGGGGGGCTTTGGCTCAGCGAGGTCGTCGCGACCTTCGGTCTGCTGCTGGTCATCTTCGGCGTTGTTCGATCCGGCAGGGCCGTCCTTGCCCCGTTCGCCGTCGCGGCCTACATCGGTGGCGCCTACTTCTTCACGTCGTCCACCAGCTTCGCCAACCCGGCCGTGACCCTCGCCCGGACCCTTTCCGACACCTTTGCCGGCATCGACCCCGGGTCGGTTCCCGCCTTCCTGGTCTGCCAGCTCCTCGGCGCCGTGTCGGCCATCGGGCTCGTCCGTTTCCTCTATCCCACCACCCTCCCCACCATCGAAACCGTGGCCTCCACCGTCGTCGTGCCCCAAACCCATGCATGAAAACGGCGACGGGGCCAGGCCCGGGGTGCTCTTCCTGTGCGTGCACAACGCGGGTCGCTCACAGATGGCCCTCGGCTGGTTCCGACACCTTGCCGGTGACCGTGCCATCGCCTGGTCCGGTGGCTCGGAACCGGCGAAGGACGTGAATCCGGCAGCGGTGGCTGCCATGGCAGAGATCGGTATCGACATCTCCGAGGCCTCCCCGAGGCGCTGGACCGACGACATCGTGCAGGCGGCCGACGTGGTGGTGACCATGGGCTGCGGCGACACCTGCCCTGTCTTTCCGGGAAAGCGCTACGAGGACTGGGTGCTGAGCGACCCGGCCGGCAAGGGGATCGAGGAGGTGCGACCGGTCCGAGACGAGATCGGCCGACGCGTCCGGACGCTCCTGGCGAGCCTCGGAGTGCCGATCAACCTGACCTGACGCCGTCCAACGCGTCCGGACGCTCACGCCGAGCGGGCCTGTGCGAGCCGATCAACCCGGCCTGACGCCGACCTCACGTGCGTGTCCGGACGCGAATCGGGTCGGCCCCCGAACGGAGACCGACCCGATGTGACACCTTCTCGGCTGCCTTGTTCAGACAGCCAAGATCCTCATGACCGCCCGGTCTTCGTGATTGCCCACGTACCGTCACCGTCGATGCTCTTGGAATGCTGGACGTTCACGAACAACGTGTGGGGGTCCTTGCCGAAGTACACGCCCGTGCCCTCCGCTTCGGGATCGGTCAGCGAGGCGAACAGGGCGAGGGCATCGGCCTGACCACCCCGGCCCGCGGCCACCCAGATGTCGGAGGGAACATTGTCCTCGATGATCCAAAGCTTGCCGTCAGGACCCTCCGCCAGGTTGTCGGGGTTGTCGAAACCGGTCACGACACCGGACTCGAGGGGAGCGTTGAGGCCCGGCTTGACGTAGTTCGTCACCTCGAGGCTCAGAAGGTCGATGGCGAGCACCCGCCCGTCGTAGTTCTCCGTAGAGCCCGTGCGGGTGCCCTCGGTGACCGCAACGTAGAGCGTCCGGCCGATCCGCTCGAGATCCTCCGGGCGCTGGTAGCTGGTGCCGCCGGCAAGCGTGCCGGCATCAGATGCCGTCGCAGGATCGATCGGGCCGATCCAGGCTCCCTGCCCGACTCCTTCACCCACGACGGTCTCTCCGTTGACCCCGAGGACGAACAACGCCCCGGAGGACAGGTCGCCGTAACGATCGGGCACGAATCGGTAGATGCCGCCGCCCGCACCGTCGCTCTGCCCGCGGCTCTCGTCGATGACGTAGACCGAACCGTCCAGCCCGATCTCGATGCCCTCATGGGCGAGCTTGCCGAGGGCCGGACGCTCCACGACCGTTCCCGACATCGGATCTTTCCGGTCCGGGGTCAGTTCGAAGAGGCGCCCGCCATCGGTCTCCTCGGCGAACAAGACGGTGCCCCATGGGGTCCATCGGATGCCGTCAAGTGCCGTCCAGGTCGGGTCCTGTGCGATCACGCGGGCTTCGCACGTCTCGAGATCGACCACCGACACCGCACCACCATCGGGGTAGATGGGGTCAGAGCCGGGAACGGCGAGACGGACCTCGTGGGTCCGATAGAGATAGCGACCACGCTTGCGACCGGTCTCGTTCACGGTGTTCATGTCGTTCCAGTCGTCGAGGCCCCCGCCGTAGATGTCGAGGCCTGCGCCTCCACAACGGTCGGCGGTCTCACCCGAGACGAGCTCTTGGCTGTAGCCCTGCGGAACCACCCACGGAGCGGCAGGATCCCAGCTCGCTCCGTAGGCCGAACCCGCGATGGGCTCAAAGCCCATGGGGCCGTGATCAAAGATCGATGCGGCTGTTGCCAGGTTTGTGGAGGCTGCGAGGACGACAGCCCCGAAACCGGATGCGAGAACAAGACGAGATCTCATGATGAAGGACGCTCCTTTGCTCGACGAGTCGACGCTCGATGGATCGACAAGGAGCAACCTAGGGACACCGGATGAACCCCATCGCGCCCATAGGTTGCGTACGGGCAAACACTGCGCGAACAACGTCCGATCTGCCGTATCAGACCCGATGTCATCCGGCTCTCCACCCCTGAACCCAAGTTGGGTGTCGGCCACGGATTGGCCGGCGAACGAGGTCCACGTGACCTCGAGAGAGGGGAGGACCCATGAATCACACCGAGTTTTCCGACACGAGCAGAGCACGCAGGAGGAGGGTGGCAGGACTCGTCTGCGCCGCCCTGACCGCGACGGCGCTTCCGTTCCTTGCTGCCCCCGGGGCGGGCGCGGCAGGGGGCGAGGTCCTGATCCTGGACTCCACGGTGACCGGGGGCGTCGGGAGCACGCTCGCACAGAAGTTCACGCTTGCGGGCAAGACCCCTGTCGTGGTGGACGGGCCGACCTGGTCCGCCATGACGGCAGCGGACTTCGACGCCTACGACGCCATCGTGCTGGGGGATCCCACCTGCGCTGCGCTCGGTCCGGAAGCACCGGCGAGCACCAACGCACCAACCTGGTCGTCGGTGGTCGACGGCAACGTCGTCATCATCGGCACCGATGAGACCTTCCACCAGACACAAGGTGGAGCCGACCTCATGGAGAAGGCTGCCGCATTCAGCGTTGCGGAAGCCGGGAAGACCGGCGCCTACATCTCGTTGAGCTGCTACTACCACGACACCGCCGCACTCACGCCGGTGCCTCTGCTCGACGGCCTGGGCACCTTCACCGCCACGGGCGTGGGCTGCTACAACGACGCCCACATCACCGCCACGCACCCTGCGCTCACGGGCCTCACCGATGCGACGCTGTCGAATTGGTCCTGCTCGGTGCACGAGGGCTTCGACACCTGGCCAACCTCGTTCGAGGTGTTGGCGATCGCCAAGGACATCGGCTCGGCCTACACCGCGCCGGACGGCACGGTTGGCACCCCGTACATCCTCGCCCGGGGCGTCCAGGTCATCAGCGACATCGATCTGGCCCCGGCAACCGCAACCAAAAACGTCGGTCAGACGCACACCGTGAGCGCCACGGTCACCACCGATGATCCCGTTCCGGGAACGCCGATCGCGGGAACGACCGTGTCCTTCGAGGTCATCGCCGGACCTCATGTCGGAATCATGGGCACGGCGCCAACCGATGCCGCGGGTGTCGCCACGTTCGACTACGTGGGCACGACAACCGGTGAGGACACGATCCACGCCACGTTCGTGGACGCGAACGGCCTCACACAGACCTCCAACAAGGTGACCGCAACCTGGGAGGTGGCCCCAGGGCCCACGTGCAACGGGATTCCGGCAACCATCGTGGGCACCGAGAAGTCCGAGGTGATCCACGGCACCAAGGGCAACGACGTGATCGTGGCGCTCGGTGGCCATGACAACGTGTTTGGCGGCAAGGGCGACGACCTGATCTGCGCCGGTGACGGAGCCGACAAGGTCGAGGGCCAGAACGGCAACGATGTCGTCTTCGGTGGCAATGGACCGGACAAGCTCATCGGCGGGCTCGGAAATGACGAGCTCTACGGAGAGGCCGGCAAGGACGCGCTGGTCGGAGGGCCCGGCAACAACCTCCTGGTTCAGTAGACCACGGCCCATAGGGCCAACCTGAAAGCCGACAGGCACGAGTCGTCTCGTGACCTCGTCGGAATCCGCTGTTCGCCGGTGGGGCCGGTGCATGGGCAACCGCTCGATGCACCGGCCCCACGGCGCGAGGACTCAGACGCGGCGAAAGCGGTAGAGGGCGCTCCCCTCGCCCGTGTCGTGGAACACGACCTCCACGGCCATCCCCACCTCCACGGTCTCGGGGTCGCCGATGACGTTGGTCATGACCCGCGGACCCTCCTCCAACTCGACGTAGGCGACGACGAACGGGGCCGACTCCTTGTAGGCGCCCACGCCCCGACGAACGATGGTGAAGCTGTAGACCGTGCCCCGACCGGAGGCCTCGATCCAGGTCGTCGAGCGACCGGCGCACGCGGGGCAGAAGGAGCGGGGGTACCAGATCACCGTGGCGCAGGCGTCACAACGGGCCAACAACAACTTGCCCTCGGCAGTGCCCGCCCAGAACGTCTCGGTCTCCGAGGTGGGCTTCGGTGCGGGGGTCGGAAGACCGGTCTCCGTGCTCATGCGTCCTCCTGACCGAGGATGAGGGTGACGCTGCCCATGCGCGTCGCGATCGAGCCGCCTGTTCCGTGTGCAAGGACGATCTGACAGTCGGGCACCTGCACGGCGGGATGGGCCTCGCCACGCAACTGGCGAACCGCCTCGATGATCTTGGTGATACCACCCCGGTTGCTGGGATGGTTGTTGCAGAGACCCCCTCCGTCGGTGTTGAAGGGGAGGCGGCCGTGAGGCGCGACGAGGGCGCCGTCCATGACGAAACGACCCCCTTCGCCTTTGGCGCAAAAGCCGAGGTCCTCGATCGTCTCGAGCACGGTGATGGTGAACGAGTCGTAGATGGAGGCATAGTCGATATCGCCCTGACTCACCCCCGCCTCCGCAAACGCCCTGGGGCCCGACCACACCGCGCCGGTGTAGGTGAGCTCGACCCGTCCGTTGTCGGTGTGCTTCACGGTCTCGCCGTGGCCGAGCAGCTTGGCCGTCCGTCGCCCCAGGTCGCGCGCGACCTCCGGGCTGACGACCACCACCGCACCGCCCCCGTCGGTCACCACGCAGCAATCCAGGCGATGCAGCGGATCGCTGACCATGGGCGATTCCAGCACCTCCTCGACGGTCACGGCCCTCGGCAGAAAAGCGTTCGGGTTGTGCTGGGCGTGCAGCGATGCCGCCACCTTGATGTTCGCGAGCTGCTCGCTCGTGGTGCCGAACTCGTACATGTGTCGGGTTGCCGCAAGGGCGTAGTTCGTCACGGCGCCGGTGACACCCCACAGGCCCTCGAAGCTGTTCTCGGGTGTGGCCTCTCCCCCGGAGGGCCGGAAGGTGCCCAAGCCGCTGCGGGGCTTGCCCGCCATCGTCACCAGCGCAACGCTGCACTTGCCGGCGGCGATGGCTGCGGCGGCGTGGCCCACGTGCGCGAGATACGAGGAGCCGCCCGTCTCGGTTGAGTCGACGTACGAGCAGCTCAAACCCAGATACTCGATCATGGTGAGCGGACCGAAGCCGGCACTGGAGTCGCAGAAGTAGCCGTCGACGTCGCCGATCGAAAGACCGGCATCGGCGAGGGCCCCCAACGCAACGTCGGCCTGGATCTCGGTCAACGTGCGATCGGGGATCTCGCGTCTCGGGTGCTCGTAGACGCCCGCAATGAATGCCTTTCCTCTGATGCTCACCTCATCGCCTTTCGGTCGCGCTCAATGCATCTTGACGTGAACCGTTCCCGCCGGGAGAGAAAGATTCCTCAGGCGCGCGGCCAGTGCCCGCTCGACCGCCTTGTCGACCTGAACCGAACGACTGACCTGGCCACGGATGTCCTGGGCCAACCTGAACGCGTCATCCGCAAGATAGGCACCGAGCGCTCGATAGGCCTCGAACTTCTGGTCGGTGTAGAGCTGATCGGCGGTCGGGTGATTTGGAAAGCGTGGCAGGGTCCGCGCCAGGTCGCGTATGTCGAAGGGCGCGTCCTTCGGCACGGCCAGCTTCGCGAGCACCACCCAACCCGTCTCGGCGGGCCGACCATTGGCCGCCGGGTAGTGCACCACGCCTGCCCAGGCGCCCATCGTCGAGATGCCGTCCGCGTCGGAGGCCATCGGCAACGGATCGATCTGGATCGTCACGCCCAGTTCCCCGCGTGCGATCCGCATCGCATCGGCAAAGGTGCCGAAGGTGTTCGTCGCATCCCCCGCGGCGTCCAGGCAGTAGATCTCGAGGCAGCGCCGGCGCAGCAACTCGACCAGACCGAGGTTCTCGTAGTGGCCGCCATCGGTCACGTACACCCATGGATCACTGGCCGAGTGCAACCCGAGCGCCTCCTTCGCCAGATACCACGGCCTGGGGTGATGAGTCTCGTACCAGGCAACCCGGTCCGTCCCGTGATCGTCCACGCCCATCGCCAGAAGGCGCGGGTTCGGGTACCACTGTCCGAGGCGCAGGTTGCCGAGGGCGAGCAGCATCCGTTCGGCGCGGGACATCTTGCCCATCGCAGGAGAGAAGGCCGCGCCCGACACCGCGACCGCTCCCCAGGTCGAGTTCAGGTGCGCCAACGAGTGAGGGAGGTCGCGGGGCGGAACCATGCCGCTGCTCGCAATCGGTGGCAGCACACCGAGTGCGGGACTGCCCATGGCGTCCCTCGAGAAGGTCCAGGACACCACGGGGCGTCCGGGAGCGGTGAGTCGTGCATCCGCGATGTTCGCCGCCGCGCAGATGATGAGCTCAGGGTTGGTGGGCAACTCGTCAAGTGGGTCAACCCGACACTCGAGCGTGGTCGGATCTGCGGCAAATGCCGCCTTCAGGCGATCCCGGTAGAACGGGTGAAGCGACCACTCGTTGAGGTCGCCGGCGGCAAGCACCATGGCCAGGAACCCGAGCAGGCTGAGCCACAACGAGAGCTGGCTCGGACGAAGCGTCTGACTCGCCCCGTCGCCGGCGAAGAGGAGCGCGACCGCGACCAGCAGGAGGGGGCCCGCGAGGTAACCGGCTGCCCTCACCAACATCGGCTGCGCGCGTTGCCACAATGACCGTGCCGTGGTCCGCAACCACGTCGAGGTCGTTCCCCCACGACCCGAGGAACCGCCGAAGGCCACGACGCGCGAGACCAACGCCAGCAGGATGACCCCACTCCCGGCCCCAACCGTGGGGGCAAGATCGGCCTCGATCGACCGGCGGCCCTGCTCGATCCAGCTCACCAGCCGCGGCATGACCTCGCCGAACAGAGCGAGGATCAGCGCAAACACGACGAGCTTGCGGGTCCAACTTTCGACCCGCCTCGCAAGTTCGCTCGAGAGGCGGGTCAAGACGAGGGCCATCCCGCCCGTGGCGGCCAGCGCGCCCACCACCCGCACCGCCCACACGAGGAAGGACGGGGTCCTCCACTCTTCACAGGCAACCAGGCCACATCGCTCCACCAGCTGGTTGTCCGCGGCAACAGCGTCCTCACCGAGGGTCAGGAGGGCCTGCTTCGCCTGGATGAGCCGAGATCCCTGGGGAATCGTGACCAGCGCGTCGGTTCGACAAGGCGTCTCGGTCCGGAGACAGCCTCGCACGAGGTCGTCCTGGAGCCTCACCGCCCTGGCGTCCACATCCAGAGCGACCGTCCATCCTCCCTTCAGAAGGCGGTTGGTCGCCGCAGCCGGCAATGCGCCGGCCGTCATCGGCGCCGTTGCACCGATGGCTGAGCAGTCGACCTCAGTCGGTGGGTCGGTGTCGTCGGTGTCGTCGGTGTCGTCGGTGTCGTCGGTGTCGTCGGTGTCGTCGGTGTCGTCGGTGTCGTCGGTGTCGTCGGTGTCGTCGGCCGGATCGGTGGGGCGTTGCGGTCGAGCTCGACACGGGTGCCTCGGAGAACCGACACCCGCTCGCCTGCGACGGCGATCGCAAAGGTCCCGTCGGGACGCTCCACGCATCCGCCCGAGGGCAGCGCCACGACCCCGCCGGCAGTGGCCGGAGCGAGGACCTGGTAACGCTGCACGAACCATCCGTAGGGCAGGAAGACCGTGCCGAAGGAGAGCACCACCAGCCCCAGATTGATCGCCAGGCCGAAGACGAAACGGGTGATCGCCCACAGCTTCCCACCGCCGCCCGGCGCCAGGTAGGAGGCATTTCGTCGGAGATGCTCCTCTTCCGCAGAGTGACGTTGCCAGGCGGTCGGAGCCGGGAGTGCCTGCTGCTCGGCGGTCGAACGGCCGGTGACCCACGCTGCTGCCATGTACGAACCGCCCGAGACACACGTCAACCATCGAGTCCGCTCGAGCTCCTTGTGGTCTTCGAGAACCTGGAGGGCGCCCAGATTGAACGCTGCCGATCGGATGCCGCCACCCGAGGAACACACACCCACGGGCCGATCCGGGTCGGGCACAACCTCCACGAAGCGGGTCATCTCCTCCACGATGGACGAACGGCGACCCACGAGACGATGACGCCATCGCTTGGCGAAGGACATCACCGCCTGGCCCCGATTCGCCGCCGGCGAGTCCGCCGGCTTGCCAACACCGAACAAGGCCGCGAAAGACATGGCGAGCGAAACCACAACCACCGGAGCCGCCGCCAACAACGATCCCGCTCGTGCCGCCGAGACCCACCGAAGCGCCGAGGGAACCTCCAAACCCGATAGGACCCCGTTGCCGGCGAGTCGCGATGCGTCGCCCAGGAGACCGAGCAGCATCGCGTTCTCCAACAGGTTCCCGACGGCCCAGACGAGCGCGAACCATGCCGCCATCCCTCCTGCCAGCCGCCACCGCCTTCGCCGCCTCGCCGTGCGCACCGCTGCCAGGAAGAGAACCGCCAGAAGGGCGGTGAACGCGAGGTCGAACCACACCGCCCGCTCGGCTCGACGTATCGTGTCGCCCGCGACCCCGCGCGATCGATCGCAGTCCTCCCATCGCTGGAGCTGACCGGCCACGTTCCCTCGAGGCCAACGTTTGGTGAGCTGGACAAGCGAGTCGTCGTCCCGGAGGAGGCGACACTCCGCCGTACGGGCGGCCGCGCTCCCGCGGTCAGGATGAACATCCAGGACCCCCGACCCGATGAAGCCGACGGCAACGAGACCAAGCACCAGCTGGAACAGGAACCAGGACGCCTCGCGCACTTGGCCGGTCGAAGGGGCCCGGCGCTCCCGCCCGCCGCCTTCCGCTGTGCCGCCTTCCGCTGTGCCGCCGTCCACGATTGCGCCCACCATCACGACACTCCCCCGGGTATGGCCCGACGCTCCCCCGGCCGGCCGTCAGCCTACCTTTCGGCGGGTGCCCGAGTCGTCAGACCCGCAGGGTTGCGATGTCGATGCCTGCGGTCCGAGGCGGGCGGTCCGAGGCGGGCGGCCACCGCCCAAGTGTTCAGAGCTCGGAGGTGCGCTCGGGGAGGATCAGATGGTTGACGCTCGGAGAACCAGCGCAACGACAGCAACGATGCCGATCATCACCGGCGCCACAATCGCCTTGTCGTTCGCCCGGAGGTGGGTGATCACGGCTCCCACGAAATAGAGGACGACCCCAACGGCGGCAGCGATGCCGATGGCCGGAACCGCCAGACCAACCAGGAGGCCGATGCCACCGGCCACCTCGAGCGCCGCGAGCCTCGGCAACCACGACTCCGGCACGCCCAACTCGGACAACATCTTCACAACCGGCGGTTGTCTGGTCAGCTTCCCGCCCGCCGAACCCATGAGCGCGAGCCCCAGAAGCGTCGAGACGATGGCAGCGGCGATGAACATGTACTTCCTTTGGATGGTCGGTTACTTCTTGTTCCCGTGAGCATGATCGTTCATGATGAGAGGTGACTCAAGAGGGCATCTCGACATGCCTCAGGCACATTGGAGAAACCATGACATCAACGACCGAGCCATCGAGTCCTGCCCTCGCACCGGGGGACTGTCCGGTTCGTGACGTGTTGAATCGTGTCGGCGACAAGTGGTCGGTCCTCGTCCTGCACCTCCTGAGCGGTGGCACCTTGAGGTTCACCGAGCTTCGCAACGCCATCGACGGCATCAGCCAACGCATGCTCACCGTCTCCCTGCGGGGGCTGGAGCGCGACGGCCTGGTCACCCGCACGGTTCACCCGGTCGTGCCGCCACGAGTCGACTACGCCCTCACCGCCCTCGGCCAAAGCCTCTCCGAAACGATCGCCAACCTCGTCGTGTGGGCGGAGACCAACCGCCCTCTGATCGAGGATGCCCGTAGGAACTACGACCGCGCCGCGATCACCTCTTCATGAGCCGGTGATCAGGCGGTAGGACGGTTCTCGAAACGGTCGGCTGTGGAGCCCGCCTCGAGGATGCCGATGAGGTCGGTGAGCTGATCTCGAAGTCGACAGACGTCGGCGAGCTCCATGCCCACACTTCGGGCCAGGTGCCGTGGCACCCAGGCAAGGCGGCCGCGCAACGCAAGTCCCGCGCCCGTCACGGCCACCAGGACCCGGCGTTCGTCGCTGGTGTCACGGCGGCGATCCACGATCCCCATGGACTCCAGGCGTTTCAGCAGGGGCGTGAGCGTGCCGCTGTCGAGATGAAGTCGCCGACCGAGCTCGCCGACCGAGACCGGCAGGTCAGGATTCTCCCAGAGCACGAGCAGCGTCAGGTACTGCGGATAGGTCAGGCCCTCGGGAGCCAGCAGCGGCGCGTAGGTTCGCACCACAGCCCGACTTGCCGCATAGAGGGCAAAGCACAGTTGTTGGTCGAGCCGCTGCTCGTCGAACCGCTGCTCGTCGACCCGTTCCTTCACCTGATCCTCCGCTTCTTTCCCCTCTTCAACCCCACGCCGATCACGCCATGGTACAAGCCAATTACCTCTTGCAAAGACTACTTGGGCACAATATAATTGCTCTTGATATTTCCGACCGAGGAGGCTTTGCACCGTGAACGCCCTGTACACAACCAGCGTCGAAGCGTCGGGTGACGGCCGCAACGGTCACGTGACCTCCGAGGATGGGACAATCGACCTCGAGCTGCGCATCCCCAAGGAGATGGGTGGTCCCGGCGGAGCCCCCAACCCCGAACAGCTCTTCGCTGCGGGTTACGCCGCCTGTTTCCACTCAGCTCTCAAGATGGTCGCCGGCGAGAACAAGCTGGACACGACCGGAACCAGGGTGTCGGCGACCGTCGCCATCGGCATGCTCGCGTCCGGCGGGTTCGGACTGGCCGTCGAGCTCGATGTCGACGCACCGAACATCGCCCGGTCCGCCGCCCAGGATCTGGTCGCGAAGGCTCACACCGTGTGCCCGTACTCCAACGCCACCCGCGGCA
>CAVURO010000011.1:0-104813 GCA_963743945.1 uncultured Actinomycetes bacterium
GTTCACGACGTCGTAGGACCCCCTGAAGTAGGGGCGTCCCGAGGCTCCAGCGGTTCCCGCCCGTCGACCTTCGACCTTCAGGAGGCGTCGACCGCACGAACCAGTGCGCCCGCAACCTCACGGCAATCGGCTTCCGTCATGCCGCCGTGCAGGGGGAGAGCGATCGACGTGTCGCTCGCCACCTCCGATCGCGGGAGCGGGACGGGTGCCTGGCCATGCGTGTAGGCACGCTCTCGGTGGGCCGTCATCACCCCGGACCGGGTTGCGATCCCGTCCTGCAGCAGCAGGCGCATCACCTCGTCACGGCGCGTGGCGTCGAATCCGGCGAGGCGCACCGCGTAGGTCTGGACGTTCCACGTCACCTCGGCCGGCAGCACCGGCGTGCCGATCACCTCGTGGGCACCAAGAGCCTCGTCGTAGGCGGCCGCGAGCTCTCGACGCCTCGCGACGATCCCCGGCAGCCGCCGAAGCTGCTCGATGCCCACCGCTGCCTGCAGATCGGTAAGGCGGTAGTTGAAACCCACCTCGTCGTAGCTCTCACGCACGATGTCCGTGGCCTGGTGGCGATCGAGGTCGGAGACGGTCATGCCGTGGTGACGAAGTCGGCGAAGTCGTGCCGCGTGTTCGCTCGACGAGGTCAGGATCATGCCCCCGTCGCCCGTGGTGACCAGCTTGCGAGGATGGAACGAGAAGCACACGAAGGCACTGTGCGACCCGATCGGCGCGTCGCGATAGGTGCTTCCGATCGCACAGGCTGCATCCTCGACGAAGCTCAGTCCGTGCCGGTCGGCCAGAGCGGTGAAGGCGTCGATGTCGACCGGGAGACCGAGTTGATGGGCGGCCATGATCGCTCGGGTCCGGGGCGTGATGCGGGACTCGGTATCGGCAAGATCCAGGTTGAAGGTGAGCGGGTCGACCTCGGCGAAGACGGGTGTCGCTCCCGCATGCACCACCGCGTTGGCGGTGGCGATGAACGACATCGACGGCACGATGACCTCGTCGCCCGGGCCAACCCCGGCGCACACCAGCGAGAGGTGAAGCGCGGCGGTGCACGACGATACGGCGACACCGTGCGCGGCGCCGCACCAGTCCGCCACGGCACGCTCGAACTCGACGACCTTGGGGCCTTGCGTCACCCATCCCGACTCGATGACATCACGAACGGCCTGCCATTCCGGTTCACCGAGCTCCGGACGAGCGATCGCGAAGCGAGGTGTCACGCGGTCGGCCTTTCCCAGTTGCGCTCCCGATCCTCATCGAGGAGCACCTGCCAATCGGTCCCCTGCTCAAGATGCCAGTCCAAAAGTCTGGCGATGCCCGTCCCCAGATCGATCGTCGGACGCCAACCGAGCAGGTCGGCGGCAAGGCGTGAATCCGCCAGCAGGCGCAGGATGTCACCGGGACGAGGGGGCCGATGCTCAGCGCGAACATCGCCTCGCCCCGTTGCTTCCAGCACCAGAGCCGCAAGCTCGGAGATCGGCGTCTCCAAGCCGCTGCCCAGGTTGATCGTCGCCCCGATCGCCGCCGGCGCGACGGCCGCGGCGGCGATCCCGCGGGCCGTGTCCTCGACGTAGGTGAAGTCACGCGTCTGGGTCCCGTCGCCGAACATCAAGGGAGGTAGTCCGTTCATGGCTCGAAGGATGAACTTCGGAATGACCTCTCCACTGTCACCTTCGTGATGCGATCGGGGTCCGTACGCGTTGAAGGGCCGGAGCACCACCGTGGGCATCCCGTAGGTGCAGTGATACGCCCGCACGTAGGCCTCGCCGGCCAACTTCGAGCCCCCGTAGACCGTATGAGGCAGCGTGGGGTGCGTCTCGGGCATCGGCACCGAGGTGGCGGTGCCGTAGACCTCGCTGGTGCTGGTGTAGACGAAGCGTGACACCCCTGCGGCACGAGCGGCCTCCAGGAGCTGGAGGGTACCGGTTGCGTTGACCTCGTGATTCCGCTCCGGAGAGTGGATCGAATGACGAACACCGAGACAGGCCAGGTGGAAGACCACGTCGATGCCCTTGAAGGTCTCGGCGACCAGCGCCCGATCGAGCAGCGAGCCCACAACCAGATCGACGTTCGCCACACCCTCGACGTTGGCGGCCTTGCCCGTGGAGAGGTCGTCGAGCACCCGAACCTGATGGCCGGTCGCAAGCTCGCGCACCAGCGCGGAGCCGATGAAGCCGGCGCCGCCCACGACCAGCACGTCAGGGCTCATGCCGTCACCTCCACCGCTGCGATCAACGCATCCACGACGCGCTCCTGTTGCGCGGCCGTGATGCCGGGGAACATGGGCAGCGACAGACACTCGGCGGCGAAGCGCTCGGCGACGGGGAAGTCACCGGGCTTGTGGCCGAGGAAGGCGTACGCGGGCTGCAGGTGGACCGGCGTCGGATAGTGGAACCGAACGTCGATGCCGATTGCCTGCATGCGGCTCGCCACCTCCTTGCGCTCCCCAACCCGTACGACGTAGAGATGCCAGTTGGGGTCGGCACCGGGCGTCACCGTCGGCCGCACCACCCCGGCTACGCCGGCCAGCATCGTCGCGTACCGTGCTGCAGCCTCTCGACGCTGATCGTTCCAACCCTCCAGGAGGGCCAACTTGGCGCCCAGAACGGCGCCCTGTAGGCCCTCCATGCGGTAGTTGTATCCGATCTCCAGGTGCTCATGGGCGCCGGCCTGGGCATGATTTCGCAGCCGACGCATTCGTTCTGCGGCATCGGCGTCGTCGGTGACGATGGCGCCGCCCTCGCCCGCCGCTCCGAGGTTCTTGCCGGGGTAGAACGAGAAGCAGGCGGCGGTGCCGAACGAACCGACAGGGCGGCCGTGCAGGCGCGCACCGTGCGCCTGACACGCGTCGTCGACAAGGGCGATGCCGTGCCGCGTCGCCAGGCTCTCGAAGGCCGGCAGATCCGCGGGATTGCCGTACAGGTCGACGGGGAGCAACGCCTTTGTTCTCGACGTGATGGCAGGCTCCACCAACTGCGGGTCGAGGTTGCCGGTAGCGGGGTCGACGTCGACGAAAACAGGGGTCGCGCCGCAATAGCTGACTGCCCACGATGTCGAGATCCAGGTGTGAGGCGTGGTGACCACCTCGTCGCCGGGACCCACCCCGGCCACGAGCAACGCAAGATGGAGCGCCGAGGTGCCCGAGTTCACGCCCACGCAATGGCTACGGCCGGTCGCCTTCGCGAAGGCCTGTTCGAACTGCTCGACGGCCGGACCGAGGATGAAGGCCCCCGTGTCGAAGACCCCGGCGATGGCCTCGTCGAAGGAATCACGGAGATCTGCGTGCATGCTCACCAGGTCGGCAAAAGGAACCTCGGTCATCAGCGCACGTCCCCGGCGAGTACCCGCGCGGGGTTCCCGACCACGGTGGCTCCGGCCGGCACGTCGCGCGTCACCACCGAGCCGGCGCCGACCAGCGCGCCCTCGCCGACGATCACTCCCGGCAGGATGACCGCTCCCGATCCGATGCTCGCCCTCCTGCGTACCAATGTGCGTTCCATATCCCAATCGTCGGCCGTTTGGATGCTTCCATCAGCATTTGTCGAACGTGGTCGGCGATCGTTGGTGAAGCACACGTGGTGACCGATGAACACCTCGTCCTCGATGGTCACCCCCTCGCAGATGAAGGAGTGGCTCGACACCTTGCAGCGCGAACCGATCACCACCCCTCGCTGGATCTCGACAAACGGGCCCACTCTGGTGTCGTCACCGAGCGTGCAGCCGTAGAGGTTGGTCAGAGGATGGACGGTCGTGCCGATCCCCAGACTCACGTCATCAGGCACCTCGTACCTCGACATACGATCCACCCTTCGCAAGGGACTCGTCGGCGGCCTCGAGGATGCCGACCACCCGCAACGCCTGCTCGGGGCCGGAGATCGGCGTCGCGCCCGTTTCCACACAGGCGGCGAAGTGGGTGATCATGTTCTGGAGTGGCTCCGACTTGTCGATGTTCGGGGAGAGGACGTCACCTGATCGGTACGATATCAACGCCGCCCGGCGTCCCTCGGGATCTTCCGAGACGTCGATGCCGCGGTCGTACAACTTGACCGGCTCCGACGCGTCCAGGTCGTTGTACAACACGCTCCGGCGGCTTCCACCAACGAGGAAGTGTCGGATCTTGACCGGCGACAGCCAGTTCACGTGCACCGACGCGAGGAGGTCATCGCCGTAGTCGAGATGGATGTAGGCGACGTTGGCCAGACCATCGCCCGCATGTGAGGTCCCCGAGGCGCTGAGGCCCAGCGGGGCACGTCCGATGAGATGGTCGATGATCGACAGATCGTGGGGGGCGAGATCCCACAGCACATTGACGTCGCTCTGGAACAGGCCGAGGTTGATGCGCACCGAGTCGATGAAGAGCAGCTCGCCCAACTCCCCGGCCGCATGCAGTGCCGCCAACTTCTGAACGGGCGGGCTGTAGAGGAAGACGTGATCGACCATCACCACCCTCTTGCGTTCAGCCGCCAGCCTCAGCAGTGTGGCAGCCTCCTCGGCCGAGGCCGTGAACGGCTTCTCGACCAGGACGTGCTTGCCCGCCTCGAGGGCTGCGCTCGCCAATGCGAAGTGGGTGTGGACCGGCGTGGCGATGGCAACCGCATCGAGGTCGGGATCGGCGAGCATCGCCTCGAACTCCAGGTGGCATCGTGCTGTCGGGTGTTGGACACCAAGGCGTTCGAGGCGTTCGGGGTCCCGATCACAGAGCGCGTGCAACGTGGTCCTCGAGCAACTCGCTATGTTTCTGGCCAGGTTCGGCCCCCAGTACCCCAATCCCGTGATTCCCACTCGCAACATCGACGCAACCTTCCGCAGGTATGATCCGGCCAAGAGCCCCAAGCAGCCTATCGGTCGGCCATTTTGATGCCTCCGAGAGCGGATGATCTGTGGAAAACCTGGTGTTGATCGGAGCGGGCGGGTTGGGACGGGAAGCGGCCGAGGCCGTTCGTGCCTGCAACCAGATCGAGCCACGATGGAACCTTCTCGGTTTCCTCGACAACGGATTGCCGCCGTCCACCTCCATCGGTGGGCTCCAGGTGCTCGGACCGACATCGGAGCTCGGGCAACTTCCCGATGCCAAGGTCGTGCTCTGCACCGCTCGCCCTGATCGCTACTGGTCGCGCAAGCAGCTTGTCGCATCCCTCGCGCTGCCCCCGGACCGCTACGCCACGATCATCCATCCGACCGCGTCGATCGGCTCATCGGTCAACATTGCGGCAGGCTGCACCGTGTTGGCCGGCGTCGTCGCCACCGCGGACGTCGAGATCGGGCCACATGTCGCGATCATGCCCAACTGCGTGCTCACCCACGACGATCGGATCGGAGCCTATGCCACCTTCGGTGCCGGGGTACGGCTGGCCGGTGAGGTGGCCGTGGGCGAGGGCGCCTATCTGGGCAGCGGTTGCCTCGTGCGCGAGAACGTCTCGATCGGCGCCTGGGCGCTCGTCGGGCTTGGCTCTGTCGTGCTTGGCGATATACCATCCGAGCAGGTCTGGGCTGGGGCTCCGGCACGGTTTCTTCGACACATGGCCATTCCCGAAGAGATCACACGCACCTGAACGGTCCACGTTCCCTGGAGAAGAGGTCGACATGCTCCCGAACTTCATCGTCATCGGCGCGGGCAAAGCCGGAACTACCAGTCTCTGGGGTTATCTGCGGGAGCACCCGCAGATCTTCATGTCCGAACCCAAGGAGCTCAACTTCTTCACGACCGAGCACAACTGGGGCCGTGGTCTCGCCTGGTACGAATCACATTTCGACGACGCAGGCGATGCGGTTGCCATCGGTGAGGTGACCGGCAGCTACACCAACTGGCCCAACTTCGCCGGCGTGCCGGAGCGCATGGTCGAGGTCCTTCCCGAAGCCCGACTGGTCTACGTCATTCGCCATCCGGTCGAGCGGATCGTCTCGGCCTTCCGGTACATGACCTTGCGTGGCGACGAGGACAAGCCCATGGACGAGGCGATCCGGACCAACCCGATGTACCTGTCGGTGAGCAGCTACGCAACCCAGATCGAGCGGTACCTCGAGGTGTACCCGCCCGAACGCCTCCACGTCATCGTGTCCGAGGACATGCGCGACGACCGGGCGGCGACGATCAAGGGCGTATTCGAGTTTCTCGGTGTCGACCCTGATGTCGAGTTGGAGATCCTCGGACACGAGTTCAACCGGACCGATCGCAAGCTGCGGGAGCCGCGGCCCCTCATCCGCAGGGCCAAGAAGCTTCCCGGTTACAAGGGGCTCGTGAACGGACTTCCCGAGTCGATCAGGCAACTCGGGCGACGGGTGGGAACCCGCGACATCCTGCGGCTCGATGACACCCAGCTGTCCAACGAGACCAAGGCGTTCATCGAGGAGTCGCTGCGCGAAGATATGGGTCGCCTCCGGAAGCTCCTCGGCAACGACTTCCACCGTTGGGGCCTGGCTGAGCCGGCGGCGACGGCGATGGACAACCAGGGCAGCCAGATCAACAGGTGATCGTGACCCCCCTGCTCGGCGCGTGATCAGGGTCTCTTCAGCCGCTCGATCTCTCGGCGCGCATGGAACGCCTGCTCGGACTTTCGCAACAGCCGTGTGATGGCCAGCTCCGCGTCGTAACGGCCGAACGTCCCGGTGAGACGAGAGGCAAGGGTCAACGCGGCGACCACCGGGCCATGCCCGACGCGACTCATCCCCAGTCGGACGACCGCCGCACGCTGCCAGGTCGCCGTCTTCGCCAGACTCCTGGGATGGAACGGCCCGATGATGTCGGGGTGCAGAGCGTGCACGTGGACCAGACCTGTCCCCTGCCAACGGGCTTCGGCAACCATGCGATCCAGGGGCCGTTCGTACAGGTGCACTGCTGCCAGCGATCGGTCGAAGACGCCGACCAGTCCCTCCCGGAGGCAGCGGAGCCCGAAATCGCGATCGACGTGACGGGCGCGACCGGGAAACTCGGATGACTGAAGACCGATGCGAATCGCGTCTTCCCGGCGCAACGAGACATTGCCGCCCCAGAGGTTGTGCAGGATCGTGTCGGGATCGCTCTCCCATGAACGACAGATGCGCTCATAGTCCCGCTGGTAGATCTTGGCGGCGGCAAAGCCCGGACCAGCTGGGATGTCCACGATGGGCATGTAGCCGACGACGATCAGACCCGTGCGCTGTTCATGGTGGCGAACGTGGCCGCCGGCGAGCCCGGGACCGGGCAGCACGTCGTCGTCGAGAAACAGGACGACCTCACCCGTGGCGGCGTCGAGTGCCATCTGCTCGGCATGTGCCTTACCCTTGCCCCCTGCGTCGAGGCATCGAAGGCGTCCGTCACGCCCGAATCCCTTCTGCAGCGCTTCAGGGGTCCCGTCTTCGGAACCATCATCAGCGATGATCAGCTCGGCGACCGCCGGGTCGGCAAGCATCGCACCGACCGTCCTGACGACCTGGTCGCGACGATCCCTGGTGGGGATGACCACCGACAGACTGGTCATCGACGATCCTCGACAGGGAGGATCTCGACGAGGGCGTTGTAGTCGGGGATCTTGGAACGCTCGTCGTGGGGTCCTGACGCCAACAACACGTTGGCCTCGGGAAAGAGCATCTGCACGTTGCGGGGCTTCATGGGCGCAACCATCACCTTGCCTGCCAACTCGCCGTGCACGGAACGGACGACCACGGCCGCGCCGTCCGCGAAGCCCAGTTGACGAGCGTCCTCCTCGGCCATGAGCACGGAGTCCCGCATCGAACCCGTCAGTGGGTCGCGACCCTTGTGGACCATGGTGTTGAACTGCTTGCCCCGACGGGTCGACAGCAGGAAATGACCTTCAGGGATGTCGAGCTCAGCGGGACGAACCAGGCCGAAGTGGGCCCGGCCGTCAGGGGTGGGGAACTCCCAGTTGTCGCACAGTCGCTCGCCTCCCCACTGCACCTGGTCACCGGTCGTCCGCAGGTGCTGGATGCCGTCGTACATGGGCACGACAGTGGCGATCTCGTCGCGAATGGCCTGACCGGAATCGAACGAGACCAACTCCGCCCGGTCCGGATGGGTGTATCGGGCGAGGTCGACAAAGATCTCCCATTCACTCCTCGCCTCGCCGATGCGGGGTCCCGCGATCTCGGGACTGAAGACGATCCGGCGCTCCGTGGTGGTCTCGGTCCCCCCGCCACGCTGCTCGTAGCGTGTCGCGGCCGGAAACAACAGCACCGTGTCGGCGGGATCGACCAACATCTGGGAGGACAGGACGATGTCCTGATGGATGCGCAACGCCACCCGCTGGAGGGCTTCGTGCACATAGGCAGGGTCGGGCAGCACCTCGAGGAAGTTGCCACCGCTCGAGAACAACACCTCGAGCCCACCACGATGCGCGGCCTCGATCATCTCGGGGGCGCTCAGACCTGGCGTCGACGCCACGGCGAACCCGTACTGCGCGCTGAGCTTCGCCGCCGACTCGGGGGTGACGGCGATCCCGCCGGGCAGGGCCGTCGCATAGGCCCCCATCTCGGCGCCTCCCTGCACCCCGGAATGGCCGCGAATGGGCATCAGGCCGGCCCCGGGGCGGCCGACGTTTCCCCGGGCCAACGCCAGGTTGATGATCGCCCGGACCGCGTCCGAACCCTGTACGTGCTGGGTGATGCCCATCGACCACACCAGCACCGCGCTCGGCGCGGAGCCGTACATCCGGGCGAATCGTTCCATGTCCGCGCGGGAGGATCCGGAGAGGCGCTCGAACACGTCGAACGGCGTTGCCTCGATCTCGGCTCGCAGCGCGTCGAAACCATGGGAGTGATATTCGATGAACCGTTCGTCAAGACCCGCCTCGGCGATCAGGGCCTTGAGCACGCCATTGATGAATGCCACGTCACCACCGGTGTGCACCTCGAAGAACTCATCGGTCATCTTCGTGCCGAACACGGCGCTCTCGATGTTCGAGGGAACCCAATAGCGCTCGAGGCCGGGCTCCCGGTAGGGGTTGACGACCGCTACCCTCGCCCCCTTCTTGCGTGCCAGGTAGAGGTACTTCATGAAGACCGGTTGGTCGTTGGCCACGTTGGATCCGAACAACACCACCAGGGACGAATTGATGACGTCGCCGTACGAGACCGTGGTCGCGGCGGCGCCGACCGATTCCTGCAACATCGCCGTCGACGGCGCGTGGCAGATCCTCGCCGCATTGTCGATGTTGGGCGTGCCCAGAAATCGGGCCGTCTTCTGCGCGACGTAGTACACCTCGTTCGTGATGCCCCTGGCAGTGAGATAGAAGGCCATCCGATCCGGCGTTGCCGTGCGCAACCTGCCGCCTGCGATCGTCAGTGCCTCATCCCAACTGATCCGCCGAAAGCCGGGTTCCCCCGCTCGCCGAACCATCGGATAAGGCAGCCGACCCAGGGCCCGCAAGGCCGACCCGTCGAGCGTTCGCAGGTGTTCGACGTCACCCAGCACCGCCGGGTCGAGTGCGCCCATGGTGTTCAGACGTAGAAGGTTCAGCCGTGTCGTGCACAGGTGCACACCCTCGATCGTCCAGTCCTGGAAGCCTGCGACGCCGAGGGCGCAGCCGTCGCACACCCCTTTGCTGAGGATTCGCCACGCGTAGGGGAGGTTGTCGCGGTTGTCCCACACCGTGCGCAGCATCTCGCCGTAGTGGTTCGGCTTGACCTCGCCGACGCCGTTCGGCTTGAAGCCGACCCACAGGTCGCGTCGGATTCGTCGGGGAGGCCGAATGCGCACCGGCTGTTCGGTGGACCTCACCACCCGACGGTCTTCGTTCACGAGCCGACCCCGAGGTCGATGCGCTCGGGGTGCGCATAGATCGTGCAGTCATCACCACGCACGAACCCGATCAGGGTCACGCCCAGGGCCCGGGCCGTCCTGACCGCCAGACTCGACGGCGCGGAGACCGCGGCAACGATGGGAATGCCTGCTGTCGCCGCTTTCTGCACCATCTCGAAACTGACCCGCCCCGAAAGCATGAGAACCCTGTCGTCAAAGGGAAGATCGTTGGCCAACACCCCGTTGCCCACAAGTTTGTCGAGGGCGTTGTGCCGACCGATGTCCTCCCTCACCGCCAACAGCGCTCCGGAGTGGGCGTCGAAAAGTCCCGCTGCATGCAGTCCTCCCGTCCGGGCGAAGACCTTCTGACTCGGGCGCAGTTGATCGACGAGTCCTGCCACGGCGCCGAGGCCGATGGTGGTCCCCACCCGCGGGGGGTCGCACCGCCGGGTGAGTTGCTCGATGGAGGTCGTGCCACAGATGCCGCAACTGGAGGTGGTCATCACGTTGCGTCTCACGGCCTCGACCTCGAACGAGCCACGGAGGCGCGCCGTCACGACGTTGTAGAGCTGCGCGGCTTCCTCGCTCCGTTGGCAGTATCGAATGACCTCGATGTCGTCGTGGCCCGTGATGATTCCCTCGCTGAGCAGGAAGCCTGCGACCAGCTCGAAATCGTGCCCGGGCGTGCGCATCGTGACCGAGAGTGTCGTGGCCTCGCCCCCACGTCCGGCCACTCGAATCTCCAGGGGCTCCTCGGTGACCAGACCGTCGCTGACATGACGCGCCACACCATTTCGGACCTGCGTCACCTGTACCGTGGTCACTGGTCGGCGCGTGACGACGGGGGTCTCGGACATCGCAGCAACGGTATCGCGGATAGGTTTCTCCCATGCCTGATGACCGGGTATCGGGTGACGGCTTCATTCAGGCCGCTGACGGGACCCCACGCTGGGGTCGCTACGGTGCCGCAGGCGTGCTCATCCGACACGCCGGCGAGGAGGGCGAGTTCTTCTTCCTGGCCCGTCGGGCCCTCTGGACCCACCACGGCGGCACGTGGGCCATCCCGGGTGGAGCGATCGATCTCCACGAGGCGCCTCTCGACGCGGCGCTCAGGGAGTTCGAGGAGGAGGTCGGTTTCACCCTTGACTCGTACGACGTCGTCGAGGTCCACGAGGACGATCACGGCGGATGGTCCTACTGGACCCACCTGATCGAGGTTCGGCACCGATTCGACCTTCCCGGCTCGATGAACCCCGAGCTGACCGAGGCCCGCTGGGTCCAGGCGCACGAGCTTCACGAGCTCGATCTGCTCGAGGCCTTCGCCGGAACACTCCGACATCTGGGGATCATCTCGCACGCCCCTGTTGCCTCGCGAAACCCTCCGGGAGCGTTGATTCGTTGCCTCACCGAGAATCTCCGGATGGTCGCGCCCGTTGAAGCGCGGTTGATCGCTCGTGATGGGGCAGTGGTCTTTGTGAGCGCGATGCGTTCGAGGCGGGCGATGAGGGTATCGATCTCACGTTGAAGCTCACCGGAGTGGAACTGGTTGAGGACACGGGTCTGCATCCGCCCGCGGGGTCCAATGCGTAGAACGATCAACAACCGAGGCACGGGATGTTCCTGGAGCCACACAAAAAGGAGAAATCAGATGCGTCGACTTATTGCGGGCTCTCTTGCGTCACTGTTCATCGTTGGAGCTGCCGCCATTCCTGCACAGGCACAGACGGCGAAGTCATCGGCTCCGACCATCGCCGGGATTGTCGCGACAAGCGGTGGGGACTTCGACGGAAACCACAGCGACTATGACCTTTTGCTCAATGCCGTAAAGACCGCTGGGCTCGTGGATGCACTCAATGATCCGGCCGCCAAGCTGACGGTTTTTGCTCCCAACGACCGGGCATTTATCTTGCTGGCCCGTGATCTGGGCTTCGAAGGCCGAGACGAAGCCGGCGCCTGGGAATACCTCGTCGGGGCGTTGACCGGCCTCGGCAACGGCGATCCCGTGCCGGTCCTGACGAACGTCCTTCTCTACCATGTGGCACCCGGGGCCTTGGGAATCTTCGACGTCGCTCTCAGCAACAAGGTGGACACGCTGCTGGGTGCGAGCTTCGGCGTGAAGTTTGTGGCGCTCGTCGATGCAGAACCCGACCTCAAGAACCCTGTGGTGCTTCCGCTTGCGAGCAACATCAAGGCCTCGAATGGCATCGTTCACACGATCAGCCGGGTGCTCCTGCCGATCAACCTCTAGAGCCACCGCCTTCGGGCAGAAAACGATGCGGGCCGGGCCGATGGCCCGGCCCGCTGATCTTCTTGGCCTGCGACCCCGTGTACGCGGGAGGTTTCGAGTGAGTCAATGCGATGCCGGCGGCGGGGACCGTCCCTTGAGCTAGCCTGAGAGAACGGGAAGTAGCGCAGCTTGGTTAGCGCGCAGCGTTCGGGACGCTGAGGCCGCGGGTTCGAATCCCGCCTTCCCGACCATTGCGCTCGGAAGGGTTCCCTCCGCGTCGGTGATGCGTTCGGTTGCGCGAGCCGGCCGCCCTCACCGGCGAGACCTGTCACTCAGCCCGTATGGTTCACCCATTTCCTGACTACTTTCCGTGGTATTGCTCCTCAAGACCCCTCCGGCACCTGCCGAAGAGTGGTCAAACGCCTCAACCATGGAGCGAAGTGGAGCACGCATGAAAGGGAAGCGTCAGATGAAGAGGCCTCTCATCACGTTCGTCACCGCCGGGATCCTGATCTCCGGGATCGGATCGGGCACAGCCTGGGCCGAAGGCGGGATCGAACGGCCCCGGGCTGAGCGAGCCGAGGAGCTCAAGGCCAAGGCCGGTGAACGGGGCGCCGAGCTCAAGGCCAAGGCGGACGCGCGAGCCGCCGAGCTCAAGGCCAAGGCCGGTGAACGGGGCGCCGAGCTCAAGGCCAAGGCCGGTGAACGGGGCGCCGAGCTGAAGGCCAAGGCCGGTGAGCGGGGCGCCGAGCTCAAGGCCAAGGCCGGTGAACGGGGCGCCGAGCTCAAGGCCAAGGCATGCGAAAAGGGAGCCCGAGCTCGCGAGAAGGCCAAGGAGAAGTTGGTCAAGGCCAAGGAACGGCTCGCCAAGTTGAAGAGTGCCCTTGCCAAGGCCGACGAAGAGAAGAAGGCCGAGATCCAAGGCAAGATCGACAAGGCCAAGGCCGCCGTCGCCAAGGCCAAGGCCGCCAACGCGAGGTACACGGCAGCCTGCACCACGACGTCGACTCCCTGACCGTCGCTCCACGCTACGTCGGACGAGCCCGGCGTCGCTGACCCGGATTCATGTGAACGACCCCCGCCGAACACCCAACCGACCGTGAACACCATCGACACGATGAGGTTCTCGGTCGGTGTTCGTTCCAACCCCTAGCCTCTTGCGAGTGGAGATCTCGTCGTTTCAGATATCGATGGCCGACACCTACGGTCAACGTGATCGTGAGCGTGGCATTGCGTCATCCATGGCATGGCTCGTCGAAGAGGTGGGGGAACTCGCTCAGGCCAGGAGGAACCGGCGGGAACCTCGTAACTACCGCCGGCCGATCAGGACCTCGGCGATCTGGACCGCGTTGAGCGCCGCTCCCTTCCGCACGTTGTCCCCCACGACGAAGAGCGCGAGTCCGTTCTCGACACCCGGGTCACGCCGGATGCGGCCCACCCAACAGGGATCGGATCCGGTGGCGGCAAGGGGATTCGGCACGTCGCTCAACTCGACGCCGGGGGCGGCGGCCAACAGCTCTCGTGCGCGCTCCGGACTCATCGCGCGCTCGAACTCGGCGTTGATCGACAGTGAGTGACCGGTGTAGACGGGTACCCGAACGCACGTGCCCGACACGGCAAGGTTGGGGATGTCCAGGATCTTGCGGCTCTCGTTGCGAAGCTTTCGGTCCTCATCGGTCTCACCCGAATCGTCGTCGAGGAGCTTGCCCGCCAGTGGCACCACGTTGAACGCAATGGGGGCGGCATAGACAACCGGCGCCGGCAGGGCGACTGCGGACCCGTCGAACACCAGCGCGGCGGAACCGATGGAGCCCTTGGTGATCTGCTCCTCGAGCTCGGCGATGCCTGCCAACCCTCCACCCGACACGGCCTGGTACGTGCTCACGATGATGCGGCGCAAACCCGCCTCGTCATGCAGCGGCTTGAGAACGGGCATGGCGACCATGGTCGTGCAATTCGGATTGGCGATGATCCCCTTTGGGCGCGTCCCCAACGCCGCGCCATTCACCTCCGGCACCACCAGCGGCACCTCGGGATCCATCCGCCAGGCAGACGAGTTGTCGATCACCACCGCACCCGCCTCGACGAACCGAGGCGCCAGTGAGCGCGAAGCGGTTGCGCCGGCCGAGAACAGGGCGATGTCCAGACCCGCAAGGTCGGCGGTCGCCGCGTCCTCGACCTCGATCCCGCGACCTTGCCACTCGATCATCCGGCCGGCTGAACGGGCGGACGCGAACAGTCGCAGACGAGTCAACGGAAACTCGCGCTCGGCGAGTACCGAACGCATGACACCGCCCACCAGGCCGGTCGCGCCGACGATCCCCACATTCACAGACATCTGGTCAGGATATCGCCCGAGCACTGCCGCCCGTTCCCCCGGTTACCGTTCCCGGGTGACCGTCCGAGGCGTCAGGAACCGACGACCGGCTTGTCGATCTCGAACGCGCCATGAAGGAGTTGCACGGCCTCCTCCACTCGACTCTCGTCCACGACGCAGGTCAGGCGGATGGCCGACGTGGAGATCATCTCGATGTTGATCCCTGCTGCCGCCAGGCACTCGAACATGGTCGCCGTCACACCCGGGTTCGACTTCATGCCCGCCCCGACCAGTGAGACCTTCGCGATCGACGAATCGGCAACGACCTCCGAGGCGCCGATCGCCCCCACATGCTCGCGACAGGTTGCCAGCGCGACATCGACATGGTCGCGGGGGACGGTGAAGGAGATGTCGGTCACACCGTGTGTCGACACGTTCTGCACGATCATGTCGACGTTGACATCCCGATCGGCCAACGAGCGGAACATAAGCGCCGCGATTCCGGGCTTGTCGGGCACACCCGACACCGTCACCTTGGCTTCGGAGACGTCGTGGGTCACGGCCGAGACGATCGCTTGTTCCATGGACGGGTCCTCCTCACGAACCCAGGTGCCCGGCTCCCAGGTGAAGCTCGAACGAATGTGCAGCACAACCTTATGTCTGCGGGCGAACTCGACCGACCGCATCGCCGGCTTGGGACACCCCGAGGCAGTCATCTCCAAGAGCTCATCGAAGCTGATGGAATGCATGCGACGCGCATTCGTGACCACACGGGGGTCGGCGGTGTACACCCCACTCACATCGGTGTAGAGCTCGCAGGCATCCGCGCTCAGCGCCGCCGCAACGGCCACGGCCGTCGTGTCCGAACCTCCTCGACCGAGGAACGTGACGTCACGGCCCGGGCTCATGCCCTGTGCCCCTCCCACCACGGGCACCCTGCCGGCCTCGAGGGCATGGCGCAGACGATCCGCCTTGACCTCCAGAATGCGAGCGTTGGTGTGTGTCGCGTCGGTGAGAAAGCCCGCCTGGCTCCCGGTGAAGCTGTCGGCCTCCACGCCGACGTCGTGCAGCGCCATGCACAACAACGCGGTGGCCTTGCGCTCTCCGGCGGTGATGAGCATGTCCATCTCCCGACCGGGCCGGGTCTTCGACACCTGGCTCGCCAGGTGCAACAGCTCGTCGGTCTCCTTCCCCATGGCGCTGACCACCGCCACGACCTCGTCGCCCCGACGACGGGTGCGGGCGATGTGGTCGGCCACCTCGCGAATGCGCTCGGGGGTCGCCAGCGAGGTGCCACCGAACTTTTGGACGACGAAGGCCATGGCTGAAGAACGCTACCAGCGCGACCGGCAGCCCAGGACCTCGGGCAGACGGGTCCGACGCTCAGTCGACCAGCACGCCCTGATCGGCGAGCTCGTGCACGAGGGAACCCTCGTCGGTGCCCATCAGCGCAGCCAGTGCCCACATGTCGGAGTCGCGGATCGAGAGCACAGCGCCGTTCCAATCGCCACGACTCTGGGCGATGTGGCGGAGATAGCCGACGATCGCGGGCGACCGGTCGGTTGCGTCCAACGCCACGAGATCGATGACCACCCGACGTGCCGTGACGGCCTCGACGCGGGTGTCACCCTTGCCCAGCAGCGCCGTCATCGGGACGTTGTAGAAGAGGGCCAACTCGTGAAGCCGGGGAAGGTTCAGGACACGGAAGCCTCGTTCGTAGGCACCGATGGTCGATGCGCTCCAGCGACCCTCGGACATCTTCTCCACCTGTTGCAGGGAGAGACCGTGCTGGTGTCGCACCGAGCGCAGACGACGACCCACCTCCAACGTGAAGAGGAGACCGGCTTCGCTGTCGATGTCGACCTCGTCGCCGCCGGCGGGCCCCCCCGTGGATGTTGATCGGTCTGCGGGCATCTTGTCGTCGTCCTCCAGGTCGCGAAGAGAGTGACCCCCTCCAGGGGCTCTAAGACATTTCGACACCGAGGGTGTCCGATTCCTCCCTCTTCAATGACATTTTCCCCCTTTTACCACCATCAGTGTCCACTGGTCGAGGTTCACCCGAGGCCCAGGGCTCCATTAGGGTCTGGCTCATGGGAACAGAAAAGCGTCAACGACAGAAGGAGGGGCGCGCCAAGCGCCGAGAGGCGGACCAAAAGGCCGCACTTCGAGCCCGTCGGAAGACGCAGGGCATTCGCCTGGCCGTCCTTCTGGTCGTCGTCACGTTGGGCGTGTTCGCCATCGCAACTTTCGGCGAGGATGACAAGGCCAAGGCAAAGGGCGATGACACCACGACGACGACAACGAAAGCGGTGCCGGGCTTCGCCTACGGCACGGGCGAGTGCGGCCCGGCCGACAAGCCCTCCGAACCCGTCCGCGTCTTCACCGCTGCGCCCAAGCAGTGCATCGAGGCCGGCAAGGACTACGGGGCGGTCATCGTCACCTCCAAGGGCGAGATCACCGTTGACCTCGACGAGAGCCGCGCCCCCGGCACGGTCAACAACTTCGTGACCCTGGCCCGATACGGCTACTACGACGGTGACGACTTCCACCGCGTGGTCAAGGACTTCGTGATCCAAGCCGGCGACCCCGTGGGTGACCCACCCGGTACGGGTGGTCCCGGCTACACGATCGACGACGAGCTTCCCACCGAGGACAACCCTTACGTGGAGGGCTCGTTCGCCATGGCCAACTCGGGTCCGAACACCAACGGGAGCCAGTTCTTCATCTACGTCGGCCCCAACGAGCTCGGTCCGAACTATTCCCATTTCGGGAAGGTGACCAAGGGCATCGAGGTCGTGAAGGCCATCGTGGCTCTTTCGACCGGCGACGGGCCACCGTCCGAGGCCGTGACGATCGAGTCGGTCACGATCACCGAATCGTAGGGGCCTGCAGCCCGCGATCGGACGAAGACCGCGGGCGCCTCACCCGGACCATCGGCCGGTCGGACTACAGGCGCAGCGGCCTGATGGGAGCGACGATGGTGGCGGGGTCGGCGCGCCAATCGACCCCCGGCACGTCGACGTAGAGCTCGATCTCGTTGCCGTCCGGGTCCTCGACGTAGAGGCTGTGGGTGATGGTGTGGTCGCTGGCCCCGACGATCGTGACGCCGGCGTCCTGCAACTGGGCAAGGACGGCGCGAAGCTCGTCGTCGGTGTCGCCGACCTTCAGCCCGAAGTGATAGAGGCCCACCCGCCGACCCCGGGGCGGCCCCGGGGCGTCGTCACCCACCTCGATCAACAGAAGCTCGTGGTGGGTGTGACCACCGGAGAAGGCCATCGCCGCGTTGCCGTACGGGGCGACCGGCGTCCAGCCCAACACGTCACCGTAGAAGTGCAGCGGAACGTTGGAGATCACGTACGTAGAGGACCAGATGGCCGAGCTCGTGGACTGCCATGCGACCCAAGCTACCCAATCACGCCCTGGGCGGCACGGGTCGCCGTGTACACCGCCACGGCGACGAGCAACCCGGAAAACCACTTGAGGCTGCGCTCGGGGTCCAGCCGGCCTGCCACTCGTGAGCCGCTCAGCACGCCCGCGACGGCGGCGATCGTGAAGGGAATCGTGACCCGCCACTCGATCGTCGCAGCCGTTGCCAGCCGGGTGCTCAAGGCGACCCCCGAGTTGATGGCGATCACGAGCAGCGACGTACCGATCGCCTCGGGCATGGGGAGCGCCAACAGCAGGGTGAGGGCAGGGACGATGACGAAGCCACCCCCGACGCCGAAGAGCCCGGTCAGGAACCCGACGCCGGTTCCCGCTGCAACGATCGTGGCGACCCGGGCCGGCTGAAGCGTCGAGACCGACGCATCGCCATGGGAGAGCGACCCGCGCCCGGGAACGCCCGACGACTCGACAAGCCTGCGTTCCTCCCCCACACGGGTGCAGGTGGGACACGCGGTGAGCATCCTCCAGGCGGCTATGACGACCAGCACACTGAAGCCGAGGAGGAGCACATCGGGGTCGATGCGCTTGTTGAGCGCCGAGCCGACCAACGAGCCCCCGATGCCCACCAGCCCGAAGGTCACACCCGTCGCCACACGTACGCGACCGCTGCGCCAGTGCCCGACCATACCCACAAGCGATGCCATGCCGACCAGCAGCAGACTGGTCGCCGTCGCCGCCTTCGGATCCTGTCCCGCTGCGTAGACCAGCACCGGCACCGCGAGGATCGACCCGCCGCCACCCAGTGCCCCCAGTGACAGGCCGATGAGGAATCCCAGCGGGGACGCTAGGAAGACCCTCAAATCGTCCGACCCGCAACGACGTGTGTCGCCTTGCTCTCAACGGGAAGGCCGGCGCCGGCCCATGCCTGGAACCCGCCGAGAATATCGGCCACGGTTGCGAAGCCCCGCTGACGCAAGGTGGACGCACCGATCGACGAGCGATAACCCCCGGCGCAGTAGACCACCGTCGGCGCCTCGGGGTCGAGACCCGCTGAGGTGACACCGGCCACCAAGCCCGCCAGGGGGAGGCGATGAGCCCCGGGGATGACACCCTGTTCCTGTTCACCCGCATTGCGGATGTCGATGATCTGAAGGCCGGGTTGGTCGTTTCGCCATGTCGCCAGGTCGTCCGCCGTGATCCGCCGAGCCTGCTCGGACAGTTCGGGCCGTCCGATCAGGACCTGCTCGATGTCCGGCAGATGGCCCACGACCTTGTCGAATCCGATGCGAGCCAACCGCACCCTTGCCTCGGTCTCGCGACCTGGATCGGTGACCAGCACGATGGGCTGGCGGGGACCGACCACATCGCCGGCGTACTCCGCGAAGCGTCCCTCCATGCCGACATTGATCGATCCCACCAGGTGCCCCGAGGCGAAGACCTCCGGATTGCGTCCGTCGAGGACCACGCCACCTTCCGCGACGATCGAGAGAACCTGATCGATGGTGAGCACCTCCGTCGGCGCCTCGTCGTCGAGCAGGCCCCTGGCCCGGCGGTTCGCGTCGGCGGCAAAGCCGAAATAGGCGGGCGCAGCCGACTGGCCCTCGGTCACGACGGCCACGAACTCGTCCTCGGTCATCGGGGCAAGGGCATAGTTGCTCCGACGCTGCTCGCCGATTGTCGACTCGGCCGCGGTCGAGAGCTGCTTGCCGCATGCGGAACCGGCGCCGTGCGCCGGGTAGACCCGCGTGCGGTCGGGAAGGGTCAGGATCTGTTCCTGCAACGAGCGGTACAGCGACCGACCCATGTCGTCAGCACTCCGGCCGACAGAGGCGAGGAGGTCGGGTCTGCCGACATCGCCCAGGAACAGGGCGTCACCGGTAAGCACGGCCCAGGGCTCGGGGTCATCGGCATGCTCCCAGATCACCAGTGAGATCGACTCGGGGGTGTGACCCGGTGTTGCCCGAACCTCGACGACCACCTCGCCGAGGTCGATGCGCTCGGCGTGGACCAACTCCCGAATCGGGAAATCGGTCTGCGCACCCGCCCCGTACGCAATGGCGGCGCCGGTGGCCTTGGCCAGCTCGAGGTGCCCGGACAGGAAATCTGCATGGACGTGGGTCTCGATGATCTGCTCGATGGTCAGTCCATGGTCACGGGCGTCGGCGAGATAACCCGAGACGTCACGCTGCGGGTCGACCACAACGGCCCGCCCGGTCGTGGTGTCACCGATCAGGTAGCTGAACAGCGACAGACACCCGAGCTCGTACTGGTGGAAATACACGTGGCACTCCTGTTCCCGGTCGCCCGATGGGCTCCGACCTCTGGAACAACCATCCCGTGCGCCTCCTTCTTCCCGCCGAGAGCTTCGGAGCGTTCGAGGCGTGTCCCGCAACCCGCCGACACCGCGACCGTCATGACCGTCGTGATCGTCGTGAGGAACGCGTGCTCAGGGAAGCATGTCGATGGGGCGGACCTTGCCGTCCACGTAGATCGTGACCGATCCCACGCCCTCAACCGTCCAGGCTCCCTGGGGTGATCGGATGAGCGCGGTCTGCTCGGGAACGGCTGCAAGACAGAGACCGGGGTCCGCCAACGCCAGCGTTCGGTGATGTGAGCCGGCGAAACCATCGTCGGCATGGGGATGGACCGCCACGCCCGAGATCAACCCGAGGCCCACGGTGAATGCGCCGCCACGTGGGTCGACCATGGGGTCGCCGATCACCATCGCCCCGGCCCCCGAACCCGCGACAACGGCGCCCTCGCTCCACGCAACGATGATGGCGTCCCAGAGCGGTGTCGACTTCAACACCGAGCGCAGATGCAGGGGCGAACCGTCCGCCAGGTAGATGAAACGGGCCTTTCGCACAATCTCCGCGTTGGCCCCGACCAGGGCTTCCCGGCGCTGGAACACGTCGAGACCGATGACCTGAGCTCCGAGGCCGGCAAAGTGCGCAGCCGCCGCCGCGACCGCACGGGCCGGGTGCTCGTACGCTGCCGCCGCCGCCAACACGACGACCTCGGTGCCGCCGGATGCCTCCAGCAACCCTCCGTCGAAGGAGCAGCCCGGCTGCCACGCACCTCCACCGATCAGTGCGAGCGGGCCGCTCACGATGACGCCCCATTCGTTCGTGATGCCGCAACAGCCACACCCTGGACCCAGGGACGAAGCATCGGATTCCTCGTTGGCATGGCAAACCTTTCGATATCGGTGATGATGAAGCCGGCTCCTCGAATGCATTCAGGCAGGCTGCGCTCCGGATGGAAGCCGTCGGGGGAGCTGCGGTGTCCGATCCGGGCTGCGGCGAAGCCCCAAAACCCGTGGGTGCAGCCGCCGTGATCGACGAACCACAACCTGCCGCCGGGAGCCAGCGAGGTGCGGACCGTGGCAAGCACCCTGGGAAGATCGTCGTTCGAGAGTCTGCTGAGCCCACCGACCGAGATGACGCCGCCGAGCGAGCCCGGCGATGTCGCATCGTCCTCATCCTCCAGGGCACCAAGGGCAACAAGGGCACCGAGAGGACCGAGGTGACGGACCACGAGCCCGGGGCGCAGGGCATCCATGGCCGTTGCTTCGAGGGCCTCGCCTCTCCTGGCCATTACGGCTCGCTGCACATCACGCACACCCGGTAACGTAGCGGGCCATGAGCATCGACAAGGTTGGCATCATCGGTTCAGGCATCATGGGCTCGGGCATCGCGGAGGTGGCGGCCAAGGCCGGGCATCAGGTCGTGTTGCGCTCACGCAAGCAGGAGACCGCCGACGACATGGTCGCGCGTCTCGGGAAGTCGCTCGACAAGCAGGTCGAGAAGGGCAAGCTCGAGCAGGCCGATCGTGACGCGATCGCCGCTCGGGTGTCGGCCACGTCGGCACTGAGCGATCTCGGTGACTGCGACCTGGTCATCGAGTCGGTGGTCGAGGATCTCGCCGTCAAGCGCGACCTGTTCGCGGAGCTCGATCGCCTGTGCAAGCCCGAGACCATCATCGCCACCAACACCTCGACGTTGCCGGTGGTCGAGATGGCTGTGGCCACCTCGCGGGCGGACAAGGTCTGTGGCATCCACTTCTTCAACCCGGCGCCGATGATGAGCCTGGTGGAGATCATTCGCCCTCTCACGGCGTCGGACGAGACCATGGCAGCGGCGCTGGCCTTCGCCCAGGGCTGTGGCAAGTCCCCCGTCGAGGTCCAGGACCGGGCCGGGTTCATCGTCAACGCACTGCTGTTCCCCTATCTCAACAACGCCGTGCGCATGGTCGAGAACAGGACCGCAACCAAGGAAGCCATCGACGCCGCCATGCAGGGCGGCTGCAACTTCCCGATGGGCCCGCTTGCGCTGCTCGACCTGGTCGGCCTCGACACATCGGTGGCAATCCTCGACGCGCTCTACGACGAGTTCCGCGACCCCAACTACGCTGCTGCCCCGCTGCTGCGTCGCATGGTCAGCGCCGGCCACCTCGGCCGCAAGTCAGGCGCCGGCTTCTACGACTACGCGAAGCGCTGAGCCCGGCCGCATCGAGGTCGTTGCCCGTCGAACCACCACCGAGCATCTGGGAGTTCCGCACGACGGATCTCCCGGATGCACACGGCGTCGTCGGCGTCGGGGCCGATCTCGATCCGGGCACCCTGCTGGCCGCCTATCGTCACGGCCTGTTCCCCATGCCCGTCCAAGGGCAGGCCAACCAGGAGATCCTGGGATGGTGGTCGCCTGATCCGAGGGGCATCCTGCCTCTCGACGGCCTCCGAATCAGTCGCTCACTTCGCCGCTCACGTCAACGGTTCGAGGTGCGGATCGACACCGCCTTCGAGGAGGTCATCGCCGCCTGTGCCGCCCCCGACCGACCCGGCGGATGGATCAACGCCGACATCCAACGGTCGTACACCACCTTGCACCGGCTTGGCTGGGCACACAGCGTCGAGGCATGGGACCGCGACGCGAACAGCCTGGTCGGGGGGCTCTACGGCGTGGCCATCGGCGGTCTCTTCGCGGGCGAGTCCATGTTCCATCGAGCCCCGGATGCCTCCAAGGTCGCTCTGGTGGGGCTCGTATCGGTCCTGTCCGCGAGTGGCCCCGACATGCTCCTCGACATCCAATGGGCCACCCCTCATCTGCGATCGCTCGGCGCGGTCGAGGTCGATCGCGGGCTCTACCTCGACCTGCTCGCCAGGGCACTCGAACGACCGCTGCCGGCTGCCTTTTCCTGAAGCCTGCAACGACCCCCTGGTAGTCGGCCCTTCGAGGTTGCCTGGCGGAGCCTTCGCCGCCACGATGGAGGGATGGCACAGCACGATCAACCCTGGCTCATGCGGACCTATTCGGGGCACTCCTCGGCCACTGCCTCGAATGAGCTGTACCGCACGAATCTCGCAAAGGGTCAAACCGGGCTGTCCGTGGCCTTCGATCTGCCCACGCAGACCGGTTACGACCCCGATCATCTGTTGGCCCACGGCGAGGTGGGCAAGGTGGGCGTCCCGGTGGTGCACCTCGGCCACATGAACCAGCTCCTCGACGGCATCCCGCCGGGCGAGATGAACACCTCGATGACCATCAATGCAACCGCGGCGTGGCTCCTCGGCCTCTATGTCGCCAACGCCGAGGATCAGGGAGTCGAGCCGAGTCGACTCCGGGGCACGACCCAGAACGACATCATCAAGGAGTACCTGAGCCGGGGAACCTACATCTTTCCGCCTGCCGCGAGCAGACGGCTGATCGTCGACATGGTCGCCTATTGCTCCAGGCACGTTCCGAAGTGGAACCCCATGAATGTGTGCAGCTATCACCTGCAGGAGGCAGGGGCCACACCGGTTCAGGAGATCGCCTATGCCCTGGCAACCGCCATCGGCGTGCTCGACGCGGTCCGGGAGTCGGGCCAGGTGGACGAGGACCACTTTCCTCAGGTCGTCGGGAGCATCTCGTTCTTCGTCAATGCAGGCATCCGCTTCATCGAGGAGACCTGCAAGATGCGGGCATTCACCGCCTTGTGGGACCGGATCTGCCTGGAGCGCTACGGGGTGCAGGACCCGAAGCTCCGTCGCTTCCGCTACGGCGTGCAGGTGAACTCGCTCGGGCTGACCGAGGCGCAGCCGGAGAACAACGTGCAGCGCATCGTCCTGGAGGCACTCGGCGTCACCCTCTCGAAGAATGCCCGGGCAAGGTCGCTGCAGTTGCCGGCATGGAACGAGGCGTTGGGGCTTCCACGTCCATGGGACCAACAATGGTCGCTGCGCATCCAGCAGGTGTTGGCCCTGGAAACGGACCTCCTGGAGTACGAGGACATCTTCGAGGGCTCCAAGGTCATGGAAGCCAAGACGGAGGAGATTCGCGACGCCGCCTGGGCCGAGCTCGAGGAGGTGCTCGAGCTCGGTGGGGCCTTCGAGGCGATCGAGGAGCTGAAGGGTCGCCTGGTCTCCTCGCACACCGAACGCATGCGCAGGCTGGAGTCGGGCGACCTCCAGGTCGTCGGTGTGAACGTGTTCGCCGAGACCGCCCCTTCACCCCTCGGAGGCGAGGAGAGCATTCTCAAGGTCGACCCCGAGGTCCAGGATCAGCTCATCGCCGATGTTCAGGCCTGGCGCAACGCCCGTGACGCCGACGCGGTCAAGGGAGCCATCGACGAGCTCCGCAGGGTTGCCCGCAGCGACGAGAACATCATGGGCGCAACGATTGCGCTTGCCCATGCGGGTGGAACCACCGGCGAGTGGGCAGACGTGCTGCGTGAGGAGTTCGGCGAGTACCGGGCTCCGACCGGTGTGTCGGCAGCGGTGGGACGCCACGGCAACTCGCTCGCGGATGTCGCCCTACGAGCCAAGGCTCTGCCCGGAGGTCCGCCCCGCCTGCTGGTTGCCAAACCAGGTCTCGACGGCCACTCGAACGGCGCGGAGCAGATCGCCGTCGCCGCTCGTGACGCCGGCATGGAGGTCATCTACCAGGGAATTCGCCTGACCCCCGAGCAGATCGCCTCGGTCGCCCGGGATGAGGACGTGGATGTGGTGGGGCTTTCCATCCTCTCGGGCTCCCACCTCGAACTCGTGCCCATGGTGATCAAGCTGCTTCGGGACAACGGTGTGGACGCTCCCGTCGTGGTCGGAGGCATCATCCCCGAGGAGGACCGTCCGAGGCTGCTCGCCGGCGGTGTGGCGGCGGTCTACACCCCCAAGGACTTCGAGCTCACGAGGATCATGGACGAGATAACCTCACTGACCTACCAGAATCGCCGACGGTGACAACGTGACCCCAACGCTGAACGACCCTGAGAGTGGCCTCCTGAACGGAGATTACTTTCGCGCCAGCGTCCCGAACCGCGTTGCGACCGCTCGTCGGCTCCTTCGACCACTTTCCGTTGTCCTGATGATGACCGGCGACTCGTCGGCTCATCCGGCGCGCTGCACGCCCGAGGAGGCACGCATCATCGCCGAGACGCTCCTGCGCACCCTGCGAGAGTCGGACATTCCGTGTCGGCTCGAGGACGGAGGATTCGGCCTCATCCTCGAGGATACGCCGGAGAACGGCGCGGTGTGGACCATCGAGCGCCTCCGTCGGCTCCTGGTCGACCAGGGCGTCGATCTGACCATCTGGGCCGGCATCGCCGCCTATCCGGCCCATGCGCTCGAGGCCAACGAGCTGCTGCAGAAGGCACAGCAGGCATTGGCCAATGCCCTCGAATGGGCACAGTCACGTATCGAGGTCGCCATCCCCGAATAAGAGATCGAGCTCGGCGAGGACCTCTTCGGTGTCCGCTCCGAGAGGACGTCCGGCCCATCGAATGGCCCCCGGCGTTGCCGAGAGGCGGGCGACCAGTCCCTGCATGTGCACACCCTCGACCTCGACGATCGCCCCTCTGGCCGCATAGTGGGGATCCTTCGCAATGTCAGCCATCGTCATCACCGGGGAAATGGCCGCTTCGGCCTCGTTGAACGCCCGCAGCACCTCCTCGAGGGTTCGGGCACCGATCCAGGCAACCACCAGGCCCTCGAGCTCGTCACGGTTCGCGACGCGACCCTCGAAGGAGGTGAAGCGGGGATCGTCGCCGACACCGATCAGGGACATGACACGGCGGGCGACGGACTCTGCCGACGTCGAGACCGCCACCCAAGCACCGTCGGATGTCCGATAGGTCCCCCGGGGAACCGTGTAGGGAATGCCCGATCCCATCCGGGGTTGCTCGTAGCCGAAGAGGTGATGAGCCGAAGGAAGCGGACCCATCAGCTGGAAGAGTGATTCGAGCAGGCTCACGTCGACGACCTGGCCCCTGCCGGAGTGCAGCGCAACCATCGTGGCGAACGCGCCCACCAACGCCGTGACCTCGTCGGTCAGCGCGATGGGGGGCAGCAACGGCGCACCCTCCGGCTCGCCGTTGATGGCGGCAAAGCCGGACATCGCCTCGGCGAGGGTGGCAAAGCCCGGACGGCGTGCGTACGGTCCGTCCTGGCCGAAACCACTGACCCGCGTGATGACCAGTTCCGGGTTTCTCGCCAGCAGCACGTCGGGGCCGAGACCCAGCCGCTCGAGAACCCCTGGACGGAAGTTCTCGACCAGCACCTGAGCGCTGTCGCACAGCCGCAACATGGTTTCGAGTCCCTCGGCGGACTTGAGATCGAGGACGATCGTGCGCTTGCCTCGACCCACCATCTTCCACCAGAGGGAGAGGTCGTCACGGGGATCACGCCAACCCAGGTTTCGGGTCGTGTCGCCACCGTCCGGACGCTCCACCTTGATGACATCCGCCCCGTAGTCCGCCAGATAGCGGGCCGCGCCCGGGCCGGCGACGACGGTGGAGCAGTCGATGACCCGAATGTCGGCCAGCGGTCCGGGCGCCATCAACCCTGCCGGGGCCACACAGGGAAGCAGCGTTCCCCGAGTGAACCGAACGAGTAGTTGGCGTACATGCCCCCGAACATGGCGCGCGTGCGGTTCGTCCAGGCGATGGCCTCCGGGGCGGAGATGCGTCGCATGATCTGCAGCACACCGCCCTCGTACACCCGATACTCCGCCCAGGCGCCGGGGTAGTCCTTGGTGGAACCGACCTCGACCCAGGGAAAGTCACCCGTGATCGGGAAGCGCCGGACGCGATTGCGATGGGTGTGTCCCGCGAAGTAGCCGGTCAGGGCCGGACGACGCGCCACGACCTCGATGAGGCGATCGGAATCGTCGGGCACGATCCCGAAGTAGCCGGATTCGCGGCGCTTCGACAGGGGGCTCCACACATGGTGATGGCCGAAGACGAGAACCGGCCGATCTGCCCTCGAACCGAGCTCGTCGAGCCACTGAAGATCGTCCGTGGTGACCTGCCCGTTCGCATGTCCCGGCCGGGTGGTGTCGATCACGGCGAGGATCACACCGGGAAGGGTCACCTCGAACGGCGCCTCGGCGGCAAACGTTCCTCCGTGATAGGCATCGTGATTTCCCCGCACGTGGTGGAGACGGTCACCAAGTCCCACCTGGTAGCAGTCGAGGAACTGCCGGTACTCCTCGTCGGTTCCCATCGTCGTGAGGTCACCCTTCGCCACGACGGCATCGGGGCCGGCGCCGTCCCGCAGTGCGAGGATCTCGGCCAAGGCTGCCCGATTCATGGTCTCGGGGTACGGGGGCTCACCCTCCTCGACCGAAAGGATCGGCCCGAGGTCGGTACCGTCGATGACCCCGCACCTCGTCTCGCCGAAATGTACGTCGTTGACCGTTGCCACCAAGGTGAGAAGCGCGCCGGGAGGCCGGGGCAGCGTGTGCACCTCGATGTCATCGAGGACGTAATCGGTGTCGGGCTCGAGATCGATGTGGTGGCGGACCTCGCTCCCCGCGAACAGCACCGCCTCGTCATCGGCCACCGTGGTCAGCTCCACCTCCATGGCCACAACCTCGTGCGACGCGCTCACCAGGGTCGATCCCTCCGGCTCGCTATCGGCTTGGCCCACCATCGGCCCGAGAATCGCCAGGATGCCCCCAGGTCCGAACCGGTCGGCGCCTCGGAGGCAACGGCCCGGGGCCAAGCCGCCTCGACGGCCGCCACGATCGCAGCGGCCTCCTCTGGGGTCGGTGAGGTTCGACCGCTCGGCGAGCTGATCGCCGCCACGGCGATGTCGCTCAAAGCGGCACGTTCCCGTGCTTGCGCTTCGGCAGCTCCTCACGCTTGGAACGCAGCATGTCCAGTCCGGCGATGAGCTTGATCCTGGTCTCGGCGGGGTCGATCACATCATCGACGTAGCCGCGTTCCGCTGCGACGTAAGGATTGGCGTAACGCTCGGTGTAGTCCTCGATCAGCTCCGCCCGCCTCGCCGCCGGGTCGGCCGACTCGAGCAGCTCACGGCGATAGATGATCTCCACCGCGCCCGAGGGGCCCATGACCGCAAGCTCCGCAGAAGGCCACGCGAACGCGAGATCGGCTCCGATCGACTTGGAGCTCATGACCACGTAGGCACCTCCGTAGGCCTTGCGGGTGATCACCTGGACGCAGGGAACCGACGCCTCGCAGTATGCGTAGAGCAACTTGGCGCCGTGTCGGATGATGCCGCCGTACTCCTGGTCGACGCCGGGGAGGAAGCCGGGCACGTCGACGAAGGTGACGATCGGGATGTTGAAGGCATCGCAGGTACGGACGAATCGCGCCGCCTTCTCCGCCGATTCGATGTCGAGGACACCGGCCAGCACCGCCGGCTGATTGCCGACGATTCCCACCACGTGACCGTCGAGACGGGCGAAGCCGCACACGATGCTGCGGGCCCAGTGGTGGAAGTACTCGAAGAACTCGCCGTCGTCGACCACCGCGGAGATCACCTTCACCATGTCGTAAGGCTTGTTCGGGCTGTCGGGCATGAGGTCGACGAGCTCGGTGCAGCGTCGCTGCGGGTCGTCGTCGGGGTGGTAGCTGGGTGGCGCCTCCAGGTTGTTCGAGGGCATGAAGCTGAGCAGATGACGAACCTGGTCGAGACAGGTCTTCTCATCGGGAGCCACGAACGTGGCGACACCGGACTTGCTCGCATGGGTCATCGCCCCGCCCAGTTCCTCGAGGGTCACGTCCTCACCGGTGACGGTCTTGACCACGTCGGGACCGGTGATGAACATGTGCGACGTGTCTCGCACCATGAAGATGAAGTCGGTGAGCGCGGGGCTGTAGACCGCGCCGCCTGCACAAGGGCCGAGCACCACGCTGATCTGAGGGATCACACCCGAGCTCGCCACGTTGCGGCGGAAGATGCCACCGTACGAGGCGAGCGACACCACGCCTTCCTGGATCCGGGCTCCGGCACCGTCGTTGAGGCCGATCATCGGCGCACCGACCGACTGGGCCAGGTCCATCACCTTGTGGATCTTCTCCGCGAAGACCTCACCGAGTGCGCCGCCGAAAACCGTGAAATCCTGGGAGAAGAGAAAGACCTTGCGGCCGTCGATGGTCCCCCAGCCGGTGATCACACCGTCGGTGTAGGGTCGTTCGTCGTCGAGACCCAGCCCGTGCGCCCGATGACGGGCAAGCATGTCGAGCTCATGGAACGACCCCTCGTCGAGCAGGTACTCGATGCGCTCACGGGCCAACATCTTGCCCTTGGCGTGCTGACGCTCCACCGATCGCTCGGAGCCGGCGTGATACGCCTCCTCCCTGCGCTTTGCCAGATCTTCGAGTCGCTCACGAAGCGGGTGTTCACTCATCCCTGGCAGAGTATCGGCTCAGGGACCCAAGCGAGGAAGCACGGGCTGTCGACTGCTTCGACCGAGCTCAGGAATGCGCGCCGCAGGTACGGACGATCGGGATATCGGCCAGACGCTCGTCTTCGAGCTCTGCCCCGCATACCTCACAGCTGCCGTAGGAACCCTGGTCGAGGCGCAACAGCGCCCGCTCGACGTCGGCGACCTCGGTTTCGACCCGCGCAAGGCGGTCCACATCGATGGGGCTGTCCATTGGTCGTCAGGGGAGCGGTGCCGTTGTCGGCCCGTTTCCCCATTCCCCTTTCCATCCGTGCGTGCGGTTCTCCCGCACACGGCGTGCCGTTCGCACGACCGGCTACCGCTCCAAGCTAACCCTTGGAATCGGACTTCACCTGCATAGAACAGTAGGTGTTACCCTTGTATGCATGGCACAGGTCGATCGGCTCTCCGTCACGATGGCACCCGAGATCGGTGCTGCGGTCCGCGAAGCGGCCGCCCGCGAGGGCACGAGCGTTTCCACGTGGCTCGCTGTGGCTGCAGCACATCGGTTGCGAAACGATCTGCTCAGGGTCGCCTTGGATCTGTGGGAAGCCGAAGACGGGCCGTTCAGCGATGCCGAGCTCAACACGGCGGCTGCCGCCCTCAGCACAACCCGACGGCGCGGCGCGGCGTGACCGTCGTTCTCGACGCCGGCGCGCTGATCGCCATCGACAAACGCGACCGCGCAGTCGGGGCAATGCTCCGAGTCCTCCAACGTGATGACGTGCCGGTCGTCACCAGCACCGCGGTCGTCGCGCAGACATGGCGCGACCCACGCCGCCAGGTCAACCTCGCCCGCGTCCTCACCGGAGTCGACATCGCCGCCCTGGACGACGTCGCAGCGAAGAAGGTAGGCAAGTTGCTGCGCGCCAACGGCACGAGCGATCTGGCCGACGCCCACGTCGCGCTGCTCGTGCAGCCCCAGGAACGTGTCCTCACCAGCGACGAGGCCGACATCAAAGCGCTCCTGCGGACCCGGCGAGTCAAAGCAGTCATCATCCGGGTGTAGAGAACCGCAACCAGCAAGGAACCTCTCCAGGCACTCGATGATCCGATCGCGCTCGGGAAGGACGCGCAGACGTTGTTGCACACGCGTTCAGACCATGGGCCCTGCCGTCACCGTCGCCCGGGGCGGGCCGTGCTTCTGTCGATACATCTCGGCATCGGCGCGACGGAGCAGGTCCTCCGGACACTCGAAGCCATCGGAGACCACCATGCCCACGCTGGCCCCGACGGGAACGCCGAGGCCCGCTCCGAGAAGGTAGACCTGCTCTCGGATCCGCTCCGTAAGCACCGACAAGGCATCCATCGTGACCTGGCCCTCGACCACGACCGCGAACTCGTCGCCGGCCAACCTGCCGGCGATATCGCAGGAGCGGACGACATCGACGAGGATGTCTGCGACATCCTTCAGGAGCTCGTCGCCGGCGATATGACCGAGGGAATCATTGATCCGCTTGAACCCGTCAAGATCGATGTAGAGCAGACCGATCGCGTCACCGGTCCGTGCTGCCCGGGCGAGGGAGCGATGCATGACTTCGGCGAGCAGGCGACGATTGGCGAGATTCGTCAGAGGGTCGTGCAGCGCCTGAAAGGCCAGGCGATTCTGCAGCTCTCGCAGCCGCTGGGCCTTCCATGCGAGGACCTCCGCCACCATCACGTAGATCGGCACGGCATAGACGACCGATGCGTACGCGGATGCCGATGAATCCCCCACCACGAGGGGCGCCAAATAAGACAGCAGAAGCAGAGGGACGAACCGTACCGAGGTTCCCCTCGGGTGGAACATGCCTACCCAGACGAACGCCACCAGGTAGAAGAGTCCGAAACGATAGGGGTCGGCGCCTCCTGCGACGTTGTGCAATGAGATCAGCACAAGCGCGACGGGAAGTCCCCACAAGGACATCCGCAGCGAGCAGCGATCCCACGGCACCACGAAGGAGACCAGGCCGATGCACACGGCAACCAGCCCCACCCCGACAACCCCAGCCACCTCAAAGCCATCCGGCCTCGGCAGCAGAGGAGAGAGCAGTGTCGTCACGCCACTGCTGAGGAACAGGAAAGCGAGGACTCTGCCCGCCGTGCGCGTGGAATGGTGGTCCGGATCCACGACCGTTGCGTTCGGGCTCACGTCCTCCATCGGTTCCCGTTTCGGTCGCCCCGCACCTCTGCTCACAGAGTTGTATCGACACGAGCAGACCCGACCTCAACTGGGAGTTTTGGCGCCGGTCCTCGATGACGTCACGTGCCCACGGCCTTACCGGTGTCGCGGGGCGCTACCGTGTGGGAGTTCATCGGGCCGCTAGCTCATCGGGTAGAGCAGGGGACTTTTAATCCCAAGGTGCAGGGTTCGAGACCCTGGCGGCCCACCGAGGAAGCCCGAATGTGCCGCCGTGTGCGCTCAACCTGCATCGGTACGTGACTGCGGGGTCTCCGGTGCGGACGGGCGGATGGCATCGAGGCCTTCGAGTGCTGCGGGGGTCGGAGATGCGGCCGCCTTGTTCGCCTGCTGGATGGCGTGGTAGAGCTCTTCCCGGTGAACGATCACGCTGCGAGGCGCCTTGATGCCGATCCGCACCTGTTCGCCGTGAACCTCGAGGACGGTGATCACCACATCGGAGCCGATCATGATGCTCTGGTTCGCTCGACGAGTCAGCACGAGCATCGGCGCCTCCTTCCGTGGATGATGCATGCATCCTAGGCGAAGCGATGGCCGCAAACGGCGAGGGCGGCCCGCCGATCAGTGCGTGAGGAGCGGACGGCGCACAAACTCGTCGGGCAGCGACAGCACGACCTGACCCGCTTTGCGCGTGTGGCGGTTGACGATGACCGGACCGAGGAGGTTGGCCGTTGCCGCCTTTGGATCATCGGGCACCGTCACGATGACCAACATGAGCGCGTCGTCGGCGGAGGTGAGCCCGAGGCGCGATGCCGCCTCCTCCTCGATCACCGGCTCATAGTCCGGGAAGAAGAGCAGCGGCGGGACCACCACGAACTCCAGGGATTCGTCCTCGAGATTGTGGAGCAACGAGAACGGGCTGTCCTCGCCTCCCCAGGCCAGAAGCGAAAAACGCCTGGCGTCGGGGAACCCCATCAAGCCGTCCGGAAACTGCAGCTCCGAAATATCCGCCTCGCTCATAGTCCTCCGACCCTTCAAAGACTCAGCGGATGAAGTCCATCAGCGATGGCTGCAGCGTACGCCCCGTTGCCGAAAGCGCCGCCTTGTAGGCCATCTCCTGCATCTGAAGCTCGGTGATGGCCTTGGGCAGGTCGATGCTGTCGACCTCGGCCAGGCCGTTGGTGTGTTCGATGATCGCGTCGTCCATCCGGGTACGCATGGTTTCCACCTGATGATAGCGAGCGCCGATACCCGCGACAGCGTTCAGCACCTGCGTGGTTGCGGCGTCGAGATTGGTGAGATCCGTCACCGCAAGATCGGAGGGATTGGTGCGAAGGTCGTTGGCGATCTCGGCGACCACCTTGAAGAGATCGGTGGCGTTGGGACCGAAGACCTCCTCACCGGTCATGTTCACCTGCACCTTCATGCCCGGTGCCACTGATCGCTCAACTGCTGAAGGTGACGGACTCCCCAGGTAGTTCCCGGCCGAATCGTAGGCCTGGACGCCACTCACCTTGCCTGCGAAGATCGGTCGACCCTGGTAGGTGGTGTTGGCCAGCGAGATCAACTCCTCACGCAGCACATCCACCTCGGCAGCCATGGCGTCTCGCTCGCCCGGGCCGATCGACCCATTGATGCTGCCCATCAGGAGGTCACGCACGCGACGGGAGACCTCCGAAACCTTGGTCAACGCCGTGTCGGCGGTGCCCAGCCACCCCAGACCGTCCTGGGCGTTGCGCACATACTGACCGGAACGACGAATGTCGGCTCGGTAGCGAAGGGCGGCGACCGTGCCGGTTGGCGAGTCGGAGGGCCTCTCGATGGCCTTGCCGGACGAGAGGTGCTCCTGCATGGATTGCATGCGCGCCAGATTGCCCTGCAGGTTGTTGAGCGCGCCCTGGCTCATCGAGCGCTGGGTGACCCGAAATGCAGAGGACATCTGATCTTCCCCTTATCGCCCGACCAGGCCGGTGCCGCTGATGAGCGTCGAGAGCATCTCGTCGACCGCGGTCATCATCCTGGCGGAAGCCTCGTAGGCGCGTTGATAGGACATCATGTTGACCATCTCCTCGTCGAGGTTGACCCCTGCCTCGGCTTCCCGAGCCATGTCTATCTGCTCGGTGATGGCAGCCTGGATGTCGACCCGGCGATTGGCGGTCTGCGCCTCGACACCCAGCCCGACGACCAGCTTTCGATACAGGATGTCGGGCCCCGTCAGGTCGGCGAGCGCCTGCGCGTTCGCGCCGTCGAGCACCGCCGGAGCCGCAAGGCTGCTTGCCGCTATCAGGTTGGGATCGGCGAGGATCGCCGGGTTGACCTCGAGGCCCATGGGGCCCATGAGGAAGAAGTCGGTTCCCGTGGTCACACCGTCGAGCGCGTAGCCCGTGGTGTGGAGAGCGTTGACGTCGTCGTTCACCTTCTGCGCAACGGCTGTCAGATCGGTGCGGTAACGCACGATCACATCGTTGACCGAGGTGATCATGCCACTGACCTCACCGCCCGGACTCGTGGGGTAGCCGTCACGGTCCCAAACGACGCTGACGGGCTGAGGAGGAGCGGGATCGATCGAGACCCGCAGCTTCTCGAACGACGAGCCACGGACAAGCGCCGTGCCGTCGACGAAGACGTCGACGGTTCCCGACGCGCCTGGACGTGCGGTGACGCCGATCTGGTCGGAAAGACGGCTGATCAACAGATCGCGCTGGTCCATGAGGTCGTTCGCCGACAGCCCGGCGACGGTCGCCACCTGGATCGACTGGTTCAGCTCGGCGATGTTCTGGGCGGCGGCGTTCACGTCGTCGATGACCGCCCCCATTTGATCGACCAGGCCCGTTCGCAGGCCGGCCATGGCGGCGTCGGCCTGTTGAAAGCTGAAGACCAGGGTCTTGGCCCGCTCGAGAAGTTGAGACCGTGCGGCCGAGTCATCCGGTTTGTTGGCGAGATCGTCCCAACCGGCCAGGAAATCGGCCAACTGGGCCCCGATCCCCTGATCGGTGGGCTCGGCGAACGCCAACTCGATGCGAGCGAGTGTTCCCTGGAGCGACCTGGCCGCCGCACCTGCCCCGTGCTCCTGATAGCCGCGGGTCTCCAGGAACTGATCCCGCAGGCGCATGACCGCATTGGCGTGCACACCCTGGCCCGTGCCGTTCCAACGAGAGAACATGGCGGGCACCACCGGACCGGCGTCGGAGCTCATCGTCACACGCTGGCGTGAATAGCCTTCGGTGTTCGCATTTGCGATGTTCTGGCCGGTGACGTCCAGACCGCGACGCTGCGCGTAGAGGCCCGAAAGAGCGAGGTGGAGGGAAGAGAAGTTCGACACCTACAGGACCTCATCGATCAGCAGCGCCTGATGGACGCGCTCGCTGGTCCTGCCGGTGGGGGAATAGAGGGACACGCGCTCCTCGTCGAACTCCATGAGCGCTTCGCGCGTCGCCTGGAACCCACGAGCGAGAAGCTCTCGATTGATCCTGGCCAGTGACGCGATCTCATCGGTGATCTCGAGAAAACCCCGGTGATGCTCCAGAAACAGTCCGTTCCACGGAGGTGGCGCCTTCTCGGCCAACTCCTTCAGGCTGACGCCCGCTCCCAGCCCCATGGAGACCGTCGCTGCATCGAGCTCGATCGCCCGAGCCAACTCGACCTGTCTGATCTCGCCCATCACCATCTCCACCTCACTGGTGGCGCGGGCCAACCAGCGTGACCGACCCGACGCGAGCAGCAACTGCTCCTCCTCGAGTTTGAACAACAGGAGCTCGAGCAGGTGACGTTCTCGCCAGAGGATGTTGGAGACCTCACGAAGGCCCATGACCACTCCTTCTACTTGTCCTGTTGCCCGATCGGCCGGCACCGGTCGGACTTGAGCGAAACGTCGTACTCCTCATCCCAGCAATCCAATCTGCATCGCACGACCCAGGGCATCATGACGGTTTCGCACGCCGAGCTTGTCGTAGATGTGGGAGAGGTGGGTCTTGACCGTCGGCAGACTCACCACAAGCGCGTCGACGATCTCGTTGTTCGAGTAGCCGGCCGCCAAGCACCGGATGATCTCGGTCTCGCGCCTCGTCAACGAATGGTTGGCCCTGGCATCCAGGACGCTGCCGCTTCCGACGAGCACGGCGAGAGGCGCGGTGGCGACAAACCGCTCCCCACGCATCACATGTCGAAGAGCCATCCGCAGCTCGCCAACCTCGACGTGTCGAGTCACGATTGCCTCGGTACCGAGGTCTCGAAGGTTTCGGATGTCCTCGTCGCCGCCTTGGGCCAGGAGCGCCATGACGGCGACCGGATCATCCATGGCTTTCGCACGCCGTACCGTTGCGAGCGTCGAGGCATCGAGCTGGCTGCCGACGACGAGGAGTCCGCCAGCCCCGGTTTGGAGGCTCCGCAATGCGTTACTTCCCCGATCGGTCTCGGCGAACATTCCGATGCCCATCTCGGCCAACACGGCGGCAATGCCACGGCGGAACAATGGACACTCATCAACGATCACCGCATCGCGCAGACGAGCCCCGGGAAGGCCGTTCGTCCTCGTGGCCGATGCCGGTATCGAATGAGTGCTCGTCATGATGAGACTCCTTCGGCCGACCCGCCCACGAGATGAGCCCGGAGATCATCCTCGGGGATGATCGAGTCCGGACCCTTTTGTGTCGAGAACTTGTCCATGGCACCACACGACCCGGCCGACCATCATCGCCACACCAATGACGAGGACAACCTTGTACGAGCAAATCTGGCCCTGGTGCACTACGCGGTCAACGAGATGATCGCACGCCTCCCCCGCCACATCAGCAGGGACGAGTTGGTGTCGGCGGCTCTTTTGGGCCTTGCTCAGGCAGCCCGCAGCTACAACGCCGACCGGGGTGTGAGCTTCGAGCACTTCGCCCGCAGTCGCATTCGTGGCGCGTTGCTGGATGAGCTGCGCGACCGTGACTGGGCGAGCCGATCGGTTCGTGCCAACGCCCGTCATCTCCAGAGGGTCACCGACGATCTCACCAACGAGTTGGGGCGGCTACCCGAGCCCCAGGAGATCGAGAGCCGCCTGGGCCTCTCGGCCGGCGACATGAACAAGCTGTGCGATGACGTGCACCGATCCACGGTGTTGCACTACGACGCGCTCTTCCTGGAGAGCGATCACAGTGAGGCGATCGCCGATCGGGAAGCCGGCCCCACACAGATCCTCGAGGACCGGGAGACGCGTGGCTATCTCGCCGACGCGATCGTGGCCCTTCCCGAACGTCTTCGGGTGGTCGTCGTCGGCTACTTCTTCGACGAACGCCCGATGCAACACATCGCCGACGAGCTCGGTGTCACCGAATCACGCATCTCGCAGATGCGAGCCGAGGCGCTCGTGCTGCTCCGTGAGGCGATGGAGCAGATCGACACGGCAGCCCCGGTCGAGAAGCGTGAGGAAACCGGGAGGGTTGCGCGCCACCGGGCTGCCTATGTCGCAAGCGTCGCCGGGAGCTCGGACTACCGGAACCGCCTGAGCGCCAATCCGCTTCCGATTCCAAAGCGGGTTGCCGAGGCCTCCCGCCAGGCAGGCTGATGATGGCTTGACGGGGTCCCCGGACGAATGAGTTCAACTTCTCACCGGCCAGGCCGACTGGAACTGAACGAGCCACCCTTCTCCCGGGAGACCATGCATGCAACGATCAGCCGCCTCCATCGTCCTCCTTGCCTGGAACGAATGGGAGCTGACCCAGGCCTGCCTCGACAGCCTTCGTCCGACGCTCGGGCTCCACGATGAGGTGATCCTCGTCGACAACGGCTCGACCGACGGAACGGCGGGCGGCATTCGACGGTTTCCATGGGTGCGAGTCGTCACCAACCCCGAGAACCGTGGGTTTGCGGGAGGCTGCAACCAGGGAGCCGCACTGGCGTCACGGGACGTGGTGATCTTCCTCAACAACGACACCCTCCTTGCAGGACGTTGGCTCGACACGCTCCTGACCCCGTTCTCCGACCCCGACGTCGGAGCGACCGGTCCACGATCGAACTTCGTATCCGGTCCACAACTCGTGGCGGAGGTGGACTACGAGATCGCCCAGGTCTCCAAGCTCCGACCCTTCGTCCGTCACTGGGAGGCAACCCATCAGAACCAGACCTCCGAGGTCGAACGCCTCGTCGGCTTCTGCCTGGCGGTTCGAAGGTCGACGTTCGAGAGCATCGGCGGCTTCGATGAAGGCTTCGGCATCGGTGGCTACGAGGATGACGATCTCTGCGCCCGCATCCGGGAGTCGGGACAGCGCCTGCTGATCACCCACGGTTCCTTCGTACACCATCACGGTCACAGGACGTTCGATGCCAATGGACTCGACTGGCACGCGATCCAACAGGAGAACGCCCAGCTGTTCCACGCAAAGCGCGGGGCCGAGGCCGAGTCTCGTGCCGATGATCAGTCCGCGCCCGTGCTGGTGTCAGCCTGTCTGATCGTCAAGGACGAACAGGCGATTCTGGGGGACTGCCTCTCCTCTTTGGAGGGACTGGTCGATGAGATCGTCGTCTACGACACGGGCTCGACCGACGGAACCATCGAACTTGCCCGTCAAGCGGGCGCCAAGGTGATCGAAGGCTACTGGGACGACAACTTCGGCCGAGCCCGAAACGCAGCGCTGGAACATTGCACCGGTCAATGGATCCTTCACATCGATGCCGATGAGATCATCGTCGCCGATGTCCGCGCAACCCGGGATCTCCTGCGAAACCCGGCCACCGACGACGCGATCCTGGTCGTGATCGACAATCTGGCACCCGGGAGAACCGGCGGGATGCAACACAAGGCCTGTCGCCTGTTCCGTCGGGTCCGGGGTCAATGGATGGGACGGCTTCACGAACAGGTCGTGGCACGCCCGGGACAGCCCCCACTGCCACGCGGGGACATCGAGCACCTCCGGATCATTCACTCCGGCTATCTTCCCGAGCTCGTGGAGAAGCGCAACAAGGGCGAGCGCAACACCAAGCTGGCCGAGGCCGAGCTCGCCACCGACACGACCAGTGATCGCTCGCTCCTCGTGTTCAACCTCGCTCGATCGTTGGCGTTCGCCGGCCGCCATGAGGAGGCAATCGAGCGATGCCGAGAGGCCAAGAAGCCGGGTGGCCTCCTGACGGTACGACGCGCAGCGATGCGCTTCGGCGCTGAGCTTCTGCTGTCGAGCGGTCGACCGACGGAGGCCCTCGAATGGGTCGGCGAGTTGAGGCCGCTGACCGATCATCCTGCTGTTTGCGACTATCTGGAGGGAAGCGCACGCCTGTTCCTGGGTGAGCACGAGCGAGCGCTGGAGCTCTTGAGCAGCCTCGACGACATCTGGGATGACGACGGCATCAGCATCAACAGCGACACGGTTCTCACTCGCAAGGGCTTGGCCCTCGTCGCGGCCGGAGTCTGGCTGGAAGGAGCCGATGCGTTGTTGGAGGTCGTGCAGCGACAGCCGGTCTCCAACGCCTGGGGTCCGCTCGTCGTCGCGCAATGGCATGCGGGCCGGAGATTTGACGAGATCGTGGCCCTGCTCCCCGATGAGCAGATGCGGGCCGTTCTCGCTCAGATGATGTTCATCATTGCCGATGCCGCCGACTCGTTCGCCAACGCGCTTTGGGAGCGCTTCCCACGAGACCCGAGACTGCTCGGCTTCGCCGCGCACCACGCGCCGCGACTCGATACACCCGGATGTCTGGAGTGGGCATCCAGACTGCGATCCGGAGGGTTGAGCCAACACTGCCCCTTGATCGCCCGGGCAGGGGCCGAGCATGTGGGTCACGACCGACGACTCCAGGCAGCGGCCGTGGCCGTCGGGGCGTTCGCTGACGAACGCGCCGACGGCATCGTCGCACGACTCGCGCCCACCGTCACGGCCGACCTGTTCCCGGCCGTGTTGATCGAGCTCGACGAGCTCGCGCCTTCACTGCTGCCGACATTCATCACCCATGCAGCGACGAACGCGGAGCGGTGCGAGGCAATGGCCGATGCCCTTGAGGAGTTGGGGGCGGACGAACAGGCTCAGGCGATCAGGATGCATGCCGAAAGGATCGTTGCATAGGAGGCACACCTCCGACTGCCGACACAAGTCGGAGCAGAACCCTCAAGTCCCGGGCACCCGTGCCGATGATGGTTGAGAACCGTGAACACGGTGAACCACAACAGGCCCCAGGGAATGGGGTCTCGACCCGATCAAGGAGGAAATCATGGGTCTTCGCATCAATCAGAACATTGCCGCCATGAATGCGTACCGGAACCTTTCGGTGACGGACGACACCATGGCAAAGAGCCTGGAGAAGTTGTCCTCGGGCTTTCGCATCAACCGCGCTGCCGATGACGCATCAGGGCTTTCGGTTTCCGAGCGTCTTCGCTCGCAGATCGGTGGCCTGAAGATGAGTGTTCGCAACGCCCAGGACGGCATCTCCGTCGTGCAGACCGCTGAAGGTGCGCTCACTGAGACGCATTCCATCCTGCAGCGCATGCGTGACCTGGCCGTCCAGGCAGCCAACGAAGGCTCGATGGATTCCACTGCCCGCGATGCGGCAGAGCTGGAGGTCTCTCAGCTTTCAACCGAGCTGACCCGTATCGCGACGACCACGCGCTACAGCGGGACCAAGTTGCTTGACGGCAGCTTCCAGGGAACCTTCCAGATCGGCGCCAATGCCGGTGAGTCACTCATCGTGACCCAGGCTCAGACCTACGACGCGACGTCGCTCGGTGTGGCAACGCTCGACTTCACCGCTACCGGCGGGGCGTCGTCTGCGTTGGTCTCGATCGACGCAGCGATCTCGACGGTCTCGGCCGGCCGTGCCAAGCTCGGCGCCGTTCAGAACCGCTTCGAGCACACCATCGCCAACCTCAACGTGGCAATGGAGAACCTCGCGGCATCTGAGTCCCGTATCCGTGACACGGACATGGCGATCGAGATGGTTCAGTTCACCCGGTCACAAATCCTGTCTCAGGCAGGCACCGCCATGTTGGCCCAAGCCAACTCGGCACCACAGAACGTTCTCTCCCTCCTCCGAGGCTGAGCTCGAAAGCGTAGCCAATCACGTCATCGGGGGTGGCTCCGGCCACCCCCGATGAAGTGGACCGACAAAGGAGCATCCCATGGGCATCAGCGCCGTGGGGAGCATCCCGGTCACGGCCATCACACCGCACGAGCGACCGGACGACATGGTCCACCCCGAGGGTGCCCCAGTCAATGGACATTACAGTGCATCTGCTCAACCCGCGCCGGAACGCGCCGATGAGGTACAGGGACGCCCCGGCGTGACAGCCGAGGTTCACCGCAACCGTGAGATCGGCGTGAACGTGACCGAGTTTCGCGACGTGAAGACCGGCGAGGTCATCAGTCAGATTCCATCCCGGCAAATCCTGGCCATGGCGATCACCTTGGCCGAGCAGGCAAGACAGGAACGAGAGGTCCCGCCATGGTAACGAGTGTCGACGGTCTGGTCTCGGGTCTCGACAGCGCCGGCCTGATCTCCCAGCTGATGGACCTCGAGCGTCAGCCCCAGGTGCGGCTGAAGGCGAGACAGGCCTCGAATCAAAAGGTCATCGACGCCTTTCAGGCCCTGAACACGAAACTCCTCGCGATCGAGACCGCAGCGGGAGCACTCAACGGGGCAAGCGGCTGGGGTTTGATGAAGGCAAGCTCCTCCGCTCCGGACAAGGTCGCCGCGACCGCGGGGTCGGGGGCGACATCAGGCGCGCTCTCGTTCAACGTGACGAACCTCGCTGCCGCCCACAGCCTGGTCTCGTCGAGCGGCGTCGCAACGCTCGCGACCGTTGTCGCCACCGGCGACTTCACCATCGGTTCGACCACGATCACCGCGGCGGCATACGGCGACGGTTCGTTGTCGTCGGTCGTGACGGCCATCAACGCCAGTGCGGCAGGAGTCTCCGCGGCAGCAGTTCAGGTCGCTGCCGGCTCCTACAAGCTCCAGTTGACAGCGAAGTCCACCGGTGACGCCTCGGTCTTCACCGTCGACTCGACAAACCTCGCGGCTCTGGGCAACTTCGCAGGGGTCGTCACCCAGGGCGATGACGCGCACATCCAGGTGGGATCAGGTCCCGGTGCCTACACGGTGACCTCTGCATCGAACACGCTCACGACCCTGTTGTCGGGCGTCACCCTCACCCTGAAGGGCGAAGGAGCGGCGACCGTGTCGGTTGACGCCGACGTCGACGGTATGGCCGACAAGGTCGGCGCCCTGGTGAACGCGGTGAACAGCGTCATCACGTCGATCAAGAGCCAGTCCGGCTACGACGCAGCGACCAAGACCGCCGGCATCCTCCTCTCCGATCAGCTTGCACGCGGACTGCAGCAGACACTGACCGGAGCAGTCACCAGCTCGGTGAGCGCGAGCACCCTTTCCAGCGGTGGCTTCGCGGGCATCTCGATCGGCAAGGACGGCTTGTTCACCTTCGACAAGGCCAAGTTCAGCGCTGCCTTCGTCAAGGATCCCGACGCGGTCAGGCAACTGTTCCTTGCGAACACCGGCGTCACATCCGACGACGGGATCGCCGAAAGGCTCCGACTCGTCGCCAAGACCGCCACTGCCTTTGGCACCGGACAGATCGCACTCGCAATCGAGGGACGCAAGAGCGAGAACAAACAACTGGCGAGCCAGATCTCCAATTGGGACAACCGGCTTGCTCGAAAGGAAAGTGCGTTCAAACGTCAGTACGGCAACCTGGAGACCATGCTCGGACGCCTGCGCAACCAGGGAACCTGGCTTGCGGGGCAGCTCGGTGCTTTGGGTCAGACGCAGTGAGCGTCGACCCGGTGAGAGCGTGAAGGGACGATTCGACTCGTGAACAAGACTGTTCTGCGTGACCGCTACCTCAACGATGCGGTCACCACCGTGTCGCCGGCCAAGCTCGTGACGATGCTCTACGACCGGCTCGCCCGGGACCTCGCAACGGCACACCATGCGCTGGTCACGGGGAGCTTCGACGTTGCCTCGGCGCAGTTGCTCCATGCCCAGGAGATCGTCATGGAGCTCCGATCGGGTTTGGACCCGAATGCCTGGGAGGGCGGCCCGGGCCTGGCCTCGCTCTACGCCTTTCTCCTTACCGAGCTCATCTCGGCGAACATCAAAAAGGATGCGGCCAAGGTCGGTGAGTGTCGTCGTTTGGTCGATCCCCTGCGAGATGCCTGGCATCAGGCACTCGTCCACCTGAACAGTCAGGAATGGCCCGCCGGGACATGAGTGATCGAGCCTGGGAGGCCGCTCTCGGTGCGCTGGCCGAGGAGATCGCCCGGCTCGAAGCGGTCTGCGCGAACGGAACGGGTGAGATCCTCACCCTGGCTCAGGACGACACGAACGGCCGGCCCTTCGCACCGCCGGACCTCGAAGGCGCCATCCCCGCGCACCTGGTGGCCACGGTGATCGCGCTCAACGAACGAGTCGCGCGAGTCCAGGGCCAGATGGAACACGCGCTCAAACTCGCAGGACAGGGTCTCGCAGTCAGTCACGAGCTGGCACGCAACATCCCCGAGAGCCACCCCAACTTCATCGACACCTCTCTCTAGCCTTCCGATGGCGTCTCTCCGAGCCTTTCCGAGGTCGCCCCGGCGGAACAATGTTCCATCAATTCCTCAAGGTTCGTGGGGAATCGACCGATCACCAACATAGCCAAGGAGTGCTGACAGCTGCCATGGATCGGCAGCAGGGAACAACCGACCTTCGGGGAGGAAGTCGTCAATGCCGATCCGCCAACCAGCAACGCACCTGCAGCCGACCTCATCCGTCATGGGCTCGCCTGGCCGTAACCGTCGGATCTCCGGGGGTTCAGCGCGATGAGCGATCTCGCCATGGCTGCCATCCATGCCTCGCTTCGCGGTCTGGCCGCTCGCCAGCGAGCCGCCGCCGACAATGTCGCCAACCTGGAAACACCTCGCTATCTCGCGAACAGGGTCTCGTTCGAGGACAGCTTGAGGACTGCCCTGCGCACCGGTGATCCGATGCGGACCGAGGTCAGCACGCAACGCTCGATGGCGGCGACCGGGGTCAACGGCAACAACGTCAATCTCGACGAGGAGACGCTGGGGATGATCGACACCAACCTTCGCTACCAGCTGATGGTTGAGGCGATGAACGCCAAGTTCCGCATTCTCCGCACGTCGATCAAGGGCGCCTGATGATCTTCGGCGCGATCGAAACGGCAGGATCCGCGCTCCGGGTCTACCGAACCTGGTTGGACGCGGTGGGGGACAACATCGCCAACCTCAACACCGTCAAGCCGATGACCGAGGATGCCTTCCAGGCGCGCTATGTCGTGGCCGAGGCAGCCGACTACGGCAGTGGTCGCAACGGGATAGGAACGGGTAGCCGGGTCTCGGGCGTGCTGTTCGGCGACAAGGAGGGTCGGGTCATGCACCAGCCCGATCACCCCCTCGCCGACGAGAACGGTCTGGTCCGTTATCCCGACATGGACCTGAGCGACCAGATGACCCAGCTCCTCATCTCCCAGCGCGGCTACCAGGCAAACCTGGCCGTCGTCGACCGGGCGAAGGACGCCTACATGCAAGCCCTCCAACTCGGGAAGTAGCCATGTCCATTGCACCCATTGCCTCCGCCGCCCTGCCCGCGCTCCCCTCGCTTCCGTCCGTCGGAACGGGCTCTGTCGAAGCCGCAGCGACCGGCGGCCAGGACTTCTCCAAGATGGTCGTCGACGCCATCGAGAACCTGGAGGGACTGCAGGCCACCTCCGACGACCTCGCCACCCAGGCGACCACCGGTGAGCTCACCGATGTGCACGATTACATGATCGCCTCCACCGAGGCGACGGTTGCCACCGAATTGACCGTCGCCGTACGCAACAAGGCTGTTGAGGCCTTCAACTCGATCATGCAGATGGGCGTGTGATGCTCAACAACGTCAAGGCGTACCGGGCACGTTTCGATGCGCTGTTTGCAGGTTTCACCTCCGGTCAGAAGACGGTTCTCGTCCTGGCGGTGGCAGGACTCATGATCGCCGGCCTGACGTTCAATCGATGGGCCGGGACTCCGTCCTATGTCTCGCTGTACAGCAACCTTTCCTCAGGAGATGCCGCGGCTGTCACCCAGGAACTGACATCGAAGGGCGTCTCCTACAAGTTGGGCGACGGCGGCACCGCTGTCCTCGTCCCAAGGAAGGACCTCTACCAGGTGCGCCTGGATCTGAGTGCCAAGGGACTCCCTGGTGCAGGGTCTGCCGGCTACAGCCTGCTCGACAAGCAGGGCATCACCACCTCGGAGTTCCGCCAACGCGTCGACTACCAGCGGGCCCTGGAGGGCGAGTTGTCGAACACGATCATGGCCATCGAGGGCGTCAGTGCAGTGACCGTTCATCTCGTCATTCCCGAGGACGATCTCTTCGCCCAGGATACGAAGAAGCCGACAGCGTCGATTCTCGTCACCATGGCCGGATCGAGATCGCTCACCACCGGTCAGGTGCAGGCGGTGGTTCACCTGACGGCCTCGGGCGTCGAGGGCCTTGCGCCGGAGGACGTCACGGTCGCCGACGCAACCGGACGTGTGCTCTCCAGTCCCGGACAGGGGGGCAGCGCGGACACCGATGCCCAGGCACAACAGACAAGTTCCTACCAGGACCGCCTCGCACGCTCGCTCGAGGACATGCTCGAACCCCTGGTTGGCGCAGGTCATGCCGTGGTCCGGGTAAGTGCCGCCATGAACTACGACGAACGGACATCGCAGACGGAGACCTTCGGCAAGGAGAACGCACCTCCCGTTGCGGCGAACAACGTGACGGAGAACTTCACCGGCCTCGGCAACGCCGTGGGCGGCGTCCTCGGACCTGACACCCTGCCCACCGATCCGAGCGGAGAGTCCAACACCTACAGCAAGACCGAGGATCAGCAGACCTTTGCGATCGACAAGGTCACCGAAAATGTCAAGAAGGCTCCGGGCACCCTCGAGCGGCTGTCGGTCGCCGTCCTCCTCGACGGGAAGGCCAAGAACGCAACCAACCGTGCCGAGATCGAGCGCCTGGTCTCCGCGGCAGCGGGACTCGATGCGAACCGCGGCGACACCGTCGAGATCGGGCGCATGCCCTTCGACACCAGCGCAGGTAAGGAGGAGGCCAAGGAGGGGGCTGCCCGGGCCGCAGCGGAGAAGCAGGACCAATTGATGGCCCTCGTGCGCAATGTGGGCGCCCTGCTGATCGTCGCCATGGTTCTCTTCCTCTCCTACCGCAGCGCCCGCAAGTCGAGCAGGGCAATGGTCACCACGCCGATCGAGCTCCCCACCGGGATCCCGTTGCGAGCGATCAGCGCCTCCCCCAATCCCCCACGGGTCAGCAATGGATCCCAAGCGCTCGACCTGGGCGCCCTGACCGCCGGCTACGAAGAGCTCGAGCCCGAGCCGGCGCCGGAGATACGTCCTGCCGTTCAACCTCAGATCAACGAGCTCATCGAGAAGCAGCCCGACGAGGTTGCCCAGGTGCTCCGCAGCTGGCTGGCCGACCGGAGAAGCTGACCGCTCATGTCCGTCAAGCACCTCACCGGCGCCCAGAAGGCGGCGATCATCCTCCTGCAGATGGACAAGGAACGTGCCGCCCAGGTGCTTCAGGCGCTTCGTGAGCCCGAGGTCATGGACATCATGGCGGAGGTCGCACGCATGCGGCCTGTGGACTTCAAGGTCGTCGAAGAGCTCCTGGACGAGTTCAAGGTCCTGGCGGAGACACATGTGACGGTGACCCGTGGCGGCATGGAGCTCGCACGAACGCTCCTGGAGCAGAGTCTCGGCAGCGACAAGGCCGATGAGATCCTCGACCGGGTCAGTGCCTCGATCGTCGAGATGCCATTCGAGTTCCTCCGGAAAGCCGATCCACGCCAGGTGCTCTCGTTCATCCAGGACGAGCACCCGCAGACAGTCGCCCTGGTCCTCGCCTACATGCCTCCCGACAACGCCGCGATGATCATGGGCGGATTGCCCGAGGGGCTCCAGCGAGAGGTCGCCCAACGATTGGCGAAGATGGATCGCACCTCGCCCGACGTGATCGAGCACATCGAGGCCGTCCTCGAACGAAGGCTGTCATCGGTCCTCCAACCCACCGAGCTGTCCGCTGCCGGAGGTGTCCAGAGCCTGGTGGACATCCTCAACCGCTCCGACCGGGCGACGGAGCGGTTGATCCTCGAGGGTCTCGAGCGGGCGGATTCCACGCTGGCCGACGAGGTGCGCCAACGCATGTTCGTCTTCGAGGACATCACCAACCTCGACGATCGTTCCATTCAGTTGATGTTGCGCCAGGTCGACAGCAAGGAGCTTGCCGTCGCGCTCAAGGGCGTCCCGAACAACGTGCGGACCAAGATCACACGCAACATGTCCGAACGCGCCGCAACGAACCTGCTCGAGGAGATCGAACTGCTCGGACCGACCCGCATCAAGACGGTCGAGCAGGCGCAGGGGGCCATGGTCCGGGTCATCCGGGCCCTTGAGGAGTCAGGCCAGCTTGTCCTGTCGAGGAATGCCGATGAATTCGTCAACTGACCCGCGATTCAGGACACGCGTCCTGCGGGTGGCCGAGGGCAACGTCACGACCACCCTGCCGGATGAGCTCGATCTGAGCACCTATGCCGCCGCCGGGTCGCAGTCGATCGTTTCGCCGGAGATGGTCGGGAACGCCATCGAGTCCGGCTATCGGGACGGCTGGGATGAGGGTTTCAACCAGGCGCGGACGGCCGTCGAACAGGCTGCCGCCGCCGAGCGGGATGCCTGGCTTCAGGAGCAGGGACGCAGGCTGGGGTCGGCCCTCGATGCGTTGGCGTCGGCGGTCGTCGAGTTCCAAATCCGCCGGACACTCGATCTGACAAACCTGGAGGACCACGTTGCAACTGCTGCATTCGACCTCGCCGCCGCCCTGTTGGGACGAGAGCTGGAGCTGACTCGGTCTCCCGGCCGAGACGCGGTCGCCCGAGCCCTTGCCCTGGCACCCCCGAATGAAAGTCTTGTCGTACGACTGAACCCGGCAGACGTCGAGACGCTGGGCAGCATCGAGGATCTGTTGCCAGGTCGTCGGTACCAGGTCCTCTCCGACCCCTCGGTTGAATCGGGTGGCTGCTTGCTCGATGCGAAGGACTCTCAGGTGGATGCCCGGCTGACGACAGCCATGGCTCGAGCGCGTCAGGCCATGCTCGACGAGCCAGGGGTCGGTGACGGGCGATGATCACCGCCGATCGCCTTTCTCAAGCCGTCCTTGCTGCACGACCGCTGCGAACAGGACGAGTCGTACGTGTGCTCGGCCTGCACCTCGAAGTGGCCGGCATCGAGTCCGCCATCGGCGATGCCCTGACCATCGAGGCGCCGGAGGGACCGATTCATGCCGAGGTCATCGCCCTCCAGCACGACTCGCTGACCTGTATGCCCTATGGCTCCTTGCACGGTCTGCGTGTCGGCGCCCCCGTCGTCGCCACGGGAGGGCCTCCCACGGTCCAGGTCGGCACCGGCCTGCTCGGACGCGTGCTCGACGGACTCGGCCGGCCGATCGACGGCCGTCCCCTTCCCTCCGAACTGCAGGGCGTGACCACCGACGGCAACCCGCCCCATCCCCTTCGACGTCAACGCATCACCGAACAGCTCCCGCTGGGGGTGCGCGTGCTCGACACTCTCGTGCCGTGCGGCCGGGGCCAACGACTGGGGATCTTCGCCGGCTCGGGCGTCGGGAAGTCGAGCCTTCTCTCCATGATCGCCCGTGGCACCTCGGCCGACGTCTCCGTGCTCGCCCTGGTCGGCGAACGCGGCCGAGAGGTCCGGGAGTTCATCGAGGAGGACCTCGGTCCCGAAGGCCTCGCACGTTCGGTCGTCATCGTGTCCACGTCCGATGAGCCCGCCCTCGTGAGACTGCGAGCCGCTTTCACCGCGACTCGCATCGCCGAGTGGTTTCGTGACGAGGGAAACGATGTGGTGCTCATGATGGACAGCCTCACCCGCTTTGCCATGGCGCAAAGGGAGGTCGGCCTGTCAGCGGGAGAGCCGCCGACCACCCGCGGCTACCCGCCCTCGGTGTTCTCCATGCTTCCGCGCCTGCTGGAACGTGCGGGAGCGGCGGAGAAGGGATCCATCACCGGGCTCTACACCGTCCTCGTCGAGGCGGACGACATGAACGAGCCGATCGGCGACACGGCACGCTCGATTCTCGATGGCCATGTGGTGCTGTCACGAAGCCTGGCGACCGAGGGGCACTTCCCGACCGTCGACGTTCTCGAATCGATCTCACGCGTCACCCCCGCCATCACCACCGCGGCACAACGTTCGCACGGCGTCGAACTGCGCCGCCTGCTCGCCGCCCATCGAGAGGCAAGAGATCTCATCGAGATCGGCGCCTATGTCAGCGGCACGAATCCACTCGTCGACCGCGCCGTATCGCTCCGAGAGCCGATTCGATCCTTTCTGTGTCAGGACCTGGGAACGAGTGCCCCTGCCGAGGCGAGCTGGCGCGATCTCGAGCAGTTGCTGGGGATAAGCGGAGTCAGCGGATGAGCGGAGTCAGCGGATGAGCGGAGTCAGCGGATGAAGCGCTACCGCTTCCGACTCGAGCCGGTGTTGCGCGTGCGACGGGTCGAGGAGGAACGCTCGGTTGCCGTCCTCGCGCAGGCTCAGCGAGCAGAGCAACGCGCGCAGCAACTGGAGGTCTCGCGTTTCGAGCGGTACCACTCGATTCCGACAGCGGTCGGGACGCGATCGGCACCCGAGTATCTCGCCGATCGCGCCAGGATCGAGCTCGTGGCAGCTGGAGTCGTCGCTGCCGCCGCCGCGCACGAGCTGGCTGTCATCGAGGTCAACGAGAGCCGGACGATCTGGGCCGATGCGGCCGGACGCGTCACCTCACTGGAGAACCTCGACGAGCGTCATCGAGGCGAGCATCTCATCGAGGTCAACAAGGCCGAGACGGCCGAGCTCGACGAGCTGACAAGCGCACGATTCGGCCGGCAACGATGAGCCCGGTCATCGATTCGAGCGCGATGCCCTGGATGGACATTCAGAACCGCATCGCCGAGATTCAGGGACGATTCTCGACGGCTCGGCCGCCCATGGCCTACGGGACGCCCTCGGAGACATCGTTTGCCGATGTCCTCGCGAAGAGCGTCGGGGCGGGAAGGTCGGAAGACATCGATCTCGCCGATCCGGCGTCGGCGAGCGACGGTCGCGCAACCGGTGAACGAGTGGTTGAACTGGCCATGCAGCACCTGGGCACGCCCTATGTCTGGGGAGGCGAAACTCCCGGAACCGGCTTCGACTGCTCTGGCCTTGTTCAGTACGTCTACCAACAGGTGGGTATCGAGCTTCCCCGCGTCAGCCGTGACCAGGCCAGAGCCGGCGTCCCCGTGTCGGGTATGGCGAACGCGAGGCCGGGAGACCTGCTTGCCTTCAACAGCCCGGTCGATCACATCGGCATCTATGCCGGTGACAACATGATGATCGTCGCCCCCAAACGTGGGGACGTCGTGAAGCTCCAGCAGGTTACGGCCCCACCCACGGCCATCCGCCGCGTGCTGCCCGATGACAGGACCTTGCACAACGAAAGGTCGGACCGGGGAAGCCCGAGCATTGCCGCAACCGCCTTCGACGACCTCTTCGCCGCGGCCGGTGAACAGTACGGCATCTCGCCGAGTCTCCTGGCTGCCGTCGCCCGGGCAGAGTCAGGACTCAACCCGCGTGCAGTCAGCAAGGCGGGTGCACAGGGACTCATGCAGCTGATGCCGTCGACCGCATCAGGTCTTGGCGTGGATCCGTTCTCGCCCGCCGAGGCGGTCGACGGCGCTGCACGTCTCCTGTCCTCGTATCTCAACGAATACGGCTCGGTGGAGACAGCTCTCGCTGCGTACAACGCCGGGCCGGGAGCGGTCGCTCGTTACGGCGGCGTGCCGCCGTTTGCCGAAACCCAGGCCTACATCCAACGCGTCATGTCCTTGATGGAAGGAATCAACCCATGAGCATGAACCTACCGATGGTGATCCTCGACGCCGCTCCCCCCGCCGGCTCGACCCCGACGGGTGGAGCGGCCCGAGGACGCGCCACTGCAGAGGTCAACCGAAAGGTCGAACTTCAGACCGAGGGAGACCACGAGACCGTCGGAGCCGAGCATGGCCCCGACCGCTTCGGGGACCTGCTGGCTTCGCTGTTCGCGTCGTTCACGCACGGCCCACCGACCTCGTCCACACCGACCTCGTCCACACCGACCGCTGGGAACGATGGAATCCCCCTGGAGGCCCAGGCGACTGCGGCCGTCGACCTCGAGCTCGCCGGGATGGGTGTCCTGGGATCACCAAACCGGCGAGGCTTGCATGGCATCACCTCCATGCGAGCCGCGCTTGACGCGTCCCTCACCGCCTCGCTTCACGCCGGCGATCTCGCGGAGGGCGTGGTTGACGCCATCACCGATGCAGTCACCGACGCACAGGCAATGGCCCGGTCGATGCAGGCGAGTGTGACCGCCCACCTCGCACATGGGCATGCATCGCTCGAGGTTGCCGCTGCGGCCACGGTGTCCATCGAACACGGAGCCGCCGGCCTCGATCTCGATGTTGATCTCGGTATCGGCGGGGACGGGGATGCGACTCCGGTGGAGACAGACCTGCCCGGCTCAACCGGCCAACACGACGCTGCGAGCTCGCTCCAATCCTCCTTCGTCGCGAACCTGAAGCTGGGCTCAGCGACAAGGCGAGGGGGTGGGCAGGATCAACCGGCCCATGCGTCAGCGGAACACCTGGTGTCCCTGCAGCTCGGCGAGTCCGGATCACCCGCGGCAACGCCCGGATCCGACGAACACGGGCGAAGCGACGTTGGCATCGATGCCGACCTTGTCGCCGGCTTCTCCGGCAGGATCGAGGCAGGACCCCGGCAGCCCCAATCCGTGGCACCGACCACATCTCCGGGTCACCCGCCGAGCTCTGCACCGATGGCCCACACGCAATTGGTCGATGCCGTGGCACCGTTGCGTCACCGCGGAGACGGCAGCTACGACCTGACGCTGGAACTGCACCCTGCCGAGCTCGGTGCTGTCCGGGTGCGAGCGGTGTTCGAGAACGGAACGATCCAGCTGCATCTGCAGGCCGACCACCCTGCAACCCGGGACCTGCTTCAGGGCTCCCTCGCCGGCCTACGAACAGCGCTCGACGACGCGGGGTTGAGCACCGGCCAACTCTCCGTCGCCACCCAGGCCGACCGGGATGGGTCCGCGGGTGGCTTCACCGGGCAACCAGGTGGTGCGCCAGGTCACGTCGCAACGCCGTTCGCGAGCCCCGACACGGTCGACGAACCGGACTCGACCGGGCCCAACCCAACGTCGTCGACCGCGGTCGACGTCCTGCTCTGAGGAGAACTGTCATGCCCACCCCGATCACACCCGGCACCCCTGTCAATGCTCCACCGGCGCCACCGCCGACCGCGCCCGACAATGGTCTGGGAAAGGACGCCTTCCTGAAGTTGCTCGTCGCGCAGCTTCGCTATCAAGACCCCATGAAGCCGGCCGGCAGCGCCGAGTTCATGGCCCAGACCGCTCAGTTCACCATGGTCGAGAAGCTCGAGGAGTTGACCGCATCGCAGCGCGAGACCGGAGCCACAGGACTGATCGGGCGACAGATCACCTACCTGAACAGCGCCGGTGAGTTCGCAACCGGCGTCGTCACCGGCTTTCGCGCCACCCCCGGGGGTCCACTCCTGAAGGTGGGCGAGAACGAAGTTCTGTACAGCGCCATCTCGGAGGTCAGCCAGGCCCCGCCTCCCTGACGGTCCCTCATACAGCAATGACAAGGTCATCAACCAAAGCACAAACCGAAAGGAACCAGATCCATGTTGCGCTCAATGTTCTCAGGAGTCTCCGGTCTTCGCAGTCACCAGACGATGATGGATGTCATCGGCAACAACATCGCCAACGTCAACACGGCAGGCTACAAGTCCAGCTCGGTCATCTTTCAGGATCTGCTCAGTCAGCTCCTCCGAGGCGCCGGGGGTGCACAAAACGGCATAGGGGGCAGCAATCCTGTTCAGGTTGGCCTCGGCGTGAAGTTGGCCGCGATCAGCACCAACTTCAACCAGGGAGCCGCCCAGCTCACCGGTCGATCCAACGACCTGTCCATCGCGGGCGACGGTTTCTTCATCGTCAAGTCCGACAGCGAGACCCTCTACACCCGCGCAGGCTCACTGTCCTTCGACACCAGCGGGCAACTTGTCGCCCCCGACGGAGGCATCGTCCAGGGTTGGATGGCCCAGGCGGGCGTGATCAACACCAACGAGGCCATCGGAAATCTCCAACTCCCCTTGGGGACTCTCCTGCCGCCGACACGCACGACCGTAGCGGAGCTGTTCGGCAACCTTCCGGCGAACGCCACCGTCTACGCGGCAGGCCCGCCCGAGTCCGGTACCCGCATCGTCACCTCTACGACGGTCTACGACGGTCAGGGACTCGAGTACCCGGTCACGTACGAGTTCCTCAACACCGGTGCGAACGCCTGGACGCTCAACGTCCGCGACGCGGCCGCAGCGATCATCGGCACCAGCGGCGCAGGAGGCCTGACCTTCGACGCCGCGACCGGTGTGCTGGTGGGCCCGTCCAACATCGTGGTCACTCCGCCCGGCGCCTCCTGGGGTGGTGGAACCTTTGATCTCTCCACGACAGGGCTCTCGCAGTTCGGCACGCAACGAACCGTCACCCCGTTGAGCCAAAATGGATCGACCATGGGCTCGCTGCAGTCGTTCACGATCGGGCAGGACGGCACCCTTACGGGCGTCTTCTCCAACGGCCTGACCCAGGCAATCGGCCAGATCGCCCTGGCGGGCTTCAACAACCCCGGGGGCCTCGAGAAGGCGGGCAACTCCATGTTCCGCTCGACGGTGAACTCCGGGCTCGCCCAGGTGGGCATCACGGGCTCGGGCGGGCGAGGCCTCCTGAACGGCGGCACCCTGGAGATGTCGAACGTCGACCTTGCCGCGGAGTTCACGAACCTCATCGTCGCCCAGCGAGGGTTTCAGGCAAACTCCCGCATCATCAGCGCCTCCGACGAGCTCCTCCAGGACCTGGTGAACCTCAAGCGATGACCACTCCCCTGACCTGAGGGAGGGGAGCGTAGACAGCCGAAGACGGCGGGCCCTCGTGGCCCGCCGTCTTCGCGCAATTCCTCATCTGGATGACGACAATGCCGATGAATCAGTTGCTCGACCCAGGAATCCGTCACAACCGAAGATCAGGAACGACACCCATGATCATGCTCACACGACTCAACGGTCAGGCATTTGCGCTCAACTGCGACCTGGTCGAACGCATCGACATCACCCCCGACACCGTCATCACCCTCGTCGACGGAACCAAGTACCTCGTCACAGAGTCGGCCCAGGACATCATCGTGTTGATCCGAGAGTATCGCGCGTCCATCGTCGCTCATTCCCATCACCTCGACACCCATCGAGCCGCGATCCCCTCGTTGCGCGTCGTCACCGAAGTCAACGACGAGGGCTGATCATGGATCCGGCGACGATCATCGGTATCGTGCTCGCGTTTGGAGCAGTCATGGTCTCCATGGTGATGGAGGGGGGAAATCCTGCCTCCATCCTGCTTCCTCCCGCGATGCTTCTGGTGTTCGGTGGAACCTTCGGCGTCGCCATGGCCTGTGGTCTCATGAAGGACACCGCTGCGCTCGGAGGAGCCATCAAGGGCGCCCTGGCGTCGAAGAAGCATTCCGCGGAGGAAACGGTCACCAAGCTCGTGGAGTTCGCCGAGCTCGCGCGCCGGGAGGGACTGCTCGCCCTGGAGGACGCGGCCAAGTCCATCGACGATCCCTTCATCAAGAAGGGGCTCGAGCTGGCGGTGGACGGAACGGACCCGGATGAGCTGCGCGAGATCCTCGAGGCGGAGATCGCAACGAAGCGATCGGACGACAAGGCCGGCGCCAAGTTCTTCGCCGACATGGGAGGCTTTGCGCCCACCCTCGGCATCATCGGTACCGTTCTCGGCCTGATCCACGTGCTCGAGAACCTCAGCGAGCCCGAGAAGCTGGGTCACCTCATCGCCGGGGCATTCGTCGCCACGTTGTGGGGCGTCATGAGCGCAAACGTCTTCTGGCTGCCGATGGCGAGCAAGCTCAAGCGCGTCGCCGAGATCGAGGCCCACCACATGGAGCTCATCGTCGAGGGGGTTCTCTCCATCCAGGCCGGCGCAAATCCACGAATCATCCAGCAGAAGCTGCTGTCCTTCCTTCCTGCGAAGGAACGACCGGCCGATGAGGACAAGGCTGCCTGATCATGGCGTCCCGGCGCAGGAAGGCCGCTCACGAGGAGGAGCACGAGAACCACGAGCGTTGGCTGATCACCTACGCCGACATGATCACCCTGCTCATGGTGTTGTTCATCGTGCTCTATTCGATCGGCCAGGTCGACCTGGCGAAATTCGAGAAGTTGCGCGTCGGGCTCCCGAACTCGGGGGGCAAGCCGATCGCGGGGCCCGGGCCCCTGGACGGGGGTCCCAGCGTGCTGGGTGGTCCTTCCCTGATCAAGGAGACGCCCCTCACCCAGGATGCGACGGCCGCGCTGCGTGAGAAGCAGACGCAGGAAAAGGCCTTCCGGGAAGATCAGAAGGAGCTCAGGCAGACCAAGGACGAGATCACCAAGGAACTGGCGGCGGTCGGACTTTCCGACGCCGTCCTCTTTCGGCTGGAGGCACGTGGTCTCATCGTCGTCATCGCCTCCGATCGCGTGCTCTTCGACACCGGTTCGGACGTCATCAGCGCGGCAGGGAACGAGGTCTTGGATCACCTCATCGGTCCGATCTCCATGGTGGACAACCGGGTGAGCGTCGAGGGACACACCGACAACACCCCCATCCACGGCGGTGGGCGCTTCCCCACCAACTGGGAGCTCTCGACCACGCGTGCGACATCGGTGGCCCGTCACATCGAGCAGCGGGGAGTCAGCTCACCACGCCTGTCCGCCGTGGGCTATGGCGAATACTCCCCCACGGCTTCCAACGACACCGACGAGGGACGCACGGCAAATCGGCGAGTCGAGATCGTCGTGCATGCAAAGGTGCAGGACCCGGACGCGAAAGGTACCTGAGATGGGATTGGGAAAGAAGAAGAGCGATCAGGGCGAGGGAGCCAACACCGGCGGCGCAAAGAAGGGAAAGAGCAATCTGGTCCCCGCCGTCGTCGTCGCCATCGGCCTCGTGGCCGGGGCAAAGGTCATGGGTGGCGGCGGCGGTGACAAGTCCTCGACGCCCGCCGGGATATCTGCGGAGACAACCACCACGACCACCGAGCCCGAGGGTGAACGGGTCAAGCTGGACTCCGTCACCTTGAACGTGAGTGACGGCAGATTCCTGAAGGTCGGCATCACCCTCCAACTTCGCCACGGAGCAAAGGTCGAGGGTGGAGGGGAAGGCAAGGAGGACACGGCTGTCGTCTGGGCCAAGGCGCTGGACCTGACCATCGAGGTCCTCGGCGGCAAGAGCTACCAGGAGCTCGTGACGCCGGCGGGACGCGAGAGCGCCAAGGAGCTCCTGCTCGAGCATCTGGACGAGGCCTACCACGGTGATATCGAGACGCTCTACTTCACCGAATTCGTCATGCAGTAGGCACCGCCGGGCGACCAGCTCAAGTACCTGCACTATCGACCGATGGGATGACATGAAGTCGGCCACCACAGGGACGTCCCAATCCGGTCCGCTTCCCTATGATTTCCGACGCCCCAACAAGTTCAACCGCGAACATGTGCGAGCACTGCAGATTGCCAACGAAACGTTCGCTCGCCAGTTCACGACGGTGCTCTCCACCACCTTGCGCTCGGTCTCCCAGGTTTCGCTGAAACAGGTCAGCCAGTACACCTACGACGAGTACATCAGAGACATCCCCAACCCTTCCTACCTCGCCGTCCTTTCGCTCGCCCCATTGGCCGGAGCGTCGTTGTTTCACATCCCACTTCCGGTCGTCATGACGATCATCGATCGATTGCTCGGCGGTACCGGTGGCGGAGATCTACCCGGGCGCCAGCTCACCGACATCGAACAGGCGCTCTTCCAGAACTTCATGGGCCGTGTGCTCCACGAGCTCCAGTACGGCTTCGAGGCCCTCGCGAGCATCCAGCCGACCATGCTGCATCAAGAGTCCAATCCCCAATTCGCCCAGATCTCGTCCGCCACCGACATGGTCGTCGTCATCTCCTACGACATCCGCATCGGCACCGTCGAGGACACGGCGACCCTGTGCATCCCCTTCACCTCGCTGCAGCCCGTCCTGGACGAGATCGTCGGCAACGCCTTGCTGAACGGCCGGGTGGCGGTCGACCCGTTGGCCGTCCAGAGCGTCATCAGCAGCAGGCTCGACAACGCTCCCCTCGATGTCAGCGTTCGGTTCAGGGAGGTCACCCTCCCCTCCGTGGAGATCGTCAACCTGCGGCCCGGGGACATCCTGCCCCTCCGTCACGCCACTGATCTCGCCCTCGCCGTGTCGATTGCCGGGGTTCCCTGCTACCGCGGCGTGGCCGGGCGCAAGGGCAAACGACTGGCGTGCCTGATCGTCGATACAAGCGAGCACAACGAGGCACCATGACTGTGTTGCACCCGGATAACGAGACTTCCTTCCTTGCTCTCCAGGCATGTGCCGGAGTGCTGCAGGGCATCCTGCCCGGAGCCGAGCAAGCCGGCATCGAGCCGATCACCTCTGCCGAAGCCGTGGACACGCTCGCTCAGGAGGGTTGGCGGGCGATCTCCTCCCGACTGGAAGGCCTCGAAGCGACCTTGATCTTCGCACTCTCGCCCGCTCCGGCGACGGTGCTGCTCGATCACCTCGACCAGGCCGACGAGACGACGTCGCCGGTGACCCCGCTGTTCGATCAACTCGGAGCCATGATCGGCGAAAGCGTGGGCGTCGAGATCTCCGTGGACAACTCACAGGAGATCTCCCGCGAGGACGTCGTCCGTCTTCACGTGCATGACGATGCGCTGATCGCAGCGCTGCGCACCACGGATCAAGTCCTCGCGCTCCTGATCGTTCGCTACGACGACGCCGAGGGCACGGAAGGTCATGTTCCCAACCTGGCGATGCACGAGTTCGGGCCTCTCGAGGTCGCGACGGTCACACCGGCAATCCGCTCGTTAGAGCTCCTCAGCGAGGTCGAGATGGGCGTAACCGCCGAGTTGGGCAGAACGAGGCTCCTGGTGAAGGACATCCTCGCTCTCACCCCGGGGTCCGTGATCGAGTTGGATCGCGCTGCCGGCAGCCCGATCGACGTGCTGGTGAATGGAACGCTGATCGCCCGGGGCGAAGTGGTCGTCATCGACGAGGAGTTCGGCATCCGCATCTCGGAGATCATCGGGTATGAAGCCGACCCGAAGGGCCGTCGCCGCTGATGGACGGTGTCTCAAGCATTCAGGTTGTCCTGCGAGTGCTCATCTCCTTGGTCGTGGTTGTGGCGTTGATGCTGGCCGTCTCCTCCTTCCTCAAGAGGGGTAGCGGCATCGCGGGCCTCGGCCGCAGGCACGGAGCGATCGAGGTCGTCGCTCGTCAGGGCCTCGGCAGAAACTCTTCGATCACCCTCGTGCGAGCGGGCAATCGAGCGCTTGTCCTGGGCGTCACCGAGAGCAACATCACCTTGCTCCTCGACAGCGACCCTGAAGATCTCATCGAAGAACCAGAGCCGCTAGGGACAGCGGCTCCGAGGATCCCACCGGGATCCTTTCCGACATGGAAGAACCTCATCGATTCCATGCGGGACAGGACCGTACGCCGGTCCTGAATCTCGTGCTCCCGGAGGAGCCGTGCAAGTCATCAGTCCCAATCGGACGAGCCATCGCGGCCCACCGTGCCTTCATGGATCCATGAAAGCCGTCCCCCTCGTGATCCTCGGGCTGGCCCTTGCCATCGGTCTGCTCGTCGGACCGAGTGCCGCACCGGCCGCCGCACAGACGACACCACCGACAAGCACCCAGACCCCCGTCCTCGCGGACGGTAAGCCTGTTGCCGACCCCGATGCCTCGCTCAGCCTGGATCTCGGCGACGTCAAGACCAAGCCGAGCCAAAGCGTCCTGATCATCCTGCTCCTCACCCTGCTCTCGGTCGCTCCCTCTCTGCTGATCATGATGACCAGCTTCACCCGCATCGTGATCGTCTTCTCGCTGACCCGCAACGCCCTCGGCCTCCAAGGCATTCCACCCAATCAGGTGCTCGTCGGTCTGTCCCTCTTTCTCAGCCTGTTCATCATGGCCCCGACCTTCAAGGAGTTGAACGACAAAGCCCTCCAGCCATTGTTGGACGGAACGAAAACCCAGTCACAGGCATACGAGGCAGCAGTGCCTCCTCTACGCAAATTCATGTTGAAACAGACCAACGAAGGCGAGCTCGCCACCTTCGTGGCTGCCGGAACCGACAAACGCCCGGACACCCCCGAGGACGTCAGCATGACCTCACTCGTGCCGGCATTCATCCTCTCGGAGCTCAAGGCGGCCTTCATCATCGGGTTCATCATCTTCATCCCCTTCCTCGTCATCGACATCGTGGTCAGCACCTCACTCATGTCGATGGGCATGATGATGCTGCCTCCCATGCTTGTGGCCCTTCCCTTCAAGCTGATGCTCTTCGTCATGGTCGATGGCTGGGACCTGATCGTTCGCTCACTCCTCACGAGCTTCAAATGATCGGCATCAAGCCGGAGATCCCCCTCGAAAGGCCGTCATGACCGACAGCAACATCATCGATATCGGGGTTCAGACCTTGCTGATCATCGCCAAGCTCGCGTCGCCCATCCTCATCGTCACCCTGGTCGTCGGCTTCGCGATCTCGCTCGTACAGTCGGTCACCCAGGTGCAGGAGATGACGCTGACCTTCGTTCCCAAGCTCATCGGGGTCGCTCTCGTCGTGATGATCTCCGGAAACTGGATGATGGCGGAGATCCTGGCCTTCACCCGTCACCTCTTCGAGCTCATACCGGCATTGCTGCAAAACGCATGACCCTCTCCCTGGCACCCGAGTTGTTGACCGGCTACCTGCTGGCGATGGTGAGGGCCACGGCGTGGGTCCACGTCTGTCCCCCATTCGGACAACGAGCGATCCCTCGACAGGTGAAGGTCGGATTTGCTGCTGCCCTCGCGCTTGCGCTCGGCCCAAAGCCGGGCGTACAGAACGTACCCATGGAAACTGCGCCGCTCGTGACCTCGGCCCTGCTGCAGGTCGCAGTCGGCCTTGCCATGGGATTCATCGCGCTCATGCTCTTCAGCGCGCTTCAGGCGGCGGGCAACATCATCGACATGGTCAGCGGCTTCACGATGGCCCAGTTGTTCGACCCTCTGAGCAGCGCTCCTGCCAGTGCGTTCGGTCGTTTCTACAATCTGCTCGCCGTTACCCTGCTGTTTGCGATTGACGGACATCTCATGCTCGTTCGGGGCTTCGTCAAATCATTCGACGCGGCGCCACTGACGGAGATCAACATCAACGCCGTGGCCAAGCTGATGTCGTCCGACCTCAGCACCTTCTTCCTCGCGGCGGTGCAAACGGCAGCTCCCCTGATGGCGGCGCTCTTTCTCACCGAGATCACCCTCGGACTCCTCGCGCGGGCAGCCCCGCACCTCAACATCTTTCTGCTGGGGTTACCGATCAAGCTCCTGCTCACCGTGAGCCTCGCAGGCCTCGCCATCCCGCTTCTCCCCGGCGCGGTCAGCTCACTGCTGCGGCCCATGATTCGTCACGGTCTCCAGGTCGTGGGCGGCTAGACACACCGTGAGCGACAAGAGCCAACGCACCGAGAAGCCCACGCCCAAGAAGAAACGGGAGTCCCGAAAGAAGGGGCAGGTCGCCAAATCGCCCGATCTGGTGATGTGGCTCCAGATCCTCGCGACGACCTACTTGTTGCCCTGGACGATGAGATCCAGCATTGCCGTCATCCAGCGAACGATGGCAGGCCTCGAGCAGGCGGCAGTCAGCCTGGAGCCGGGCATCGCCATGCGCCTTTTCGGTGATGCACTGCTCGGTTCGGCGTTGGCCATCGCTCCGCTTGTCGGTGGCATGGTGGTGATCGGCGTCGTCGGAAACGTTGCGCAGGTGGGGCTCCTCCTCACTCCTGCATTGCTCCGTCCCAAGTCCGATCGAATCAATCCGTTCAAGGGAATCAAACGCCTGGTGTCACCCCATTCCCTCTGGGACGCCGGGAAGGTGCTGCTCAAGGTCATGGCTCTCGTCGCGGTCGCATGGCCGACGCTCAACAGCGTCACACAGCAGACGATCGCCATGGACCGCCCGTCCATGTACGCCATATTGCCCATCGTCGGCGAGGCGACCATCATCATCTGGCGCAATGCTGCCTGGATGGGCCTGATCCTTGCCGCGGTCGACTACGCGATCCAGAAGCGACGAACCATGACGAGCATGAAGATGACAAAGCAGGAGATCAAGGACGAGAACCGCATGTCGGAAGGCGACCCACAGGTGAAGGCCGAGATCAGGCATCGCCGGGAGCAGATCAGTCGCAATCGCATGATCAACGCCGTTGCCGGGGCCAATGTCGTCATCGTCAACCCCACCCATGTGGCCGTCGCAATCCTCTACGACCCGGGAAGCCGGGCGCCTTGCGTGGTTGCAAAGGGCATGGGGGTCGTAGCGGGCAAGATCCGTGAACAAGCCGAGCTCCACCAGGTCCCGATCGTTCACGAGCCACCCCTTGCCCGAGCGATCAACGCCTCGTGTGAACTCGGCCAGGCGATTCCGGCCGAGCTCTACGAGGCCGTCGCCCAGGTGCTCGCCTTCGTCTTCGCCCTGGGCACGCGTCAGGGGTTCAGCAGAGTCTTCGAGCTTCCCGCGCATCTCAAGCCCAAGGTGGGAGCCGACGGTGAACTGGTCCAGGCTGAGAAGTTGGGCCACCGAGCTCGCACCTGAGGGCCGAGACGTCGATGAACAGCAGGCGCAGACCTCGGGCCATCGGACCGGGTCGGCGCGCTCAAGTCATCTCCGGAGTTGCCGATAGGGAACTGTCACCAGGACGGTGATCGATTCGAGTCGGCCACGGAGAGGCAGAACCCGTGAGGTCTCGTGAGTCCGAGCCGTCTTGGTCAGATAGGTGTTCCCGCCGCCATCATCACCTCGGTTGTGATGATGGTTGTGCCGCTGCCTGCAGCGATACTCGACTTCCTCCTCGTGATGAACCTTGCGGGGGCGGTCCTCATCCTCCTGGTGAGCATGTCGGTCAACCGCGCCCTGGACTTCTCGATCTTTCCCTCGGTGCTGCTCATCGCCACCATGTTCCGGCTCTCGCTCAATGTCAGCGCAACTCGTCTGGTGCTGCTCCACGGGGATGCCGGCAACGTCATCGAGTCGTTCGGTCACTTCGTCATCGGTGGCTCGATCATCGTCGGACTGGTGATATTCCTGATCCTCCTGGTGATCCAGTTCGTCGTCATCACCAACGGCGCAGGGCGAGTGGCCGAGGTGGAGCGCGCTTCACCCTGGATGCGATGCCCGGCAAGCAGATGGCGATCGACGCCGATCTCAACTCCGGGCTCATCGATGAGGACCAGGCACGAACCCGCCGGAAGGAGGTTTCGGAGGAAGCCGACTTCTACGGAGCGATGGACGGTGCATCCAAGTTCGTGAAGGGCGATGCGATGGCCGCAGTCGTCATCACGATGATCAATCTCTTCGGTGGCTTCATCATCGGCGTCGTGCAGCGAGGCATGAGCATCAGTGAGGCCATCGACAAGTACAGCCTGCTCAGCGTCGGCGACGGTCTCGTCTCACAGATCCCGGCGCTCCTGATCTCGGTCGCATCAGGTCTGATCGTCACCAGAGCGGCCTCCGAGAACGACATGGGCAGTGATCTGCTCTCACAGTTCGGGCGCCAGACTCGAACCTTGCGGATCGCGAGTGTCGCCATCGGGGCAATGGCGATCATCCCCGGACTCCCGAAGCTCCCGTTCGCCCTCGTCGGGGGACTTCTCTGGTTTGCGTCAACCCGCCACAAGCACGACGAACTCCCCGATCCCGATATCGAGAAGGTCGAACCTGCCTCGTCGAAGGACACGCCGGAGCGACTGGCCTCCGACATGCGAGTCGAGCCACTGGAGCTCGAGATCGCCTACGACCTCATGGACATGGTCGACACCGAACGTGGTGGCGACCTCCTCGATCGGGTGCGCTCACTCCGTCGTAAGGTCGCCATGGATCTCGGAATCGTCATCCCACCCGTCCGAACGAGGGACAACGTCGACCTTCCCGCCGGCACCTACGCCATCCGGGTTCATGGCGTCGAGATCGGGCGGGGCGAGGCGCCCCACGGCATGGCGCTGCTGATCGGCGACAACCTCCACGGCTTTCCCGGAAGATCCACGCACGAGCCGGTCTTCAACATGGCTGCGACGTGGATCCCGGCGGAGCTCAGCTCGCAGGCCGAGCTCGCGGGTGAGACGGTGGTCGATCGGTCGTCCGTCGTCACAACCCACCTGGCCGAGATCGTCCGCCTCCACGCCTCTCGACTGCTCAGCCGCCAGGACGTGAAGCTGCTGGTCGATCTGGTCCGTTCGAGCGACCCCGCCGTCACCGACGAGCTCGGAACCGCCCAGGTGTCACTCGCCGAGGTTCAACGGGTCCTGCAGGCCCTCCTGGACGAGCAGGTCGCCATCCGTGACCTTGTTCGCATCCTCGAGGCGATCAGCGAACGGGCCAGGGTGACCAAGGAACCCGAGGCACTCGTCGAGGCAGCCCGACAGGCGCTGGGTCCGGCCATCTCGGCTGCTCACGCGAGCTCAGGTCGTCTCCCCATCATCACCATCGAACCTCTCGTCGAGCACGCGCTCGTGGAAACCCTTCGATCCGGCGAGTCCGGAAGCTTCCTCGCGTTGGACCCCGAGACAACGGAACGGTTCATCAACGAGGTCGCAGCCGCTTCGCACCTTTGCGAGCAACGTGGCGAACAACCCGTGTTGGTCTGCGCCGGCCAACTTCGCCCGGCTGTGCATCGGCTCCTGAGGGCGATCATACCCAACCTTCCGATTCTCTCGTACACCGAGCTCGGCACACAGCTTCAGCTCGAAAACGTGGGGGTGGTGAACCTTGCACAACCGGCAGCGGTATGAGGGAAGCAGTCTCGAGGAGCTTCTCGCGAAGGCTCAACGAGAGCTCGACAACGACGCGGTCATCGTCTCCGCCAATCGACTGCGAACCGGTGGCATCGCCGGCTTCTTCACGAAGGAGCGGTTCGAGATCGTCATCGAGTCGTCGTCGCCGGCTCGGGTCGACGGCGACGGCGACGGCGACGGCGACGGCGATGTTGCCGCGCACTCGTCGTCGGAGCGCGATGCCGGTCCTCGTCTCCCCCCGCCGCGTTCGCTCCTCGACCTGGCAGAACACGTCAGCGACGGCGAGCAGGCCAGGGGCATCGAGACCGCAGCCTCGACAGAGGCGCCGTTTGCCTCAGTCCTCGATCGTTTCGTCCGAGACGCCGTCCTGGAACTCGACGATCGCGACGATCTCGACCTCAGGAGTCATCCGAGGCCGTCGGATCCGCCCGGGCCGACCTATGGGAAGACCCCTGTGCCGCCGATTGGCCCTGTGCCGCCGCTTGGCCCTGAGCCGCCGCTTCCCGAAACCACCGACGAGTCCCGTGATGGCGATGTTGACCGACCTCGGCATACCCCAGACCCTGGCGACCGCCACCTGTGCGGAGGCTCTCGAGGCAGGGGACCCATCTCTCGCCACATCACTCTTCAACGCGATGCAGCGCCTCCCACATCCACCAGCGCTGCCCCACTTTGCCGGCGCCATCGTCGTGGTGGTCGGCGAACGTCAGGATGCCCTGGAGCTCGCCAGGGCGATAGCGATCGATCTGTGCCTCGACCCCGAGGAGGTCGTTCTCGCGTCACCCTCCTACAGGGGACGGGGCATCACAGCAGGTCGAAGGATCACCGAGACCGGAACGGCGCGCGAGATGGGCCACCGCTGGCGCCATCAAGGGACGACACGTGTGGTCGCCGTCGAATCCTCGATGAGCCCTGCAGAAGCCCTCTGGGGTTCGCACCTGCTGGGGGCCCTGCAGCCGACTGCGGTCTGGGCGATCGCCAATGCCAACCAGAAGAACGAGGACGTCGTGGCCTGGACCGATCGCCTCGGGGGGGTCGACGCGCTGGCGCTGACACGTCTGGAGGACACGGTGAGCCCCGCTGCGCTTCTTCGGACAGGTATTCCCATCGCACGACTCGACGCCAGGCCTGCCACCGCCGCCCTCTGGACCGCCCTGCTCGTCGAACGCCTCGCCGCCTGAGTTTCACGTATGACGACCGTGACCCATGTGAGCTGGCCGGCGATCAACTCGCTGCTCGAGCTCCAGTCCCCCCACTATGCGGGATGGTTGTCGTCCCGCCTCGAGGACCTCCGGGATTCAACGCTGACCGTCTCCGCTCCGTCAACCCCCACCATCCCGACTCTCTTCTCGGACATCGGCAAACCGGTCGTCCTCCAGTGGACCACCAGCCGTGGAGTCTGCGACGTCCTCGGGACGGTTGTGGCCGTTGAGCGAACACCCCTCCCTCTGTGGATCGTCCGCGCCGACAAGGAGCCCAGCCTCCACCAGCGCCGGAACTTCGCGCGCCTGGCCGTCGCGCTGCCGATCGTTCTGGTGAACGCGGAAGGAAGGCAGACGCGTGTCACCACGATGGACTTCAGCGAGGGGGGAATGAGCTGTGCCCTTCCCCCGGACGAACCCGTCCTGGCCGGCGACCGTCTCGAGGCCTTCGTGGGCGTCGGCGATTGGCTCTTCATGACCACTGCCGTTGTGGTGCGCAGCCAGGTCAGCGCCGGCAAAGGTCTCACCGCCAGCTTCCGATTCGAGGGCCTGCATCGGCGCGACGCCGACCGGGTGCGGCATTTCATCTTCAACGAACAACTTCGCCGGCGTGCTCTCGATCGTTCACGATGATGGACGCACACCTGAGCTACTCGATCAGTCTCCTTCTCTCCCTTGCCCTGTGGTGGGGCTCGATGCGAGCCACACTCAGCGGCGACATCGATCTCCTGGCTTCGGGACTGCGATTTGTGACGGCATTCGTACTGGCCAGAGTGGCTGTGGGCCTGATCAATCACCTCCTGAACGGCTACCACCAGGATGCACGCGGTCGGGACCCGCGGAACGCGTCGGACCGACCGGCTCGGACGTCGGTGGACCAACGTGCAGAACAATTCGAGGTACCGGGCTCAACGGGTCGGAGAAGCACCGACCGGGACGTGCCGCCGGCCGCCGCCATGGACGCCGCCACGGCCTCAGCCGCCATCTCGAACCTCCTGAGCGAACCTGCACAGCTCCCGGGCGAGGACAACCATGGGGAGCCCGGGGAGGAGGACCACGAATCGATGCCCGGATGAGCGGGTCCCAGACTCCTCGGTTGACCGCAAACCGAGGATCAGGGACGTCTCACGGACTCAGACCAGCAGCAAGGAGACGTTGCCCGACCCGTAGCCGGTGATCGTCGCCGCGAAGTCCCGTCGCATCGAAGGCGTGGCCATGGCCTTTACCACTGCCTCGGGAAGATCACCGGGAATCACGTGGACCCTGCCGAGACGCAGGTGCGGCGACGTCGAGCTGTTCAACAGGCGAGAGATGATGTTGACGACTTCCGAATAGTTGTCGAGGAGGTTGTCGGGCAACTCGTGGCGCCGGATGCTCTCCTTCGCCGCGGCGGCGGGAATCATCGACAGGGCTGCGCCGGAGAAGCAGGCAAAGGGATGATCGGCAAGACACAGGGCAACGAGTGCATCGTCGTCGTCGATGTACTCCGCGATGACGCCTCTGATGTTGTCCTCGTCGTCGAAACACCAGCGGTGTGGTCTTGTCCACGGCCACACCCGTCCCGACGAGGTCCTTCAGGAGGTCACGCACGCCTTCTTGAATGGGTAGAGGTATTTCTCCGTTCATGGCATCCATCATCTCTTCAATCTTGTTGGATCAGACCACATCGGCGCTACTTGACGGCCAAAGTCAGCACTTCCTGGAATGACTCGACGGTGAACGGTTTCGCAATGAAGAAGAGGGCCCCGTTCAACACCGCCTTCTGACGCATATCAGGGGTGGATTCCGAGGTTACGAATCCAAAGTCAACGTTAATCTTTTCAGCCCGCAATGCCTGAAGCAGTTCAATGCCAGTCATCTCCGGCATGTTCCAGTCGGCAAGCACCAGATCGGGACAATGCTCCTTGATCGCCGCCAGAGCTTCGAGACCATTGGCGGCCTCACGAAGATTATTGTCACCATAGCCGGCCTTCTTCAGGACACGTGCGACGATCATGCGCATCGCCTTGCTGTCATCAACGATCAAAATGTCCACGTCATTTGCCTTCCGCTGTTCGCCTTGCCTGTCGACCGGACGACGCCCTACTCGTCCTTGGCAACGATCAGGATGGTGAAGATCTCACCGTTGCTGCGGAAAGCAAGGTTGCTCACAACCTTGCTTCCCGGAATGCTGAAGGCGAGTTCCAGGCCACCGGTGACCACCGGCAACGAGAGCTTCGCATGGCCGTCTACCAGCGCCTTCAGGTTGCCCCCGGCGATGTTGGCGAGCTCGCCCATGGCATCGTGGACCTCGGCGCCCTCGATCTCGTCCGGATCCATCTCGAGCATCGCACCGGCGAACTGCCCGGCCAGGGTCTCGGCACACAGCACGGTCAGCACGCCTTCCCAGTCGCCGCTGATCTGCACGTTCGCGCTCAGCATCCGGCTCTCACTCTTGAGCTCACCACCCGCGCCGACGAACTCGGCATCGATGCCCAGCATCGACGTCCAGATGTCACTGACGATCTGTATGATGTCTTCTTCTTGAATATCCATGGGAACTATTCCAATCTCTTCGGTTTGTAGTAGACCGCCTTGTCATACGTCATACGTTCAAATCCGCTGTCAAGATTCATCGTCGTCTCTCCATTACCCAATAGCAGGGTTCCATCTCTGGCCATTGAGCGGGCGACCTTTGCCAAGATGGATCGCTTGGTATCCAAGTCGAAATAGATCAACACGTTTCGGAGCAGGATGAGATCAAACTGTGGGAGAGCCGGCCATTCAGCGGCAAGATTGCACGGCAGGAACGTCACCATCTCTCGGATGTCTTCGCGAATGACCCACCGGGTTCCGACATGGCGAAAGTACTTCACCAGCAGGGTGGCCGGGAGACCGCGATTGACCTCGATCTGGCTGAACTCCCCACGCTTGGCTGCATCCAGAACGTCCCGTGAGATGTCCGTGCCGAACATGCGGATGTCCCAGTCGTGGAGCTCCGGAAAGCACTCCCGAAGGATCATCGCCACGCTGTAGGGTTCCTGGCCGCTGGAGCTGGCGGCAGACCAGATGTTCAACGTCCTTCGATCCTGCCGGCGCTTGATCAGATCGGGAACGATCTCGACCCGAAGCGCTTCGAAGGCGGGGGCGTCACGAAAGAAGAGGGTCTCGTTCGTGGTCATCGCCTCGACGATCTCCTGATGCACCGGCCCGGTCCGCTGGGCGCGGGCACGACGCAGAAATGCGTCGACCGAAGAGTCCCCGGCCTTGCGTGCCAGAGATCGCAGACGAGCCTCGACCAGATAGGCCTTGGTCGGTTCCAGCACGATGGCGGCCTGTTGGTGGATCAGCGTACGCACGAACTCGAAGGCGTCGTTGCTGAGGGTGGTGGGCTCTCCCACCACGACTGATGTTGCATCCATCCGGGTTCTACGCCCCCAGGCCCACGAGCTCGAGCTTGTCCATGATCATCGAACGATCGAAGGGCTTCATGGCGTACTCGTCGGCGCCGGCGGCAAGCGCTTCGGTCACGTTCCCCAGATCGGTCTCCGATGTCACCATGAGAATCCGGGTGTCGGCATAACGAGGGTTCGAACGCACGGCGAGGATGAACTCCAATCCGTTCATGACCGGCATGTTCCAATCGACCAGTGCGAGATCGATCGCGCCCACCTGCTGGAGGAGTTCGAGCGCCTCCTGACCGTTCTCGGCCTCATAGGTTTCAAAACCGAGCTCACGCATGATCCTCGACAGGATCATGCGCATCGCTCGGGAGTCATCGACCACCAAAGCATTCACGTTCGTTTGCTCCCTTCCATGCCACCCATTGCGCCGCCTGCGTTCACCCACTGTGATCGGCATCGACGGACACCGAGTTGAGCCGTCCGCTGCTTTGAGGCGTCCTCGATCGAGGCGTGGTCAAGCCCGGACGGATCTACCAGATGCTCGGGCCGACCAGCTCCTGGTCCTCGGATTCGCCGAGAGACCGCCCCCGAGCGTCGTGGCGCCCACCACCGAGGGCCGAGGCCCCGCCGTGACGAGCGTCGTTGGCCACGGCAGCGACGGTTCCGACCAGGGACTGCAGCTCATCGGCAATGGAACCGAGAGCGGCGGACGCATCCTGGATCGCAGCCGCCCCTTCGGTGGTTGCCCGTGCTGCGCCTGCGACCGATCCGATGTTCTCCGCGATCTCCGAGGAGCCCCGAGCCGCCTCCGAGACGTTGCGTGCGATCTCGTTGGTCGTGGAGTTCTGCTCCTCGACGGCGGTGGCGATGGTGTTCTGGATGTCGGAGATCTGGGCGATGATCGAGCTGATCCGCCCGATCGCCTCGACGGCGCCGCCGGTGTCGGACTGGATGGCCGCGATCTTGCCGCTGATGTCATCGGTTGCCTTGGCCGTCTCCTTGGCGAGTTCCTTGACCTCGTTGGCCACCACGGCGAAGCCCTTGCCCGCCTCGCCCGCACGGGCGGCCTCGATGGTCGCGTTGAGCGCCAGGAGGTTGGTCTGTTCCGCGATCGAGGTGATCACCGCGATGACCTCACCGATCTCGGCAGAGCTGACACCGAGTTTGGACACCGTCGCGTTCGTGATCTCTGCGACCTCCACGGCCTGTCCGGCGACCCTCGATGCCTCACCGGCGTTCTGGGCGATCTCGCGCACCGACACCGACATCTCCTCGACCGCGGATGCAACCGTCTGGACGCTGTCGCTCACCTGAGCCGCAGCGGCGGAGACCACATCGGCCTGCACGGCGGTCTCCTCGGCGCTCCGGGACATCTGGTCGGAGATGACACCCATGTCGGATGCCGAGCCGGCGACCGCCGACGCGCTCCGCCCGACGGCGGACGCCACGGAACGAACGATGAACCACATGAGCGCCACCGTTCCCAGGATGGCGAGCGCCATCGCAGCCACCGAAACGGTCCGAGTCGTGGTGTTGGTGTCTTCCAAATCCTGGTACGTGGTGGCGCCGATCTTGTTGGCGATTGCCTGCAGCGCCTTGAGATCGTCCAGCATCGGAATGCCGTATTGCTGTCCTCCGATCAGCAACTTGGCCGATCCGCCGGCCACGTCGCCCGCACGATAGAGAGCCTCGCTCTCCGCCCAGACCGGGTTGAGCAGGTCAACGTTCTTGCGGACCTCCGCGAGCTTTGCGCGGGCCTGAGGGCTTGGATCCTTCTCCAGGCCGGTCAATTGCTCGTTCATCACGATGAAATTGCGGCTGATCTTGTCCACCGTCGGAAGCGCAGTCGCGACATCAGGATTGGTCAACATCAACTGCAGCGCATCGATCGCCACCAGATTGAAGTTCTCCGCCACAGAACTGAACCGCGCTGAATCCTGCGAACTGTGCCGCATGCTCTCGGCCCGGTCATCGATGGCGCTGAGTTGCACCAGGAAATAGCCGAAGACGAAGACGGACAGGCTCATCATGAGCGTCAGGCCGCCGAACATGCGTCTTTGAAGCGTCAGGCTCTTCATCATTAGCTCCTTGGAGGAAAGGTGTGCCCGGAATCAGGGTCTCTCTCCCGTTCGACCGAAGTGCCGGGTTTGTGAGCCCTCCTCGCTGGATTTCGTTCTGACGAACCATCGCAGCGGCGTTCTCAGACCGTGGAGGGAATCGTCTCCACGATCTCGATGCCCGCCAACTCATCCTCTGCGACGTTGCGGATGTCGTCGGCAAGCACCGTCACGCCGGCTGCGGCATCGGTCATCAGACCCAGGGCGATGTCCATCGGCAGGGTCGGCGCCACCGGAGGGCTCCCATCCAGGTTCGCCCCGGTGCTCAAACGTTGGAGACCCGCCAGAGGACGAAGGTCGTCAATCGGAAAGTCCGATCCGGTGATCACACGAACGCCCGCCGCCACCAGCTCGTCCCATCGATACGCCATGGATGCCCACTCGCCCAGAGACGCTCGGACGGCCGGAGCGTCTGCCACCCCGAATCCGGGCTGGATGCACGCAACCACCCCCATCGAGGCCATGCGAGCCACCAGATCGGGACGCAGGACCTGCGCGTGCTCGATCCGGGGTGCTGCCGCAGCGCAATCCTTGCCGTAGACCTTCTCGTAGGCATCCAGCACCGTCTCGATGGCCCGATCGCCGATCGCATGGGTGGCGATCACCAACCCCGCCTCGGCAAATGGGTCTGCCCGACTTGCCAACGTGTCGGCATCGAGAAAGAGCACCCCGGGATTCTCCGGCTCGTCGAGAAACCCATGGCTCAGGGCACAGGTATGGGTTCCCAACCACCCGTCCGCATAGAACTTCACCCCGACCACCTCGAGCCAGGGGTCACCGATGGGGGCCATCCGGGCAACCTCGGCAATGCCGCTGGCCACCAGAATACGGACTCGAAGCGGGAGCGGACCTCGGGCGCGGAGCGCCAACAGCCCTTCGAGATACGCCCAGTCGTTCATGCCGGCCTCGGTGACCTGGACCAGACCGGTTCCGGCTGCATAGTTCAACATGCCCTCGAGGGCGCCCCGGAACCCATCGTTCACCTCGACAGGGGCTTCCGGGTCATCCATGGGGGTGGTCCAGCCATCTTTCAGGCGCCGGTGGTACGCACCGATGATCTCCGGAGTCGTAACCGAACCCCAGGGAGCGGATCCTCCGGCCGCAAGGCGCAGGAGATGGGTGTGATGATCGACGAATCCCGGACACTCCCACGACATCCCCGCAATGTACCCGTGATCGTCACCCCACCGCGCACGGAGCCGCCAGACAGGAGCCGGCATCAGGCAGGAGCCGGCATCAGACCCGAGCCGGCTCAGACACGAAGGCCCATCGAGCGGACACCGGGCAGCGATCGTCCAACCTGGACTCGAGCGACGATCTCGTCGGCGATCGCGGCCGGCGGCAACACCTTGTCGGCCAGTCCGGCCTGGACAACCACGCCTGGCATCCCCCATACGACACTGGAGACCTCATCCTGAACGATGATCTGTCCCCCTGCTGCACGCACGTGCTCGGCTCCACTGAGGCCGTCCTGACCCATACCCGTCATGATGACGCCGAGGACGTTCCCTCCGTACACTTCGGCGACGGAACGAAACAGCGTGTCCACGGAGGGTCGACAGGAGTTCTCCGGCGGACCCTGATTCGTCAGCACCTGCACCGATGCACCTTGGCGACGCACCACGGCGTGGTAGTCGCCCGGTGCGATCCAGACCACGCCTGCCTCCATCAGCACGCCGTTGCGGGCCTCGGCGACACGGATGGCCGAACGACCGTCCAGTCGCTCGGCCAGGAGTCGGGTGAAGTTCGCCGGCATGTGCTGCACCACGATGATCGGAACCGACAGGTCCGCCGGGAGAGCCCCGAAGACCTCGGCCAGTGCATTCGGTCCACCCGTCGACACCCCGATGGCCACCGCGTCAACCCGACGTGCGCGTGCCGGCGATCGACCGGGCCTCGAGGGCATCGACTGCCCGCTCGGAACCTGGCGTGCCGCAGTTCGAGGGCGAGAGACGACACCACACAGAGCCTTCACCCTCGGGATGAGCTGCTCACGCACCTGGGCCATTGCCGCGGTCACGCTTCCCACGTTCGCCGGCTTGGTGACATAGTCGTTCGCTCCGAGCATCAGGGCATCGATGGTGATGGCCGCGCCCCGCTCGGTCCGCGTGCTGAACATGATGACCGGCAGGCCGACATTGTTCTTTCGCAAAGCCGCCAACGTCGCCAGGCCGTCCATCTCGGGCATCTCCACGTCGAGCGTCACGAGATCGGGCTTCAGCTGCTCGATCTTGGCGAGGGCGATCCGACCGTTTGCAGCGGTGCCAACGACTTCGATGTCGGGATCCTCCGACAACACATCGGTCACGATCTTTCGAACGACCACTGCATCGTCAACGACCAGAATGCGTATCTTGGCCATGTGATTCCTCGCATCTGCTCGCTGGGTCATGAGACCTGATCAGGGCTCGGTCAACGAGAAGGGCCCCGGGTCGACGGTCGTCGTGTCACCATCGGCACAACATCACGGTCATTGAGGCCTCGCGACCGTGTGATCGTCGACGATCAGGTCACACCTCGGTGTCCACCTCGACGGCGAGATCGACCAACCCGGCCGTGAGATCCGCATCCACCTCGCCCGAAAGTTCGATGTCGACATCGAAATCGCCATCGAGATGCGGTGAGAGGTAGGGACGCCCTTCGATGCAGCAGTCCATGAAGTCGGCGATGGCAGCCGTTGCCCGTCGAGCCAGGGCGAAGTTCTCGGTGAAGCCCTGCCAGAAGTGAACCGCCCCGGTCCAAGGCTCCAGGTGCACGGTGACGTCGGCCGCCTCGGCCGCCTCGGCCATGCTCAACGAGTCCGACAGGAGAATCTCCGTCGTCGCGACCTGGATCAGAAGGGGTGGAAGGCCCACGAGATCGCCGTAGAGCGGCGAGGCCAACGGATCGGTCGGGTCATGGTCGCCCAGGTAGAGCTTGGCCGTCCGCTGCAGCCCCTTGAGCCGCACCGTGAGATCGGTGGCCTGGTTGGACTCCAGCGACTCTCCGGTGCAGGCAAGATCGAACCAGGGCGAGAGGCAGGCGCCACCCGCGGGGAGGCGTTCTCCTGCGTCACGAAGGACCAACATCGTGGCCACAACGAGCCCACCGCCCGCAGATTCCCCGGCCAGGATCGTCCGATCCGGCTCGATGAGGCCCCTCGCAACCAGCTCTCGAAACACCTGAACCGTGTCGTTGGGCGCCGCCGGAAACGGGTGCTCGGGCGCCAGGCGATAGTCGACGTTCCAGACCGTTGCCCGAGTGGCGCGTGAAAGGTTACCCACGATGCACCTGGTGCGTCAGCGCGGAGCAGGCGACATAGCCGCCACCATGGAAATACACGATGTGATGGTCGCTACGGGCGTTCGGAGCCTCGACCTTGTAGACGTCGACACCGCCGAACTCGAAACGCTCGATCCTCAGGTCCGGAGCGGGAGGGTACTGGCTGGACCAGCTCTCGAACCGCTCCCGATAACCCTCGACGCTCCATTGCGTCGGTCGCCTCTGCCGGGCAATCTCCTCCTGGAGCAGTGCGAGCTCGCCGTCCGCCATTGGCTCTCATTCCTTCCGCCATAGGTCACTGAACCGATACGTTCGGTGACCTACTTTCGCGCAAAGTTCGGATGGTTGCACAGAACAATGATTCCGTCAGCCGACATGACTTCGTTCAGACGCTCCAGACAGCCATCGATGACGCCCGGTGTCTCCCGGTCCGCCTGGTCCTCGATGTCCCGGCAGACACCTGCCAAACCGAGAACACCCAACGAGGTACACGAAGCCCCCAAGGCCCGGGCGGCCCCCACCAGGTCGGCCGGATTGGCCACCCCTTGCGGCTGCCAGGATCCTCATGCGTCGAATCGGGAGCTCATCCAGCGCCTTCTCGTACAACCGGCGAACGGCTTCTCGATCACCGTCCAACTGGGCCAGGAGCAGTTCCACCGTGCCGGGCAGGATCTCCTCCGGGCCCGATGCCTCCGGCCGGCCGCCCTGGACCGTCCGGTTCACCCATCGCTGCAGCGTTCGATCCATCCGCTTCATGTCCACCGGCTTGGCCAGGTAGTCGTCCATACCCGACCGAAGGCAGGCGTCATGATCGGTCGGTGTGGCGTTTGCGGTCACCGCGATGATGGGAAGCCGGCGATCGCCACCCGACTCGGCCTGGCGAATTCGACGAGTCGCCTCCAAACCGTCGACGTCGGGCATCTGATAATCCATGAGCACGGCATCGAACGCCCCGGAAAGTGCAAGCTCGACGCCTTCCTTGCCGCCCGAACAGCCGGTCACGCTATAGCCCAGCTTCGTCAACTGTCGTTCGGCGAGTATCCGATTCACCTCGTTGTCCTCCACGACCAGGACATGACCGGCGACAGGTTGACGTATCCGCTCTGCGTGATCGTCGCTTTCCATCACGGGCTCGTCAACCACCGGCTCGTCAACCACGGGCTCGTCAACCACCGGCTCCCCAACCACCGTTGCCGGAGGAGTCGGTTCCTCCGCTGATGCCGCCAACAACGCAACGGGCGCCTGCAGCCCGACAGGGGCAGTGAAGCGTGGGGATGGGAAACGGCAGCGGGGGCATGTCGCTCCAGGAGCAGTGCGAAGGACACCTCCGTACCCCTTCCGGGCGTCGTCGCCAACGACAGCTTCCCACCCATCAGGGAGACCAGGCGGTTCGCAAGGAACAGACCGGTGGTCATACCCGAGGAAGGGGTCGGCGTCGAACGTTCCCAGTACGGGACGAGGACATGTGCCACCTCTTCGAGCGGCAGTCCAGGGCCGGTGTCGACCACGCTGAACCGGAGTCCGATCAAGTTGTCCTGCGGTGACGTGCCCTCAGGGTCGGTCAGCTCCAGTCTGACCTGAACCGAACCCTCGATGGCGGCCTCCGTTGCGTTGTTCACCAGAATGTCGAGCACCTGTGCGATCCGGTACGAGTCGGCCTTGACGGCGGGCACGTAGGGGGGACACACCGCTGCCACCTCGACGCCGGGCCTGGCCATGCCCCCCGTTCGTTCGACGACGTAGTCGACAAGATCGAGCACCGAGGAGTCAACGAGGCGGAACTCCAGCTGACCGGCCTCGACCCGGGCCAGATCGAGCAGCTGATCGACCGTCGACCCCAAATCGCCCAATGACGCCAAGGCCTGGCGAACCATACGCTCCTGGTCCTGGTCCAGATCGGTGCCCGCCAAGAGCTCGAGCAGACCGGCCGCACCATGCAACGGGTTGCGCACCGCGTAGCCGATCATGCCGATCATCTCGCCGGAAACGCCGGCGACCGAGCCCTCCTCGGCCTCACTCGTCATCGAACCCTCCGTCACACCTCAGGCGTGCAGCAACGCACACAGGTCAGGGCACCTGTCGGGCAGTGATGCTCGGCGATGAGGTTCGTCGTGGAAGTTTCTCCCCACAAAATCGGTCACATCCCCTCAGGAAGCCCCCGCACCTGCCGAGACGGTGCTTGGACAATTTCTCGATCGTCACGATGCAGGAGAACGCAGCCCATGAGCGCCGTACCCGATCTCACCGACACATCCATCGGCGGAGAGCCACGCATCATGCCGGATGTCCTGCTCAGAGTGACCGCAGCACTGGTGATCATCGACGAGACCGGAAGCGTCCTGGATGCCAATCCAGCCCTGGGTGCGCTCTGCGATCGCGACGTCTCCGAGCTGTGCGCCATGGACTTCCAGAAGCTCGTCTGGGGGCAGGATTTCGATCACTACCGAACATGGCTGGGAGGACTCACGGGCAACTCGGCAGGCGACAGCCTCGATCTACGCCTGCTGCCGGCGAACGGCACACGGAAATGGGCGAGATTGCATGCATCACCCCTGACCGAGCGACATGGCCGCAGACGCTTCATCGTCCACGTGGAGGACATCGCCGAGCAGACGGCGATCGAGGAGTCCCTTCGGTATCGGACCAGCCTGAACGAGTTGTTGACCGATCTCTCCTGTGACTACGAGCAGGTCGTGGCCGGCGAGTTCGATACATGGGTGACCGAGGCACTCGGAAGGATCGCCGAGTTCGTCGGCGCAGACCGCAGCTACATCTTCTCGATCTCCCCTGACGGCACGACGCTCTCCAACAGTCACGAGTGGTGCCGGGAGGGCATCGAACCGCAGATCGACTTCCTGCAGGATCTGCCCATCGATTCCTTCCCCTGGTGGCTGCCGTTCCTCAGCACGGGCCAGGTGCTCAACATGGCTCGGCTCAGCGACATGCCGGAGGAAGCGGCCTTCGAACGACAACTCCTGGAGGGACAGGGCATCAAGTCGCTCCTCTCCCTTCCGCTGATCGCAGGCGGTGAGCTCGTCGGCTTCACCGGCTTCGACGCGGTGCTCCAGGAGCGCGCCTGGCCGGAGGAGGCCATCCTTCTGCTTCGCTCGGCCAACTCCTTGTTCACCTCGGCGCTGGTGCACCTCCTGACCGACTCGCTTCGCGACTCGGAGGAGCGCTATCGAACCGTCGTGGAGGATGTGCGTTCGGTCATCTTCCGCATCGACCGGGACGGGAAGTGGTCCTTTCTCAACAGGGCATGGGAGGATTTCTCCGAGCAGTCGATCGATGAGGCCATCGGCCAACAGGCGATCGATTTCATCCACCCGGCCGACCGGGAGCGAACGGCCGAGGCGATGCGCGGGATGGTCTCGGCCGGCGAGGAGATCCGTCGGATCGAGGTGCGGGTCGTCGTGCGCGGCGAAGTTCGGTGGGTCGGTGTCCATGGACGTGCTCTGTGGGGCGGCGACGGATCGCTCGACGGGTATGCCGGGTCGATCGACGACATCACGGACCGCAAGATGGCCGAGGAGGAGGCCGAGCGGGCACGAGAGGAGACCGAGCGGGCCAGCCGGGCGAAAAGTGAGTTCCTCTCCCGCATGAGCCATGAATTGCGCACGCCGCTCAATGCCATCATCGGCTTCTCCCAGCTGTTGGAGATGTCCGAGCTCGACGCCGAGGAGGCAGAAAATGTCTCCCACATCGCACGGGCGGGCGAACACCTGTTGGAGCTCATCAACGAGGTCCTCGACATCGTACGAATCGAGTCGGGACAAATGGCCCTTTCGCTCGAGCCCGTCGAGCTCGTCGAGGTCATCGACGAAAGTCTGAACCTCGTCCGACCTGCCGCCGACAAACGCCGGTTGCGTGTCCACACCTCCCTGGGCGTCCTTCATGCCCTCTGGGCACAGGCGGACCGACGGCGACTCAAACAGGTCCTCGTCAATCTTCTGGGCAATGCGGTCAAGTACAACTGCGACGGTGGCACCATCACCGTGACCTGCTCTCGGCCGGCCCAGGGGATGGTGCGCATCGAGGTGGCCGACACGGGTATCGGGATCGCCCCGGACCGCATGGACGAGGTGTTCGTCCCCTTCGAGCGTCTCGGCGCCGAGCGATCGAGCATCGAGGGAACGGGCATGGGGCTGACGGTGACCAAACGCCTCGTCGAGGCGATGGGCGGCACGATCAACGTGACGAGCACGCAGGGATTGGGAAGTTGCTTCACCGTCGACCTGCCGGCAGCCGGCAACCGGGCGGACCGATCCCTGGCGGAGCTTCCACCGACTGACGAGCGCGCCCCCGAACCGGGCGAACACGACGCCGTGGTGCTCTACGTCGAGGACAACCCCTCGAACGCAACCCTTGTGCGTCGCGTCCTCGCATTCAGGCCGAACATCGAGCTCATCGTGGCCCGCGAGGGGATGGCGGGCGTGGAGTTGGCACGGACCACGAGACCCGACCTCATCCTGTTGGATCTCCACCTCCCCGACATCGACGGCGCAGAGGTTCTCGGTCTTCTGTCAACCGAGGCCGTCACCAGGGATATTCCCGTGGTCATCGTCAGCGCGGATGCATCGGCGGGACAGGCGAAGCGACTGGTCCAACTCGGCGCCAACGACTACGTCACCAAGCCCATCGACGTCACACGGTTCCTGGCGACGATCGACCACTATCTGAAGACGCAGGCCAAGGGATAGAACATCGCCCCCCATCCCGAACCCGGCCCGACCTCGGCCCAAGCCGTTCCTGGACCGCCAGGCTAGGACCCGAGACAAAACTACTTGCGCGGCCGAAGGCCGAAAGTGAATACACCACAAAGGTTAAATCTGGAAGCGCCGCGCAAGTAGTTTTGTCACTGGTCCTAACGACGCCCGTTCCCGGCGCCGTTCATCAGCGCCGCCTTCGCGGTGGCGCCGGCCGATACCGCCTTGGCGGTATCGAGCACCAGAAGGAGTCGGTTCTCCAGCTTGTAGGTGCCCACGATGAGATCACGGGCGACGCCGTTGAGCGTGTCGGGTGGACTCTCGAAGAGTGCCTCCTCAACCTCGACCACGTCACCGATCTCATCGACCAAGAGGCTGACCAGATCCCCATCCGTGCGAATCACCACGTTCATGGGCAACTCGTCCTCCGGCCGATCGGGGAGCGAGAGGCGTCGACGCAGGTCGAGGGCCGTCACGATCTGACCACGCAGGTTGATGAGTCCGTGCACCACACCCGAGGCGAGTGGCACCCCGGTCAGATTCTGAAACCGGATCACCTCCTGCACCTGTTGCACCTCGACCCCGAACAGGAGGTCGTCGAGCATGAACGTGCAGTACTGATTCTCCTGAGCCATGTCCCTCACGCCCCCTGGGCCTGCAAGGCCCGATCGTCATCAAACAGTCGTATCGAGGCCACTGCAGCGTTGGCGTCCACAAGGTCGGTGACCCGCCCCTGCACCACGACGGCAGCCGGCATCCGTCCATCCGTCCCCATGGTGACCTCCTCCTCCACGATGTCGAGGATGGCGCCCACGATGAGACCCACGTTGTGCCCCTGATAGGTGTAAACCACGACGTTGAGCATCTCGTCCTCGGCCGGTGCCTCATCGCCTTCCGGCGGGAACGCACCCACTCCGAGCACATCGTTGAGATCCACCAAGGGCAGGATCTCCTCCCGATACTGAACGACCTCGTGTCTGCCGGATCGCTCCAGCGCCCCGCGTGGGAACTCCTCGAGGCGGGACACCTCCGACAGCGGAATGGCCATCCGTCGATCTGCGCCGACACGCACCAACAGCAGTGTCGTACGGTCCTCGTTCCCATCGGCTTCGGATGCCGCCTCCTCCACCAGCGCCCGCTCACGAGCCTCGGTCACGACCCCGGACTGCTGGGCGATGCCGAGCACATCCAGGATGAGCGCCACGAGACCGTCGCCCATGATCGTCGCCCCCGCAAAGATCGGAACGTCCTTCACCTGCAGGCCCAGCGGCTTGACCACGATCTCCTGGGTGTCGTTGATGTCGTCCACGATCAGGCCGAACTGACGGTCATCTGCCTGGAGAACGACGATGTTGACGACCTCGCGATCTGCTCTGCTCCCCTGATCGCTGCCCGACCCACCTCGAAGCTGATCACCCAGGTCGACGATGGGCAGGAGCCGCCCCCGCAGTCGATAGACAGGGGCACCGTGGATGAACTCGATCCCCTGCTTCGCCTGATCACCATCGAGGCGAAGCAGCTCGAGCAGGCTGATCTGGGGGATGGCGTAACGATCGCCCGCGCAGGTCACGACCAACGCCGGAATGATGGCGAGCGTCAGGGGGATCTTGACCTTGAAGGTCGTGCCGCGACCGACCTCGCTCAACACGTCGACCGTGCCACCGATCCGTTCGATGTTGGTCTTCACCACGTCCATCCCGACGCCTCGTCCCGAGACGTTGGTCACCGTTGCCGCTGTCGAGAAACCGGGCAGGAAGATCAGGTTCAACATCTCGCGTTCACTCATCCGCCCGGCCTGGTCGGCGGTGATGATGTTGCGTTCGATCGCCCGGTCGACGATCTTCGTCGGGTTGATCCCGGCGCCGTCGTCGCTGATCTCGATGATCACCTGTCCGCCCTCGTGGAAGGCCCGCATGGTGAGACGACCCTCACGCGACTTGCCGACCGAGGCCCGATCATCGGGGCTCTCGATCCCGTGATCGACCGAGTTGCGCACCAGGTGGGTGAGCGGATCCTTGATGGCCTCGATGATGGTCTTGTCGAGCTCGGTCTCCGCGCCCTCCATGTCGATGCGCACCTGTTTGCCGCAACTCAGTGCAAGATCACGAACCACCCGAGGGAACCGGCCCCACACGGTGCCGATCGGCTGCATGCGGGTCTTCATGACCCCCTCCTGCAGCTCGGTGGTGATCAGGTTGAGCCGCTGCGCCGGAGCATGAAAATCGTTGTCCTGTTCATTGGCAACAAGCTGGAGAATCTGATTGCGAGCCAGCACCAACTCACCAACCAGGTTCATCAGGCCGTCCAACAGGCTGACATCCACCCGAATGGAGCCCTCGGACACGCCGCCACCTCGGAGCTCGGCTTGACTCTGGAGAGCCTCACCCACCTCCTCGGAACCGGCAACACCGTGCTCCATCAGGATCGCACCGATGGGCCGCTCGTCGCCCAGCGACTGCTCCGTGACGGCCAGCTCGACGTCCTGGGGCGTGATCTTTCCCTCATCCACCAGGATGTCACCGAGTCGGGACCCACTGGGCGGGTCGACGTCGGCAGGCGCGACGATCTCGCCTGCCGGCTCCGGGGAGGCTCCCTCCACCGATTCGCCGGTTCGCAGGGCGGTGAGCCGGACAACAAGCTGGGTGTAGTCGCCGTCACCCTCGGCGCCGGACGCCTCGACCGAGGCCAGGATCTCACGAGTGGCATCCCCGAGGGCCAGAAGCCCACTGGCGATCTGGGGATTGATCCTGAGCTCCCCTTCCCGCAGGGCACTCAGCAGGTTCTCACCCGCGTGGGTGACCGCTTCGAGCTTGGTGAACCCCAGGAACCCACAGGTTCCCTTGATGGTGTGGAACATCCGAAAGATGCTCCCCAGGGTTTCGGTGTCGCCTGGATTCTCTTCGAGGCTGACCAGATCCCGGTCAAGTTGATCGAGATTCTCGTAGCTCTCGACCAGGAACTCCTGAACGACTTCGTCCATCTCATTCATGCGCTCTGCCCTCTGCCCTCTCGTCGAGATCGCACACCGTTGCTGTCGTTTCCTGTCGGACAAATCGGCTCACATGCAAGAGCTCACATGCAAGAAAGGAATCACACCGCTACCAGATGCTCGGGCCGACCAGCTCCTGGTCCTCGGATTCGCCGAGAGACCGCCCCCGAGCGTCGTGGCGCCCACCACCGAGGGCCGAGGCCCCGCCGTGACGAGCGTCGTTGGCCACGGCAGCGACGGTTCCGACCAGGGACTGCAGCTCATCGGCAATGGAACCGAGAGCGGCGGACGCATCCTGGATCGCAGCCGCCCCTTCGGTGGTTGCCCGTGCTGCGCCTGCGACCGATCCGATGTTCTCCGCGATCTCCGAGGAGCCCCGAGCCGCCTCCGAGACGTTGCGTGCGATCTCGTTGGTCGTGGAGTTCTGCTCCTCGACGGCGGTGGCGATGGTGTTCTGGATGTCGGAGATCTGGGCGATGATCGAGCTGATCCGCCCGATCGCCTCGACGGCGCCGCCGGTGTCGGACTGGATGGCCGCGATCTTGCCGCTGATGTCATCGGTTGCCTTGGCCGTCTCCTTGGCGAGTTCCTTGACCTCGTTGGCCACCACGGCGAAGCCCTTGCCCGCCTCGCCCGCACGGGCGGCCTCGATGGTCGCGTTGAGCGCCAGGAGGTTGGTCTGTTCCGCGATCGAGGTGATCACCGCGATGACCTCACCGATCTCGGCAGAGCTGACACCGAGTTTGGACACCGTCGCGTTCGTGATCTCTGCGACCTCCACGGCCTGTCCGGCGACCCTCGATGCCTCACCGGCGTTCTGGGCGATCTCGCGCACCGACACCGACATCTCCTCGACCGCGGATGCAACCGTCTGGACGCTGTCGCTCACCTGAGCCGCAGCGGCGGAGACCACATCGGCCTGCACGGCGGTCTCCTCGGCGCTCCGGGACATCTGGTCGGAGACGAGACCCATGTCGGATGCCGAGCCGGCGACCGCCGACGCGCTGCGTCCGACGGAGCCGGAGATCGAACGACCCACCCTCCATGCGATCAGACAACCGAGCACGGCGCCGAAGGCCGTCAACAGATATGCCACGGTCCGATCCCTGGAGGTGTCATCCGTGGACTTCGCCGCTGCCTCCGCCTGGGTACCCTTGACCTGCTTGACCAACTTGTCGAGGAGGATCGTGCCCTGATCCGACAAGGGAGCCCCCTTCGTCAGGAGAAGGCCGAGAAAGGCCGAGTCGTCCCCGGAGTTCCGCAGCGTCTTCCCCTCACCCGAAACCGCCTCGAGCTTGGCTGCCACGTCCATCAGGCCGTCGAGCGTCTTCTTCTCCGCTTCGCCGCCGGCCCAGCTCGCCTCGAGGCTCTTGACGTCCTTGACCATGCGTTGGATGTGAACATCCACAAGCTCGATTGCCTTCTCCTTGCGAGCCGGATCCGGGATGACCACCGAAACCAACGCCTGACGACCGAGGTCGACAAGTGCCTCGTGGGCATCGAGCGCGACCTCGATGCGCCTGTGGCGGGATCCGAGCGCCTCGGTCCTGTCATCGAAGCCGTTCATGCGGGAAACCATGAAGCCCCCCAGAACGCCCAACAGCAGAATCATTGCAAGAAAGCCGGAAGCCAACTTCCGCTGAATCGTCCACCTCGTTGCCATGCTCACCCCTCGTTTCTCTCGTTGCATCGTCGTTGCTCGGTTCCCGAACACCGCTTCTTCTTCTCTCGTCTGCACGGACATCACCGGCACACCCGCTACCAGATGCTCGGGCCGACCAGCTCCTGGTCCTCGGATTCGCCGAGAGACCGCCCCCGAGCGTCGTGGCGCCCACCACCGAGGGCCGAGGCCCCGCCGTGACGAGCGTCGTTGGCCACGGCAGCGACGGTTCCGACCAGGGACTGCAGCTCATCGGCAATGGAACCGAGAGCGGCGGACGCATCCTGGATCGCAGCCGCCCCTTCGGTGGTTGCCCGTGCTGCGCCTGCGACCGATCCGATGTTCTCCGCGATCTCCGAGGAGCCCCGAGCCGCCTCCGAGACGTTGCGTGCGATCTCGTTGGTCGTGGAGTTCTGCTCCTCGACGGCGGTGGCGATGGTGTTCTGGATGTCGGAGATCTGGGCGATGATCGAGCTGATCCGCCCGATCGCCTCGACGGCGCCGCCGGTGTCGGACTGGATGGCCGCGATCTTGCCGCTGATGTCATCGGTTGCCTTGGCCGTCTCCTTGGCGAGTTCCTTGACCTCGTTGGCCACCACGGCGAAGCCCTTGCCCGCCTCGCCCGCACGGGCGGCCTCGATGGTCGCGTTGAGCGCCAGGAGGTTGGTCTGTTCCGCGATCGAGGTGATCACCGCGATGACCTCACCGATCTCGGCAGAGCTGACACCGAGTTTGGACACCGTCGCGTTCGTGATCTCTGCGACCTCCACGGCCTGTCCGGCGACCCTCGATGCCTCACCGGCGTTCTGGGCGATCTCGCGCACCGACACCGACATCTCCTCGACCGCGGATGCAACCGTCTGGACGCTGTCGCTCACCTGAGCCGCAGCGGCGGAGACCACATCGGCCTGCACGGCGGTCTCCTCGGCGCTCCGGGACATCTGGTCGGAGATGACACCCATGTCGGATGCCGAGCCGGCGACCGCCGACGCCCCTTTGGCCACCGACTTCGACACCGATCGCGCAACGCTCCAGGCCAACCCCATGGCCAGCATCGTTCCAAGCGCCGTCACGGCAAACGTGAGCGACCTCGTGGACTCGAAGTCACTTTCCGACCTGGCCTGGGCGACCTTGATCCCCTTGGTGGTGTCCTCAACCAGGCCGTCGAAGAGCACCGTTGCCCGGTCCGACAACGGAAGCCCGTGCTCCAGGATATAGGCCGTGCCTGCTGCCTGGCCGCTCGAAGCGACGATGCTGGCCATCTCGCCAAGCACGCGATCGAAGCTCGACGACAGGTCGCCGAGCTCCGCAAGCTTTGTCTTGTCCTTCGTGACCGCCATTCCGGGCTTCTGCAGGAACTTCATGTCGGCAACCATGCGCTCGAGGGAAGCGTTGCCGTCGGTGACCGCCTGCTGCTTGCGCTCGCCCTCCGGGACCAAGATGGACGTGGCAATCTCCCGTCCGAACAACGCCAGCGACTTGTGACCATCCATGGCGACACGCAAATACTCGGTGCGCTCCCACATGGCCTTGTCCTCCGACTGGTCCCGATTCATGCGATCGATCAGGAAGCCGGCCAGCGAGATGATGGCCACAGCCACCATCAACACACTCGCCATCAGTCGGCGTTGGATCGTCCAGGTGCCACGCATGTCGCCCTCCCTCGAGGCGGGGCCCTACGGCCACCGCACAGAGCCATCGACCGACGACGAGTGATGTTGAGAAAGAAAAGTGAAATTCGGAACCAACCGGACGTCGTGAACAAAACGCCGGGGGTGAACGGGAACGCTCGCGCTCGCGCTATTCCTGAACGAGCTCGATCAACGTCCCGAACGCACCCTTGGGGTGGACGAACGCGACCGTCGTACCTCGCGACCCGGGCCGCGGCACCTCGTCGATGACGCGCCCACCGGCGTCCTTGACCGCCTGCAGCGCCATCGCGCAATCGTCCACCCGGTAGCCGACATGATGCAGGCCTTCACCGCGCCTCTCCAGATAAATCGCCACCGGTGAGTCATCGCGAGTGGGTGTGAGCAACTGCACATAGGACTCGGCAACCTTCAACAGGGCTTCCTCGACGCCGTCGCTGTGCACGATCTCGCGATGGTCCACGACCGCGCCGAACGCCTCTCGGTACCAGTCGATCGCAGCCCCGAGATCATGCACCGCGATGGCAATGTGATCGATCTCGGTCAACAGCGGCATGCCCGACGCTCCGGCGACCTCGTGCACCTGGTTGCCTTCCTCCTCCGGCCCACGGGCCGTCACCGGGGTCATGAGCCGTGGCGACGGAACATCGTGATGCGGTCCTCGCCCACCTTGGCCCGGAGCTCGGGATCGTCGATCCCCAACCCCTCCTCGGGGGCGAGGCACAACACGCCGATCTTGCCCTCGTGCAGGTTGTGATGCACCTGGTAGGCCGCCTCACCCACGTTGTCGAGCGTGTGGACCGCGGAGAGCAGGGGCTGAATGCGACCGAGCGAGATGAGCCGATTGGCCTCCCATGCTTCTCGGTAGTTGGCGAAATGGCTCGACTTGATGGTCTTCAGCTTCATCCAGAGATGGCGGTTGTCGTACTCGATCATGTACCCACTGGTGGCGGCGCAGGTCATGATCGTGCCGCCTCGCTTGGCCACGAACACGGATGCACCCATCGTCTGACGGCCGGGATGTTCGAAGACGATGTCGGGGTCCTCGCCGACCAACGCTCGAATGTCCTTCCCCAGACGTCGCCACTCCGACTCGTCCTGGGTGTGCTCATCCGACCAGAACCGGTAGCCGGCAGCCCGACGATCGATGACGGCCTCCACTCCCATGTCGTTGAGAAGCTTGACCTTCTCCGGCGAGGAGACCACGCCCACGGGAATGCCTCCGCCGTTGAGCACGTACTGACACGCGTAGCCCCCGATGCCGCCGCTCGCTCCCCAGATGAACACGACATCGCCCTGCTTCATGGCCGCGCCGTTCCTGCTCACCAACATGCGATAGCTCGTCGAGTTGCACAGCGCGTTGACTGCAGCCTCTTCCCAGCTGAGGTGGGCGGGCTTGGGCATGAGTTGATTCGCCTTGACCAGGGTGAGGTCGGCCAATCCGCCGAAGTTGGACTCGAAACCCCAGATGCGCTGGTTCGCCGCCAACATCGAGTCGTCATGTGCCGACGGGTCCTGGTCGTCGACGTAGTTGCAGTGCACCACAACCTTGTCGCCCGGCTTCCAGTTCCGCACGGCCGAGCCGACCTTCACCACCACGCCCGAGGCATCCGAACCGACGACGTGATAGGGCAGATCGTGACGAGCACCCCATGCCGATTCCTTGCCCAGACGGCTCAGAAACGCGAAGGTCGGGAGAGGCTCGAAGATGGAGGTCCAAACCGTGTTGAAGTTGATCGAGCTCGCCATGACCGCCACGTAGGCCTCGTCCGGCGCCAACTCGGGCACAGCGACGTCGCCGACGTGCAAGGACGAGCGGGGGTCCTTGTCCGAGGAGTCGACGCCCTCGAACATGGCGACGTCCTCCTTGCGGACGAAGGCGGCCCGGAAGGCCTCGGGAAGGGGCAGGCTCGCGATCTCGTCGCCGGACGCGCCCGACTGAATGGCTTCAAGAAACTGCTGCATGGCGGAAAAGCTACACTGTCGGGTCTACACGTTCACACCCAGGAGGGTTCTGTCATGGCCGGTTCATTCATCGTCTCAGGTGCCCGCACGCCGATCGGAAAGCTCTCCGGCGCCCTCGCCTCCTTCAGCGGCACCGACCTCGGCGGCATCGCCATCAAGGCCGCTCTCGAGCGCGCCGGCATCTCGGGTGAACAGGTCGACTACGTCTTCATGGGTCAGGTCCTCCAGGCGGGTGCCGGCCAGATCACCGCACGTCAGGCATCGGTGAAGGGCGGCATTCCCATGGATGTCCCCGCCACCACCATCAACAAGGTCTGCCTTTCGGGCCTCAACTCGATCTACCTCGCCGACCAGCTCATCGCCTCGGGCGAGGCCGACATCGTGGTTGCCGGCGGCATGGAATCCATGACCAACGCTCCTTACCTGTTGCCGGGTGCGCGGGCCGGTTACCGAGCCGGCGACAAGACCGTCGTCGACTCGTTGATGTACGACGGCCTCTTCTGCGCCTTCGACCAGGTTGCCATGGGGGCCGGGACCGAGAAGTACACGGCTGCAGCGAACAACATCACCCGTGAGCGCCAGGACGCCTTCGCCGCGCTCTCGCACGAGCGCGCGTCGTCGGCCATGAAGGAAGGTCGATTCGCAAACGAACTGGCCGTCGTGGCCGTGCCTCAGCGCAAGGGCGACCCCGTGCTGGTGGAGGAGGACGAGGGCGTCCGACCCGGCACAACCCCCGAGTCGCTCGGTGCGCTTCGTGGTGCGTTCGAGAAGGAGGGCACCATCACCGCAGGCAACGCCAGCCAGATCTCCGACGGCGGTGCGGCGGTTGTCGTCATGTCGGCCGCGGCCGCCGAGCGGGCCGGCGTGAGGCCGTTGGGCGAGATCGTCGGCTACGGCCAGGTGGCCGGACCCGATGCCTCCCTGCTCACGCAGCCCTCACGCTCCATCAACCGTGCGCTCGAGCGGGCCGGCAAGAAGGTCTCCGACGTGAGTCTCTTCGAGATCAACGAAGCCTTCGCTGCCGTCGGCCTGGCATCCATGGATGAGCTCGGCATCACCGAGGACGTCTGCAACGTCAACGGCGGCGCCATCGCGCTGGGCCACCCCATCGGCATGTCCGGCACCCGTCTCACCATCACCCTGCTGCACGAGCTCGCACGTCGCGGCGGCGGCATGGGCGCAGCAGCCCTCTGCGGCGGCGGCGGCCAGGGTGACGCCATCCTCCTTCGCACCGTCTGACGGACTGCCAACCGAGTTCTGAGAGACCGGGCCCTACGGGACCTCGACCTCTCGGCGACCTTCGAGCGCGCGGCCGAGGGTCAACTCGTCGGCGTAGTCGAGGTCGCCGCCCACGGGCAGACCGCTCGCGATGCGGGTGACCTTCACCCCGAGGGGCTTGAGCAGGCGACCCAGGTACATGGCGGTCGCCTCTCCCTCGATGTTCGGGTTCGTGCACAGGATCACCTCGGTGGTCTCCTCGGGCACGAGTCGTGCCACCAGCTCACGAACCTTGAGCTGGTCCGGCCCGACCCCCTCGATGGGGCTGATCGCGCCGTGGAGCACGTGATAGCGGCCCCGGAACTCACGGGTCTTCTCGATCGCGACGACATCATGGGGCTCTTCGACCACGCAGATCACCTGCGGGTCGCGACGCGTGTCGGTGCAGAACTCACATTCCGGCGCTTCCGACACGTTGAAGCACCTAGAGCAGAAGGCAACTCGCTCCTTCATCTCGGTGATCGCCCTGGCGAGGCGCTCGGCCTCCTCTTTCGGCACAACCAACAGGTGAAAGGCCAGACGCTGCGCGGACTTCGGTCCCACGCCGGGAAGACGCCCGAGCTCGTCGATCAACTTTTGAACAGGTGCGGCGTACACAACCTCAGACTACGACCCCCCCGAGGGGTCGCCGCTGATGATCTCGGTTCCGGGAAATGCCTGGGTCAGGCGATCCAGCCCCGTCCGTTCGTCAGGTGGCGCATCCCGTAGATCACCGAGATCGACCACGTCGTCGTCAGGCTCGGATGCGCGTGGTTCCGAGGTCGTCCTCCTTCCCGAAGCGGCATGCTCCTGCACCATGGCCGCATCGGACGGGAGCCGAGTGGTCGTGGCACCGTCGACGACAAGCCGGACAGGGACGCTTCTGGCGAAATGCGCGCCGAGGGCCGCTTCGAGGTCGGGGAGCATCGGCTCCGCCTTCGTACGCAGTGCCTCCGACGGCAGGGAGAACACCGCGGCATCGTGCTCCACGGCCGTGAAACGCCCCGCCCCGAAGAGTCCCTTCGCTCGGGGACGCAGCCCGCTCAGCACGTGGTCTGCCCAGGCCAGGGTGAGCTCCTCACGGGAGGGCAACCCGCCGGCCGCCGATTCGGGCACGGGGGCCGGGTTGGTTGCCGGGTGGTTGCCGTTGGTTGCCGGACCCTCACCGACAGGAGCTCCGGGCTCCCCCTCTCCAGCCGAAACGACGGGATCGGCCACACCCCGGAGCGACCGGAGGACGACGACCGATGCCCCCCAGCGCTGCTCTCGCGGCGGAGCTCGATTCCGGAGCAGTCGGAGAGCCGGGCGCGGGCCCTTCCGGCGCACCGGCTGCTGCCGAGGAGCGACCGGTGATCGGTTGGGGGAGGGGCCCGGCGGGCACCTCGGATGACGGATGGGAACCCTGGCGCCCCATGCGCTCGAGACGTTCGATCCGTTCGACAAGAGCACCCGGCGAGTTGTCGAGCTCCGGCCTGGTCAGTCGCACCAGCGCCATCTCCAAGGGGATCCTGGGGTCAGGTGCTTCTCGCATGGCCTGCAATGCCTCACCCAGGGCATCCATGGCCCGAACGGCAGCGGCCGGCCCCAGACGTCGACCCTGATCGGACACCAGCTCACGTGCCTCGTCGGGCAGCGACACCACCTCCGGGGCAAGGACCGAGAGAAAGGCGTCCCGTAGATGGGCCAGGAGGGCTTCACCCAGGTGGCGCGGATCACGACCCGCCTGGCACGCGCCGGCAACGGCGGTCAACGCCCGTCCGGTGTCACGTTCGCAGAGGGCCTCGGCGAGATCGTCGATCGACCCGTCCCGTTCGACCGCGCCACCGGCGGCCACGATCTGATCGAGCGCGGAGAGCGCATCGCGCGCCGAGCCATGGCCCTGCTCCACCGCTCGTTCGATGGCCTCGTCGGTGACCTCGAGGCCGGCGTGGCTCGCCACCTGGCGCAGGTGACGTTGCAGCACATCGGCGCCGATCAGGCGGAACTCGTAGTGCTGCGTGCGACTGCGAATCGTCGGCAGCACCTTTTGAGGGTCGGTTGTGGCCAACACGAAGATGACATGCTGGGGCGGCTCCTCGAGCGTCTTGAGCAACGCGTTCGAGGCGGCCGCCGACAACATGTGCACCTCGTCGAGGATGTAGAGGCGGGATCGCCCCGATCCCCCCATCGCGACACGTCCGACCAGGTCTCGCATGGCCTCGACCCCGTTGTTCGACGCAGCGTCGAGCTCGCTGACATCCAGCGAGTTGCCGGCCTCGATGGACAGGCACGACGGGCATTCGCAACACGGCTCGCCGTCAACGGCCGCCTCGCAGTTGATGGCCTTGGCAAGGATCCGCGCCGTCGAGGTCTTGCCCGTCCCCCTGGGGCCGCTGAACAGGTAGGCATGGGCCACGGTGTCACCCCGCACCGCGTTGCGCAATGCCCGCACCACATGGTCCTGTCCCTGCACCTCATCGAATCGGCGGGGTCGATATCGCCGATACAAGGACTGGAAGGCCATCGCCCAACCGTAGACGATCATCAAAAAGGCCTGGCACTTCACGAGACGGCCAGGCGATCTGCGGCACACCGCTCGACCTGCTGAGAGCTGCTGCCTTCCGACCCTGACTCGGTTCACAGGGAGCGATTGCACAGGACCCGGCCGCCTCGTGAAGTGTCAGGCGTGCTCACAGGATAGCGTGTCCTCCACACCGGGAGGGGTGCGAGAGCGGCCGAATCGGCACGCTTGGAAAGCGTGTGTGGGGAAACTCACCGTGGGTTCGAATCCCACCCCCTCCGCCGGAGGGTAAAAACCTCGTACGGAGACATCCAAAGGGGCTGTCACTCAGACCCCTGCACCGACCGGACGGCCCCAGCGCCGCCCGAGCGAGACAGGGCTTTGGATGCAAACCCTTTGGATGTCTCCGTACCCCCAGGGAGTTCGCCAACGGGTGTTCACAATCCTGCAGGGTTCGTCCTTCATCCTCGAGGCCAGGTGATCCCCATGACCGACGATCAGGCAATGGAACTCGCCCTGAGCGAGGCGCGGGCTGCGGGCCGGGAGGGAGATGTGCCGGTGGGCGCCGTTGTCCTTGGGACCGATGGAACCATCCTGGGCATGGGTCGCAACGCACGCGAACGCCACGGAGACCCAACCGCACATGCCGAGATGATGGCGCTGCGGGCGGCTGCCGCCTGCCTCGGCTCCTGGCGATTGACCGGCACCACCCTGGTCGTCACCCTGGAACCGTGTCCCATGTGCGCAGGGGCTCTGGTCGCTGCTCGTGTGGACCGTGTGGTCTTCGGCGCAACCGACCCAAAGGCAGGAGCCTGCGGATCGCTCTACAACCTCTGCGCGGACCCTCGCCTCAACCACGAGGTCACCATCACGCCCGGCGTTCGCTCCGCCGACTGCGGCGAGTTGTTGACGGCATTCTTCGCGGAGCGTCGGGACAGATAGCCTCAACACCGGGAGAGATGCCAGAGCGGACGAATGGGGCGGCCTCGAAAGCCGTTGTGGGTTTCGGCTCACCGTGGGTTCGAATCCCACTCTCTCCGCCAGTTGTTCCTGTCTCGAACTCCAAACAGAGACGAACGCCCAGTCCCCAAGGTCGGGAAGTGAGTCTTCATTGGTAGGCCTGGAGATCCACCAGGTTGTCCCTGCCGGTCCGCACAGGCTTCTCAAGCGCGCCCCTGAGGCGGGTGGCAGCTTCGTATGCTCATGGCTCTTCGGATCTCCATCTCAAGAAGCAGAAACCTTCCAATTCCAGTTGACAGTTTTACTCAAATTCGATATATAGTTTGTTGTCCCTGAAATCCTCCGAGTCCGAGAGAGGAGAACACCGATGCTGATGCGTACCGATCCGTTCCGTGACCTCGACCGTCTCACCCAGCAGGCTTTCGGCACCCCGGCCCGGCCGGCAGCGATGCCGATCGACGCCTACCGCCACGGCGATGAGTTCGTCGCCGAGTTCGACTTGCCGGGAGTGGACACCGGTTCGATCGACCTGACCGTCGAGAAGAACGTGCTGACCGTCCACGCCCAGCGGCGGCGGAACTCCCTCGAAGGTGTCGAGCTACTCGTCGGTGAGAGGCCGCAGGGCACCTTCAGTCGGCAGCTGTTCCTCGGGGACAGCCTCGACACCGACCGCATCAACGCCACCTACGCCGACGGCGTGCTCACCATTCGGCTCCCGATCGCCGAGAAGGCCAGGCCCCGCAGGGTACCCATCGGCGTGGCCGAACCGAGGCAGGCAACGATCGAGGCCAAGTCAGACGAACTTGTCGGTGCCTCCCCGAGCTGAGTCCCCGATGGTCCCGCTTCCCTTCGACGACGACCACGTTCCGCTCTACACCGTTGGCCAGGTCGCAGGGATGCTCGACGTCCAGCCGGCCTTCTTGCGTCGGCTGGACGTCGAACGGGTCGTCCAGCCCGCCCGCTCCGACGGCGGCCAGCGCCGCTACAGCCGAGCCGACATCGCCTTGGCGCAGCACGTTTCCCAGATGGCCGACGGCGGGATGACCCTCTCAGGAATCCGACGGATCCTCGTGCTCGAAGCCGAAGTCGCTGCCCTTCAGGCGCAGGTGGCCCACTTGAGGGCCAAGGTGAAGCGGTGACCAAGGAGGTATGGGGATGACTGATCTCGCCCCGAGGTTCCACGGCCTCGCTTGCGCCGGGGCTGACCCCTACGAGCCTTTCACGAGACGCTTGAACGTCTCCCGCGGGTTCGAGAGGTAGATGCATCCAGTCCGCCAGTTGTTCCGCGGACCGTCGTTTCCATGCTCCTCGTCAGTAGTCTCGACGGGTGCAAGTAGGTATGCCTCCCCACGTCGAGATGCGGGTTCGAGCCCATGGTTCGGGTGACGACGGCGGGCCGGCTCCCGGGACGTTCCGCCGAGTCCTGACCTTCACCGGGCCGTACCGCCTCAAGATCGTCGCCTTTCTGGTGGTGGTCATCTGCGGGTCGCTCATCGCGCTCGCGCCGCCTCTGCTGTTCAAGCGCCTCATCGACGTGGCTCTCGTCGAGGGTGACAAGAACCTGGTCACCACCCTTGCTCTGCTGACCTTGGTCGCGGCCGTCGCCGAGCTCGCCTTCGATCTCGTGCAGCGCTACCTGTCCTCGAGCATCGGCGAAGGCCTGATCTTCGATCTGCGCAGCGCGGTCTTCGATCATGTGCAGCGCATGCCACTCGCCTTCTTCACGCGAACCCAAACAGGGGCACTCGTGAGTCGCATGAACAACGACGTCATCGGCGCCCAGCGCGCGGTGACCGGCACGCTTGGTCAGGTGGTCTTCAACGTCTTCACCCTGGTTTCGACCATCGGCGTCATGTTGGCCCTCGAATGGCGCATGACCCTGCTCTCGCTCGTCCTGCTGCCCGTATTCATCATCCCCTCGAAACGGGTCGGACTCCGTCTCCAGGATCTCACCCGTGAGAGCATGGACCTCAACGCGTCGATGAACACCACCATGACCGAACGCTTCAACGTATCGGGCGCGATGTTGGTCAAGCTCTTCGGCAGGCACGACGACGAGCTGGTCGGTTTCACGAGTCGAGCCGCACGGGTACGCGACATCGGCGTCAAGAACGCCATCTATGGACGGGCCTTCTTCTCATCCCTGAGCCTCGTGGGCGGTGTCGGCACCGCGGTCGTCTACTGGTGGGGAGGACACCTGGTCATCGACGGGACGATCGAACCCGGCACCCTGGTGGCCATGGCGGCGTTGGTCACCCGCATCTATCAGCCGATCACCAGCCTCACCAATGCACGCATCGACGTCATGACCGCGCTCGTCTCGTTCGAGCGGGTCTTCGAGGTGCTCGACGCTCCTCGGCTCATCGACGATGCCCCCGGCGCGATCGATCTGGTGGACCCCAAGGGCGACGTCGAGCTCGACGACGTGTGGTTCCGGTATCCCTCCGCCACCGAGGTCTCGTTGGCCTCCCTGGAGTTCGAGGGCCAGGAGGCCGTCCTCGACGATCGGATTGGGCCCTACGTGCTCGAAGGCATCTCGTTGCACATCCGACCAGGCCAACTCGTCGCGTTGGTCGGCCCCTCGGGCGCCGGCAAGTCCACGCTGGCTTCGTTGGTGCCCCGCCTCTACGACGTGACCAAGGGGCAGCTGCGGGTGGACGGCCACGACGTTCGCAGCCTGACTCAGTCGAGCCTGCGCCAGGCCATCGGGGTGGTGAACCAGGATCCCCACCTCTTCCACGACACGGTGGCTGCGAACCTGCGATACGCACGACCGAACGCAACCGACGCCGAGTTGGTACAAGCCTGCCGCTCGGCCCAGATCCACGAGGTGATCGCCGGGCTGCCCGATGGGTATGCCACCGTCGTGGGCGAGCGGGGCTACCGCCTCTCGGGCGGGGAGAAGCAGCGACTCTCGATTGCGCGCATGCTGTTGAAGAACCCGGCCATCGTCGTGCTGGACGAGGCCACCAGCCATCTCGACGCCGAGAACGAGGCTCTCGTGCAGCAGGCGCTGAGTGCAGCGCTGTCGGGACGGACCTCGATCGTGATCGCCCACCGCCTCTCCACGATCCAGGCGGCAGACGAGATCATCGTGATCGAGCACGGCAGGGTCGTCGAGCGCGGTTCCCACGAGGCACTGCTGGCGGCCGGGAAGCTCTATGCGAGTCACTATCACACGCTCATCGGCGATGATCGTGCGGTCGAATCGCCGAACTGGACGCCCGAGGAATCACCGATGGACCTGCCGAGTGAGGGAGGGCCGAGCGAGCTCACCTTCCCGGCGAGCTGACAATCCCCCGTCCCGAAAGGGGTGCCGTGCCCCGGCAGGGAGGCTGCGTTCGCCTGACGACGAACTCAGGCCCATCCGTCGATGATCGCCGGCAGCTCGGCAAGGCTGTTGATGACCGCGTCCGGCTCGACCTCCCACGCAGGCGCGTGGTCGTTCGCCACGTGGACACCCCGCATGCCCACCTGCTGTGAGCCCCATATGTCGTCGTAGAGGCGATCGCCCACGAACACCGCCCGGGTGGGGTCACGAACCCCAACGGCTGCCATCGTCGCCTCGAAGACCGACGGATGGGGCTTGAGGTGGGTCATTTCGCTCGAGTACAGGCGGGCCTCGATGAACGGCGCCAGACCGTCTCGCTCCAGGAAGTGCTCATGGAAGGAACGTGGCCAGTGGGTGTTGGACAACAGGGCGATGCGAAGACCCCGCTCCGCCAGTGCGCGCAGGGTCGCGCAGGCATCATCCTTGTGACGGATGTGGGGTGTCCACGCGTCGAGATGCCCGAGTGCCGCCTCCTCGAGCACGGCCTCGGCGACGTCGAGGCCCAACTCGTCGGAAGCCTCCGCGATCAGGTCTGCAAGCGTGCCGGATTCACACGAGCCCGTCGTCCGCTCCCAGAACCGCTCCTCGACCGCAACCAGGCGAGCCGTCACCTCCGCCTCACGCTCGGGGGTGGGAGCGAGATGATGGGCGGCCAGGGTCCACACATCGATCATCTCGAGGGACACGAACTCCGAGAGCGTGCCACCCCAGTCAAAGATCACGGCTTCCACCACCATGGTGACAACGTAGACCTTGGCCGGCGAAGTGCGCTTGCAGTGGTTGGCCTCCGCCCTCATAGGGTGGGAAGGTGGCCGAACCTGACGATCCCTCACCCAGCCACACGACGGCACCGCCGACGTGGCTTGCCACGATCGGTCGTGGCGTCGAGGACCGCCTCAGAATGCTGTTCGACCTGGAGATCGAACGGTGGTCGGCAGTCGACCCCGAGCTCGGGACGCCCCTGGCCTGTCTCGCCGAGCTCACCCTGTCGGGCGGCAAGCGGCTGCGCCCGGCCTTTTGTCACTGGGCCTTCGTCGGAGCGGGAGGGGACCCGGCCGACCCATTGGTCACCGATGTCGGTGCGGCGTTCGAGCTGCTGCACGCCTTCGCGCTCATCCACGACGATGTGATGGACGGGTCCGACTATCGGCGCGGTCTGCGAACCGTCCACCAGCAGTACGCTCGCCGGCACGCCGAGATGGCGTGGCGCGGTGAGGCTCGTCGCTTCGGCGAGGGAGTGGCCATCCTCGTCGGCGACCTGGCATTCGTCTATGCCGACACCCTGCTGGGCGGCGTCTCTTCCGAGGCACGGTCGCTCTATGACGAGATGCGCATCGAGATCAACGTCGGCCAGTACCTCGACATGGTGGGCAGCGCCCAGGCCCAGGCGACGGTCGCCGGCACCAAGCGCATCGCACGGTACAAGTCGGCCAAGTACACCATCGAGCGGCCTCTCCACATCGGTGCGGCGCTCCGGAACCGCCTCGATGACCTGTCGGCGCCCTTCTCCGCCTACGGCCTACCGCTCGGTGAGGCGTTTCAGCTGCGAGATGACGTTCTCGGGGCATTCGGGAACAGGGACGCCACCGGAAAGCCGGTCGGTGATGATCTTCTGGAAGGGAAGCCGACACTGCTGTTGGCCCTTGCCCGCGAGAGCGCGACCGGGAATGCGGCGGCCATCCTCGATCGGGTGGGCGCACCTGATCTCGCCGCCGGCGAGATCGAGGCCATGCAGGAGATCCTGGTGAGCACCGGAGCGCTCGAACGCATCGAGACGTTGATCTCGTCCCTCGTGGATCAAGCCCTCGGCGCGCTTGAGGACGCCCCCATCGAGGAGGAGGCGCGTGCCGCCCTCCTCGAGATCGCCCCGTATGTGGCCTGGCGTGACCGGTAGCGCGACCGTGGCGGGCCGTCTCGGGTCCTACCGCTTCGTGCTTCGCCCGAAGTGGCTCATCGGTCACCTCATCGTCGTTGCGACCGCCGTGGCCTTTGTGAACCTGGGCTTTTGGCAACTTCGTCGCCTCGATGAGAAGCAGAACCGCAACCGCGTGATCGACCAACAGATGCACCGGCCCACCACCCCTCTTGACACCCTCATCGGACCGACCGTCGCCGTGGACGATCCCAGGATCGAGACGATCGTCAACCGCAGAACAAGGGTTTCCGGCCGCTACGATCCCGCGGCAGAAGTGCTCGTCAGGTCACGGTCGCTCAATGGCCAGGCCGGCTACCACGTTCTCACCCCGCTGATCGAACATGGCGATCTGGCGGTACTGGTGAACCGGGGATGGGTTCCCGGTCCGGACTCGGAGCGCGCAGCGCCCTCGGGCACGGTCGTCGTCACCGGTCTGGTGCTGGCCACTCAGCGCCGCGGAAGCATCGGACCGACCGACCCGCCGAGCGGGGTGCTTCGTGAGATGGCCCGTTCGGACGTCGAGCGCGTGCGACGCCAATATCAGGGCGATCTGTACCCCATCATCATTCAGGCCGAGAGCACCGAACCGGCCCCATCGCTCGACTTGCCGATCCTGCTACCGCCACCCGCCCAAGATGAGGGGAATCACCTGTCCTATGCGCTGCAGTGGTTCTCGTTCACGGCAATCGCGATCCTGGGCTGGATGGCGCTGCTGCGGCGCACCGCTTCGACTGAGGCACAAAACGAGAACTGAGCCCCGAAGGGCTCAGTTCTCCTGCGATGAGAGGAACGGAAAAGCAGGTTTGTCAGCCCAGCCGGCGGCCGGTCCTGCTCGTGTCTAGTTCTGTGCGGTACGACGACGAGCGGAGCGAACACCGATGAGGCCGAGCCCGGCGAGTCCGAGGGCGCCGAGGGCGCTGATGTCGCCACCGGTCACCGGCAGACGAGAGCCGGCCAGAGCGGGATCAGCCGCAACCTCGACACCGGCGACGGCGGGGCTGATGGCGCCGACGATCTTCACCGTGGTCGTGGGGGCAACGGTCGCGGTCACCACGGTCGTGGGGGCAACGGTGGGAGGGGTGGTCCCGTAAGGGGCGACGGTCTGCGCACCCACACCTGCAGTGCCCAGTGTCATGAAGCCACCGACGACAATGGTCCCCATGAGCATCTTGTTTCGCATGTTCAGCTCCTCAGTTCTCACCGCAGACGCGATGCGTAGTTGCATATCCGTGAAGTCCTCAAGAATAGTTCACGTTCCGTCTTGATACCTCCTGCTGAATGTTAAATCTTTTCCGACGTGACGTCGACCACAGCGAGGCATCACCATCCTACCCAACGTGGTGACTCGCTGTCGAATGTCTCCTTCCCGACCTTCCACCTCATGGCAGGCACACGGGCAGCGGGCTCGATGCGCAGCATCCTGGCTCCCTTCGGGAGATGAAACGTGATCGTCGTCTTCCGAGCGGTCCCCGCATCGAGCGAGAACGACTCACCGATGACCCGGGTCGGTCCGTCCGCTCCATCGACGGCCAGGGAATCCAACCCTTCGATACGAAGAGCGGTGGCCTCCCCGGGGACGTTGACCGTCAGGACGCCGCCATACGTCGCCGCCTTCAGGTCACTGCCCGGAAAGGGCCCGACGATGTAACCCGGCTCGCCCGGAGGCGTGTTGTTCGAGATCGAGATCACCAACTTCACCGAGACGCCGGTCGTGTCCCGAATCAGGTCCATCTCGGTGTCCACCTGCAGGAACTGATCGAGCTTGGTGGCCGAGTAGTTGAGCACGGACACCATCAGCGATCGTTTCTCGAGCGTTCCGGCAATCCCGGCCTTCACCCATGCCTCCTGCATCGCCGGGTTCCTCGACCACAGCATGAGGTGCCGCCCCTGAGCTGCCTGGGCGAGGCCGTTCGCCAGCGTCGTCGCATCCCACTTGAAGCGATCGAAGCTCAGGAACGCACCTTCGGCCACCGCCCCCAGCATCGCCTTGCGACCTGACCGATCACGATCGGCATTGTTCTCGAAATCGACGTACTGCTGGTGCAGTAGCTGGTCGACCACGTTGTTCGCCCCGATGCTGCGACCGTTCACCTTGACGGGCCCGACGGCCTTCAGCAAGGCCTGCAGGACGATCGGGTCCAAGGCCATGACCCCGTCCACCTGGCCGCCCTGGGTCTTCTCCCACATGCGGGCGGCCAGATCGGCGGAGACGTCGAATCGTGGTGTCACCCCGATGTCGCGCAGATCGCGTCCGGGCTGGGCCCAGCCCCACGTGGCCTGCAACTCGGGATCGACCGCGATCTCGCCCGGGTCGAGCAGGTCGATATCGGTCACGCTCCTCATCTCGGTGACACCCAGACGACCGTTGTCGATGAACAGCTCTCCGGCAGACAGGAACATGCCCGACCCTGCACGCATCTCGGCGTTGTTGGCGGCCAGCAGCAGGTAGCGGGCCTTGCCGGCGAGCAGGGCGCCGAACTGGCGCAAACCCGAGCGAGCCCGATCCAGGTCCCTCGTCGTGCGCTCCAACCTCTCGGCGAAGTCGGCGCGGGCATCGGCCAATGGGCCGACCAGGCCCTCGTCGGGACCAAGGTCGAGGACGAGAAGACGACGATGAGCCTTGTCGGCTTCGTCCGCCAGGGTTGCAAGCATCTCAGGACGTTCCTCGGGTGCCACCCCTTCTCGATCGATGGTCTTGCGGACCACGGCGAGCGCGTCAAGGCCCGCGTCCAATGCCTCCGAGGAAGCCTCGCTGAGCGCCAGGGCCGAATCGATCTGACGCCCGACCACCGGGAGGATGCGCAAAGGAGCGACGATCGGTGAGGAGAGGCTGTCATGACCTTGACGCAGCTCCGACTCGGCCTTGCGAAGCTGGTCGACACCCTTGCCGTCGATGATCTGGGCCAGCGAGTTCGATTGCGCCAGGTCAACTCGATGCTCGGCATCGGTGATGTCGCCTCTCGCCGACCAACCCAGCACCGCGCATGCCACGAGCCAGACGATCGGTACTGCGACAAGCGCAAGGCGTAGTGCCCATCGCCTCGGCGCGGCCACAGGCGTCTGCCCGGGCTCGTCCGTTCGGGCCTGGCTGTCCCCCTCGTCCATGGGAGCTCAGGCTATCGGGAGCAAGCTCGGGCTATCGGGACCCTCCGGACCGGGTTGCCCGGCCGGTCTAGCGTCGGAAGTTCTCGAAATACCGGCTGGGGGTGGGGCCCCTCTGGCCGCGGTACTTCGAGCCCAGTGAGCTCGAACCGTAGGGACGATCTGCAGCGGTGGTCATGGTCAGGAAGCTGATCTGGCCGATCTTCATGCCGGGGTACAGCGTGATGGGCAGGGTCGCGACGTTGGAGAGCTCGAGGGTGAGGTGACCGTCCCAGCCGGCGTCGACGAACCCTGCGGTGGAGTGGATGAGCAGGCCCAGGCGGCCGAGGCTCGACTTGCCCTCGAGGCGAGCCACGAGGTCATCGGGCAGGGCGACACGCTCGGAGGTCGAGCCGAGCACGAACTCGCCGGGGTGAAGCATGAAGACGTCCTCGTCGTTGATCTCGACGAGCTCCGTCAGCTCCTCGAGATCCTGCTTGACGTCGATGATGCCCATCGTGTGGTTGCGAAAGACCCGGAAGTAACGATCGATGTGAAGATCGACCGATGATGGCTGGATGCAGCTCTCGTCAAGAGGGTCGATGACGATGCGACCGGCTTCGAGCTCTTCGCGAATGGTGTGGTCGGAGAGGATCACGCCCCGCACCTTATCGGGTGGGGAGGGGAAGCCGAGCGCCGCCTGTTGGGGCTAGGGTGAAGCTCTTCGCGGGTGTAGTTCAGAGGCAGAACATCAGCTTCCCAAGCTGAGAACGCGGGTTCGATTCCCGTCACCCGCTCCAGAAGGAAGGCCCAGGTCAGCCGACATTTCCGGCGACTGGGCCTTCGTCGCGAGAGGGGCCGAAACGGCCGGCGTGACCCTAACGTGACCCTACGGATCGGCTGGCGAGCGATGTCACGTCAGCGATCAGGCGATGCCGAACGGCTCGTCGCTCTCCGCGACGGAGAACGCGTCGGGTCCTGACGAATCGTCTCCCCAGTACGACACCGCGAGATAGCGATGCTCGGTGCCGAGGTTCACGACCCGTTCGTGGGTTGCTCCCGTGTCTGAACGTATGACAACCCGGTGCTCGCCAGGCTCAAGCGGCAGGCGATAGCTGACGTACGTGTGCTGGCCCTCGACGGCAAAGGAACGCTCGATCATCACCTCACCGTCGACGGTGATGGTCAGGTCGACGTCGGGGTCGTCGTAGCTCTGGTTGCTGACGATCACCGCAAGTCCGAGCGGCGGCCGGTCCAGCACCGCGGGGTCGAGCGGCGTGAAGTCGCGGATCTCGACGTGATACGAGGGAAGTCCGCCGCTCCCGGTGACCGTGAACGAGGACGGATACCCATAGGTCGCTTCGAAGGCGGCCGATGCCTGCCCGGTCGGGATCTCTCCGTCCGCAGCGAGCGCGAGGGGTTCATCGAGCATGGCAAAGGCCCCGTCGATGGTGGGCGGTGAATACTCGCGATACGGCTCGGCATCAGGGTCCTGCGGCTCGACTTCCAGAAGCTCCTCGCCTTCAACGGTGACGCCGTAGGTGCCAGCCCGGAAGCATTCGCACTCGGTCTCGACCTCGTAGGCGTACGCCGACGGCCGGGCGGCGATCCACGCCGCCTCCTGCTCGTCGATGGCGGCGCGGTCGAGTGCCGTCTCGTCGACGGGCTCGGCGACGTCGGACTCGGTGGCAACGGGCGTCGCATCGGTGCCACACGCCGCGAGCACCAGCATCATCATCGCCCACGCTAGCTTTCGCACGACCACAGCTTGCACGATGGTCCGACGTCCTTGCTGCCACGTCTGGTTCCCACCAACCTGTCCGGGCGTTGCTGGGAGCGCAGTGGCGGGCGCCGCTGTCCATGGCTTGTCACAGGTACCGGCGACACTGTCGGGATGGTTGATGGTCTCCATCGGAAGCCAGTGCCCTATGTGTGGCCCACGTCCCTCGTCTTGGGCGCGGGCGGGAAGCGTTCGATCTACCTGGACCTGAACCATTGGATCGGCCTGGCCAAGGCGTCTGTCGGTCACAAGGACGGCGGCCGATACCGGGAACCCTTGGAAGCGGCGCGGCTCGCGGTCGAACGCGGCGAGGTCATCTTCCCCTTGGCCGGGCAGCACTACATGGAGATGTCCGGGATCCGCAGCCCCCGGCAACGGGAGGACATCGCGCGCGTGATGTTGGAGCTTTCGCAGTTCCGAACCCTGCTGTGCCGGTCCCTCGTGATGAGGCTGGAGCTCGAGGCCGTCCTGGACGCCCGCGTCGGTCGCCGAGCCGTGCCCTACGTCAACCTCGACGTCATCGGCACCGGATTCGGTCACACGTTCGGCGTGAACGGCCAACTGCAGATCCGAGACGCGTCGGGGGCAGCACCCGAGGCCATCCGACAGGACTGGCCAGGCGGCCCGGAGGAACACGATCGCTGGCTCGCCGAGGCGCAGTACATGGGCGAGTGGATGATGCTGCGAGGACCACAGGACGAGGACCTTGAGGACCTCGCAGCCAACGGCTTCGACCCGGCGGCCGCTCGACGTGGTCAGGAGGTTCGGGCACAGCAGGAACGGGAGCAGGCCGAGCGCTTCGACGAGGATCCGCGCTGGCGACGAGGTCGGATCCGGGACGTCGTCGGCGCTCGCTACCTCATCGTCGAGCTGATGGACATGCTGAACGAGGGCCTCGAGGCGCGAGCAGCCAGTCTCGACGACCTCTTCAGCGATGATCGTGACAGCGGTTCGCGCCGTCGTCGATGCGATGCCAGGCGGCGACGTTCATGTGAGTCTGCAGGTAGCCGCGCATCGGAACCCGCAGTCCTCGTGGACGCCGAACGACTACTTCGACATCGACGCACTGTCGTTGGCGGTTCCCTACTGCGACGTCGTCGTCACCGAGAGACGGCGAGCTCGCGACCTCGAATGGTCCGGCTGCCCTGGGCGGCTGGGCACGACGGTGCTGACGTCACCAGAGGATCTCCTCCGTGAGCTGGACCGCTCCTGAGGCTTCGCGCGGGGCTCACCGCTCTACCGTGCGGATCAGCCCATCGAGCGCTTCGGCGATCGCCACGTCCCGTTCCCTCGTGGCGTGCTGGTAGCGGAGCGCGGCTTGCGGGCTGGCGTGGCCGAGGCGGTGCATCAGCTCCTTGGTGCCGGCGCCGGTGCTGGCGGCGAGGGTTCCGGCGAGGTGGCGGAGGTCGTGAAGGTGGACGTCGTCGAGGCCGAGCTGGCTGCGGGCGTTGGCCCACGCCTTCTGCAGCACGTGGGGTGCGAGCGGTCCGCCCTTCACGCCGGTGAAGACGTAGCCGTCGTCGCCGGGTTGGGCGTAGGCGTCGACGTGGCAACGGAGGTCGTCGAGCAGTGCTGAGGGGATCGACACGGTTCGGCGGCCGGCGTCGGTCTTGGGCGGGCCGACGAGGTGAGCGCCGTTGCGGCTGAGCTGGCGTTGCTGCTCGATGGTGACGAGCGCGGCGTCCAGGTCGAGGTCGGCTCGGCGCATGCCCGAGCATCTCGCCCTTGCGTAGCCCGACGAACGCGGCGAGGAGCACGATCGATCGGAAGCGAGGCCCGACGAGGTCGGCGAGCTCGAAGGCCTGGGCGACGGTGACGATCGGTCGCTTCGAGGCCGGCTCGGTGCCCGCGCCCTTGATGGTGCAGGGGTTGGTGATCACGAGGCCGTCCTCGACGGCGGTACCCATGATCGTGCGGAGCAGCCGGTAGCACTTCGCCCCCGTGCAGGCCCCGGGACCGTCCGGGCCGCGCATCTTCGCCGACCAGTTCCGCACCTGGGCGGTGGTGATCTTGGCGAGCGGGACGTCGCCGAACGTCGGGAGGATGTGCAGCTCGAGTTGGTTGTCGTAGAGCTCACGTGTCCGCGGTCGCAGGGGTTCGCCGCGGCTCGTGAGCCGGGAGTCGAGCCACTTGGGCGCGTACTCGGCGAGCGTCGTGCCGCGCGCCCGCACGGCAAGGTGCTTGCCGTCGGCCTGTTCGGTGACGGAGCGGGCGTAGGCGGCCTCGGCGGCTCGTTTGGTGGGGTGGGTCCCGAGGCTGACTCGGCGGCCGTCGGGGGTGACGATTCGGACTCGGTATCGGCCCGAGGGGAGCTGGTCGACTCCGCCTCCGGCGCGGCGCTGGCGCGGCATGGTCTCCTCCAAGGAGGACAGCAGCACGGGGCTGCGTGATGGAGAGGACCGGTCTGCGCGCCGGACGTGGCGTGGAAGCCGCGTGAGCGGCGACCAAGTCGAGGCCACAAGCTGAGAACGTGGCGAACACCCACTATGCCGCGGAAGCGGGCCGATCTCGCGCATGGATCTCCCGTGCCGGTGTCACAGGCTGAGGCCCCCTCCCGGCGACCGCGCCTGGAGGGCGTCGAGTCGTTGCTGGGCAGCGCGGACCTTGGCCGCCAGGTCGTCGTCGACCATCGGCGCGACGGATGGTTCGATCGGCGGACCGGCACGCCGCACTCAAGACCCGCGCAACCAAGCAGCCCGTCGACCTGGCGGCACTTCGGGCTGATTGGCAGGACCGGGCCGGCAAGGCCGGCATGGGCGCCCGCCGGTGGCAGGAGCTCCTCACCACCGGCCGCAAGCAGCGACGCCGCACTGTCACCCGCACGGTCAACACCTTGCCGGTCCCGCCTGAAGTGCTGGTCGGTTGACGGAGAAGGACTCCACGTTCGCCCGTCGTGATGTCCTCCGGGCGTTCGCCGAGTCCGCCACCAACGGCGCCGACGTCACTGTCGTCGAGTCAGCAGCGGATGCGTTCCTCGCCGGCGCTGGGGTGGTGAGGCTCGCCGAGGACGTCTACTCCACGCCCGAGCATCTCGAGCTGGAGCGCAGGCTCCTCAACGGCGCGTCCTCCGCCGAGATGAAGGCGTCGCGATTGTACCGACGCTGTCACCGATGATGTCCTCAACCGCGGCACGGCTGTCGGAGGAGCAGGCGGCGATGGTGCAGCGCATCACCACCTCCGGCCAAGGTGTCGAGGTCGTGGTCGGGCATCCCGGCTCCGGGAAGACCACCGCCCTCGCTGCCGCCGGTGCTGCTTGGCGCGGACCCGTCCCAGCTGCCACGTGGTTGGCGCTGCGCTCGCCGCCCGCGCCGCCCAGGAGCTCCAATCAGCGACCCGGATCCCGTCGCACACGCTCGCCGCACTGCTTGGGTCGTCGGACCTGCAGACGCTGCCGACGAACAGCGTGGTGATCGTGGACGAGGCCGGCATGGTCGGCACCCACACCCTCGCCACCATCCTCGACCACGCCCAAGCATCGAAGGCGAAGGTGGTGCTCGTCGGCGACCCGAAGCAACTCCCGGAGATCGACGCCAGCGGCGCCTTCCGGGCCCTCGCCCGCGACCACGACGCCGTGCAA
>CAVURO010000012.1:0-51489 GCA_963743945.1 uncultured Actinomycetes bacterium
TCGGTGGATCGGGGTTAAGGTCCAGGGCATGAAGAGTCATGATGCGATCGACGTCTCGTTGCTCGTGCTGCGCATGGCCCTCGGCCTCACCATGGCCGCCCATGGACAACAGAAGTTCTTTGCCGGGGGACGCATCGAGGGAACAGCACAGTGGTTCGACGGCATGGGCATGAAGCCGGGTCGGTTCCATGCGCTCACCGCGGCGTCGACCGAGGTCGGCTCGGGCCTGATGTTGGCCATGGGACTCCTGACCCCATTTGCGGCGGCAGCGTTCGTCGGCCTCATGTTCGTTGCCGGTTGGACGGTGCACCGCCCGAACGGGTTCTTCAGTGTTCGCAGCGGCTGGGAGCTCAACTTCATCCTCGCCGTCACCGCGGGCTGCCTGGCGGGGGTCGGCCCTGGGCGTTGGTCGCTCGATCGCGCCGTTGGCATCGACGACACCCTCTTCGGCTGGCTCGGCCTCGCCATCGCCTTCGGTCTGGGCCTCTCGGCCGCCGTTGCCCTGCTCGTCGTCTTCTACCGGCCACCGGCCCAGAGCTCGGGCTGACCGCCCTCCTCGGCCGGCACGCCCCGCCGGTGCGCCTGTCACCGCCAGGACACGAGCGCCCGTCCCGTTCGAACCCGACGAGGTCAGCCCTGGTCGACCGGCCCGCCGGGCAACCTCACTCGAGTGCGGGGTCCTGGCAGTTGTCGGCGCCCCCACCGGGGCCGGCCGGTTCCGTCCGGGGGTAAGGGTCGACGAAGCCCGACCCGGGGTCGTCGGTGGTGAGAAATCGTTGAATCGCCCGGGCAAGCGCCTCGGCCTCGGCTTGTTGGGTCTCCTGCATGGCCAGCAATGCCGCCTCGGGCGGATTGGAGAGAAACAGCGCCTCGGACAACGCCGTGGGCACGCCCGACGAACGCCGCAGTATGCCGTAGTAGTCCCCGCCGGAGGCATTCGGCCGGTACTTGGCCCCCGCGTCCGAATCGGCTTCCCAGGCAATATCGCGGTGGGTCGCAAAGGTCGCGAACAGTTCCTCCTGGATCAGGCCGGCGAGACGCCTCGACTCCTTGGACTTGATCTGGAAGAACGTCTCGGTGCCCGGCTTGGTCGAGGGGCCATCGGAGCCCCCGTTGTGATGGATCGACACGAATGCCCTGGGCGCCAGGCCAAGGGCGATCTCTGCACGGGTGGCGATCGTGATGCGGTAGTCGTGCATCCGCGTCAGGACCACCGAGACGCCTGCCCTTTCCAGCAACGAGACGACACGGCGGGCGACCTCCAGGTTCAGATCACGCTCGACCAGGCCGTTCGCCCCCACCGATCCGGTCTCGACACCGCCGTGTCCGGGGTCGAGCACCACCGTGGCCTGCTGCAGCGGCCTTCCCCCGGTCAGCGACACCTCGCGTCCGCAGGGCGTGTGCACTCGATAGCCCTCGGCCGTGACGCCGAGAACGGGGACGATCACCCCCGTCGCCGTCTCCAGCGCCTTCGCGCGGGGGTCCGGTGTCGGGGGAACCGTGGCACTCGTGACACTCGTGACACTCGTGGATGCGGCGGTCGGCTGGGCCGGCTTGGTCGATCCGGTCGGCTGGCCCGACCGACGGGAAAGAGTGCTCCCCTTGCGCCTCGGCGGTGTCGGCCCGGTCGCTCGAACAACCCGCGAGCAGGACAAGACACACGAGCACCGCGGCGCTCGGTGCGGAGCGCATCAGAGGACGTGGATGAGCGATGTCACCAGCGTACGGGCACAGGCCCGCAGCTTCACCCGAGCCCGGCGACGACCTCGGCCATGAGCGCACTCGCCTCGGTGGGGTTCCGGCCGACCTTCACGCCCGCCCCACGCAGCGCTGCCATCTTGGCCTCTGCCGTGCCCTTGCCTCCCGAGACGATGGCACCGGCGTGGCCCATCTTCTTGCCCGGAGGGGCGGTGACACCCGCGATGTAGGCGACGACGGGCTTGGTCATCTGCGTGGCGATGAACTCGGCCGCCTCCTCCTCGGCGGAGCCGCCGATCTCGCCGAACATCATGACTGCCCTGGTGTCGGGGTCGGCCTCGAACGCCGAGAGGCAGTCGATGAAGGTGGTGCCCGGGACCGGGTCGCCGCCGATGCCCACGCAGGTGGTCTGACCGATGCCCTGTTGGGTCAACTCGTAGAGAGCCTGATAGGTCAACGTGCCCGAACGGCTCACGATGCCCACAGGGCCGCCGCCCATCGCGATCTCGCCTGCGGTGATGCCGATGTTGCACTTGCCGGGGCTGATGAGCCCCGGGCAGTTGGGTCCGAGCAGGCGTACGTCGGGGAAATCACGGCGCAACAGGTTGTAGAAGCGGGCCTCGTCATGGGCCGGAACCCCTTCGGTGATGACCACGATCAGCTTCACGCCTCCCTCGGCCGCCTCGACAACCGCGTCCGCCACTCCGGGAGCGGGGATGAACACGCACGAGGCGGTCGCGCCGGTCTCCTTGACCGCCTCGGCCACGGATCCGTAGATCGGAATGCCCTCGACGTCGGTTCCGGCCTTCTTGGGATTGGTTCCGGCGACGACCTTGGTGCCGTAGGCCTGGTTCCGAAGGCCGTAGAAACGACCCTGGCTGCCGGTCAGCCCCTGATAGAGGACCTTGGTGTTCTCGTCGACAAAGATGCTCACTTGCTCTTCCCTCCGGCCAAAGCGACGGCCCGTTCCGCAGCGGCGATCATCGTCGGAAGCGAGATGAGCCGATCTGATTCGTGCGTCTTCAGGATGGCCCGACCCTCATCGGCGTTGGTTCCATCGAGACGGATGACAATGGGAGCAGCGATGTCGACGCGCTCCAGCGCGGCCACGATGCCGTTGGCGACCTCGTCGCCTCGGGTGATGCCACCGAAGATGTTGATGAAGATCGACTTCACCCGAGGGTCGTTGTTGATGACCTCCAATGCGCCGGCCATCACCTCGGCGTTGGCGCCGCCGCCGATGTCGAGGAAGTTCGCCGCAGAGCCCCCGACCTGGTTGACGACGTCGAGGGTGCTCATGGCGAGGCCCGCCCCGTTGGCGATGATCCCGACCGATCCATCGAGACCCACGTACTGCAGGCCCTTCGCGTTCGCTGCCTCTTCACGCTCGTCACGCACCTGGGTTGCCTCGTACTCGGCCCAATCGTGACGAAATGCGGCGTTGGCGTCGAGGGTGACCTTGGCATCGAGCGCATGGACCTTGCCCTCGGGCGTGAGGATCAGGGGGTTGATCTCGGCAAGGTCGGCATCGCCCTCGACATAGGCCCGATAGAGCTTCTGGAGGATTTCCACGACGCCGTCGGTCGCAATGGGGTTCAGCTTTGCCGCCACGACCCAGGCCCGACACGCCTCGTCGGTCAGGCCCTCGACGGGGTCGATGTGCAGGCGGGCGATCGCATCCGGGTTCTCGGCGGCCACCGCCTCGATCTCGACGCCGCCCTCGGCCGAGAGCATCCCGAGGTACTTCTTCGCACCGCGGTCCAGCGTGAAGCTCGCGTAGTACTCCTCGGCGATGTCGGAGGCCTTCTCGATCCAGACGATACGAACGATGTGGCCCTTGATGTCCATCCCGAGGATGTTGCCTGCATGCAGGCGGACCTCATCGAGGTTGTTCGCCAACTTGATGCCACCGGCCTTGCCGCGTCCGCCGACCTGCACCTGGGCCTTGATCACGACGGGGAAGTCCAGGCCCTCCACCAGTGCGACGGCTTCGTCGACCGTGGTCGCCACCCCACCGGGCGACACCGGGATGCCGAACGAGGCGAAGAACTGCTTTCCTTGGTATTCGTACAGATCCACCTGGCACTACTCCTGGTCTAGGGGGGAAGGTCAGCCCGCAGGGCTCGACTCACGCTGATCGAGCGCTTCGGCGAGCCATTCGGTGATGGCGGACATCGGGGTCCCCGGGGTGAAGAGCTCGGCGACACCGGCCTGCTTGAGCGTGACGATGTCGCCCGCGGGGATGATGCCGCCGCCGAAGACGAGCACCTCGTCGAGGCCACGGCTGCGGAGCTCCTCGATGACGCGCGTGGAAAAGGGTCATGTGCGCACCGGAGAGCAGGGAGAGACCCACCGCGTCGGCGTCCTCCTGCATCGCGGTCTCGGCCACCTGCTCGGCGGACTGGTGCAACCCGGTGTAGATCACCTCGAAGCCTGCGTCACGCAGGGCGCGGGATATGACCTTGGCACCACGATCATGTCCGTCAAGTCCGGGCTTGGCGACAACTACTCGGTATCGGCGCTCCACGAGTTCTGCATGTTACGCAACTCCGGCTCCCGACATACCATCGGACCGTGAATTCCCCGAGCCAGGCCCCTCGACAGCCCCCTCGGCGTCGCACGCGTCGAACCTCTCGTTGGGCGGTTGTGGCGGGAATCCTGAGCGTCCTGGCCGGCGTGGGCCTGATGTTCTTCATCGCCAGCCTTGCCGGCTCGGGGGACATCGATCTCAACCTCGGCGATGAGATCTTCGAGGTGGGCAGCGCCGAGCGCCTGTCGAACGCCATCGCAAGGGATGGCCCGATCCTCATTCCTGACGCCTCACCGAACAGGACCCGTGACATCTTTCTGCAACACCTCGAGGCCGACCCCGAGCGTGGGTGGCTGGTGTTCGCCGCTCGGGCGAACGGCGCCCCCCGGGAGTGCCACCTCCAGTGGGACACCACCGCCGAGGACTTCGTCGACCCCTGCACCCGCGACCGCTTTCCCGCCGACGGCAAGGGGCTCACGGGCTACATCGTCAAGGTGAGGGAGGGCAAGGTGTACGTCGACCTTCGACTTCCCGAGACGGGCACCACCGGCGACGGCTCGAGCACCACGTCTCCCACCGACAGCGGGCCCTGAGGCCCCCTACCGTCGCGGCCCTGAGGAACGCCGGGGAAGGCCGGGTCAGCGGCCTTCGCTCAGGAGACGCTGGACCTCAGCCGCCGACATGGGGTGGCCGAACAGGTAGCCCTGTGCCTGTCGACAGCCGAGGCGCTGCAACGCAACCGCCTGCTCCTCGGTCTCGACGCCCTCGGCCACGGTCACCACACCCATGCCGTCGGCCATGGCCACCACGGCTGCAACCAACGCCCGGTCGCGCTCATCCGAGTCGATGTTCGTCACAAATCCGGGATCGACCTTCACCATGCTGATGGGCAGATGTCGCAGGAAGAGCAGCGACGAATGCCCTGATCCGAAATCGTCGAGGGAAAGCCCCACACCCATCTGACGGAGACGGCGCAACCCCTCCCGACTCGTGTTTGCCTCCGCCACCGCCGATCGCTCGGTGAGGTCGACGATGAGCCGACCGGGTGCTGCGTCCGCACCCTCCATCGCCTCGGCGACCCGGGCAACGACGGAGGGCATGGCAAGCTGGCGGGCAGAGAGGTTGATGGTCATCGACAGAGCGGTGGGCGACGACGCCTGCCACGACTCGAGGTCATCGAGGGACTGGTGGACGGCCCATTTGGCCAGCATCTCGTCAAGGTCGGCAGCCTCGGCGATGGGCATGACGACCGCAGGCGCAAGGACGCCACGAGTCGGATGTTGCCAACGCATGAGTGCCTCGAAACCGGTGACCCGGCGAGTGACGAGATCGACGGAGGGCTGGTAGTGCAGGACGATGTCGCCGCCGGACAACGCCCCGATCATCTCGCCTGCAAGGGCATGGTGGCCGACGCCGTGGCCGGTCGTGTCCGTCTCGCCGTCGCAGAGCTCGATCTCGTTTCTTCCTCTGCTCTTCGCCCGTCCCAGAGCCAGTGCCGCCGCTCGTAGCAGCTCGGACGATGACCGTCCCCCGTTCGGGCCCTCGAGCACGACGCCGATGCAGAACGTGATCGGTCGCTCAGCACCCTCGAGCATGAAGGGCTCCGCCAACACCGTCGCCACGCGACTCGCCACGGCATGTGCTGCACCGGGGTCGGCGACGCCCTCACTGAGGATGGCGAACTCGTCCCCGCCGACGCGGGCGACCGTCTCGGAGCCTCGCAGGACGCCTCCGAGACGCCCGGCCACGCCCGCCAGCACGGTATCGCCGGCGATGGATCCGAACTGCTCGTTGAGTGTCCTGAACCCGTCGATGCCCAGATGGATCACGGCCAGGTTCGCGGAAGCCCGCCGAGTGCGAGCCAGCGTCTGTTCAAGGCGGTCCAACAGCAGCGACCGGTTCGCAAGCCCCGTGAGCGGGTCGCGGAAGCTGAGGTTTGACAGCTGGGTCTCGTGCTCCTTGGTCTGGGTCACGTCGCGAATCACGCCGGCAAAACCGACGACGTCACGTCCGGCGTCTCGGGTGACCCGCACCCTTCCGAGGAACAGCCCAACCGAGCCGTCCCGCGCCTGGTAGCGACCTTCGAGTTGACCCTCCGTGAGCAAGCCCTGCCGCATCGCCTGGATCACCTGCGAGTTCGCCGGTCGGTCGTCGGGATGGATGATCTCGAGAAAATTCCTCCCCAGCGCGTCGGACACCTTGAAACCGGTGTGTTCCTCGAACGCAGGGTTGAGAAACGTCCAACACCCGTTTGCGTCCGCCTGGAAGACGACCTCGTGCACCGCTTCGACGACCGTTCGATAGCGCTCCTGGCTTTCGAGCAACGTCTCGTACGCGTAGACGCGATCGCTTACGTCTCGGCAGTTGAAGACGGAGCCCGAGACCATCGGGTCTGTCCGTTGGTCCGTGACGGAGATCTCGACCCAGCGCTGGTCGCCGTCCTGTCCCGTGACCAGACGTTGGATCTGACCCGTGCCCGAAAGCACCTCATCGCCCGCGCCGGGCCCAAGGCATTGCTCGCCATCCAGGCCGAACAGTTCGTTCGCCCACCACCCCAGCAGCTCATGGGCAGGCCAACCCAACACCGCCTCGCATGACGAGCTCGCGTACGTGATGACGCACTCGTCGTCCACCACCAGTACGGCGTCGGACGAGTTCTGCACCAGGGAACGAAAACGGGACTCGCTGTCCTGCAGCAGGTGGAGCGCACGGTGCTCGTGCTCGATGTCCTCCAGAAAGCCGACTCCCCCGATGGCATCGCCGGTCGCATCTCTCGCAAGCGCCACCGTCAACCGGGTGTGCAGCACCGAACCATCCGACCGAATGCAGCGCTTCTCGACCTGATAGCTGCTCCGCTCGGACTCGCGCATCTCGTCCAAGAGGCGCATCTCGGATGCCAGATCGTCGGGATGGGTCACCGCGAGCAGCCCCATTTGGTTCAGCTCGCCCTCCGTGTAGCCGAGCATGGAGCACAAGGCGGGATTGACCTGCATGAAACGGCCGTCGAACGATGCGAGGGAGACACCCACCGGTGCCGAGGTGAACATCGACCGAAAGAAGGATTCAACGTTGCCGCCATCCATACCCAGATTCATCTCTCGCCACTCTCCACCCGACTCGGGCCGCAACCGAGGAAACTCCGCCGCTCCTTCCGGTCCACTTCACACAGTGAACCAGAGAGCTCTCTACGCGATCGAATCGACGGTGGAGGAGCCATCGAGACGGTGAAGGGGCGCCATGCGCAACAGGAGTCGCCGTTCGCCTGCGTTCTCAAAGCGGACAAGCGCCTCGGCACGATCACCCTCACCCGTGGCCTCCACCACGATGCCCTTGCCCCAGGTGTCATGACGGACATGATCGCCGACCTCGAGCCCGAGCAACTCCGCGCCGGTACCGGGTGAGGGCTGTTCCGGTTGCGCGGGCCGGTTGCGGTGATCACCGGCACGAAGTCCCTGTCGACTTTGGCCACCCCAGATGTAACCGTCGGTGTCATCATCTCGACTCCCCATGCCACCGTTCGAGCGACCTCCGCTCGAACGCCCTCCGCTCGAACGCCCTCCGCTCGAACGCCCTCCACTGCTGCGGTGTCCCGTGCCCGCGGCATTGCCCACCTGAGCAGTGCCCGCAACCTGGCGAACCAGCGACTCGGGAATCTCGTCGAGAAACCGACTCGGCGGGTTGTACCGGGTGACACCGAACACCATGCGACTCCACGCTGAGCTCATCAAGAGGTGTCGACGAGCACGGGTGATACCTACATAGGCAAGGCGTCGTTCCTCTTCGAGCTGATGGGGGTCCGTCAACGCGCGCTCGTGGGGAAACACGCCTTCCTCCATGCCGACGAGGAACACCACCGGAAACTCGAGGCCCTTGGCGGCATGCAGCGTCATCAGGGAGACCGACGAGCCGTCGCCGTCGGCGTCGAGCTGATCGGTGTCGGCCACCAGCGTCACGGTATCGAGGAACGCGCCGATGTCGTCGACCTGCTCGGCCATGGAGATGAGCTCGCCGACGTTCTCGATCCGACTCTGAGCCTCGATCGTCCCGTCGTCCTCCAACATGGCCAGGTAACCCGAGCGCCGAACGATCGCATCGAGGACAACCGACGGAGTCGCGCCCGCCTCGACCATGGCGTCCAGCTCGACGAGGAGCGCGACGAACGTCGAGATTCCCTCGAGGGAGCGACCCCGAACGCCGAGCGCCTCCGCCTCTCCCAGTGCAGATCGCAGGGGCGACCCGGTCTCACGAGCCCACTCCCGCAGCTTGTTGAGCGTGGTGTCGCCGACCCCGCGCCTGGGGACGAGCAGGGCTCGTTCGAGGGACACGTCGTCGATGGGGTTCACCAACACCCGCAGGTACGCCAGCGTGTCCTTGATCTCGCGGCGATCGAAGAAGCGCGTGCCGCCGATCACCCGGTACGGCACACCCGCGCGCATCAGCGATTCCTCGATGACACGACTCTGGGCGTTCGCACGATAGAACACGGCCAGATCGCCCCAGCGGAGGTGTTCCCGATCGTGGAAGCGGACCAGCTCGCGTGCGACCCAGGACGCCTCCTGATGCTCGTCCTCCGCAGTGAAACGGGTGATCGGAGCGCCTCCCGCCTCCTCGGTCCACAACTGCTTGGGTAGGCGTCCTCCATTGTTGGCGATGACCGCGTTCGCGGCATCGAGGATGATCCGGGTCGATCGATAGTTCTGATCGAGAACGACGACCGAGGCGTCGGGAAAGGCCCGCTCGAATTCCAGGATGTTTCGAACGTCCGCTCCTCGGAACTGATAGATCGACTGATCACTGTCACCGACCACGAAGACGTTCCGGTGCTCCCCGCCCAGTTGCGCGACCAGTTCCGCCTGAGCCCTGTTCGTGTCCTGGTACTCGTCCACCAGCACGTGTTCGAAACGTTCCTGATAGCGCGCCAGCACCTCGGGGTGCCGGCGGAAGAGTGAGACCGTCCACGTCAGGAGGTCGTCGAAATCCATGGCGCCCGCCCGTGCAAGGCGGACTTGATACTCCGTGTAGACCTCGGCGATCCGGCGATCGAAGATCGACTGCGCCTGCTCCGCGTACCGACGAGGATCGATCAGTTCGTTCTTCGCTGCGCTGATGGCGGCATGCACGCTGCGAGGCGGAAACTGCTTGACATCAAGGTTTGCATCCCGAAGGACATAGCCCGTCAGCCGGATCGCGTCGAGTTGGTCGTAGATCGTGAAGGTGGAGGGAAAGCCGAGCACCCCGGCCTCTCGGCGGAGGATGCGCACGCAGGCGGAATGGAAGGTCGAGACCCACATGCGATCAGCGACCGGTCCGACGAGTCCGGAGACGCGCGCTCGCATCTCCTCCGCTGCCTTGTTCGTGAAGGTGATGGCCAGGATGGCAAAGGGCGACACCCCCCGTTCGCGCACCAGATGGGCGATGCGGTGCGTGAGAACCCGCGTCTTGCCGGACCCGGCGCCTGCCACGACCAGCAGCGGCCCTTCGTCATGGGTGACCGCCTCGGCCTGGTCTGCATTCAGGCCCACGACCCAACCGGTGGTTGCATCCTTGGGACGACCCTCGACGGGATCGGCGTCGTGGTCGGCTTCGTCGGTGAAAAGCGGAGTGGCCTTGGCGTTCATGACCATTCAACCCTACCGGGGATGGGTGACACCGTCGGATGCCATGGGCACCGATGCCGGTAGCCTTCAGGGTATGGATCATGTCCGTTGGGCGAACCGCCCCCAGGTCCGTCGCCCCATCGTCATCGTTGCCTTCGAAGGGTGGAACGACGCGGGCGACGGGGCATCGGGGGCGGCCCGATGGATGGCGCAGCACTGGGCACCGGACTCGCTGGCCACGATCGATCCCGAGGAGTTCTACGACTTCACCGCGACCAGGCCGGAGGTGCGTCTCGAGGACAACCGCCGCGTCATCGATTGGCCGGGGGTGACCCTGATGCAGGGTCACGGCGCCGGCACCGACGTCGTGGTGGTCCTGGGCGTCGAGCCACAACTGCGCTGGCAGACCTTCTGCACCCAGCTCGTCGGAGTCGCCCAGAGGCTCAATGCCCAGCTCGTCATCACCATGGGGGCATTGCTCGCCGACATTCCCCACACGCGCGCGACCTCGGTGGTGGCCACCAGCGACCAGCAGCAGGTGATCAATCGCCTCGGCGTCCAGCACTCGGGGTACGAGGGGCCAACCGGCATCATCGGCATCCTGAACCAGGCCGTCGTGCGTGCCGACATCGCCTGTGTCTCCCTGTGGGCGGCCGTTCCCGCGTACATCCCCGCGGCGCCCTCACCGAAGGCCGCGCTGGCGTTGGTACAACGTTGTGCCGAGCTGATGTCGGTCTCGGTCGTCACCACCGACCTGGAGATCGCCTCCGCCGCCTACGAACGTCAGGTGAACGAGGCAATGGAAGAGGATGACGACATTCGCCTCTACATCCAAGAGCTCGAGCAGCGGTACACCGCCCCCGAGGAGATCGAGGTTCCCCGCCCCGACCTGCTGGTCGAGGAGGTCGAACGCTTCCTCCGTGACCAATAGCGAGTCGTGGGGTGGGCATGCACCCCGCTACCGGGCGCCGATGCCGAACGCGGCCAAGGTCGCTCCGGCACCGGGAGAGACCGACTCGAGGGCGACCGACAGGTCGTCAGGGCGGGCGATCTTGAACGCGTTCGTCGCCACGTAACGGCGCAGGGCGCAATCAACTGCCTCCGGATCCCCCAGCGCCGCAAACGCCTGCGCCGGCTGCACATAGACACCCCGGTAGTAGGCATCGCCATGGCCGTCCCACCAGGACATCGGACGAGTCGTCTGCCCGACCGCCTCCGGGGGGATGACCTTGCCCACGAAGGCGGGGAGCGTGCCCTCGAAGCGGGCCTCGGCCCAGGTGGCCGGTCCCTCGTCCAGCCAGGGGTCCCTGCCCTGGTTGTTGCCGACCAGGGCATAGAACCACTGGTGGGCCACCTCGTGTGGCGTACTGCGACCGTAGGTCTCCGGCCCCTGCATGGCGAACCCGGGATATTCGATACCTCCGGTGAGTCCAGGCGTCAATGCCACGGTGTAGGTCGTGTAGGGGTAGGCCCCGTAGCGACGACTGAAGTCCTCGATCGCGGAAACGATCCGCTGGAGGTATCGGTTGGGATCATCGTCGAGGCCCTCGTGCACCCCGACCGTGATGGTGGCAGGCTCGGGCACATGAGCGACCGCGGTCGCCACGCGGAATCGACCGATGCTCAGCGCGATGTCCCTCATCGCCTCCGCCCGCCACCGATCACCGCCCTCATGGACACCCGAGGCGAGCACCGTGAGATCGTCGGGATGCGTCACCTCCAGGGTGAAGTCCGCAACGGGCGAGGTGCCCGCCTCTGCAAGACGGGTCGTCGGCGGCTCCAACGCCCATCCGACTCCCGGCTCCCAGGCGAGGAGGGGGAAGAAGGAGCCGAGGCGCATCGCGTCACCCTGCCGCGCCAGCCGGTCCCGGGAAGGTCCGGGCAGGGTCAGGTGCCAGGTCATGTCCACCTCGATCGCCTTCCCGGCTCGAACACTGCCCTCGAGCGGAATCACCAGCGTCGTGGGGTCCGACGTGGGCCCCTGGAGCTCTGCAATGCGGCCGTCCACCTGTGTCCCGGTCACCTCCAGGTGCGCCCCGGCCGCGGTCGGGCGTGGACCGTTCGCCCAGAGGCGGAAGACCAGACGGTCAACGACCTGATCCGGCACGAATCGGACATGCTGTCGACCCTCGACAACACCTTGCTCGGGCTTGATCTCGATGGCGAGGCGGTACCGAGGACGCTCCGGATCAGGCAGGCCGTATTCGGGAACTTCCGAACAGGTGTCCGACACAAGCGGAGCCTTTCCCTTCGCGGGACCCTCGCTCCCGGTCTTGGGCCCGGTCGTGCGCGAGGTCGTGGGCCCGGTCGTGCGCGAGGTCGTGGGCGAGATCGGCCCCTCCGATGTCCTGCAACCGACGACCAGTGTCGTGGTCACGACGACCAGTGAAGTGATCACGACGGCCGGCGAAGGCCTGAGGTTCGCCAATCTGAAGCTCAAGAGCCCGACAGTAGGCTCGGAACCCATGACCTCACTGGTATCCACCTGTATCTGGCGGACGACGCCCGCTTTGATCGTCGCCCTGGACGAACGATTCGGCGAACCGGTCGATGCCTATGTCAACGGATCACAGGTCTGGCTGCGTGACGACGGCCCTGGTGGCATCACGCTGGAGTGGCGGCTTCACCCGGTGGCCGGTTACCGCTGTCCCGAGCCGTTCACCACCTACGACATCTTTTCGGCAACGGCACTTGCCCTCGCTCAGGGAACCCCCCCTGTGGAACCTGTTAACCAACTCTGGGACGGACTCGAGGCCTTTGTCGCCTTCGAGGAGAGGCTGGAGCCATTGATCCTCGCCAGATCCGTCACCGACGCGCTGGGGATCGCTCCGGACGGCTTCGGTCTCGCCGACCATCAAGAGGTGGGAGACCTCTGGGAGGCCCGAGGCGGAAAGGTCTCGATCATCGAGGCGCTCCTCGAACAGCTCACGACGACGATCGACATCAAGGACCCAAACGGGCCGTAGGCATGTCATGGCGCTCGGACCACCCTGCGCCGACAACCGTCACGGGCAGAGCTGTCGCCAGGCATCGAGGTCGGTGTTCTTCCGGATCGAGCTGAAGCCGAGCCTGGTCGTCTGGGGGCAGTACTGACCTGTGGTCAGCGAGTACTCGACGTGCAGGACCGCCTTGCCGGCACGGATGAACGGCTCCAGCAGCTCGCATTCACCGTACTGCGCGCACTCCTCATTCACGGCGAAATCAAAGAAGGAAACCAGGGAGCCCGCCTGCTCGACGTCGTTCTTCAGACCGATGCCCAGCCCTCTCGCATGGGCTGCATCCGCCAGGAACCGGTTGTACGCGATCTGATGCGCCGCGGTCAAGGGAAAGCCCGTTGCGTTCGCATAGCCGTCGACGTTGTCGGCCTCGACAGCATCGAAGCCCTTCTGCGCACACAGATCGAGGCGACGCTCCATGATGGGGCCGAGTACGTCCAGTGCCCTGATGTCCAGCCAACGCTCACCGGGCCACCCGTTGCCGTTCCCGAGCACCGAGGCGGGGAATCTGCCGGCATCCGGACGCCAACTTTCGTAGGACCCGGCGCTCAGGTAGCAGATGGCCTTGCGTCCCTGGGCGTGCAGGCTGTCGACCACGCTCTTGTCGTTGTCGAAGAGATCGATCTCGAACACCTCGGCGGACACCGATGTGTCAATCGGAAGGCCCGAGAGTTGCCACTGCCAGCGAACGCCGATCTCCGGCCTCCACCAGGTACGCGGCGAGGTGGTGGTCGGAGGCACCGTGGTGGTGGTCGGAGGCACCGTGGTGGTGGTCGGGGGCAAGGTGGTGGTCGGGGGCAAGGTGGTGGTCGGGGGCAAGGTGGTGGTGGGGGGAACGTCGGTTGCGGGAGGCGAGACCGTCGTCGGAGGGGACGAGCCGTCGAGAACGGTCAAGGTCGTGGCCGCTCGAACGTCGCCGACCGATACCCGTACCCGCATGTCTCCGGGTTCGACGTCCGGAATCGTCAACTGGATCCTGAACCGTCCCGTGCCTCCGGTCCTGACCGAAACCACCGATTCGTCCCCCAGACGCAACCGCCCGGTCTCGTCTCGCGGAAATCCTCGGCCCTGCACCGAGACAGCTGTTCCCACAACACCACTCCCGGGCGTGACCACAAGGGTGGCCTCCGTCACGTAGTCTTCCCGGTCGGAGCTCCAATACGATCCCCCGGATCCTCCCGAGTGGGCAAGGAGGTGGGGGGCGCCGACCGTCAGACCTACCGACAGGGTGCCCAGGAGCCCGGCAACGACGACGAGGTGATGGCGACGCATGAAGACTCCCGAGTTGAGGACGATGAAGCGCAACCTCGAACCGATGTACAAACCCGGCCGGATACGCAATGCTGTGGCACCTTGGATGGGAGTGTAGACCGATGCGTACTCGAGACAAGAAATATCACAAAGCGCGTTCATCGGTGTTCAGGCGCCTCGGGTTGGTGCTGCTACTGCTGGCAGGCGTGTCGGCCTCTGCCCCGGCCTCGTCACAGACAGCGGTCAATGCAGTCGACCTCCGGGTTCTCCTGGTCTCGGCGGACGGTCGGGAACCAGCACTGGATGCATGGCGATCACGACTCACCGCCGAAGGGGTGCCGTTCGATCTGATCACGACGGTGACGGCAGCGCCCATCACGCTTGATCAACTCGAGGTCGCGCCCGGTCACGCCCGCTACCAAGCGGTCGTGCTCGCCGACCCGGAGCTCGACTACTTCGACGGCACCGCGTGGGTCTCGTCGGTCACCCCCGAGGAGTTGGCGGCGCTCCACGAATTCGAACGGACCTATCGCGTCCGTCAGGTCGATGCCTATGCCTATCCCAACCCGGCACTCGGACTGAACGAACCCACCTCGGCCGGCAGTCTCGACGGCACGACCGCGACCGTCACCCCGTTGGGGTCGGTGGTGTTCCCCTACCTCGTCGGTTCTGTCCCCATCGAGGATGCCTACGGGTACCTGGCGACGCCCAGCCCTGCCGAAGGGACCACGTTCGACGCGCTCGTGACGGCTCCGAACGGCGAGCCGCTGGTGGGCGTGTACAACCACGAAGGTCGGGAGGAGATGGTTGTCACCGTCGACTCGAGCCCATGGGTGTCTCAAGGTCAGTTGCTTTTGCACGGCATGTTGCAGTGGGTCACCCGGGGCACCTACCTGGGCTTCTCGCGCAACTACCTGAGCATGCATGTCGACGACGTCTTCCTTCCCGATGATCGTTGGGACACGGTCCAAGACGTGACCCATGAGGACGACGGCGCCACGATTCCCCTCATCCGCATGAACGACGCCGACGCGCGATTTCTCCAGGACTGGCAACAGGCCAACGACCTCAAACTCGATCTCGTCTTCAACGGCGCCGGCAGCAACGAGTACCGAGCTGCAAGGGGCTCCGACCCCCTTGCCGATGTCCTCGTCGGCAACCGCAGATCGTTCCGGTGGATCAACCACACCTTCGGCCATCTCAACCTCGACACCGCCTCGCAATCGACCATCGAGTCGGAGATCAACAAGAACCGACTCTGGGCATGGGCCCGACGGATCAGCATCGATCCAAACGAGTTGGTGACCGGCGAGCATTCCGGTCTGGCCAATGAGGCCATGCCCGGCGCCCTGTCTCAAACGGGCATCCACGTGGTGGCCTCCGACGCCTCGAGGACGCCGAATCCGACACCGCTCGGCTCGGCGCTCACCATCCCGCGGCACCCGATGAACGTGTATTACAACGCGGCCACCAAGGTCGAGCAGCTCGATGAGTACAACTACCTGTACTTCGAGAACTGCACCTCGTCGGCGACCACGACCTGCCTGACCCAACCTGCCGGATGGGAGCAGTACCTGGGCGAGGAGTCCTCCATCATGATGCGCCACATCGTGACGAACGACCCCCGGCCCCACTACGCCCACCAGGCGAATCTCGCCGAGGACCGGATCCTGTTCAGCGTGCTCGACGATGTCCTCGCACGGTACAGGGCCACCTTCAAGGTGCCCTTGGTCCAACCCACCATGACCGAGGTGGGCAAGGAGCTGGCTCGTCGCGCAACATGGAACTCGGCCGTCGCTGCCGGCCTGGTGAGCGCCTCGATCTCCGATGGCGTGGTGACCCTGAAGTCGTCGGTGAACCTCGCCATTCCGGTCACCACGACCGTCAACACCCGCCTCGGATTCTTCCCTTTCGGGCAACGTTACGGTGACGAACGCTCAGGCTGGTTCAGCCTGCGGTCGTCGCGAACCGCCAAGCTCAGGACCACCTCGATCTTCTGACGGACGACCGGCAATACGCAAAGTCCCAGGAATGGGCAGAGGCCTCTTTGCCGGAAAGTTCTGACGGCCCGAACAGCAGCTCAATGAGCTATCCGGGAAACTCCCATCAGGTGAACGAGACCTGGTGGAGAATCGCCCGCTCGAGCTCTCGAATGTGGTCGCGGTCGTCCACCTTGGCACCCGCCCTGGTGCACACGTAGAAGGTGTCGACGACCTCATGGCCGAGAGTCGCCACCTTGGCCAGTCGGATGTCGAGGTCGAGGTCGGCCAAGGCCCTCGTGATGCGATACAGGACGCCCAGGCGATTCGGCGCGTGCACCTCCACCACGGTGGCGTCATCGGAAGCCTGGTTGTCGATCCGCACCGATGCGGGAGCGGTCAACGAGAATGCCGATGAACGGGAGCGATACGTGCGGGCCCGTTCGGCAAGTCGCGCCTCGAGCGCCAGGCGCCCGGCAAGCACGCGTCGCAGGTCATCGCACACCCCCTCCCAGTCGATGGGGTCGCTGCCCGACTCGACCTTGAACTGCGAGCCGGCCATGCCCTCTGCGCTGTACGCGTCGGCAGCCAGGACGGTGAGGCCACGAAGCGACAACGTGCCCGCGACCCGACTGAAAAGACCGGGCCGGTCGGGAGACACCACGGTCAAGGTCGTGCCCAGACCCTCCAACACCTCGTCGCCACGGGCCATCAATACCCGAATCTCCTCGGTCGGGAAGCCGTCGGTGGTGACGTCTCCGGCCTCGCCGCCACGCAGGACATGTCCTGCTCGATCGACCAGGGTGCGCACGAGCTCCGCCTTCCAGGACCCCCAGGCGGAAGGACCCGTTGCCAGCGAGTCCGCCTCGGTCAGCACCCCCAGCAGCTCCAGGGTGGTCAACGACCCGGCGCTCTCGGCGACCGAGCGGATCACTGCCGGATCGGCGAGGTCACGACGCGTGGCGACATCGGGCAACAAGAGGTGCAGGCGCACCATGTCGATCAGGACCGACACGTCATCGGGAACGAATCCCATCCGCTCAGCCACGGTTCCCATCAGCTCCATACCGACCACGGTGTGGTCACCGGGATATCCCTTCCCGAGGTCGTGCAGCCATGCCCCCACCAACAAGAGATCGGGTCGGCTGACCTCATTGGACCGTGCCGCCGCATTCGCCGCCGTCTCGCACAGGTGTCGATCGACCGTGAAACGGTGGTAAGCGTTGCGCTGAGGCCGGCTTCGCACCGGGGCCCACTCGGGCAGGATTCGCTCCACGAGACGAAGCTGGTCCAGCGTCTCGATCACCCGAATGGCCTCATGGCCTGTGCTCAAAAGCTCGACCAAGGCCCCGCGGGCCTCGTCGGACCAGCGGCCCTCCAGAACGGGCTGCGCCCTGACGAGTTGCTCGAGGGAGTGGCGATCGAAGCGAGCCCGGTGACGAGCAGCCGCCACGGCCGCGCGGAGGATCAGGGAGGGATCGGCGGCGATGTCGACCCCCGCCTCGAGATGAACCTCACCGTCGCGCAACACGAGGCCCGGACCGATCGGTCGGTCGCGGCGAAAGACCGAGCCCACCGGACCCGCCAGCAGCGACTCGATCCGGGCCCAGCTCTCGTCGCTGATCCAGGCAACGGTGCGCGCCGCAGCAGCAACCAGCGCCATCAGTGCGTCGGCGTTGGGAAGGTCGAGCGCCTTGGCCACTTCATCCTGCCGTTCCAGCAGGAGGCGATCGCCCGCTCGGTCCACGGCTCGATGCAGCGCAACACGCACCGCGAGAAAGTGTCCTCGGCTGTCGTAAGCCTGGATTCGTCGCCCTCGTGGAGGACCGGATGCGATTCCTGCATCCAGCGAATGGTGTGAACGTCGCGCAATCCGCCGCGGCTCTCCTTGATGTCGGGTTCGAGCAGGAACGCAACTTCGTCGAAGGTCTCGTGACGGGAGCGGGTCCGCTCGGCCATCTCCGTGAGCCATCGTTTGGAACGCTTCTGCCACTGCGCCGTCATCCGCTCGAACAGACCGGCAGCCAGGTGATCGTCGCCGGCCAACGCCCTCATGGACAAGGCCGCCGTGGCCGTGTCCAGATCGTCTGCCGCGAGCTTGAGCGCCTGTTTCGGGGTCCGTACCGCATGGCCCAACTTGATGCCCGAATCCCAGATCGGATACCACAATCGTTCGGCGATCTCGCCAACCCCGGCGTGATTGTCGTGCACGATCCAGACATCGAGGTCGCTCCCCGGCGCGAGCTCTCCCCGTCCGTAACCCCCGACGGCGACCAGTGCCAGTCCGGTGGCGCCGGTCGGAACCACCGCGTCGAACAGTTCGGCCAACCAGGCATCTGTTTCGGCGGAAAGCGCTCGACACAACGCCCTTCCCTGCAACTCGTCGTCATCGACGATCGCATGGCGCCGGTCGCGAAATGACAAGGCCGCCGACACCATCACCCGTCCTCCTCGAGCGAGGCCATGGCCTTGCGCGCCGCCATCTGAACCGGGTCCCACAGCGGGGACAGAGACGGCGCGTAGGCAAGATCGAGCTGCGTCAGCTCTCGGACCGTCATCCCGGCGTGCAACGCCGTCGCGACGGTGTCGATGCGTTTCCCTGCCCCCTGTCCACCCACGATCTGAGCGCCGAGCACCCGGCCGCCTCCCCGCTCGGCCACCATCTTGACGACCACCGATTCGGCTCCCGGGTAATAGGACGCCCGGGTGGGGCCGGTCACGGTCACCGCGTGAAAGCCGAATCCCGCCTGTGTTGCCTCGATCTCGGTGAGACCCGTACGGGCCACCTCCGTGCCGCAGATACGACTGATCGCGGTGCCCACCACTCCCGGGAAGGTGGCATAGCTCCCGGCAATGTTGGTTCCCGCCACGAAAGCCTGCTTGTTGGCGACGGTCCCCAAGGCCACGTACACATCGCGCTGTGACACCAGATGATACGACTGGGCACAATCTCCGGCGGCCCAGACCCCGGCGGCGCTCGTCTGTTGGCGCCGATCGACGGCTATCGCTCCCTGGGCGCCCAGCTCGATGCCGGCATCCTCCGCGATGGCGACGTTGGGCATGACGCCCAGACCGAGGATGACCAGGTCGGCAGCGATGTCGCCCTCGGACGTGTGGACGAGACCATCGCCGATGCCCTCGACCTGGGTCGACGTGCGGACCTCGATGCCCGCGTTGCGCAAAGCCTGGTTCACCAGCGAACCCATGTCGGGATCGAGGGTCCCCATGACCTCGGGGGCTTGATCCAACAAGGTGGTGGTCAACCCCAGCCGCCGGCATGCCTCGGCCATCTCCATGCCGATGTAGCCGCCCCCGATGACCACCACGGCCGCAACCTCGCGTCTTTCCATGTCGCCGATCAAGGCCTTCGCATCCTCGAGGTTCTGCACGCCGTGGACCATGGGGTGATCGATGCCCGGCAGGCGGGGCCGACGAGGGCGGGCACCGAGACCCAACATCAGATGGTCAAAACCAAGCCTGATCGTCCGATCGTGCGCGTGGTCGCGAACCTCGACCTCGCGACGGTCCAGGTCGATCATCATCGCCTCGTGACGAAGGCGGACGTCGATGCGAAGACGTTCACGGTATTCCCGCGGTTCCCGCGCCACCAACTCCTCGACGCTGCCGACCTCACGACCGACCAGATACGGAATGCCGCAGGCGGAATAGCTGGTGATCTCTCCCATTTCGAGAGCGACGATGTCGAGGTCGGGACGCAACCGACGCGCCTGTGAGGCCGCAACCATGCCCCCGGCGTCACCGCCGATCACCACCAGACGTTCGCCCACCCCAGGAACCTTAAGGCCTTCGCCGCGCGATGCATGCGTCGGCTCCCTGTCCATCAGCGCCGGCAACGACGATCGGTCGGAGGTCGTCACCTGGCGGCTCCCAAAACCCTGTGGTTCCACCAGGTCCGCCCGGGCGCCGGCCGGCCGGAGCAATCAGCTCTCTACAATGGACACATGGCCATTCGCTTCGACTGTCGCCACTATTCCACCCGCTCCACCGGACAGGGCGACCAGGTCCAACGTTGCCGCCTCGACGCGGCAGAGCAAACCCCGTTCTCCTGCCCCGAGGGTTGTCTGTTCTTCGAGGAACGCTCGATCACCGACGCGGGGTGGAAACGATTCGGGGACCAACCCGAACAAAAGTGACGGGTGCCGTTCGGACCTGTCGGTTCGGACCTGTCGGTTCGGATCTAGTTGTCCAGGCCGGCGTAGGCACTCTCGGCATGAACACTCCGGTCGAGACCCTCAAGCTCCTCGTCGAGTGTCACCCGTAGGCCGATGGTCATGTCGATGACCTTGGCAAGTGCCAGTGACACCACGAAGGAGAAGCCGAACGTGGCGACGGAGGCCACCAGCTGGTCGACCAACAGCTCGCCACCACCACCGAGCAGGAGCCCGTCCACCCCGACCTCGTTGACCGACTCGTCGGCGAAGAGACCGAGCAACATCGACCCGAGGAGGCCGCCGACAAGGTGGACGCCGATCACGTCCAGGGAGTCGTCGTAGTTGAATCGATTCTTCAGGCGAATCGCCAAAAGACAGATCACCCCCGCAAGGAAGCCGATGGCGATGGGACTCATTCCACCCACGAATCCGGCACAGGGGGTGATTGCCACGAGGCCTGCCACCGCTCCGGAGGCTGCTCCGAGGCTGGTTGGATGTCCGTCCTGCACGCGCTCGGCCAACACCCAACCCAACATGCCCGCCGATGCCGCCAGGAAGGTGTTCATCAGCGCCTGTGCGGCGATGCCGTTGGCTCCGAGAGCCGAGCCCGCATTGAAACCGAACCATCCGAACCAAAGGATGCCTGTGCCCAACATGGTGAGGGGCAGCGAATGAGGCGGCATCGGCTCGGTCCCCCAACCGTGGCGACGCCCGAGCACCAGAATCAACGCCAGGGCGGCCGCGCCTGCGTTGATGTGGACCACGGCGCCGCCGGCGAAGTCCAGCGCGCCGAGCTCGGCAAGCCATCCACCGGCAAACACCCAGTGAGCGACGGGAGAGTAGACGACCACGAGCCAGATGCTGATGAAGATCAGATAGGCGTTGAACTTCAGGCGATCCGCAGTCGCTCCGGTGATCAGTGCAGGGGTGATGACGGCAAAGGTCATCTGGTACGCACAGAAAAGGACGAAAGGAATCGTCGGGGCAAGCGGAAAGCCGGCCGCCGACCCGACGTCTCGGAGGCCGATGAAATCCAGGTTGCCGATGATGCCGCCGTCACCGACGTTGCCGAACGCCAGGGTGAACCCGACGAGCGCCCACAGGACGGCGAGCAGTCCCATCGCCATGAAGTTCTGCATGAGCATGGCAAGGACGTTCTTCGACCTGACCATGCCCCCGTAGAAGAAGGCCAACCCGGGGGTCATGAAGAGAACGAGAGCCGTCGAGATCAACATCCATGCGGTATCGCCACTGTCCACGGATACGTACCTTCCTGTCCTGTCGCACGAATGGGGTCGAGACGACAATCCGGTGACGCTAGCCAAGATGTCCGGGTCAGCGAAAGCCAGGCGGTTCCCGACCGTCCGACAGGGCCAGATGCTCGATCCCTTCCGACAACCGGCGGAACAGCTCGGATCTCGGGAACGCCCGACAGCCGGCGGCTCTGGCCGCGGACAAGGTGTCCCTTGCGACGTGGGAACCGAACCCGATGACCCAAGACCCGTGCCCGGTCAATCCTTCGATTGCCTCGATCATGCCGGGCCGATCGAGATCGACCACCACGAGAACCCGGTCCGACGGATGGTCACGTTGGGTCTCGGCGACCCGCTGCAGCAAGGCTTCGGGCGAAGCGACAAAGGCGCAGTCGGGCGCCGCCGCCGAGATCCTTGACCGGTCCATGATGTTGGGTACGCAGCAGATCACCCTGCTCGCACTCCGGCCGCTCATCGCTTTCCCACGTCCCGGCCGTCCCGGTCCCGGCCGTCCTGGTCTCGGCCGTCTCGGTCATCGGAGGCGACACGGCGGTGCCGATCGAGGTGCAGGCGGGCCTTCATGGCCCCCCAGAGGATGCCGGGCTCATGCAGTGCATCATCCACATCGGCGAAGGTCATCGGTGTCAGTCCGTAGTCGTCATCGGGGAAGTGAAGGACGTCGAACTCACTGCGCTCCACACACGGCACACCGGCGCAGCGGAGCACAAGGGTCGGATAGCGAACGGCATGACGGAGAACGCCGAGGGGGTTGGACCGCTGCTCGTCGATGTCGGCCTCGAACAGGGCACGCAGCTCCGCACCAACCTCGGCACCCGCTCGTCGCCCCATCTCCGCGGCCTGAGCAGCGATGTCGGAACCGGGCAATCCGCCGGCCTCCACCCAAGCCGAATGGACACGGTCGACGGAGCGCTCCACCCAACGCGGAAGGACCGTCTCGACCACCTCGACCAATTGCCTGGCGTACTCATCCATCGGCGACCATGCTTTCCCCCATGACCGTAGTCGGCTCTTCGCCGGGCCCTTCATGATCATTCGGGCCGTGTCCGTCTTCGAGGGCATCGTGTATCACTCGTACGTCATCGACCGGTCCGCTCCCTGTCGCCCGAGGCTGGAGGTGGAGGCGCTCGTGCGAGCGGGTGATGTCGACTCGGGTCCGCTGCTGGTGAGCCTGGCCGAGTATGCCGCCCTCGCCGGTGGGCCGGAGGTCGTCGCGAGCTGCATTGCCCACCTCCGGGAAAATGGCAGGATCGTGGATCACATGGGTGCGCCCTACCTGGCCTTCCCCACCTGGACCCCGATCGAGCTGGAGCGCCGTTGAGGCGTCGGGCTCAGTCGTCTGATTGAGTGTCTGATTGAGGTTTCCCGAGCGAAAGCCCTCGAGGTCGAGGGTGACATAGCGGTAGCCCGCCTCCTTCACCGCTTCGACGATCGCCGAGGCGCAATCGAGACCCGCCGTCATCTCGTCGACTCCCAACTCCACCCTCGCCACCTCGCCGTGATGACGCACACGGAGCTGACGAAATCCCAACCTTCGCAGCGATCCTTCGGCCCTCGCCACCGACTCGAGCACCCCGACCGTCACCGGCGTCCCGTAGGGAACACGGGAGGCAAGACACGCCGCTGCGGGCTTGTCCCAGGTGCGCAGCCCGAGACGTCGCGAGGCCTCGCGCACCTCCACCTTGGTGAATCCGGCTTCGACAAGTGGGAACACGGCGCCGTGATCCAATGCCGCCCGTTGGCCGGGTCGATGATCGACGAGGTCATCGAGGTTGACACCGAGGACGACCACGGCACCTTCCGCGTCGGCCATGGGAACCGCAACCGCCATCAACTCGGTCTTGCAGTGGAAGCAGCGATCACCGGCGTTGGCGACGTATGCCTCGTTGGCCAGCTCATGGGTGAGAACCGCGGTCCAGCGGAGATCCCACTCGTCTGCGAGGGACGCGCAGTCCCGAGCCTCTTCCGGTGCAAGCGAAGCAGAGACCGCGGTGACGACGTGGGTGTTGGCCTTGCCCAAGGTGTCCTGGGCCATCCAGGCCAGGAAGGCTGAATCGGCCCCGCCACTGAAGGCCACCACCACCCGTTCCAGCACTCGCAGGTGCCTGCGAAGGCGCTCAATCGATGCATCGACCCCGCTCATGACACGCGAGGGATCAGCCCAGGCCGACATGGGCCAGCACCTCGTCGAGGGGCGCCACCAATCCGCTGTAGAACGGGCCGAAGTCCGCGTACTTCGCCGACGCCAGATCGAAGCGCATGGTGTACACGCAGTCCTTCAGGTCGATGGGACTCCGCCCGAAAAGCGAGACGCCCCATTCGTAATCGTCGAGGCCGGTCGATCCCGTGATGAGCTGAACGATGCGACCTGCGAAGTTGCGGCCCGACCTGCCGTGCTCGTGCATCAGCTCGAGGCGTTCCTCGAACGACAACCGATACCAGTTGGCGCCCTCGATCCGACGTTTGCCCATCGGATAGAAGCAGTAGGCGGGCATGTTCTCAGGCGGGAAGATCGGATAGAGCCGAGCCTGACGCATCGGTTCGGGGACACCGGAGGCGTATTCGGAGATCTCGGTGATCGAGAGGTAGGAATCGACGATCTCGAGGCCCGCGGCCTGCAGGTCACGCTGGAGACCACGGAGTCTCCAGAGATCGGGGCCGAGGGCCATGAATCCGACATCGGCCTTGTGGCCGAACATGGCAACCGGCACAACCTGGTGATCACCTTCCGTCGCTGCCTTCACGGCCGCGGTGACCGCCTGCCCGTCGGCCCCGGAACGAAGCTTGCAGAAGAGGTGAAGAACCCCCCAGCCTTCCGGCATCATCATCGAGTCGGTCATGGACACAGCCTACTGCGGACCCACCGGAACAGTCCCGGCGACCATGCGGCCGCATGGGGAACCCACACGCCGGTGGGTTCCCCATGCCAGTCCGCTTGACCGCTCCTCAGGCAGCCGGGGTCCCGACGTCCGGTCGGCACTCCTTGATGGCTTCGTGCACCTTCTCGTGTTGCGCACCGAGCGATCCACGGCGGTTCCTGCGAACCTCACGTCGGCCCTCACGATCCTCACGACGCTCCTCGCCCGTCCTTCGGGCCAGTGACCTGTCTGCGGGCCGCTCCGGGACCTCGACGCCCTGCTCAGCCAGGCAGGACCGCATCGCCTCGTGCCGAGCGGTCAGCTCCTCCTTGGTGGGGACGTCGATACCGCACTTCTTCAGGGCGGCATCGATCTCGGCCCGCTTCGCGTCCATGGCAGCGTGGTCGGCTCGCATCGCCCTTCTCGCAACCCTGGGTCGGGGCGGCAGGGTGATCCCCGCGTCCTTCAGGCACTTCTCCACCTCGGCATGCTTCTCAGCTCTCGGTCCCTGTCCTGTCGCCGCCGGACCCTCGGCAGCGAACGCCGGTCCTGCGAGCAACGAGAGACCCATGCCTGCGGCCAACGTCCCGGCGGCAATCGCCGAGAGCCTCCGACCGGCCATTCGTTTTCGATCCATCGCAATTCTCCTCTGAGGTGTCCCGTCAGACGTTCTGAGCGGTGGGATCAGTGTGCGATCCGGATCTGAGAGCAACCTGAACGCAACCTCGGAATCAGGCAAAACCTCTCCCGGTTGCCACGCTCCCGGAGGACGGGTCCTCGGCGCCTCTGCCCAACCTCAGCCGAAAGGTCGTACGGGAGGGCGTCGAGTCGACGGTGACCGAGCCGCCGTGGGCACGTGCCACCTGGGCGACGATCGCAAGTCCCAGCCCCGAGCCGGTCTTGGCCCTTGCACTCGGTGCCCGCCAGAAGCGATCGAAGACGTGGGGAAGGTCTGCGGGCGCGATACCGGGACCGTCGTCCTCAACGGTGATCTCGCCATCGTGGACCATGACCACCACCTCGTTTCCCCCGTGTTTGGCCGCGTTGTTGACCAGGTTCCCGACCGCTCGAGCGATCATCTCCTGGTCCCCCTGGACCGCCGAGGACTCGAGTCGTGTCCGGAAGACAACCTCGGGCCAATGCGTTCGAGCCTGTTCCACGGCGATCGCAACGATCTCGTCCAGCTCCACGGACTCCGGAACGGTCCCACGGGCCCGGTCACGGCCGAGATCGATCACGTCGCGAATCAAGTCCGACAGCTCCGCGATCTGCATGTCGATGTCCCGGGTGAGACGATCCTGGTCCTCCCCGGACAAGCCCTCGGCCCGGCGGAGCACCTCGATGTTCGTGCGGAGACTCGTCAGTGGTGTGCGGAGCTCGTGGGAGACGTCGGCAATCAGCGTTCGCTGCGCGGTCAGCGCCTCCTCCAGCGCCGCGAGCATCCCGTTGAAGCTGATCGCGAGACGTCCAAGCTCGTCGCGACCGGTCACCTCGACGCGCGTCGCGAGATCACCGGTGCGGCTGATTCGCTCAACGGTCCCCGACAGGGCATGCAAAGGCCTCAAAGCGGTCCGAACCAAGCCCAGCGCCACCAAACCCGCCAGCCCCGCGGCACCGATCATGATGCCGACCAGAAGCCTGCGCAGGCGAGCGAGCGAGCTTTCGAGCTCGTCGAGCGGGCGTGCGACCTGCACCGCCGATCCGGCGCGCCAGGAAGAGGTCAGCACCCGTACGTTCAGACCCTCCACCTCGACCGTCTCCAGCAGATCCGGCCCGCCTCGGGCAGCAAGGGCAATCGCCGCTGCGCTCGGGGGAATGGCCTCGTCATCACCGACAACGACACGCACAACCCCAAACCTCGAGATCAGCTGGGTGTGACCACCGGCCGCCCCCAGTCGCGGGAGGCGGAGGCTCGGCTCGGGTTCCCGACCACCGCCACGCAATGGGGCCGAGACCACCTCGAGTCGGCTCCGCAACGAGTCGTCGACCTCGCCTCGCAACGTGCGTCCCGAAGACACGAGCACGGCCACCGAGGTCAACCCCACCGAGACCATGACCGCAATCACCGCCGCCAGGGCAAGGCGGGCGCGCAGGCTCATGTCCCGGCCGTCGATTCCCGAAGGACGTATCCCACACCGCGGACGGTATGGATGAGACGGGGCTCCCCGTTGGCCTCGGTCTTCCGACGCAGATAGCCGATGTAGACCTCGAGCGAGTTCGATGTGGGACCGAAGTCGTAGCCCCAGACACGATCGAAGATCAACGACCGGGTCAGCACCTGACGCGGATTGGCCAGGAACAGCTCAAGGAGCGCGAACTCGGTACGGGCAAGTTCGATGGGCCGATCCCCCCGGTGGACCTCCCAGGTGCCCGGATCAAGCGTGAGATCGGCGAAGTTCAGGGTGGTCTCGATGGGGTCTCCGTCGGCTGCCGGCAGACGACGCAACAACGCGCGGAGTCTCGCGAGGAGCTCCTCCAGTGCGAAGGGCTTGACCAGGTAGTCGTCAGCACCGGCATCGAGGCCCGCGACTCGTTCCTCAACGCCTTCCCTCGCCGTGAGCATCAGGACGGGCGTCCGATCGCCTCGGGCCCGCAAACGCCGACAGACCTCCAGACCGTCCAGATCGGGGAGTCGTCCATCGAGGACGACCGCTCCGGCCGGGTGGGCATCCTGGCGCTCGAGAGCCCGGTAGCCTCCATCGACCGTTTCGACCGAATACCCTTCGAGTCGCAAGGCACGGTCGAGCGCGTCACGAACAGCCGGATCGTCGTCAACGACCAGAACGCTTGCCCCGTTGGACTCCTTGGCCATCCCCGTAGTGTGGCCGAGTCACCTGAGAAAAGGCTGAATGCCGCCGGATGCGGCAGCCTGCCCGCTGGATGCAAGAGACGTTCGTCCTCGGAACGCGAACGATGGCCGACCCTGAGGACCGGCCATCGTTCGGATGTTCCCTGCCCGATCCGCCGACAGACAAGCCTGCGGATCGCTGAGGCCTAGAAGTCGTCCATGCCTCCGGGCATGCCGGCGGAGGCCTGCTCGGGCTTGTCGGCAATGACAGCTTCGGTGGTGAGGAAAAGTGCCGCAATCGAAGCCGCGTTCTGCAGCGCCGAACGGGTCACCTTGGCAGCGTCGATGACGCCGGCCTTGACGAGATCCTCATAGACACCGGTTGCCGCATTGAGACCCTCGGTCGGGGTCTCGAGGTTGCGAACACGCTCGACGACGACGCCACCCTCCATGCCCGCATTGACGGCAATCTGCTTCAGGGGCTCCTCCAGGGCACGGGACACCAGGCGAGCGCCTGTCGCCTCATCGCCGCTCAAGGTGGCGGCAAGCTTCTCGACGCTCGCCTGAGCACGAAGCAACGCCACGCCCCCACCGGGGACCACGCCCTCCTCGACCGCAGCCTTGGTGGTGCTCACGGCATCCTCGATGCGGTGCTTCTTCTCCTTGAGCTCCACCTCGGTGGCAGCGCCGACCTTGATGACCGCAACGCCGCCGGAAAGCTTCGCCAGACGCTCCTGCAACTTCTCCCGGTCGTAGTCCGAATCGGTGTTGTCGATCTCTGCCTTGATCTGGTTGATTCGACCCTTCAGGTCGGCCTCGGGCCCAGCGCCCTCGACGATGGTCGTCTCGTCCTTGGACACCACGATCTTGCGGGCCTGGCCCAGCAGATCCAGCGTGGCGTTCTCCAACTTGAGGCCAACCTCCTCGGTGATCACCTGACCGCCGGTGAGGATCGCGAGATCCTGCAGCATGGCCTTGCGGCGCTCGCCGAAGCCCGGGGCCTTGATCGAGACCGAACGGAAGGTCCCACGAATCTTGTTGACCACGAGGGTCGCCAGCGCCTCACCATCGACGTCCTCGGCGATGATGACGAGAGGCTTGCCCGACTGCATGACCTTCTCGAGCACCGGCAGCAGATCGCGCACGGCGGAGATCTTGGAACCCACCAGCAGGATGTAGGCATCCTCGAGCACGGCTTCCATTCGCTCGGCGTCGGTCACGAAGTATGGCGAGATGTAGCCCTTGTCGAAGCGCATGCCCTCGACCAGATCCATCTCCATGCCAAAGGTCTGGCTCTCCTCGACGGTGATGACGCCGTCCTTGCCGACCTTGTCGATGGCCTCGGAGATCATCTGGCCGATCTCGTTGTCGGCAGCCGAGATGGACGCAACCTGGGCGATCTGGTCCTTCGACTCGGTCTCCTTCGAGATGGCCTTGATGGCCTCGACGGCCACGACGACGGCCTGTTCGATGCCACGCTTGAGCACCATGGGATTGGCGCCGGCAGCGAGGTTCCGCAGGCCCTCATGGACCATCGCCCAAGCGAGGACCGTGGCGGTCGTGGTGCCGTCACCGGCAACATCGTCGGTCTTCTTGGCGACCTCCTTGACGAGCTCGGCGCCGATCCGCTCATAGGGATCCTCGAGCTCGATCTCCTTGGCAATGGACACCCCGTCGTTGGTGATCGTCGGGGAGCCCCACTTCTTGGCGAGCACCACGTTGCGGCCCTTTGGGCCGAGGGTGACCCGAACGGCGTCGGCGAGCTGATTCATTCCGCTCTCCAGGCCCTTGCGAGCCTCGGTGTCGAAGGCGATGAGTTTGGACATAGGTGGTTCCCTCCCTGGGTACCGGACAGCAAAGCTGGCACTCTCGATAGTCGAGTGCTACCAGCAAACCATCTCCGCGGGCAGATCGCAACTGACGTGGCCGGGAGAATGCCCTGATGGGCGCTCGCACCCGGCAGTGCCGAGGGCACCTCGGCGGCGCCGGCCGTCGGGATGAGACTGTCCCCACGACCGGGTTGGACCCCTCCGGGTACGCACTCATGGTGTCGGCCGCCTTGCCAAAGGGGAGCGAAGCGGGTGACCATCTACAGGTGACCTGGCCGGCTGTTCGCACCTTTGCCGTCGACGACTTCGATCTCGACGCGCTCCTCGCCGCCCGTCGTGGCCAGACGATATCGGTTTGCCTACCGGCTCGAAACGAGGGCTCGACGGTGGGACACGTGGTCAGGACCATCGTGCGTGAGTTCGTGGAACAGGTACCCCTCGTCGACGAGGTCCTCGTCATCGACGATGGATCGACCGACGACACCGCTCTCAGGGCCGCGGAGGCGGGCGCTGTCGTAGTGGGCGCGAACGACGTCCTTCCCGAATGCGGACCGGGAACCGGCAAGGGTGAGGCGTTGTGGAAGTCGCTGGCCGCCTGCGAGGGCGACCTCATCGTGTGGTGCGATGCCGACATCCGCGATTTTGAGGCGGGTTTCGTCACCGGGCTGCTCGGACCCCTGCTTCTGCACGACGGCATCGATTTCGTCAAGGGCTTCTACGATCGCCCGATCGCGGGGAGCACCGATCAGGGCGGGCGGGTCACCGAGCTCGTGGCGCGGCCCCTGGTCGCGCTCTTCTTTCCCCACCTGGCGTCCTATGTCCAGCCACTTGCCGGTGAGTACGCGGGTAGGCGCTCGCTACTCGAGCAGGTGCCATTCGAACAGGGCTACGGCGTCGATCTCGGACTGCTCATCGACCTGGCCGCCGAGACGGGGCTTGACGCCATGGCCCAGGTCGATCTCGGCACGCGAGTTCATCGCAATCGCCCGCTCGACGAGCTCTCACCGCAGGCGTTGGCGATCCTGCACTCGGTCCTTGCTCGGGCCGACGTACCGCTGCCACTGTGGCCGAGCGTCCTCGTGCGACCGGGAACTCCTCCCGTCACCGTCCACCCGGGCCGGCGACCGCCGATCGACAGCGTGGCGGGCTACCGTCGCCGTCGGGCCGACCGACTCTCGCCGATCCGCTATGGAGCCTCCAGGAGCTCCGGGGCGAGAACGTCGCTCACGACACCGCTTCCCGGAACCGCGTCGTCGGCAGCGGTGCGCGCCGCGACCTCCTCGATCGGCTCGTTCAACACGTAGGTCCGCCACAGGTGGCCGGCGAGGATCTTCAGCACGGCAGCTGCGGGGACGGCGAGGAACAAGCCGAAGAGGCCGCCCACCGACCCGCCGACCAGCAGCGCCAGGATCACCACGGCCGGGTGCAACTTGACCGTTCGTTGCATGACCAGAGGGCTGATGAAGTGATTGTCGATCTGCTGGGCTCCCACCATGACCAACACCACCCAGATGGCCTGACGGCTATCCCCGGTGCTCAGGGCAATGACCATCGCAGGGACGCCGCCCACCCAGGGACCGATCAGCGGCACAACATTCGAGAAGCCGGCGATCATGCCGACGATGAGCCAGAAATCGAGGCCGACAACGGCCAGGCCGGTCGAAACCATCACGCCGACGATCATGGCCACCAAGAGCTGCCCCCTGAGGAAGCCCCCGAGCGCGCGGTTCAACCGCCCCGCCACGAGGTACGCCTCGTCGCGGCGCTCCGGGGGAACCAGCGAATCGGCGACGAGACGCAGACGGGGAAGGTCGACCAGCAGGTAGAAGGCGAGGATCGGTCCGAGAATCACGATCAGGGCGCCGTGGATGACCTTCCCCCCCACATTGCGGAGACGGTCGAACGTCTCGCCGAGCGAGTTGTTGTCGTCGTCGAACTCGGCTCGGATCTCCTCAACCGTGGGCGTCTCCACGACCCAGTCCTCGGTCTCCGCCGCCAGGTCGTCGACCCACCCTTCGACATCGGCTCGCAGCGACGGCCACTCATCGGCCAGGTCATCTGCCTGATCCACGGCGATCGGTGCGATCGCAAAGCTGATGACCACCAGAAATGCCAGCACCGACGCATAGGCGAGCGCCACTCCGAGCACCCGAGGAATGTGGTGGCGCTGCAGTGTCGTGACCACCGGGTTCAGCACGTAGATGATGGCCCCCGCGAGAACCAGGGGAGGCCAGATCGAGCGCACCAACCACGCCACCGATGCCAGGACCAGAACCAGGGCGGTGAGCCCGACCATGGCCCATGCCCACTGTCCGGCAGTCCGAATCTGGTCGTTCACCCGGCCCAGCGTACGACCGCGCACCGGGATGGTGCACGCCGAAGGACGGACACCCCCGGACGCCGGGTGTGCACCGTCACTCCCGTCAGCCTCGTACCCTGGGTCGGTGGTTGACGAAATGGTCGCCGACCACCGATTCGATGCACGACAGGGTCTCGGTCGTTGCCCGTTCGCGGCCGAACCGTTCGACCAGGGAGATGACCGTGACCGATTCCGGCGACAACGCCGCCGGCGGCGCCAGGCCGTCGAGCACCTCGCCCACCACGACGAGGGCCGGGATGCCCGATTGCCGGGCCAATTCGAGGACTCCTCCGACCACCTTCCCCTCGAACGACTGCTCGTCGAGAAAGCCCTCTCCTGTCACCACGAGATCCGCCTCTTCGAGTCGATCGTGCAGGGCGAGCTCGTCGGCGACAACGTCAAATCCACTCATGAGTCGACCGCCGACCGCAGCAAGACCCCCTCCCAGACCTCCGCCCGCCCCGCCGCCCTCCAGGTCCGAGACGTCGATGCCGTAGGTCTGATCGAGAACCTGGACCAGACGTGTGAGCCGTCGCTGCAGCAGCTCCACCTGGGCGGGAGTTGCGCCCTTCTGGGGAGCGAAGATGGGGGCGGCGTCAACGAAACGGGTCCGCACGTCACAGGCAACCAGGAGTTCGACACCGCGCAGGCGACTCACGGGCTCCAGAGCACGCAACGCACCGAGACCGCCATCGGTCGAGGCCGAACCACCGACACCGACGAGGACACGATCGGCGCCCACGTCGAGGGCGTGCGCGATCAGCTCTCCTGTGCCGTACGTCGTCGCCGCAACCGGATCGTTGCTCTTGGACCCCCCGACCAACGCCAGGCCGGAAGCCTGAGCCATCTCGATCACCGCCGTTCCCCCGGAATATCGCCACCGGGCCACAACAGGGTCGCCCAACGGCCCGCTCACCGTCGTGGTGCGATTGCCGCCACCGAGCACCTCCAGCGTGCCTTCACCTCCGTCGGCGACCGGCATCCCGCTGCAGGTCAGGCCCTCTCGCGTGGCGACACGACAGATCACGTCGGCAACCGCTCGCGCCGAGGCGGTGCCGCGAAACTTGTCGGGAGTCGCCACCACGTGCATCGGCCAATCGTGGCCGATCGTGGGCCACCGCGCCATGACCCGCTCCGCAGCCGGGGGGCCTGTCCGTCCGGGGGATCGGCCCGTCCTGAGGGGTCGGCCCGTCCCGGGGTCGGGAGGACTGTTCCACGGTGACTACGGTTGCCTTTCGTGATGAACGCACCTCAACGACTCCGGCCGAACCGTCCCGTCGTGGTCGTCTCGAACCGGGGCCCCGTGACCTTCGACTTCGGACCGGACGGCTCGCCCGTCGCTCGCCGTGCCGGTGGAGGCCTCGCCACTGCGATCGGCAGCGCCATCGTGGGTACCGATGCCGTCTGGATCGCGGCGTCCCTTTCGGAAGCGGACCGGCAGGTCGCAGCCCAGGGATTGACCGAATCCGAGGGATTCCGCCTTCGCCTGCTCAGCATCGAGCCCGGCCTCTTCGCGCCTTTCTACAACACGATCGCAAACGGAACCCTGTGGTTCCTCCATCACGGCCTGTTCGACGCGGGCCGTCGACCCCGGTTCGACCGCCGCTTCCACGATGCCTGGTCGGCATTTCGTGAGGTGAACGATCTGTTCACGAGAGCCATCGCCGACGAGGCCCCCGAAGGCGCGCTCGTGTTGGTCCACGACTACCACCTCTCCCTGGTCGGCTCAGCCCTCGCCGCTGCCCGGCCCGACCTCGACAGCGTCCACTTCCACCACACGCCGTTCTGTGGGCCGAATGCGCTGGCCATGTTGCCCGACGCCATCGCCGCCGAGATGATGCACGGCCTTGCCGGCTTTGACGCCTGCGGGTTTCATTCGCCTCGATGGGCACAGGGATTCGAGAGCTGCGCCAGATCGGTGCTGGGAACGTCGCCTCCGACCTTTGTCGCGCCGGTCGCCGTCGACGCCGACGATCTCGCGGGAACCGTGGGTTCCGCTGCCTGCAGGGATGCGCTCGACGAGCTCGACGAACAGGTCGGACCCCGCAGCTTGATCGTTCGAGTCGATCGCATCGAGCTGTCCAAGAACCTCCTCCGTGGATTTCTCGCGTTTGACGACCTGTTGGAGACCCACCCCGAGTGGCGCGAGCGAGTGGTCTTCATGGCGTTCGTCTACCCATCCCGAGAAGGCCTCCTCGAATACCAGGCATATCGCCTGGAGGTCGAAGGCCTGGTGCGACGCATCAACGACCGTTGGCGCACGCCCACCTGGGAGCCGATCCTCTATGACGCCTCGGACGACTACCCCCGATCCATCGCGGCCCTCTGCCGCTACGACGTGCTGCTGGTCAATCCGGTCCGCGACGGCCTCAACCTCGTCGCCAAGGAAGGCCCTTTGGTCAATCAGCGAAACGGCGTGTTGGCGCTCAGCCGTGAGGCCGGCGCCTGGGACGAGCTGGGTGGTGCAGCGCTCGAGATCAACCCGTTCGACGTCGCCGGAACCTCGGACGTGCTGCATGCCGCCCTTTCGATGGGGCCGGCAGATCGCGAACGCCATGCCGGGTCCCTTCGACGACGTGCGGGCGCCCGCACGCCGAACGACTGGTACCTGGCGCAGATCCATGCGCTGGACGATCTGGACGATCTGGACGACCAGGCGTGAGGAGACGACCGGAGCTGGTGGGCAGGTTTGACCCTGCACCCACGAAGGCTCCTTGGCGTACCTACGGTCGCGTGCCCGTGGGCACGGATGCCTCGTCAAGCACGAAGCCGCTGTAACCGGCCTCTGCGGACGACCGACAAGCCATCAGGTACATCTGCAGGCCACCGGGCCAGTTCAACATCTCGCGAGGCTTGCCCGGAATGTTGGCGCCCATGTACCAGGAGTCCGCTCGTGGGAACAGGGTCATGGAGGCGATGGCCTGCACCTGGTCGCGCCACCCCTGCTCGGCCTCCGGGGTTGCCTCGATACGAGTGACCCCGGCATCGCGCATGTGGGCGATCAGCTCCACAACCCAGTCGCCCTGCACCTCCGCGCAGGTAGGCCCGTTGCAGAACCCGGACGGACTCTGCGGCCCGTAGATGTACAGGAGGTTCGGAAACCCTGCACTGGCGATTCCCAGGTGGGTACGCGCCCCCTCCTGCCAGTGCTCCTTGAGACTCTCCCCACCGCAGCCACGGATGTCGATGTTGGTGAGCCCGCCGGTGACCGCGTCGAAGCCCGTGGCCATGACGAGGAGGTCGAGCTCGTGGTCACCCTCACTCGTTCGCACCCCCGACGGAATGATCCGCTCGATCGGCGTGGCCTTGAGATCGACGAGCCGCACGTTGTCCTGGTTGAACACGTCGTAGTAGTTCTGCTCGAGCGACGGACGCTTGACGCCGAACGGATGAGGGGGTTCCGTCGGCGCGAGCACCTCGGCAACCGCTGGGTCGGCAACCCGGGCACGGACCTTCTCGCGCCAGAAATCGTAGGCCGTTCGATTCGCCTCCTCACTGAGGAGGATGTCCGAGTAACCGCCGACCCAGAAGGCGAAGCCGCCCATCTGCCACAGTCGTTCGTAGGTGGCTCGACGCTCCTCGTCGGACACCGACATGGCCGGCACAGCGGCCTCGACGAAATCAAAACCGCTGTTGGTCTGGATGCGTCGGCTGAAGATCTCGGGGTAGCCGACCTTTGCCTCGTCCTGTTCCTCTCGAGTCAGGCGACGCTGCTGCATGGCAAGCGCGAGGATGGGCGTTCGCTGGAACACCGTCACCTCGGCTGCGACCTTCGCCGCCTCCTGCACCACCTGGACGCCACTCGCCCCGGTTCCGACCACACCGACACGAAGCCCGGTCATGTCGAGTCCATCCTGAGGCCAGTGCGCGGTGTGGTGGCAGGCTCCGGCGAAGTCCTCCAGTCCCGGAAAGTCGGGAGTGTAGGACTTGGCGGCAAAACCGGTGCACAGAAGGAAGAACCGGGTGCGCAACGAATCGCCGGCATCGGTGTCCACCCGCCAGAAGCGCCCCGCCTCATCCCAGTCGGCGCCGCTCACGCGGGTGTTGAATCGGATGTCACGGCTCAGGTCCCAGGTGGCGTCGACGTGATCGAAATAGCGCCGCAACGCCGTCCAATCGGGAAACCGCTCGTCCCAATACCAGTCACGCCACAGCTTCTCGTCCGAGTACTCGTAGACCGGCACGTGCGAGTCCACCCGAGCCCCGGGGTAGCAGTTCCAGTGCCAGATGCCACCCAGCCCGGAGCCGGCCTCCACGAGCGCAACCGACAGACCCAGGTCTCGCAGTCGATGCAACTGGTAGAGCCCTCCGAAACCGGCACCCACGATCACCACGTCGTAGTCGACCTCGGCACCGTCGCTGCCCTTGGCTTGGTTCATGTCTCCCCCACGGTTCGAGCCGCTCGTCAGGCTTTCCCCGAATGAGCAGCGGTTGTCGTTCTTCCGGATTCAAGCCCGTTCTTCGATTCAACCACCGGTCATGCGTTCGTGCATGTCCTCGGGAAGACCGAATGGAAGCGTTCGCTCATGCGCAAGCGCCTCGCTTCGCGTCATGTTGGACTGGGTCGCGATCAGCTGCTTGACGATCCGGTTCGTCCCCTTCGAGTTCCGAACGATCTCGGCGCTCAGGTCCGCAATCGCCGCATCGAGATCGTCATCGGGCACCACACGGTCGACGAGCCCGATCTGCACCGCTATGACACCGGTCATGCGACGACTCGTGAACATCATCTCCTTCGCGGTCGAACGCCCAACCCGCTCGGGCAGGCGCACCGACATCCCCCAGATCGGCGCCAGGCCCCACTGGCCGTGGGTGTCACCGAGCCTGGTCGACTCGGCGGCGATGAGCAGGTCACAGGCAAGTGCGAGCTCGAGGCCACCGGTGAAGCAATGCCCGTGCAGCCGGGCGATGGTCGGCTGCGGCAGTGCCTCGAGGGCATCGACCGTCTCGGGCTCGAAATGGAGGCTCGGGCGCGCTCGGCCGAGGCGATCGACGTCAGGTCGTGGCCGGCGCAGAAGGAGCGGCCGGCGCCTCGGAGCACCACACATCGCACCGACTCGTCCGCGGCAATGGCCTCGACATGACCCCGAAGGGCCACGAAGGTCGCCGGGGTCAGGGCGTTGAGCTTGTCCGGACGGTTCAGGGTCAGCGTTGCGACGCCCTCGTTGTCGTTTCTGAGGACCAGTTCGTCGTCTTGGGTCATGATGCACATGTCTACCGCATGTGTTCGGCCCCATGCCCATGTGAAGCCTGGCTGAGGGTCGACGAGACGAGGAGCTCCGTCAGGAACGCCAGCGCCCCCTCCGGGCCGTCCACAACCACATCGGCCTGCGCCAGCAACGCATCGGGCGTTTCGGGCGTCGCCACCCCCACTCGAACAACCTGCATGCCGTTGCCGCGAAGGCGGGCCAAAGCCCCGAACGCGGACAGGTCGCCCCGGTCGTCACCCAGGAAGCAAACCGTGTCGAGGCCCCCATGGGCATGAACCTTGGTCTCGATGACCGAGCCCTTGTCGGCGACGACAGGAGGGTGGAGCTCGATCGACGCCTTCGCCTCCCGCACGACCAGTCCGCTTGTCGACGCCATCCGTTCGGCCCATGAACGTGCGTCGCGCTCACGTCCGGGGGTGGTGCGGAAGTGCACGGTCATCGACATGCCCTTGTCCTCCACCAACAGGCTCGGCAGCGCTCCGGCCGCTTCGACGACGGCCGCTCGCACCACTTCACGCCACGGTGCCGCTTCGGCCACCTCCACGATCTCCCCGTCGACCATGGCTTCCAGGCCGTACAGCCCCGAGATCCACAGCCCCGAGACCCTCAGGTGGTCTGCAAGAAAGGAGACGGGCCGACCCGACACCACCCCCACGAGGCCGTAGCGTCGGACGAGACGGCCCAGCACGTCCACCGACCCGGGCAGTGGCCTTGCCGCGGCGGGATCATCGACGAGTTCGGCGAGCGTTCCGTCGAAATCGGTGAGCACGCCCGTGCGCTCCGGGGAGCGGCGCAACATCGTCAGCGCTCCGTGCATGCGGGCATCGACACCATGGGGCATTCGCCGACGCTACCCTCGGCCGACATGAAACAGGGCACGCGCGCCGGGTGCATCCTGATGACCCTCCTGGTCGGGGGCGGATCGTTGAGTGGCTGCGGGGACGACACCGTTCGCCTGGCCTTTCGGCCGGCGGTGGGGACGACCTCGAGTTACCGCATCACGGTGACAACCCGTACAACCGTTCGCATGGCAGGCGAAAGCCCTCGACTCGACCGTGCGGAAGCCGTTCTGACCACCCACCACACCATCCTCGCTTCCGATCCCAAGGCCGGGGCGAAGGCGGCGTCAGGAGTTCGCGTTCGAGTGAACGTGGAGGAACGTGGCTCAACCGACCGCACCTTCATCGTCCGCTTCGATCGTTCCGCCCAGCCTTTTGCGATCGAGTCGGATTCGGCGACCACCGGAGGCGAGGGGACCCGGACCACGCTCGGACTCCCGGAGATATTTCCCGCGGCGTTGAGCGCGCCGCCGGATCGGGCATTGAGAACCGGCGATCACTGGACCATCGACCGGGCGATCACCCTGCCCGGCGCGAGCAAGCCGACACGACTGTTCGGAGGAGGACAGCTCATCGAGCTCGGCATCGTCGACGACGAGCAGGTCGCCCGGGTGGCGGCCGCCGCGACGCTGCACCTGGAGACCACACGGCCCGCGACCCAGGGGCTCACCCCGGTGGGCGAGGTACGACTCGAGGGGACGCAGCGAACCAACTATCGGGCGGCCCATGACCTCGACGACGGAGCGGTCCGAACCGCATCGTCGACCACCACGGGCTCCTACCGATTGCTGGCCTATCCTCCAAAGGCAACCGGGGGCGCCCCGGCCACCGGGACCATGGAGGTGAGCATCCGCTCGAAGGCCCGCCGAATCCGCTGAGAGCTGTCGCCTGGCGAGCCCTACCCCGACGGTACGAATCTCGGAGCGTCGTCCGGCCCGATCACGACGACCACCTGCGCTCCCGCAAGATCGGCGATGGGCCCGGGGGTGGGCATCGCCACCGGTTTCGTGGCAATGCCCAGGTTGGTCGCAACCTGTTGGGCCATCGGCTCGAAACCCGTCACGAAATACACCGCCGAGGGCGTGGGCTTGGTGGGCGTGTCCGTCGGGGTGGCCGTCTGAAACGCTGCCGCGGTAAGTCGCGCCGTTGCCGTTTTCGCGGCACCCTTGGTCTCCGATCCGTTGAGTACGAGGACCTTCGTCGTCGCCGGTGTCGCCGCCGGGACCGTCTCCGTTACGGGCGGTGGGGTCGTCGGGTCGGTGCTCGCCGGATCGGAGCCGGATGGAGACTGATCACGCTTGTCGGACGGGGACTCAAAGCTCTGCTCTTCGCCCGAGACCTTGAGAACGACGATGCCGACAACAACCGCCAACACGACGACAGCGACCCCTCGTGCCATGGCCGACCCGGCCGAACGGCGGAACGAACCATCCTGCATCGCATGTTGACCTCGACCCACGATTACCTCGGGCTTCCTGCTGAGCGTCCCTCGAAACGAGCGCGGCGGTTAACCATACGTCGTCGACGCCACCTGGTGACGACCAGGGGGTCGTAGGCCATGGCCTCGGGAGAGTCGATGAGCGCATGCAGGACCTGGTAGTACCGGGTTGAGGACAACCCCAGCTGCCGGCGGATCGCAACCCGCTTGGAACCGGCGGAGGTCCACCAGGTCCGTTCGAAATCAAGAATCTGTGTGTCCCGACTTGATAATGCCATCGGTGTAAGACTGACCGCAGGGCCGATGCGATGCAAGCATCCCCTTGGCCCGCGGAAAGCTCATCGCTCGGTGAACTCCACGTAGTCGCGACGGGGAGCCCCGACGTAGACCTGGCGCGGGCGGCCGATCGGACTCTCGGTGACCAGCATCTCCTTCCAGTGTGCGATCCAACCGGGTAGGCGGCCGATGGCGAACAGGACGGTGAACATGCTCGTGGGAAAGCCCATGGCCCGGTAGATCAGACCCGAGTAGAAATCGACGTTCGGATAGAGATTTCGCTCGATGAAATAGTCGTCGGCCCGGGCGGCTTCCTCGAGCTCGAGCGCCAGGCTCAAGAGCTCATCCTCTCGGCCGAGCTTGGCCAGCACGTCGGAGGCGGCGGTCTTGATGACCTGTGCGCGGGGGTCGTGGGTCTTGTAGACCCGATGGCCGAACCCCATCAACCGGACCCGCGAATGCGGATCCTTTGCCCGATCCACGAACTTCCGGACCCCCCCGCCATCGTCCCGGATGGTCTCGAGCATCTCGATCACCGCCTGGTTCGCGCCCCCGTGCAAGGGGCCCCACAGCGCGTCGATGCCCGCCGATACCGAGGCAAAGAGGTTGGCATGGCTCGATCCGACCATCCGAACCGTCGAGGTGGAGCAGTTCTGCTCATGGTCCGCGTGCAGGATCAGCAACTTCTTCAAGGCGTCGACGACCACCGGGTCGAGCTCGTAGTCCTCCGCCGGGACGGCGAACATCATGCGAAGGAAGTTCTCGATGAGATCAAGCGAGTTGTCCGGATAAAGGAAGGGCTGTCCGATGGACTTCTTGTACGAGTACGCCGCGATCGTGGGCATCTTGGCGAGCAGTCGATACGTGGAGACCTCGATCTGCTGCTCGTCGAAGGGGTCGAGGCAATCCTGATAGAAGGTCGACAGGGCGCTGACCACCGAGGAGAGCATCGCCATCGGGTGGGCGTCCTTCGGAAAGCCGTCGAAGAACCGTTTCACGTCCTCGTGCAACATCGTGTGGCGACGAATGTTCTTCGAGAACGCCGCGAGCTCGTCGCGTGCGGGCAGCTCGCCGTGAATCAGTAGATAGGACGTCTCGAGAAACGAGCCGTGCTGCGCAAGCTGTTCGACGGGATAGCCCCGATAGAGCAGCACGCCCTCCTCGCCGTCCAGAAACGTGATCGCCGAGCTGCACGAACCCGTGTTGGCGAAACCAGGGTCATGGGTGATCAGCCCGGTGACGCGACGAAGCGAGGTGATGTCGATGGCCGAGTCGCCCAGTGTCCCCTCCACCAGCGGGAGCGATGTTGTCACATCGCCAACAGTGATGCGTCCCTCGGTTGGCCTCGACAAACCCGCCTCCTTCTCACGCGTGCGACGTAGGCAAACACTAGCCGGTGCACCGACCGTTCCATCGACGTGTCATGCCGAGGAACGCCGAGCAGGCAATAGGCTGAGGGGCCGCAGCCCGCCCGTGTAGCTCAGTTGGCCAGAGCAGGCGCCTTGTAAGCGTCAGGTCGTCGGTTCGAATCCGACCTCGGGCTCGAGGGAGCGCCGCCGGGTGCACCCCGATCGGGGAAGGACGATCGGGGAAGGACGATCAGGGAAGGACGATCACCTGATCACGTAGATCCAGCTCGAGATCGGCCTGGGCCTCGGAACTGAGGTGCGTGTCGAGCTTGCGCTTGATGCGCTGCAACGCATTGTCGATCGACTTCACGTGGCGCCCGAGTTGGTCACCGATCTCCTGGTAGCTCCTGCCGGCCACGTAGAGGTTCAACACGTCGACCTCGAGCCCCGACAGCACGGAGGTCATGGCATCACGCATCGCCCCCATGCGCTCGGAAGAGATGACCTGCTCGACAGGGTCGGCCGCGTGATGATCGTTGAGGAGGTCCTCGACGCCACGCTCATGCTGTTCGTCATCACCGGTCGGGCTGCCCGAGATCGACACATACTGATTGAGCGGACGGTGCTTGAAGCGGGTTGCCGTCTTGATGGCGGTGATGATCTGACGGGTGATGCACAGCTCGGCAAAGCCACGGAACGAGGCGAGGCGATCGGCCTGGTAGTCACGCACGGCCTTGTAGAGCCCGATCAGCGCCTCCTGCTCGATGTCATCGGCATCCCCACCCACGAGGAAGTACCCTCGGGCCTTGGCACGGGCGAACCGACGGTACCGCTCGATCAGTGTTTCCTGGGCCAACGAGTCACCGCGTTGCGCGAAATCCGCCAGCTCGTCGTCGGTGAGTTCGCTGAGTGCTGCGACACTGCCAAATCGAACGGTCAAGGCGGGCTCCCGGTCTGTGAAATTGAGTGTGACGTAGGCCTGCCGTACTCAACGTGCGTACGGGGGGTACTAGTTACTAGTAACCATCCGACTGGTCCATGTCAACCACTTTCCGTAAGAAACTCACGGAAAGTCGTCCCAGTTTGCACCATATGTGCTCATTCGTGCCAATCCCGCCGCCCCGATGTCGGAGATCGGCACTAGTCATGAGGGTTCGAGCCCCGTCCGCGTTGCCTGGCGACCTCGTAACATGCCATCGCTCCCGCAACTCCGACGTTCAGCGACGACAACGGCCCCCAAAGTGGGATCGACACCACAATGTCACAACGAGTGCGCGTGAGCCGGCTGAGACCCTTTCCCTCCGCCCCGAGAACGACCATCACGGGCTCATTGCCGACCTCGAGATCGAAGAGGTTCACCTCACCGCCGGCGTCCAGACCGATCGTCCAGACGCCGAGCTCCTTCGCCCGCATCATGGCGGCGGGCAGGCCGCTCACGAGTGCCATCGGAAGGTGCTCCACCGCACCGGCGCTTGCCTTGGTCACCGTAGGGGTGATGTGAGCGGCGCGGTGCCGGGGAAGAACGACACCGGTGATGCCGGCGCACGAGCCCGATCGAAGGAGGGCTCCCAGATTCTGCGGGTCGGTGACGCCGTCAAGGGCGAGCAGGAAGGGTGCGGCGCCGCTCAACGCCGGCCGGGTGCACAAGGTGTCGAACTCGACGGGCTCGATCGGCGCCGCATGCGCCAGCACGCCCTGAGGGGCATCGGAACGGGCCTCCGCTTCCAGGGCGCCCCTGCTGACGCGTCGAATCGGCACCCGAATCTCACCTGCAAGCTCCGTGATCTCACCGATGACCGCTGATTGCTCGATGTCCTCGGCTATCCAGATATCCACGACCCTGCGGCCGCCCGCCAACAACAGCTCGCGAACCGCCTGACGACCTTCCACCTGACGTCCGTCCAGGTTCTGCGCCCGCGAGCCCCCGGCACCCGCCGTCTGCCTCGGCGGACCACTCCCACGGCTTCGGACCGGAAGTCCACTCGCGCCACGCACCTGGCCTGCCGACGAACGACGGCTCGTCACACCCTTGCCCGGTACAACCTTCGACCCTGCGGTCCTGCCCCCCGCGCCCTTCGGCGATGAGCGGGGAGAAGCCGACGGCTTGGCGCCGCGCGTCGGCGCGGCAGCTTTTGTCTCACGCTTCGAACGGGCTGGTTGGCGCTTGCCACCGCTCATGATCGGGCCTCCTCTATCAACGCGACGGCCCAACAGGCCACGCCTTCGCCTCGGCCCAGGGCCCCGAGCCCTTCGGGTCGCTTTGCCTTCACGGTGACGTCGGCGCCAACGGCGATGCCGAGGCGCCTCTGCATCTCGTCACGATGGGGCGCCAACTTCGGCACATCCAGCACGACCGCGCAGTCCACGTTGCCCGGCTCGAAGCCGGCGTCGCGCACCAGCGCAACGGCTCGGGTCAAGAGCACCATGCTGTCTGCACCGGCAAGGGCCGGGTCGGTGTCGGGAAAGTGACTGCCGATGTCACCCAGCCCCGCAGCCCCCAGCAGTGCGTCGGTGACCGCATGGGCCACCACGTCGGCATCGCTGTGTCCCGCCAGGGGACGCTCGCCGTCGAACACGACGCCCCCGAGCACCAACCGACGTGCGCCCCGCTCGTAGGAGCCGACCTCGGCATAGGGATGGATGTCGAAGCCCAGACCCACCCTCATCGTCGCAGGTCCGACAGAACGTCGAGATCGTGCCGATCGGTCACTTTTCGGTTCTCCGCTTCGCCGGGCACGACGACGATCCTGCCGCCACATCGCTCAACCAGCGATGCGTCGTCGGTCGCCTCCCCCCCGGTGCGATGCGCGGCCCGCAGGATCGAGGCTCGGAACGCCTGGGGGGTCTGAACGGCCACCAGCGCCTCTCGATCCGGCGTCTCGATCACCATTTGGGACTGCCGCTCGACGCGTTTGATGGTGTCGACGACCGGGAGACCAGGAACAGCACCGTCGGCGCCGGCGCGAACGGCGTCGATCACGGACCGAAACAGCCGCGGCGATGCACGGGGGCGGGCCGCGTCGTGCACCACGATGAGCTCGGCATCCTCGGGCACGGCGGCGAGACCTGCGCGAACCGAGGCGCTGCGGGTCGGCCCGCCTGCGACCACCGCGTCGACCGACGTTTCGGGCTCGCCCGAATGAGGTTCCGGAACCACCAGGACAACGTGGTCACACGCCGCCCGCGCTGCGTCGATCGACCAGTCGACGACGCGTCGACCCTCGAGCCGCTCGTACTGCTTGAGGCTCCCGAATCGAGCTCCCTGTCCGGCCGCAACGATGACGGCCCAGACACTCACGAATGCACGGTGGCGAAGAAGAGTCGGCCTTTCGGTGTCGGAATGCTCGAGGCAATCGTCACCTCGACCTCTGAACCGATCATCGCTGCACCATCGCTCACGACGACCATTGTTCCATCATCGAAGTAGCCGATGCCCTGTCCGGGCTCACGGCCGACCTTTGTCAGCAACACCCGTTCGACATCGCCGGGCAACAGGACGGCCTGGAGGCTCGTCGTCAGGCCGTCGAGATCGAGGCAGTTGACCCCCTGCAACTCGGCGACCTTCCGGAGGTTCATGTCGACGGTGAGCAGCAACGAGCCACTGCGGCGGGCAAGTTCCACCAACTTGGCGTCGACCTCTTCACGTTCGGGAACCTCGTCATCGAGCATGATCAGGGACTTTTCCGGATCCTCGTGCAGCGCACGAATCGCTTCGAGGGCCCTCCTTCCCCGACGGCGGCGATTGGGGTCGGCCGCGTCGGCCAACCCCTGCAGCTCGTCGAGAACAAACCGAGGCACGGCCAACACACCGGGCAGAAAGCCGCTCGACGCCAGCGGGATCAGCCGACCGTCGATCGCGACGCTCGAATCCACCAGCACCAGGGGCACATGCTCGACTGCCTCACCGTCACCGACATCGGCCCTCGACAGGCTCGAGGCGTACGAGCGTCCGGGCATCAGGCTGCCGCCATGCGATGACACGAGCTGCAGCAACTCCTCGGCCTTGCGCGAGCCGATCTGGAAGCCCACGTAGACACCGATCCACGCCAACATGGCGAGGATCGGCCACCCCCAACCACCGTGGAGCATCTTCGCGACGGGGAGGCCCAACAACCCTCCGAAGCCACCCAGCGCCATCCCGCCGAGCACGCCCATGAAGAGGACGTGAGCAGGAATGCGGTCAACCGCCCGCTCGAAGATCCCCATCGTACGACGCAGCCATCGGCCCACCACGCCACCGATCACGTATCCGGTGCACGCCCCGAGAACCGTGCCCACCACCGCAGTGATCGGCGCCCGGTTGGCCGCCTCGTCAAGGGTGAGGCGGTGGCCGGCGAGGGTGGCGGCGCCGACGATGAACAGACGTGCGATCTCGACGAACACCTCGGAGGGGATGCGGATCGGCGACGGCGCGTCGGAAGCGGTGGCCTTCGGCATGGAGACCGGTGCGTGGGGGGCGCCGAAAACGCTCATATCGTTCTATCGGCAGGAAGCGGCCGGCCCTGAACGTGCAGGCTCGACCCGAAAGTCCTGAGCAACCTGAAATCTTTGGTGGGACAGCCTCAGAGACTGCCGAACCGACGACTCAGGACCTAGACGAGAGCTTCGTTGAGCTTGCCCTCGGCCTCTTCCTCGCTGACGCCGATCGCAAAGGTCAGCTCGGAAACAAGAATCTGCCGGGCCTTGCTGAGCATGCGCTTCTCGCCCGCGGACAATCCCTTGTCCTTCTCGCGCAACGACAGGTTGCGGACGACCTCGGCCACCTGGTAGATGTCGCCGGACTTGAGCTTTTCGACGTGGTTCTTGAAGCGACGGGACCAGTTGGTCGGCATGCGAGCCTCCTTCTTGCGAAGGACGGCGAACACCTCTTCCACCTCTTCGTCGTTGATGACCTCGCGGAGGCCCACTTCGTCGGTGTTGTCGGCCGGAACCATGAGCGTCAGCTCGCCGTATGCCAGCTTGAGGACGAGATACTCCCGCTCCTCACCAAAAGCATGTTTCCGCTCACGCCGTTCGATCACGGCCGCACCGTGGTGCGGATACACAACCTTGTCTCCGACATCGAACGACATGCGACTCCCACTCATCGAGAAACCTGCGAAGGTCCATCGTACGGGTTTCGGAGAGGCTCAGGCGAACCGATCGGCATCAACCGCCTTCGGGCATCAACCGACTTCGGGCGTCAACCAGATAGCATCGCCCAGCGATGGTGGATCGCAGCCTTGTTGCCGATGCAGATTTCTTCCGTGCCCTCAGCGACGAGGGCCTCGAGACCGTTCTCCAGATCGTCGACAGGCGGACACTTCGCCGAGGTGATGTCGTCTTCGACGAGGGCGATGCCGCCGGCGAGCTGTTCGTCGTCGAGTCCGGACGCATCGCGATCGCCAACAAGTCACCTGACGGGCGATCCTCGCTGCTCGCCCTGATGGAGCGAGGCGATCTCTTCGGCGAGATGAGCCTCTTCGACAATCTGGGTCGCTCGGCCGAGGCTCGATCGCTCGAGGTCAGCACGATCTATGCCGTCCCGTATGCACCGCTGCTCGATCTGTTGCACGCACGTCCCGATTTGCTCTGGGGTGTGGTGGAGTTGCTGGCCCGCCGCCTTCGTTCCATGGACGAGGTGCTCGCCGACTCGGTCTTTCTGGACGTGACCGGTCGCACCGCGAAGCGCCTGCTCGAACTGGCGGGTGATGCCGAGGAGTTCCAGCTCCCGATCACCCAGGAGGAGCTCGCCGGCATGGTGGGCGCGTCCCGGGAGAGGGTGAACAAGGCCATCTCGTCGTTCGTCAGCCTCGGCTGGCTGGACCAGACCGAGCGACGCTATCGCATCATCGACCGGGAACAGCTCGAGCGTCGTGCCCGGTGAGATCAACCCTCGCCGCGCAGGACACTGATCGGTTCGAGTCGTGTGGCACGGATCGATGGGTAGGCGCCTCACCCACCTCGGCTGACGCACCGGCCATTTCAGGGGCGCCGCGCCACGCATGGCCGGCAAGCACAAACTGGTTGACCGTGCAGTGCCGTTCGCGAAAGCCCGCTTCGCAATAAGCGAGATAGAAGCGCCACAACCGGCAGAACCGATCATCAAGGCCGAGAGCGCGGACATCGTCGAGCCGCTCGTCGAAGCACATCCGCCACCGTCGCAAGGTCTCGGCATAGTGCGATGAATAGTCCTCGACGCCGATGATCTCCATGTCCGTGGCCCTTCCAACCGATCGCGAGATGGCGCCAATCGAAGGGAGGCATCCATTCGGAAACACGAACCGGCGAATGAAGTCCTCCGTGTTCTTGGCACGCTCGTAGCGACTGTCGGGAAGACAGATCGCCTGAATGGCGACAAGCCCGTCCGGTTTGAGGCACCGCTCAATGGTCGCAAAGAACGCGTCGTAGTCGCGCCAACCCACCGCTTCGATCATCTCGATCGAGACAATCCGATCAAACGACCCCGACAGATCGCGCCAATCCACATCCAGCAGCTCGACCTGGTCCTCGTAGCCGGCGGCGCCAACCCGACATTTGGCTTCGCTGAACTGTTCGACCGAGATCGTCGTCGTCGTCAGCTGACAACCGGTCGTTTCGGCTGCTCGCAACGCGAGACCACCCCAGCCCGTTCCGATCTCCAACAATCGATGGCTTGACGTGACCCCAAGCTTTCCCAACAGCAGGTCGTACTTGTGCAGGCTTGCCTCGGCAAGGGTCGAACTCGTCGACGGAAAGACACCACACGAGTACGTCATGGTCTCGTCAAGGAACAGCTCGAAGAAGGCATTTCCCAAGTCGTAGTGCGCGGCGATGTCCTCACGATTGCCCGACCGCCCCCGACGAGGAAGGAGGTTTCGCACCCGATCGGTTGCCCAGCCAATCCGTCGGTGCAACCGATTGCGAAAGGCGTCGATCGCCGCCATGTTGCGGATGATCACCCTCACCGCGGTGACCGGATCGGGACTATCCCACCATCCTTCGATGTACCCGCGCCCGAGCCCGGCCGCGCCTTCGGTGACGATCGCCCGATAGGCACGCAGATCACGCACGATGATCAGTCCGACGAGATCGCCGGATGATGAACCGTAGGTGGCGCTGGTTCCCGATGAGCCATCAGCCGGCGCGTCTCGAATGATGAGCTGGTCACTCGTGATGCGCCGCAACAGGGCATGAATCCATGAGCGAGCAAGCTTCGAAACCCACATGCCACGGCGTGCGCTCGACGCCGGCGACACGATTCCCGTGGGGCCCATCCGCGCCATCAACCGGTCAGCCTGCACGTGGTTTGCATTGCTCATGTTTCACTCCTTCTCTTCCGCGGATGAGTGACGAACGGCACCCTCTTGGCCCACAGCCGTGCTGCTTGGGCATGAATGCCTGCCGAGACACGGTGCGTCGGCGCGACGTGTCGCATGAGCGAACGCCCCAGTGATCGTCGGCTTGCAGGCTCTCGTTCGAGCTGCAACTTGGTGGTTACCACGGCGTCGTTGGTCCCCGGCACGACGACATCGATCACCAGATGCAACGTGGCGTCGCCGGCGGGATCGACCCACAACGCCACGCAGTAGTCGTAGGCCTCGTCGAGAAATGGCGAAACGTGCAAGACCTTGCGGACCCGAGCCGTCAAGCGCCCACCCTCGCCATCGACACCACTCGCGGGGGCCAAGGCCACGACATAACGGTGGCGTTCCTTCCAGGGCGTATTGGTAACCTCGAGAACCGCGCCGGCCGGCATGTCCATATCGGTATCCCACAGCACATACAGGGTGATCGGGTTGAACAGCCAGCCCCAGAGCCGCACCTGGGTCAACATGCGGACTGGTCCAATCGGGACTCGCCCGGTCAAGAGGCCCAGTTGCTCGCGAGCTTGAGTGCCGAGCGAAGACGACGAGCCGTCGCCATAGTCCGATGAACGAAACCGGGCAGGAGCAAGATGGGTCGTGGACCACAGCGGGTGGTGACGACAGAGCTCTTCCGGCGCATCAGGATCCAACCAGACGTAGCTCACGGGATGACGAAAATCGTGTACCGCCGGCGTCAGTCGACGGTGAAGGACCCACCCCTCACACACCGCGGGAGAGCCCGGCCTCATCAACTTCCCTCCTGCCCCGGTACACCGATCCACGGAGTGCTGACCCACGGTGTGCCAAGTCGTTCGCAGACCCGCAACGCGGAGACCATGCCGTCCTCATGAAAGCCATATCCCCACCAGGCACCGCAGAAGTGCACGCCCCCATTGCCATCAATGGTGTCGAAAGCCCGCTGCGCATTGATTGCCGCGTGATCGAACACCGGGTGGGCGTAATCAAAGGTCGCAAGCACCAACGATGGGTCGATGAACGCATCGCTGTTCAGGCTGACGAGGTAACGGCGCGACCCGGGTAGGTGTTGCAGCGCGGTGAGGTCGTAGGTGACGGCCACCTGTTTTCCCTCCGCCTCGCGCCGGTCGTAGTTCCACGCCGCCCACGCTTTGCGCAGGGGCGGCAAGAGCTCGACATCAGTGTGCAAGATGGCTCGGTTGGCCTGATAGCGCACCGCGCCGAGCAGCGCTCGCTCCCGCGTCGTCGAGGTCGTCAGCATGGCAAGGGCTTGGTCGCTGTGCACCGCCAACACCACCGCGTCGAACTCGTTGACCTCTTGTGCGGTTGTCACGAAGACCGTGCCGGCCGGCGAACGCTCGACACCGATGACGGGTGAGGAAAGTCGAATCTCGCCACGAAAGCGCGCGGCAATGGCATCGACATAGGTACGACTTCCACCGAGGATGGTTCGCCATTGCGGCCGCCGACCAAAGCCCAACAGACCGTGATTGTCGAGGAACGTCAACAGACTCAAGGCCGGAAACGCACCGAACGTCGAGGGATCTGCCGACCACACGGCCGATCCCATCGGACGCAGGTGCAACTCAACCAAGTCTCGTGAAAACCTGCCGGCCACGAGGAACTCGTCGATCGAGAGCGCCGGATCGGGAGCATTGAGGAAGCGTCGAGCGTGGCGATAGAAGCGGATGATCTCGAACAGCATCTTCCACATCACCTTGTTCGTGATGTTGCGGCGATCGGCGAACAAGGTGTTGAGATTGGTGGCGCAATACGTGAAACCCGCCGTCGCAGAAGCGTGATCACGATCGGTCACGCTGAAACTCATCTGCGTATCGACGGTGGCAACCCCAAGCTCACGAAAGAGTCGGACCAAGTTCGGATAGTTGCGATCGTTGTGCACGATGAAGCCGGTGTCCACGGCGATACGGCCGGCAACGCGGTCATCGACGTCAACGGTGTTCGCATGGCCACCAAGTCGAGCCTCGGCCTCGTACAACACGACGTCGTGATGAGGACCAAGCACGTGCGCGCACGTGAGGCCGGAGATTCCCGAACCGATGACGGCGATTCGACGACGTTGGTTGCTTTCGTTCATCTCACTCATCGAACGAGGCGCCGGTCTGGGCCACACACCAGTCCCACAATGCATGCCGTTGCCGAAGCGTGTCGGACCGCCAGGTCGATGGGAGCCGATGAATCGAGCGACGTTGGCGGTCGAGCCAGAAGTCGCCGCTCGTGCGCAAAGGCTCACCGTTGTCGGCCGCGAGCCACACGAGCGTGTCGGTCCCCTGGGCGGGCGTGCGCAGCAGCGGCTTCATCCATCGATGAAATCGTGGGAGCGACTCCTCGATACCTGGCGTATCAGCCCATCCCGGGTGGAGCGCATGAAAGACCACCACCCCTGGGTCCACCCTTTCCGCCAGGATTTCGTTGAGGGTCACCTGGGCCCGCTTGGCCCTCGCATATTGCCGACTCCCCCGATAGTCCGCCTCGGACATCTGGAGATGGTCGACGGACAGCCGAGCGGTGTACATGCCACCCGAGGACATGGTCAGCACCCTTCCAGGTCGAGTCGCCCGCAAAGCGGGGAACAACAGACTGGTGAGCAGAAACGGACCCAACACCTGACTGGCGACTGTCCTCTCGACCCCGGCGCCATTGACTGATCGACGTGCGAGAAGAGCGCCGGCATTGTGAACGAGAACATCAATCCCCGGATGGGAACCCAGGAGTTCATCCGCCATCGCTCGCACTTGATCGAGTTCACTCATGTCCGCACACGCGACACTCAACTCGCTCGACCCGGTACTTGACGCAATCTCGCTCTGTGTCCGTTCGACCTTGACGAGGTCGCGGCCGACAAGAACGACGTGAGCGCCGAGACGGGCAAACTCCTCGGCGGCGTAGCGACCGAGGCCCGATGTCGCACCGGTGATCACGATCGTGCGGGCGGTCAACGGGTCACTCGCCAAGGGCTCCCAACGGGCCATCCTCGATCGAAGTCGACAACCGACGTTCGTAAAACTTGGAACGACCGTCGCCTCCATCAGCGCATCAATGGCAAGAAGCCGCATTCACGCAGCGACCACCTCACCGTCAAGTGCGGCCACAAGCCCTGGCACGGCTCGTTGACCGATGCGCTTGAACATGGGCCCAAGCATGAAGCCGGCCCATTGAAGTGGACCGTTCAGTTTGAGTTCGGCGTGATAGGTGACGAGGCAGGCATCGGACTCGGAAGAGATCGAGATGCGATCCGTTGAGGTCAACATGCGACTCTTGGCTTCGATCAGTACCAGACGAGGCGATTCGTACTTCTTGGTCTCGTATCGCAACGTGAGTTCACGACTTCTCCCGCCGCCCACCACAACGTCGAACGAGCTGTGTGGCCCACCCCCCGAACCGTTGACCTGCCTCACCGACTTGACGCCAGGATCCCACTCGCGAAAGTTCCGGAGATCTGCCATGTAATCAAACGCGTCCTGCTGGGATCGAGACGTTCGGATCGTCACCATGAAGCGAGCCATCATCCACCTATCCCGGGGGTCATCCTGTCGGTCAACCGGAAGCCGGGAACCGACTTCCTGATCACACCCCGTACTACGTCGCAGGGCGAGCCAATGGATGCAGTCAGAGGCCATGCGGCTGCTTCAAGTTCGTCGTCCATCCCTCATCACAAGACGAGGGGTACTGCGGTCTTTGTCAGACGAGCTTGCCCCGGAGCAGCGAAGTACCCGTGTGCGTCGGC
>CAVURO010000013.1:0-45303 GCA_963743945.1 uncultured Actinomycetes bacterium
CCGAACGTGGCGTGATGGCGGTGGGGTGACCTGTCCGACGAACCGGTAAAGTCATGCGACTTTGAGAAGGCTCGGCAGTTCCTGAGGGGGATGGACATGAAAGTCGACTTTTCGGTATCGGATTTCCTCTACCGGGCCGAGAACGTTCACGGTGACCGAGTCGGTATCCATGACGAGCCCGATGCTCCAGGTGGGGGTCTCGGGTCGCTCAGCTACAGGCGGGTTGGCCAACTTGCGAGAGCCCAGGCCGCAGGACTCGATGCCTTGGGAGTGGGCATGGGCGAGCGCGTCGCCATCCTGTCGCAGAACTCGGCGCGCATGTTCGTGTCGTTCTTCGGGGTCTCGGGCTTCGGACGGGTGTTGGTGCCCATCAACTTTCGACTCAGCACCGCGGAGATCGAGTACATCATCGAGCATTCCGGCGCGACGGTGTTGATGGTCGATACCGAGCTCGCCGATTCCGTTGCGGGCATCGACGTCAAGCACCGCTTCGTCCTGGGCCACGACACCGACGCGGCGATCTTCCCGGAGGGCGTCGAGCCGAGGTCCGTGACGCCCGATGAGGACGCGACGGCCACGATCAACTACACCAGCGGCACGACCGCTCGCCCGAAGGGGGTCGAGCTCACGCACCGCAATGTCTGGGTGAACGCAACCACCTTCGGATGGCACGCCGGGGTGTCGATGCGAGACGTCTATCTGCACACGCTGCCGATGTTCCACTGCAACGGCTGGGGCATGCCGTTCGCGGCGGCGGGCATGGGAGTGCCGCAGGTGGTCCTGCGCAAGGTCGATGGCGCCGAGATATTGCGGCGCGTGGAGCAACATGGTGTGACGTTGCTGTGCGGCGCGCCGGCGGTGGTGGCGGCCGTGTTGGAGGCCGCGGCCGACTGGGATGGCCCCGTGCCGGGGGGAGGCACGACCAGGATCGTTGTGGCGGGCGCTCCACCGCCCACGAGGACCATCGAGCGAGTCGAGACCGAGCTCGGCTGGGAGTTCATCCAGATCTACGGCCTGACCGAGACCTCTCCCCTGCTGACCATGAATCGCTCGCGCCAGGAGTACGATCACCTCACACCGGGCGAGCGTGCGGTGCAGCTTGGACGTGCCGGAGCGCCGGCGGTCGGTATTCGCCTGAAGACCGACGATCAGGGAGAAGTGTTGGCCCGCGGCAACGTGATCCTCGCCGGCTACTGGAATCAGCCGGCCGAGACGGCCGAGGCACTCGAGGGTGGTTGGTTCCATACGGGCGATGGCGGTCGGATCGACGACGAGTTCCACCTGTCGATCGTCGATCGCAAGAAGGACGTCATCATCTCGGGCGGTGAGAACGTGTCGTCGATCGAGGTGGAGGATGCGCTGTTCTCCCATCCCGGAGTGGCGGAAGTGGCCGTCATCGGTGTTCCGGACGAGCGATGGGGCGAGACGGTCAAGGCCCTGGTCGTCCCGACACCCGGCCACAAGGTCGGGGAGCGGGAGTTGATCGACCACTGTCGTGACCGTCTGGCGCACTACAAGTGCCCCACCTCGGTGGAGTTTCGTGACGTCCTCGATCGCACCGCGACGGGCAAGCTTCAGAAGTTCAAGCTTCGGGAACCCTATTGGGAGGGCCACGACCGACAGGTGCACTGATCGACAGGTGCACTGATCGACAGGTGCGCCGCTCGACCGCGGTGTGCAGATCGACTGTGGCACCGATCCAGATGTCATCGAGCGTTCATCGACTGAACGCCGTCACCCGGCTGCTCGGTGCGCTTGACTCGTGGCATGACGTCGAATGGCAATGATCATGACGAGGTCGTTCGTCATGTCTGGAGCTCCTCCGATCGCTTCGTGCCTCGGGTTTTCGTACGGCCGGCTCAGGACTTCATCCAGATCGAGGCAGCCGGCGGTATCGTCATGCTCGCTGCCGCCGTGGTGGCGCTGATCTGGGCGAACTCCCCATGGAGCGGTGGGTACCATTCGCTGTGGGAAACGCATGTCAATGTCGAGATCGGCAGTCTCGTTCAGCTCGATCATCTGACGCTGCGTGACTGGATCAGCGATGCGGCGATGGCCGTGTTCTTCTTCGTGGTGGGGCTGGAGATCAAGAGGGAGTTGGTGCTCGGTGAGCTCCGAAACCCTCGGGCGGCAGCCCTGCCCGCGATCGCTGCAGTTGGTGGCATGGTCGTGCCGGCACTGATCTATCTGGCGTTCAATGCGGGGACGGCCACGAGCGACGGCTGGGGCATTCCGATGGCAACCGACATCGCGTTTGCCGTCGGGGTGATCTCCCTCCTGGGCGATCGCGTGCCGTCGGGGGCAAAGCTGTTCCTGCTGACCTTGGCCATCGTCGATGACCTTGGGGCGATTCTCGTGATCGCCATCTTCTACACCGAACAACTCTCGTTCGGGTGGCTGGGCATCGCGATCGTATCGGTGTGCGCCGCGGCGAATCTCCGTCGGGTCAACGTCCGTTCCCTGGTTCCCTACCTCGGGCTCGGGGTGCTCGCCTGGTACGCCCTGCTCGAGTCAGGTGTGCATGCCACCTTGGTCGGGGTGGCCTTCGGCTTCATCACGCCGGCCTGGTCGTTCTACAGTCCCGCCAGGTTCGTGCCCGATGCCCGCCGACTGATGGATGCCGTCGAGAAGGCTTATGAGGACAACAGCCTCGACCGCCACGAGTACGAGCACATCGGTGTCGCGCTCGGGGACCTGCGGCGCCTTGCCACCGAGACCGAGTCGCCGCTCGAACGATTGGAGAAACGACTCAATCCCTGGGTGAGCTTTGTCGTCGTCCCGCTCTTTGCGCTGGCGAATGCCGGCATATCGCTCTCGGGCGATTCGCTCTCGGGTGCTTGGACCGATCGAGTCGTGCTGGGTGTGCTGTTCGGTCTCGTCATCGGCAAGACCGTGGGCGTGTTCTGCGCCACGTGGCTGGCCTGTCGCGTCGGGATCGGCTCACTTCCGCCGCAGACGTCCTGGCCGGTGGTGCTGGGCGTCTCCATGTGCGCGGGCGTCGGCTTCACGGTCGCGATGTTCGTCACCAATCTCTCGTTCACGGAGGAGGCTCCGACGGAGTCCGCCAAGCTGGGCGTGCTGGTGGCAAGCCTTCTGGCGGGGATCGCAGGCTTCGTCTTTCTTCGCATGATCGGATCCTCCTCCCGGCGCCACGGGTAGCACCTCGTGAACCGGCGAACGGGGTCCGTTTGACATGGACCCTGTTCGCCGTTTTCCCTGTAGTCCGTGGCCAAGCCTCTCGTCATCGTGGAATCACCCGCCAAAGCCCGAACGATCGCGGGCTTCCTGGGCGACGGTTACGTCGTCGAGTCCTCGATCGGCCACATCCGGGACCTGCCTCGCAACGCCGCCGACGTCCCGTTGTCGCACAAGGGCGAGGGATGGGCGCGGCTCGGCGTCGACGTCGACAACGGGTTCAAGCCGCTGTACGTGGTCTCCCGTGAGAAGAAGGAGCATGTCACCAAGCTGAAGCGGTTGGTGAAGGACGCCGGCGAGGTCTATCTCGCAACCGACGAGGATCGCGAGGGAGAATCGATCGCGTGGCACCTGTTCGAGGTGTTGAGCCCGAAGGTCCCGGTTCGGCGCATGGTGTTCCACGAGATCACCCGATCCGCGATCGAGCACGCCATCGCCAATCCTCGCGACATCGATCGTCGCCTGGTCGACGCGCAGGAGACCCGGCGGATCCTCGATCGCCTCTACGGCTACGAGGTCAGTCCCGTGCTGTGGAAGAAGGTCATGCCGAAGCTCTCCGCCGGGCGCGTGCAGAGTGTGGCGACGCGTATCGTCGTCGAGCGCGAGCGGGCCCGCATGCGTTTCCGTGCCGCCGAGTACTGGGGTATCGATGGCACGTTCGTGACGGGGCCCGCCACGAGCACGCCGGGGGCCTTGATGGGGGCAGGCCTGGTTGCCGTCGACCATGTCCGGCTCGCCACGGGGAAGGACTTCGGCGAGGACGGTGCGATCAGCCGCGACGACGTCGTCGTCCTCGACCGGGTGGGCGCCGAGGAGCTTGCCGCGGAGCTCACGCCGAGCACGTTGACGGTCCGTTCGGTGGACACCAAGCCCTACCGCCGCCGTCCGGCGGCGCCGTTCATGACCTCCACCCTCCAGCAGGAGGCGGGACGCAAGCTTCGGATGTCCTCGGCGCAGGCCATGCGCACTGCCCAGAGCCTGTACGAGGGTGGCTACATCACCTACATGCGAACCGACAGCACCACCTTGTCCGACTCGGCACTCTCGGCTGCGCGTGCGCTGATCGCCGAGCGCTTCGGCGACGAGTACCTGCCCGACTCTCCTCGTCTGTATGCGAAGAAGGTGAAGAACGCCCAGGAGGCCCACGAGGCGATTCGTCCCGCAGGCGACCGTTTCCGCGATCCCCAGGCGGTGGCATCCGAGGTCGGCCCGGCCGAGGCCCGCATGTACGAGATGATCTGGCAGCGCACGATTGCGTCGCAGATGAACGACGCGGTGGGTGAGACCATGACCGTTCGTCTCGGCACCACGGGTTCCTCGGGGCGTGATGTCGAGTTCTCGACGAGTGGCACGGTCATCACCTTCCCTGGTTATCAGCGGGCATACGTCGAGGGGACCGACGAGGATGCGGGCGACGAGGACACCCAGCAACGATTGCCGGCGTTGCGTGAGGGCGATCTGCTCGACACGCAGTCGCTGACGCCCGGCGGCCATGAGACCAGCCCTCCGGCGCGCTACACGGAGGCCAGTCTGGTGCGGGCCCTCGAGGAGCTCGGGGTCGGGCGCCCCTCGACCTATGCCTCGACCATCGGGACGATTCAGGACCGCGGCTACGTGTGGAAGAAGGGCACGGCGCTCATCCCCTCCTTCACGGCCTTCGCCGTGGTCACGCTGCTGGAGCGTCATTTCCCTGATCTCGTCGATTACGCCTTCACGGCCCGCATGGAGGACGAGCTCGACGAGATCGCCAACGGCCGAGCGGAATCGGTGCCGTGGCTGAGTCGTTTCTACTTCGGGAGCGACGCCTCCGCCGGCAACGGCGAGGTCGGGCTTCGGAGAATGGTGACCGACAACATCGGCGACATCGATGCCCGTGATGTCAGCACCGTACCGCTCGGGGTCGATTCGGAGGGCGTCGCGGTGGTTGCTCGGGTCGGCAAGTACGGCGCCTACCTGCTGCGTGGCGAGGACAAGGCCAACATCCCTGATGACACGATCCCCGATGAGCTCACCGTTGAGCGAGCCCTGGAGCTCATCGCGGCGCCGAGTGACGACCGGGTGCTCGGCGTCGACCCGGAAACCGGGCTCGAGGTGTTCGCCCGGGCGGGCCGCTACGGGCCCTACGTGCAACTCGGCGAGCTGGTCGAGGGCTCCAAGGAGAAGCCACGGACGGCATCGCTGTTCAAGACGATGACCCTTCCGACCCTTACGCTCGATGAGGCCCTACGGCTTCTGAGCCTTCCCCGGGTGGTCGGTGTCGACCCTGCCGACGGGGTGGAGATCACGGCCCAGAATGGGCGTTTCGGTCCCTACATCAAGAAGGGCACCGACAGTCGCAGCCTCGATGCGGAGGAGTCGCTCTTCACCGTCGACCTCGAGGGCGCCCTGCGCATCTTCGCGGAGCCGAAGCGCCGTGGCCGCCAGGCCGCCGCTCCGTTGCGAGAGCTCGGCCCCGACCCTGTCTCGGGTAGGACGATGGTGGTGAAGGAAGGCCGTTTCGGTCCCTACGTCACCGATGGTGAGACCAATGCCTCGCTGCGCAAGGGCGACTCGGTGGAGGAACTGACCGACGAGCGTGCCGCCGAGCTGATGGCCGACCGGCGTGCCCGTGGGCCTGCGCCCGCCAAGAAGGCCGCAACCAAGAAGTCAACGGCCAAGAAGGCCGCAACCAAGAAGGCCGCAACCAAGAAGGCCGCAACCAAGAAGGCAACGACCAAGAAGGCCGCAACCAAGAAGTCAACGGCCAAGAAGGCCGCACCCAGGAGAGTGGCAGCCGGGAAGGTGGCAGCCGGGACGACCGAAGGGTGATCCGAGTTTGATCGCCCGGAAGTGCCTGGTCAGGTAGGCTCGCTACGTGGTCGAGGCCAACCGTCCACTGCCCGACCCTCCACCCCGACCGATCGGATCGGGTGGTCATGTGCTACCCGATCTCGACCTGCCCGATCGCTCTGCGGTCGTACGTCTGTTCGGGTCACACGATTTCTTTCGCCTGTGGATCGCCCAGGTGGTTTCCGCATTGGGCGATTGGATCGGCTTTCTTGCCATCGTGGTCGTGGCCGATCGCGTCGGTGGGTCCTCGTCCGGCGCCGCCATCTCCCTGGTGATGACCGCTCGCATGGTGCCCGGGTTCTTCCTTGCTCCCGTGGCGGGGGTGCTGGTCGATCGATTGAATCGAAAGCACCTGATGGTGATCTGCGATCTTTCCAGGGCAGCAGTCCTCTTGACGGTCCCGTTCATCGACTCCTTGTGGGCTCTGGTCGTGGCATCGTTGCTCCTCGAGGTCGCCACGTTGCTCTGGTCGCCTGCCAAGGAGGCATCCGTACCGAATCTGGTGCCGGCGGCGCAGCTGACCGCCGCGAACTCGCTCTCTCTGGTTGCCGCATACGGGACGATGCCGGTGGCAACGCTCATCTTCGCGACGTTGGCAAAGCTGGCCGAACGGCTCGCCGAGTTCGACCTGCTTTCCACGCTGCGGGTGAATCAGGAATCGTTGGCATTGGTCGTCGATTCCGGAACATTCCTCCTGTCGGCTCTCATCATCTCGAGCGTTGTGCTGACCCGTACCCCGACGACCCCGGCCGGAAGGTTTCGCGATTTGGGCGTCGACGACACCGTCACCGAGGCAGGTGGACGTCTCCGCCTCGACCTGCGGCGCACGCGCGAGGAGCTCCGTGAGGGTTGGCGGTTCATGCTGTCGAACCCTGTGGTGCGGGCAGTGTCGTTGGCCATCGGCACCGGCCTCATCGGTGGTGGGATGCTGCTCCCGTTGGGCAAGGCATTCTCCCGCAACGTCGTGAACGCAGGCGACGCCGGCTACGGTCTCCTGTTGACGGCACTCGGCACAGGCATGGCGGTGGGCGTGACGGTCCTTTCGGCAGCCCAGCGGCGGCTGCCCAAGGAGACGGTGTTCTCCCTTGCGGTGATGGGGTCCGGTGTCGCCCTTCTCGTGGGGGCCTCGGTGTCGAGCCTGACGCCTGCGCTGGTGTTCGTGGGAGCCCTCGGTCTGTGCGCCGGAGCGGTGTACGTGCTCGGTTTCACGATTCTGCACGAATCGGTTGCCGACGAGCTCCGTGGCCGCATCTTCTCCAGTCTCTACACCTTGGTGCGCCTTTGCCTCCTGGTTTCGTTCACCCTCGGGCCTTTGCTTGCGGATCGCCTCGACTCGCTTGCACATCATGTGGCCGGCGGGACGATTGCCCTTGGGGGCGTCGAGGTCGCGCTGTCCGGCGTTCGCCTCAGCCTGTGGTTCGCCGCCCTGATCATCCTGTTCGCGGGGGCATGGGCAACCCTGACCCTGCGGAACATCACCCACGTCGAGGACGAGCCAACGCGTCACGACGAACCAACTTCCGGCGGCGAGCCGTCATGACGACCGTCCGTCGAGGGCGTCTCATCGCTCTGGAAGGGGGCGAGGCGTGTGGCAAGTCCACACAGGCGAAGCGCCTGGCGGATCGGCTCGGTGCGGTGCTGACCCGAGAGCCCGGCGGCACCGAGATCGGCGAGGAGATTCGTCGCATCCTGCTGGACAGGGCCTCCGCGGCATTGGCGCCCCGTGCCGAGGCCTTGTTGATGGCCGCTGCCCGCGCGCAGCACGTTGCCGAGGTCATCGTGCCCGCCCTGGAGGCGGGAACCGACGTCGTGAGCGACCGGTTCGTCGGGTCGTCCCTCGCCTACCAGGGGTATGGCCGCGGCCTACCGCTCGATGATGTGCGATCACTCTCCACCTTTGCCTGTGCCGGGACCGCTGCCGATGTCGTGGTGCTGCTGGTCGTCCCCCCCGATCAGGAGGCAGTGAGGCTGGGGACTCCGACGGATCGGCTGGAGGCAGCGGGCCGGGGGTTCCATGAACGGGTGCGCGTCGGTTTCGACGCCCTTGCCTCGACCGAAGGCGATCACTGGTTGGTCGTGGACGGGATGGGGACGCCTGACGAGGTGGCAGCTCGCATCTGGTCGGTCGTGGTCGCCCGTCTCGCCCTCCTGGAGTCCGGGCGGCCGACAGGTGGGTTGTCGTGACCTCAGGGCAGTTGGTCGACGTCTTCTCCGGCTTGGTGGCCAGACCCGAGGCAATCGGACAGCTTCGAGCGGCGGCGAACCGTCCTGTGCATGCGTATCTCCTCGTGGGCCCTCCCGGCCGGGGGTCTCACGACGCCGCCATGGCGTTTGCCGGAGCGCTGCTGTGCAGCGACGGCGGTTGCGGGCATTGCCGCACGTGTCGTCTGGCGCTTGCGGGCACGCACCCGGACGTTTCCCTCTTCGAGCCTGAGGGCGCATTCCTGCTTCGTTCGGATGCCGAGGAGATCATCAGGGTGGCAGCCCGCAGTCCTGTGGAGGGAGAGCGCAAGGTTCTGGTGCTGACCGATTTCCATCGGGTGCGTGAGGTTGGGCCGATGTTGCTGAAGACGATCGAGGAGCCCCCGGCGAGCACCATCTTCGTCATCGTCGCGGACACCGTGGTGCCGGAGTTGGTCACCATTGCCTCTCGCTGCGTCCGTGTGACGTTCGACCCGATTCCCGAGGACATGTTGGTGTCCCTGCTCGTCGGTCGTGGCGTGGCGAGGGACAAGGCGCTTGCGGCGGCCCAGGCATCGGCCGGTGATTTCACGCGGGCGGCACTGCTCGTGGACGACGAGCACCTGGCAGGCCGTCGCTCGTTCTGGGCCCATGTGCCTCGCCGTCTCGATGAGACCGGCGCAACGGTGGCGGTGCTGACCGACGAGGCGCTCACCCTGGTGGAAGAGGCCGGCGTGCCCTTGCGAGCTGCCCAGGAGGAGGCTCTGCGCCGCATGGAGGAGCATGTGGCGACCTATGGCGAGCGCGGCTCGGGACGCCGCAGGCTGGAGGCGACGCAGCGTCGTGAGCTTCGGCGCCATCGATCCGAGGAGCTCCGCTTCGGGCTGGCGGTCCTTGCGGGCTGCTATCGAGAGGCGCTCGGCGTCGGTGATTCGGCCACAGCGGAGGCCCTGGCCTCGCTCGATGCGATTCAGCGGAGCGCTGAGAACCTCGTCCGAAACCCCAGCGAATCCCTGCTGCTTCAGGCGCTGTTCCTTCGCCTGGCCCCGATCGGCGCCTGACGAGCGCTACGAGCCCGATGGATCCGGCGCGTGACACGCGGGCGAGCGAGGGCGAGACCGATCAGCACCGGGATGCCCAGGTAGGCGATCCAGCGACTGCCGGGTAGATCGAAGGAGTGAGCGATCTCGCGAGTCTGGGTCAACAACAGGAGGCCCGAGACGGCAAGTCCGAGCACGCGCGGTGGCAGGAAACGTACGACATAGGCAGCGAGGGGGGCGGCGATCACCCCACCGCCGAGCATGGCGAGCAGGACGCCCACCTCGAGACCTTCGCCCCCGAGCGACGACACGAGCGATCCGGCGGAAACCACGGCCACGGCAACCTCGGCCGTGTTGACCGATCCGACGGAGTAGCGCGGCGGGAGTCCGCGCTGGAGCAGGAACGGTGTGAGGACAGGTCCCCACGCACCGACGAGGCCGTTGGTGACCCCTCCGGTCATGGCCGCCGCCTTCACGCCTCGTTGGTCAAATGCAGGCGCCTTTCCCGGCACAGGTGCCTCGGCCCCGTGGTTGGCCTCGGGAAGTGCCTGGCTGAAGCGAAAGAGTATTCGTAGGCCAACGGCCATCAGGAGCAGGGCCAGGATCGGGCGAAGATCGTCGCCGTCGACGTTGGCCAGGATGGTCGTGCCGATCATGGCTCCGATCGCGCCGGGCCAGGCGAGCTTGACCACAAGGCGTCGATCGATGTTGTCGAAGCGCCAATGGGATACTCCCGCTGCGAGACCGGTTGCAACCTTGGCCAGGTTGACCGTGGTCGAGACGGCGGCAGGGCTGATTCCGCTGCTCAACAGGATGCTCGACGACGTCGGTCCGAATCCCATGCCGAGTGCGCCATCGACCATCGAGGCGAAGAAGCCGGCGACCGCGACAAGAACGAGGTTGCTCACAACCATTAAATCTACAGAATTAGTGGGAAATAGGCAACGGGCATCCTCGGGATCGTTGGGCGGGTGGTAAACAGGACAAGGCGAATTGGCGCGATAACGTGATGGCACGCCCGTGTACCTCAGTCGGCAGAGGGTCTCACTCGTAATGAGAACGTCGTGGGTTCGATTCCCACCGCGGGCTCTCACCGCCAAACGCTTGAAGGGACGCCATGGCTGATCGCGAGCAGTTCATCGATCTGGCGATGGAGTACATGCCGTCGCTCTACTCGGCAGCGTTGCGCATGACCCGCAACCCCGCCGATGCAGAAGATCTGGTGCAGGAGACCTACCTCAAGGCTTATCGAGGTTTCCACTCCTTCCGGGAGGGCACGAACCTCAAGGCCTGGCTCTATCGGATCCTCACCAACACGTACATCAACCGATATCGAGCCCAGCAGCGGCGCCCCGACGAGACGTCCATGGACCAGGAAGAGGATTTCTTCCTCTACCGTCATCTCGGCGAGCTCGACGCGTCCCGCGCCGGGCGTAGCGCCGAGGACGAGCTCCTCGACCTTTTCAGCAGCTCGGAGATCGTCGAGGCCGTCGAGTCGTTGAGCGAGACCTTTCGGATTCCCGTGCTGCTTGCCGACGTCGAGGGTTTCTCCTACAAGGAGATTGCCGAGATCCTCGACATCCCCATCGGAACGGTCATGAGCCGACTGCACCGGGGAAGAAAGGCGCTCCAGCGGTTGTTGTACGACTACGGCGTCGAGCGCCGCTTGGTCGAACCCAAGCTCGAGGCATCACTCGAAGGGGAGCAGAGTCAGGAGGTCGTAACCCGTGTCTGATCTGGGACAGGAGGATGTCTCCGCATGCGACGACCAGTGCCTCGAAGCCCTCAGGGAGCTCTACAGCTTTCTCGACGGGGAGCTGACCGAGGAGCGTCGAGCGACCATTCGTGGCCATCTCGACGAATGCGGGGGCTGTGTCGAGGCGTTCGATTTCGAGGTCGAGCTGCGAGAGGTCGTTTCGAGGTGCTGTCGCGAGACCGAGGTTCCCCAGCACCTTCGGGTGCGCATCGCGCAGGCCATCGAATCGCTGGGTGAGAGCGACGGCTAGCGCTTCGGACGCTTCCTGAACCGCATCGGACGCTTCCTGAACGTCGATGAGGAGGGCAAGGTCGGGATCGGATTTCCCGCTCGATCACGCCGACCGAGTCCCGCTTGGAGTCCGACGGGCGCGAGCGCCTACTATGCAGGCATGGCTCCTGTTCTTGCAGCCGAGGTTTGGCACTACTGGGTCGGCGTCGCGCTCTTCGGCGGCGCCGTCCTCGCGGCGATCTCGACTCTCGCCGGTTATCTCAAGTTGCAGTCGACGAAGTTTCCACGCCGGTCCGAGTAGCAGGTCGGGTTGCGGTGGTGCCCGTGACTCCTGATCCGATTGCGTGGGACGTGGCCGAGAAGGTCGCCGTTCGCGTCGCGGCGCTTGATCCGTTCTCCGTCTCGTATCATGCCCACTCGCTCGTTGACGACTTCACGGAGTTGACGGCCGAGGCGGAATCGCTTGTGTCGGCCGCCACGGGCCTGGTGTCGGATTCCGGCCCCGCCCGCGTGCGCGTGGTCGACCGGGAGGGGTGGATTCGAGCCAACGTGGCCTCGTTCCGCCGTCTCCTCTCCCCGATCTCGGGTCGTATGGCCGACAAGATGTCCAAAGGTCTCTTCGCCGGTCGGGTCACCCGCGTTGTCGCGGGCGCCGAGTTGGGAGCGCTGCTGGGCTGGATGTCGGGCAAGGTGCTCGGGCAGTACGACCTCCTGGTCGTCGACGACGACACGGCCGTCGACCAGGACATCGTGTACTACGTGGGCCCGAACGTCTTGGCCCTCGAGAAGCGTTTTGCCTTTCCCCCTCGCGAGTTTCGCCTGTGGCTGGCCCTGCACGAGGTCACCCACCGGGCGCAGTTCACGGGCGTGCCATGGTTGCGCCCCCACTTCCTGAGCCTGGTCGAGGCGGGTCTCGGGCCGATGAACGCCGACCCTGCGCAACTGACGGCGGCTCTCCAGCATCTCGGCAGGTCCTTGCGGCGGGGGACGAACCCACTTCAGGACGGTGGGTTGGCTGTGCTCCTGGCGACGCCTGAGCAACGGGCCGTCATCGAGGAGATCGGGGGCATGATGAGTCTGCTCGAGGGACACGGTGACGTGACCATGGACCGCGCCGGGGCCGACCGTATCCCGTCCGCCGACCGCTTCAGTCGGGTCCTTCGTCAGAGGCGTGCGTCCGTTTCGGGCATCGCCCGATTCGGTCGTCAGATCATCGGCCTCGAGGCGAAGATGGCCCAATATGCACTGGGCGAGCGATTCGTGCTCGCCGTGGAGAAGGCGGGAGGCACGGATCTGTTGGATCGCGTCTGGCTGGGCCCGCAGTACCTCCCGTCCATGAACGAGATTCGTGAGCCGGCAACTTGGATCGCTCGCATCCAGAGTGCCCAGGCAGTGTGACGGCCTTGGGCCTGACCGAGGACCTTCTGAAGCGATGCACCTTTCCGACACCGGGCGCGCCGGCCTGTGCCGCGGTGTCGGGCGGGGCGGATTCGCTGGCCCTGCTCGTCCTTGCGGTGGCGGCCGGGTGCCGGCTCACTGCCGTGCACATCGATCACGGCCTCCGAGCGGGTTCGGCGGATGAGGCCGATGTCGTACGCCGGGCCGCAGAGCGCTTCGGGGCCGGGTTTCGAGCTGAACGCGTTCGGGTGGAACCCGGTCCCAACCTCGAGGCACGCGCCCGTCTGGCAAGGAGAGGGGCACTTCCCGAACGCTCGATGACCGGTCATACCGCCGATGATCAGGCGGAGACCGTGCTGTTGAACCTCTCGCGAGGGGCGGGCCTTGACGGCTTGACGGCCATGCGTCCGGGCGAGACCAAGCCGATCCTGTCCCTGCGGAGGACCGAGACCAGGGCGCTGTGCGCGGAGCTCGGGCTCGACCCGATCGACGATCCCTCGAACCGTGACATGGCATTCACCAGGAACAGGGTGCGTCACGAGGTGCTGCCCCTGCTCGGTGATGTCGTGGGTCGAGACGTCGCGGCGTTGACCAGTCGAACGGCCTCGTTGCTCAGGGACGACGCTGCCTATCTTTCCCTGCTCGCCGAGCAGATCGACCCGACCGATGCCAAGGCGCTGGCGGCTGCCCCCCTCCCGCTCGGTCGCCGAGCGGTGCGTCGATGGTTGACCACGGACCTGCCGCCCTATCCGCCGGACGCTGCCGTGGTCGAGCGGGTGCTGGCCGTTGCGCACGGGTTGGCCCGCGCCACCGAGGTGGGCGGGGGACGGCGGGTACGAAGAGCGCAGGGACGCCTGCGCCTCGAGTCGAGCCGCAGCAGGGTCGAGCCGAGCAGGGTCGAGCCGAGCAGGGTCGAGCAGGTGGGCGAACCGCTGTTGCCGTAGGATCCGGGACGAGATGGAGGAGCTGTGACCGACGATCGTGAGTTGGGTGAGGTCGTCGTGTCGGCGGCCGCCCTCGCGACACGGATCCAGGAGCTGGGCTGCGAGATCGCCACCGACTACGAGGGCCGTCCACCGTTGCTGGTGGCCGTGTTGAAAGGCGCCTTCGTGTTCATGGCGGACCTCGTTCGAGCCATCGATCTGCCGGTCGAGGTCGATTTCATGGCGGTCTCGTCCTATGGCAGCGCGACCAAGACCAGTGGCGTGGTGCGCATCGTGAAGGATCTCGATCTCGACCTCACCGATCGCCACGTGATCATCGTCGAGGACATCATCCATTCGGGGCTCACGTTGTCGTACCTGCGGCGGAACCTCTTCGCGAGGGGGCCTGCCTCACTCGAGGTGTGTGCGTTGCTCGTTCGCGAGGAGCCGGAGACGGCCGAGCTTCCGCTTCGTTACGTAGGGTTTCGCATACCCCCAGCGTTCGTGGTGGGGTACGGCCTCGACTTCGACGAGCGGTACCGCAATGTTCCCGACGTCCGCCTCTACAACTCGGGAAGACCTTCGCTAGCCTAAGAGGTTCATCCCTCGCCAGAAAGCTCTTGATGTGACGAAATATGTGCGAAGCGTGCCCTTCTGGGTCGTTGTGGCGCTCGTTGTTCTTGTCGTGGCCAGCCAGTCCCTCAAATCAGGCGACGACCGGAAGAAGCTGCGCTACGGCGAGCTCGTGGAACGGGTGGAGGCCGGTGACGTGGCCAAGGCCGAGGTCAAGGACCGAAGCTCCCGCATCGTCGGCGAGCTGAGGAACGGCACGAAGTTCGAGACCACCTACCTGCGCGAAGCCGGCGATCAGGTGTCGACCATGCTGACCAAGGGCAAGGTCGACTTCAAGGTCGACCAGGAGAAGAGCCCGTTGTGGCTCGAGCTCGTCTCGCAGCTGCTCCCCTTCGTGTTCATCGTCGGCATCCTCTTCTTTGTGCTGAAATCGGCCGAGGGCGGCGGGAATCGGGTGATGCAGTTCGGCAAGGCGCGCGCCAAGCAGGTGGCGAAGGACCAACCCAAGGTCACCTTTGCCGACGTGGCCGGCGCAGCCGAGGCTGTTGAGGAGTTGCAGGAGATCAAGGATTTTCTCCAGGCGCCCGCGAAGTTCCAGGCGATGGGGGCCAAGATTCCCAAGGGCGTGCTCTTGTTCGGCCCTCCGGGTACGGGCAAGACCCTGCTGGCACGAGCGGTTGCGGGTGAGGCGGGCGTTCCCTTCTTCTCCATTTCCGGTTCGGATTTTGTCGAGATGTTCGTCGGTGTCGGGGCAAGCAGGGTGCGTGATCTCTTCGAGCAGGCGAAGGCGGCCAGCCCGGCCATCATTTTCGTCGACGAGATCGATGCGGTCGGGCGTCATCGTGGCTCGGGCATGGGTGGCGGCCATGACGAGCGTGAGCAGACCCTCAATCAGCTGCTCGTCGAGATGGACGGATTCGACGCCCAGACGGGCGTGATCCTGATCGCCGCGACAAACCGTCCGGACATCCTCGACCCGGCGTTGCTCCGTCCGGGGCGCTTCGACCGCCAGATCGTCGTTGATCTCCCCGACCGGGTCGGTCGGCGAGCGATCCTCGAGGTTCACGGGGCAGGCAAGCCCCTCGCTGGGGACGTCGACCTCGACGTGCTGGCAGCCCGCACCCCCGGTTTCACGGGTGCCGATCTTGCCAACCTGATGAATGAGGCGGCGCTGCTGTCCGCTCGGCGTGCGAAGTCCTCCATCGGCATGTCGGAGATGGAGGAGGCCATCGACCGAGTTCTCGCCGGACCGGAGCGCAAGTCCAAGGCGATGAGCGACGAGGAGAAGAAGGTCATCGCCTACCATGAGGCCGGCCATGCCCTTGTCGGCCATCTGCTGCCTCATGCCGACCCGATTCACAAGGTTTCGATCGTCGCTCGTGGTCGGGCGCTCGGCTGGACGTTGTCGCTGCCGACCGAGGACCGCCATCTCCAGACTCGGTCGCAGTTGGAGGACTATCTGGCGATGTTCCTCGGCGGTCGAACGGCCGAGGAGTTGGTCTTCTCCGATCCCACGACGGGAGCCCGCGACGACATCGAACGTGCGACGGAGATGGCACGCGCCATGGTCACCGAATACGGGATGACCGAGGCAATCGGTCTGCAAAGGCTCGGCAAGCGCGTCGAGAATCCTTTCCTCGGGCGGGAGAGCAACCAGATGGGCGACTATTCGCAGGATGTCGCCGGCATCGTCGACTCCGAGGTTCGTCGTCTGATCGACGCCGCCCATGCCACCGCCACGGACATCCTGACCCGCCATCGCGACACGCTCGACAACCTGGCGGCGGCGCTGATGGAGCGCGAGACCCTGGATGTGCCGGATCTGTTGGAGATCTTCGGAGCGCTTCCGCCGTGGGGCACCCCGCCCACCAGGCGTCGCCCCCCTGCTGTCGTGAAGGAGCCGGTGGCCGCGCCCAAGGTGTCGCCGAAGCCCAAGGCCGTCGTTGCCGGCAGGCGCCGGGCCACACCTCGGGCTGCCACCTCTTGAAGGAAGACGCCCTCTTGAAGGAAGACGCCCTCTTGAAGGAAGACGCCCTGGTCGACGAGCCGCGGATCGAGCGGGCTGTTCGTGAGATCCTCGAGGCGATCGGCGAGGACCCCGACCGGGACGGCCTCAAGGAGACGCCCCGGCGGGTGGCCCGCATGTACCGCGAGGTCGTCGGGGGGCTGCACGAGGAGCCCGACGACCATCTGCAGGTGACCTTCGACGCCCATCACGACGAGATGGTCATGGTGCGTGACATCCCGCTCTACAGCCTGTGCGAGCACCATCTCGTTCCGTTCATCGGCCGGGCCCATGTGGCCTACATTCCGGGGAAGGACGGTCGCATCACCGGCCTGTCGAAGCTGGCCCGGCTTGTCGACGCGTACGCCCGACGCCTGCAGGTGCAGGAGAGGCTGACCGCGCAGGTGGCCGACGAGATCGAGCGCACCCTCGATCCACGAGGCGTCCTGGTGGTGTTGGAGGCCGAGCACCTGTGCATGTCGATGCGGGGCGTACGCAAGCCCGGTTCGAGCACGGTCACCTCGGCGATGCGAGGCCTGTTTCGGGAGAACGTCGCGACGCGAAACGAGGCGCTGCAGTTCATCCACCGCGGTACGCGATGACCGATGGTCCAGCGGGTGTGCTCGTCATGGGGGTTCTGAACGTCACGCCGGATTCCTTCTTCGACGGGGGCCGATACCTCGATGTCGATGCAGCCGTGGGCCGTGGCATGGAGATGATCGCCGAGGGTGTCGACGTCGTCGACGTCGGTGGCGAGTCGACGCGACCGGGAGCCGACCCGGTGAACGCCGACGAGGAACGTCGACGAGTGCTCCCGGTGATAGCCGCCCTTTCGCCTCACGTGCGGGTTTCGATCGACTCCTCCAAGGAAACGGTCGCCGCCGCGGCAGTCGAGGCCGGCGCCACCTTGATCAACGACGTCTCGGCTTCGTTGTGGCCACTTGCCGCGTCGGCACAGGTTGGTTGGGTGGCGATGCACCGACAGGGCGACCCCAAGACCATGCAGCGGTCCCCCGCGTACGGTGACGTGGTCGGCGAGGTCCTCGACTTGTTGCTGGAAAGGGCAAACCGGGCCGAGGAGGAGGGGGTTCCCGAGGTGTGGATCGATCCGGGCATCGGGTTCGGCAAGACTCTCGAGCACAACGTCCGTCTGCTCGGGGCACTCGAGCGATTCGTGAAGAGCGGCCGGCCCGTCATGGTGGGCGTGAGTCGAAAGCAGTTTCTCGGCACGCTGGCGGGAGGCGTCGGGGCACAGGAGCGCCTCGATGCCTCGGTGGCGACAGCAGTCTGGGCCGCAACCCAGGGGGTTGGCATGGTTCGGGTGCACGATGTGGGTCAAACGGTGATGGCGATGCGTCTGATGGGGGAACGTCTGATGGGGGAACGTTTGAAGGGGGAAGGGGTTCCGGCATGAAGGGAAAGTGGGCGCAGGGCATCACGCCCCGCCATTTCACATGGGTGATCAAGGATCAACTTGCCGTCTGCGAGCGACCGGGGGGTTGTGGGCCCAACCATCGTCGGGTGCGTCGCCAGGAGGAGCTCATCTGGCTGCGCGAGCAGGGATTTACACGCATCATCAGTTTGTTGACCTCGCCGCACAACCTGCACGTCTACGAGGAGATGGACATGGCATGGATGCATGTTCCGTTCGGACGTCACGACGACCCGGTGAAGTTGATGTCGACGCTGCTCCCGGACCTGCGCCGCCTGCTGGGCAAGGGCGAGCGGATCCTGATCCACCAGGACGCGGTGGAGGACACGGTTCAGGGAACCATCGGGGGCTACCTCGCCTATGCAGGTCTCGCGCCCGACGTGCCGAGGGCGGTGGAGATGGCGGAACGGCTTCTGTCCCGACCGCTGTCGTCGTCGGGTCGAGAGCTCGTAAGCCTCGCCGGACGACTCACTCCGGAACGATGAGCGATCCCTCGGGCGATCCCTCGGGCGATTGCATCGAGCTGCGGGGGCTGCGGGTCCTTGCGTTCTGCGGTGTGCCGGAGGAGGAGCGGGCAAGGGCCCAGCCCCTCGAGATCGACCTCGATCTCGGCCTCGATCTGACCGATGCCGCTCGGGACGACGATCTGGATCGGACGGTGGACTACGGGGCGTTGTGCGACGCGGTCAGCGCCTGCGTCACCGATCGTCCGGCAGCGCTGCTTGAACATCTTGCGCAACGGGTGGCCGAGGTGGCGCTGGGCCTCGATGTCCGGGTGCGCTGGGTCACGGTTGCGGTGCGCAAGATGCGGCCCCCGGTTCCTCATGATGTCGCCACCGCCGGGGTGAGGGTGACCCGCCGACCGTGAGGGCCTTCCTCTCGTTGGGTTCGAACCTCGGTGACCGCACGGGCAATCTCCGAGGGGCGATCGCGGGCCTCGCCGAGGTGGTCGGGGTGTCGCCCGTGTACGAGACCGATCCCGTCGGTGGGCCCGAGCAGGGTGCCTATCTGAACGTCGTGGTCGAGCTCGACACGCGGTGTTCCCCTCGCCAGTTGCTCGACCGGTGTCGGGCCTGCGAGGAGTCCGCCGGCCGGATCCGAGCCGAACGGTGGGGCCCACGCACCCTCGACGTCGACGTCCTGCTCGTGGGTGACCTCGTGGTCGACGAGCCCGATCTTCAGGTTCCCCATCCTCGTATGTGGCAACGTCGTTTCGTGCTGGCGCCGCTTCGTGATCTCGCTCCCGACCTCGTGACCGACGAGGCCGTTACGGCAGCAGAGGGAGTCGTTCGACAGCTGGCGTCGGATGTCTCGGTCCGCAACGACGGGACAGGCTCATGACCGACTCGACCGGAGCGGCGTTGCCGGTTGTTCGTGTCATCGGTTCCGGCAGAGCCGGTGGTGCGCTGAGCGCCGGGCTGGCGGGATGTGACTGGAGCGTGCGTGCCCCTCTGGGCCGTGGGGACGATCTGCGGGCGGCCGCCGGTGGGGTCGATCTGGTCGTGGTCGCCACGCCGGATGACGTGATCGCCGAGGTGGCGGCGCGCATCGAGCCGGTCTCGACCACGGTCGTCGCGCACCTCGCAGGTTCGCTCGGGCTCGACGTGCTCGCCCCCCATCGGCGTCGGGCCGCGATCCATCCCCTGATCAGCATCCCCGTTCCCGAGACCGACCTTTCCGGAGCCTGGTTCGCCATTGCGGGCGACCCGATGGCCGCCCGGGTGGTCGATGCCCTCGACGGTCGGTCGTTCACGGTTGGCGACGAGCACCGTGCGGGCTATCACGCGGCGGCGTGCATCGCCTCGAACCATCTGGTCGCGCTCCTCGGCCAGGTCGAGCGCGTCGCCCTCGCCGCCGGCTTGCCCCTCGAGCCCTTCCTCGATCTGGCGCAGGGGACGCTCGATCAGGTCCGCGCCCTCGGCCCGGCCGGCGCCCTGACCGGACCCGCCCGCCGAGGTGACGAGGCAACCCTGGCCCGGCATCTTCAAGCCCTCGACCCTTCCGAGCGCGGCGCCTACGAAGTCCTCATGCTCGCTGCCAAGAGGCTTGCCGGCAAGAGCCCCTGAAAGGAGACGGCCATGACCATCCCCGTCCTCGATCGCATCGGCGAGCTCTCGACCCTGCTCGATGCGAAGCGGGCTGCCGGCGCCACCATCGGTCTGGTGCCCACCATGGGGGCCTTGCACCCTGGTCACGCGACGCTGATCGCGCGGGCCGCCGAGGAGTGCGACGTGGCGTGCGTGACCGTGTTCGTCAACCCCCTGCAGTTCGGGCCCCACGAGGACTTCGAGGCCTACCCGCGGGACCTCGGTGCCGACGTGCGAATCGCGGCAGCCTCAGGGGCGGCCATGGTCTTTGCGCCTCCCGTGATCGAGATGTACCCGGGTGACCAATCCACCACCGTTCATGTGTCGGGTCTGACCGACGTGCTCGACGGGCTCGCCCGTCCGGGTCACTTCGACGGGGTGGCGACCGTGGTCGCCAAGCTCTTCGCCATGTCCGGCAGGTGCCGCGCCTACTTCGGGGAGAAGGACTTCCAACAGTTGGCCGTCGTGCGGCGGATGGCGACCGACCTCTCCCTCCCGGTTGAGATCGTGGGGTGCCCGACCGCTCGCGATCACGACGGCGTGGCGCTGTCCAGCCGCAACGCCTACCTCAACGCCGAGGAGCGGGCGGCGGCGCCCGTGCTGATTCGAGCCCTGCGTGCCGGCGCGGACCTGTTGGCGAAGGGTGAGCGCGACCCGGCGCGGGTTCGTCGGGAGATGGTCTCGATCGTCGAGGCCGAGGCCCTCGCGACCCTCGACCAGGCCGAGGTGGTCGATCCGCTGACGTTGCGCACACCGGATATGCTCGACAGTGAGGTCGTTCTGCTCGTGGCGGCCCGCATCGGGCCGGCTCGGTTGATCGACAACATGCGGGCCTCGACAAGTTGAGCTTCTTGGCCCATGATGAGGGTGTCCAACTGACACCCAAAGTTTTTCCACACGCTCTAGGGGGTGACCGGCAACGGCACCCACCGACAATGGAGGACATGACGTGCGTCGCCGCATGATGAAGTCGAAGATCCATCGGGCCACCGTGACCGGTGCGGATCTGCACTACGTCGGGTCCATCTCGCTTGACACACGCCTCATGGAGTTGGCCGATATCCACGAGTTCGAACAGGTGCACGTGCTCGACATCGACAACGGCGCCCGCTTCGAGACCTATGCCATTGCCGGAGAGCCCGGCCAGGTGTGCCTCAATGGAGCGGCTGCCCGGCTGGTCCATCAGGGTGATCGCGTGATCGTGATCACCTACGGTGAGTACGAGGACGCCGAGCTCGACGATTTCAAGCCGTTGGTCGTCCATGTCGACACGGCGAACCGGGCGGTCGGCGAGCGGCTCGTGCGTGAGCTCACACCTGACCCCCGTCGCTACTCGGAGATCGAGGCCGAGGTGCACGCCGAGCTCGCGACGATGGATGCCGAGCTGCGCATTCTGGGTGATCCCGCGGCCGAGAACGAGGTGTTGTGACGGGGAAGTCCTCCCCGCCCAACTTCTCCTCCTCCTCGCCGCAACCACTCGACCTGCTGGTGCTCGGCAGCGGGGTTGCGGGCCTCACGGCTGCGGTGCACAGTGCCACGAAGCTGGGTGCGCGCGTCGGTGTGCTCACCAAGGCGGAGTTGCACCAGGCCACCACCCGCTGGGCTCAGGGTGGTGTCGCTGCGGTCCTCTCCGCCGACGAGGACTCCACCGACATGCACCTTGCCGACACCCTTGCCGCCGGCGCCGGGCTGTGTGATGTGGACGCCGTGCGCGTGCTGGTCGACGAGGGCCCGGGTCGCGTGAACGACCTGATCACGCTCGGCGCGGTGTTCGACACCGACGCGCAAGGGTCGCTGTTGCTCGCTCGGGAAGGCGGGCACTCCCGGCCCCGTATCGTGCACGCCGGTGGTGCTGCGACCGGTGCAGAGATCGAGCGAGCCCTCGTCGATGCCGTGCGGTCAACGGCGGCCGTCGTGCTGGAGGGTTGGTACGCGATCGATCTCCTGATCGAGGGTGGGCGTTGTGCCGGTGTGGTCTCGCTCGACGGATCAGGCGTGCGTCACGAGGTTCGGGCGCGGCACACGTTGTTGGCCACCGGGGGTGCAGGACAGCTCTACAGCGTGACGACCAATCCTGCCGAGGCCACCGGCGACGGGGTGGCGATGGCGCTGCGCGCCGGGATTGCCGTCGCCGACATCGAGTTCATGCAGTTCCACCCGACAGCCCTGCACCACCCGGCGATGCCGCGCCCGCTGCTCTCCGAGGCGCTGCGAGGACATGGTGCCGTGCTGCGCGACGCCGGAGGGGATCGTTTCATCGATGAACTGGCGACCCGAGACCAGGTGAGCCGAGCGATGACCCTGCGCATGGCCGAACAGCACGTCGAGCATCTCTGGCTCGACGCCACGAGCCTCGACCGCTTCGATGAGCGATTTCCGACCTTGGCGGCGTCGCTCCGTGCGGTCGGGCTCGACCCGGCGCTCGATTGGCTGCCGATCGCCCCGGCAGCCCACTACCTCTCCGGGGGGGTTCTCACCGATCTGGACGGGGCATCGAGCATGCCCGGCCTGTGGGCGTGCGGCGAGGTGGCGTGCACCGGCGTCCACGGGGCCAATCGATTGGCCTCGAACTCGTTGCTCGAAGGCATGGTGTTCGGCCCTCGGGTGATCGAAGCCATCGACCGGGGCAAGGACGGCCCCGAGTCGACGGGAGCGATGGCCGACCTGGACGCCGACGCGGTGGTGCCGGCGGCACTCCCGCTCCGGCGTGCCGATGACGGCATCGATGCCGGCAAGGTGAGGGCCCAGCTGCAGCAGGCGATGACCAGGGGCGCCGGTGTGGTCCGAAGCGAGCAATCGCTCAACGAGACGGCCGCAGCGCTCCTGACTCCCGTGGTGGTCGACACGCCGCAGGATTGCGAAGCGGCCAACCTGGCCACCGTCGCGGCAGCCCTCGTTGCCTCTGCCCTGCTCCGAGCCGAGAGCCGTGGGAACCACTGGCGCAGCGATCATCCGGACCCCGACCCCCGCCAGGCGCACCGTCTGGTCCACCTGGGCCGGTTCGCCTCGGCCGACGCGCACCGATAAGGATCGTGGCGTGGTCGAACCCCGTAGCTCGCGTCCATCCCCGCCACCTGTGACCGCCGTGCGCGAGGTGGTTGCCCGCTCGCTGGCCGAGGACATGGAGCCTCTCGGTGATGTCACCGCTGCACTGTTGGCGCCCGACACCCATGCGACCGCCTCGCTCGTCACTCGTCGTGAGGGCGTGCTCGCCGGCCGACTCTGTGCCGACGAGGTTCTGCGACAGGTCGACGCCACCCTCGAGGCGGCCTGGACCGCCGAAGACGGCGATCGAATCGTCGCCGGCCAACGACTCGCCACGCTGTCGGGATCACTGTCCTCGCTCCTGACCGCCGAACGGACGGCGCTCAACCTGCTCGGTCACCTCTCGGGTGTCGCCACGCTCACCGCCCGGTATGTCGATGCCGTTGGCGGGAGGGTCCAGATCTGGGACACCCGAAAGACCACGCCGGGTCTGCGTGCGCTGGAAAAGGCGGCGGTTCGCGCAGGCGGTGGAGTCAACCACCGGGGCAACCTGAGCGAGTGGGTGCTGCTGAAGGACAATCACCTCGCCATGCTCGGCATCACCGAGGCGGTGGGTCGTGCCCGGGCCATGTGGCCGGGTCGCACCGTCCAGGTGGAGGCCGACCACCTCGGCCAGCTGCAGGAGGCGATCGCCGCGGGGGCCGACCTTGTCCTGCTCGACAACATGACCCCCGAGGAGGTTCGGCGCTGCGTGGCCGAACGCGGCGAGGCGACCCGACCACTCCTGGAGGTATCCGGAGGGGTGAGTCTCGACACCGTTCTCGACTATGCATCCACGGGAGTTGATCTGATCTCGATCGGTGCGCTCACGCATTCGGCTCCTGTGCTCGACATCGCCCTCGACATCGATGTCGGCGAAACTCATCCCTTCGTTCCAGAGAGGTAGAAGCCGGTGTTGTTGGTTGTCGATGTGGGAAACACCCAGACGGTCATCGGGCTCTACGAGTCGGACGACTCACCCGAGCTGATCGACCATTGGCGCATCGCCACGAGCGCCGAGCGAACCGCCGACGAGTACGGGCTGATGTTCGAGCAGTTCCTCGGCCAACGTGACCTCGTGCTGGAGGATGCCATCACCGGACTGGCCGTTGCCTCGGTGGTCCCTCGGCTCACGGCCACGCTGCGGCGCATGTCGGCGAGATACCTCGGTTTCGACCCCGTCGTGGTGGGCCCCGGTGTGAGGACCGGCATGCCCATCCTGTACGAGAATCCCAAGGAGGTCGGCGCCGATCGCATCGCCGACGCCGTCGCGGCCTACGACCTCTACGGGGGTCCGACCGTCGTGGTGGACTTCGGCACCGCCACCACGGTCGAGGTCATCTCCGCCGCAGGGGAATACCTCGGGGGCGCCATTGCGCCCGGCATCGAGATCAGCCTCGATGCGCTCTACAGCCGGGCGGCAGGCCTGCGACGGGTCGAGCTGGCCGAACCGCCCGCCAGCGCCATCGGACGCAACACCACCGAGTCGATTCAGGCCGGGGCCGTCTACGGCGCGGTCGCCATGGTCGATGGCCTCTGCCGGCGCGTCCAGGACGAGATCGGACCCTGCACCGTCATCTCGACGGGGGGCCTCGGCAGCCTCATCGCACCCTTGTCCTCGACGATCCAGCATCATGAGCCCTGGCTCATGCTCCATGGGCTGCGTCTCATCCACCGCAAGAACACTCCCGAGGTCGCGTGATCCCTCCCTATCGATTCGAGCCCGATCGCAGCGCCGCATCGCTCCAGGAGGAGTTCGGCGCCCTGGATCCCGGCTGCGAGACCGGTGTGGTGGTCACGATCGCTGGACGGATGATGTTGCGCCGCGTCCAGGGCAAGCTCGCCTTCGCAACCCTGCAGGACGGGACCGGGCGGGTGCAGCTCTTTGCGCCGAGCGCGACGACGCCGCACTTCGATGCGCTGTGTGACCGCTCGCTCGGCGACTGGCTGGGTGTGACGGGTGAGGTGATGACGACCAGGCGCGGCGAGTTGAGCGTCAGGGTTGACGACTGGGTGCTGCTGGCCGAGGCCCGTCGCCCGTTTCCCGACAAGTGGCACGGCATCAGCGACCCCGACACCCGATTTCGTCAGCGCTATGTCGACCTGTGGGTCAGCGACGCCGAGCGTGCGATCCTCCGGGCACGCAGCACCATCGTGGCGTCCATGCGCCGTTGGCTCGATGATCGCGCCTTCGTCGAGGTGGAGACCCCGGTTTTCCACCCCATCCCCGGTGGCGCGCTCGCGAAGCCGTTCACCACGCATCACAACGCGCTCGACCTCGACCTGTTCCTGCGCATCGCTCCCGAGCTCTATCTCAAGCGCCTCGTGGTCGGAGGCTTCGAGCGGGTGTACGAGATCGCCCGGGTCTTCAGGAACGAGGGGCTTTCGCCCAGGCACAATCCCGAGTTCACCATGATCGAGCTCTACCAGGCCTATGCCGACTACGGCGACATGATGGTGCTTGTCGAGGAGCTTGTCGCACATCTGGCGAGGGAGCTTCACGGCACGACGGTGCTCACCTATCCCGGACGCGACGGCGTCGAGCGTGAGCTCGATCTCAGCCCTCCCTGGCGCCGTGCAACCCTGCTCGAGCTGGTCGAGGAACATGCCGGCGTGCGAGTCGATCTCGACACGCCGATCGATGCGCTGCGTCGGATCTGCACCGACCACGGGGTCAAGGTGGACGAGAGCTGGGGGCCCGGCAAGTTGTTGTTGGAGCTGTACGAGAAGACGACCGAACATGCGCTGTGGGGTCCGATCTTCGTGTGCGACTACCCCAAGGAGGTGTCACCGTTGGCCCGGTCCCACCGCTCGGAGCCCGGCATGGCGGAGCGCTTCGAGGGCATCGTGGCCGGTCGTGAGCTGTGCAACGCGTTCAGCGAGTTGGTCGACCCCGACGAGCAACGGGCTCGCTTCGAGGAACAGGCCTCCCACCGCGAGGCGGGCGACGACGAGGCGATGGTGGTCGACGCCGACTATCTGCGAGCGCTCGACTTCGGCCTGCCGCCGACCGGTGGTCTGGGCATCGGCGTCGACCGCCTGGTGATGCTGCTGACGGGCGCAACCGCCATCCGGGACGTGATCCTGTTTCCCACCCTTCGCCCCGAGCCGAACGACGGCTGATCGGCAGGGGGACGAACGACCGTGCAGGTTCATCTGGTCGACGGAACCTACGAGCTCTTTCGCCATTTCTACGGCGTGCCGTCGCACGTGACGGCGAAGGGCGAAGAGGTCGCGGCCGTGCGCGGCGTGTTGGGCTCGATGTTGGCCATGTTGGAGGATGGTGCGACGCACCTGGGGGTCGCCACCGATCAGGTCATCGAGTCGTTTCGCAACGATCTCTGGGCCGGGTACAAGACGGGCGAGGGGATCGACCCTGCCCTCCACGCACAGTTTCCGATCCTCGAGGATGCGCTTCGCGCCTTCGGGGTCACGGTGTGGGCGATGGTCGACGAGGAGGCGGACGACGCCCTCGGTTCGGCTGCCGTGGTCGCGCAGGCCGATGATCGCGTGACCCAGGCCCTGATCTGCACGCCCGACAAGGATCTCGGCCAGTGCGTCGGGGGCAAGGTGGTGCAGTTCGATCGACGCAAGCGTCTGCTCGTCGATGTCGCCGGCGTGCGTGCGCGACTCGGCGTCGATCCCGAGTCGGTTCCCGACTACCTCGCCCTGGTGGGTGACAGCGCCGACGGTTTTCCGGGCTTGGCCGGCTGGGGGGCGAAGTCCGCAGCAGCGGTCCTCACCCGGTACCGACATCTCGAGGCCATTCCACCTGCCCCCGGCCAATGGGAGGTCACGGTCCGCAACGCCCCTCGGCTCGCGGCCACGCTGGTGGACGAGATGGACCGTGCGCTGCTTTTCCGGGATTTGGCCACGCTGCGACTCACCTGCGAGGTGGGCGAGGTCGACGATTGGCGCTGGTTCGGCCCCCGGAGCGGGTGCGAGGCCATGGCCGAACGCCTCGAAGCCCCCGACCTGCTCCGCAAGGCCCGTCGGCTCGCGGCCGGCCGTTCCTAGGCCAAGGGCAGGAAGTCGAGCAGCAGGCTGTTGATCTCGTCGGGGCGATCGAGCTGCAGCCAGTGGCCGGCGTCCGCCACCCGCTCGTAGCGCCACTGCCCCTTGACGAAGGCGCCCGACTCGACCATCTGCTTTTCGGTCAGGGCGAAGTCTCCCGAGCTCCACACGCCCATCGTGGGCACGAGAACCGGTCCGAGATCGGGCATGGATGCCGTCGGCTCCTCCGGGGTCTCGCCGGTCGAACCCGGGGGCGTGTTCGCCCGGTACCAGTTGAGCCCGGTGGTCAACGAGCCGTCACGTTCGAGGTCGTCGATGACAGCGTCGATGTCGGGGTGACCCGACATCGCCCGCAGGATGGTCCAGTTGTCGCGGGTCAGCATCTCCTCGGCGACACCCTCCTGCACGAAGAGCTGCATGTAGCTCGATCGCTCTCGTTGCTCGGGCCCCCCCGAGGCAAAGGCAGCGGGATGACCAACCGAGAGCGCGACCAGATGATCGACCCGATCCGGAGCCATCAGGGCAACCCCCCAGGCGACGGCGGCACCCCAGTCGTGACCCACGACGTGCGCCCGATCGATCGAGAGCGCATCGAGGATGCCGACGATGTCGGCCACGAGAAACGGCAGCGAGTAGGCGAGCACCTCGGCGGGTTTGTCGGAGGCTCCGTAACCACGCTGGTCAGGCACGATCGTGCGATAACCCGCAGCGACGAGGGCGGTCACCTGATGGCGCCAGAGGCGTGACGAGTCGGGAAAGCCGTGCAGGAGCACCACGGGCGTGCCGTTGCCCTGGACATCGACCTCCAGCCCCACCCCGTTGACCTCGATACGCATGGCAGCCCCCGACCTCGTTCCACCTCACACCGTTTCCGGATCGCTTCGCCGACCTTACCGCCGGCCCGGCATCTCCGGCAGAATCGCGAAGCTCGTCCGCCGCCGCACCCGATGACCTGCCTGCCGAACTCCTACAACTGATGCGGTGTGGTGGTGATGTGATCGTCGGGATCCAACAGGAGCAGCCGTTCACCCATCACCAGACGACCCTCGTGGACGGTGAGGTGGACGCCGCCGAGGTTCGGCAACGATGCGGGCTCGACGCCGAGGTGGCGTTCGAGGTTTCGGATCACCCCTCCGTGCGCGACAACCAGCACCTCACCACCCGGGTAGGCCGCTGCCACGGCATCGATTCCATCGAGCACCCGGTCCAGGACCTGTTCGAGCGATTCGCCGTCGGGGGGCTGCAGGGGACGAACAGCCAGCATGCCCGGCCAGCCGGCGTCGATCTCGGCATGGGTGAGCCCGGTCCAGGCGCCGACATCACGTTCGCGCAGGCGGGCCTCGACGATGACCGGACCCACACCCGTCGACTCGGAGATGATGGCCGCGGTCTCCGCGGCGCGCATGAGGTCGGACGCGAAGACGGCGTCGACCGATCCGATCCTGGCGGCCGCGGCGTTCGCCTGGCGGCGCCCGAGCGAGGTGAGCGGCGGATCGGCCCAACCCTGCCAACGACCTGACGCGTTCCACTCGGACTGGCCATGTCGTATGAGGAGGATGCGAGTCGGCGTCATCGAGTCATGACCGTACCCGAGGGAGGCGATCAGGTAACCTCGCCAATGGCACGCAACGTGGTCCCGGCGGTCGAGAAGCTCGATCGGCGACCACCGAACGCCGGAGGATCAGTGGCCAAGTTGAGACTCTTTGCCTCCGCTCGCGAGGCAGCGGGAGTCAGTTCAGTCGAGCTTGTCGGAACGACCGTCGGCGATGTCCTCGACGAGGCTTCTCGGCGCTGGGGTGAGCCTTTCATGGCGGTCCTGGAGCGCTCGCAGGTTTGGCTCAACGGTGAGCCGACGGGGCTCGACGATCCTGTTGGCGACCACGACGAGGTCGCCGTCATTCCCCCTGTCTCCGGCGGCGCACATGGCTGATGTCGGCGACCGCAGGCAGAGCGGGCAAGCCGCCCCCCCTCGATTGCGCGGCCGGGTCTCCCCGCCCTCGACCGCCCCGGTCAGGCCGCGCGCGCCGTCGGTCGAACGGGAGGATGATCACCGGTCCCGAGTCGGGTGGGTGTGGGTCGCCTGCGCTCTCGGCGCCATCACCGTGTCGCCATTGGCCTTGGCCCTGCTTGTCGCGGTGCTCGCGGGAGTGGCCGCTGACGGGGTGATTCGGGCTCGACGGCCCTCAAACGAACCAGAGGTGATGATCGACCTGACCCACGTCGATCTGAGGCATGACGAGCCGGTGTTCGGCGGCCAGGTGCCCCTCGAGGCCGGAAGCGCAGCGGCGAGGTGGACGGACAGCGGGAGATGGGGTCTGCTGGTCTCGGAGGCGGGACAGGTCGTCGGTGACGCCTCGCGGCTTTCGGTCGTTCTGGGCGCAGCGGGCCTCCCTCTGCTCGCTGCATCCGAGGGTGTGCGTGCCGTGGCGCTTGCACTTCCGCTGTTGATCGTCGGCCCCTTCTTGACCCGCATGTGGATGTCCGGGGGTACCGCCGGGCCGGCAGGAGAGACGGGCGCTGTCACCGTGCCACGGCCGAACCCGGTGTTGGCCGAGTTGGGCATGGTCGTCATCGCCTCCCTGGTCTTCGGGCTTGCCGCCGCAACGCTGGTTCTGGTGGCTCGGCTGGACGAGACCACGGCCGTGGTCCTGGTGCTCGTCGTCGGCGCCTACGATCTCGGCAACCACCTGATCGGCAGCGGCGCAGGTTCGTGGTGGGAAGGTCCTGCTTCCGGTGTTGCCGCCGCCGGTGTCATCGGCTTTGCCGCCTGGGTCGTGGTGGGGAACACGGTTGGTGACGGCGCCATGATCGCGCTCGTGGCTTCGGTGGCCCTCCTCTCACCTCCGGGGCCGGCGCTCGTCGACGTGCTGTTCGGGGACGGGAAGCGACCGACAGGCGAAGCGCGTCGACTTGACGCGTTCGTCTGCAGCGTTCCGATTGCGGCCTACCTCGTCGCAGCTCTGGCGCCGTAGCGCCCGATGGGCAACAGGCGATGAGCGAGAGGTCGAGGTCCCCGAACCCCGCCGATGGCGCAGACACCGGGCCGGATCCCGGCGGGAGGCGTGCCGGGATCACGGCGGGTCTCCTGGCTGCCGGAGGCGGCTTGGCAGCGGGCGAGTTGGTGGCCGGCTTCGATGCCGGTGCACGTTCACCGCTTGCGGTGATCGGCGATCGCATCATCGATCTCGTGCCCCTCGGCGTCGAGCGTTGGGCCATCGATCTGTTCGGCACGGGTGACAAGGCGGCGCTGCTGGTCGGCATGGCGCTTGCACTCACGATCATCAGCGCCGGCGTCGGTGTCCGTACCCTTCGTTCCCGTCGGGCCGTCGAGGGCATGACGGCAGCGGTGCTCCTCGGCGTCCTGGGTGCGGCGCTCGGCATCACCGGTCGCCAAGGGGGGCTCCCAAGGGCGTGGCCGAGCCTTGTGGCCGGGGTTGTCGGGGCAGTCGTGTTGTGGGTCTTCCATCGACAGGTGTGGCGCAAGGACTCTCGGCAGGTTGCCGGCGCGGCTCGATCGCAGGGAGACGGCAGCCGCGTCGAGTCGACCAACGGCGAGTTGATCACCGGCGAGTTGACCACCGGCGAGTCGACCACCGGCGAGTCGACCAACGCCGAGGGCGACGTGGACCGTCGTCGCTTTCTCGTCCTGTCCGGGGCCGTCGGAGCATCGGCCGTTGCCGTCGGCGGCATGGGTCGCCTCCTGCAGAGCCGGTTTCAGGTTGCCGCCGAGCGGGCCGCGTTGGTGTTGCCGATTCCGAGGAATCGTCTCCCCCCGCTTCCTCCCGACCCCGCTCGAACCGTGTCGGGGCTGTCGACCTTCATCACCCCGCAGCATCGCTTCTACCGTATCGATACGGCCTTTGTGGTTCCCAGGGTGTCGATCGACGACTGGCAGCTCAAGGTGACGGGCATGGTCCGCAAGCCCCTCACCTTGAGCTTCGACGACCTCTTGGCACGGCCGATGATCGAGACCGACCTCACCATTGCCTGTGTCTCCAACGAGGTGGGCGGCGGCCTCGTCGGGAATGCACGCTGGTTGGGGGTTCGCCTGGATGATCTCCTCGAAGAGGCGGGCATCGAGCCCGACGCAGACCAGATCGTGGGTCGATCGGTCGACGGTTGGACGGGCGGTTTTCCCGTCGACGCGCTCGACGGACGTGACGCCATCATCGCCGTGGCCATGAACGGTGAGCCGCTCAGCCCCAGCCACGGCTACCCGGCCCGACTCGTCGTGCCCGGGCTGTACGGCTACGTGTCGGCGACCAAGTGGCTGAGTCGGATCGAGCTCACCCGCTTCGATCGTTTCGAGGGCTACTGGGTTCCCCGGGGATGGTCGGCTCGGGGTCCGATCAAGTTGCAGTCGCGCATCGACACTCCTCGTGCCTACAGGACCATCGACGCGGTCACGACTCCCATCGCCGGTGTCGCGTGGGCTCCACTCGTGGGCATCGCTCGAGTCGACGTCCGCGTCGATGACGGCCCCTGGGAGGCGGCGACCCTTGGTCCCGAGCATGCCTCGACCACATGGCGTCAGTGGTGGCTCCCCTGGGACCCGCCTCCGGGGAGCCATGTCATCCAGTGCCGAGCCACCGATGCGACGGGGGCGCCCCAGACCGAGAAACGTCGAGGCGTCGTCCCCGACGGGGCGACCGGTCTGCACACGATCACCGTCCCGGTGCGAGCGCGTTCGGGCTCGTGAGGCTCCCATCGGTTGTGCATGGCGAGTAACCTCGCTGTGGTGGATGACAAGCTCGGCCTCGTGCTCGACCCGGCTTACGTCGCAGGCCTGACCGACCTGACGATGGAGGAGCTTCGCGCCCGGCGTGCCGTTTGTCAGTCCCTCGAAGGTGTGATGTCGTTTCGTCGGCGGATGGCCCAGGGCCGACTCGACATCGTTGGTGCGGAATGGCGCCGTCGGGAGATGGGCGAGGAGTCGCTCGACAGCGCAGGCTCGGTCGCCCAGCTGCCGGACGTCCTTTCGGAGGGCTTCGCGCAGCGATCGGGTGCGCGGGCAGCGGCGGTCATCGAGCCGGATGAGGCGACCATGGACACCAAGGAGCTCGACGCCATCGTGGGCCCGGGCGTGCTGGCGTCGCTGGCCGGCTTGTCGGTCGATGAGCTCAAGGAGCAGATCAGGCGCCTTTCGGCCTACGAGCAGGAGCTCTCGGAACATCGCCGTGGTCTGCATGAGCGCCTCGATGCCTTTCAGGCGGAGATCACCCGTCGCTATCAAAGTGGCGAGGCATCCGTCGACAGCCTCCTTTCATGAGGATCGTGGTTGATCGGACCGGCAGCGGCCCGGATCGGAAGGTGATGTAGTTGGACTCCCGCCTCGGTGAACTGGGCTCTTTCATCCGTGAGCAACGACAGGAAGTCCGCATGTCGCTGCGGAAGCTCTCGGAGGTCGCCGGCATCTCCAACCCGTACCTGAGCCAGATCGAACGGGGCTTGCGCAAGCCGTCGGCCGAGATCCTCCAACAGATCGCCAGGGCACTCAGTCTGTCGGCGGAGACGCTCTACGTGCGCGCCGGGATTCTCGAGGAGCGCGAGGGCGACGATTTCAAGAACGTGCTCTTCGGCGACCATCGGTTGACCTCGGAGCAGAAGCAGGTGCTGTTGAGGGTGTATCAGTCCTTCGTTCTGCAAAACGGCGTCGAGGTGGTGATCGCCGATCTGCACCCGGTTGACGACGACCATTGCCCCGACGAACGTCGTCCCGACGACCGGGGGGACGGCCTGCCCGACGTGGGTTGAGATCCCGGTCACCCGCCGACGACCCTCGTATCGGTTCGCCGTGACGAGAATCTGACCTGATTGGTAGGGTGTGAAGCCGTGCGTCGTCTGGCGGTGATCTCGTTTCACACGTCGCCACTGCAACAGCCCGGTGTCGGGGACAGTGGCGGTCTCAACGTCTACGTTCGCGAGCTGGTCTCCTCCCTCGCACAGGCCGGCGTCGCCTGCGACGTCTACACCCGTACCTGGGATGCGGGCCTTGCTCCGGAGGTCATCGTCGAACCCGGTTTTCGCGTCGTGCACGTCGATGCGGGGCCGAGGGCCGAGCTCGACAAGGAAGATCTGTTGTCCCTGGTCCCGTCCTTCACCGCCGGGGTGATCGACCACATTCGTGCGACCGGTGAAGCCGACGCCGTGCATGCCCACTACTGGTTGTCGGGCATGGTGGGCCACACCGTCAAACACGAGCTGGGCCTGCCGCTCCTGTCGACGTTCCACACGCTCGCCCGGGTGAAGTCGCAGCTGTCGGGGCCCGAACCCGCGGCTCGTGAGCAGGCCGAGTCGATGGTGATCGGTTGCAGCGATGCCATCCTGGCCAACAGCATCGAGGAGGCCGGGGAGTTGCAGCGCCACTACGGCGCCGCCGTCGATCGCATCGAGGTCATTCCCCCGGGTGTCGATCATGCATTCTTCTCCCCGGGGGATCGTGACGGGGCTCGTGTGGCATTGGGGTGGCGCGCACCGGCCGGCGAAGAGGGAACGAATCGGTCCTCTCGTCATGCAGCGGTCCCTTCCGTGTCGGGCATGATCGAGACCACCCGTATGTCCGACGGCGGTGGTCTCGGAGCGCCGCAGCATCCCGTGCTGCTCTTCGTCGGGCGCATTCAACCTCTCAAGGGGGTTGACGTTGCCGTTCGCACGCTGGCCGAGCTGGGTCGTCCCGACGCCGAGCTCGTGATCCTCGGTGGCCCGAGTGGCCCCGACGGCTTGGCCGAGCTTGCCCGTGCGCATGAGCTGGTGTCCGATCTGGGCCTCGAGAGCCAGGTGCGATTCGTGGAGCCCCAGCCCCATCATCTGCTCTCGACGTGGTATCGGGCAGCCGACGTGGTGCTCGTGCCGAGTCGAACGGAATCCTTCGGCCTGGTCGCGCTCGAGGCCTCGGCATGCGGAACCCCGCTGGTCGTCGCGGCCGTCGGCGGCCTGCAGACCCTGGTGGACCACGGGGTGAACGGCTTTCTCGTGGAGGGCCGTTCACCGATCGACTATGCCCGCCACGTTGCGACGCTGCTCGACGATCGCGACCGGGCACAGGCGATGGGCGCAGGTGGAGCGCTGCGGGCGCGTGATTACACCTGGTCGATGGCGGCGGGACGAATCCGACGCATCCACGCCGACCTCACGGAGCGGGTCCTGGTCGAATGCCGCTAGTGCCTCCGGCTTCCTCCGCCGAGCTCGATGCGATCGAGGCGAGGATCGACGCCTGGTTGCGCAAGGAGCTCGACGAGAACCCGGTGATGGTCGCGGTCGATCGAGGTGAGCCGGGCGAACGTCGTTGGTACGTGCGCCTGGAGGGTGAGGAGAAGGACTTCACCACCCTGTGGTTCCGTCTGGCGCAGCGATCGCTGCACGTCGAGACCTATGTGATGCCTGCACCCGAGGAGAACGAGGCGGACTTCTATTCGCACCTGTTGCGTCGCAACCTGACCATGCACGGGTTGTCGTTTGCGATCGGTGACGAGAACGCGGTCTACCTGGTCGGGCGGCTCCCGCTCGAGTCCTTCGACGTCCAACAGCTCGATCAGCTCATCGGCTCGGCCTACCAGTACGTCGAGCAGTTCTTTCGACCGGCACTGCGCATCGGCTTCGCCTCCCGTTTCTCGGCACGCTGAGGCCCTCGAATTGCATGTGGTGTTGTTTCATGTCATTCTGAACGACAAGGCGGGACCACAGCACCTTCGTTCGGGGAAGTACGAATGGCGCTGGGGTCCCGCCTCGTTGCTCTCGGATGTCTGATCGTCCCCGGCTCGCTCCGGCCAAGATTTCTCCTGTTCTATTGCTGTTGTGTTACGGTTCGACGGTCAACCCACCGCTGGGACCGAAGATGGGAAGATCCTCAGAGCGAATGATCAAAGTTCGATTCCTGCTCCTGCTGGTCGTTGCATCACTGCTGGCCGTCACGGCCGCGCCCGTGGGCGCTGCAGGGGGCAAGGATCCACGCGCGGCACGTGACCAGGCTCGCAACAAGAGGGCAAAGCTGGCGAAGGAGCTCGATGTCCTGAAGGCTTCGGATGCCCAACTGGAACGGGCGATTGCGGCCCTCAACAGCCAGGTGGCCGCCCAGTCGGCGCAGGCACAGGCAGCTCGCCAGGCGGCGGAAGCCGCCGACGCCGAGCTCGCTGCCGTTCAACAACAGTTGAGTGCCACCCAGGCACGTATCGTCTCGATCACCGGCGCCCTGGTGGATCGGGCCGTCAGTTCGTTCATTCGTCCCAACGGCGCCGACGATGCGGTCGCCGGCTCCGACGACATCGCGGTGGTTGCCCGCAAGGCGGCCCTGCTCGCCCAGGTTGCGGCCACCGATCAGGATCTGATCGACCAACTCGACAAGGCCGAGGATGATCTCGAGGTTCTTCAGCAACAGGCCACCGCCGTGGCAGGCGTCGCGGCAGCTCGGCGCCGTGAGACCCAGAGTCGCCTGAACGACCTCAAGGCCGCTCGGGCCGAGAAGCTTCGCCTCGACAAGCAGGTCGAGCAGCGCAAGGCCGAGGTCCTTGCCGAGATCGATGCCGCCGCCAAGGCCGAGGCCCAGCTCTCCGCGATCCTCGCCCGCGCTTCCCGACAGGGCGTTTCCCCCGACATGGGCGCCGGGCGGGGGGGCTGCATCTGGCCCACCCGTGGCTCGGTGACCTCGGAGTACGGTTCTCGTTGGGGCCGCCTGCATGCGGGTATCGACATCGCAACGTCGATCGGCACGCCCATCTGGGCCGCCAAGGCCGGAACCGTGATCTTCGCCGGGACCATGGACGGCTACGGCAATACGGTGGTCGTCGACCACGGTGACGGTCTCTCCACCCTGTATGGCCATCAGAGCCGCATCGCCGCCGGTGACGGTAACAGGGTCTCCCAAGGCCAGGTCATCGGCTACGTCGGCAACACCGGCCGTTCCACGGGCCCCCATCTCCACTTCGAGACCCGCTACGGCGGTTCCGCACGCAATCCCCGAGGCTGTCTGCCGTAGTCCGTTCCGGTTTGGTGGATCGGTGCGCCTGGGCTCTCGGTCGAGTTCTCCAGTTCCCGGTCGGGTTCGCGATCGGGCCGTGAGGACCCGGGCGGTTCAACCCTTTGCGGGTTTCCGAGTGGCGATAGGGTCGCCGCCATGAGGACGCGATTGGCGATTGTGGGTGGGGGCCGCATGGGCGAAGCCCTTGCCGGAGGGTTGTTGAGCTCGGGATGGGCCGAACCGCAGGAGCTGACGATCGTCGAGGCCTCACCCGCACGGCGTGAGGAGTTGGCGGAGCGATTGGTCGGCGTCGCGCTTTCGGCGAGCCCGGTGGCCGCCGACGGTGTGGTGTTGGCCGTCAAGCCCCCCGACGTCGCGGCGGCGTGTCGAGCAGCCGTCTCGGCCGGTGCGGGGAGGGCCCTGTCGATAGCGGCAGGCATCACGATCGCCAGTCTCGAGGCCGAGCTCGGCTCCATTCCCGTGGTGCGGGCGATGCCCAACACCCCCGCGCTGGTCCGCGCAGGGGTTGCCGCGATTGCCGCAGGCTCACATGCCGGCGAGGCCGACATGGCATGGGCCGAGGGGATCCTCGGCGCGGTCGGCGCCGTGGTGCGTGTGGAGGAATCGCAACTTGACGCCGTGACGGGGCTCTCGGGCTCGGGTCCGGCGTATGTCTTCCTCATGGTCGAGGCGCTGATCCAAGCCGGCGAGGAGGTGGGACTGGCAGCGGAGGTGAGCAGGGAGCTCGTGCTCGGAACGTTGCTCGGTTCGGCTCGCCTGTTGATCGAGACCGGCGACACCCCCCGGGCGCTCCGTGCGGCGGTGACCTCGCCGGGGGGAACCACGGCCGCCGGCATCGCGGTTCTGGAGGGTGCGGGCATGCCTCAGGCCGTGGTCGACGCCGTGGTGGCGGCGACCACCCGAGCCACCGAGCTCGGACACGGCTGAGCACGGCTGAGCACGGCGGAGCACGCACGAGGCTGAGCACGGCGGAGAGCGGGCTAAGGATCGCCCTTTTCCGGACCGATACAAAGACGTACAGTTGCAGCCAAGCGGAGGAGAGTGTGACTTGGCTCAGACAGTGGGTCGTCACCGTTTCATGACGGTCGCCGAGGTGGCGGACGTCTTGCGCGTGTCGACAATGACCGTTTACCGACTGATCAAGGCCGGTGACCTCCGCGCGGTTCGCGTCGGCCGTTCCTACCGCCTTGCGGAAGATGAGGTCGACCGCTATCTGGCCCGGAGCTTCACCGAGGCCGGCTGAGCACGGTTCTCCCTGATCGCCCCGACGCCGGTACGCTCGGCCTCGATGGCCTCCGGCTTCGACACCGTCACCTTCCTCTCCGACTACGGCACCGACGACGAGTCGGTGGGCGTGGTGAAGTCGGTCATCCGCGACCTGGCTCCACACGCCACCGTGATCGACCTCACCCATGGCATTGCCGCCCACGATGTCCGTTCGGGCGGTCTCACCCTCGCCCGCTCGATTCAGTACGTTGCCTCCGGCGTGATCCTCGCTGCTGTCGACCCCGGCGTGGGCACCGATCGACGGGCTATCGCCGTCGAGATCGCCGGCGGCGCAGGAGTCCTCGTGGGCCCTGACAACGGGCTGCTGGCAGGTGCAGTTGCCATGGCGGGAGGACCGGGCGTGGTGGTGGAGCTGTCCGACCCGGACTACCACCTTCCGTCGCCCGGGGTGACCTTTTCCGGTCGTGACATCTTTGCGCCGGTCGCGGCGCACCTGTGCAACGGCGTGGCGCTCACCGCGCTCGGCCCCACCGTCGATGCGCTGAGCCTGATGCCGGCGACGCTGCCGATCGTCCGATCCGAGAACGGTGGCCTGGTCGTCGAGGTGCTCTGGGTCGATCGATACGGCAACCTGCAGTTGAACGTCGGCAGTGAGGACATCGACGAGTGGGGTGAAAGTGTGCGACTGCGCCTCGCCGGCGAGGTTCGCACCGTTCGTCGTGCGGACACCTACGGTTCGATTCCTCCCGGAAGGATCGGGCTGGTCGTGGATTCCTACGGCCTGTTGTCGATCTGCGTCGACCGTCAGTCGGCGGCCGAGGAGCTGGGTCTCGACGTGGGCGACGCACTCACACTCGAGGCCCTCGACTCGTCGGGCACCGGCGGCGATGCAGATTCACCGAACAATGCGACGACCGCAGCGGTGCCCGTGTCGCTGCGCGCCTCCTCCCGATCGGAGCCATCTTGAGACCCGGAACCACCATCGCCATGGCCATTCTGTTGTCGGTCATCGTCCTCGCCGGAGTGCTGCAGCTGCTCGTGCTGTCCTGAGCCGTCGGCTCCCGAGGCTTCGCCCGATGCCGCGCCGGCGGCCGACCCACCCGAGGTCGTGATCAGGAAACCGGCGAAGAGCACCGCGATGCCCGCGGTCAAGGTGACCGCAAAGGCGTCCATCTCGCCGAGCAGGCTGTTGAGCATCCCACTCATCGAGAGCATGGCCGTGCCCAGTGCGATGACGAGGTTGCCCACCACGAGTCGTGGTCGGCTCCGGCGGAGGCGGGCGGCGCTCCAGAGCGCCCCGCCGAACACGACCAGGGCCCCTGCCGCACTGGCGACGGCGGCGAGCACCCGGGGGAGCGGGCCGAAGACCTCGCTTCCCTGGGGAAGGACCGCCGGATCGAAGTCGAAGGTGTGCGTCAACGGGGCGACGGTGATGACGCCCGCGGCAAAGGCCAGTGACAGGGCGATGCCTACGGCGAAGCGATCGCCAAGGCGTTTTCCACCCAGCAGGTAGATGGTGCCGAGGGCGAGGGCGGGGACGTTGAGCACGGCGCCGAAGGCGTAGAAGAAGCGGAAGCTCACCTCGTTCCAGCCGAGGGTGGCGCCTGCCCAGAGCGACGCCGCTCCGCATGCGAAGAAGAGCAGGGCGACGCTCCACGCGAGCTCGTGACGACGGTGACGTGCCAGCCAGCGCTCCCAGGTGGAGCCCGCGAAGGCAAGGGCCAACACGGTGGATCCCGCTGCGAGGGCAATCGTCGGTGTCGACATCAACTCCGAGGATACGCAAGACGATTGCCCCTTTGTGAAATCAGGCCCTCGATCGCTACGATCGAGGGCCTGATGGTCGATCGTCCTCGTCGCCCCATTCCCGAGGCCACCGTTGCCAGGCTCCCCGTCTATGCCCGGAGTCTGGGTGAGCTGACCCGCGACGGGGTTGCCACCATCTCGTCCGAGCAACTTGCCGAGCTGGCAGGCGTGAACGCCGCCAAGGTTCGCAAGGATCTGTCCTATCTCGGGTCCTACGGCACGCGTGGCGTGGGCTACGACGTGGAATATCTCCTCTACCAGATGAGTCGGGAGCTGGGCCTGACCCAGGACCGGCCGGTCGCCATCGTCGGTATGGGAAACCTGGGTCATGCGCTCGCGAACTATCACGGGTTCAGCGATCGCGGCTTCGTCGTGGCCGCGCTGATCGACGCGGACCCCACCAAGGTGGGCGAGCGCATGGGCGAGCTCGTGGTTCGCTCCATCGCCGAGCTCCCCGCCGTTGTGGACGAGCACCGCATCGCCATCGGCGTGATCGCCACCCCGGCGGCGGTGGCCCAGGACGTGGCCCAAAGATTGGTCGATGCAGGGGTGCGCTCCATCCTGAACTTCGCTCCGGCCATGGTTTCGGTGCCCTCCGACGTGTCGTTGCGGGTGGTCGATCTCGCCGTGGAACTGCAGATCCTCAGCTTCTATCAACAGCGCGGGAAGGTCACCCTCGCAGCGGTCCCCGACCCGGTGCCTTCCCCCGAGGCCTCGACCCTCGTCGAGCATGCCGACAGCCCGGCGACCGCCGCGGCGGCCGGGTCCTGATGCCGGTCGAGGGCCCGCAGTATCCGGTCAATCTGATCCTCCGGGACCGGCCCTGTCTGGTGGTGGGTGGCGGTCGTGTTGCGTTGGGGAAGATCGAGGGGCTGCTGGCTGCGGGGGCAGTCGTCGACGTGGTTGCCGTGCAGGCGACACCGGAGGTCCGAAGCCTGGAGGCCATCACCCTCAAGGAGCGGCCCTATCGATCCGGTGAAGTGGCGGGCTACCGCCTGGTGGTTGCCGCCACGGATGATCGCGCGGTCAACCGGCAGGTCTATCTGGACGGTGAGGCGGCGGGCGTGTGGGTCAACAGCGCCGACAATCCGGAGAACTGCGCCTTCACCCTGCCGGCCGTCGTGCGCCGTGGCCCGATCATGTTGACCGTCTCAACCGGCGGGCACAGTCCGGCCTTGTCGTCGTGGTTGCGTGGTCGACTCAGCGACGAGCTCGGTCCCGAGTACCTGACCTTGCTCGACCTCCTTGCCGAGCGGCGGGCGGAACTGCTCGCGCAGGGTTTGGCCACCGAAGGCTTGAGTTGGCAGGAGGCCCTCGATTCAGGGATGCTTGAGTTGGTCCGAACCGGTCGGTTCGCCGAGGCAAGGGAGCGTTTGCAGGCGTGTCTGTGATCGTCGTGGGACTCAATCACCGCAGTGTCGCTCTCGAGCTCCTCGAGCGCATGACGGTGTCGCCCATGCGCCTGCCCAAGGCGCTTCACGATCTGGCGAGTCGCGACAACATCAGCGAGGTCGTCGTGCTCTCCACGTGCAACCGCACCGAGATCTATGCCCATGCCGAGCGGTTCCACGGGGCCGTGCAGGACGTGCGTGACTTCCTCGGCGAGTTGGCCCTGCTGGCTCCGGAGGATTTCGCCGATCATCTCTACACGTTCCACGATGCCGCGGCCGTAGCTCACCTCTTCACCGTGACGGCGGGGCTCGATTCGGCGGTCCTGGGCGAGGGGGAGATCCTGGGTCAGGTCAGGACGGCATGGGAGGCATCCGCTGCCGAGGGCGCCACCGGTCCGGTGCTCAACATGTTGTTCCGCCATGCCGTCGAGGCCGGAAAGCGCGCTCGCACCGAGACCGACATCGGCAGGCACGCCGCGTCGGTGTCGCATGCGGCGGTGGCGCTGGCCACCGAACGCCTCGGCACCCTCGAGGGGCGCAAGGTCCTGGTGGTGGGCGCCGGCGAGATGGGTGAGGGCATGGTCATGTCATTGTCCCGGGCCGGGGTCACCGAGGTCCTCGTCGCCAATCGAACAGGTGAGCGGGCCGACGCCTTGGCAGAGCGAGTCGGGGGCCGTGCGATCAGGCTGTCCGAGTTGCCCGAAGTCCTGTCCGAGATCGACGTGTTGTTGACCTCCACCGGGGCGACCTCGGTGATGGTCGAGCACGCGGACATCGAACCCGTCATGGCTGCCCGAGGAGGACGGGAGCTCCTGATCGTCGACGTCGCCGTCCCCCGGGACGTCGACCCCCATGTTGCGGAGTTGCCGGGGGTCACCCTGCTCGACATGGACGATCTCCGGGCGTTTGCGCAGATCGGTCTCGACGAGCGCCGTCGTGAGGTGTCGATCGTCCGTGATCTCATCGACGACGAGGTGGCCCGCTACCGGGAGGTGGCCACGGCGCGCCAGGTTGCGCCGCTGGTGACCGAGGTCCGGGACCACGTCGAGGCCATCCGCGTCGCCGAGGTCGAGCGTGTTGGTCGCCGGCTGGCGCCGGGCGAGCGTGACGCGCTGGACGCGATGAGTCGTTCGCTGGTGGCCAAGTTGTTGCACGAGCCCACGGTGCGTCTCAAGGATGCGGCAGGGACGCCTCGTGGTGAACGTCTCGCCGAGGCGCTTCGCGAGCTGTTCGGCCTCTAGGCCCGGCTCGCCCGATGCGCGTCGGCGTCGCGACCCGCGGCAGCGCTCTCGCGCTGTGGCAGGCCAACCATGTCGCCGGGCTCCTGCGGGGGCTTCACGAGCACCTCGAGGTCGAGCTCGTGGTCATCGAGACCGTGGGCGACCGTGTGGTGGACCGGCCGATCTCGTCGATGGGCGGTCAGGGCATCTTCGTCAAGGAGGTCCAGGCGGCGGTGATCGACGGTCGGGCCGACGTGGCGGTTCACTCGGCGAAGGACCTTCCGTCCGATCCCGCCCTGAGCCCGCCCGAGCTCCTGATCGCGGCCGTGCCCGAGCGCGCCGACCCACGAGACGTGCTGGTCGGCCGGACGCTGGATGCATTGCCCACCGGAGCCACGATCGCCACGGGGTCTGCCCGCCGGCGGGTGCAGCTCGCCGATCTGCGCAACGACCTCTCGTTCGCCGAGCTGCGCGGCAACATCGACACCCGTCTGGCCAAGGCGTCGCAGTTCGGGGCGGTGGTCATGGCCAAGGCGGCGCTCGATCGCCTGGGGCACGAGGACCTGGTGGCCCAGGTGCTGACGCCGAGCGAGATGCTGCCCCAGGTCGGTCAGGGGGCGTTGGCGCTCGAATGTCGGGACGGCGACGAAGGCGACGATGTGGTCATCCGCTCGTTGCTCACCCAACTCGAGCACGGACCCTCCCGGGAGGCCGTCGACGCGGAGCGGGCGTTCCTGGGAACGTTGGGCGGTGGCTGCGATCTGCCCGTCGGGGCCTACGCGGTGACGAGGGACGACGGAGCGCTGTGGCTGCGCGCGATGTTGGCCTCGAGCGACGGGCGCATGGTCCTGCGTGACGAGGCCGTCGCCCGTGGCGACCAGAGCCCGACCGATCTGGGACGCGCCCTTGCCCGGCACCTTCTCGACGCCGGGGGAGGCAGGCTCCTGCTCGAGGATCTGGGCCTGGGGGACCGCTCGTGACGGTGTATCTGGTAGGTGCGGGACCCGGCGACCCGGGGCTCCTGACCGTGCGGGGCGCCGAACTGTTGGCGGTGGCGGACGTGATCGTGCACGACCGTCTGGCCGAGGCCTCACTGCTCGACCGGGCCCGAACGGGAGCGGAGATCATCGACGTCGGCAAGACGCCCGGGGGTCCGGTCCAACAGGACGCGATCAACGAGTTGTTGGTCGAGCGAGGCCAACGGGGGCTGGAGGTGGTTCGCCTCAAGGGCGGTGACCCCTTCGTGTTCGGACGTGGCGGCGAGGAGGCCGAGGCCCTGCTCGGCGCGGGCGTCGCGTTCGAGGTCGTGCCGGGGGTGACCTCCGCGATCGCCGCAGCCGCCTATGCGGGTGTTCCCGTCACCCACCGGGGCCTGTCGACCTCGTTCACCGTGGTGACCGGGCACAGCCGCCATGGCGTCGATCCCGGTGTCGATTGGGATGCGCTGGCCCGCGCAGGCGACACCATCGTCCTGATGATGGCGGTGGCCCATCGCCGGGAGATCGCCGAGCGACTGATCGCAGGTGGGCGTCCGGCGGACACGCCGGTGGCGGCGGTCCGTTGGGGAACACGGTCCTCCCAGCGAACGATTCGCACGACGCTGGGCGAGTTGGGCGCGGTCGACCTCGAACCCCCCGTTGCGATCATCGTCGGCGAGGTCGCGGGTTTGAACCTGGCCTGGTTCGAGTCACGGCCGCTGTTCGGCCGGCGCATCGTGATCACCAGGGCTCGTGAGCAGAGCTCGACCATGGCGGGGCGACTCAGTCGTTTGGGGGCCGAGGTTGTCGAGATGCCGACCATTGCGATCACCGACCCCGCCGATGGCGGCGCTGCCCTTGCCGCCGCCGCAGCATCAGTGGCGTCCCATGACTGGGTCGTGCTCACCTCGGTGAACGCGGTCGACCGGTTCTGGTTGCATCTGCGTGACGCCCGCGATCTGGGCCCTGCCCGTGTCGCGGCCATCGGCCCCGGCACCGCCGCCGCCCTGGCCCGTCACCACGTGGTGGCCGATCTGCTGCCGGAACGAGCCGTGGCCGAGTCGTTGCTCGACGCCTTTCCCGCCCCGCCTGTTGGGGGAGGCAGGGTCCTGTTACCGCAGGCCGCGGCGGCGCGACCGGTCCTGGCCGAAGGGCTTCGCTCAGCCGGTTGGCAGGTCGAGGTGGTGGAGGCCTACCGAACCGAACCGGTGGTCCCCTCACCGGAGGCACTTCGTGCGATCCCCGACGCCGACGCCATCGCCTTCACCTCGGCGTCCACCGTCACGAACTTCCTGAGCGCAGCGGAGAGGGACAGCCTGCCTCGCTGCATCGCGAGCATCGGCCCCGTCACCAGCGCAGCGGCCCGCGAGCACGGTCTGCACGTCGACGTCGAGGCCGACGAGCACACCATCGACGGACTCCTTGCCGCACTGGTCGCCCACTTCCCGCCCACGGGCCTTGGAGCCCCTACGCTGGGGTGATGAGCTATCCCGCACGTCGCATGCGACGGCTGCGTCGTACTCCGGCACTGCGTCGTCTGGTGGCCGAGAGCAGACTTGGGATCGATGATCTGGTGGCCCCGCTGTTCGTCCGCGAGGACATCACCGAGCCACAACCGATCGCCACGCTTCCGGGCGTCGTGCAGCACACTCGGGAGTCCTTGCGCAAGGAGGTCGCCGAGCTCGTCGCCCTCGGCATCCCCGGCGTGATCCTCTTCGGCGTTCCCGGCCACAAGGACGCACTGGGCAGCGGGGCGTGGGCCGATGACGGCATCATGCAGATGGCCCTGCGCGATGTGCGCGACGAGGTCGGCGACGACGTGGTGCTCATGGCCGACCTCTGTCTCGACGAGTACACCGATCACGGCCATTGCGGCGTCCTGCGCAGCGACGGCAGCGTCGACAACGACGCGACCGTCGCCCGCTACGCCCAGGTGGCGGTCGCACAGGCCCGAGCGGGAGCGGCGGTGGTCGCCCCCAGTGGGATGATGGATGGTCAGGTGTCCGCCATCCGAGCGGCCCTCGACGATGCCGGCCACCAGGAGGTCGCCATCCTGGCCTACGCCGCCAAGTACGCCTCTGCGCTCTACGGACCGTTCCGTGACGCGGTGGGCGTGACCATCGGGGACGGGGGTGACCGAAAGGGCTACCAGCAGGACCCGCGCAACATCCGCGAGTCGCTCGCCGAGGTGGCGCTCGACATTGCCGAGGGCGCGGACATGGTGATGGTCAAGCCGGCGCTCGCCTACCTCGACGTCATCGCCGAGGTGCGGGCTTCCTTCGATGTCCCGGTGGCGGCCTATCAGGTGTCGGGCGAGTACGCGATGGTCAAGGCGGCCGGTGCCCGGGGCATGATCGACGCCGAGGCCGTCGCCATCGAGCACCTCGGCGCGATCAAACGGGCCGGCGCCGACATGATCCTCAGCTACTTCGCCCGTGAGGTCGCCGAGACGCTCTGAGGATGATCCATCGGCCATGATCAACGGATGAACACCAACCAGTCCCTCTTCGACCGGGCATGTCGGGTGATCCCCGGTGGCGTGAACTCGCCGGTGCGGGCATTTCGCTCGGTCGGCGGGGTCCCCTACTTCGTGGCTCGTGGCGAGGGTGCGCACGTGTGGGACGTGGAGGGACGCAGGTACCTGGACTACGTGCAGAGCTACGGGGCCTCCATCCTCGGCCACGCGCACCCGAAGGTGATCGAGGCGATCCGAGCGGCCGCCTTGGATGGCACGACCTTTGGTGCGCCGACGCTGGGCGAGGTGCTCCTGGCCGAGACGATCACCGCGGCGGTGCCCGGGCTCGACATGGTGCGTCTCACCTCCAGCGGCACCGAGGCCGGCATGTCGACGATCCGCCTCGCTCGCGGAGCGACGGGACGATCGAGGATCGTCAAGTTCGCGGGGTGCTATCACGGCCATTCCGACTCCCTCCTCGCCGCGGCCGGCAGCAGCGTGGCCGACCGCGCAAAGGCCGATTCAGCGGGCGTCACCCCGGGGGCGGTGGGCGACACGACCGTGG